>NZ_WWCN01000010.1 GCF_009857445.1 Duganella flavida
CTGGCGGCGGCCGTGTGTGCGGCCGGTATGCTGTACCACGGCCTGCGGCCGCTGCGGGTACTGGCTGCCCACGCGGCGCGCGTCACACCGGGCGCCTCCGGCCAGCGCTTGGACGCCGGCGCCGCACCGTCCGAATTGCAGCCACTGGTCGATGCGCTCAACGCCATGCTGGCGCGCCTGCAGCAGAGCTACGCCCGCCTGTCGGGCTTCTCGGCCGATCTGGCGCACGAGTTCCGCACCCCGGTCACCAACCTGCTGGGGCAGAGCCAGGTCATGCTGGCGCAGCCGCGCAGCGGGGGCGAGTATGAGCAACTGCTGGTGTCTAACATCGAGGAACTGGAACGGTTGGCGCGCATGATCGAAAGCATGCTGTTCCTGGCGCGCGCCGGCCAGGACGATGTGCTGCTGACGCGCCAGCCGCTGGTGGCGCTGGACGAACTGCGCAAGGTGGCCGAACTGTACGAGAGCATGGCCGAGGAGCATGGCCTGCGGCTGGCCTGCAGCGGTGACGGCGCGCTGCTGGCCGACCCGGCGCTGCTGCGGCGCGCGCTGTCCAACCTGCTGTCCAACGCCGTGCGCCATGCGCAACCGGGCAGTACCATCGAGCTGCACGCTGCACCCCTGGCACAGGGCGTGGCCCTCAGCGTCAGCAACTGCGGCGCGCCCATCGCAGCCGAGCACGCGCCGCACCTGTTCGAGCGCTTTTACCGTGCCGACCCGGCGCGCAGTGCGGACGGCGGTTCGACCGGGCTGGGCCTGGCCATCGTCAGTGCCATCATGGACCTGCATGGCGGCACGGCCACGCTGCACACTGTGGGTGCCATCGCGCGCTTCACGCTGGTTTTCAGCGCTGCTCGCTAGCGCACGGCTCAACACCAGGAAGCGCGGGAATGTGGCCGCCCTTTTTTGCGTTTGGACTGTTCAACGCCGCCGCGTCGCCTGATGGAATGTTATCGGTTGAGCATTTCTTTCATGTATCATCATTGCAAGATTCAGACATGAAAGGTGTGCATGCTATCCAAACTCTCTGCGGCCTTCCGCTACTTCAATAGTGCGGTGCCATTCCGCCTGATCCCTGCGCTGATTACCACCGCCGTGCTGTTTGTGCTGCTGGCGCTGCCTTGTCCGACGGGATTGGAACCCAAGGCGTGGGCGCTGGTGGCGATTTTCCTGACCACCATCGTTGCCATCATCCTCAAGGTGATGCCGATCGGCGTGATGGCCTTGATGGCCATCGTCATTGTGGCGCTGTCACAGGTGACGTCGACTTCCTCCAAGGGCGCCATCGCGGATGCGCTGAGCAGCTTCTCCAGCCCGCTCATCTGGCTGATCGTGGTGGCGGTGCTGATCTCGCGCGGCCTCAAGAAGACCGGCCTCGGCAGCCGCATCGGCCTGATCTTTATCGCCATGCTGGGCAAGCGCACCATCGGCATCGGCTACGGCCTGACGGTGTGCGAGCTGGTGCTGGCGCCGTTCACGCCGAGTAACACGGCGCGCGGCGGCGGCATCGTCCACCCAATCATGAAGTCGATCGCCAACGCCTTTGATTCCGACCCGGCCAAGGGCACGGAAGGCAAGGTCGGCACTTATCTGGCGCTGGTCAACTATCACGCCAATCCGATTACCTCGGCGATGTTCCTGACCGCTACCGCGCCCAACCCGTTGGTGGTGGACTTCGTTGCCAAGGCCAGCAATCAGAGCTTCCACCTGAGCTGGACCACCTGGGCGCTGTGCATGCTGCTGCCCGGCCTGGCCTGCTTGCTGCTGATGCCGCTGGTGATTTACCTGCTGTCGCCGCCACAGCTGAAAAACACGCCGGACGCGGTGCAATTTGCACGCGGCGAGTTGGAGCGCATGGGCGCACTGGCGCCGAAAGAAAAAGTCATGCTCGGCACGTTCGGCCTGCTGCTGGTGTTGTGGGCCAATCTGCCGGCCATGGTCTTTGGCCCGGCGTGGACGCTGGATCCGACGGTGGTGGCCTTCCTCGGCCTGTTCGTGCTGATCATCACCGGCACGCTGGACTGGGACGACGTGCTGTCCGAGAAGAGCGCATGGGACACGCTGATCTGGTTCGGCGCGCTGGTCATGCTGGCCGAGCAGTTGAACAAGCTGGGCGTGATCAGCTGGGCCGCGCTGGCGATGAAGGATGCCATCGTCGCCAGCGGCATGGGCTGGCTGCCTGTGGCCACCGTGCTGCTGTTGGCCTTCGTGTTCTCGCACTACCTGTTTGCCAGCACCACAGCGCACATCAGCGCCATGCTGTTTGCCTTCCTGTCGGTGGGCGCGCAGTTGCTGCCGCCGGACTATCTGGTGCCGTTCCTGCTGCTGATGACAGCCGGCTCCGCCATCATGATGACCTTGACCCACTACGCCACCGGCACCTCGCCGATCATCTTTGGCAGTGGCTACGTCACCATGGGCAATTGGTGGCGCGTCGGTTTCGTGATGTGCGTGCTGGAGCTGCTGGTGTTTGCCGTGGTGGGCGGCGCGTGGTGGAAAGTGCTGGGGTACTGGTAAGCCGATGAAGCAACTTCATATTACGTTGCCGCTGGCCTTGCTGGCGCTGTTAGTTTGGCTCGGCTTGACGCTGGGTGTGGGTCGCCTGCTATCGGGCGGCCGCCAGCAGGCGCTGGCCGAGTCGGTCGCAGGCGGCGTCGGCCTGGCGTGGTTGCTGGCCGCCTTGTTTGCGCTGCTGGTGGCGCTGGCCTCGCGCGAGCGCCGCGCCATCGGCCTGGGTGCGCCGTCACCGTTGAAATCGCTGTGGCTGATCTGGCCGCCGCTGCTGTACTCGCTGCTGATGTTGCTGGTGGCATGGGCGGGCGGCTGGCCGGCGCCGAAGGCGCTGCTGATCGTGGCGTGCAACGCGGCGCTGGTGGCGGTGTCGGAAGAACTGATGTTCCGCGCCGTTCTGCTACAAGGTCTGTTGCAGCGGTTTGGCATCTGGCCTGCGGTGTTATTGTCGTCGGCGCTGTTTGGCGTGGTGCACACGGTCAATGGCTTGGCCACCGGCGACTTCAACGGCGCACTGTGGCAATCGGCAGCGGCTTTCTTGCAGGGCATCGGCTATGCGGCGATCCGTCTGCGTATGCGTTCGGTCTGGCCGATGACCGTGGTGCACGGCCTGTGGGACTTTGCGCTGGTGTCGTCGATGCTGGGCGCAGCGCCGGGCGACGATGGTTCGGTGCTGCCGTACGCGGCACTGCTGGCGGTGTTGCCGCTGTGCTTGTACGGCGTGTTCCTGCTGCGCGCCAGCCAGCGCGCCTTACTGCGCCAGGATGCCGACCAGCTGCACCAGTAAAATCTTCAGCACCGTCATGGATGGGAAGATCATGGCGTAGCCGACGTCCGGCCGGTCGGTCGGTGCGATGCGGTTGGCAAACGCCAGGATGGCCGGGTTGCCGGTGGCGCCGGCCACGATCCCGGCTACGCTATCGAACGGCAGGCGGAACACCAGCAGTGCCACCAGCATGGTGACGATCACCATCACCGAGACGATGGCGCTGCCCAGCAGCAGATACAGCATGCCGTTTTCCGCGAAGGTGGCGGCAAACGTGGCGCCGGACGAAATGCCCACCACGGCGAGGAACAAGGTCAGGCCGAAATTGCGCAGCACCAGGTTGGCCGAAATCGGCATCGCCCACTGGAACATGCCGGTGCGGCGCTGGCGGCCCAGCAGCAGCGCCACCAGCAGCAGGCCGGCAAAGCCCAGCGACAAATGGCCGAGCAGCGGCAGCGGCCAATGAATGGCGCCAAACGCCAAGCCCAGCGTGACGCCGACGCCGATGCTGAGGTAGCTGATTTCGCCGGTGCTCTTGATCGAATCACCAAACAGCTTGCGCAGCGCCGGGAAGCTGGCGCGCGGCGCCAGCACGCCGATACGGTCGCCAAACTCCAGCGTGCGGTGCGGCGTCAGGTGCAGGTCGGCATCGTTGCGGCGCAGGTGCAGAATGCGCGCTTGCAGCTCGTCGGGAATCTGCAGCTGCGACAATTGCAGGCCGGCCACAGCCGCGCTGGAAATGAAGAAGCGTTCGTAGTCGAGGTCTTTGCGGTCGTGCAGGATGCGGCCGGGATGGGCCGGCCCGAAGCGCGTCGCCACGTCATGCAGCACACTGCTGTCGTTGCCGGCGATGAGCAGCACGTCGTCGCGTTCGAGCCGCATGCTGTTTTCTGCCACCAGATTGTGGTGGCCGCGGCGGATGGCCACGATGGAAATCCCGGCCGGCAGATTGCGCGCAGCTTCAGTCAGTGTCATGCCGATCACGTAAAACTCGGTGACCTCAATTTCCTCCATATGCAGCGAGGCTGGCGTTGCGCTCGATAGCGTGGGCTTGCGCCACGCGTTGTACAGGCCCAGCAGTAGAATCGGCACTGCCACGCCGATTGGATAAGCCATCGAATAGCCAGTGGCCGGCGCCGTGCCAAACACCGCCAGCGCCGCTTGCAGCGCGGCCGTGCTGGTGCCGGCGCCGGCAAACGCGCCCAGCGCGTGCGGCAGGTCGATGGCCGGCAGCCAGTGCGAACTGGCCAGCGTTAGCGCTAGCGCCGCGCCGACGGCGATCAGCGCCGCCAGATTGGCCTTCATGCCATCGGCGGTGGTCAGGCCTCGGAAGAATTGCGCGCCGTAAGCGATACCGACGCCGTACAGAAATAGCAGCAGCCCCAGGTTGCCGATCAGGCCAGGCAGCACTAGCTTGGGCGCCGCAGCACCGACCGCCAAGCCGACGAACAGCACCGCGCCCGAACCAAGCGACAAACCTTTGATGCTGACCGCGCCCAGCAGGTAGCCGATGGCGATGGTGAGGAACAATGCCAGCAGCGGCTGGCTGGTGAGAAATGCGCTAATAGTCGTCATTGTCTAAAACTTTCATTTTGAATATTTTTAGAATACTATTGCTTAGATTCTAATTCATTTATGAAAGAGGTCGGCATGAAAACTGCGGTATTTAGTGCACGCCGGTATGACAAAACCATGCTGACCAGGGCCAACGCCACAGCAGGTCACGAGCTGCGATTCATGGAAGACCGCCTGACCGCCGCCAGTGCGCCGCTGGCGGCCGGCTGCGAGGCCGTATGCGTGTTCGTCAACGACGCGGTGGATGCCGAGGTGCTGGCGATCCTGGCGCAGCAAGGCACGCGGCTGGTGGCGACCCGTTCCACCGGCTACAACCAGATCGACGCCGCAGCAGCCGAGCGCCACGGTATCGCCGTGGTGCGCGTGACCGACTACTCGCCGTACTCGGTGGCCGAGTTTGCCGTTGGCCTGCTGCTGGCGGTCAACCGCAAGATCGCCCGCGCCAGTTCGCGCACACGCGAAGGCAATTTCGACCTCGATGGCCTGATGGGCTTTGACCTGCACGGCAAGACCGTGGGCGTGATCGGCACCGGCAAGATCGGCACCATCTTCGCGCGCATCATGAGCGGCTTTGGTTGCACCGTGCTGGGCTACGACCGCTATCCGTCGGCCGCGTTCGAGACGCTCGGTGGACGCTACGTGTCGGTTGATGAACTGCTGGCCAGCAGCGACGTGGTCTCACTGCATTGCCCGCTGACCGAGGAAACCCGCCACATCGTTAATGCGGAATCGCTGGCGCGCGCCAAGCGTGGCAGCGTGCTGGTCAACACCAGCCGTGGTGGCCTGGTCGATACCGAAGCGGCCACCGAGGCGCTCAAGACCGGCCAGTTGGGCGGCCTGGCAATCGACGTCTACGAGCAGGAAGCCAGCCTGTTCTTCCAGGATTTGTCGTCCACCATTATTTGCGATGACGTGATCCAGCGGCTGGTGTCGTTCCCGAACGTGATCGTCACCGGCCACCAGGCCTTCTTCACGGAAGAGGCAATCGGCCAGATCATGCAGACCACCATCGACAGCATCAGCGCCTTCGAGCGCGGCGAGGAGTTGGTAAATCGTATTCCCAAATCGTAAGGAGCCGTCATGAACAAGATCGTCGCAGCATTGACCTGTGTCCTGCTGGCCGGCAGCGCCTGGACAGCCGCTATCAGGCCAAAGTCACGGCTGGCCACTACAAGGTCAGCGTCTATCTGATGCGCAACGCAGCCCGCCGCAACCAGACCGCCAGCTATGTCCTGGAAGCCAGCATCGGCACGCCGGGCGCTGCTACTTAAATTGCCGGAGGCGCGATGCCCACGCAAGACCAATCCATCATCGGCCAGCGGCTGCAACCGCTAGGCAGCAAGAAGCGGCCCGTGCTGGCATGGATGAGCATCGGCTTTGCGGTGCTGTGCGCGCTGATGATTTTGGCCGCCGCCTGGATCGTGTTTTCTTCGCATGAAGTGCGCATGCGGGAAGCCCGCTTGACCACGCAGAACATGGCGCGCATGCTGGCCGCGCAGGCCACCATGGAAATCAAGATCGCTGATGTGCTGCTGGAAAATATCGTTGAACGAGTCCGGCATGAGGGCAGCGGCGAGGCGGCGCGCGAGCGCTTGCGCGCGCACCTGGAGCAACTGGCCAAGGGCAGCGATGGCATCAGCGGGCTGTTCGTGTTGGATCAGGATGGAGCCTGGGTGGCAAGCTCGCTCGGTGCGTCGGCCAGCGGCAATAATGGCGAGCGCGATTACTTCAGCTTCCACAAGGAGCACAAGCAGTCCACCGTCCACATAGGCGCGCCGCTGCTGAGCAAGTCTACCGGGCATTGGGTGATCCCGGTGTCGCGCCGCATCGAACTTGCCGATGGCACGTTTGCCGGCGTCGCGCTGGTGGCGCTGCAGCTCGATTCGTTCGAGCGTGCCTACGACAGTCTCAATCTCAGCGAGGCCGGAACCGCCTTCTTTGCGCTCAACGATGGCACGTTGATGTACCGCCGTCCGTTCGATGCGGGCGTGATCGGCATGAACGTATCGTCCGGCGATGTACTGACCGCCTACCGCGAAAAAGGCCCGACCGGCACCGGCTTCATGACTGCCAAGGTCGATGGCCTTGAACGGCTGTACAGCTACCGCCATCTTGATCAATACCCGCTGATCGTTGCGGCCGGCCTGTCGCACGAGGATATTTTCGCCGACTGGGATTGGCTGGCGGCGGAAATCCTCGGCGCCACCTTTGGTGCGGTGGCGGCGCTGGCGTGGCTGTTCCGCAAGCTGATGCTGCAGATCGCGCTGCGCGAGCAGATTGAAATCGCGCTGCGCAGCACCGGCGCCGAACTGGAAAAAGCCAACGCCGGCCTGCAAGCGATGGCCATGAAAGACGGCCTGACCGGGCTGGCCAACCGCCGCGCATTTGACGAGGCATTGGATCACGAAACGCGGCGCGCGCAGCGCGACCACAAGCTGGTGTCGCTGATCATGCTCGATGTCGACTTCTTCAAAAAATTCAATGACAACTACGGCCATCAAGCTGGCGATGAATGCCTGCGCGCGATTGCCGGTGCGATTGCCGCCAACGTCGGACGTTCGGAGGATCTGGCGGCGCGTTACGGCGGCGAGGAATTCGCCGTTCTCATGCCGGGCGCCGACATCGAGGGCGCTTTGCACGTGGCTGAAGCCATCCGCCAGGGCGTGACGGCGCTGAATATTAGCCACGCCGCCAGCGCCACCGGTACGGTCACCATCAGCCTGGGCGTGGCCACCATCGCCCCCGGCCAGGACCACAGCGCCGACCAGCAAATTCTTATCCAGCAAGCGGACGCCTTGCTGTACCAGTCGAAAAGCAACGGCCGCAATCGCGTCACCGGCCCAACGTGAATGGAGGGAGTATGCAAGCAGTGTTTCGTCGCATGTTGTTACTTGGCCTGATTTCCTTGAGCGCTTGTACTGTGCCGCAGAAACCGGCAGCTACCGGTCTGAATGGCACCAGCTGGACGCTGGTGGCCTATCGTCCCGCCGGTGCAGGTGAAATACGCCCTGAACGGGCCGACCAGTACCAATTGCAGTTCCAGGCCGACGGCCGGCTGGCGGCGCAAATCGATTGCAATCGTGGCAGTGGCAACTGGCAGACCACGCCTGCCGATGCGCCGCAGGGCGGGCTGCGTCTCGGGCCGCTGGGATTGACGCGCATGATGTGTCCCCCAGGTCCGCTGAGTGCACGTCTGCCTGCCGACCTCGATGCCATCGAGTCGTTCCGGCTGACGAATGGGCAGCTGCAACTGGACCTGGCTGGCAATACCGGCAGCTATCTCTGGCAACGCGCACAACCTTAATCCTGTCGCGCGCGTCCACCGCATCACATTCCGTTAGGAGCAGCGATGGCTTTACCAGGTACTGTAAAGATTGATCTGGCCCTTCAGGGCGGCGGCGCGCATGGCGCGTTCACATGGGGCGTGCTGGACCGCTTGCTGGAAGAGGAGTGGCTGGATATTGATGGCATTTCCGGCACCTCGGCCGGTGCCATGAATGCGGCGGTGCTGGCTTGCGGCTATGCTGCCGATGGCGCTCCCGGCGCGCGGGTGGCGCTGGAACGATTTTGGCGGCAGGTGTCGGCGGCGGCGTCGCTCAGTCCTTTCCGGCGCGGGCCTTGGGACGTGCTGCTGGGGCGCTGGACGCTGGACCAGTCGCCGCTGTTCCTGGCCTTCGATCTGGCGGCGCGTGTGTTCTCACCCTACGATTTCCAGAGTGGCCAGTCGAACCCGCTGCGTAACATCCTGAGCCAGCAGATCAATTTTGAAGCGCTGCGCAAATCACCGATCCGCCTGTTCATCACTGCCACCAATGTGCGCACCGGGCTGGCGCGTATCTTCCGCAACGAAGACTTATCGGCGGATGCGCTACTGGCCTCGGCCTGCCTGCCGACCATGTACAAGGCGGTGAGGATCGACGGCGAAGATTATTGGGACGGCGGCTATACCGGCAACCCGACCGTGACGCCGCTGGTGCGCGAATGCGAATCGCACGACACCATCCTGGTGCAGATTAATCCGGTGGAACGGACTGGCACGCCACGCAGCGCCCGCGAAATTCTCAACCGCCTCAATGAAATCTCCTTCAATTCGCCGCTGCTGAAAGAGTTGCGGATGATCGCCTTGCTGCGCCAGAGCCTGAGCGCCGACGCTGGCGAGAACCGCGCCGACCTGGAAACCTACCGCTGGGCGCAAATGCGCATCCACCGCATCACCAGCACTCGCATGACGGAGCTGGGTTCGTCCTCCAAGCTGAACGCGGAGTGGGCCTTCCTGACCTTGCTGCGCGATGAAGGCCGCGCCGCTGCCAGCCTGTTCCTGGAGCAGCACGGCGCTGACATTGGCCAGCGTTCATCGTTCGACCTCAATCAACTATTGGAGGCATGGTAATGGGACTGGCCGGGATACTGATTGCACTGCTGTTCCTAATCTGGCTGGCTTATCGAGGCTGGAGCATCCTGTTGCTGGCGCCACTGGCCGCGATGCTGGCAGCGCTGCTGTCAGGCCAGCCGGTAATCGCGCATTGGACGCTGACCTTCATGCACAGCGGCGCCGGCTTCATCGCCCAGTATTTCCCCTTGTTCCTGCTGGGCGCCTTGTTCGGCAAGCTGATGGACGACAGCGGTTCGCTGAAAACCATCGCCGATTTCATGACCGCCAAACTGGGGCCGAAGCGCGCGGTGCTGGCGGTGGTGCTGGCCGGCGCCATCGTGACTTACGGCGGCGTCAGCCTGTTCGTGGCCTTCTTCGTGTTGGCGCCGATGGCGCATGCACTGTTCAAGGCCGGCAATATTCCGACCAGCCTGATGCCCCCGGCCATCGTGCTGGGTACGTCCACCTTCACCATGACTGCCATGCCGGGCACGCCGGCAATCCAGAACGCGATTCCGATTCCGTATTTCGGCACCACGCCGTTTGCGGCGCCGGGACTGGGCATCATCGCCACGGTCATCATTCTGGCGTTTGGCTTGCTGTGGCTGGCGCGGATGGAGCGGGTGGCGCGCCGGCGCGGCCTCGGCTACGCAGGAGGGCCATCGCACGATAGCGCGGTGGACAGCGCGCTGGTGCGTGAACGGGCCAGCGCGGCGCGCGAGTTCGATCCGGCTGAACTGCATCGCGGCAGCGCGTCGGTGCGCCAGCCGGGCATTGCGGTGGCGGTGCTGCCGCTGGTGGTGGTCGTGGTTGGCAACCTCGGCATGAACCTGCTGGTGCTGCCGCACTGGCAGGCCAGTTATCTGGCGCAGGCGGAGTGGGGCGCTACCAGGATGGCGGCGGTGGGCGGCGTGTGGGCGGTGCTGATTGCGCTGGCGGCCGCCATCGTCTGTCTGGTGGCGCTGAATTACCGCAGCATGCGAACGTTGCGCGAGAGTGTGGATGCCGGCGCCAATGCGGCAGTGCTGCCGGCGCTGAGCGTAGCCAGCCTGGTCGGCTTCGGGGCGGTGGTGGCGGCTTTGCCTGCGTTCGCCATCGTGCGCGAATGGGTGTTGACGATCGAGGGCGGACCGCTGGTTTCCTTGGCCGTGGCCACCAACGTGCTGGCCGCGCTGACCGGCTCCGCCTCCGGCGGGTTGACGATTGCCTTGCAGGCGCTGGCGCCAACTTACATGAGCTTGTCCAGCAGCCTGGGCATCGATCCGGCCTTGTTGCACCGGGTGGCGGTGATCGGCGCTGGCACACTGGACAGCCTGCCGCACAACGGCGCCGTGGTCAGCCTGCTGGCAGTGTGCGGCGCCACCCATCGCGAAAGCTACTTCGACATTCTGATGGTCGGCATCGTCGGCCCGATCGTTGCGTTGGTCACCGTGGTGGCGCTGGGCACGCGCTTTGGCGCATTTTGACGGAAGGCGCATCGTCTTCCTTGAGCTGCTGCACCAGGCTGGCGTACTCGAGGATCGCCTGATCCTGCGTTAAGCCTGTGCGGGCGGCCCAGGCATCGAACTTGGCGCGGCCCACCACATCGAGCGCGCCCGGTCGTTCGGCGTGGTTATCGCCGATGGTGCTTTGCTTGTACAAGGCATAGAGCCGCAGCAGCGTCTGCTCATCCGGCGACTTGCTCAGCGTCTTGGACAGTGCTACTGCCGCCGCCAGCGTTTGTTCCGCTACGTTGGGCTGGTCGGGCACCGGTTCGCCACCGAAGTAAGCATCTTCCAGCGCTGGATCATCGGGGAACCAGCGTGCTTCCAGCAAGCGGCCACGCTGCAGCTGCATCTCCAGCACGCCGTGTGACGCCAGAGCGCCGCATTGCAGAGTGGCTGGCATCATCACCATGCCGGCATTGATGACCGGCGTACCGAACGCGCTCAGCACCAGGCCATCCTTGGCCCAGGCCTGCAAACGCAGCAGGCCCTTCTTGCCGCGGAAAATACCGCTGCTGCGGTTGTGGCCGGGCTGATACCAGGCAAAATCCGGAATGCCGCGCTCATACAGCGCCGCGAAATCGCCGCGGGCAAGCTCGCCCTGCACGGCCGCCAGCAGGGCATCGACCTGGGCTGGCGACATGGCTGGATCGTCGCCCTGAGTTCCTTGCCCCAGGCTGCCGACGCCAAAGAATTCCAGCGCGCGTTGGGTCAGCAGCTCCTTGTCGTTGTCGACACAAATCAGGTGGTAGCTATTTTCCAGAATGACCATGCGGGCCTGACCGGCGCGCTGGCCCGCGCCGATGTGCTCGACCAGAAAGTTGGCCGAGCGCAGGCTGGTCAACTCGTCGCGGCGCGCATGGATCACCAGTGTCGGGCACGGAATGCGCGACAGCCCGCGCATCACCAAGCGGCGCAGGCGGTCGACCTCGCGGATGCAGGCCAGCGGCACCCAGCTGTAGGCAAACGCATCGCCGCGTTCAAATTTGGCCCGTACAATGGCGCGCAGCTCATCATTCTTGATACCGTACGGGTCTTCCTCATCCACCCGCATGCGCTCGGCCATGCCGGGGATCCAGTACAGCAGATGCCGCAGGCCCCGATACCACGGCGTCGACCAGCCATCAATGAATACCGGCGGCGCCAGCGCCACCAGCCGTCCTTTGGCATGGCCTTCGCGCTTGCAGGTCTCAATCGCCAGCAACGAGCCCATGCACATGCCCATGACGTGCAGCACCTCATGCTGGCCGATGATTTCGCGGTACTTCACCCGTACCGCCTCCAGCCAGTCCTCGGCGCGCACGCCGATCAAGTCGGCCGGTTGGCCGCCATGGCCGGGGAGGGTAATCGAATAAGTGACGAAGCCGGCGTTCTTGAGCCGTTTGTGCAGGGAGCCAAGGTCGTACTGGGTTCCACCCAGACCGTGAATCAGGAGTACCGCAGGTTCAGTCATGAGTCTGGCGGCCTAGAACCGGCGGTGGCCATCATCAGGATCGCAACGGCCGCTAAACTTGATCATGCCGTCGATGGTGATAGCGCCGCTGCGGCGGTTGATGGAGAGGCGCGGTTTATTCAGACCGTTCAAGCGGAACTGGCCACGGATTTCATCGTGACCGACGATCAGGTCGTCGATACCCCACCAGCCATTATTGCTATCGCCATGCAGCGCCGGGATCAGGCTTTTGGGAAGCTGGATTTCGGCACGGTCGCCATGAACCGACACGTTGATGGTTGCCTGGAAATCCGACTTGCCCGTCTCGACGCTTTGCTTGGGCACATACTTGTGCTGCTGCGCATCCCACTCAAATCCGGAGTGCACTTCGGAGGTCGTTTTCTCAGCGCCGCCGTAGCACACCAACTGGATATCCTCGCCGCGATCCTGGGACTGGGCGGCTCCAGAAGCAATCAGGACCAACAGCGGCAGCAAGCGTGGCAACAGGCTCATTCCCATCTCCTATGTAGATGTAACGTAATGTGTTGGCTTAAGTATAACCTAATGTATAAGCTAATCGTGCCGCTTGCAGATTGCCGTGACTTGCGTGATGATCGTTGCCTTTGTATTTGAAAGCAATCAACCATGACCGATCCGGACGTCTACCGCACTCTGCTTGAATCCACCCAGGCCATCCCTTGGCGCATCGAATGGGCCACCATGCAATTCACGTATATCGGCCCGCAAATCGAGGCGCTGCTGGGCTGGAAGCAGGCCAGCTGGCTGTCCGCGAACGACTGGGCAGACCGCATCCACGAGGAAGACCGTCAGAAAACCGTGGATTTCTGCGTGTCGCAATCGCAGAAGGGGATCGATCACGAAGCCGATTACCGCGCCCTGACCAGCGATGGCGACTACGTCTGGATCCGTGACGTGGTGCATGTGGTGCGGCGCGAGGACGGCAGCGTGGAGGCGCTGGTGGGCTTCATGTTCAACATCACCGAGCGCAAGCAAGCGGAGGAGAAAATCCTGCAACTGCAGCGCGAGCTGGAGGTGCTGTCTTACCGCGACAGCCTGACCAGTGTCGCCAACCGCCGCATGTTCGACACCATGTATCAGGTTGAATGGGCCAAGGCGCGCACCAGCGGCCACCCGCTATCGCTGGTGGTGGTCGATATCGACTACTTCAAGCAGTACAACGACCATTACGGTCACGTGCAGGGCGATGCCTGCCTGCGCCAGGTCGCGCAGTCGCTGGATGGCGGCGCGGCCCGTTCGCAGGACCTGTGCGCGCGCCTGGGCGGCGAAGAATTCGTCTTGTTGCTGCCGTCAACGGACGCGGCCACCGCCCGCAGCGTGGCCGAGCGCTGCCGCAAGCTGGTGGCGCAAAAGGAGATCCCGCACGCCCGCTCCGGCGTCGGCCGTCTGGTGACCGTCAGCATGGGCGTGGGCACCATCATTCCTGGCGACCAGGATGATCCGAGCGTGTTCCTGGACCGGATCGACCGCCGGCTGTATCAGGCAAAGTCCGCAGGGCGCGACCGCATCTGTGATGTTGAAGCTTAGATAATGTCGGTTAACCACAATGGTTGAATTCTCTGGCGTGATTTAATATTACCGCCCAGTTCTTAAGAGGATAAAGCCCATGAGTCAATCGAATAACAATCAGCCAGCGGACAGCCAAGGCCGCCGCTTTTCCCGCCGCCAGTTTATTGGCGCGGCGGTTGGCGCAGCAGCAGTATGGGGTGGCTACTCCTTGCTGTTCGGCGGCCAATTCCGTGCTGACAAGGCCGATCGTAAAGTGGATGTGCTGCTGATTGGCGGCGGCATCATGAGCGCGACGCTGGGTGTTTATCTGGCTGAACTGGAACCAGGTTGGACTTATGAGGTGTTCGAGCGTTTGGACAAAGTGGCGGAAGAGAGTTCCAATGGCTGGAACAACGCCGGCACCGGCCACTCGGCGCTGTGCGAACTGAACTACACCCCGATGGACGACAAGGGCAAAGTGCAGATTTCCAAGGCGGTTGAGATCAACGAGAACTTCCAGATTTCGCGTCAATTTTGGTCGCATCAAGTGCGCAAGGGCGTGCTAGGCAATCCGCGCGAATTCATCAATTCGACGCCGCACATGAATCTGGTCTTCGGCGCGGAGAACCGCGAGTTCATTCGCAAGCGCGTGGAGGCGTTGAAGGCATCGCCGCTGTTCGCCGGCATGGAAATGACCACCGATGCGGCCAAAATCAAAGAGTGGATTCCCATCATGATGGAAGGCCGCAAGCCGGATGAGGTCGTGACCGCCACGCGCTCGCCGCTGGGCACCGACGTCAACCTGGGCGCGATCACCCGCCAGTTCTACAAGCACTTGAATGAACGCGTCGGCGTCAAGGTATCGACCGGCCATGAAGTGCGCTCGATCACGCGTAACGACGATGGCTCGTGGCGAGTGTCGGCGTTCGACATCAAGGATAAATCCCGCATCCAGACGGTGGATGCGCGCCACATCTTCATCGGCGCCGGTGGCGCGGCGCTGCCGCTGTTGCAGCTGTCGGGCATTCCTGAGGCTAAGCAATACGGTGGCTTCCCGGTCGGTGGCGAATTCCTGGTGACGGACAATCCTGAGATTGCCTCGCGCCACCTGGCCAAGGTCTATGGCCTGGCCGATACCGGCTCGCCGCCGATGTCGGTGCCGCACCTGGACACCCGCGTGCTGGATGGTAAAACCGTGCTGTTGTTCGGCCCGTTTGCCACTTGGTCCAGCAAGTATCTCAAGAACGGCTCTTACTTCGATATGGCGAAGGCTACGACGCCGTCGAATATCATTCCGCAGATGCAGGTTGGCATGCATGAGTTTGCACTGGTCAAATACCTCGCGCAGCAACTGGAGCTGTCGAAAGAGGAAAAAATGGCAGCGCTGCGCCATTACATGCCCGAAGCAAAAGACCAGGATTGGCGCTTGTGGCAGGCTGGCCAGCGTGTCCAGATCATCAAGAATGTGCCCGGCCAGGGCGGCGTACTAAAGCTCGGCACCGAAGTTGTGGTGGCCGAAGATCGCTCGGTCTCCGCGTTGTTAGGCGCGTCGCCGGGCGGATCGACCTCGCCGGCGATCATGTTGTCGCTGCTGGAGAAAGTGTTCCCGGACCGGATGAAGACCGCTGCTTGGCAGGATAAAATCCGCGAGATCGTTCCTACCTATGGCAAAAAGCTGAACGAGAACCCGCAGCTGCTGGCGACGGAATGGGCGGCGACCGCTGAAACCCTGCAACTGGCAATTGCATCGCCATCCCTGGACCGTTTTGTACCGGCCAGCGCGCCGGCCGAACAGCCGGGCGTGGTGAAAAAAGTGCCGGATATCGCGCTCTAATTCCGACAGCCCAGCGCCGCCTGCAACTGCATCTTGTTGCCGACGGCAAGCTTGGTATAGCAGCATTTGATGTAAGACCGAACGGTGTCTGGCGAAATACCCAGCACTTTCGCAATCTCCTTGTACGATAGGCCCGTGGCATAGTGTTCCGCCACGGTCCGTTCGCGGGCCGTCAGCGCGCCGCTGCGGTTGGGCCTGATCATCACGCGCTGTGCCCCCGGCACACCACCCGCCACCGGCACGATGCACACTTTCGCTGTGACGCCGGGTGGACCTTCAAAACCAGCTTCAGTCAGCACGATACGGCGCCCGCACCAGCCGGGCCACGCCGCGTACAGCATGGCGCTGAAACGTGGATCGGCATCAATCACGCCGCCATCGGGCGACAGCAGCGCTTGCGGCTCGTCGCGTGTCACTTGCGCATGCGACCAGCTACCTTGCCAGGCTTGCATCAGGTGCGGCGCCAGCATTTGCTTGACCACGCGGTCGGCATCCGTAAATGGCTGTGCCGACTCGTTGCGATACAGGGAAATCACCTGCAGCAGCTTGCCGCTCGCATCCGGCACGGCGGTGGCCACCAGCGAGTGCAGGTCATGGTGCTGGTCGAAACGGCGCAGGAAGCGGTCGGCACTGTGGCCGCTCTTCATGGTGGTTACGCCTACCTCGTTGACCAGACGCTGGCGCACATCGTCGCGCTCGCGGATGTCATGTAATTCCCGGTCGAACTCCGGCCGTGTGCCGTAGCAGGCGCTGTGCAGAATGTCCTCGTCGGCTATGCAGCCCACGCTCCATCGGGCAGAGGTGAACGGCAGGTCGCGCCGCAGGCGCGCGATGGCCCAGTCCTGAAATGCCGTAGGCGCCAGGGCACGCGAGGCGTCATGCAAATCCAGTACCAGGCAGCTGTATTGCTGCAGCTCCATTTCTCATTCTCCCCGCTGTTCTTGTCCCCCGCATCTGCGGGATTTATCTGTCGAGTATCGCGCAATAACATGGCCCAGGCAACTGGCGATAACGGCCCGGTGCATCTTCTAACCGACGGAAATGACAATGAAAATAACGAGACTAACGATACTGCTTGCACTGGTACTGGCTGGATGCAGCAGCCATGATGATGTCAACCCCGCAGATGCGGTGTACCGCAATGGCTACATCGCCACCATGGATGCCAACGATACGGTCGGCCAGGCGGTGGCCGTGCGGCAGGGGCGCATCGTGTATGTCGGCAGCGACGCCGGCGTGGCCGCATTGATCGGCCCAGCAACCCAGGTCACCGACCTGAACGGCCGCATGCTGATGCCGGGCCTGATCGACGCCCACATGCACCCGCTGAGTGGCGGCGCCAATCTGCGCACGTGCAACCTCGATTATGCGGGCCTGACCACGCAGGAATTCCAGTCCCGCATCCAGGCCTGCCTCGACGCCGACAGCGGCAGCGACGATTCCTGGCTGGTGGTGAATAACTGGTACCGCCAGGCCATGCTGCCCAAGGGCACGGACGCGGACCGCAAGACCCTCGATGCACTGAATACCAAGCGCCCGGTGGTGGTGAATTCCAGCGATGGCCACACGGTGCTGGCCAACTCGCGTGCACTGCAACTGGCCAGCATCACGGCTGCCACGCCGAACCCGCTGGGCGGCTCGATTGCGCACGATGCCAGCGGCGCCCCGACCGGCATTTTCGAAGACGAGGCGGGCTTGCTGATCAACAATGCCGTGCCCGCCGCCACCGCCAAGGATGACGTGGCCAGCGCACAGGCCGCGCTGGACGCCATGCGCAAACAGGGCGTGACGACCTTCTTCGCTGCGGCCTCCGGCGAGGCCGAACTGGCGGCGTTTACCAGCGTGCAGAAAAGCGGCAGCCTGAGCGCCCGTGGCTTCTTTGCGCCCTTGATCAGCGCAGACATGGCCGGCGTCCCTGACAAGGCCATCGCCTGGCTGCAAGACCTGGCCAAGCGCTATGACCAAGGCCAGCCGGCAGTGGCGCCGGCGATCGCGGTCCGTCACGCCAAGCTGTTCATGGACGGCGTGGTGCAAGCGCCGGCTTTCACTGCCAGCCTGTTGCAACCGTACCTGGTGAACGGTGGCACGGAAAAAGATCCGCACTACGTCCCGGGCATGAATGCGGGCCAACTGTACCTGCCGCCGGAAGTGCTGCACCCGATGCTGGCGGCGCTGGCCAAAGCCGGTTTCAATCCGCACATCCACGCCATCGGCGACCGCGCGGTAAGGCAGTCGTTGGACGCCGTGTCGGCCATGCGCGCGCAGGCGCCAGGTTCCACGGTGCGTCCGGCCATCGCCCATGTGGAAGTCACCGATCCCGCCGATTACGCCCGCTTTGCGGCACTCGACGCCACGCCGGTGATGTCCTTCCAATGGGCGAAACCGGCGCCGGATTCCATCGAAGCCGCCCGCGACTTCCTGGGGCCGGACCGCTTTGCACGGATGGAGCCAGAGGGCGCCCTGCAGGCGGCAAGCGCGCGCGTGGCGTTCGGCAGCGACTGGCCGGTCGATCCGCTCAATGAATGGTTTGCATTGAAAGTAGGCGTGACCCGCACCAACGATCCCGCCCAGTGGGACAAATATCCGGGCAAGCTTAATGCCGACGCCGGCCTGACACGCAAACAAACCCTGCGCGCCGCCACCGTGAATGCGGCCTATACGCTCAACCTGGACAAGGACGCGGGCTCGCTGGAAGTGGGCAAGCTGGCCGACATGATCATCCTGGACCGCAACGTGTTCACCATCGATGCAGAGCAGATCGCCAACACCAAGGTGCTACGGACCATTGTGGGCGGCAAGGTGGTGTATCAGGCAGACGGTTTCAAATAAACCCCAGCGCCGGATTCAGCGCAGGCCCGGCACAGGTAGGTAAGCGCCATCGCCTGTGCTGCATCCGGGCTGTCGAGGTAGTGGCGCCGGGGTCGCCGCCGTTGTCGGCAAAATCAGTGGCGCGCTATCGAGCACGCCTAAAAATTGTTTCCGCACCGATGCTGTTTTAGATATCAATCTCGTCAAAAAAGTTATTGGTTACTTGTTAAGGCAGGGATTACATTTCCTGTACCAAAAAATGTTATCGCAAACATTTTTTGATTCTATAACATGGAGACTAACATGCGAGCAGACAAACAAGGCGGCTTGCGGCGGCGAGCGGCATGGTTGCTGGCGGCCGCCATCATTCCGGCGGCGGCATACGGTGCGGATGTCCACAGCGAGGCCGAAGCGCGCGCCCGCCAAGTGGTGGCGCAAATGTCGCTGGACGAGAAAATCGACCAGCTGCTGAACGTGGCGCCGGCTGTGCCACGCCTTGGCATCCCGGCTTACAACTGGTGGACCGAATCGCTGCATGGCGCGCTGGGGCCGCTGCCGACCACCAACTTTCCGGAACCGATCGGCCTTGCCGCCAGTTTCGATGCGCCGCTGGTGCAGCAGGTGGCGTCGGCCATTAGCGTGGAGGTGCGCGCGTTGCACACGCTGGGACGTGAAACCGGTCACCTCGGCCGCATCGGCACCGGCCTCGATACCTGGTCGCCGAATATCAATATCTTCCGCGATCCGCGCTGGGGACGTGGGCAGGAAACCTACGGTGAAGATCCGCACCTGACGGCTTCGCTAGGCGTGGCCTTCATTCGCGGCATACAGGGCAGCAATCCGGATTTACCCGACGTGGTGGCTACGCCCAAGCATTTCGCCGTGCACAGCGGACCGGAATCGACGCGCCACATGGCCGATGTCTTTGTCTCGGCCCACGATCTGGAAGATACCTATTTGCCGGCGTTCCGCGCCGCTATCGTGGAGGCCAAGGCCGGCTCCATCATGTGCGCCTACAACCGCATCAACGGCCAGCCGGCCTGCGGCAGCGAGCTGCTGATGAAGCAGCACCTGCGTGGTGCGTGGGGCTTCAAAGGCTATGTGGTCTCCGATTGCGACGCCGTTATCGACATCTTCGAGCAGCATAAATACGCATCGGACCCGGCCGCAGCAGCGGCAGTGGCGCTGAAAGCCGGCACCGACAACGAGTGCAACACCAGGACGCTGGGCGAGAACAAGGGCCTGGGCGCGCGCTATCGCGAAGCCTGGCAGCGCGGCCTGATCAGCATCCCGGATATCGACCAGGCGCTGGTGCGCCTGTTCTCGGCGCGCTACCGCAACGGCGACCTGGCCGGCTTGCCGCAGCGGCAGGTCACTCCGGTGCCGGTCAGCGCCATCGGCACGCCGGCGCACCAGGCGCTGGCCCTGCAAGCCGCCACCCGCAGCCTGGTGCTGTTGAAGAACGACGGTGTGTTGCCGCTCAAGCCCGGTCTCAAGCTGGCGGTGATCGGGCCGCTGGCCGACGCCACCCGCGTTTTGCGTGGCAATTATTCGTCCACCCAGTCGGCGCCGCCGGTGTCGGTGGTGGACGGCCTGCGCCGCGTGCTGCCGAAGGCGCAGATCAAACTGGTGCACGCCGGCGCGTCGATCACCGATGGCGACCCGGTGCCCGGCGCCGCCTTGCTGACGCCGGACGGCAAGCCGGGCCTGCGCGTCGCCTACTACAACCGTCGCGGCGAGCAGTACGACAGCCAGCCGGTGCTGGTGCGTACTGAACCGGGCCTGGAAGCAAGCGGGCTGGCATTCAAGGAGGTCGACGACCAGCACAAGGTGGCGTGGGATGGCTATCTGTCGGTACCCGAGTCCGGCCTGTACCGGCTGGGCGTCAGCGGCGTGAAGGGCGCACTGACTGTGGGCGGCAAGCCGGCGGTGGAAGCCACGGCCTATTCGCAATGGGGCGAGCCGCTGCAGCTACGCACCGTGCAGCTGGAAAAAGGCCAGCGCTACCCGCTGCATTTCGAAGCCGAGACCGGTAGCACAGGCGTGCCTGGCCTGTTTTGGAAACGCATTGCCGGCGATGCCGACGCGGACCTGCAGCGCAGCACGGCCGACGCCGACGTGATCGTCGCAGTGGTTGGCCTGACCTCGGACCTGGAAGGCGAGGAAATGGCGATCAAAGTGGAAGGCTTCTCCGGCGGCGACAAAACTTCGCTGGATCTGCCCGCCGAACAGCGCCAGTTGCTGGAGCGCGCCAAGGCGCTGGGTAAGCCGCTGGTGGTGGTGCTGATGAACGGCAGCGCGCTGGACCTGTCGTGGGCCAAGGACAACGCCGCTGCGATTCTAGAGGCCTGGTATCCGGGCCAGTCTGGCGGCCTGGCCGTGGCGAATGTGCTGGCCGGCCGCGCCGATCCGGGCGGACGCTTGCCGCTGACCTTCTACCGCAACCTGTCAGACCTGCCGCCGTTCGACGACTACAGCATGCAGGGCCGTACCTATCGTTACTATGCCGGTACGCCGGTCTATCCGTTCGGTGCGGGCCTCAGCTACACCAGCTTCAGCTACACGCCGCTGCAGGTGGCGCCGCTGGAAGGCGGGCCGGAAAACGGCATCCTGGTCACCACCGAAATCCGCAATGCCGGCAGCCGCGAAGGCGATGAGGTGGCCCAGCTGTACCTGACACCGCCAGCAGCAGAAGGTGCACCGCGCCTGGCGCTGCGCGGCTTCCAGCGGCTGACACTGAAGCCGGGCGAGCGTCGCCAGCTCAGCTTCCGCCTGTCGCCGCGCGACCTGAGTTTCGTCACCCGTGACGGTGTGCGGCAAGTGATGCCGGGCCAGTACCAGCTAAGCGTAGGTTCGGGCCAGCCGGGCACCGGCGTGGCAGGGCAGCAGGCGCAACTGGTGCTGAACCGCACTGTGCTGCTGGAACAATAAAAACCAACAAGGAGACACGATGAAAAATATTCGCTTTGCACTGTGGGCACTGGCCTGCGTGTTGGCTGCGCCCGCCATGGCGCAGAACGACAAAATGACACCGATCGCTGCGCCGGCCCAGCCGGGCGCGATCACGCTCAATACCGGCGAGTTGCCCGGCGCCACCGCGCCGGAAGCCTGGCACAGGCAGTACAACAGCGTCTTTACCCGCAACGTGGTGGTGGCGACGCTGACGCCGTTCCTGCCGCCGGCAGGCAAGGGCAGTGGCGCTGCCGTGATCGTCGCGCCGGGCGGCGGCTTCCGCACGCTGTCGATGGAAAACGAGGGCTGGCAAGTGGCGCAGGCGCTGGCGGCCAAGGGTGTGGCGGCCTTTGTGCTGAAGTACCGCCTGAACCAGACCCCAGCCGACATGGCGGGCTTCCAGCGCTCGATGGCGGAGCTGTTCTCGCCGGGCGCCAAGCGTCCTGAAACACCGCCGGATCCAGCCGTGGCCTACGCGCCGCAAATCGCCGACGCTCGCGCCGCCTTTGCGCTGGTGCGTGCGCGCGCTGCCGAGTGGCATGTGGATGCCGACCGTGTCGGCATGATCGGCTTCTCGGCCGGCGCCATGCTGACCATGTCGACCACGCTGTACGGGCAGGATGCCAAGCCGGCCTTCATCGCTAACATCTACGGTCCGTTGTGGGCGGTCAAGGTGCCGGCCGATGCACCGCCGCTGTTTGTCGCGCTGGCCGCCGACGATCCTTTCTTCGGCAACGCCGGCTATGGCTTGATCGACAGCTGGCGTAGCGCCAAGCGTCCGGTGGAGTTCCACCTGTACGAGCAGGGTGGCCACGGCTTCGGCATGTACCAGAAGAGCACCACCAGCACCGGCTGGTTCGACAGCTTCGTGCGCTGGCTGGACATGCACGGCTACCTGCAAGCCAAGCATGCCTGATATTTTCCATCCAATGCGGCGCCGCTTGCTGGTGTCCGCCGGTCTGGCCGCTGTGTTCCCCGGCCTGGCTGGGGCGGCGCTGGAGCGGGCGGCCACAGCGCAGCGCGATCATTTGACGCTGTGGTACGAACGTCCTGCCAGCCAGTGGGTAGAAGCGCTGCCGATCGGTAACGGCCGGGTAGGCGCCATGGTGTTCGGCCGCGTCCGGCAGGAACGCTTGCAGCTCAACGAGGGCAGCATGTTTGCCGGCGGCCCGTATGCCGCGGATAATCCGGCCGCCGCTGCCGCCTTGCCGCAAGTGCGGGCGCTGATCGCCGCAGAGCGCTATCGTGAGGCCACTGAGCTGGTGGCGAGCGCGATGATCGCGCGGCCGTCGTCGCAGATGCCGTATGGTTCGGCAGGCGACCTGCTGCTGGACTTCCACGGACTGGATGGCGTCAGCAACTACGAACGGTCGCTTGATCTCTCCACGGCCATCGCGGCAACGCGCTTCACCAGCAACGGCGTGCGCTATACGCGTGAGGTGTTTGCCAGCGCGCCGGATGGCGTGGTGGTAATGCGTTTGACTGCCGAGGGTGGCAAGCTGGATTGCGACCTTGGCTACCGGCATCCGCGCGACGCCAGCTATGGCGACAGCCGCGCTGCCGGTGCGGCCTGGCATAGCGCTGAAACGCTGGAAGCCGGGCAGCGGCCGTCCACGCTGTCGATCAGCGCCGACGGCCTGGGCACGTTGCTGATCGCCGGCCGCAACATCGCCTCGGCGGGCGTCGCCGGGGCGCTGCGCTACGCGCTGCGTGTGCGTGCAGTGGGCGACGGCCGCATCGAGGCCGAGGGCGAGCAATTGCGGGTGCGTGGCGCCTCGTCGGTGACGCTGGTCATCGCCGCAGCGACCAGCCATGTCAGCAGCACGGACGTCAGCGGCGATCCGCTGGCGCTGGTGCGTGCCGCCAGCAATGCGGCCAGTGTCCGGACCTACGCGCAGCTGCGCGCGGCCCATGTCGCCGCCCATCATGCCTTGTTCTCGCGCCTGTCGCTGACCATTGGCGGCGCTGGCCATGCCGCACAGCCAACCGACGCCCGCGTTGCCAACGCAGAGCAAGCGGCAGACGATGAGGTAGCTGCGATGGCCGCGCTGTATGTGCAATACGCTCGCTACTTGCTGCTGTCGTGCTCTCGTCCGGGTGGACAACCGGCCAATCTGCAGGGCATCTGGAACGAAGGTAACAACCCGCCGTGGGGCTCGAAGTACACCATCAACATCAACACCCAAATGAATTACTGGCCGGCGCAGGCGGCGGGCTTGCCGGAGTGCGTCGAACCGGTGCTGCGCATGGCCGAGGAACTGGCGCAATCCGGCGCCGTCACCGCGCGCGTGATGTATGGCGCACGCGGCTGGGTGGCGCATCACAACACCGACCTGTGGCGGGCCAGTGCACCGATTGATGGTCCCAACTGGGGCATGTGGCCGTGCGGTGGCGCATGGCTGTGCAACATCCTGTGGGATCACTGGGACTACGGCCGCGATCCGGCCTGGCTGCGCCGCATCTATCCGCTGCTGAAAGGTGCGGCGCTATTCTTCGTTGATACGCTGGTAGAGGATCCGCAAGGACGCGGACTGGTCACATCGCCCTCAATCTCACCCGAAAACGAACATCGACCCGGCATTGCCTTGTGCGCGGGACCGGCGATGGACCGCCAGATTGTGCGCGACCTGTTCGGCTGGACACTGGCGCTGCAGCGGGCCTCGGGCGACGGCGACCACGCGTTCGCACAAACACTGGAACAGCTGCGCAGCCGCCTCGCGCCTGACCGTATCGGCGCGCAGGGGCAGCTGCAGGAATGGCTGGAAGACTGGGATGCCGGGGCGCCCGAACAGCAGCATCGCCACGTGTCGCATTTGTACGCGGTCTACCCGAGTGAACAGATCAACCTGCGCGACACGCCGGCCCTGATTGCCGCCGCCAAGGTAACGCTACGTACCCGTGGCGACCGCTCGACCGGCTGGGCCACGGCGTGGCGGCTGGCGTTGTGGGCCCGCATGGGTGAGGGCGAGCACGCGCTGGCCATCTTGCGCGGCCTGCTGGGGCCGGAGCGCACCTATCCGAATCTGTTCGACGCCCACCCACCGTTCCAGATCGACGGCAATTTTGGCGGTGCCGCCGGCATTCTGGAAATGCTGGCGCAATCGTGGGGTGGCGAAGTGCACCTGCTGCCGGCGCTACCGCATGCGTGGCGCCAGGGCGCGGTGCGCGGCTTGCGCTTGCGCGGCGCGCTGGAGATGGATCTGGAATGGCGGCAAGGCCGGCCGCACGCGCTGGTGTTGCGCGGTGCGCCAGGTACCCGCGTCAAGCTAAGTTATGCTGGCCGCAGCATGGCGCTGGTGCTGGACCGGCGCGGCGTCGCGCGCCGGGTGGCCAGTCGGCTGGTATTTGCATGACACTAACAACAATGATGAGGAATTCCGATGGAGACCAACCGTAACGCGATGCGCCTGCTGGCGCTGGCTGCCGCATGCCTGTGCTTGCCTTCGCAGGCAGTGGAGCTTGAACTGGCGCGTATCTTTTCCGACCACGCCGTGTTGCAACGCGAGCAGCTGCTGGTCATCTGGGGCAAGGCCGGCGCCGGGCGCGAGGTGGCCGTCACGCTGGGCGGACAGACGGTTACCGGCAACGCCGACGCGCGCGGCAAATGGCGCATCGCCTTGCCGCCGCAACCAGCCGGCGGGCCCTACGCCCTGCAAGTGCGCTCGGACGGCCATACGGTCAGCCGCAGCGATATCCTGGTCGGCGATGTCTATCTGTGCTCGGGCCAGTCCAACATGGAATTTTCCGTGAGCGCGTCAACCAATGCCTTTGGCGCCATCCATACTGCGCCCAACGACCAGCTGCGCTATCTTAACGTCAAGAAAACCAATGCCGCCACGCCGCAGGAAGAACTCAGCGGCGCAGTCGCGTGGACACCGCTGGCGCCGGAGACGGTGGGTGACGCTTCCGCCGTGTGCTACTACATGGCGCGTTCGCTGCAGGCCAGCTACAAGATCCCGGTCGGCTTCATCCACGCCAGCTGGGGCGGCACCACCATCCAGGGCTGGATCGGCGCCGAGTCGCTCGCCACGCTGGACAATTACCGCGCTGGTGTGGCGGCCGTCGCTGATTATGGCGCCGACCGCGCCGCCGGCATGCGCGCCGAGGAAGCGCGCAACGAAGCATGGTGGGATGCGCACGATCCGGCCGCCGCCGCGCAGCGCCCCTGGCGCCTGCCGGACTTCGACGATGCCGCCTGGCCGGTCGTCACACCCAGTGGCTCGTGGAAGGACAGCGGCCTGGACGGCTTTAAGAATTTCGACGGCGTAGCCTGGTATCGCACCACCGTCACGCTGACTGCGGGACAGGCCAGCCAGGCCAACCAGCTCAACCTCGGGCCGGTCGATACCTACGACAGCACCTGGGTCAACGGCGTGCGCGTGGGCGGCTCCAGTACCGGCTGGCTGTGGCGCGAATACGCCGTGCCAGCCGGTGTGTTCAAGCCGGGGCGCAACGTGATTGCGCTACGGGTGCTGAGCGGCGGGCAGGGCGGCGGTTTGTCGGGCCAGCCGGCCAATCGCGCCATCCAGCTGGCGGACGGGCAGTTGGTGACGCTACCGGCCACGTGGAAGGTGCAGCGCGGCAGTGCATTGACAGGGTTGTCCGTGCCGCCGGCGCCGTGGGATGCGCCGACCAGCCTGACCACTCTTTACAACGGCATGATTGCGCCGCTGGTGGGCTATAAATTCAAGCTGGCTGCGTGGTACCAGGGCGAGTCGAACGCCGGCGCGGCGCAAGAGTACCGCACCTTGCTGCCGCTGCTGATGCGCGACTGGCGCCAGCGCTTCGGCCAGCCTGAATTGCCGTTCATGATCGCCCAGCTGGCCCCGTTCGGTGCGCCGCCCAAGGCACCCGGTCAGTCCGGCTGGGCAGAACTACGTGCGGCGCAGGCCGCGTCTGTGGCCAGTGACGGCCATGCTGGGCTGGCCATCACGCTGGACGTGGGCGATCGGTTTGACATTCATCCGACCCAGAAGACCGTGGTCGGCGAGCGCCTGGCGCGCGCAGCACGCGTGCTGGCTTATGGCGGGCAGGGCGCGGCGGGCAGTCCGTACGCGGTATCGGCCCAGCGCAGTGGCAAGGATATTGTGATTGCCTTCCGCGATACTGGCGGCGGGCTGGCGACTTATTCTTCCGACCGCGCCATCGGCTTTGAAGTGTGCGCCAGTGCCAGCTGCCGTTATGCCGAGGCGCGGGCCGAGGGCGATACCGTGCGCCTGCCCGGCGCCGGCGGGGCGGACGTAACGCGCGTGCGCTATGCATGGTCCGATGCGCCGTTCGTCAACCTGTTCAGCGGCGATGACCTGCCAGCCGCGCCATTCGAACTGGAGGTACGTTAATCAGGCGGGCGGCTTCAAACAAACCATTCGTTAGCAGTTCCGGCGTGGGCAAATGCCCGGCGCAGACCGAGCAACAGCAGGCCCAGCACGGAGTAGAACACCATCACGGCCGCCATCACGGCGAGCTGGTTGCCGGCGAACAGGCCGATGAGTGCGCCGGCGCTGGCGCCTGCCAGCATCTGGATCGAACGCAGCAGGGCAGCGGCGCTGCCGGCCACATTGCCGACTGTGGCTAGCGCCTGGTGCGTAGCATTTGGCATGACGATGCCTGCACACACGTTGCTCAGCAGGACGCACACCGTGACCACGGCCACCGAATGAACCTTGCACAGGGACGCTGTCAGCAGCGTGCCGCACACCACGGCCGAGGCCATGACGGCGCCGGCCAGCAGCAGGTCGGCATCCCAGCGGTGCGCCAGTTTGGCGCCGGCAGTTGCGCCTGCGATGGTGCCGGCAGCGGTCAGCGCGAACAACGCACCATAGGCGCCGCTCGATACGCCCAGCAGGTCGATGAAGACGGCCGAGGAACCGGTGATGTAGGCAAACATGGTGCCGAACGAAGCCGCCAGCAGTCCTGCGTGCACCAGGTAGTGCTTGTTGCGCAGCACCTGGCCGTAAGCCGAGATCGCTGCGCTGAAAATATTCTGCGCGGTCGCTTGCCGTGGCCGGGTTTCTGCGTAACCGAGCGCGCTCAGCACCAGTAGCAGCAGGCCGATCACGCCGAGGCAGCCGTAGATCAGGCGCCAGTTGCCGAACGCCAGCAGTCCCGCACCCAGCAGGGGCGCCACCAGCGGCGCCACCGCATTCACCAGCGCCACATACGATTGGCGCGACAGTGCGGCATGGCCGGTGAAGACGTCGCGCACGATGGCCGCCGGCAAAGCCGCAGCAGCGCCGGCGGCAATTCCCTGGAGCAGGCGCAGCAGCAACAGGCTGGAGATTTGTCCGGCGCAGGCGCAGGCCAGGGAGATCAGCGAGAACAAACCGAGCCCCAGCAGCAGCACCGGCTTGCGGCCGTAGCGGTCGGACAGGGGGCCGAACAGGATGGGACCGACCGAGAAGCCCAGCAGGAACACGGTCAGGGTGCGGGTGGCAACGCCGATGTCGATGTGGAAGGCCGATTCCAGCGCTGGGATGGCGGGCAGCCCCATGTCAATCGCCAGCGGCGGCAGCGCTGACAGCAGGCCGAGCATGACTATGTAAAAAGGTGAGTTGGGAGTGATGTACTGACGTGGCATAATGTGTTGCTGTATCGTTAGGCGGTACAGCAGTGTATCACGATGCGGTACAATTCGCTGAGCGTGGAGAAATAGATGGAAGGAATACAAGTAATTGCCAGGGCGGCTGCAATCTTGCGCGAGGTGGGCGCCCAGCCTGACGGCCTGAGTCTGGGCAAGCTGGCCAACGCGACGGGATTGGCGCGTTCCACCGTCCAACGCATCGTCGATGCGCTGGAGATAGAGCACCTGGTGCAGGCCGGCGCCGGCGGTGTGCGGCCGGGCTGGGGCTTGCGGCGGCTGGGCGAGTTGCCGGGGTCTGGCATCGCCCAGGAATTGCGCGCTGCCCTCTACCAGCTGTTCGAAGCGACCCATGAGAGCATCGACTTATCGACCTTGAGTGCGGGCGAAGTGTTGTTCATGGACCGCTTCCTGTCCGACCAGCCGGAGCGTGCGCTGCCCTCGGTGGGCGCGACTTATCCGGCCTACACTATGTCGAGCGGCAAGGCCTTGCTGTCCGGTTTGTCCGATGCCGATGTCAACGCCTTGTACGGCGGCGCGCCGCTGCAGCGCTTGACCGCGCATACGGTGGCCGATATGGCGGCGCTCAAGCAGCAGCTGGATGCAATCCGGGCCGGCGGCTTTGCCTACGACAGGGAAGAACACGCGGTGGGCAAATGTGCGATCGGCTTGCCGGTCGGCGTGTATCAGGGTGTCATGCTGGCGATTTCGGTGGTGATGCCTAGCCAGCGTTTCGAGCGCCAGCGCGGCATCGTCGAAGCGGCGTTGCGCACCTGCGTCGAGCGCTGCCACGCCCGCATGGCGTAGGCTCTACTCCAGCCACGGATGGGCCGCCAGCCAGCGGCCCAGCTCATTGTCGTTGGCGCACTGCAGTTTGGTGAAGATGTTGGCGCGATGGGTTTCCACCGAGCGCGGGCCGCACGGCGGCACCAGGATGCGGGCGATTTCCTTGTTCGGCTGCCCGAGCCCGACCAGCCGCGCCACCTCGCGTTCGCGGGCGGTGAGCTCTTGCCACAGCCGCAAGGCCTGGCCGCGTGCGCGCGCTTCGGCGATGGCGGCGGGGAGCTTGTCGAGCAGCTGCAGAGTGTCCGGCTTGGTCACCCAATCGTAGGCGCCGCGCCGCACCGCTTCCAGCGCGGTCGGGATGTCGCCGTGGCCGGACAGGAACACCGTCACCAGCGGGCTATGCTTGCTGCGCATGTGTTCGAACACGGTCAGTCCACTCATGGCGCCCATGCGCAAATCGAGGATCACGCAGCCCGGCTGGCTGAGGTCGACCGCCTCAAGAAAGGCCTCGCCGGATTCAAACGCTTGCACCGCCAGCCCCTGCGAAAATAACAGGAGCAGCAGTGAGCGGCGCAGGGCTTCGTCGTCGTCGACAACGTACAGGGTGAGGGGAGCGTCTTTCATGGCACGATAGGAAGAGTGAACGAGAACGTGGCGCCATCCTGGCTTTCGACCGTCATGATACCGCTGTGGGCTTCGATGATGGTGCGGCAAATGTTCAGCCCCAGCCCCAGGCCATCAGGCTTGGTGGTGAAGAAGGGCGCGAACACTTGTTCCAGCTGGTCGGCCGGAATGCCCGGCCCCTGGTCGCTGACGGCGATCCGCAGGCTGGCGCCGGCGCACTGGCTGGTCAGGGCAATACAGCGGCGATTGCGCGGCTGCTCCTGCATGGCTTGCACGGCGTTGTGGATCAGGTTGACCAGTACCTGCTCCAGCAGCACCTTATCGCCGCGCACCAGCGCCGCCGGGTCTTCCATCGACAGCTTGAGCGTGACGCCATTGCGCTGCAGCTCAGGCTTCAGCAGCGCCTCCGCGTGCAGGATGATGTCGCCGATGGCGAAGCTTTCAAAGTGGCCACGCTGCGGATTGATCAGCGAGCGCACGCGCCGCACAATTTCGCTGGCGCGCTTGGACTGTTCAATGATGTCGTCCAGCGCGCCGGCCACCATGTCCGGCGAACCGCGTCCCGCCAGCGCGCGCGCAGCCACGGCAAAATTGGACAGCGCCATCAGCGGCTGGTTAAGTTCATGCGCCAGGGTAGACGCCATCTCGCCCACGCTGGCGAGGCGCGCGCTGCGCTGCAGGCGAACTTCCTGGTCGCGCTGGCGGGCCTCTGCCTGCTTTTGGGCGGTGATGTCCACCACGGAACTGAGCCAGCCACGGTTGACGCCTTCGGTGTCGATCAGCGGCGCGGTGTAGACCATGGTGATGACGTCATGGCCGTCCTTGTGGCGGATGCGCGATTCGAAACCGCTGGGCGCGGCGCGGCCTTGCAAGGCTTCGTCGCTTTCGCGCGCCTGTTTTTCCAGGTCCTCCGGATGCCAGTAAGGGTAGGGCGGATGGCGGCCCAACAGCTCCTCGGCGCTGTAGCCGACGATGGCGCACAGCGCCGGATTGACGTAGATGATTTTGCCTTCCGGATCGCGCGCGCGGATGCCGACCAGCAGCGAGTCTTCCATCGCCTTGCGGAAGGCGTGGGCCTCTTGCAGGTCACGGGTGCGCTCCTCGACCCGTTGTTCGAGCTCCAGCCGGGCTGTCTGCTGTTCGGTAAAGCGGCGTTCGCGCAAGCGCCAGTACAGCACACCCAACATCAGCAGGGCGGCGGCCAGTGTGGCCAGCGTCAATGCCGCCTGCTTGGCTTGCTGCACGTCGCGCATGTCCTCGGTGACGGTGAGCGTCCAGCCCAGTTCCGGCAGCGCCGTGTCCAGCGCGAGCAGGTTGGTGCTGCGGCCTTGCACCGAGGTTTGCAGGACGAAGCCCGGCGTGTCCTTGCCAGCCTTGATTTTCCACGGCAGCAGGTCGAAGCGGGTACGCGGTCCATACTGGGCGTGCTCGCTCATCCACTGGCTGTCGGCGGCGGAGACCGGGGTGATGCTGTGGAACAGCCATTCCGGCACTGCGCTCAGGAACACGATGCCGCGGCTGTCGCGCAGCACCACCGGATAGCCGCTGCGCTGCCAGACCCGTTCCAGCGGATCGAGGCTGATCTTGACCACGGCCACGCCCAGCACTTCGGCGCCTACCCGCACCGGTTCCGCGATGAACAGGCCGGCCTGGCCGGTGGTCAGGCCGAGGCCATAGAAAAGGCCGCGTCCGCCCTTCAGCGCATCGTCGAAATACGGACGCTGGCGGTAGGATTCGCCGACGAAGCTGGACGGCGTGTTCCAGTTGCTGGAGGCCAGCGTCATGCCATTGCGGTCGACCAGATACAGCGCGGCGGCGCCAGTGGTGATTTGCAGGTCGGCGAAATAATCGTTCACGCGGGCGCGCAAGGCTTTGTCGCCGGGGGCACGCAGCAGGTTCTGCACCTCCGGATGGCGCGCTGCAGCATGCGGCAGGAAGTCATGCTTTTCCACCAAGCCGCGCAAGCCCAGCACGTGGGCCGCGCTGGCCTGGCGCAGCGCTTCCATTTTGGCTTGCAGTTCGCGCTGCTCGGCCCAGTTCCCCGACAGCACAATCAGCACCAGCGCCCCGGCAACGGCCAGGGCTCTGCGCCAGTGATGCGGCTTGAACAGGGAAGACATGGGATACTCCAGAACCAAATAGGGAAACAATAACAGTTGTGCACGCCGATTTGGGCGCCCTCCGTAGTTTTACGGAGGGCGCTGCGCCAAAGTTGCGGATGCCGCCGCGCCGCTGATGTGCGATGCTGATCCTATACCCACCGAATAATAATATTTCAGGAGAATCGCATGAACATGCAAGAACCCCCACAACCGCAATACAGCAGCGAGGAACGGCGCAAGCGTATTTTCGCCATCATCAGCGCCTCGTCCGGCAACCTGGTGGAGTGGTTTGACTTCTACGTCTATTCCTTCGCATCGATCTATTTTGCCAGCCAGTTCTTCCCGAGCGGGAATGCGACGGCGGAATTCCTGAAATCGGCCGCCGTGTTCGCGGTGGGCTTCCTGATGCGCCCGATCGGTGGCTGGATGTTCGGCCGCCTGGCCGACCGCGTTGGCCGCAAGAAATCGATGGTGGTCTCGGTGCTGATGATGTGCGGCGGTTCGCTGGCCATCGCGGTCTTGCCGACCTACGCCAGCATCGGCGTGGCCGCGCCTATCCTGCTGCTGATCATCCGCATGTTCCAGGGCTTGTCGGTTGGCGGCGAATACGGCACCACTGCAACCTATATGAGTGAAGTGGCGCTGCGTGGCCAGCGCGGCTTCTTCTCGTCGTTCCAGTACGTGACCCTGATCGGCGGCCAGTTGCTGGCGGTGCTGACGGTGGTGATTCTGGAGCAGTTCCTGACTTCGGCTGAACTGAAGGCCTGGGGCTGGCGCGTGCCGTTCGCGGTGGGTGCGGTGGCTGCGCTGGTGTCGCTGATGCTGCGTCGCCAGCTGCATGAAACCATCAAGGCCGAAGACCGCAACAGCAAGGAAGCCGGCACGCTGGCCAGCCTGTTCAAGCATCACCGCGCCGCATTCCTGACCGTGCTCGGTTATACCGCCGGCGGCTCGCTGATCTTCTACACCTTCACCACCTACATGCAGAAATACCTGGTCAACACGGCCGGCATGCCGGCCAAGACGGCCAGCGTGGTGATGACCGGTTGCCTGTTCCTGTACATGTGCATGCAGCCGGTGTTCGGCATGCTGGCCGACCGCATCGGCCGCCGTCATTCGATGATGCTGTTCGGCGCTTTTGGCACGCTGGCGACTTTCCCTATCCTGGCCATCCTGCATGTGAATACCAGCCCTGTGGTGGCCTTCGTTCTGATTACCGTGGCGCTGGCGATCGTCAGCCTGTACACCTCCATCAGCGGTTTGGTGAAAGCGGAGATGTTCCCGCCGGAAGTGCGTGCGCTGGGCGTGGGCTTGTCATACGCGATTTCCAACGCCATCTTCGGCGGCTCGGCGGAATTCGTCGGCCTGTCGTTCAAGAATCTCGGTCACGAGAGCTGGTTCTACATCTACGTGACCGTGATGATGGCGATTGCCTTCCTGGTGAGCCTGCGCCTGCCAAAGACGCCGTCCTACCTGCATACGGATCACTGACCGAACAACTGAACCAGCGCTGCCCGCAACCAGGCATTAGCGCCATCCTTGGCGTACTTGCGGTGCCAGTGCTGTTTCAGATCGAAACCGGTCACGTCGATCGGCGGTTCCACCAGTCTCACTGGTGCGAACCGCGCAAAACTTTCTCCCACGGCACGCGGTACGGTGGCAATCAGGTCGCTGGCCGCGATCACAAACGGAATCGACATGAAGTGCGGCGTGGACAGCACCACGCGGCGTGAGATGCGGTTGCGGATCAGCAGCTGTTCGAACACCTCCTGGCTGCGACCTTCCGCCTTCACCACCGCATGTCCCATACTCAGGAATTTCTTCATCGTGAGCCGCTTGCCACGGAATGGATGGTCGGCGCTCAGGATGCAAATGAAGTCATGGGAAAACAGCCGTTGCTGGAAAAAGTTGCGGTGTTTCAGATCCGGGAAATAGCCGACCGCCAGGTCGACCCGGCCTTCCTCCAGTGCCACCGCCAGTTCCGCCGGTGGCAGCGTTACTGACGTGATGCTGGCGCCCGGCGCCTCGCGCCGCAGGTGTTCCAGCAGGCGTGGCAGAAACGTCATTTCCCCCACATCCGACAGGGCGATCGTGAAACAGCGGTCGCTGCTGGCTGGATCAAATGCGGTGCTGGCCAGTACGTCGTTGCGCAGACGTTGCAGCATATCGCGGGTGGGATCGACCAGCGTCAACGTCCGTGGCGTCGGCGCCATGCCCTGGGCGGTGCGGACAAACAAGGGATCCCCCAGCGATTTGCGCAGTTTGTTCAAGGCCACACTGACTGCCGGCTGGCTCATATCGAGCTTGCGTGCTGCACCGCTGACGCTACGCTCCTCATAGATGGCCAGCGCCACCGGCAGCAGGTTCAAGTCAAATCCCTTCATACTCAATCTCCAGCGAAATTTGAAATTAGAATAAACGTTATTCCGTTTATTCTATTTGAAAATATGCAGTTGTCCGTGATTATGGCTGCACAACAGTCATAACAATTAAGGAGACAATATGCAACGCACCTTATTGGCGCTATGCTTTACCCTGTGTTCCGCGCAGGCAGCTGAGGAGACTATCCGCATCGGTGTGATCACTTCCCTCAGCGGTCCAGCTGCGCAAAGCGGCGAGCAAATGAAGGCCGGCATCGATACCTGGATGCGCATGAACGGCGGCAAGGCGGCCGGCAAGAAGCTGGAAGTGCTGTACAAGGACGATACCGGCCCGCAGCCGGAAGTAGCCAAGCGTCTGGCGACGGAACTGGTCGGCCGCGACAAGGCCGATATCCTCGCAGGCTTCGTGTTCACACCTAACGCCATCGCCGCAGCGGGCGTCAGTGAGCGCGCCAAAAAGCCGATGGTGGTCACCGGCGCCGCTGCTTCTGCCATCACAACGCGCTCTCCATATTTGACGCGCACTTCTTACACCATTGCGCAATCAGTGCAACCGCTGGCGCAATGGGCTTACAAGACTGGATCGCGCCGGGTGTTCTCGGTGGTCGCCGACTATGCGCCGGGACATGACGCCGACCAATGGTTCACCACCAGCTTCAAAGCCGCAGGCGGCACGGTGATCGACTCAGTCAAAGTGCCTTTGTCCACGCTGGACTTCAGCGCTTTCCTGCAACGCATCAAGGATGCCAAACCGGACGCCATCCACGTGTTCCTGCCGAACGGCCAGCCGATGGTCGCCTTCATGAAAGCGTATCGCGAGAAAGGGTTGGACAAGGCGGGCATCCGCTTCCTGGGCGGCGAAGGCTGGGCTGATGAAGATGTGCTGAAGGCAGCGGGTGAAACCATGGCCGGCATCTACACGGCGGGCTACTACTCCTACTTCCAATCCGGCCGCGAGAACGCCGCATTTACCGAAGCGTTTGCGAAGACCGTGGACAACCGCTTCAAACCCAATTTCCAGGCTGCTTCCGCGTACGACGGCATGGCGCTGATCGCCGCCACCCTGGCAAAAACTGGCGGCAAGGTTGACGGGCCCTCGTTCATCGCTGCGGCGAAAGGCTATAGCGCTGCCAGTCCGCGCGGCACGGTAGTAATCGACGCCCAGACGGCCGACATTGTGCAGACCATCTACATCCGCCGCATCGACAAGCTGGCCAATGGCACGTATGGCGCCGTCGAGATTGACCGCTACGACGCGGTCAAAGATCCAGCCAAATAAAGGAGAATTGTATGTTCCCATTAAACCAATGGTATGTCGCAGGCTTTGCCTGGGAATTGAAGGACCGGCCGCTCGCGCGCAAGCTTTTGAACTATCCGATCGTCATGTTCCGCACCGAGGACGGCGGCGTGGCCGCGCTGGAGGACCGCTGCTGTCACCGCGCTGTTCCTCTGTCGTGCGGCACGCTGGAAGGCAGCGGCATCCGCTGCGGCTATCACGGCTTGCTGTTTGGCGCAGCGGGGCAGTGTCTGGAAATTCCGGGTCAGGTCAAGATTCCGGGCAAGGCCAAGGTACAGGCGTTCCCGGCAGAGATACGCAATGAAGTGATCTGGATCTGGTTTGGCGCGGAGCAGGGCGACGCCCCATCCGTCCCGCCGCCGGCAGTCGCGGCGCACGAGAATCCACGCTACACCTGGAAGGGCGGCGTATTCCATTACGACGCGCCTTACCAGCTAATCCACGACAACCTGCTGGACCTGAGCCACGTCGGCTACCTGCACGGCCGCACCATTGGCGGCAACGCCAAAGTGCACATGGAAGCGCCGACCACCGTGTCTGGCGAAGGCGATCATGTGCGCGTGGTGCGCCATATGACCGGTTCGCTGCCGCCAGCAACCTATAGCGCCGCTTGGCCGTTCAAGGGCAGGATCGACCGCTGGCAGGAAATTGACTTCCTCCTGACGCACCTGCAGATCTTCACTGGCGCCGTGGATGTGGGCACCGATTCGCTGGCCAATCCTGAACGTGGCGGCTTCCACATGCGCGGCTTCCATGGCATTACGCCGGAAACCGACACCACTTCGCACTATTTCTGGACCATGGCCAGTTCCGCCCATCCGGATCAGCCGGATAACGCGGAAGTGGTGTACCAGCAGACGGCACTCACGTTTGAGGAAGACCGCGTGCTGATCGAAGCGCAGTATCGCAATATGTGCGAATACGGCGCAGGCCCGATGGTGGACATTCACGTCGACAGTGGTCCGAACCGCGCGCGCCGCATCGTCGCGGCGCACACTGCAGTGCAGGCGGGGTAAGCGTATGGAAGTTCGAATTCATTCGATTGCCGATAGCGGCGGCGTGCGCGTCTTTGAGCTGCGCCCCGTCGGCGACGCGCAACTGCCTCCGTATGAAGCAGGCGCGCACATCGACGTCACGCTGGGAAATGGCTTGATGCGCCAATATTCCCTGTGCTGCCGCGAGCCGGGCAGCGAGGTATACCGCATCGCCGTGAAACGCGAACCGCAGTCGCGTGGCGGCTCGGCGTGGCTGCATGACGAGGCCAAAGTGGGGATGACCTTGCAGATCGGCTCTCCACGCAACGCCTTCGCCCTCGTACCGCAGGCGGACATACACCTGCTGTTCGCCGGCGGCATCGGCATCACGCCTATCCTGTCGATGGCCTATGCCTTGCAGCGACGCGGACAGCCATTCCAGTTGTACTATTTCGTGCGCGACGCGGCCAGCGCCGCCTTCGCCACCGAGCTGCAAAATGGGGAAGTGCTGGCGGGTCTCGATCCCGAGCAGACAAAGGCGAGTATCCGCATGCATCTTGCGAGCCATCCGGCTGCAGGAACCCACGTCTACGTTTGCGGTCCGGCGCCATTCATGCAGACGGTGGCAGCCGAGGCGGCGAATTTTGTAGTGCATCAGGAGTCGTTCGGCGCGCCGCCGATCAGTGCTGATGGCGACATGCCGTTCATGCTAGCCTTGCATCGCTCCGGACGGCAAGTGCAAGTGGCAGCTGGTCGCACGGCACTCGCCTGCCTGCAAGAAGCCGGTGTCGAGTTGGACTGCTCCTGTGAAGTCGGCGTATGCGGCACCTGCCGCACCGCAGTACTGGAAGGCACGCCACACCACTTCGACTCCGTCCTCAGCGACGAGGAACGGCAAGCCAACAACTGCTTCATGCCCTGCGTATCGCGCGCACTAACGCCGGTACTGGTGCTCGATCTGTAAAGGCAAAGTCAGCGCTCTGCGGATTCAATGATACTGGCGAGCAGTTTGCCGTAGTAGCTGATTTTTTCCAGTGTGACGTAGGCGTAGCCGACCAGCAGGCCGCGTCGCACTGGCGGCGACAGGTAGTAGGTCGACAGGGCATTCACGCGGATGCCGGATTCCGCCGCCAGTTTGCTCAGTGCGACATCGTCAACGTGGTCGGGCAGCTCCACCACCAGATGCAAGCCCGACTCCTCGCTGGAGATGGTGATGCTGGTCTTGCTGCCCAAATGTTTTTCCAATGTCCGCTTCAACGCTTCGCGCCGCGCGCCGTAGGTTTGCCGGATCTTGCGCAAGTGCGAGGCGAAGTGGCCTTCCGAGATAAACTCGGCCAGCGCCGCCTGCACCATCAGTTGCCCCGGCCGGTGCAAATCGTACTGCGCGCTGCGGAACGCTTCGACCAGCACCGGCGGCAGCACCATGTAGCCGACTTTGATACCGGGGTAGAGCACCTTGGAAAACGTGCCGATGTAGACCACGCGGTTCTCGTTATCCAGCCCCTGCAACGAAGCCAGCGGCCGCCCGGTGTAGCGGAATTCGCTGTCGTAGTCGTCCTCCAGCACCCACGCCTGCTGGCGCGCGGCGATATCAAGTAGCTGCAGCCGCCGCGCCAGACTCATGACGGCGCCGGTCGGGTACTGGTGCGACGGCGTCACGTACATCAGCCGTGGCCGCGTTTCAAGATCGCTGTCGCGCGGCGCCAGGCCATCTTTATCGATCGGCACTGGATGCACTGCCAGATCTGCCGCCTGGAACACGCGCTGCGCAGCCCAGTAGCCGGGATCTTCCACCCACACCGTCTCGCCCACATCCGCCAGCAAGTGTGCACACAGGTTTAGCGACTGCTGCGTGCCTGCCGTGATGATCACCTGTTCCACATTCACCTTCACCGAACGCGACAAGCGCAGATAGGCGGTGATGGCCTGCCGCAGCGGCAGGTAGCCGCCGTTGTCGCTGTAGTCCAGCAGTTCCGAGTGCATCTCGCGCCAGACGCGGTTCTGCAAGCTTTGCCACAGCTTGATCGGGAAGCTGGAGAAATCCGCATCGCCCGGCGCGAACGGCTCGATTTCAAAGCGCGGCCCGGCCGCCGCCGCGCCCACCCGCGCGCCGCGCTGCGACAACGGCGCCACAGCCGGCGCCACCTGCTGTGCGACTGCAGGCGCTGAAGCCGCGCCATGCCCAAGTTGTGGCAGATGCGCCACATACGTGCCACTGCCACGCGCACCGGTGACGAATCCTTCGGCCATCAGTTGTTCATACGCCGCAATCACCGTGTTGCGCGCCACGGCTAAATTCTTCGCAAGATCGCGGCTGGACGGCAGCTTGGCACCTGCCGTCAGCTGTTGTTTGTGGATGGCTTCCTTGGCTGCTTCATAGAGGCGGCGCTGGGCCGGCAGGCGCGGATGGAAGTCGCTCAGGGCCAGGATGCTGGCCAGTAGGTCGGAGGCGGCGGCAGGGTTATCCAAAGTGGTTCTCGAAAAATAGGTAAAGTGGTACTTCTCATGATACCAAATTGAATCTACGATGATTGTCATGCGATTGAAATAATTTTCTCCCAAGAGTTAGCGGCATGGCGAAAAGCGAATCGCAGCGAAGAAATGGACCCACTTAAGACAAAAAATTCAGATCTGGGATGGACATATGAAGAGCAAGAAGAATCGCCTGACCCAAGCCGTAGCACTCGCATGCGCCGTAATGGCCGCGCAAGCCGAAGCGCAGCAACAGCCTTCGGACCAGTTGCAAACGGTGACGGTGACTGCCAACAAACGCAACGAAGACGCCAACAAAGTCGCCACCAGTATCTCGGTGATCGGCGGCGAGGAACTCACCGCACAACACCTGGCGACCTTCGCCGACATCACCCGCGCTGTGCCGAATATCGCTTTCTCCAGCGGCAATGGCGGCAATGCCGGTAACGGCGCCGGCCTGTCCAACATTTCGATGCGTGGCATCAGCTCCAGCGCCGGCTCGGCCACGGTAGGCGTCTATCTGGACGACATCGCGATGTCGGTCGGGAATATCTACTCGATGGGTTCGGCGGAGCCCAAGTTCTTCGACCTCGATCACGTGGAAGTGCTGCGCGGTCCGCAAGGCACGCTGTACGGCGCCAGTTCGATGGGCGGCACCATCAAATTCCTCGGCAACCAGCCGAACCTGAAGGAGCGCGAGGGCGCGTTCTACACCGAGATGTCGTCGACCAAGGGCGGCGGCAATAGCTACCTTGCCAACGCCGTGTTCAATGAGCCGATCGGCAACGAACTGGCGCTGCGCGTCGGCGTGCAGACGCAGCACAACGGCGGCTTCATCGACCAGGTTGACCGCAACACCGGGGCGCTGGTCAAATCCGACACCAACACCGAAAACAGCGGCGTGCTGCGCTTCGCCATGAAGTGGGCGCCGACCCGCGACCTGACCATCACACCGTCCGTGTTCTACCAGAAGGTGAAGACCGGCGACATCGACGTCTCCTACACCCAGCTGCCGAACGGTGGTGCGCCGCTGCCAAACAACCAGGCCGCCAAGCTGGTACTGGAACCGGGCAAGGACGTGCTGCTGGTGCCTAGCCTGACCGTCAACTACGCCACGCCGCTCGGTGACGTCACCTCGGTCACCAGTTTCTTCCAGCGCAAATTCGACCGTACGCAGGACGGCACGGCCACGCTGTCGTTTGGGTTGGGCGTGAACATCATCAATCCTGACCTGCAGGCCAAGGTGTTCGATCTGCCGGCGATGGTCTACCTGAACAACGAAGTGCGCCAGTTCTCGCAAGAGCTGCGCATCGCCTCCAAGTCCTACGATGCCAGCGTGTCGCCGTGGACGTGGATGGCCGGTGTGTATGCCTCCAACCAGCGCACCAATATCACCGACAACGAGCCGATTCCGGGCCTGAACGCGGCCTTCGCCTCGCTGGGCCTGAGCCCGACTGATCCAACGGTGATCGCGAACCCGGTCAGCATGGGCTTCCCGAACGATAATACCTACTTCGGCCAGCTGCACTTCCTCGACCAGCAGCAGTCGCTGTTCGGCGAAGCCAATTACTATTTCTCGCCGACGCTGCATGCGACCTTCGGCCTGCGCACGGTGCGCGCGACCACCCAGCTGCATCGCCAGGGCGCGTACTACTTCAATAATCACCTTGACGGCAAGGACGGCTACGAGAATTCCACCGCCGAAGCCAAAGCGCACAAGACCACGCCGAAGCTGGCGCTGTCGTGGGAAATGGACCGCAACAACACGCTGTACGCGTCGGCCAGCCAGGGCTTCCGTCTGGGCGGCGCCAACATCCCGGTGCCGATGCAGCTGTGCGATCTGGATAAACCAAATCCGCAGTCCTTCAATCCGGACAGCCTGTGGAGCTACGAGGTTGGTAACAAGTCGCGCTTCCTGAATAACCGGCTGTCGGTGAATGCGTCGGCGTTCTATGTCGACTGGAAGAACATGCAGCAGCAGGTGTTCCTCGCGTGCGGCTTTGGCTTCAACACCAACGTTGGCCGCGCCAAGAGCTACGGTGCGGAGGTGGAGGTCCACGCCAAGCCGATTCCGAGCTTGGTCCTGAGCTTTGCCGGCGGCATGACTCACGCCACCTTGTCCGACAGTGACGGCGAAGCAGCTGGCCTGCCGGGCGCGGTCGAAGGCGCCCGCATTCCAGGCGTGCCAAAGTTTAATGCGACCTTCTCGGCGCAGTACAACATGACCTTCGATAATGACATGTACGGTTTCGTACGTGGTGCCAGCCGTTGGACTGGCAGCAGCTATGGTGGTTTCGCAGTCCTGCCGTCGATGCTGCCGAATCCTGACTATCATCGCCCGGCCTACAACGTGCTGGAAGCCAGTGCGGGCGTCAGCTGGGGCAATTACGAGGTGACGGTGTTCGCCAAGAACCTGACGGACAACCAGAAAATCATCCAGCGGCCGATTGTGCAATTCACCGCCAACGAGGCTTACCGCATCGCGCCGCGCACCATCGGCATCAGCCTGTCGGGCAAGCTATGATGAAGCGCTTCATCGGAATCATGCTGGCTGCGCTGCCTCTGTTGGCGGCAACGCAGGAAGAGAAAGTCCTCAACGTCTACAACTGGTCGAACTACATCGCGCCGGAGACGGTCCGCAACTTCGAAAAGGAAACCGGTATCAAGGTTCGCTACGATGTCTTCGATACCAACGAAGTCCTGCATGCGAAGCTGATGGCGGGCCACACCGGCTACGACATTGTGGTGCCGTCCGAAGTCTGGGCCAGCCTGCAAATCAAATCCGGTTTGTTGAAAAAGCTGGACAAGAGCCAGTTGCCCAACCTCGCCAACATGGATCCGGTGATGCAGGCGGCAGTAGCCAAGATCGATCCGGGCAACGAGCATCTGGTGACCTGGTTGTGGGGCTACACCACGGTTGGCATCAACCTCAAACAGGTGAAGGCGGCGTTGGGCGACTTGCCGATGCCTGCCAATGCGTGGGATCTCGTGTTCGACAAGCGCTATATGTCGCGCCTGAAGTCCTGCGGCGTGTCGTTCATGGATTCGCCATCCGAGATCTTCGCGCCGGCGCTGCAATACATCGGCAAGGATTTGTACTCCAATACGCAGACCGACTACCAGGAGGCTTTGAAGTTGCTGAAGTCCGTGCGGCCGTATATCACGCTATTCAGCTCTTCGGGCTATATCAATGACATGGCGAATGGCAGCATTTGCGTGGCGCTGGGCTGGTCGGGCGACATCAACATCGCGCGCCGTCGCGCCATCGAGGCAAAAAACGGTGTAGTGATCGAAGCGCTGATCCCGAGTACCTCCGGCATCCTGTTCTTCGACACGATGGCGATTCCGCAGGATGCGCCACATCCGCACAATGCTTTGCTGTGGATGAACTACATCATGCGGCCGGAGGTTCACGCATCGATCACCAACACGGTGTTCTACGCGAACCCCAACACCGCCAGCACCAAATACGTCAACAAGGACATCGCTGAGAACAAAACCGTGTTCCTGTCCGACGCCGACAAGAAACGCATGGCCGCACCGCAGCCGGTAGCCGAAACCACGCGCCGCTTCATGTCGCGCATGTTCACGCAATTTAAAACAGGGTTGTAATTCATGGCGCCGTTTTTACAGATTCAAAATGTGGTGAAGGAATTCAGCGGCGTGCGGGCGGTGGACGATGTGTCGCTGTCGATCGGCATGGGTGAGATCTTCGCTTTACTGGGCAGCTCGGGCTGCGGCAAGTCGACGTTGTTGCGTGTGCTGGCAGGCTTTGAATCGCCAACCGCCGGGCAGATTTTACTGAATGGGCAGGACATCACTGCCATTCCGCCGTACCAGCGCCCGATCAACATGATGTTCCAGTCGTATGCCTTGTTCCCGCATTTGTCGGTGTGGGAGAACATCGCTTTCGGGCTGCGCCGCGAGGGCATGGGCAAGGACGAGATGCACACCCGCGTTGAGCAGATGCTGTCGCTGGTGCAGCTGTCGGCCTTCGGCAAGCGCAAACCGCACCAGCTGTCGGGTGGACAGCAGCAGCGTGTGGCGTTGGCGCGTTCGCTGGCCAAGCGGCCGCAGTTGCTGCTGCTCGATGAACCGCTTGGAGCACTCGACAAGAAGCTGCGCGAACGCACGCAGCTCGAATTGGTGAGCATCTTGCAGCAGGTTGGTGTGACCTGCGTGCTGGTCACGCACGACCAGGAAGAAGCGATGACCATGGCTTCGCGCATCGCCGTCATGAGCCAGGGCGTGATACGCCAGACCGGCAAACCGCAGGAAATCTACGAGTCGCCGAATTGCCGCTTCGTGGCTGACTTCATCGGCAGTGTCAATCTGCTGCAGGGCAGGGTGGTGGAAGATGAGAGCGACCACGTGGTGATCGCCTCGGCCGATTGCGACCATTACGTCGGCCACGGCATCACCGGTACGCTGGATATGGAAGTGGCGGTAGCAGTCCGGCCGGAAAAGGTCGCCATCAGCACCGAGGCGCCGCTGGGACGTTACAACTGGGTGCGCGGCGAGATCACCGAGCTGGCCTACTTGGGCAGCTACACGGTGTATCACCTGCGCCTTGCCAGTGGCACGGTGTTGAAGGCGGTGGCAATTAACACGGTGCGTTATGCCGATTTCCATCCTCAGCGCGGACAGCACGTCTACGCCAGTTGGTCCGACGATTCGATGGTGGTGCTGACGCAATGAAGATCCTGAATAATCCGGGCCGGCGTGTGGTGCTGGGCATCCCGTATTCCTGGCTGCTGCTTAGTTCTCTCGTCCCGTTCTTCATCGTGCTGAAAATCAGCTTGTCGGAATCGGTACTTAGCTGGACGGGCAGCAGCCTGCTAATGAAAATCGATATCGGCAATTACCTGTTCATTTTCGGCGACGCGCTGTATGCGGCGGCTTATCTGAACTCGGTCAAGTATGCCTTCCTGACCATGTGCTGCTGCCTGGTGCTGGCCTATCCGGCGGCGTACTTCATGGCGCGGGCGCGCGCAGAACTGCGGCCGGTGTTGCTGATGATGGTCATGCTGCCGTTCTGGACTTCCTTCCTGCTGCGAATTTACGCGTGGAAGGGCATGCTGGCGAATCACGGTGTGCTGAATAATATGCTGCTGTGGCTTGGCGTCATCGACGAGCCGCTGCGCATGATGAACACGCAGTTCTCGCTGATGGTGGGGATGGTCTACACCTACTTGCCGTTCATGATCCTGCCGCTGTTTGCCAACCTGTCCAAGCTGGACTTGCGCTTTATCGAGGCGGCTGCGGACCTTGGCGCGACACCGTGGACCGCGTTCTGGCGGGTGACGGTGCCGCTGTCGAAGTCCGGCATCATCGCGGGCTGCATGCTGGTGTTTGTGCCTTGCATAGGCGAATTCGTGATCCCCGACCTGCTAGGCGGGCCGGAGACGCTGATGATAGGCCACGTGCTATGGGATGAATTCTTCACCAATAACGACTGGGCGATGGCGTCCGCAGTGACGGTATTCCTGATGCTGCTGATTCTTGTGCCTATGGTGATCTACAACCGTTCGCAGAACGAAGCGAAGGTGCGCGCATGAACCGCCACGCATGGTTTGCACGCAGCTGGCTGTCGTCGGTCTACCTGTTCCTGTATGTGCCGATATTGGTGCTGATCGTTTTCTCGTTCAACGCCTCCAGCCAGGATATGACGTGGCACGGCTTCACGCTGGACTGGTATCGCGCCTTGGCGAAGGACGAAGAAATCATCTCCGGCTTCCTGCTGTCGGTGCAGGTAGCAACGCTCGCGGCGACTTGTTCGGTCATTCTCGGCACGCTGGCTGGGTATGTGCTGAATCACTACCGTACTTTCAAGGGTAGGTCGCTGTTCATGGGCATGGCCAGCGCGCCGCTGGTGATGCCCGAAGTGATCATCGGCTTGTCGCTGCTGCTGATGCTGGTGTCGTTCGAAAAGGCGCTGGGCTTTCCGCCGCGCGGCATGCTGACCATGTTGATCGGCCACACTGTGCTCGGCATGGCGTATGCCACGGTGGTGATCCAGGCGCGCCTCGGCGAAATCAGCGTGCAATTGACCGAGGCAGCGATGGATTTGGGCTGCAAGCCGCATCAGGTGTTCTTCAAGGTGACGCTGCCAAATATCGCCCAGAGTTTGGTCTCGGCGTGGCTGCTGACGTTCACGCTGTCGCTGGATGACGTGGTGGTTTCTGCGTTCCTTACCGGCCCCGGATACTCGACCATGCCGATCGTGATTTTTTCACGGGCGCGCTTGGGGCTCGATCCGCGTGTGAACGCGCTGGCGACGCTGACCATCGCGGTGGTTGGCACGGCAGTGGTGCTTTCCGGGCTGTGGATCGCGCGCGCCGAGCGCCTGCGCCGCAAGCAGCTGGCAACGATAGACTCGTAAATCAAAAAGAAAATCATGGGACAAAATCACAGGGACGAGAAATTAAGGGCCAATTCGTATTACGAGGCCACCGTGACACGCGAACAAGCGTCGCCACCGCTGCGCGTAGCAGTGCGGGCCGACGTATGCGTGATCGGCGCCGGCTTTGCCGGCTTGTCGGCGGCGATTGAGCTGGCGGAGCGCGGCTACTCGGTGACGGTGCTGGAAGCGCAGACCGTAGGCTGGGGCGCGTCGGGCCGCAACGGCGGCCAGGCCATCGTCGGCTATGCCAGCGATGATGCGATTGAAGGCCAGTTCCCGCGCGACGAGGCGCGGGCGGTGTGGCATATGTCGGTCGAGGCGATGGAGTTGCTGCGCCAACGCATCGCCAAATATGCGATCGATTGCGACTACACGCCCGGCTACATGAGCGTCGCCATCACCCATAAGAAAGCGCAGGAGCTGGACCGCTGGGTGGGCCACTTGCAGCACACGTACGACTACGACATGCAGTCCATACCGGCGCCGCAGATGAAGGACTGGATCGCTAGCGAGCGCTTTGTCGGCGGCGCTTTCGATCCCAAATCGGGCCACCTGCATCCGTTGAAATACTGTCTCGGCCTCGCCGCCGCCGCGCGCGCATTAGGCGTAAAGATCTACGAGAATTCGGCCGTTACACGCGTGGAGCGCGGCTCGCCGGCGGTGGTGCACACGCAGGATGGCCGGGTAAGCTGCGACTTCGTGGTCATGGCCGGTAACGTCTACCTCAACGAATACGGCGAGAGCGTGGCGCGCGAATTGGACAAGAACATCATGCCGGTCGGGACCTACATCATCGCCACAGAGCCGATGGATCCTGCCCGCGCCGCAGCGCTGATCGCCCAGCGCTCGGCGGCCTGCGATACCAATTTCGTACTGGACTACTTCCGCCCGACGGCCGATCATCGCATGCTGTTCGGCGGCCGCGTGAGCTACAGCACAGTGACGCCGATGAACCTCGCGGCCAGTATGCGCAAGCGCATGCTGGCGGTGTTTCCGCAACTGGCTGACCTGGAGGTTACGCACGCGTGGGGCGGTTTTGTCGACATCACCATGAACCGTGCGCCGGATTTTGGCCGATTGGGCGGGAACATCTACTACCTGCAAGGCTTCTCCGGTCACGGCGTGGCCTTGACTGGGCTGGCGGGCAAGCTGGTGGCCGAGGCCATCGTCGGCCAGGCCGAACGTTTTGATTTGATCGGCAGGATCAGCCACCGGGCTTTCCCCGGCGGCTCCCTGTTGCGCATGCCCGCGCTGGTGACGGGCATGATGTACTACCACTTGCGCGACGTACTGGAAATTTAACTTTGAATTCAGGGGCAAACAATATGCAGCGTTTGAAAATGGCAGTGATGATGGGACTCGCTTTCTGTGCTACGGTCGCTGGAGCGGCCGAAGCGCCGGCCACACTGGTGCTGATCAAGGGGCAGGTGATGACGATGAACGAACAGCGCACGCTGGCGCAAGCCGTGGCGGTGCGCGGCAACCGCATCGTCGCCGTTGGCAGCGATGAGGAGATCCAGCGCTACGTCGGCAAAGGCACGCGCGTTATCGATTTGCAGGGTAAGACTCTGCTGCCTGGCTTCATCGACGGCCACGTGCACCCGGTCGCAGGCGGCGACCGCCTCGGCAAATGCAGCACTGACAACGCCGCGAAGAGCGTCGACCAGATTGTGAAGATGGTGCGCGAAAGCTGCATGGGGCAGGGCGGCGCGGGCAAGTGGATTGAGGTGGTCAACGTTAATCCGGCCAATTTCGTCGCCACAGCGGCGGACCTGGACCGCATCAGCACCACGCAGCCGGTGATCCTGGCTGGTATTGACGGCCACACCTCGTGGGTCAACAACGCGGCGCTGCGCTTGGCGAAGATCGCCGACAGTACGCCGGACCCGGACGGCGGCCAGATCGAACGCGATGCAAAAGGCCACGCCACGGGCTTCCTCAAGGACTCCGCCCAGTCGCTGGCGACGGATGCCATGCCCAAGGCTACGAACGTGCAGCGCCTCGCCAAACTGCAGGAAGCCCTGGCGCTGCTACGCTCCAAAGGCATCACCACAGTGCAGGAAGCTTGGGCCTCCGAGGAAGATTTGGGCCTGTACGACAGCCTCGAAAAGAGCAAAAAACTGAACATGCGCGTGCGCGCCATGCTGGCCTCGAAAGTTGAAGACGACGAGAAGGAATACAAGCGCCTCGCCGCAGTGCGCAACCGCTTCAAGGGCCATCCGCTGGTGCGTGCCGACGGCGTCAAGGTGTTTGCAGATGGCGTGATCGAATTCCCGACCCAGTCGGCAGCGATGATCCATCCTTATCTGGACGCCAACGGCCAGCCGACCTCCAACGTCGGTGGCCGCTACTTCGACGTTGAAGTGCTGAAGCGCTACGTCACGCGGCTCGACAAGGACGGCTTCATGATCTTCGTCCACTCGATCGGTGATTTCACCACGCATGCCGCGCTGGATGCATTCGAGGCGGCGCGCCAAAAGAACGGCGCCACCGACAACCGCCACGCAATCACACACCTGCAAATCGTCGACCAGGGCGACTTCCCACGCTTTGCGCAGCTGGGTGTGTACGCCAATATGCAGCTGTTCTGGGCCGTGCCGTCGGAGTATTCGGTGGAAGCGCTCAAGCCTTATATCAGCGCTGATAACTACCGCTATATGTACCCAGCCGGCAGCTTGAAGAAGGCCGGCTCCACTATCTACGGCGGCAGTGACTGGCCGGTAGACAGCGTGCGTGGTGATCCGCTGCCCAACACGCCGCTGGCCGCCACGCAGGCAGGCATGCTGCGCATGGAACTGTCCGACCCCGACTCCAAGCACAAAGGCGAAGTGCTGAACGCCGACGAGCGCGTGGACCTCGACACCATGCTGTCCGCCTACACCATCACCGCCGCCAAGGCGATGAAGCAGGAGCGCACCACCGGCTCTATCGAAGTGGGCAAGCTGGCCGACCTGGTGGCCTTGGACAGCGACGTGCTGGCCGCCGAACCGAAGGCGATTGGCGCCATCAAGGTACGCTACACTGTGTTCAACGGCGCAGTTGCCTATCAAGCAGCGGCCAAATAAAGGGATGAACATGAAGGCGTTTTTCGAGCAGCACGGCATCACGCAGGTCGAATGTTTGTTTGCCGATGTCTCAGGCTACCCGCGCGGGAAGCTGATGCCGGCCCACAGCTTTGCCGCAGGTGCGGAGCTGCGCATCGCGCAAGCCATCCCGATGCAGGCCATCACCGGCGAGTACACAGACGATCCGCTATTCCGCGATGCCGATCCGGATGTGCGCCTGCAGCCAGACCACGCCACGCTGCGGCTGGCGCCGTGGGCCAGCCAGCCGCGCGCGATGGTGATACACGACTGCTTCGATCTCGATGGTACGCCATGCCAATTCGCGCCGCGCACGGTGCTGCGCAATGTGGTTGAACGCTATGCGGCGCTGGGCCTGACGCCGGTAGTCGCGCCGGAAATCGAGTTTTACCTGACTGCGCCCAACGTCGATCCGAACCAGCCGCTGACCGCACCGGCGGTGCGCGGTGGCCGCGCGGAAGTAGGGCAGTCGGCCTACAGCCTGAATATGCTCAACGAACTGGCCGCGTTCTGGGACGAATTGCGCGCCGCGCTCGATGTGCTGGGCGTGCAGTCCGATACGTGGATCCACGAGATGGGCGTGTCTCAGTACGAAATTAACCTGCTGCACGGTGATCCGGTAGCGGTGGCGGATCAAGCCTTCCTGTTCAAGTATGCGGCCAAGGAGATCGCCCTCAAACACGGCATGAACGCGGTCTTTATGGCCAAGCCGATCGCCGGCCAGCCGGGCAGCTCCATGCACCTGCATCAAAGCGTAGTGGATGCGCAGGGCCGCAATGTGTTCAGCGGCGCGGATGGCGGCGACAGCGCGCGCTTTCGTCATTACATCGGCGGCTTGCAGCGCTACTTGCCGGAGATGATGCCGCTGTTTGCGCCGTTTGTGAATTCCTACCGCCGCTTCGTGGCCGGCATCCAGGCGCCGGTCAACCTGCAATGGGGCTATGACAACCGCACGGCAGGCCTGCGCGTGCCGGTCAGCGGTGCGGCTGCGCGGCGCGTGGAAAACCGCATCGCCGGGGCGGACGCCAATCCGTATCTGGCCATCGCCGCCTCGCTGGCCGCTGGGCTCGCAGGCATGGAAGAAGAACTGTCGTCCACCGCACCGCTGGACGGCAACTGCGCCGACCTGCCGCACGAGCTGCCCCACGACCTGCTGGCTGCCACCAGTCGCCTGACCGGCAGCAGCGCCGCCCGCCGCTTGCTGGGCGACGACTTCGTCACCGCCTTCGCCGCTGTGAAAACATTGGAATATCGGCACTACATGCAAGAGATCAGCGCCTGGGAGCGGCGCTATCTTCTACCGCAGGCGTAGAAAAGAGGGGATAATAGCGGCCACATTGTTTTGAGCACGATTTGGATCCCCTCATGGAAATTAAGGTCAATTTTCTCGATAAGCTACGCCTGGAAGCGAAGTTCGACGACTTCACGGTGATTGCCGACCAGCCGATACGCTACAAAGGCGACGGCTCGGCACCCGGCCCGTTCGACTACTTCCTCGCCTCGTCGGCCCTGTGCGCGGCTTATTTTGTGAAGTTATATTGCAATACACGCAATATTCCGACTGAAAATATCCGTCTGTCACAGAACAACATCGTCGATCCGGAAAACCGCTACAAGCAGATTTTCAAGATCCAGGTCGAACTGCCGGAAGATATTTCGGAAAAAGACCGCCAGGGCATCCTGCGCTCGATTGACCGCTGCACCGTGAAAAAAGTGGTGCAAGAAGGCCCGGACTTCGTCATCGAAGAGGTGGAAAACCTCGATGCCGACGCCCAAGCCCTGCTGACGCTGGCACCGGCCGGCCAAGCCACCAGCACCTACATCCAGGGCAAAGACCTGCCGCTGGAGCAGACCATCGCCAATATGTCGGCGCTGCTGGCCGATATCGGCATCAAGATTGAAATCGCCTCGTGGCGCAATATCGTGCCGAATGTGTGGTCGCTGCACATCCGCGACGCGCACTCGCCGATGTGCTTCACCAACGGCAAGGGCGCGACCAAGGAAAGCGCGCTGGCCTCGGCGCTGGGCGAGTACATCGAACGCATCAGCAACAACCACTTCTACGCCGGCGCCTATTGGGGCGAGGACATCGCCAACGCCGAGTTCGTGCACTATCCGAACGAGCGCTGGTTCAAGCCGGGCCGCAAGGATGCGCTGCCGAAGGAAATCCTCGACGAGTACACCCGCGAAATCTACAACCCGGATGGCGAACTGCGCGGCAAGAACCTGATCGACACCAACTCCGGTAATGTGGAGCGCGGCATCTGCTCGCTGCCGTTCATGCGCCAGTCGGATGGCGAGACGGTCTACTTCCCATCCAACCTGATCGAAAACCTCTATGCCAGCAATGGCATGAGCGCCGGTAACACGCTGGTGGAGGCACAAGTGCAGTGCCTGTCCGAGATTTTCGAACGCGCCGTCAAGCGCGAAATCCTCGAAGGCGAAATCGCGCTGCCGGACGTGCCGCAAGAAGTGCTGGCGAAATACCCAGGCATCGTGGCTGGCATCAAAGGTCTGGAAGAGCAGGGCTTCCCGGTGCTGGTGAAAGACGCCTCGCTGGGCGGTGTCTACCCAGTGATGTGCGTGACGCTGATGAATCCGCGTACCGGTGGCGTGTTCGCCTCCTTCGGCGCCCACCCAAGCCTGGAAGTGGCGCTGGAACGTAGCCTGACCGAATTGATGCAAGGCCGCAGCTTCGAAGGCCTGAACGACCTGCCGCGTCCGACCTTCGCCAGCGAAGCGGTGACCGAGCCGTACAACTTCGTCGAACACTTCATCGATTCGAGCGGCGTAGTGTCGTGGCGCTTCTTCAGTTCCAAGTCGGACTACGAATTTGTCGAGTGGGACTTCTCTGGCCAGGGCGATAATTCCAACGCCGAAGAAGCCGCCACCCTGTTCGGCATCCTGCAAGAGATGGGTAAAGAAGTCTACACGGCTGTCTACGATCAGCTGGGCGCAACCGCCTGCCGCATCCTGGTGCCGGGCTATTCGGAAGTCTATCCGGTGGAAGACCTGATCTGGGATAACACCAATAAATCGCTGCTGTTCCGCGAAGACGTGCTGAACCTGCACCGTCTCGACGACGACCAGCTGGAAGCGCTGCTGGAGCGCCTGGAAAACAACGAGCTGGACGAGTACGGCGACATCGCCACCCTGATCGGCATTGAATTCGACGAGAACACCGAATGGGGCCAGCTCACCGTGCTGGAGCTGAAGCTGCTGATCAACCTCGCGCTGGGCCTGCTGGACGACGCGCATGAGCAAGTCGGCGCCTTCCTGCAATACAACGACAACAGCGTCGACCGCGGCCTGTTCTACCAGGCCATGAACGTGGTGCTGGAAGTCGAGCTGGACGACGACCTGGAGTTGGACGACTACGTGACCAACTTCCGCCGCATGTTCGGCGACGCCCGCATGGACGCGGTGCTGGGCTCGGTGGACGGCAGCGTGCGCTTCTACGGATTGACCCCAACCAGCATGAAGCTGGAAGGCCTGGACCGTCACCAGCGCCTGCTGGACAGCTACAAAAAGCTGCATGCAGCACGCGCCGCCAAGCGTTAATCGCTGATCAGGATAGCCGGCCGTAAGTCAGGAACACCCACGCCACGGCGATCACCACCATGCCCACCACGGTCATGCATGACCAGGTGATAAAGCAAGCCGATAGCATAGTGGCTTGCAAGCCGCGCTCGAACAGGAAGCCCAGTCCGAAGTCGAGCGTGGCCAGCACGCTCCAGCGGCGCAGATAGACCGGCAGGTAGCGGCTCATGTATTTGTTGTGCTGGAGTGCGGCGTGGCGCTCGAACAGATTCCGTGCCGCACTGACGTCACGGAACAACCAGTCGAAGAACATAAACCGGTACAGTAGCGTTCGGAAGGGCAGGGCTGGGGGCTCTGGTGCCTGATTCTCTTGATCGGATTTCAATATTTCCGTCATTCTGAGCCCTCCCGTGTCATTTCAAGGTCTAGAATAAGCCGAACCGCGCCCGGCCTCAAGTGGTTGTGGCAAAAAGAACGGCTGCTTTCCTATTATATGTCTTATATAAGACTTGCTGAGGTATAATAGCGCCCAGTACAGGCGGTCGATCACTTGCCTGCCCTGCAATCAACCTGACGAGAACTCTCATGCTAGCTGCTTATCGCGCCCACGTTGCCGAACGTGCCTCCCTTGGCATCCCTCCGCTGCCGTTGTCCGCAGCCCAGACTACCGACCTGGTCGAACTCCTGAAGAGCCCACCAGCCGGTGAAGAACAATTCCTGGTCGACCTGATCACCAACCGCGTGCCTGCCGGCGTGGATGATGCCGCCAAAGTCAAGGCGGCTTTCCTGACCGCTGTAGCCAAAGGCACCGAAACCTCGCCGCTGATCTCGCGTGAACTGGCGACCAAACTGCTGGGCACCATGCTCGGCGGCTTCAACATCAAGCCGATGATCGACCTGCTGGACGACGCCGAAGTCGGCGACGTAGCGGCCGAAGGCCTGAAAAAAACCCTGCTGATGTTCGACTACTTCCACGACGTCAAGGAACTGGCCGACAAGGGCAACGCCCGCGCCAAGGCCCTGCTGCAATCGTGGGCCGACGCTGAGTGGTTCACCTCGCGTCCGGAAGTACCGCAAAGCCTGACCCTGACCGTGTTCAAGGTCTCCGGCGAAACCAATACCGACGATCTGTCGCCTGCACCAGACGCGACGACCCGTCCGGACATCCCGCTGCACGCGCTGGCGATGCTGAAAAACCCGCGTCCAGGCATCAATCCTGAAGAGCCGGGCAAAATCGGCCCGCTGAAGCAGCTGGAAGCACTGAAAGCCAAGGGCAACCTGGTGGCCTACGTCGGCGACGTGGTCGGCACCGGTTCCTCGCGTAAATCGGCGACCAACTCGGTCCTGTGGTTCACCGGCGAAGACATTCCATTCATCCCGAACAAGCGTTTCGGCGGCGTCTGCCTGGGCACCAAAATCGCTCCGATCTTCTACAACACCATGGAAGATGCCGGCGCACTGCCGATCGAGCTGGATGTGACCCAGATGGAAATGGGCGACGTCATCGAACTGCGTCCATACGAAGGCAAAGCGCTGAAGAACGGCGCTGTCATCGCTGAATTCACCGTCAAGTCCGACGTGCTGTTCGACGAAGTACGCGCCGGTGGCCGTATTCCGCTGATCATCGGCCGTGGCCTGACCGCCAAGGCGCGTGAAGCCCTGGGCCTGCCAGTATCGACCCTGTTCCGCCTGCCGCAAAACCCAGTCGACACTGGCAAGGGCTACTCGCTGGCACAGAAAATGGTTGGCCGTGCATGCGGCATGCCAGAAGGCCAGGGCATCCGCCCAGGTACCTACTGCGAACCTAAGATGACCACCGTCGGCTCGCAAGATACCACCGGCCCAATGACCCGCGACGAGCTGAAAGACCTGGCTTGCCTGGGCTTCTCGGCTGACCTGGTGATGCAATCGTTCTGCCACACCGCAGCCTATCCGAAAATCGTCGACGTCAAGACCCACCGCGAACTGCCGGCCTTCATCGAGAACCGCGGCGGTATCGCACTGCGTCCGGGCGACGGCGTGATCCACTCGTGGCTGAACCGCCTGCTGATGCCGGACACCGTCGGCACCGGTGGCGACTCGCACACCCGCTTCCCGATCGGCATCTCGTTCCCAGCCGGTTCCGGCCTGGTAGCGTTTGCCGCAGCCACCGGCGTGATGCCGCTGGATATGCCTGAGTCGGTACTGGTTCGCTTCAAAGGCAAAATGCAGCCTGGCGTGACCCTGCGCGACCTGGTCAACGCAATTCCGCTGTACGCGATCCAGCAAGGCCTGCTGACCGTGGACAAAAAAGGTAAGAAGAACATCTTCTCCGGCCGCATCCTGGAAATCGAAGGCCTGCCAGACCTGAAGGTTGAGCAAGCATTCGAGCTGTCGGACGCATCGGCTGAACGTTCGGCCGCTGGTTGCACCGTGCACCTGGATAAAGCACCGATCATCGAGTACATGAACTCGAACATCACCCTGATGAAGTGGATGATCGCCAATAACTACCAGGACAAGCGCACGCTGGAACGCCGCATCAACGCCATGGAAGCATGGCTGGCCAACCCGAACCTGCTGTCGCCGGATGCGGACGCTGAATACGCAGCCGTGATCGAGATCGACCTGGCCGACATCCACGAGCCTATCGTGGCCTGCCCGAACGATCCGGACGACGTGAAAACCCTGGCCGAAGTGGCCGGCGACAAGATCGACGACGTGTTCGTGGGTTCGTGCATGACCAACATCGGTCACTTCCGCGCTGCGTCGAAAATTTTGGAAGGCAAGGCAGACATTCCAGTTCGCCTGTGGATCGCTCCACCAACCAAGATGGACGCACAAGTACTGACCTCGGAAGGCCACTACGGCACTCTGGGCCGCACCGGCGCCCGCATGGAAATGCCGGGCTGCTCGCTGTGCATGGGTAACCAGGCGCAGATCCGCAAGGGTGCTACCGTGATGTCGACCTCGACCCGTAACTTCCCGAACCGTCTGGGTATCGACACCAATGTGTATCTGGGTTCGGCCGAACTGGCAGCGGTATGCTCGGCCCTGGGCCGCATCCCGACCAAGGAAGAGTACATGTCGCACATCGGTGTGATCGACAAGAATGCCGATGACATCTACCGTTATATGAACTTCGACCAGATCGCCGAGTTCCGCGAAGTAGCGGATACCGTCAAGATCTAAGGTTTAAGGCTTAGAATGAGGGCAGTCCGAAAGGGCTGCCCTTTTTTTCATTTCACGCGAAGGATTATTTTGAAACGTCTGTTGTTTACTTGCGCACTGGGCCTCACTCTTGCCATCACTGGTTGCGACCGCGCTAAAGCACCACAAGCTCCATCGGCATCGGCTACTGCAAACGCCGTACCATTCCAGAAAATCGACACCACCGTCGGCGAAGGCAAGGAAGCCACCACCGGCGCCACCGCCGTGGTCAATTACACCGGTTGGCTGTACGTGGCCGACGCGCCAGCGCAGCACGGCGCCCAGTTCGACTCCTCGGTTGGCCGTGCCCCATTCAGCTTCCCGCTCGGCGCGGGCCAAGTGATTCCGGGCTGGGATGAAGGTGTAAAAGGCATGAAAGTCGGCGGCAAGCGCACCCTGATCGTCCCGGCCAGCATGGGCTACGGCGAAAACGGCGTCGGCCCGATTCCACCCAACGCCACCCTGATCTTCGACGTCGAACTGCTGGACGTACGCTAATCATGAAACCATCCATCATCGAATTTCGCCGCCAGTCGCCGGAACCTGAATACGACCATCCGCGTGAAGAGCGTCGGCTGGATGGGAATCCGAAGCGCACCTCGTGGAACCACTTCACCAGCGCTAGCGGTGAAGTCATCGCCGGCATCTGGGCATGCGAGCGTGGTAGCTGGCGCATCGCTTTCGGCCCGAATCTGGACGAGTATTTCTATGTGCTGGAAGGCCGCTGCCGTGTGATCGATGAAGATGGCTACGCTGCAGAAGGTGGTCCCGGTGATGCGATGGTGATACCCGCCGGCTTCAAAGGCGTGTTTGAAGTAGTGGAGCCGATTAAGAAGCACTACGTCATCATCGAACGCGCTGCATGATAGAGATCCTCGCCATCACCGGCCCGATTTATCTGGTGGTGCTGGCCGGTTACCTGGCCACTCGCATGGGATTATTCGCCCGCACCGACATGCAGGTGTTCGGCAAATTCGTGCTCAATCTCGCGCTGCCAGCGCTAATCTTCAACGCGCTGGCGCAGCGCCGCATCGGCGAGATCCTGCATCCGGCGTATTTGCTGTCCTATCTTGTTGGTTCGTTGCTGATGCTGGCGCTGGCCTACTTCATGGGCCGCCGCGTGGGCGGATTAAGCCGCACCCGCAGCACCTTCATGGCGATGGGTGTGTCCTGCTCGAACAGCAGCTTTATTGGTTTTCCGATTCTGCTACTGATGGTGGCGCCGGTGGCCGGCGTGGCGCTGGGCCTGAACGTCATCGTGGAAAATCTCGTGATGCTGCCGTTGCTGCTGGCGATGGCGGAAAACGCCCGCGATGGTGGCGGCGGTGGGGCATGGCATCAAACCGTGCGCCAGTCCGCGCAGCGCCTGATGCGCAACCCGCTGGTGCTGGCGGTGACGGCGGGCCTGGTCATCAGTCTCGCCGAAGTGAAGCTGCCGCAGCCCGTGGTGCGCACCGTGAACCTGTTCGCGCAGGCCAGCGGCAGTGTGTCGCTGTTCGCTATCGGCGGCACGCTGTTTGGCTTGTCGCTGACCAGCGGCTGGCAGCGCGTGATCCCGCTGGTGCTGGCAAAGCTGATCGGCCATCCGCTGGCGGTACTGCTGGTGGCGACGCTGTTGCTGCCGCTGCTGGGTATCGCGCCGATGGAACCGCAGCTGCGCGCCGCCGCATTGCTGATGGCGGCGATGCCGATGCTGAGCATCTATCCGATACTGGCGCAGGCCTATGGCGAAGCAGACCGCAGCGCCGCCGCGCTGCTGATCTGCATGGTGACCTCCTTCTTCACGCTCAGCGCGTGGATGTGGATGGTGCATCCGGGTTAGCGCAGGGAGTGTGCGGATCTGCGGCCTGCGCTACCGGTGCGTTGCATGACGCGTGGTCAGGAATTCGCAGATTTCTCGCCAGCCTGGTAAATTACATAACCACTCTTGCCGTTGCGCTTGACCTGGTACATGGCGCTGTCGGCGCGGTCGATTAACTCGGCCAGCTTGGTGCCGTGGATCGGATAGAGGCTGATACCAATGCTGGCGCCCAGCGCGTAATTGGCGCCGCTGACGTCGATCTCCGCGGTCAGCTGGTCCAGCAGCTTCTTGGCGATGCCGTAGGCCTGATCCGGATTTTCCAGCTGCGTGCCGATCACGATGAATTCATCGCCGCCTACGCGCGCGCAGATGTCGGTGCTGCGGGTGTGCGTTTGCAGGCGCGAGGCCACAGTCTTCAGTACCTCGTCGCCGACCGCGTGGCCGGCATTGTCGTTGATCGGCTTGAAATTATCGAGATCGATGTAGAACACCGCCACCACTTGGTGCGGCCGCGTGGCCAGCAGCAGTGCGTGGTCGAACAGGGTCTCCATATAGCGCTTGTTTTTCAGGCCGGTGAGCGGATCGAGAAAGGCCAGGCCCAGCGCCTTGGCCTCGGCGTCGACCAGCCGTTTCTGGAAGCGTAGCAGGATCGCCGCCAGCAGCGACGAGTACTGGATCAGTACCAGCGAGGTGCCGAGCACAAAGCCGTTGCGGAACCATGAGGGCTGCAGTTCGATGATGTACGGCGCCACCAGCCAGTGCACCGCCAGCACCGCGGAGGCGGAGGCGGTCACCGTCAGCGCCCAGCCGGGAATCTGGTGCCGGTGGTGGTATGCCAGCCACGCGGCGTAGACCAGGAAGCAGGCGTTGATCAGCGTGTAGCCGGCGCTGCGCATCAGCGGCGTCGCGTCGGCCATCCACGTCAGCAGCACCCACAGTTCGGCGACGGCGGCTGCCACCCAAAACCAGCGCTCGCGCAAATCAAGATTCAGGAATCGCGCCAGGCCGGTCAGCAGGAAAGGTTTTTCCAGCACGATGAAGATGGCGTAGATGAAGGCTGCCGGATGCACATTGCTGGACGGGAGCATCAGGAACAGCGCCAGCCGGCCGCACAGGGCAAACGCCAGTGAGCAGGCCCACCAGCCGGCGCCGGCACTGGTCTTCGCAAACCGGCTGATCCACAGAAAGAACAGCAGGAACACGAAATACACGGTGAAACCAAAGGTATGCACTATCTCATAGGACATCTCGGCACCTCATCTGATAGGTGCATTATGCCGTGTGTCCGCAGGGGAATATGTGTTCATTTTGCAACGAAAGTAAAATTCCATGCAAGACCGGCGCGTGCCGGATGTCATCGGCTTGTAATTTCCGCGAAGTAATATGCAGCCTGTTTGTATGACCCAAGAGCCAGTGATGCCAGTAGCGGAAGTGTGGTTTGCCCGGCGCGATGCCGTGGTCACCATGACCCTGAAGATGGATGGTGCGATCGTGCTTGAATCCACCAGCCAGGAATCGATTGCGCGCGAGATGCGCCAGCGCGGCGCGCGCCATCTGTCGATTGAAAATATGTACAGCGTCACCCTGCCTGCCACCGAGGCGGCGCTGATCGCGGCCGATGATTACGCCTTCAGCGAATCGATGGCGGCGCTGAAGCTGATCGCCGCCTGCGCCGTATCCGAGCCGGTGCCGGTGTTTGCCTTCCCCGAGCGTCGCCGCCGCAAGGCGCTGGCCGACAAGCAGGGGCCAGACGGCGCCTGAAGCAGAAACATTGCCGGACTTGGTGATTTTCGCAATTGAAATTCCGAAAATGACCAAGCACAATGTTGGGCACATCTCAACCATAAGAGAGGCCTATGAGACTGCTCGCCCACACGCCGGTGTTCACCGCGCTCGCATCGATTTTCGCTTTTTCCACGTCCGCTTTCGCCGCTCCCATCGCCACGCTGGACCGCGACGGCGCCTTTGTGTCGATTGAAGCCTATGGCCCGAACGTGGTGCACGTCACCATCGCGGTCGACAAGGCCGAAACGCTGAAAGGCCCCGGTTACGGCATCCTGCCGAAGAACGCCGACAACAGCGCCTTCCGCCACAATGGCGGCAAGGACGGCGACGTGTTCAGCTCCGCCGCGATGACGGTCCGCATCAATCCGGCGCCGCCGCCGCACGTGCCTAGCCAGGGCGAGAAGTATTTTGCGCCGTCGCTGGCGCCGGTCGGCCTGCAGGTGTTGAACGCCAAGGGCGAGCAGGTGGTCAGTATGAACGGCTGGGAGATGTCGCCGCAGACCGTCAGTGGCGAAAAGACTTACCAGGTCGGCGCCTCCTTCTCGGTGGCGCGCGATGAGCACTACTACGGCATGGGCCAGAACCAGGAATCGCTCGGCGCGCTGGACCTGCGCGGACGCACGCTCGATTGCAAGCACTGGTACGACGCGCCGGCCGGCGAAAGCGTGTGCGTGCCGTTCATGGTGTCGTCCAAGGGTTACGGCATCGTGTGGGACAACCCGTCCGCCACGCGCTTCGTGGCCGGCATCAATGGCCGCACGGCGTTCCAGTCGAATGTCGGCGAGCGTGTGAGCTTCTTCGTCATCACCGGTGCGACGCCGGAAGAAATCTACTCGGGCTACGCACGCGTAACCGGCAAGACGCCGATCCCGCCGAAGTCCGCCTTCGGCCTGATTCAATCGAAAGCCCGCTACGACAGCCAGCAGGAAGTGCTGCGCGTGGCGAACACCTATCGCCAGAAAAAATATCCGCTCGACGTGATGGTGGTGGACTGGTTCTACTGGACCCGCATGGGCCAGATGGATATCGACCCGGCACAGTTCCCGGATCCGAAGGCGATGAACAAGCAGCTGCACGATATGGGCATGGAATCCATCATCTCGATCTGGCCGCGCTTTGAGACCTCGGGCCGCTATTTCAATGAGCTGGATGCCAAGGGCTACCTGCTCAAGGACAAAGACGGCAAGACAGTGGACGGCCTGCCGTTCCGCTCCGACCGCACCGGCGGCTTGATCGATCCGACCAATCCTGCGGCCCGCAAGTGGTACTGGGAGAAGGCGCGCGACAACATCCTGTCGCAGGGCTTCGATTATCCGTGGCTGGACGAGACCGAGCCGGATCTGGTGCCGAGTGGCTTCTTCTACTCGATCGGTTCGGGCGACCGCTATCACAACCTGTTCCCGCTGCTGCACGTGGAAGGCGTGGCCGAGAACATGCGTGCGTGGAAACCGAACAAGCGCGTGCTGATTTTGTCACGTGCCGCCTATCTGGGCTCGCAGCGCACCGGCGCCTTGTTCTGGTCTTCGGACATTCAGCCGACCTGGGAAGCGCTGGCGCGCCAGGTGCCGACTGGCCTGAACATGACGGCGTCGGGCATCGCCTACTGGGGCAACGACATCGGTGGCTGGCAAAACCTGCCGCGCCAGTCGTCGGCGCTGAAGCCGCCGCTGCTCGATCCATCCGATGCGCGCGATGTGGTGGGCCAGTATCACGATTATCCTGAACTGCTGGCGCGCTGGTTCCAGTACGGCACCTTCATGCCGACCCTGCGCCTGCACGGCGAACGCAAGGCGGCCGAGATCTGGGCCTTCGGCAAACAGGCCGAGGCGGTGATGGCGCGCTACGACACGCTGCGCTATCAGCTGATCCCTTACATCTACTCGCAAGCCAAGTTCACCCACGATACCGGCGCACCGTTCATGCGTCCTTTGTGGATGGACTTTGCCAGCGATCCGAATGTGGCCAACATCGGCACGCAGTACATGTTTGGCCCGGCCTTCCTGGTGGCGCCGATAACGGAGCAGGGCCAGACCGAGAAGGATGTCTACCTCCCGGCCGGCGCCGACTGGTATAACTTCTGGACCAACGAGAAGCTGGCCGGTGGCCGCTGGGTGAAAGTAGCTGCGCCGATTGAGCAGATTCCGGTGTTCGTGAAAGCCGGTTCGATTGTGCCGATAGGTGCCGACGTGCAGTCGACGGCAAGCAAGCAGGCCATCGCCAGCATCAACGTCTATCCAGGCAAGAGCGGTGAGTTCCGCCTGTACGATGACGATGGCGTGAGCTATGACTACGAGAAAGGCAAATCGACCGTCACCGTCCTGAAATGGGATGACGCGGCCGCTAAGCTGACCGGCGGCGGTTCCGCGCCGGTCAAGGTGATCGGCAAATAAGTCACTCCGCCGGCAAGCCGTTTTTCCAGCGTTTCCAGTTACCGGTGATCTCGCGGATCACCGGCTGGGTAGTGAGCAGCAAGTTGGCGGTGGATGGTTCGAAGCCGCCCTGCTGCGCGTAGTTGAGCAGCACATCGCTGTTGCTCTGGCCCGGGTGCGGGCGATCGACGTCCGAGGCCGAGCGCAGGATCAGGATGCGCTTGAAATCCACCCGGCCCGCTGCCTCGCCGCGCCGCAGTACCTCCAGCGTGGCGTTGTCCTCCTGCTGTGAGGTGCAGTAGCGCGCCTTGCCGTCGGTGAGCAGGGCCGACCAGTCTTCGGCGCGGCGGCCCAGCGTCTCGCCCGCGTACCAGGTATCGCCGGACACCGTATCACAGCGCGTCACCGCCGGCGGCTGATTGGCCGGCGCTGCGGTGAAGCCGGTGCGGTAAGCTTTGGCCGCCGCCGAATCGCTCAGCACCACGTGCTGCGACAAGCGGTACGCACGGTCCACCAATGCAGTATTCAGCTGGAACACCTCGGTGCGATAGTCGAAACGCGGCTTCTGTCCCGGCCCGTCGGTATGGATGCCGAAGTAGCCGTAAGGCCAATCCTGCGGCATCTCGCGCGCATCGATTTCGTGCGACAGCGAATAGTCGATCGCATAATCGGCCCACGCTGCCGATCCCACCGTGCCATGCTGCGGGCTGATGCCCGCAATCCCGGCGACTATGAAGTAAGTCTGGCGCAGGTCGAAACCGCTGGCGTAGAGCAGGGCGCTCATGCTGGCGGCGGCGTTGCTGTAGCCCATATCGGTGGTCAGCTGGCAGATTTGTTCGCGGTTGCAGAGCACATCCGGATAGCGCGCCGACAGGCCGGGCACCTTGTGCTTTTCCGTCAGCCCAATGGCCTTGACGAACGGCGCAGCTTCGGCGCCGAACATATTCACGATCATGATGCGCGGCGCATAGGACGGCCCGCTGCGGCGCGCGGTCATGGGAGCGGCAGGCGCCGGACCGGCCGGCCAGTGCTGCACGATATCCTGCACCAGCGGATTCCCCGCCAAATAAAGATTTTGCAGCGCCGGCGCATAGCCGCCCGAATTGGCGTTCACCGACTCCAGCACCGGCACGCCCGGCGGCGGACGGTCGAAGTTGGAGGCTGTGCGCAGCACCGCGATGCGCTGGTCGTCCAGCAGCCCGGCCAGCGCGCCGCGCTTGAGCGCCGTGTAGGTGGCGTTGTCTTCCTGCGCCACGATGCAGTACTTGCCCTGATTGGCGGTCAGCAGCTGGAACCAGTCGCGCGCACGTTGGCCCAGCAGCTCGCCGTGATACCAGGTGTTGCCGGTCATGGCGTCGCATTGCGTCACTTGCGGCGGCTGGTTGGCCGGGGCGGCGGCGTAGCGCGCGCGGTAGTTGCGGGCCTGGTCGGAGTCGGCCAGCGCCACATCGCGCGACAGGGCTAGCGCGCGGTTCAGCAGTTCCTGATTCAGCTGGTACATCTCGGAGCCGTAGTGCAGCGGAGGCGTGTCGGTCGGCGCTTTCATATTGATGCCAAGGTAGCCGGTGCGCCAGCCGTCCGGCCGTTCACGCGCGTCCAGCTCCCACGCCAGGTCCGAATCGACCAGGTAGCGCGACCACGCCGCCGTGCCAGTGGTGCCCTGCGCCGGGTCGATGCCGCCGATGCCGGCCACCAGGAAGTACGTGGCGCGCAAGTCGAACAAGCCGCTGTGGATCATGGCCGCCACCGAGGCCGAGGCGTTGGCCTTGCCCATGTCGGTGGTCATCTGGCACACATCGTCGGTATTGCAGCGCACCTCCGGGTGCAGCGGCGACAGGCCGGGCACCGCGATCTTCTGCTCCAGTTTCAAAGGTCCGGTCCACACCTTTTCCTCTGCGCCGAACATACTGATGATCATGACCTTGACCGGCCGCGGTGCGGCGGCGTTGGCGCTTACGTTGTACGTGGCGGCAGCCAGCAGCAGCGTGGGGAGCAGAGGGGCAGATCGCATACACTGTATCCTTGGAGTCTGTCCATGACGGACGATAGAACAAGTGTACCCAGTTTTCGCCCGCGCTGAAGTAGAATTCACGCAACCAGCCATTGAGGATGACCATGCAGCAGAGTGCCCTGTCCAGCGTAGATGCCATTGAAGCTGAGCGATTCCGCCAGTTCATCATGGGCGTGACCGATTACGCCATCTATATGTTGTCGCCGGAGGGCGTGGTCGTCACGTGGAATGCCGGCGCACAGCGCTTCAAGGGCTACCATCCGGACGAAATCATCGGCCGCCATTTTTCCATGTTCTACACCGACGAAGACCGCGCGCGCGGCCGCCCGGTGCTGGCGCTGGAAGTGGCGCGCACCACCGGCAAGTTCGAGGACGAGGGCTGGCGCGTGCGCAAGGATGGCAGCCGTTTCTGGGCCAGCGTGGTGATCGATCCCATCGTCGATACGCAAGGCGAGCTGCTGGGCTTTGCCAAGATCACGCGCGACATCACTGAGCGTCACGAAGCAGCGGAGCAGCTGGAGCGCGCGCGCGAGGCGCTGTTCCAGTCGCAAAAGCTGGAAGCCATCGGCAAACTGACCGGCGGCATCGCGCATGACTTCAACAATCTCCTGAGCGTGATCATGAACGGGCTCGAATTGCTGCGCATGACCAAGGACCCGGCCATGGTGGCGCGCTCGGTCGACACCATGTCGCGCGCGGCCCAGCGCGGCGCCGCGCTCACCCAGCAACTGCTGGCTTTCGCGCGCCAGCAGCCCTTGCGGCAAGAGGCGCACGACGTGGCGCGCGTGATCCGTTCATTCGAAGCCGTGCTGCGGCGCGCGCTGCCGGACGCCATGCACCTGTCGCTGCATATGCAAGACGATCTACCGCAAGCGATGATCGACGCCCCCCAGTTTGAGTCGGCGCCGCTCAACCTCGTGGTTAACGCGCGCGATGCGATGAACGCGGTCGGCCAAGTGCAGCTTGCGCTGGACGCCGTCACCTTGACTGCGCATGAAGTGGACCGCCTGCCCGCTGGCCGCTATGTGCGCGCGATGGTCAAGGACAGTGGCACCGGCATGACGCCGGAGACCATGACCCGCGCCATCGAACCGTTCTTCACCACCAAGGAAGTGGGCAAGGGCACGGGGCTGGGCCTGAGCCAGGTGTACGGCATGGTGCAGCAGTGCCAAGGCGCGCTGACACTGGATTCGCAGGTGGGCGAGGGCACGACGGTGTCGCTCTACTTCCCGGCGGTGGCGGCAGCGGACAGTTCGGCGCATGAGGAGCGCGGCTCGGCCAGCGCGGTCAAGGTGCTGTTGGTGGACGACCAGCTTGACGTGCTGGAAACGGCCATCAGCCTGTTCACGCACCTCGGCTACGACGTGCTGTCGGCGGACAACGGTGAGCAGGCATTGGCCACGCTGCGCCAGCATCCTGGCATTACCATCCTGTTCAGCGATGTGGTCATGCCGGGCATGAACGGGGTTGAACTGGGCAAGGCCGCCCGCGCCGAATTCCCTGACCTGAAAATCGTACTGGCCTCCGGCTATGTCAAGAACACCCTGCGCGACCAGATGCCGGACGTCGGCAATTTCGAACTGATCGCCAAGCCTTATCGCCTCAGTGATCTGATAAAAACATTGAAAGCCTTGTAAGGCTTACTCTTCCCCGTCTGCTTCGAGATTCTGGCGGATCTGCAGGAGCAGTACCTGCAATTGCGTCAGCTGCTCGGCGCTCATGCCCGTCACCGCAGCGCCCGAAGCCTGTACACCCAGCGCGTGCAAGCCGTCGAACGCCTTGCGCCCCTGTGCGCTCAGCGTCAGGCGCGTGATGCGGCGGTCGTTGTCGTCGGCCACTGCGTCCAGCAGCTCCTTGTCGCGCAAGCCTTTCAGCAGGCGCGCCAGCTGGGCCTTGTCGCGGCCCGAATGCGTCACCAGGTCGCCCTGCGTGGCGCCGGGATGGCGCGAGAAGAAGCCCAACGCCTTGTATTCCATATGCGTCAGTTCATGCGGATTGTCGCGCAGGCCGCGCAGCTGGCGCGCCCGGTACAAATGCATGATCGAATGGATGGCGTCGAACACTTGCTCCGATTGGTTGACTTTATTAACTTGTTTGGTCATAATAGGTGACATTATCAACTAAGGAGAAGATGATGAGCAATCGAATTCAACGCGTTCGGCATGAAATCAAACGGCGCGAACTGGAAGTGGTGAAGGTGCAGCATCTGGCTCCGGACTACGTCAGCGTAACATTCAAAGGCGAGACCTTACACGATTTCGTCTCGGCTTCCTATGACGACCATGTCAAATTCTTGATCAGCGACGAAGTCCGGCGCGATTTCACGCCGCGCCACTACGACCCTGCGGCGCGCGAACTGACCATCGAATTTGCGCTGCACGCCACCGGCGCAGCCTCCGATTGGGCGCGCCAGGCAGCGCCGGGGCAGGTGGCGGTAATCGCCGGTCCGCGCGGCTCAATGATCATTCCGATGGATTATGCATGGCACGTGCTAGCGGGCGACGCGAGCGCGCTGCCGGCCATCCGCCGCCGTCTGGAAGAACTGCCAGCCGGCGCGCAAGTGCAAGTGCTGGTGGTGGGAGCGGAAGCGGCCGCACTGTCTTTCGACAGCGCAGCGCAAGTGAAGCTGGAACGTTTCGCCGACGATGCGGCGCTGCTGGCCGCTATCCGCACCATGCAGTTGCAGGATGGCGAAGGCTTCTTCTGGTTTGCCGGTGAGGCAGCGGTGGCCGCGCAGGTGCGCGACGCCGTGTTTGTCGACAAAGGCCACCCGCGCGAAGCGGCCCGCATCTCGGCGTACTGGAAGCAGGGCGCCTCCGCCCACCACGAAGATCTCAGCTGATCAGAAGGAGTGCTTGATGAAGGCCACGTGGGTGCGGCTGTCGGTTTTGCTGCTGGTCAGGCCATTGGTGGTGGTTGGTTATCCATGCCCACCTAGCCAAGTTTGAAGGCGTGCTGCAAGCCGATTCCTACGCCGGCTTCAACGCCTTGTTCGAGGACGGTATGATTCGCGAAGCTGCTTGCTGGGCGCATGCACACCGGAAATTTTACAACTTGCATGCCGCGCACCCTTCACCCTTCACCCTTAACTACCGAAGTGCTACGGCGCATCGGCGAGCGGTATGCGATCGAGGAGGGCATAGGCGGCATGCTGCTCGACGACCTCGAACAGTGGCTGCAAACCGTGCTCGCTACGCTGTCGTGCAAATCCGATACGGCGGCCGCCATCCTTTACTCGCTGAAGCTTTGGCCGGCGCTGCTGCGGTACTGCGACGACGGCGCCAGATAGCGGCGGCGAACGCGCTGCCGCGATCTACTCGCTGATCGGCACGGCGCAGCTGAACGGTGTCGCCCCCGAAGCCTGGTTGCGTCACGTGTTCACGCATATCGCCGATCATCCCGTCAACCGGGTTGATGCCATCATCGATTATCCAAAAGTCCCTAAGAAAACGCTTACTACGTTAATAGCGCCAATTCCAAATCAAAAAACTTCCCTGCCAGGCTACGGCCGTGGCCCCTAAACACGCCAAGGCAAGCGCCATTGAGTGAACCCGGCTCACCAACGACGCTTCCCGATTAGGCCAAGTTAGCCATGCAGCCCGGAGCGCAACGGTGGTGCCGCCCACCGCGAGCCATGCCAAGATCTGAACCACGCGCAAGAGTATGGCGCAGGTGGGCAATGCAACGAACAGGGAGTTAGTCAAGTAGGCCAGCAAAATGCCACCATACAAAACCCATGGCAGCAATGATAGCAACCCGGCCAAGCGCATGTGGTTCCTGGCCGTAAGCAGCACCGGCGACAGAACGGCTTGTGGGCCAGATGGTATGCGCCAAATAACGGACAACGGCCACACCAGTACGCTTAGCAACACTGTAGCAATCGACAAGACCAAGACGGAAAGCATCACCAGCTTATGCTGATACCAGGAGACCTTTTGCATGATCTGCATCGGGTCCCCGTTTCTGCTCATCTCCCACTCGCCTTGCGCATTCTTGAGAAAGTAGCGGCGACGAAGCGGGTTTGCCGCGCTTTGCCACACGCCTGGCTCTACCTCATGCCACTCGACAGGTTTGCCGTTCGATCCGCGCACTGTGTCAATCACGAGTGTTCCGGGCCTCACCACGTGCACGACGGTTTGATCGAGCAAAAATGGCAAAGACAGCGGGCTCGATTCAAACCGCCGAGTGGTACGGTAGCTTCCTTGTATCTGCTCAGACTCGTCTCTCACGGCCTGACGCGGCATCGCGGGCGCTGGTGACGGCGGAGGAAGATAGCGCTCGGCAAAAGACTTCAACAGGACCTCGCGCATTTCCGAACCGGCTTCAGTGTTTTGCACGATGAACAAGCCAAGACGCTGCTCGGGCGACAGATAAATGACTGAGTGAAAACCTGGAATGTCACCCGTATGTCCGATCAGCCTTTGCACAACTTCGTCCATTTCGTAAAAGCCCAGCGCGATCCCCGGGCCTAAGGGATGATGGCGGAATTGGACGGTATGCATCTGCGCCAACGTCGCCGGCTTGAGCAACGCTGGCCCCGGTGCGGTCTGCTCGCCAAGGTGAGCCAGCATGAAACGCGCCATATCCATCGCACTACTCGACAAAGCTGCGGCCGGCGTTATTTGCGCCGTGTCGAACGGGCGGACAGGACCAGTCCCGATGCCATACCCTTTCGACAGCAGCGGCGCGAGGCTCGGCGGCAACGGCTGCGCAAAGCTCGAATGGCGCATACCGAGTGGCGCAAAGATATGACGCTCGGTATAGGTTTCGAAAGATTCGCCCGATACTCGCTCAACGATGTAACCCGCCAGCGTCGTGCCATAGCTCGAATAGGCCGGTACCATACCAGGAGCAAAAAGGCGCTTGGGCATTTGTCGCACGAGGTAGTCCCGCAACGAAGTCAGTTTTTCAGATTTGACCCACCTGTTTTCCACTGTATCTTCGAAGCCGGCCGTATGCGTCATGAGATGGCGCATCGTGATCGGTTGAGCGAATGTGGCGGGAATGGGGAAATCCAGATAGCGCGAGAGGTCGACATCCAGATCGATCCTGCCCTGTTCCACCAATTGCATGACTGCGGTGTAAGTCACCAGCTTGGATAGCGATGCCATACGGAACAGCGTCTCACTTGGCGAGATTGGTGTTCCAAGTCCAACGTCCGCATGACCGTAACCGCGCGCAAACAGCACCTTGCCATCTTTGACAACCACGATCGCTGCGCCGGCGACATCCGACTTCTTCATCTCGTGCGAAGCATGCTGATCGAAAAACGTGCTGAGATCTTCCGCTGTCATCGCCGCGCCTTGAGCAGAGGTAAGCCCGCCGCAGCCTAAGCCGATCACCACACTGAACACTGCTCGAAGTACATACGCGCAAGCGCGGTTACGACCATTTATTAACCTGCTCAACCGATGACTCCAATCACTCTATTTTTAGAACTGCGACCATTTTCCATGCCCTGTGGATCAGCAATTCCTCTATGCAGGCTTGATTGGAAATTGACATTTTAACATCTGCTACGTTAGATTGTGCAGGGATTAGGATGTCCCGAGCTAGCAAGCAGCTACATTCGCAGCGCGTTTACTACCAGTTGGAAGGCTGGTGAGGACTGCCGGCGGCTTGGATAGTACAGGTGGTAGCCCGGAAAGGCTGGGCACCATTCGCGTAGTACGCGGACCAGTGTGCCGTCTTTCAGGTGTTCGGTCACCATGTCTTCCGGCAGGTAGGCGATGCCGTAGCCGGCTAGCGCGGCGCGCAGGCGTGGGGTGGTGCTATTGAAGACCCACTGGCCATCTACCCGCACATTCAGCGGCACACCGTTTTTTTCAAACTCCCATACCATTAGATTGCCGTGCGTCGGCAGGCGCAGATTGATGCAGCTGTGTTGTTGCAGGTCGTGCGGCGTGCGTGGTTTGCCACGCAGCGCGAAATACTCCGGCGTCGCCACCAGCGCCATGCGCAAGTCGCGGCTGATGCGCACCGCGATCATGTCTTTCTCCACCTGGTCACCCAGCCGCACACCCGCATCGAAGCGCTGCGAAACGATGTTGGTCATGCTGTAGTCGACGTTGATGTCGATCTTCACATCCGGATAATCGTGCATGACTGGCGAGAGCTTCGGCCATAGCACGCTGTTGGCCGCATGCTCGGCGGCAGTGATGCGGATGGTGCCGGCTGGCTTGTCGCGCAATTCGTTGAGCGAGGCCAGTTCCTGCGTGATCTCATCAAAGCGCGGTGCTGCGGTGTTGAGCAGCCGTTCGCCGGCCTCGGTCGGGCTGACGCTGCGCGTGGTGCGCGTCAGCAGGCGGATGCCGAGCCGCGTCTCCAGTCCACGTATCGTATGGCTCAGCGCCGACTGCGATACACCCAGCTGCTTGGCCGCCTTGGTGAAGCTACCTTCGCGTGCAACCGCCACAAACGCCAGCAGGTCATTGAAATTCTCATACTCCATTGATGAATTCCTTTCATAAGCTCATGCCGATTATAGCGTCTTATCAAATAGGTGCTTTCTTCTTAAACTGCTCGGCATACAGGAGGAAATCACATGGAACACGTACAAGTTACCCGCGCTGGCTCACAAGCATCCGTTACCGGATCCGCAGACTACTTTTCGGGGCGCGTGCGCATCGACACGCCATTCGCAGGCACGGGCGAGGCTCGCGTTGGCGGCGCCATCGTCACCTTTGAGCCGGGTGCGCGCACGCACTGGCATACGCACCCGCTGGGCCAGACCCTGATCGTCACCGCTGGTGCGGGCCGCGTGCAGCATTGGGGTGGTGAGGTACAGGAGATCAAACAGGGCGACACGGTGTGGATACCGCCTGGCGTCAAGCATTGGCACGGCGCGGCAGACACCACCGCCATGTCGCACATCGCGATTGCGGAAAACCTCGACGGCAAAGTGGTCGATTGGCTGGAGCCGGCATGAACAAGCGCGCCATCCTCGCCATCATCCTGGTTAACTATGTAATGATTGTGCTGGATACTTCGGTAGTCCTGACTGGCCTGCCGAAGATCCATCTTGAACTGGGCTTCAGCGATAGCGGGCTGGCGTGGGTGCAGAGCGCCTACACGCTGACCTTCGGCGGCTTCCTGCTGCTGGCAGCGCGCGCAGGTGACATCATCGGCCGTCGCCGCATGCTGGTGGCGGGGCTGGCGCTGTTCACGCTGGCGTCGCTGGCGATAGGTGCGGCGATGTCGCCGGCGTGGCTGGTGGTCGCGCGCGCGGTACAGGGACTGGGCGCGGCGATTCTGGCGCCATCCACGCTGGCGCTGCTGCAAACCAGCTTTGCCGAAGGCGCCGAGCGCACGCACGCGGTGTCGCTGTACAGCGCGACGGCGGGTATCGCGGCGAGTGTCGGATTGGTGCTGGGAGGCGTGCTTGCTGAGTGGATGTCATGGCGCGTCGGCTTCCTTGTCAACTTGCCGATCGGTGTGGCGATGATCTGGGCTGCGCGTCGTTACATTCCCGAGAGCCCACGTAGCAGCGGCGCCTTCGACGTGGCCGGCGCGCTGGCTTCCACCACTGGCATGAGCGCATTGGTGTACGCTTTCATTCGCTCGGTCAGTGCTGGCTGGGGCGATGCGCTGACACAGGGCACGCTGGTCGCAGGCTTGTTGCTGCTGGCCGCCTTCATCGTCAACGAGCGCCGCGCGGCGCAGCCGATTATGCCGCTGCGCTTATTTGCGAACCGCCAGCGGGCATCGGCCTATGCGGCGCGCATGCTGTTCCTTGGCGCGATGATCGGTTTCTTTTTCTTCACCACACAGTACCTGCAAACCGTGCTGAATTATCCACCGTCGTTGACCGGGATGGCCTTCCTGCCGATGACGATGGTGAACTTTGCGGTAGCGCTGCAAGTGCCGCACCTGACGCGCCGCTTCGGCAACGCGCGTCTGCTGGCGTTTGGTCTGGCGGTTTGCCTGGCAGGCATGGTTTGGCTGAGCCGCGTGTCGCCGCAAGACGGCTACTGGCTGGCGGTGGCGTTGCCGATGGTACTGATCGGCGCAGGGCAGGGCATGACGCTAAGTCCCCTGACCGCAGCCGGCATCGCCGGTGTGTCCGCTCAGGACGCGGGGGCAGCAGCGGGCGTAGTGAACGTGGCGCACCAGCTGGGCAATTCCCTGGGCCTTGCGGTGCTGGTGTCACTGGCTGCAATCGGCGCGCACGAACTACACGGCGCAGCCTTGCTGGCGCACCGCGTAACGACAGCGCTGACTGCATCCAGTGTGATGCTGGTGCTGGCCCTTCTGCTGATGGTGCGGCAGGGACTAGGCCAGCGCGTGCTCAGTGGAGTTCGGCCTTAGGGATAAACAGCGCGGTCAGCATGCCGACGATGCAGACGGCGATCACGTACCACGCCGCGCCGAGTGGATCGCTCTTCAGCATCAGCGTAACCACCACCGGCGTCAGGCCGCCAAAGATGGCGTAAGACAGGTTGTACGAGAACGACAGTCCCGAAAAGCGCACCTGCGGCGGGAAGGCCTGCACCAGCACGCACGGCACCGCGCCCACCACACCGACGCAGAAGCCGGTCAGGCCGTACAGCGGCAGCAGCAGTTCCGGCTGCACGCGCAGGGTGGTGTAGAACACGTAGGTGCAAATCGCCAGCAGCAGCGAACCAACCAGCAGCACCGGCTTGGCACCCAGCTTATCGGCCAGCGCGCCGTAGAACACGCAGCCGATCGCCAATCCCAGCGTCGCAATCGTATTCGCCACCAGCGAGGTGCGCGCATCGATGTGATAAAACTTCTGCAGCAGCACAGGCGTCATCAGGATCACCACCACGATGCCGGCCGACAGCATCCACGTCAGCAGCATCGACACAGTAACCGCGCTGCGATGGTTGCGCAGCACGGACTTCAGCGGCATTTCGGCAGCCAGCGCTTTGCGCTGCGCCATCTCGGCAAACACCGGCGTCTCATGCAGCCAGCGGCGCAAGTACATCGCTCCAAGGCCGAACACGCCGCCCAGCAGGAATGGCACGCGCCATGCGCCGGCCAGTACTTCGTCCATTTTGTAGGCGGTGTTGAGTGCAGTCGCCACCAGCGATCCAAGCAGGATGCCGAAGGTGAGGCCGGCCGTCAGCACGCCGCAGGCATAGCCGGTGTAACGGGCCGGCACATGCTCGGACACGAACACCCACGCACCCGGCACTTCGCCGCCCACCGCCGCCCCCTGGAATACGCGCATCAACAGCAGCAGGATGGGCGCGGCGAGGCCGATGTTGGCGTAGGTTGGCAGCAGGCCGATGGCCAGCGTCGGCAGTGCCATCATCAAAATCGACAGGGTGAACATGCGTTTGCGGCCCAGCAGGTCGCCGAAGTGCGCCATCACGATGCCGCCCAGCGGACGCACCACATAACCGGCCGCGAAGATGCCGAAGGTCTGAAAGGTGCGCAGCCAATCCGGCATTTCGGGCGGGAAGAACAGCTGGCCGATAGCGTTGGCAAAGAAGACGAAGATGATGAAATCGTAGAATTCCAGCGCGCCGCCCAGTGCGGCGAGGGACAGGGTTTTGTAGTCCTGGCGCGTGAGCGGGCGGGCAGTCTCGGTGTTGTGCATGTGTTGTTCTTATCGGTTGAGGGAAGTAGGGCACGCGTAGCATAGCATCCACAGTGTGGCTTTTGTGCCGCACTTTGTATTGCGCCGCAACAGACGAGGACCGGCCCGACGCAGCCAGGCGTTTCACTGGTTTCATATGCTGCATTGCGACATGAATTTGCCTTTACAAATTCCTACGGTAAGTTAAAGTCAACAAAAAATGATAACGCTATCTTGGCGCTGACGAAAAACTCCCCGTATTGGATTGCTAGGTGCTGCTGTAACGCATCTATTTCTTCAGAAACGAAATGTTAGCGCTATCTAACCTTGGAGATGTGGATGCAGAGTATCCGTTGGGTGGTGATGGGCGTCAGCGGCTGCGGCAAGAGCACGGTCGGGCAGGCGCTGGCGGCCGCGAACGGTGTGCCGTTTGTCGAGGGCGACCAGTATCACCCGCCCGCCAACGTGGCCAAGATGTCGGCCGGCCTGCCGCTGGACGATAACGACCGCGCCGACTGGCTGCTGGCTTTACAGGCGCAGATCAAAGCGGCGCGGCTGCGCGGCGAAGGGCTGGTGATTTCCTGCTCCTCGCTCAAGCGGCGCTACCGCGACCTGCTGCGGCAGGGCGACCCGGCGCTGCGCTTTGCGCATCTGGATGGTCCCCAGGAGTTGATATCCGCCCGCATGCAGGCGCGAGTCGGCCATTACATGCCGCCCTCTCTGTTAGAGAGCCAGTTCCGCGACCTGGAACCGCTGCAGGACGATGAAGCAGGAATTACGCTGGATATAGAAACACCGCCCGAAGATCTGGTGACGCAGATCAGGGCATAAGCAGTTCGCAGTAAAACCACAATAACTAGATGGAGACTGACACAATGACGACACTGACTACCCGTAACACCATCATGCGCCTGGCCGTGGCCAGCGCATGCAGCTGGATCGCCGTATCCGCCGCCCATGCCCAGCAAGCCGCGGCATCCGCCGCCGACGCGCAGCAGGCGGATGCGCAGTCCGCAGCACCAGCCGCAACGCCGGCCGCCGCCACCGAAGCTGAAGCCAAGGTTGACAACGTGGTGACCGTATCCGGCTCACGCATTTCGGCGCGCGGCTTCACCCAGCCGACGCCGACCACCGTGCTCAGTGCTGACGACCTGGCCAAGAACGCCAAGCCTAACCTGTTCAACGCCATCGCTGAACTGCCTGCGCTGCAGGGCAGCACTGGCCGCACCACTAGCACCAACAGCACCAGCAGCGGCATCCAGGGCCTGAGCTCATTGAGCCTGCGCGGCCTCGGTCCGATCCGCACCCTGACACTGCTGGACGGCCAGCGCGTGGTCGGCGCCAACGTCACCGGCGTGACGGACGTCAGCCAGTTCCCGCAACTGCTGGTCAAGCGCGTGGACGTGGTGACCGGCGGCGCCTCGGCCTCGTACGGCTCGGACGCCATCGGCGGCGCGGTCAACTTCATCACCGATAAAAAATTCGAAGGCTTCAAGTTCAATGTCGAAGGCGGCCAGACCACCTACCGCGACGACAAGAACGGCACCCTGCAAGCAGCCTTCGGCAAAGCTTTCATGGACGACCGCTTGCACGTAACAGGCAGCGTGGAATATGGCCGCGAGAAGGGCATCGAATCGCCGGGCTTCGGCGAAGTGGGCCCGAACGGCCGTACCTGGTACCAAAATCCGGCCTACCAGATTCGCCCGCTGGCGCAGACCAACGACGGCAAGCCACAGTACACCGTCATCTCGCACGCGCAGCAGTACCAGTACGCCAAGTACGGCCTGATTACCAACGGCCCGCTGCAAGGCACGGCGTTTGGCGCGAATGGCGAACCATATAAATTCAACTACGGCTCCAACGGCGTACCAACCGGCACCGGCGCGGTGAGTGGCTGCGTCAATCCATTCTGCGTCGGCGGCGATTTGAGCGGTAGCGTGGGCGCGGGCACCAACCTGGCGATGGACTTGACCCGCCAGGTGGCTTACACCCGCGTGGGCTTCGACATCAACCCAGATCACGAAATCTACTTCACCGCCAACTTCGGTAAAGTGAAGTCGGTGTTCTCGCCGAATCCTGGCGCGGCGAAGAATGCCAACCTGACCATCCAGTGCTCGAATCCATACCTGCCGGCGTCGATCGCTGCGGCGTGCGCGGCGAATAACATCACCAGCTTCCAGTACGGCACCGCCAACGCCGAGTTCCCGGAAAATATCAACGTCCATCCAACCCGCAAGATGCAGCGCCTGGTGATCGGCGCGGATGGCCGCTTCCCGGCCTTCGGCAAAGAATGGTCGTATGACGCGTATGCTGAACGCGGCGTCAACTTCACCGACATCATCGTCCACGACATGACGCTGAATGCGCGCTACAACGCCGCCATCGACGCGGTCAAGCTGGCCGACGGCACCATCGGCTGCCGCAGTGATGCGGCACGCGCTTCCGGCTGCGTCCCGCTCAACATCATCGGCAATGTGCCGGTCAGCGCGGCGACGTGGAATTACATTGCGCCACAAAACGGTCCGCAGCAGCACACCCGTATGCAGCAGGACGTCGGCAGTTTCAATGTCAACGGCGAGGCGTTTGATTCGTGGGCTGGCCCGGTGGCATTGGCGACTGGCGCCGAGTGGCGCCGCGAGAGCTACCGCGTCAGCGGTGACACTTACGGCAACGGCGTTACCGCCGACACGCCGAACAGCGCCGCCTATCCGGCCGATCCGCTGCTGAATTCCACGGTCGGTAATAACTGGTACGCCGGTAACTACCACAACGCCTCCGGCACCTACAACGTGAAGGAAGCCTATCTGGAGCTGAACGTGCCGGTACTGAAATCGGCAACCTGGGGCGAGGCTAACATCAACATGGCCGACCGCCACACCCAGTACAGCACCTCCGGCCACGTCGAAAGCTGGAAGCTGGGCGCCAGCTGGAAGACCGGCATCGATGGCTTGCGCCTGCGCGCTGTAACCTCGAAAGACGTACGTGCGCCTAACTTGAGCGAGCTGTATGCGGCCGCCGTGGTGGTCAACAACGTGGTGCAGTATCAAGGTAACACCGTCACCATCCAGCAGCGTACCGTGGGTAACACCAAGCTGCGTCCTGAAATCGCGCGTAATAATATCTTCGGCGTGGTGCTGGATCGTCCAAGCTGGGCGCCGGGCTTCAGCGCGTCGATCGACTACTTCGACATCAAAGTCAATGGCGTGATCTCGTCGCTGTCGGCGCAGCAGGAAGTGGATCTGTGCGTAGCGGGGAACAAAGAAATCTGCGGCGCCATGTCGCTGGGGAACGCGGTCGCCACTAATAACTATGTGACGGTGCAAGCCTTTAATCTCGCTTCGCTGCATAGCAAGGGCTACGACCTGGAAGGTTCGTACCGCATGAACCTGAAAGACTGGAACCTGCCGGGCCGCTTCACGGTGCGCGCGCTGGTCACCCGTAACATCAGCTTCCTGACCGATCCGGGCGTGGTGGGCACCATTCCATCGGAAGGCGCGGGCAATAACCTTGGCAATACGCCGCGCTGGAAAGGCCTGGCGTCGCAATCGTGGGACACCGATAAATACAGCTTGACGCTGAGCCAGCGCTGGATCAGCAGCGGCAAGTACAGCAACGAGTTTATCGAGTGCCAGACCAACTGCCCGGTATCGACCGTGATCCATCCGACCATCTACAACAACCATATGAAGGGCGCCTTCTACGTGGACCTGGGCGGTACCTGGAAGTTCTCGGACAAAGCCACGGCTTTCTTCAAGGTGGATAACATCGGCAACGTCGATCCGGCGCCGGCACCGCAGGCTAACCTGAGCTTCGGCATCAACCCGGCGCTGTACGATGTGATCGGCCGCGTGTACCGCGCCGGTCTGCGCTACAACTTCTAAGCGATGGCCGCGCTCTTCGGAGTGACGCCGGCAGCGTGGGCGCTGATTGCCGTGGCATTGGCAGTCGGTACGCTCACGCTGCTGATCGCGTGGGCCAAGGTTCAGCCGCTGCTGGCGTTCGTGGTGGCGGCTTTGCTGGCGGCGCTACTGCTTGGGATGCCGCTGGCAAGCATACCGAAGTCGATCGACAAGGGCATTGGCGATTTGCTTGGATCGCTGATCGTCATCGTCTGCCTGGGCGCGGTGTTCGGCAAGCTGATCGCCGACAGCGGGGCGGCGCAGCGCATCGCCAGTTACCTGATCGGCGTGTTCGGCTCCGCGCGCATGCCGGTGGCGCTGACGCTGACCGGCTTCGTGGCCGGAATTCCCTTGTACTACAACGTCGGCTTCGTGCTGCTGGTGCCGCTGGTGTTCTCGCTGGTGTACCGGAGCGGCCGCCCGGCGGTAGCGATGGCGATCCCGCTGCTGTGCGGGCTGTCGATTGCGCACGGTTTCCTGCCGCCGCATCCGTCGCCGACCGCTTTGGTGGCGCAGTTCCATGCCGATATGGGCCGCACGCTGTTCTACGGGATGATGGTCGCCGTGCCGACCTTGATCATCGCCGGCCCGCTGTTCGCCATGACGCTCAAGCGCATCAAAGCTGAACCAGCGCCGATGTTCCGCACCGGCCTGCGTGACGAGGCCGCGCTGCCGGGTGTCTTCAACAGCTTCGCCACGGCACTGCTGCCGGTATGGCTGCTGGCCGTCGCCACGGTTGCCGGTGCGATGCCGATTGCCGATCCTTCCTTGAAATCGCTGGTGGCTTTCCTCGCCAATCCCATGATCGTGATGCTGCTTGCCTTGCTGGTGGCGGTGTTCACGCTGGGCGTGGCGCAGGGCCGCAAGCTGCCGGAGTTGATGGCTGGCGCGCAGGACGCCTTGCGCGACATCGCGCCGATTTTGCTGGTGATCGCTGGCGCTGGTGCGCTGAAACAGGTGCTGGTGGATTCCGGCGTCAGCGCGCAACTGGGCGCGCAGCTGGGCGCCTTGCCGGTGCCGCCGCTGGTTTTAGGCTGGCTGGTGGCGACCTTGATCCGTATCTGCCTCGGCTCCGCCACCGTGGCCGGGCTGACGGCGGCCGGCATCGTGGCGCCGGTGGTGCAGGCGTCCGGCATCGATCCGAGCCTGATGGTGCTAGCGATAGGCGCCGGCAGTTTGATGTGCAGCCACGTGAACGATTCCGGGTTCTGGATGTTCAAGGAGTACTTCGGCCTGTCGCTGCAGGATACCTTCCGTTCCTGGACGCTGATGGAAACGCTGGTCGGCGTGTTTGGTCTGATTTTCGTGCTGATTCTTTCTGCTTTTGTGGGATAACAGATGAAACCAATTTTAAATGTGCTCGCCGCCGCAGTGCTGGCAGCTCCTATGTTCGCGCAGGCGGCGTCGGTCTCCACTTACCAGTCGATGCCGGACGATCCGCGTGCGGTGAAAGTGAAAGCCGTTGGCGACGGCCGTGCCGACGACAGCGCGGCGATCCAGCAGGCGCTGGATGCCGCTGCCAACAAGGGCGAGGGCGGTGTGGTATTCCTGCCGTCCGGCCGTTATCGCATTACGCGTTCGCTGCTGGTGCCGCTGGCGGTGCGCTTGTACGGCGTCGGTCCGACGCGGCCAGTACTGGTGCTGGGCGCGAATACGCCCGGCTTCCAGAAAGGCGTGGCGAATATGGTGGTGTTCACTGGCGGCGACCAGTACACTGTCGGCAAAGTGCCGGTACCGGTGAAAAGCGCGGTGCCGTACAGCGAGAGTGTGCGCGACGCCAATTCGTCGACCTTCTATTCGGCCATGAGCAACGTGGACGTTGAAATCGGTGACGGCAATCCAGCGGCAGCAGCGGTGCGTTTGCGCACGGCGCAGCACTCCTACCTGAGCCACATGGACTTCCATATCGGCTCCGGCCTGGCTGGCGTGTACATGGTCGGTAATGAGAGCTTTGACCTGAAATTCTACGGCGGCCGGTATGGCATCCTCACCGAGAAAACGTCGCCGGCGTGGCAGTACACGCTGATGGACTCCACTTTTGACGGCCAGCGCGAGGCGGCGATACGCGGCCACGAGGCGGGCCTCACGCTGATTAACACATCGATCCGCAACACGCCGGTGGGCATAGAGATCAGCCGCGGCTACGGCGACTCGCTGTGGGGGAAGGATGTGCGCTTCGAGAACGTCTCGAAAGCGGCGGTCATCATCAGCAATGAGGACAACGTCTACACGCAGGTTGGCTTCGACAACGCGGTCGCCAAAAACACGCCGGTGTTCGCGCGCTTCCGCGACAGCGGCAAGACGGTAGCGGGCTACGGCGCGGCTTATCGCATTAGCGAATTCAATTACGGCCTGACGCTGCCGGGACTGGGCAGCGTCGGCAAGTTCGCCACCAACGTCAAGGGCGAGGCGCTGAAGGCACTGCCTGCGCCGCGCGCGCCGGTCATGCGTACGCTGCCAGCCACCAAACAGTGGGCCAGCGTGCGCGATTACGGCGCCGTGGGCGACGGCGTGACTGACGACACGGCAGCGGTGCAGAGGGCCATCGACGCCAATCGTACGGTCTATTTGCCGCAGGGCTTCTACATGGTGCAGGATACCATCCGCTTGAAGCCGGACACGGTGCTGATTGGCCTGCACCCTGGCGTCACGCAGCTGGTGCTGCCAAACGGCGCGGCGGCATATGCCGCCGCGGACGGTCCGAAGGCGCTGCTGGAAAGCGCCAAGGGCGGCGACGCCATCGTCTCAGGCTTCGGCCTCGCTACCGGCGAAGTCAATCCGCGCGCGACGGCGCTGTTATGGAAGGCCGGCGCTGATTCGCTGGTGGACGATATCCGCATCCAGGGTGGCCACGGCACGCGCCTGTACGACGGCAAGCGCCGCGACCCGTACCAGAAATCCGCCAATTTCGACCCCACGCTGCATTGGGATCGCCAGTATCCAAGCATTTGGGTGACCGACGGCGGCGGCGGAACGTTTGTCGCCTGCTGGTCGCCTAGCACTTTTGCGCAGGCGGGCTTCTACGTCTCCAACACCAAAACGCCGGGCAAGGTGTATGAGCTGTCGGCCGAACACCACATCCGCGCGGAGATTGTGCTGGATAATGTCGAGAACTGGGAGTTCCTCGCGCCGCAAACCGAGCAGGAGGTGCGCGACGGGATGGACGCGGTGTCGCTGGAGATTCGCAATTCGCGCAACATCAGCTTCGCCAACTACCATGCGTATCGCGTGACGCGCTCCATCAAGCCCGCCGTGTCGGCGGTGAAGATGACGAATTCGGGCGATATCCGTTTTCGCAATGTGCACGTCAATGCGGAGAGCGGCTTTGCCACCTGCGATGAAAACGGCTGCGATACCTATCTGCGCGCCAGCAAATACTCGTTCGAAAATACGCTGCAGGATTTGACGCACAAGCAGGAGGTGCGTGAGCATGAATTTGCGGTGCTCGATATTGTTCCCGCCACGCCGGCCATGCGGGCCACGCCGGCCACCGCGCCGCAGGTCGACAAGCTGGAAGGCGATTTCTACTCCATCGCCGGTGCGGCGGTGGATGCAAAAGGCAAGCTGTATTTCGCCGATCGCCGTTTCAACCGTATTTACAGCTGGTCGAAAGAGGGCGGGCTGGCGGTGGTGCGCGACGCTCCGCTCGATCCGGTCAACCTCGCCATCGACAAGAGCGGCGCGATCATGGTGCTGTCGTCGGCCGGACCGGAGGGGACGGTGTATTCCTTCCAGCCTGACCAGCCGGCAGGCCCGGTCACCGTCATCAAACCGACGCCGGTGAAACCCCATGCAGGCGCGCGCGTCGTAGTGCCGGTGAACTTCTGGCAGAACGGCGAGTTCCGCGACCAGCTTAACTTCGACACCTACGAATTCACCACGCTGGCCGAAATGTTTGCCCGCGACGTGGCCTTGCCGAAGGCGCGCGAATACGTGTCGCCGGACGCTAGCCTGGTGCTGCCGGCGTACCGCGTATTCAAGCAGGGGCCGACCGATCACCTGGGCTATCGCTTCTCCGATACGCTGGACACCCACGGGCTGGTGTCGGCGGGCGCCAATGGCCGCGTGGTGTTCACCAACGGCTCCGAGAACCGCACCTTCAGCGGCGTTATCGGTGCGGGCGGCGGCATCACGGACCTCAAGCTGCTGGCCAAACGCGGCGGCGAGAGCGCGGCGGTGGACCGCAGCGGCAATGTCTACGTCGCCAACGGGCAGGTGTTCGTCTACGCGGCAGACGGCAAGGAGATTGGCCGCATCGATGTGCCGGAACGCCCTCTGCGACTGATCTTTGGCGGCACCGATGGCCGTACCTTATTCATCCTCACCCATCACTCGCTGTACGCGGCGGGAGAATTCCATGCGCAGTAAATTTTTGTTGGTGCTGTTGTTATGCGGGCAGGCGGGCGCGCAGCAGCTATGGCCGGACGGCGCGCCCGGCTCGGAGCAGCGCCACAACGAAGCGGAGAAAGTGGACAGCACCTACGTCAGCAATATCCACGATCCGTCGCTGACGGTGGTGCGCGCCAATCCGCGCCACGCCAATGGTGCGGCGGTAGTCATCGCGCCGGGTGGCGGCCATCGCATGCTGGTGTTCGAGAACGAGGGCATGGTTGCGGCCAAGTCGCTTAACCGGGTTGGCGTGACGGCCTTTGTGCTGAAATACCGGCTGGCGCGCGACGCCGGCTCCAGCTATTCGATTGAAAACGACGCGGCGGCCGACTTGCGCCGCGCCGTGCGCTGGGTGCGTGCGCATGCGGCGGACTACGGCGTCGATCCGCAACGCGTGGGCGTGATGGGCTTCTCGGCGGGCGGCGAGCTGGTGTCGCTGGTGGCAGATAATCCCGAGCCGTCGCCGCCGGCGCGGCAGGATGCGGTCGACCGGCAAAGCGCGGCCGGACTTCCAGATCCTGGTGTATCCGGGCCCACTGGGCTCACCGGCGAAGGCGGCCAAGGAGGCGCCGCCGGCCTTCATCGTGGCCGGTTCCGCCGACAAGTGCTGCATGCCGCCGGCGCTGACGCTATACCAGCAATTGATCACGGCCGGCGTGTCGGCCGAACTGCACTTGTATGCTGATACCGACCACGCCTTCAACATGGGCCGGCGCTCCGAGCGCCTGTCCGATGTGCACTGGCCGGACCGGCTGGCGGACTGGCTTAGCGACGGCGGCTGGCTGGTCCCACGCCACGGCCAGCCGCCGCTGGGCGTGCCAGCCCCGTGAGTTACACAGCTGCCACTACGTGCGTCACCGTACGGCAGCCACTGCGGTAGAATCCGAGAATTGGATTTTTCTCTCCCCATTCAGGAGTTAGTGATGTCTACTACGCAAACTTTCCGCCCAGACCATCAATCATCCGAGGTGGTGGAAGCTGGTATCGAGCGGGCCGACCGGCTCGGCCCCGAGAAGGCAGCGGAATATATGAGCCAGCGCGGCGTACAGGAAAGCGTGATCAAACGCGTGATCCAGGAGCCGGAACACCGCCGCAACCCGGGCCGCCTGCGCTCGCGCGACGAACGCCAGATCGAGGAAAGCACGCGCGCCAACAAATTCATCCCCTGAGTGGCGCCGCGCAGGCCGCGTAGGATCAGGCTGACAAAACGCTATGTTCCTAGCCTACAGAAGGCTTACCCGTGCTCCTATCACCAAGCGCACATAGCGGCGATATAGTGCATTCATCCGATCTTTACAGATGAGGCACAATATGCAAACCAGCACCACGCCAGCTATCAGCCTGACCGGCGCACAACAGAACGAACTGCTGCGCGCCCTGTCGCGCGAGGAATTGATTGAACTGTTTGCGCACCTGGACCTGGTGCCGCTGGCAGCCGGCAAGCGCCTGTTCGACGCCGGCGACCTGATGGAATATGCCTACTTTCCCACCAATGCCATCATCTCGCTGCAGTATGTGACCGAAGATGGCGGCGCCGCCGAGGTGGCGGTAGTCGGCCGCGAAGGCGTGGCCGGGGTGGCGATGTATGAACACGAACGCGCCAACTGCTGCGCCGTGGTGCAGACGGCGGGCTATGGCTACCGCATCAAGTCGGAGATATTGCGTCGCGCCTTCTTCGGTGGCGGTGCATTGGCGCAGCAGCTGATGCGCCATACCAGCGCGCTGTTTGCGCAGCTGGCGCAAACCGTGGCCGGCGTCCGCCATGGCACTATCGAGCAGCGCCTGTGCCGCTGGTTGCTGGAACGACTGGACCGTTCGCTGTCCAATGAATTGAAAGTGACGCAGGAGCTGATCGCCAATATGCTCGGCGTGCGTCGCGAATCAATCACCTGCTGCGCAGGCAAGCTGCAAGAAGATGGCTTGATCGAATACCGTCGCGGCTGCGTTACCGTGGTCGATCGTTCCGGCATGGAGCGCCGTGCCGGCAGCTGCTACTCCGCCTCCTAATGCAGGTAGTGTGGCGCATGCTGGATCTGATCCAGCTTGCGCTGCACCAGTTGATACCACGCCTGCGCCCAGCGCGCCGCCGCCTGTGATTCTTCCACCGTTCTTGCTGCTATCGCCCTGCGCACCGCCGCCATTTGCCGCTGCAGTGCATAGGCGGCGGGCGGGATGTTGCGGCGAGGATGAGTTGTGATGTGAGTGTCCATGCAGGCATTTTGAACGGCGCACGCAGCTGCGGCTGTACGCTGCCTCACCTACACGGACACGGCACACCGGGCTTACTTGCCTGGATTACCTGCCTGGATTACTTACCCGGATCTTTCATGTTGGTGAACTGGTCGAACTCCACGTTATAGATTTCATTACCAATTTTTTCCACCTTGCGCACATACACGGTCTGCACTATGTCGCGGGTAGCAGGGTCGATAGCGATCGGGCCGCGCGGGCTATTCAGCTTGATGTTCTTCAGGACCGCCATGGCCTGGTCGCCATCAATCTTGCCATTCAGCTTGCGCACCACTTCATAGATCGCCGCCATACCGTCGTAGGCGCCGACAGCCATGAAGTTAGGACGGCCGCCGCCTGGATTGGCCGCCGCAAAGCTCTTCAGAAAAGCCGCGTTCTCCGGCGACTTGTGCGCTGCCGAGTAGTGGAAGGTGGTGATCACGCCCAGCGTGGCGTCACCCATGGCCGGCAACACGTGGTCGTCGGTCAGGTCGCCGGTGGCGATTACCTTGATGCCTGCTTCAGCCAGGCCGCGCTCGCGATAGCCCTTCATGAAGGCGATGCTTTGCTCGCCGGCCGGCACGAATACGAACACCGCATCCGGCTTGGCGTCCTTGATGCGCTGGATGAACGGTGCGAATTCCGGATTGCGCAGCGGGACGCGGATCGCTTCCGTCACGGTGCCGCCGCCTTTCACCAGTTCCGCCTTGAAGGCCGCTTCGGCATCGATGCCTGGACCGTAGTCGGCCACCAGCGTCACCACATTCTTGATCTTGTTCTTCACCGCCCACGTCGCCATCGGCGCCGAGATTTGCGGCAGCGTCATCGAGAAGCGGGCGATGTAGTCAGACTTGGTGGTCACCGCCGAGGTGGCGGCGTTCATCACAATCATCGGCTTTTTGGCTTGTTGGGCGATCGGCGCAACCGCCATCGCTTCCGGCGTCAGGCCGAAGCCGGCCAGGAAGTCCACCTTGTCGCGCACCACCAGTTCCTGCGCCAGGCGCTTGGCGATTTCCGGCGACGGGCCGGTGGTGTCCTTGAGGATGATCTGGATTTTTTTACCGGCCACAGTGTCGCCATATTGCGACATGTAGGCCTTGATACCGCCTTCCATTTGTTTGCCGTAATCGGCAAAAGGGCCGGAGAAGGCGGCGATCACGCCAACCTTGATGGTGTCCTGCGCCCATGCCATTTGCACAGTCAAAGTGAGTGCTGCCAGTGCCGCAAATTTCGCTACGTTTTTCATGCGTCGTCTCCTGTGTGGTTCTGTTTTCGGTTGTTGACAATATACCGTGACGATCATAGTATCCAATCTATGTGCGATTAACAACCTATTGTTCGATAATCGCACAACATTAAAACAACTGGAGACGAGTAATGAAAAACACCATTCGTGGCGCGGTTGCGCTGCTGTGCGGTATGGGCGCATCGGCCGCTATGGCTCAAAGCAATGTCACCGTGTACGGCCTGCTGGATACCGGCATCGAACGCGTGACCAATGTGAATGCCGCCGGCGACAGCGTGACGCGCATGCCCTCGCTGACCGGCTCCTTCCCGTCGCGTATCGGTTTCCGCGGCACCGAGGATCTGGGCGGCGGCCTGTCCGCCATCTTTACGCTGGAAGCCGGCCTCGCGGTCGATACCGGCAGCATGGGGCAGGGCAATCGCCTGTTCGGCCGCCAGGCGACCGTCGGTCTGAAGGGCGACTTCGGCACCGTGAGCTTCGGCCGCCAGATCAACATGACCTACATCGCCACGCTGAAGTCGGACGTGATGGGGCCTAACCTGTTCGCCATCGGCAGCATCGATCCTTACCTGCCGAATGCGCGCAGCGACAATTCGATCGGCTACCTCGGTTCCTTCAATAACTTCGTCATCGGCGCTACCTATAGCACTGGCCGCGATGGCTCCAGCGCTGGCGGCCCGGCCGCTACCGGCTGCGCAGGCGAAGTGCCGGGTAATGCCAAGGCCTGTCGCCAGGCCACCGGCTTGTTCGGCTACGAGACCCAGGCCTTCGGCGTGAATGCTTCCTACGATATTTTGTATGGCAATACCGGCGCAGCGAATGGCCTCACCAGCAGCAACAACAGCGACAAGCGCGTGACGGCCAACGCCTACGTCAAGGTTGGCGAAGGCAAGCTGGCGGGCGGTGTGATCGATCGCACCACGCGCGCGGTCACCGGCCTGACCGAGTCGGACCTGTACTTCTTTGGTGTCAGCTATCCGGTAACGCCGTTCACCACGCTGGATGCGCAGTGGGCTAAAAAGGATGTGAAGAACAGCGGCGACGACGCCACCTTGCTGGTCGCGCGCCTGACCTACTACTTCTCGAAACGCACCGCCGTGTATGGCGGCGTAGGCCGCATGAAGAACTCCGGCTTGTCGGCGGTGGCGTTGGACGCCGGCGGCACTGCGGGCGCCGGCAAATCGCAAAACGGCGTTATGGCGGGTATCCGCCACACGTTCTAAGTCTAGGGCAGCAGTACTGCGAGTTCCTGCGCGCCGCGTTGTAGTACGGGCAGGAACTCTTCGCGCAGTTGCTCCACGCTGACGCGGGCCGCTTGTGCGCCCACGTTCAGTGCGGCCAGCACGGTGCCCGACGCGCCGCGCACCGGCACCGCAATCGACCGCAGTCCCAGCTCCAGCTCCTCATCGTTGATGGCGTAGCCGTCGCGGCGCACGCCCGCCAGTACTTCGCGCAGGCGCTTCTGGTTGACGATGGTGTTAGCCGTCATTGGCCGCAGGCGCGTGTGTTCGAGATAGGCGTCCAGCTGGTCCGGCGGCAAATGCGCCAGCATCACGCGGCCCAGCGAAGTGCAGTAGGCGGGCAAGCGGCTGCCGGTGTTCAGCGCCACCGACATCACGCGCGAGGTCGCGGCACGCGCCACGTACAGCACTTCGCCGTCTTCCAGCACCGCCAGCGAACTCGATTCATTGAGCGCGCGGCTGATGTTGTTCAGGTAGGGCTGGGCCGACACCGTCAACGGCGTCGATGACAGATAGGAGTAGCCTAGCGTCAGCACCTTGGGGCGCAGCGAGAAGTTGTTCAGCTCCGCGTCGACGTAACCGAGTTCGCGCAGTGTGTGCAGGCAGCGGCGCACAGCGGCGCGCGGAATGCCGGTCTTCTGGCTGACACTGGCGATGGTCTGCGGCTTGCGCGCATCGCTGAAGGCGCGCAGCACCGCCAGCCCCCGCGCCAGCGAGGTCATGAAACTGGGATCGGTCATCGCATCGATTTGCTCGGCGATGGTCGGTTCGCGGTCGTCGTCCGCGTCGAGAGGTTGGATGGCTTTAGGCATGGCGTGATTTTAATGCAGGCGTTGGTTCCAATAGGCGTTTTTTTCTTGACCCCGGCCAGCGCAAGTTCTACACTGGGTGTGCGATAATCAATCATTAGTTCGATTATCGCACAACATGCACTGGAAAGCAGATATGATCGATAAAACTTTTGAATCACTGGAGCGCGCGGTTGCCGACATCCATGACGGCGCCACCGTCATGATCGGCGGCTTCGGCAACGCCGGCATGCCGTCGGCACTGATCGACGCGCTGATCGCGCAGGGCGCGAAAGAGCTCACCATCGTTAACAACAATGCCGGCAACGGCGAGACCGGACTTGCCGCGCTGCTCAAGGCCAAGCGCGTACGCAAAATTATTTGCTCGTTCCCGCGCCAGGCCGATTCCCATCATTTCGACGCGCTGTACCGCGCCGGCGAAATTGAACTGGAACTGACCCCGCAGGGCAATCTGGCGGAACGCATCCGCGCCGCCGGCGCCGGCATCGGCGGCTTCTTTACGCCGACCGGCTACGGCACGCTGCTGGCCGAGGGCAAGGAAACGCGCCTGATCAACGGTCGCCATTACGTGCTGGAGTCGCCGATCCACGCTGACTTCGCGCTGATCAAGGCGTTGAAGGGCGACCGCTGGGGCAATCTGGTGTACCGCAAGACTGCGCGTAACTTCGGCCCGATTATGGCGATGGCCGCCAAGGTCACCATCGCGCAGGTGCAAGACGTGGTCGCGCTGGGCGAGCTGGATCCGGAAGTGATCGTCACGCCGGGCATCTTTGTACAACGCGTGGTGAAGGAATCGGCATGAGCGCAAATCGTTACACCCGCGACCAGATTGCGGCCCGCGTCGCGCAGGACATTCCTGAAGGCGCTTACGTCAACCTCGGCATCGGCCTGCCGACCAAGGTGGCCAACTACTTGCCGACCGACCGCGAAGTGTTCCTGCATTCCGAGAACGGCCTGCTGGGCATGGGTCCCGCGCCTGCAGAAGGCGAGGAAGACGAAGACCTGATTAACGCCGGCAAGCAGCCGGTAACGCTGCTGACCGGCGGCGCTTATTTCCACCACGGTGATTCGTTCGCCATGATGCGCGGCGGCCACCTCGATGTGTGCGTACTGGGCGCGTTCCAGGTGTCGGCCAAGGGCGACCTGGCCAACTGGCACACGGGCGCACCGGATGCAATTCCGGCCGTCGGCGGCGCGATGGATCTGGCACTGGGCGCGAAACAGGTATTCGTGATGATGGACCACCAGACCAAAACTGGCGAGAGCAAGATCGTGGCCGCATGCAGCTATCCGCTGACAGGTGTTGCTTGCGTCAACCGTATCTACACCGACATGGCGGTGCTGGATGTAACGCCGGCCGGCCTGCTCGTGCGCGAAATGGCGCCGGGCCTGACGTTTGAAGAACTGCAGGCCGCCACTGGCGCGCCGCTGTTGCCGCCAAATTGAAAGGATAAACAAATGAACGAAGCATTTATCTGCGATGCGATCCGCACACCCATCGGCCGTTACGGCGGTTCGCTGAAAGACGTACGTGCCGACGATCTGGGCGCGATTCCACTGCGCGCGCTGAAGGATCGCAATCCCGGCGTGCAGTGGGACCAGGTGGACGATGTGTTCTACGGCTGCGCCAACCAATCCGGCGAAGATAACCGCAATGTGGCGCGCATGTCGCTGCTGCTGGCCGGCCTGCCGCAAGAGGTTCCGGGCACCACCATCAACCGCTTGTGCGGCTCGGGCATGGACGCCATCGGGAACGCCGCACGTGCGATCCAGGCCGGCGACGCTTGCCTGATGATCGCCGGCGGCGTGGAGTCGATGACGCGCGCGCCTTACGTCATGGGCAAGGCCGATAGCGCCTTTTCACGCAGCGCCAAAATCGAAGACACCACCATGGGCTGGCGCTTCGTCAACAAGGCGCTGAAGGAAGTCTACGGCACCGAGACCATGCCGGAGACGGCCGAAAACGTCGCCGCCGATTATCAGATCAGCCGCGCCGACCAGGATGCGTTTGCGCTGGCGAGCCAGAACAAGACCGCTACCGCCATCGCTGAAGGCGTGTTCGCGCGCGAAATCGTGCCGGTATCTCTGCCGCAGAAAAAAGGTGATCCGATCATCTTCTCGCAAGATGAACACCCGCGCGCGACCACCACCGAAGCGCTGGCCAAGCTGAAAGGCGTCGTTCGCGCCGACGGTTCGGTCACCGCCGGCAACGCCTCGGGCATCAACGACGGCGCCTGCGCAGTGCTGATCGCCAGCGCGGAAGCGGCCAAGCAGCACGGCCTGAAACCGCTGGCCCGCATCGTCGGCATGGCTACCGCTGGCGTCGCGCCGCGCGTGATGGGCATCGGCCCGGTGCCGGCAGTGCAAAAGCTGCTGCGCCAGACCGGCCTGACGCTGGAGCAGATGGACGTGATTGAATTGAACGAAGCCTTCGCCGCACAAGGCTTGGCCGTGCTGCGTCAATTGGGTTTGAAGGATGACGACGCGCGCGTTAATCCGAACGGTGGCGCAATTGCGCTGGGCCACCCGCTGGGCATGAGTGGCGCGCGCCTCGTCACGACGGCAACCTACCAGCTGCAGCGCACCGGTGGCCGCTACGCGCTGTGCACCATGTGCATCGGCGTGGGGCAGGGAATTGCGATGATTATCGAAAGAGTGTAGTTTTTGGTTTGGTGAGAAGTAGTGGAGACAACATGAAACAAATAATTAAAAACGGGAGGCAGACATGCTAGCCAACTTTGCTGGTGTACTGTTCGACGGCATCGCCTACGGCAGTCTGCTGTTCCTTATCAGTGTCGGCCTGTCGGTCACGATGGGCATGATGAACTTTATTAACCTCGCCCACGGCGCGTTTGCGATGCTGGGCGGGTATGTGAGCGTGTCGCTGCTGTCGCGCTTCGGCGTGCCGTTCCTGGCGTCGCTGCCGCTGGCCTTCATCGCTTCGGCGGTGGTGGGGCTGGTGCTGGAGCGTCTGCTGTATCGACGCCTGTACAAGGCTACTCATCTTGACCAGGTGCTGTTTTCGATCGGTCTGACCTTCATGGCCGTCGCTGCGGCGACTTACTTCTACGGCCCGACGCAACAGCCGGTAGTGCTGCCGGACTGGCTGCGCGGCCAGGTATCGCTGCTCGGTCTTGATGTCGGCGCATATCGTTTGTTCCTGATCGGCGTGGTGGTGCTGGTGACCGTGGCGCTTGGCCTGCTGATCGAGCGTACTCGCTTCGGTGCGCAGATCCGCGCATCGGTGGACAACCAGACTGCGGCTGCGGGTCTCGGCATCAACGTCAGTCTGGTATTCAGCCTGACCTTCGCGCTGGGCTCCGGCCTGGCCGGTTTGGGCGGCGGCCTTGGCATCGACGTGCTGGGTCTCGATCCGACCTTCCCGGTCAAGTACATGGTCTACTTCCTGCTCGTGGTGGCAGTGGGCGGCGCGGGCACCATCAAAGGTCCGTTGCTGGCAGCTGTCATCCTTGGCGTGTTCGACGTCGCCGGTAAATACTACGTGCCGGAAGTTGGCGCCTTCGTGATCTACGCGCTGATGGTGGTGCTACTGATCCTGTTCCCTGCTGGCCTGATGCGGAGGAAAGCATGAACGCTTTTGCTGATACTGAAACCAAACCTGTCGCCAAGGTCGCCGCCATTCTGCCTGCGCCCAAGCTGCCAAACGACCGTTGGCAGCCGTTGGAAATCGCCTTCTGGCTGCTGCCGGTTGTCGCGTACTTTGCCTTCCCCGGCTATCTGGTGCTGATTAGCCAGATCATGATTGTCGGCCTGTTCGCAGTGTCGCTGGATTTGATCCTCGGTTATGCGGGCATCGTCTCGCTGGGCCACGCCGCCTTCTTCGGATTGGGCGCTTACACTGCCGGCCTGCTGGCCGTGCATGGCTGGGGCGAGCCTTTGAGCGGCTTGCTGGCAGCGGGCGTGGTGGCCGGTGTGGTCGGCCTGCTGACGTCCTTCCTCGTGGTGCGCGGCCAGGACCTGACGCGCCTGATGGTCACGATGGGCATCTGTTTGATGCTGTTTGAAGCGGCCAACAAGGCATCGTCGATCACCGGCGGCGTGGATGGCTTGTCCGGCATGATGGTCGGGAAGCTGTTTGGTACTTTCGAGTTTGACCTGAACGGGAATGTCGCTTTCTGGTACAGCTTCGCCGTACTGTTCGTATTGTTTGCAGTGCTGCGCCGCGTGGTCAAGTCGCCGTTTGGTCTGAGCCTGATCGGCATCCGCGAAGGTGTGCGCCGCATGCCTTCACTGGGCGTGAATGTGAATCGCCGCCTGGTCGCCATCTTCACTCTGGGCGCTGCGGTGGCCGGCGTTGCTGGTGCGCTGCTGGCGCAGACCACGCAGTTCGTCGGTCTTGACGCGCTGAGCTTCCCGCGCTCAGCTGAGCTGATGATTATCCTGGTGCTGGGCGGGACCGGTCGCCTGTACGGCGGCCTGGTTGGCGCGGCGGTGTTCATGCTGCTGCAGGATTACATCGCCGGTCTGAATCCGACCTACTGGCAGTTCTATATCGGCTTGTTGCTGGTGTTGATTGTGCTGTTCGCGCGCGGCGGCATCTTGGGTGGACTGGAACGCTTGCGCAAGGAGAAGCCATGAGCCGCGATATCACTTTACGTACCGAAGGACTGAGCAAGCGCTGGGGCGCGTTCGTCGCCAACAGCGATGTGTCGCTGACTTTCCAGCCGGGTGCGCGCCATGCGCTGATCGGTCCTAACGGCGCTGGCAAGACTACCTTCATTAACCTGCTGACCGGCGCGTTTAGCCCAAGCAGCGGCAAGGTGTATCTCGGCAGCGAGGACATCACGCATCTGCCGCAGCACGCGCGCGTCCACTGCGGCATGACGCGCACCTTCCAGCTCAACACCCTGTTCGCAGGCATGACGGTGCTGGAATCGGTGGTGCTGGCCATCAACGAGCGTCGCGGGTTGCAGAACGTGTGGTGGAAGACGGTTGCCAATCATCCGGAAGTCATCTCCGAAGCGATGGAGCTTTTGGCGACCCTGAAGCTGAGCGACCAGGCCAACAGCATCACGCGCAGCATGGCTTACGGTAAGCAGCGCCTCGTGGAGATTGCGCTGGCGCTGGCGACCAAGCCGCGCATCCTGTTGCTGGATGAACCGGCAGCCGGCATTCCACAAGCCGAGAGCAAGGAGCTGTTCGAAGTGCTGGCGCAGCTGCCGCGCGACGTGACGGTGCTGTTCATCGAACACGATATGAGCCTGGTGTTCCGTTTCGCTGACCGCATCACGGTGCTGGTGGGCGGCAAGGTGCTGACCGAGGGCACGCCTGCGGAAATCGCAGCCGATCCGCGCGTCAAGGAAGTTTATCTGGGGGAGTCGGAACATGACTGAGTTGCTGGTGTTGGATAAGGTCACCGCCGGATATGGCGAATCGATCGTGCTGGAAGAGGTGTCGTTCACGCTGAAGGAGGGCGACAGCCTGGCGCTGCTAGGCCGTAACGGTGTCGGTAAAACCAGCCTGCTGGTGACGCTGATGGGCCTCACGCGCCTGCACAAAGGCAGCATCCGCTGGGCTGGTGGTGATATCTCGCGTGTCTCGACCCACAAGCGTTCGCGCGCAGGGCTAGGCTGGGTGCCGCAGGAGCGCCACATGTTCCCATCGCTGACGGTGGAAGAGCATTTGACGGTGGTTGCGCGTCCCGGTCCGTGGAACCTGCAGAAGATTTACCAGATCTTCCCGCGCCTGTTCGAGCGCCGTAACAACATGGGCAACCAGTTGTCGGGCGGCGAACAGCAGATGGTGGCGATTGCGCGCGCGCTCATGACTAATCCGCGCATCTTGCTGCTGGACGAACCAATGGAAGGCCTGGCGCCGATCATCGTGCAGGAGCTGGTGCGCGTGATCCGCAAGCTGGTGCAGGAGGAGGGCATGTCGGTGATCGTGGTGGAGCAGCACGCACGTCTGGCGCTGTCGTTGACGCAGCGCGCCATCGTGCTGGATCGCGGCCGCATTGTGCACGACTCGGATAGCGCCAGCCTGCTGGCCGACGGCGACAAACTCGATAAGCTGGTCGCCGTGGCGTGATGAAGCTAGCGCGCCGTCTCGCGAGGTGCGAGCGGCGCGCGGCTTTGTTCGTTGTTCTTCTGTACCAGTTTGGTGAGCAGCTCCATAAACTGCAGCTGTTCGGCGCTGGTGAGCGGCGCGAGGATGCGGCGGCGCAGGCGCTGCGAGCCTGGCACCAATTCTTCCAGCAACTGCTCCCCAGCCGCCGTGATAGTCAGTGCGCGTTGGCGGCGATTGGTCGGAATCACCTTGCGCTCCAACAGGCCTTTTTCTTCAAGGCGCGCACAGACCGTGGCGCCAGTCGATGTATCTATGCCGCTCAGCGCCGATAGCGAGACCTGGTCTACGCCCGGCTGCGCGGCGAGGTTGCGCAGCATCGCGTACTGCACCGGCGTCAGCTCCGATCCCATTTCATCGTAAAAAATCGACACCGAGATTTGCTGCGCGCGGCGCAGCAAGTGGCCCGGGTGCTCGTACAGGTTAATCAGTTTGCTTTCGGTTTCTGGCATGGTGGTTTCGATTGTGCGGTGCCGCATCTAAATTGGTTTACTTCGAATCGCTACTGTACTACATTCAGTGTACTGAATATTAAAGTAGAAGGAGACAACGATGTACCGAAAAAACACCTGGTATGTGGCCTGCACGTCGGACGAAATTGAAAGCAAGCCGCTGGGCCGCACCATCTGCGGCGAGAAGATCGTGTTCTATCGCGCGGCAGAAGGAAAAGTGGCGGCGCTGGAGGACTTCTGCCCGCATCGCGGCGCACCGCTGTCGTTGGGCTTTGTGCGCGAAGGGCAGCTGGTGTGCGGCTATCACGGATTGGAAATGGGCTGCGACGGCAAAGTAGTCAGCATGCCGGGCCAGCGCGTGCGCGGCTTCCCGTGCATCCGCAGCTACCCGGTGGAGGAACGTTATGGCTTCATCTGGGTCTGGACCGGCGACAAGGAGAAGGCCGATCCGGCGTTGATCCATCATCTGGAATGGGCTGACAATCCCGAATGGGCGTACGGCGGCGGTCTGTATCACATCAACTGCGAATATCGTTTGATGATCGATAACCTGATGGATCTGACGCACGAGACCTATGTGCACGCGTCCAGCATCGGGCAGAAAGAGATCGACGAGGCGCCGGTGAACACGCGCGTTGAGGGCGAACAGGTGGTCACCAGTCGCTACATGGAAAACATCATGGCGCCGCCGTTCTGGCGCGCGGCCTTGCGCGGCAACGGTTTGGCGGACGACGTGCCGGTGGACCGCTGGCAGATTTGCCGCTTCTCGCCGCCTAGCCATGTGATGATTGAAGTCGGCGTGGCGCATGCAGGCAAGGGCGGTTACGACGCCGCGCCGGAGCATAAGGCGTCCAGCATCGTAGTGGACTTCATTACGCCGGAGACGGAAACCTCGCACTGGTACTTCTGGGGCATGGCGCGCAACTTCAAGCCTGAGGATAAAGAGCTCACCGCCACCATCCGCGAAGGGCAGGGCAAGATCTTCGCCGAGGACCGCGAGATGCTGGAACTGCAGCAGCAGAACATTCTGCGCCATCCGGAACGCAAGCTGCTGATGCTGAACATCGACGCCGGCGGTGTGCAGTCGCGCCGCGTGCTCGATCAGTGGCTGGAGCAGGAGAAGCCAGCATGAGCGCCGATCTGTTGCAAGTTCGTGTCGAGCGACGCGACAACGAGGCCGAAGACATCTGCAGCTATGAACTGGTCAGCGCCGACGGAGCTTCGCTGCCGGCCTTCACCGCCGGTGCGCACATCGATGTCCACATCGCGCCGGGGCTGGTGCGCCAGTACTCGCTGTGCAATCCGCCGCATGAACGACACCGCTACGTGATCGGCGTTCTGCGCGATCCTGCCTCGCGCGGCGGCTCGCAAGCCATGCATGAACAAATCCGTGCCGGTGCTGCGCTCACCATCAGCGCACCGCGCAATCACTTCGCGCTGGTGGACGCGCCGCGCAGCGTACTGCTGGCCGGCGGTATCGGCATCACGCCGCTGCTGGCGATGGCGGAAACACTGTCGGCGCAGGGCGCGCAGTTCGAGATGCACTACTGTACCCGCTCGCCGGAGCGCACCGCTTTTCGTGACCGCATCCTGAGCGCGCCTTTTGCGGAAAAGGTGCGCTTCTATCACGACAATGTACAACAGCTTAATTTGCCGGCGTTGTTTGCATCGCTGCCGCCGGACACGCACGTCTATTTTTGCGGTCCGGCGGGATTCATTGATCACGTCAAGTCCACTGCGGCGCTGGCGGATTGGCCGGAGAGCCAGCTGCATCTCGAATACTTCGGTGCAGCGCCGGTGGCGAGTGATGGCGACCAGCCGTTTGAGGTCAAACTGGCCTCTAGTGGCAAGTGCTACACCATCCCGCCTGGCACCACCGTGCTGCGGGTGTTGAACGATGCAGGCGTGTTTGTGCCGGCTTCCTGCGAGCAGGGTGTGTGCGGCACCTGCCTGACCCGCGTGCTGGATGGCGTGCCCGATCACCGCGACTTGTATCTCACCGAATCCGAACAGGCGGCCAACGACCTGTTTGCACCTTGCTGTTCGCGTTCCAGGAGCGCCACTCTGCTGCTGGATTTATAAAAACGAATTTTCTAAAACAAATGGAGGAGACACCATGACAGAAAAAATCAATCACTCGCGCCGCCACATCATGCTGGGCGCGGCCGCGTTGTCGGCCGGCGCGCTGCCATCCATCGGCCGCGCGGTCGAGCCGCTGAAAGTTGGCCTGATCGTACCGATGTCCGGCCCATTCGCGTCCACCGGCCGACAGATCGAGGCCGCCGTCAAGCTGTTCATGCAGCAGAACGGCGCGGTGGCTGGTGGCCGTCCGGTTGAAATCATTTTAAAAGATGATGGCGGCGTGTCGCCGGACGTGACCAAGCGGTTGGCGCAGGAGCTGGTCGCGCGTGACAAGGTGCAGGTGCTGGCCGGCTTCGGCCTGACGCCGCTGGCCTTCGCCGCCGCGCCGGTGGCCACGCAAGCCAAGGTGCCGATGATCGTAATGGCCGCCGCCACCTCTGTGATTCCGCAACGTTCGCCATACATCGTGCGCACCGGCTTCACGCTGGCGCAGGTGACGGCGCCGATGGCGCAGTGGGCCGGCAAGAACAAGATCAAGACCGTGGTGACTTTCGTCAGCGACTACGGTCCGGGGCTGGATGCGGAGAAGGTATTCGTCAAAGGCTTCACCGAAGCGGGCGGCAAGGTGGTGGACAGCCTGCGCGCACCGCTGCGCAATCCGGACTACGCACCATTCCTTGCCCGCGTGAAGGATTTGAAGCCGGATGCGCTGTTCGTGTTTGTGCCGTCGGGCGAGGGCGCTGCGGTGCTCAAGCAGTTCACCGACCGTGGCCTGGCCACCGCCGGCATTCGTCTGATCTGCACCGGCGATGTGCTGGACGACGACTTGATGGTCAGCATCGGCCCGGCAGCTGCGGGAGTGGTCAGCAGCCATCACTACTCGGCGGCGCATCCGTCGCCGGAGAACAAGGCTTACGTCGAGGCGTTCGGCAAAGCGAATAAGGGCATGCGTCCCAATTTCCACTCAGTGGGCGCCTACGACGGCATGCAGTTGCTATATCAGGCGCTCAAACAAACGGGCGGCGATAGCAACGGCGACAAGCTACTAGCGGCGATGAAAGGCGCTGCTTGGACCAGCGTGCGCGGCCCGATCAGCATTGATGCTGCCACCCGCGACATCGTGCAGACGGTCTACTTCCGCAAGGCAGAAGCCATCGGTGGCGCGTGGTTCAACGTGGAGTTCGACCAAGTCGAGAAGGTACGCGATCCGGGCGTTTAAAGTCCACAGAATCCGCATAAGGAAGCGCGTTTTAATTCGTTTCCGCCCGTTCAGGGCCTGCATATACTCGGTAGCAGGAGAGTTATATGCAGGCTTGGATAGATAACGCACAACGGGACGAAGTAACGGCAGAACGCAAGCGCGCCGCATGGCGCGGCGAGTGGCCGACCTGGCTGCTGATCCTGGTGATTTACGGCGGTTGGGTGGCCACGCTGGCCTATTGGCCGGTGCTGGGTGCCGCGCCGGCGACCTTGTTGATGATCTGGTGGTGCGCATGGTATGTGTCGCTCCAGCACGAGCTGATACACGGCCATCCCACGCGCTGGCCGTGGCTGAACCGTGTATTCGGCTACCCGCCGCTGGCGGTGTGGTATCCGTATGAGATTTATCGTGAAAGCCACCTGCGCCATCACAATGATTTCGATCTCACGCTGCCGGAGCTGGACGCCGAAAGCACTTATGTGTCTCCAGTCGAATGGGAGGCGATGAGCCGCCCGCTGCGTGCGGTCCTTTGGCTGAACAAGACTTTCTGGGGCCGGCTGGTAGTCGGCCCGGCGCTGTCGATTGCTTCCGCCTGGGGCGGTGCTGCGCGCCGTCTGCTGCGAGGCGACTTGCGCGATGCAGGCGTCTGGCTGCGCCATGTACTGATGCTGGCAGCGCTGCTGTGGTGGATCGAGTCGGCATTCGGCGTATCGGCCATATGGTATGTGCTGGTGATCTCATATCCGGCGCAATCGCTGACGATGATACGGTCGTACTACGAGCATCGTCCGGCGGAAGACCACAAGCAACGCATTGTGCTGAATGATACTGGCCTCGTGTTTCGCATCCTGTTCCTTAATAATAACCTGCACCTGGTGCACCATGACCTGCCTTCACTGCCGTGGTATCTGCTGCCGCGCGTGTATGCTGGGCGGCGCGAGGCTTATAATGCGCGCAGCGGCGGTTTCCAGATCAACGGATATGGAGAGCTGATGCGCCGCTACGGTTTCCGTCCCGTCGACGCACCTGTACATCCCCGCATGCCATGAGCTGGACTGTTTCGCTACCGATGTATAACGTCTCGTCACGCTTGCAGCGGGAGTATGAGGCCTTGCTGGCCTGCGTGCTGGCCGATGCGGGTGTCAGCGGAGACGTGCGACTGCTGCCGGAGCCGGAGCTGCCGGCCCTATGGCATCGCGCCGACCTGCTGCTAGGGCAGACTTGCGGCTATCCGTATGTGACTTCCTTGCGCGGCGTGGCTTCGTTGCTGGCGACGCCGGTCTTCGATTTCCCCGGCTGCGATGGCAGCAACTACTCCAGTGTAATCGTCACGCGCGCTGTCGATGGTGTCGGCTCGCTGGCCGAGGCGCGCGGCCTCACCGCCGCCGCCAACTCCCTGGACTCCAACAGTGGCATGAACGTGCTGCGTCACGCCGTTGCTCCGCTGGCGCGTGATGGGCGCTTCTTCGGTAAAGTGAAATGGACCGGCGCACACGTGGCCAGCCTGCGTGCAGTCCGTGAAGGGGAGGCGGATATTGCCGCCATTGATTGCGTCACCTTCGGCTACCTGCGCGAGGAATCGCCGGATAGCCTGCAGGGCATTAAAGTGCTGCAGTACTCCGCATCCTCGCCAGGCCTGCCGCTGGTGACGGCGCGCAGCGTGCCAGCAGTGCTGCAAGAACGCCTGCGCGCGGCGTTGTTGTCGCCCGGTCCGCAGTTGCGAGCGCACATGGCGACGCTGCACATCAAAGCCTTCCAACATCGCCCGGACACCGACTACAATCGCATCCAGCAGCTCGAAGCCGAAGCCACGGCTGCCGGATATCCCGTTTTGGCTTAGCGCAAAGGCCAGAGCGGCACGGCGGTGGCGTCGAGTTTGCGGGGAAGCAGGCCTTCTCCGTAAAATGCATCTGCTATGCGCTGTTGTTCGCCCAACGCGTCCTTCACGACAACGCGCACATCATAGCTGCGGCGGCTGTTGGCCAGTTCCACCGTCTTCGCATCCAATCCCCACGCGGGAGCCAGCAACTCCGCTGCTTCTTTCGGCGACTGCTTGATCCAGCGACCGGTCTTGCGTAGCGCCTCAAACACTACCACCAGCACTTCCGGATGCGCTTCCGCATACGCCGTCGACGCCAGGTAGTAGCGCTGGTAATCCGCCACATTCCGCCCATCCGCCAGCACGCGCACCTGCGACTGGTTCTGCACACCCGCCAGATACGGATCCCACGTCACCCAGGCCGCTACAGATAATGACTGACTGCCTGCCGCCTTGGTCACCGCAACTTTCTTGCCCTTCAAATCCGCCACGCTGGCAATCGGCGAATCTGCACGCACCACGATGGCTTGCGCGGCAGGCGAGGGTGCCTCCTGCGCAAAATACGTCAGTTGCGCACCAGCCGCCCGCGCACTTTCAGCACCGTCAGCAAGGTAGAAGACTTCTGATAGCCGATGCGCAGCGTGGACGGCGCCTTCTGCGCAAAGGCGGAAAACGGTAAAAGCGATAACAAAGAAAGTACGGCACGGCGCTGCATGATCTTCTCCTGAAGATGGTTGTCACCCGATAGTACGACGCCTCCATCGGCCGTTGAAACGAATGCTTTCGCGTTTGAATATAGCGCCGCCACATATCAACTGCGAAAATACATTATTCACAAATTTCATATTTCAATATGAAAAATAATTAGTTTATACATAATGTTGGCGCGTCATAAGATCGGCTCAACCTCACCAATATGGAGCGATTTATGACCGTAACGCGCAGGACATTCCTGATGCAGCTTGCCGCCACCAGCGGCTATACCGCCGCTGCCGCAGCCATGACCACCTTGGGTCTCGGCGCCCCAACCATCGCATCGGCCAGCGGCCAAACGCCTTTGCTGCAACTGGCGCCTGGCTCGGGCAAAGGCACCAAGGTGCTGGTGCTGGGTGCGGGCATCGCCGGCCTGGTGTCGGCTTATGAGTTGCGCAAGGCCGGCTACCAAGTGCAGCTGGTCGAAGCGCGCGATCGCGTCGGCGGCCGTAACTGGACCATCCGCAATGGCACTCGCATAGAACTCAACGATGGCACCACCCAAGTGGCGGACTTCGAACCTGGCCACTACTTCAACGCCGGTCCGGCGCGACTGCCTAGTCATCACCAGACGATTCTTGGCTACTGCCGTGAACTTGGTGTGGAGCTGGAAGCGGAAGTCAACAGCAGCCGCAGCGCCTACTTCCTGCCGGATGCGGCCAAGGGCGGTCAGCCTATCCAGTTGCGCCGCGCCATTAACGACGCGCGCGGCCACGTGTCCGAGCTGCTGGCGAAAGCCACCAGCAAGGGCGCGCTCGATCAGGAGCTGAGCGTCGATGATCGCGCCAAGCTGGTTGAATTCCTCAAGGTCTACGGCGACCTGACGCCGCAAGCGGAGTTCAAGGGCAGTGAACGCTCGGGCTACAAAGTCTATCCCGGCACGGCCGAAAATGTCGGGGAGCGCAACGAGCCGCTGCCGCTGGAAGCCTTGCTCGATCCGGACCTATGGCTTGCGCTGGTCTTTGACGAACTGCTGATCTTCCAGCCCACCATGCTGCAGCCGGTCGGCGGCATGGACCGCATTCCTTACGCCTTCTTCCAGCGCCTGAAAGACGTGGCGCGCCTGAATACCGAAGTCAAATCCATCACCAATAAGGACAAGGGCGTTGACGTGGTAGTACGCGACCGCGCCAGCGGCAAGCTGCAAACGCTGTCGGCCGATTACGCCGTCGTCACTTTCCCGCTGCCGGTGCTGGCGCAGGTGGAAACCAACTTCTCGCCGGAGGTGAAGCAAGCCATCAGTAATGTTCATTACGACACCGCCAGCAAAATCGCCTGGCAGTCGCGCCGATTCTGGGAGACCGAGTCGCAGATCTACGGCGGCATTTCGGTGGTCAAGCACGAGACCTCGCTGATCTGGTATCCGAGCGGCGGCTTCCACAAGAAGACCGGTGTGCTGGTCGGCTGCTACAACATCGGCCAGGGCGCGCGCGATTTCACGGCGCAGCCATTAAGCGCGCAATTTGCTTCTTCGCGCGGCGTGATCGACCGCGTGCATCCGGGGCGCGGCGCGGACCTCAAGAATCCCGTTAGCGTGGCATGGCACAAAGTCCCGTACAGCCTTGGCTCGTGGGTGCACTGGGCCACGCCGGCCGAAAAAGAATACGTCCGCTTGAACCAGCCCGAAGGCCGTGTGCACTTCGCCGGCGAGTACCTCAGCCAGATCGGCGCATGGCAGGAAGGCGCGGCGCTGTCCGCGCACCACGCCGTTGCCGCCATCGCCCGCCGCATAACAACTTGAATGAAAGGACTGACCATGAAAGCCTCTTTACTGCTCGCCGGCCTGCTGATCGCCGCTCCCGCACTGCATGCGGAACAGATCAAGCGTACGCCTATCCCTAATTCTAACTTCCCGATTTCGGTGGCTGTCTCCGTGCCTGCCAATGCCGATACGGTCTACTTCAGCGGCGTACTGCCTGAATCCATCGAAGGCGATACGCAAACGCAAACGCAGTCCGTGTTGACGCGCCTGAAAACGGCACTGGCCAACGAAGGCCTGACCTTTGCCGACGTGGTGTCGCTGCGCGTGTTCCTGGTCGGCGATCCAAAACTCGATAACAAGCTCGATTTCAAAGGCTTGAACGCCTCCTTCGGCCAGTTCTTTGGTACCGCCGAACAGCCCAACAAGCCTGCGCGCACTGCTTTGCAAGTGGCCGCGCTGCCACTGCCCGGCGCACTGGTTGAAATCGACCTGATCGCCGCCCGCGTTAAAAAATAACCACAACCCTCCAGGAGTCAGCCCGCATGAAGCACACTAAAATCGCCCTAGCCATCTCCCTGTTGTACACCGCCGCACCCGTTTGGGCCGCCGACGCCGACGCCATTTCCAACACGCCTGCCGCTGCGGGCGCGATCCAGGACGTGGTGGTCACCGGTACCCGTGATACCCAGCGCTCCGCCGGCGAAAGCCTGAGCCCAATCGATGTGGTCAGCGCCAAAGATTTACAGCGCACCGGCCAGACCGACCTGCGCGACGCGCTGGTCAAGCTGCTGCCGTCCATCAGCCGTTTGGCGCAAGCCGGTGACGCCGCCAATCTGACCAGCGCCTTGACGCTGCGTGGCCTGAGCCCCAACCACGTGCTACTGCTGGTGAATGGCAAACGCCGCCACACCTCGGCCAACATCAGTGCGGACTCGGGTTCGCAGCAGGGCGCCACGCCGGTCGACATCGACCTGATTCCGGTCAGCGCGGTCGATCACATTGAAGTGCTGCGTGACGGCGCCGCCGCCCAATATGGTTCGGATGCGATTGCGGGCGTGATCAACATCATCCTGAAAAACAGCAGCAGTGGCGGCAACGTCACGCTGACCAGCGGCGAATATTACAAGCATGACGGCTTCACGCTAGGCGGCGCCACCGACGCCGGCATCACGCTGGGCGAAGACGGTTTCCTGCACCTGAGTGCTGAATACCGCCGCCATGAACACAGCTTCCGCAGCGGCCCAGATGACCGCACCGGAACTTACGTGAACAAGATCGTTGGCGATCCGCAGATTCGCCGTGAATCCTTCGGCGCCAACGCCGGCATCTCGATCAGCAAGGATGTGGAGGCTTACGCATTCGCTACCGTGGCGCACCGCACCGGCGGCAGCTACCAGAACTTCCGCCTGCCGAGCAAGCTGCCGCAGGTTTATCCGAATGGCTTCACGCCGACCGAGACCAGTAACGAAACCGATGCTGGCATCACTGCCGGCATCAAGGGCACGGACCTGGTAGGCTGGCGCTGGGACTTGAGCGCCACCTACGGCACCGACAACGTCAAGATCGGCATGGTCGATTCGGCCAATACCGACCTGTATGCAGCCACCGGCGCTACGCCAACCAGCTTCCACCTGTCGCAATTCCAGAACACGCAGCAGGCGGTCAACGGCGACTTGGCGCGCTCGTTCGAGACCGGCGCGTTGCCTGCGCCGCTGAGCGTTGCACTGGGTTCCGAGTTCCGCCGTGAGACCTATGATATCGGCGCCGGCGATACGGCCTCGTACTTCGGCAGCGGCGCGCAAGCCTTGCCTGGCCTATCGCCGGTCAGCGCCGGCAAGCACTCGCGCAATATCGGCGCGGCCTATGTCGACTTCTCCACCAAGCTCACCAAGCAGTGGGAGGGGGAACTGGCAGGGCGCTATGAGCATTACAGCGATGCAGGCAGCACCCGTAACGCCAAGCTGTCGACCCGTTATGAGTTCGATCCACGCTTCGCACTGCGTGCCACCGGCAGCACCGGATTCCGCGCGCCTTCGCTGGCGCAAGAGTACTACACCAGCCTTGCGGTGTCGCCGACCACCGCCGGCGGCCAGCTGGCGGTGAACTCGGACGCAGCGCGCAAACTGGGCGCCACGCCGCTGCGGCCTGAAAAATCACGCAGCTTCAATCTAGGCTTGGTTGCCGAGCCACTGGACAACCTGCACGTAACCGTGGATGCCTACCGCATCGACATCCGCGACCGCATCGTCCAAGGCGGTACTTACAGCGGCGCGGTGGCCATCGCCGCGCTGACCGGCGCCGGTATCAATCTGCCTAGCGGCTTGTCCTCGGTGAGCGCCAGCTACTTCGCCAATGGCGTCGACACGCGCACGCAAGGCCTGGACCTGGTGCTCAACTACCCGACCAATCTGGGTAGCGCAGGCCGCATCGACTGGGATGCCAGCGCCAATATCAATAACAATAAAGTGACCAAGGTCGGCATCGATGGCAATGGCAAGACGCTGCTCAACGCCCAGCAGGTCGGCTACCTGACCACGGCCACGCCGAAGAACAAGCTGATTGTAGGCGGTGCATGGACGCAGGAACAGTGGAGCGTGAGCCTGCACGCCACCCGCTACGGCAAGACTGCCACCGAAGCCACGTTCTATTCCGGCCCGAATATCTATTCGACCTCGGTGTTCAACCATGTCGAGAACTCGCCGAAGACGATCACCGATCTGGAAGTCCGTTACGCTGTGACGAAAAAGCTGCAGCTTGCGGCGGGCGCCAACAATCTGTTCAACGTCTATCCTGACAAGGTGCCTGCCATCAGCCGCTACCTCGGCGTGTATCAATACGACACGGCGTCGGCGCAGATACCGTTTAATGGCGGCTATTACTATGTCCGCGCCAGCTACAAGTTCTGATGCTGTTAAGATGACGTCTGTTTTTCGTACGGCTTATTTTGACAACGACATGAAAATAGATGACATCAGCGCCTTCGTCGCCGTGGTGCGCAACCAGTCGGTGAGCGCTGCGGCCGAGGCCTTGGGGCTGACCCAGTCGGCCATCACCCGTCGCGTGCAGAACCTGGAGCACGCGTTGGGCGTGGAACTGCTGGACCGCAGCGTCAAGCCACCCAAGCCTAGCGCGGTGGGGCGGCAGGTGTTTGACCAATGCGGCAAAGTGCTGCAGGAAGTCGACCATCTGCGCGCGATGGTGCAGGCCGATCACGCGCCGACCGGCGTGTTCCGCATCGGCGTGATCCAGACCATCGGCGACGTGGTGCTGCTCGATACCTTGCAAAAGCTGAATCGCACCTTTAAGGATCTGCATACAGAGGTGTCGTCCGGCTGGGGCTCGCAGTTGGTGGAGCGCGTGGCGAACGCCGAAATCGACGCGGCCGTGGCGCTGTTCCCGGCCACCAAAGTGCTGCCGGACGGTTTGACCGGGCGCGCATTGGGCCGTATCGAGCTGGTGGTGGTGGCGAAGAAGGACGCTATGCCGAAGCGTAGCTACAAGCTGCGCGACATCTACGGCACCGGCTTCGTATTGAATCCGGACGGTTGTGGCTTCCGTGCTGGTCTGGCGCGGGCGCTGGCGGAGCAGGGGCTGTCGTTCAAGATCAATCTTGAGACTTTCGGCACCGACCTGCAGCTTGGGCTGGCGGCCAGCGGCATCGGCCTCGGATTGATGCCGCGTCCTATCTTTGAGCGCAGCCGCCATCGCTCGCACCTTGATATCGTCAATGTATCGGACTTCAAGCCGGTGCTGGATATCTGGCTGGTGCAGCCGCAACAACCGGGCCCGGTGCAGCATGCGATCGACTTCTTCGCGCAGGCGGTGCAGCACGCATTTGCCGAATCTCCTCTCAAAATTGTCGCAAGATGATGCCTCAGGATTATTCCTGAAAATCATATATCAATAGTTGAAACGATTAGTTTTATCATAATTATTTGCTCCCTATACTAGCTTTCAATAGCTTGAATAGGGATGCAAATATGTCTGTCAGTGCCCTCAACTCCATCGTTCGCCGTGCCGCCGGGCCACTCGTCTTGCTGGCGATCTGGGAGCTCGCTGCGCGCACCGGTGTCCTGCCGGAGCGCATCCTCGCAGGTCCTTCGCAAATCTTCGTCACGCTCGGTGAGCTGATTGCCAACGGCGAAATCGGCCGCAACGTGCTGGTGTCGCTGCAACGCGTGCTGACCGGGATGGCCGTGTCGCTGCCGCTGGGGACTGCGCTGGCCCTGGTCTCCGGTTTGTCGCGCCAGGGCGAAGTGGCCGTGGACTCCAGCATGCAAATGGCGCGCACCGTGCCGTTCCTCGGGCTGGTGCCGCTGTTCATCCTGTGGTTCGGGATCGGCGAATTCACCAAGATCACGCTGATCGCCTACGCCACCACCTTCCCGATGTATCTGTCGCTGTACAGCGGCATACGCAGCGTCGATGCCAAACTGGTGGAGGCGGGACGCCTGTTCGGTTTGAGCTACCCGCAGCAGATCGTGCATGTGATCCTGCCAGGCGCCTTGCCATCTTTCCTCATCGGCCTGCGCTACTCGCTGGGCGTCAGCTGGCTGTCGCTGGTGGTGGTGGAGCAGATCAACGCCACGGCGGGACTGGGCTACCTGATTAACAACGCCCGTGATTTCATGCGCACCGACGTCATCGTGGTTTGTCTGATCGTCTACAGCTTACTGGGCCTCGCCACCGACCTGCTGGTGCGCGGCATTGAACACTACGCGCTGGCCTGGCGTCCGACCTTCATCAAGGAATGAGCATGCATACCCTGACTTTGAATCTGCTGCGCCAGACCGCCCGCGACGACGCGCCAGCTTTACCGCGCACTCCGGTGCAGGCGCAGAACCTGAGCAAGCGTTTCGGCGACAACACCATCCTCGATAACCTCAATCTCGAAATCCGCGCCGGTGAATTTGTCGCGCTGCTGGGCCGCAGCGGCTCCGGCAAGACCACGCTGCTGCGCGCACTGGCTGGTCTGGACCGCATCAGCTCCGGCACGCTGAATGTGCCGCAAGCCCGTGCCGCCGTGTTTCAGGAGCCGCGCCTGATGCCGTGGAAGCGCGCATGGCGCAACGTCACGCTGGGATTGAAGATCGACCGCCCACGCGAACGCGCCCTTGCCGCACTTGAAGAAGTAGGGCTGGCGCATCGCGAGAACGCATGGCCTGCCACACTCTCCGGCGGCGAGGCGCAGCGCGTGGCGCTGGCCCGTGCGCTGGTGCGCGAGCCGCAGCTGCTGCTGCTGGATGAGCCGTTCGCTGCGCTGGACGCGTTGACCCGCATCCGCATGCACCAGCTGATCCTATCGCTGTGGCGCCAGCATCGCCCGTCCGTGCTGCTGGTAACGCACGACGTCGACGAAGCCGTGCTGCTGGCCGACCGCGTGCTGGTGCTGGAGCAGGGCCGTATCGCCGCCGACATCACCATCACCCAGCAGCGTCCACGTAGCGCGCAGGCGCCGCAGTTCCAGCAGGTGCGCACGCAGCTGCTGCAGCTGCTGGGCGTAGAGATCGAAGAATTTTTTAACTAAAGCCACTCCTGATGATGACCTCCGTACTTCGCCTGCCGATTGCAGAAAACAGCTACCAGCTGGATAGCCCGGAATTTGCCGCGCTGCTGGATACGCTGACTACCGAATTCGCCGCCACCGCCGAGCAGCATGACCGTGATGGCAGTTTCCCGCACCGGAACTTCGAACGCTTGCACGAATTGGGTTTGCTCGGCTTGACCGTGCCGCGTGCGCTGGGCGGCCTTGGCGCCAACCTCGCGCAAACTGCCCGCGTGATCGCCGCCGTCGCACGCGGAGAGCCATCCACCGCGTTGGTGCTGGTGATGCAGTACCTGCACCATGCGTCTGGCCGCCAGGCCAAGTGGCCGCAGCACCTGTTGCATCGCGTGGTGGAAGACACGCTGCGCAACGGTGCCTTGATTAACGCGCTGCGCGTTGAGCCGGAACTGGGCACGCCCGCGCGCGGTGGCCTGCCGGGCACCATCGCTCGCCGCACGCCGGAAGGATGGCGCATCAGCGGCCGCAAAATCTACTCGACCGGCATTCCGCGCCTGACATGGCTGGGCGTGTGGGCGCGCAGCGACGATGCGGAGCCGCTGGTCGGCAGCTGGCTGGTGCACCGTGATACGCCGGGCATCAGCATCGTCGAAACGTGGGACCACCTTGGCATGCGCGCCACCGGCAGCCATGAAGTGGTGTTTGATGACGTGCTGGTGCCGCTGGAGCACGCGGTGGAAGTTAATCCTGCCAGCGCTGCGCCTGAGCTGGACGCCTCGCTGCTGCTATGGATGTCCGTGCTGCTGTCCGCCATCTACGATGCCGTGGCCCGCAATGCGCGCGACTGGCTGGCCGGATGGTTGGAAGAGCGCGTGCCGGCCAATCTGGGCGCACCCTTATCCAGCCTACCGCGCTTCCAGGAGGCGCTGGGTCAGCTCGATGCGTGGCTGTTCTCCAACCGTGTGCTGCTCGATTCCGCCGCCAGCGGCGCGGTGCCACCTTCAGACGCGTTCCGCATCAAATATCTCGTCACCAACACTGCGATCCAGGTAGTGGAGAAGGCGATTGAGTTGAGTGGCAATCCGGGCCTGTCGCGTTCCAATCCGCTGGAACGCTACTACCGCGACGTGCTGTGCTCACGCATCCACACGCCGCAGAACGACACGATTTTAGTCAATAGCGGCCGCACCGCCTTCGCCGCGCGTGCCGCCAAAAAAGCTTCTCTCTCCGGCGTGGCCGGCATTTCAACTATCACTGCAAAGGACGCATCATGAGTATCGAATTTATCGGCTTTAGCGCCACCCAGGAAGTTTCGGAAACCGTTCTGCCGCAAGGCCCGGTCGTCAACAAGAGCTTCCTCGGTGCGGTGGCGCGTGCCCACGAATACGCGGGCTTTGACCGCGTGCTGGTGGCGCACAGTAGCGCCTCGGTGGACGGCTTCCAGGTGGCGTCCTACATCGCTTCGCAGACTGAAAAACTGGGTATCCTGCTGGCGCACCGTCCTGGCTTTGTGGCGCCAACGCTGGCCGCACGCCAGTTCGCGACGCTGGATCACTTCAGCGATGGCCGCCTGGCGGTTCACGTGATCAGCGGCGGCGACGACACCGAGCAGCAGCGCGATGGCGATTTCCTCGATCACGACCAGCGTTACAAGCGCACCGACGAATATCTTGACGTGGTGAAGAAAACCTGGACTTCGGAAGGCGCGTTTGACCACGAAGGCCCGCTGTACCGTTTTAAAGGCCAGAACGCCGGTGTGCGTCCGGTGCGCGACCAGCACATTCCGGTGTACTTCGGCGGTTCGTCGGATGCAGCGATTGAAGTCGCAGGCAAGCATGCTGACGTCTACGCGCTGTGGGGCGAATCGCTGGCGCAGGTAGAAGAAACCATCACCCGCGTGCGTGCTGCCGCCGCCAAGCATGGCCGCGCCGACAAGATTCGTTTCAGCCTGTCGCTGCGTCCAGTGCTGGCGGAAACCGAGGAAAAAGCGTGGGCCAAGGCCGACGCCATCCTCGCTACCGCGACTGAGCGCGTAAAGAGTAACGTCCACTTCAGCAAACGTCCACAGCAACCACAGAACGCTGGTTCGCAGCGCCTGCTGGAAACTGCGGCGCAAGGCAAGGTGGTGGACGAGCGCCTGTGGACTGGCATCGCAGCACTGACCAAGGCCGCCGGCAATTCGACTGGGCTGGTCGGCACGCCGGAGCAGGTACGCGATGCGTTGATCAAGTACTGGGAACTGGGCGTGACCACCTTCCTGATTCGCGGCTTTGACCCAATCCAGGACGCGCTGCAGTATGGCCGCGAACTGATTCCGCTGGTGCGCGCGGCGATCGCAGAACGCGAAGCGCAGGACCAACGACTGGCAGCATAAACAACGGAGTACAGCGATGAGCGCAGTGAAGAATAATTTGATCGTAGCCAGCCAGTTCGACCCCAAGGTCAACGCACTGCTGGCCCAGCGCACCGGCCTGGCGGTGCGCGACGTGGCGCCCGGTCCTTTGACCGAGCTGCCGCCGGGCGCGGACGTGCTGTTTGCTTTGCCGGCGCCGAAAGGCCAGTCACTGCTTGAGGTTCCAGCGCCACGGGGCTGGAGCGATGTGCAGTGGGTGCAGCTGGCATCTGTCGGCATCGACTACTACCCGGACTGGCTGTTCGACGGCCCGGTGGTGACGTCGGCGCGCGGCACGGCATCGATCGCCATCGCTGAATACGTGCTGGCGGCGATCTTCACTGCCGCCAAGCGGGTGCCGGAAATCTGGCTGGAACAGGCCAGCGACTGGCGCCGCATTCAATTGGGACTGGTGCAGGGCTCCACGCTAGGCCTGTACGGCTTCGGTTCCATCGGCCAGGCCTTGGCGCAGCGCGCGCTGGCGCTCGGCATCAAGGTGATTGCACTGCGCCGCTCGGACGCGCCGTTCGAGGTGGATGGCGTGGAGCGCGTGGACTCGCTGGAGCAACTGGTGGCACGTTCGGACCATCTGGTGCTGGCCGCGCCATCGACGCCGGACACGCATCATGCGATCAACCGCGCTACGCTGGCCCGCGCCAAACCGAACCTCCACTTGATCAATATCGCACGCGGTAACCTGGTCGACCATCAGGCGCTGCTCGATGCGCTGGACGAGGGCAAGCTGGCGCTGGCGACGCTGGACGTGACCGATCCCGAACCGCTGCCGGCCGGCCATGCTTTCTACCGCCACGCGCGTGTGCGCCTGTCGCCGCATATTTCGCCCAGCACCGACCAGATTGTGCCTGCACTGATCGATAAATTCGTGCTGAACCTGGACCGCTTCCGCAGCGGACAACCACTGGCTGACGTGGTGGATACCGCGCGCGGCTACTGATTACTGATACAAGGACCATTCCATGAGCAGCTCTGCACCACTGTACTCCGCGCCGTTGTCGCGTCCCCATTTGCGCACGGTCGGCAAGCAGTATCCGCGTCCGGCCATCTACAGCGCACCGCGCGACGACAACGGCAATATCATTTTCGCACAGCCGCCGGAACCGGAGGGCTTCGAGGCGCAGCGCCAGCATCGCAAGGAACGGTTGGCCGTTTCCTTCCGTTTGTTCGCACGCTACGGTTTCGACATGGGTGGCGCGGGCCACATCACGGCGCGCGATCCTGAATTTCCGGACCACTTCTGGGTCAATCCGGCCGGCGTGTACTTCGGCCATATCCGCGCATCGGACCTGATCCTGGTCAGCCATGACGGCAAGATCGTTGAAGGCGACGGCCTGCTGAACCGCGCGGCGTTTGCCATTCACTCTGAACTGCACAAGGCGCGCCCGGACGTGATCGCGGCGGCGCACTCGCATGGCTTGTATGGCAAAGCCTTCGCGGCGCAGGGCCGCTTGCTCGAACCGTTGACGCAGGACTCCTGCGCGTTCTACGAGGATCATGCAATCTTCACGGATTTCAGCGGCGTGGTGCTGGATGCCAGCGAAGGCCAGCGTATCGCCGAGACGCTCGGTCCCCGCAAGGCGGTGATCCTGCAGAACCACGGCTTGCTGACGGTAGGTGCGTCGGTGGAGTCGGCGGTGTGGCGCTACATCGCATTTGAGAATGCGGCGCAGGCGCAGTTGCTGTCCGAGGCCGCCGGCTTGACACGGCCGATTCCGCACGACGTGGCGCTGCACACTTCCAAGCAGATGGGCTCCGAGGCCGGTGGCTGGTTCAGCTTCCAGCCGCTGTGGGATGTCATCACGCGTGAAGAACCGGATTTATTCGACTGAGGAGAAGCACCATGTCCAGCGCCACGCTATCGCTGAATGATACTTTCGCGCCAGAAGACCTGGCCACTACCGGCACGTCCGCGCCGCTGAGCGTCGCACCAGCGCCGGTAGGCAGTGCCCAATCGGCGGCGACGCATGGTGCGGGCTACGCGACGTCTTATCTGGACGCGGGAGCAGGCAAGCACTGGCTGCGTCGTCCTGGAGCGCTGGTCACGGTGGCGATCCATGGTGTGGCATTGCTGGCCATCTTGAACTGGACAGGCGCCATCAAACGGCCGCACGCACCGCAGGTGATAGAACTGATACACATCATGCCGCAACAGAAGCTGACACTGGCGCCACCGAAGCCGGAACCGACAAAGGAAAGACAAGTCGCACTGGCGCCACCCCAGCCGACCGCGCAACCGCAGCCGGCGCCGAAAGCGGTAGAAGCACCACCGCCGACGCAGGCCGAAACAATCGCGCCGCCTACGCCACCCGGGCCCGTAGTTCAAGCGCCGCCCGCTCCACCAGCAGCACCGGTGGCGTCTGGGCCGAAGCAAATCAGTACCGAGGGTATTCCGACCGATTACGTCAACCAGGTCTACGCCCGCATCAATCGCAACGCCGACTATCCGCGTGAAGCGAAGATGCGCCGCCAGCAGGGCAAGGTCGGCTACCGCCTGACGCTCAATCCTGACGGTTCGCTGGTCACGTTCGATATCCAATCGTCCGGCGTGGACTCTTTGGACGAAGCAGCACGCGACGCCATCCGCCGTGCCGCGCCTTTCCCTCGATTGCCCGATTTGGGCGGTAGCAGCTATCTGCTGGCCGGGAATATCGTATTCAAAATTAATTAACTTTTTAAGGCTGGGATCATGGATTCGATCACTTCGAAGGGCGGCGCTCGCCGTCAGTTTCTGCGCAATGGTGTTGGCATGGCGCTGTTGATGGCCGGATGGAGCAACGCCACTCGCGCCGCAGCGTTGCAACTGCGTGACGTCACGCTGCGCGTCGGTACCTACAAGGGTGGCGACAGCGCCTACTTCAACGAGGCAGGTGTGGCCGACATTCCGTACAAGACCGCGTTAGCGGAATTCGCCGGCGGGAACCTGATCGTGGAGGCTTTGTCTTCCGGCTCGCTGGATTTCGGCGGCATGAGCGAGATCCCACCGATTTTCGCGGTAGCCGGTGGCGCGCCGATGAAAGTGATCGCCGTGTTGCGCGGCGACGTGAATAACCAGGTGGTGCTGGTGCCGAAGAATTCCACCATCAGCGATCCTGCGCAGTTCAAAGGCAAGCGCATTGGCTACGTGCGTTCCACCACCTCGCACTACTTCCTGATCCAGTTGCTGAAAGAGCACGGCCTGACCTTCAAGGATATTGAGGCGGTGCCGCTGCTGCCGCAGGACGGGTTAGCGGCTTTCAAGAGCGGCCAGCTGGATGCCTGGGTGATCTACGGGCTGGTGGTGGAATTCGCCAAGAGCCAAGGCGCGCGCGTGCTGCGAACGGCGAAGGGCTATCTGTCCGGGAACTACGTTATCAGCGCCTCGTCGCAGGCGATCGCCGACCCGGCCAAGAACCAGGCCATCGGCGACTACCTGCAGCGCGTGGCCAAAGTGTACGACTGGATCAACCGCAATCCGGACAAGTGGGCTACCCGCAGCGGCCAGATTGCCGGTGTGCCGCCGCAGTTCTTCCTGAATCAAGTGAAGCTGCGCAGCGAGCCATACAAGCTGATACCGGTGGATGAAGCGGCGATCAAGTCGCAGCAAAAAGTAGCGGACGTGTTTGCGGATGCTGGCCTGCTGGCCCGCCGCATCGATGTGCGTCCGATTTGGGATACCAGTTTTGCCAAATATTTAGCCTAACAATAAATCAGAGAGGGATATTGAATGCAGCACTATTCGAAAAAGATCGCGTTGACGCCACTCAGCCTGGCCCTGATGGCCATCGGTGTTCCAGCGCTGGCCCAGACCAGCGTAGGGCAGGTACAGGACGTTGTGGTGACTACCGGCGTACGTGGCGAAGCGCGCACCGTGGCCGATAGCCCAGCACCAGTGGACGTCATCAGCGGCGAACAATTGATCCACACCGGCCGCGCGGAACTGGCGGAAGCGCTGGCGCGCCTGCTGCCATCGTTTAACTTCGGCACCAACCAGGCGGGCGTGAACTCGGTGGTGCGGCCGGTGAGCAATCGCGGCCTCGGACCTGCCTACACGCTGGTGCTGGTGAACGGCAAGCGTCGCCATAATAGCGCGCTGCTGACCAACGGCGGTGGCGATACCAGCGGCGTCAATGCCATCGACCTGGATACTATTCCGCTCAGCGCCATCGACCATATCGAAGTGCTGAAGGACAGCGCAGCCGCCCAATACGGTTCGGACGCAGTGGCTGGTGTGGTGAACGTGATTCTCAAAACCGGTAATCATGGTGGCGAAATCTCGGCAGGTTACGGCAGGCTAAAAGATGCGGACGGCGACTTGACGAACAAGAAGCTGGAAGGCGATGCAGGTTTCGCTCTGGGCGATGACGGCTTTGTGCACGTTGGTGCGGCGTTGCGCAAGCGCGGGCAGGCCTGGTACAACTTCCCTTCGACTAACCTGGTGGCTTACTCGCCGGCCTCCAATCCGAAGAATGCGACTTGGAATCGCGATGGTGCGCATAACGGCGACCCGGGCATCGAGGCTTACGACCTGGCGTTCAATGCCGAGAAGCCGTACAACGCCGACATCACGCTTTACGCCTTCGGTACTGCGGGAACGCGCAATACGGTGGCGGGGAATAACTTCCGCCGTCCGAATGGCCTCGCGACTATCGCACAGATTTTTCCGGACGGGTACTTCGCCGTGAATAATATGAGTGCACTCGATTTCCAGTTGAACTTTGGCGCGCGCGGTAAGACGGCAGGCTGGAATTGGGATATCAGCACTGGTTACGGCAAGAACCGCGCCCGCCAGTACAGCAATCTGACGCTAAATCCTTCGCTCGGTCCTTCATCGCCAACCAGCTTTGACAACCTCGCGACCTACCAGTTCGAGCAGTGGACTACCAACGAAGACTTCACCCGCGCCGTAGACATCGGCGGCAAGAAACCGCTGCAATGGTCGTGGGGCCTGGAGCAGCGTGCCGAACGCTTTGCCACTTTCGCCGGCGATCCGCTGGGCTATAAAAACGGCGGCTATATCTTCAAGGCTGGCGACCAAGAGGGAAATCCTAACGTCGGCAAGCCGGCCGCTGTCGGCGCGCAGGCCGGCGTGGCGCTGTCGCCGGCCGACGCCACCAGCATCCGCCGCACGGTGCTGGCGGTGTATAACGACATTGGCCTGTATCCAACCGAGGACTGGTTCGTGGATGGCGCGGTGCGTTTCGAACACTATAACGACAGTGCCGGTAATACGGCCAGCGGCAAAGTAAATAGCCGCTACGATTTCTCGCCGAAGGTGGCAATACGTGGCACAGTGGGCACGGGCTTCCGCGCACCGTCGCTAACGCAGACCGGTTACTCGCAGACGGACAACCGTACCAACATCAATCCGGTGACGGGTGAGGTGGGGCCTAGCTTGTCCAAGCTGCTGCGCAATAACTCGGATCTGGCGCATAAATTTGGTGCGCGCGATCTGGATCCGGAGAAGTCGGTCAACTTCGGTATCGGTATTGTGCTCAAACCTGCCGACAATGTAAACGTGACGCTGGATGGCTATCAGGTCAAGGTGAAGGACCGCATCGTCCGCACTGGCTATATGTTCGGTCCTGCGTTTGCACCGACGCTGATTGCGGCGGGACTGACCGGCACTGAGTGGATCCAGTACTTCGCCAATGCAGTGGATACGCGCACGCGCGGCGCCGACCTGGTGGCCGACGCCACCAGCGATTACGGCAGCTATGGGCTGGTGCGCTGGGGTGCGGCGCTGAACTGGAACCGCACTACGGTCACGCGCATCAATCCAACGCCGTCGCAGATTACGTCGCTGGGCGCCAATCCCGGCGGAAGTTCGGTGTGGTTTGGCTACTCGGCTGGTGGCGGCATCGGCGACTTGAGCGCCACGCCGAAGACCAAGCTGATTCTGTCGGCGCGCTGGTTCCTCGGCGACTTTGAGGCCAACGTGCAAACCACGCGCTACGACTCTTACCTGTGGCAGACCACTGCCGACCGCTCGAAGGATTATCACTTTGGCGCGAAATGGCTGACGGATTTGGACCTGAGCTATGCCGTCACCAAGAAGACCAAGCTGGTGATCGGTGCGGCCAACCTGTTCAACGTCAAGCCGGACAAGAATGGTCCGGGCGACGCCAATTCGGGTGGTAACAGCTTTGTGTACGGCCCGGCGCCGTTCGCGCCAAGTGGCGCTTACTACTACGGCAAGGTGACGTATGTCTTCTGATGCGGACCAGGTCCGCCGGCGTTTGCTGGCCATGCTGCCCGCAGCCGCGTTGCTCGGTGCTTGTGGCCGGGCTGGGGACAGCGCATCGGCCGCCAGTACCTCTGCAGCGGGCCGTGTGCCCGATCTCTCGAAGGTTACGCTGGTCTTGGGCGACCAGGTCAAGCTATTGCAGACCAAGGCAGAAGCGGCCGGCGTACTGAAAGACGTGCCGTACAAAATCCAGTGGGCCAGCTTCCAGGGCGCAGCGCCGCTGTTTGAAGCCGTAGTTTCCGGCGACGTTGATACCGCTATGGCGGCCGACACGCCTGCATTGGCCGCAGCTGCGGGTGGTGCGCGTGTGAAGGTGGTAGCGGCCAGCGTTTCGTCGCCGGTTGGTGTGGCGATACTGGTGCCGCCGGATTCGCCGATTAAAACCGTGGCCGACCTAAAGGGCCGCAACGTCATCGTCTCTTCAGCGCGTGGCAGCGTTGCGCACTTCCTGTTGTTTGGCGCACTGCGCGAAGCGGGTCTCAAGCCGGAAGAGGTCAACACTGGCTTCCTGCTGCCGAGCGACGCGGCTGTCGCTTTCTCCAGCGGGAAGATCGAAGCATGGGCTACCTTCGGCACCTATCAAGCGGCGGCGGAACTGCGCGGTGCGCGCGTGCTGCGCAACGGCGTTGGCATCAATTCCGGCATCGGCGTGATCGCCGCCTCCGACGCTGCGCTGGCCGATCCTGGCAAACGCGCCGCGCTGGCGGACGTGCTGCAACGGCTGGCGCAATCCAACGTCTGGGCCAACGCCCATCCGAAGGAATATGGCGAAGTATTTCAGCGCCTAACTGGATTACCACCCCTGGTGGCGCAGCTGGCGGTTAGCCGCGACAAGCCGCAACTGCGCGCGGTCGACAGCGAGATCGTACGCCAATTGCAGGAAGTCGCCGACACCTTCTACGAAGCCAAACTATTCCCACGCCGGGTAGACGCGAGCAAGCTGGTTGACCCCAGCCTGTTCCGCCCAGCCTGACCATTTTAAGGAGTATCACCATGAGCAAACGACAATTGAAACTCGGCTTCATCCTGCACGGCGTTGGTCCCGGCTGGGGCGACTGGCGCCATCCTGATGCCGATCCTACGGCCAGCACCAATATCGACTTTTACCTGCGCCAGGCGAAACTGGCGGAGCAGGCCAAGTTCGATTTCTTGTTTGTCGCGGATAGTGTGCACATTACCGAGAAATCCAGCCCGCACTACCTGAACCGCTTCGAACCGCTGACGATTTTGTCGGCACTGGCGACGGCCACGCAAAAAATTGGCCTGGTCGGCACGCTAACCGTCAGCTATAGCGAGCCATACACGGTGGCGCGCCAGTTTGCTTCACTGGACCATATCAGCAAGGGCCGCGCAGGCTGGAACGTGGTGACCTCGTGGCTGTCCGGCAGCGCAGAGAATTACGGCAAACCGACGCACCCGCCACATGAAGTCCGCTACCGCATCGCTGCCGAGCATCTCGAAACGGTGCGCGGCCTGTGGGACTCGTGGGAAGATGATGCGCTGTTGCGCGATAAAGCCAGCGGCGAATTCTTCGATCCATCCAAGCTGCACACGCTGAACCACAAGGGCGATTTCTTCTCGGTGCGTGGTCCGCTCAACATCAGCCGCTCGCCGCAAGGCCAGCCGGTGATCTTCCAGGCCGGTGCTTCGGAAGATGGCCGCAATTTCTCGGCCCGTTACGCGGATGCCTTCTTCACGGAGAATTCGTCGTTCGAAGCGTCGCAAATCTACTACGCCGACATCAAGAAACGCGCCGCAGCCTTTGGCCGTGCGCCGGAACGCCTGAACGTGCTGCCAGCTTTGCGCGCCATCGTCGGCCGTACCGAGGAAGATGCAGAGCGGCTGTACAAGGAAGCGGTGGCCCTGATCCGCGTTGAGGACGCGTTGGTGGCTTTGGCTCGATCCTTCAATGAGCATGACCTGACGCAGTACCCGCTGGACGGACCATTCCCGGACATCGCGCAATACGGGGCTGAGAGCAACCGCAGCTCGTCCGAGCGCATCATCCGCATCGCCCGCGAAGAAAATCTCACGCTGCGCGAAACGGCATTGCGCTTCGCCAGTCCGCGCCGTGAATTCGTTGGCACAGGCGTGCAGGTGGCAGACGCCATCCAGCACTGGTTCGACGGCGGTGCGGCCGATGGCTTTATTCTGTTCGAATCGCTGCCCCGCCAGTTGGATGCTTTCGTGGCCGAAGTGGTGCCAGTGCTGCAGGAGCGCGGTCTGTTCCGGCGCGAATATGAACACAGCACCTTACGTGGTAATCTGGGCCTCGATGTGCCGGAAAACCAGAATACCGCGGCACGCCGCAAGGCAGCGTAAGGAGGAGACACGATGAGTGAAGTACAGCATTTACCACAACGCCTGCAGCATTTCGTCACGCAACTGGAATCCGTAATCGGGCAGGAAGAAGCGCAGGTTGTCGAACAAGGTTCGGCGCTGCTGCGCGACTTGGTGGCGCATGACGACTGGCTGCCGCCGGAAGCGGCTGCGCCGCATCCGCAGTTCTATCGCCAGTACCTGTTGTACCGCGATCCAGCCGCGCGTTTTTCGGTGGTGAGCTTTGTGTGGGGACCGGGCCAGTCGACGCCTATCCACGACCACACGGTTTGGGGCTTGATAGGCTTGCTGCGCGGCGCGGAGATTTCGCATGACTTCCGCCGCAGCGCCGACGGCAAACTGGAACGCCACGGCGAGCCACAACGCCTGGAGGCCGGCACGGTGGTGGCGGTGTCGCCGACGCTGGGCGATATCCATCAGGTCTACAACGCGTATAGCGACCGCGTATCGATAGGCATCCACGTCTATGGTGCGGATATCGGCGCGGTTGATCGCAGTGTGTACACGCTGGATGGACAGGTCAAGCCTTTCCGCTCCGGCTACACGCCACAGATCCCTTACCGCAGCTACCAGCAGGTGAGGGCGGAGCTGCTGGCCGGCCGCGAAATCGCCTTGCTTGATGTACGCGAGGAAGATCCCCACGCGCAGGCGCATCCGCTGTTCGCGGCCAACTTCCCATATGGCCGTATCGAAATCGACGCTTACACCAAGCTGCCGCGCCGCGATGTGCCCATCGTGGTGCTGGATGACGGCGAAGGCCTGGCGCTGCCGTCGGCGTTGCGTTTGCATCAGCTGGGCTACACCAACGTGGCGGTGTTGGAAGGCGGCGTGTCCGGCTGGCGCGATGCAGGCGGTGAGTTATTCCGCGATGTGAATGTGCCGAGCAAATCGTTTGGTGAATTGGTGGAGCATGAGCGCCACACGCCATCCCTGTCCGCGCCGGAAGTGAAGGCGCTGATCGACAAAGGCGAGAACATCGTCATCCTTGATGCGCGCCGCTACGATGAGTACCAGACCATGAGCATCCCCGGCAGCATTAGCGTGCCGGGAGCAGAGTTGGCTTTGCGCGCGCGCGAGCTGGCGCCGGATCCATCGACCCGCATCATCGTCAATTGCGCCGGCCGCACGCGCAGCATCATCGGCACGCAGTCGCTAATTAATGCTGGTGTGCCGAATCCCGTATCGGCGCTACGCAATGGCACCATCGGCTGGACCTTGGCCGAGCAGCAGCTGGAGCATGGCCAGTCGCGCAGCTATCCGCCGGCATCGGACGCCAACCGGCAAACGGCGGCGCGCGATGCACGCGCGCTGGCCGACCGCGCCGGCGTGCAGCGGCTGGATCGCTCGCAGCTTGAAGCACTGCATGCGGACCGCACGCGTTCCAACTACTTCTTCGACGTGCGCAGCCCCGGCGAGTATGGGGACGGCAGGTTACCGCACTTCCGCAACGCGCCGGGCGGGCAGCTGGTGCAGGAGACCGAACAATTTGCGCCGGTGCGCGGCGCGCGCATCGTACTGGCTGATAGCGACGGCGTTCGTGCCAACCTCACCGCACACTGGCTGCGCCAGATGAATCACGATGTCTATGTGATAGACGGCCTGCAAGCAGGGGACTTCAGCATCCCAGGCGGGTGGAAGGACGAGCTGCCGCCGCAGCCGCAAGTGGAGGAGATCAGCATCGATACGCTGGCGCAGTGGCTGGAAGAAGCACCACAACAGACGGCGGTGCTGGACTTCACCTCCGGCTTCAACTACCAGAAGCGGCATATTCCCGGTGCTTGGTTTGCGTTGCGTTCGCAGCTGGCGGCGGCACTGGCGCAGCTACCGGAAGGCGTGCAGCGTTATGTGCTCACGTGCGGCAGCAGCCTGCTGGCGCGTTATGTTGCCGCCGACTTGCGTGTGCTAACCAAGCTGCCGGTGGTGGTGCTCACTGGTGGAACGGGTGCATGGGCTGCGGCTGGAAAGCCCGTAGAATCAGGCGCTACGCGTTTGGCCTCGCCGCTGATCGACCGTTATCGCCGTCCGTATGAAGGCACCGACAATCGTGCCGAAGCGATGCAAGCCTATCTCGATTGGGAGTTCGGGCTGGTGGCGCAATTGGGGCGCGATGGGACGCATGGTTTTCGCGTAGTTTGACCTCGACGGATTTTTCTCATGCGTTATACTGGTTTCAGGCTGCATAGATGGCCGGATCCCTTCTACTTACATGAGAAAAGTCACAATGACGATTACGAAGCGACTGATATTAACCCTGTCGTTGGCTTTGGTGGCGCTGATTTTTGTTGGCGTCACCGGCCTTACCCAGCTCTCGCGCGCGCAGCACCGGTTGGACATGGTGCAGACCAACCTGATTCCAAGTATCGCCGGCCTGAATTTGGCGAAAGGCTACCTGGCTGATAGCCGCCTTGCCGGTTATCGCCTGTCGGTGTTCTCCAACTTGTCCGACAAGACGGCGCTGGACAAGGCCTACAACGATGCTCACGCCAAGTTCGACGAGGTGATCGCGAACTACGAGAAGGAACGCATCTTCGACGACACCGACCGCAAGATGCTGGAGGCCGACAAGGCCGCGATGGCCGCGTATCGCCAGGCGCTGATTCCGTTCCTGGCCGGCGCGCATGCCGGCGATCTGGATGCGGTGCGCGCCACGCTGCAAGCCGGCACCCCGCTGGCCACGTCTGCGGCTGCTGTTAAAAAAGCCTTTGACGATCATATCGCCTACAACAACAAGCTGAGTGATGACGTGCGCGCTGAAAGCGTGGCGGCGTATAACTTTGCTTTCAACTTGCTGGTGACGGTCATTGTGCTGGCGGTGCTGGTTACCGGTGCATTGGCGTGGCAGCTGTACGTCACCATCAAAGGCAGCCTGGAATCGATCCGCAGCACGCTGGAAGATGTGAGCCAGTCGCTGGACCTGACGCACCAAATCAAGGTGGAGCGCATGGACGAAATCGGTCACACGGCGGTGGCGTTCAACAAACTACTGGAGCAGATTGCAGGCGTGATTGAGACAGTGCGTGCGTCCACCAGCGCGGTGGGCGCGGCTTCGCAGCAGATTGCGGCTGGTACCGGCGACCTGTCGCAGCGTACTTCGTCGCAAGCGGCGGCACTGGAACAGACTGCGGCCAGCATGGAGCAGCTGACGTCCACCGTCGGCCAGAATGCGGACAACGCGCGGCAGGCCAACCAGCTGGCGCGTTCCGCGTCCGAAGTGGCAACGCAGGGCGGTTCGGTGGTAGAGCAAGTGGTGGTGACGATGGGCTCCATCAACGAATCGTCGCGCAAGATTGTGGATATTATTTCGGTCATCGACGGCATTGCGTTCCAGACCAATATCCTGGCCTTGAATGCGGCGGTTGAAGCGGCGCGTGCCGGTGAGCAGGGCCGTGGCTTTGCGGTGGTGGCGACCGAGGTGCGTAACCTGGCGCAGCGTTCTGCGGCGGCGGCCAAGGAGATTAAGGCGCTGATTGATGATTCGGTGGAGAAGGTGGGCTCGGGCACCAAGCTGGTGGAGCAAGCCGGCAGCACCATGAACGAAGTGGTCTCCAGTATCAAGCAGGTGACCGACATTGTCGGCGAGATCAGCGCGGCGACACAGGAGCAGAACGACGGCATCGCGCAAGTGCATCGCGCCGTGACGGAGATGGACCAGACCACGCAGCAGAACTCTTCGCTGGTGGAGCAGACCGCCGCCGCTGCGACCACGCTGCGCGATCAGGCGGACAAGCTGGATCAAGTAGTCAGCGCGTTCAAGATTAATGCTTCGCGCGCCGCCTATGTGCCGCCGGTAGCACGTCCGGCGCCGCGCTCAAGCGCTTCGGTAACGCCACTGGCGAAAGGCGCTCCGCGCGCCAAGCTGCTGCCGAAGCCCGCTCCGCAAAAACAGAAAGCTGCTTCCGCCTCTGGCGATGAGTGGGAAGAGTTCTGAATTAGAAGTTCTTGACCAGTGTCGCGCGCAGTGAGCGCGATTCGATAGGGTGGAAGTGGATGTCGGCAACGGCGGCCGCTTCGCCCTTTAGTTGGGACTCATAGTAGTAGTCGATGGCGGAGTCGCGGCGGTTGGTGATGTTGAAGGCTTCCAGCTCCAGCGACAGGTTCTTGCGAATCTTCCAGCCGAAGCGGCCATTCAGCGTCATGCTGGCTTTGGATCGCACGCTGTTATCTTCGATCAGCGGGCGCGGGCCGAAGTAGCGCAGCTTGAGCGAGGCCGAATACGGTCCGCCATCATCCACCGTTACCGCCAGTTGCCCTGTGCCTTCAATTGCACCGGGAATGTAGCTGCCTTCTTCCTCGTAGCCGCGTGAACGCGCGCGCGCATAGGCCAAGTCCAGGTCGACCGACAGCCATTTCAAAGGTTTGTAGTAGTTGGAGAACTCGACGCCATAACGGCGGCTTGGCGGACCGGCTTCAGTGGCGCCAGCGTCGCCGATGTAGACCAGTTCCGAATCAAAGTCCAGGCGGTACAGCGATAGCGAGGTTTGCAGGCCTGGCAGCCACGCAGTACGCGCCCCCAGCTCCATGCCGCGTGAACGCACCAGCGGCGTGACCTTGTTCGCCGCAAGGCCGGTCTTGGGATCGATGGTGATAGTGGTGCCGCGCGCGTCGTTGCTATGGAAGCCGCTGCCAAAGTTGGCGTACACCTCGGCCGTCTGCCACGGCCCGTAGATCAGGCTCACACTAGGGCTGACCAAATGATCATTGGCCTTGCCCGAATTGGCTGCAAGGTCGCTCTGCACATCGAAGCGGTAGCCGTCCACCCGCGCGCCGACCACGGTGCGGAAGGCTGCATCCCAGCGCGTATTATTCTCGACGTACAGGCCGGCGCTGGATTCAACGATATGATCCTGCCGCGTCACCGACAGCGTGCGGCGCGCCTGCGTGTTGTACAAACCGTTGAAGATATTGTCGTTCTGGAGCTGCACGCCGACCGTGGTTTCGCTGTTGCCGGTCTCGGTATGATGGTGCCAGCTGTGAGACGCATTCAGCCCGCTGGTGACGCGCCGGTCCGGCTGTGCAAACTGGTCGCCATGTAGCGGATCGTCCATGAAGTAGGTGAAGTTGGACCACAAGTCCAGCAGGTTGGCGATGATGTAGGCGTTGACCTTGAACGCGCTGTCGTCGGTGGTGCGTCGCCACCCTCCGGAAAGGCTGTAACGGTGGGCCTTGCCGCCGTCCGTGCTGTCGATGGCATCGTTGCGGCCGATCTGCCCATCCTGCACGGCACGCAGCGGAATCTGGTCGGTGGAATTCCAGTCCGCCTTGTACGCCATCAGGCTGACGTTGAAACCGTTGTTGGTATAACCCTCGCTGTAACGCAGCACAGCATTCAGTTTCTGGTAATCGTCTGGATGCGTGAATGGACCGTCGTTGTGCATCGCTTCGATGGCGTATAGCAGGCTGCCGCGCGAGGTGTCGACCGAATCGGCCAGCAGCGCACGGCCGTAGCCGTTTTGCCCAGCCGAGATGCTGGCCACGCCTTGCAGCAAGCGGCTTGCATACACCACGGACGCGGTGCCAGCCGATGCAAAGTCGCCTTCCTCGGCGGAGTAGGGGCCTTTCTTGTAATCGAGCCGCACCGCCAGTTCAGGGATCAGGAAATTCAGGTCGGTCCAGCCCTGGCCATGCGCGTGGCTGCGCTGGTTGACTGGCATGCCGTCCACGCTGGTGCGCAAGTCGGTGCCGTGATCGAGGTTGAAACCGCGCAGGTAGAACTGGTTGGCCTTGCCCTCGCCGCTATGCTGGCTGACCACTAGGCCAGGCACCGCCTCCAGCACTTCGCCGGGCCGGTACACGGTGCGCGCCGCCAGCTCTTCCTGCGTGACGCTGCCCGCGCTGGCGGAATCGGCGACGCCCAGCTGGTTGCTGCGCGAGCCTTCGACGAGAATCTTTTGCAGGATCTGGTCGTCGGCCTGCGCGGCACCGAAGGCCAGCAACAGCAGGTATTTAAGGGGCGATTTGATCGATGCTGCTTTGATCGAAGAGGAGGGTTTTGGTGGCGCCATTGGTTTGCAGGTTCACGGTGTTCTTTTGCGACGGCAGGAAGTCTATCAGCAAACCGTTGTGAATGCGGCTACCCTGCGTCAGTTTTACACTTGGGATTTCCTGGAAAATCACGACGCTGTCGGCATCCACCTTCACGCCCACCCATTGCAACGGCAGGCGCTTGCCGTCCTTGTCGGCGATGGTGAACTGCTTTTCGACGTAGCGCTGCAGTGGCGCTTCGCTGTCGGCGCGGCCAAGGTCAAACTGGCGGCCATAGAGATTGGTCAGCAGCGTGGCGAGATCGTGCGCGGTGTAGGTGTGCACGATCTCGGTGCTGCCGGTGCGCTCGTTGTAGCTGATGTCCGCTATGCCCATATGGAAGTTGTGGGCGTGGGACATCGTGCTGGCCAAGGTCAGCACAGTAGCGACAACGACGCGCAGGCGGCGTAACATCACTTTTTCTCGTCCTTCTTCAGCGGCATATTAAAGTCGCGCATCAGGTTATTTTTATCACGCTCGGTCTTGAACAGTTCGAGGCGGGACTCCGTTACCTTGCGCGGCCACGAGTTGTTGGACGTGTCGATGTCGGCGGTCTCCCAGTTCGGATCCTGGGTCAGGCCCACCATCGGTTCGTCGGTGACGATCAACTTGGTGATCTTCTTCGAGTTGTAGCGCCATACTTCGGCCGGAACGCGCTCGATGTACTTCTTGCCGCTCTTGAGTTCAATCTCCAGGATCAGCGGCATCACCATGCCGCCAAGGTTGGAGAAGTCCACCAGGTACAGGTGCTTGCCCTGGTCCAGCAGTTTTTTCTCCCACGGCTCCAGCTTCTCGACTTCTTCAGCGTAGGTGTTACGGTCCTTGTTGGTGACCGTGAACTCATCGTGATCGTTGTAGAAGTCCTTCAGCTCCGGATGTGCATCCAGGCGTTTCGGCAGGGCCTTGTTGCGCTGCTCGGACAGCGAGATTGGCTGCGCGTCCTTCTGCGCCTTCTTCCATGCCTTTTCCTTTTCAGGATCCTTGGTACTCACGCCGTACTCGGTGATGCCGTCGATGCTGATATCCACCGGATCGGTGGTGTAGAACCAGCCGCGCCAGAACCAGTCGAGGTCCGTGCCGGAAGCGTCTTCCATGGTGCGGAAGAAATCCGCAGGCGTTGGGCGCTTGAACTTCCAGCGCTGGGCGTATTCGCGGAATGCATAGTCGAACAGCTCGCGGCCCAGAATCGTCTCGCGCAGGATGTTCAAACCGGTGGCTGGCTTGGCGTAGGCGTTATTCCCAACCTGGAGCAGCGACTCCGAGTTGGTCATGATCGGCACCTGGTTATGGCTGCGCATGTAGTCGACGATGTTGCGCGGCTCGCCGCGGCGCGACGGGTACTTGTCTTCCCACTCCTGCTCGGCGAGATACTGCACGAAGGTGTTCAGGCCTTCATCCATCCAGGTCCACTGGCGCTCGTCAGAGTTGATGATCATCGGGTAGTAGTTGTGGCCTACTTCGTGGATGATCACACCGATCAAGCCGTACTTGGTCTGCTGCGACCAGGTCAGCGCGCCAGTTTTCTTATCCTTGGCTGGACGCGGGCCATTGAAGGAAATCATCGGGTACTCCATGCCGCCCACCGGACCGTTGACCGAAATCGCGGTCGGATACGGGTAGTCGAAACTGTACTTGTTGTACTTGTCGATGGTGTGGATGATGGCCTGCGTGCTGTACTTGCCCCACAGCGGATTGCCTTCCTTCGGATAGTAGGACATCGCCAGCACGTCGGTGGAGTCCTTCTTGTAGCCTTGCGCATCCCAGATGAATTTGCGGCTCGAAGCCCACGCGAAATCGCGCACGTTGGATGCGGTGAAGTGCCAGGTCTTTGTGGCGCTGCTGTGCGACTTCTCGGCCTTGGTGGCCTCTTCCTGCGTGACGATAACAACCGGTGCGGTTGCGGTCTTGGCTTTTTCCAGGCGCTCGCGCTGCACGGCGCTCAGTACGTCGTTAGCATTTTGCAGTTGGCCGGTGGCCGCAACCACGTGATCTGCCGGCACGGTCAGCTGTACATCGTAGTTGCCGAATTCCAGCGTGAATTCGCCGGTGCCCAGGAACTGCTTGTGCTGCCAGCCATAGACGTCGTAGTAGGCCGCCATGCGCGGGAACCACTGGGCGATTTCGAACAGGTCGTTCTTGTCTTCTTCAAAGTGTTCGTAGCCGGAACGGCCGCCCAGCACCAACTGCTCGTTGATGTTGTAGGACCAGTCGATATTGAAGACGAACTTTTGGCCCGGCTTCAATGGCGTTGGCAGGTCGATGCGCATCATGGTGCGGTTGATCACGTACTTCAGCGGTTTGCCGTCAGCGCCTACGCTCTTGATCTTGAAGCCGCCGTCGAATTCACCGCCAGCCAGGATGCCGCGCATGCCTTCAAACTTGTAGCCTTCTTCCGGCGACGCCTTGGCCCACGCTTCGCGCGAAGGCTGGGTGAGCATCATGCGGGCGTCGGAATCTTTTTTGTAGATGTTCTGGTCCAGCTGCACCCACAGGTAGCTCAGCGTGTCCGGCGAGTTATTGTGATAGGTGATTTGCTCGCTGCCGGTAAGGGCGCGTTTGGCTTCGTCCAGCGTGGCGCTGATGGTGTAGTCGGCGCGCTGCTGCCAGTAAGCGTGGCCCGGCGCGCCGGAAGCGGTGCGGTAGACGTTAGGAGTCGGCAGGATCTCGTCGAGTTGACGGAATTTGTCGTCGAACGGCTCCGCTGCATAAGCGGACACCGTCAGGCAAAGGGCCAGGAAGCCAATTTTTTTGCGCATGTGGGTTGTTCCTCTGGATAAGAGGATAAATTGTATAGCAGGTTTTCACATGATTACCTGCTGATACAAAAATATACAAACCACCTATTCAACTTTTTTAACTTGCGACTCCTGGAATTGCTGGTGCGCGTCGTCCGTCGCGGTGATGGCAGTTGACGGAACATCAAGCTTCATTAAGCGTGAGCCCTTGCTGCTGCTGGCTTGCGGCCACTCCGGCAAGCCGGCGCCGTTAGGATTGCCGGTCTTGATGAAGTTGGCGAAGTAATCCTGCATCTGCGCCGACAGTGCGCGATCGTCGTCGGTCCATGAATAGACTTTATTCCCTGCCAGGTTGCCGAGCGCGTATTCGATTTCCACCGAATGGCCAGCGCCATCCTGGCCCGGACGTGGACGGGTGTAGTAATAGCGGTAGGTCGGCTTGCCGCTGGTGCGCGCGTGCGAGTCTATCCATTTCCACGTGCCATAGCCGATAAAGCGATCGCTCGCCAACTCGGTGGCAGCTTGCTTCACATCGCCGCTGTAGGCTTGCTGCGCGGCGGCGGCCTCGTCGCCGTAAATTTTTTGTAGCGCGGCGGCGAAGTTGTCGTTAGTCGCTTCGGTCTCGCCGAGGATTTGCTTGTAGTGGCCTTCATACGAATTCCAGCCCGCCAGCAAAGGCACTTTGGCTTGTTCGCCGGCAGCGTAGATGGCGACCGGGGAGCGCGGGATCACGTAGCCATCCTGGATCGCGAAGAACCATGCGCCCGGTTTTTTGGTCGCATCCAGCAACTGCTGGGCGGGCAGGGCGCGCAGTTCTTTCAGCGTTGGCGCCCCGGCGCCTTGCGCGAATGCCGTGCCGATTTGTTCGGCGACCTTGAGCGGGGCAGGCGCCATCAGTCCAAGCAGTGAGCCGCTTTCGCCTATCGCGCCCGAGATCAAGCCTTTAGCCTGCGGGTTGATCATCTGCGCGCTGACCGAGAACGAACCCGCCGATTCGCCCGCGATGGTCACGCGCGCTGGATCGCCGCCGAAGGCTGCAATATTCTGCTTCACCCACTGCAGCGCCGCCGCCTGGTCCATCAGGCCGTAGTTGCCGGACGCGTGGTGCGGCGATTCCTTGGTTAGCTCCGGATGCGCCATGAAGCCGAACACGTTGAGGCGGTAGTTGACGGTCAGCGTGACGATGCCTTTGGCCGCCATGCTCTCGCCGTCGTAGCGCGGCTCCGAGCCATCGCCTGCTGCAAAGCCGCCGCCGTAGAAGTAGACCAGCACCGGCAGCTTTTCTTTCGCTGATTTGGCAGGCGTCCAGACGTTGAGATACAGGCAGTCTTCGCTCACGCCGTCGGAACGGAACACCATATCGCTGAACAGCGGCAGCTGCATGCAGCGCGCTGCGAAATGATCGGCCTTGCGCACGCCTTTCCACTTGGCCGCTGCTTGCGGCGCAGCCCAACGCAGCTTGCCGACCGGCGGCGCGGCATACGGAATGCCTTTGAACGCCTTGACGCCAGACGCCTCCTGCACGCCGCTCACCGCACCGGAGGCGGTACTGGCGGAAGGGGCGCGCGGTGCGCTGTTGGTGGCATAAGCAGAAGAGGAGATAACGCTAGCAGCAATCAACAGCACATGGAGTTTGGTCATTGTCTCGGTATGTTTTTAGTGTTTGGGCCGCAAACGCGGTGCAGCATCGGACTGGCGGCGTATCAGTGCGTGTTCCATGACGACATGTTCCGGCGCTTCCGGCGTGCCGTTGCGCTGGGCGCGGATCAGGCGCACCAGCGACTGCACGGCGGCCTCCGCCATGTCGGTAATCGGCTGGCGCACGGTGGTCAGTTCGGGCCAGATGGTGGTCGCCAGCGCGGTATCATCGAAGCCGGCCACGGTCAGGTCGCCCGGCACATCGAGGCCGAGGCGGTGTGCGATTGCCACCACGGCGGCGGCCATATCGTCATTGCTGGCGAAGATGGCGGTCGGGCGCTGCTCAAGGCCGAGCAGCTGTTCCGCCGCATCGAGGCCGGAACGATACGTGAACAGGCCTTGCACGATCAGCTCTTTGGCGCTCTGCGCATTCTTCTCCGCGATGGCGGCCTTGAAGCCGGCCAAACGGCGCGCACTGGCGCTCTGGTTCGGATGGCCGATGACGAAGCCGATGCGCTGGTGGCCCAGCGCGATCAGGTGGCAGGTCATGGCATATGCAGCTTGATAGTCGTCGATGCTGACGCCGGCCACGCGCGGGTCGGGCTGGCCGCAAGCGACGGTAATGGCCGGCGTGCCGGAAGCGGCGATCAGGTCGATCAGCTTGCGCGTGTCGCACAGCGGCGGCGGCAGGATGATGCCGTCCACGCCATTGGCGATCAAACGGCGCGCCTGTTCGACGCCGTGTTCATCGGCTTCGCACTTTTCTACCACCAGCTGCACATTGTTTGGGCTGGCCTGGTTCAACAGGCCGACCAGGAATTCGCTCAGGTAGCCCGCGCTCGGATTCGAGTACAGGAAGCCGACGCGGATCGGGCGCGATCCGGCGAGACGGCGCGCGGCCTGATTGGGAACGTAATTGAGGGCGGCAACGGCCGCATCAACGCGATTGCGGGTTTTTTCGCGGACGTTGGTATCGCCGTTCATCACGCGCGACACCGTCATCGGGGACACGCCTGCCAGCTCGGCCACATCGGCCATAGTCGGGGCCTGCGAGCGGCTCTGCACGGCCGTTACCGGCGCCGGTTTCACCTTATTCTTTGTCATCTGCCTTGGTAACCTCGATTTATAAATCAAGCTATGTTCAGCGTCAGACTTTACCACAAGCGACCGCCGGCCGGGGCAGGGAATGCCCCATTCGGCGGCCTTTTTACTTAGAACTTGGCGCGCAAACCGATGTTAAACGTGCGGCCAGGTTTGTACTCGGTGTACGTCGCATTCGAGAATTGGAAGTAGGTACGTTGCGAGTTGCGATTCAGGTTGACGATGTCGAAGGTCAGCGTCGGCCAGCCATCGCGATCCAGCACATGTTCCAGGTCGATGCTGGTCGACAGGTCCAGCTGCTTGTAAGGATCCGAGAAGATCGCGGCCTTGGTGATGCCGTTCTGGTTCGCGCCCGATACCTGGCTGCCGTCCGAGTAGGTGTGCGACAGGCGCGCGCTGTAGCCGTGCTGCTGGTAATAAGCCGTGAAGCTGTTGGTCTTCTTCGGTACACCCAGTGCGATGAAGCCGTTCGAACCTTCGCCCGATGCGCTCTGGTTGATCAGGGTAGCGCTTTCGCTGAAGCCAAAGCCGCGCAGCATATTAGGTAGCCATTTGTCCAGCGGCTGCACCCAGCCCAGTTCCAGACCCTGGATTTTCAGCTTGCCGGTGGCGTTACGTGAACGGGTCATTACCACGGTGGCGGTGGTCGGACCGCCGCGCGCATCGATCGCATCCTTCTGCGACTGGCTCAGGCTCGCGTAGGTCACGCCTTGCGCCGCCAAATCGCTGAACGGCATGGTGACGTTTTCCTGCACCGTGAAGCCGTTAATCTGCTTCTGGAACACGGTGGCGCTGACGTAGCCTTCGCGGCCGGTGTACCACTCCAGGCCCAGGTCCAGGTTATCCGAGATGTAAGGCGTCAGCGCTGGGTTGCCGATCGAGCCGGTATCCGCCGACGGCGAGCTAAAATTGGTCCCTGGACGCATGGCATTCGGGTCGGCGCGCGTCATCGAACGCGAGACCGAGGCGCGCGCCACCAGGTCCTTGGTCAGGTTCAGCGCAGCGCTGGCCGACGGCAGGGTGTTGCTGTAGTTGTTGTCCAGGTAGTAGAAGCTATTGATCGATGGGTACTTGCTGCCGTTGAGCGTCAGGTTCTGTGCTGCATTGCGCGGATCGGCCGCCGAGATGAAACCGCCCACCACCTGGCTGGTGCGCACATAGCGCACGCCGGCGTCGTAGCGTAGCGGCAGGCCGGCAACGTCGGTGGCGCCGCTGGCTTCCAGGTAGATCGCCTTGGTCTTTTCGCTGATGTAGCCGGCCGACGCGCCGGTGTTGGCCGAACCGGTTTGCGGTGCGGTCGACTCGTAGTAGTTGTAGTTGGAATCCTTGGAGAATTTATCCCAGTCGACGGTGACAAAGCCGGTGGAAGGGTTCGCGTGGATGTAGTTGGTCAGCGCGGTAGCAGGAATCAGCGAACCTTGATAGACGATAGGCGTGGTCTGGCCGGCGGTGTAGCCGGTGCCGTAGCCCGGATACAGGGCGGCTGCGCTGCCCGGTGCGACGATGCCGTTGCAGGCCACACTAGGCGCATTCCCGTTGATCCACTGGCTAGGGTTGTTGCCGCAAACGGCGGCCTGCCATGCGCCCGAGTTATCCAGGCTGGTGATGCGGCGCGAAATGTCGTCGTACGCCAGCCCGCCCTTAATGGTAAAGGCTTTGTCGCCCCAGCTTAGGTTCGTGTGCGCGCCCTTGGTCTGGGTGTTGCGCAGTTCATCCTGCACGTTGACGCGCGAGCCGCTGTTGTAGCCGAAGCTCGCTGGATTGTTCAGGTCCAGGTTGGAGGTGATGCTCGGAATGGCGCCGTTGTTGGCGTAGGTGATAGTCGAGCTGCCGGTGGTGAGCAACACGGTTGGCGACTGGCGCTTGAAGTCCGACTTGGTCAGATTGACCTGGCCATCCAGCTTCCACTTGTCACCGAGGTCCCATTCCACGCCAGGGTTCAGGCCCCACAGTTTGGTGTCTTCGGTGTACGGGCGGAATTCCAGGAAGGACTGGGTGTTGGCAAAGGTGCCGCCAGTGGCAACGCAACCATTTTCGCAGCTGCCATCAACCTTCATGTTGAGCGGGATGACGGAGCCGTTACGCAGGCTCCAGTTCATGTCCTGGCGCGCCATCTTGGTGTTCTTCTTGCTGTACATCGTATCGACGTAGAAGCGTAGCGAGTCGAGCGGGCGATACTCGGCGCTGAACACGGCGGTGTACTTGTCCTTGGTGCCGCTTTCGTCCATCACACGGCCGAGACGCGGAATGATTGCGTTATCAATTTGCTGTATGGTGAGGCCCGGGTTATGCGCCAGCAGGAAGGCCTGGTCGATTACGGTGCCCGCTGCCAGTCCATTGCCCGCAGTGGCAGGCACGGTGGACGGCACGGTGAAGTTGCCACCGCCGGTGCTGTTGCGGTTTGCCGCGCTGTCCTGCGCTGCACTCAGGTTGGCGTTGGTCCAGCCGACCGATTCAAAACCGGTGGTGTGGACTTTGGCTTGCGACCACGCGAAGCCGCCGAGGATACCGAACTCCTTGCCCCAGGTCTGGCTGCCCAGCATGGAGCCGCGATTGCCCCATTTGTCGGCGACGGTGTTGTTGGTGCCGGTGACGTTAAGCGCAAAGTGGCGGCCCGGATCATCGAACGGACGCGCAGTGCGCATGTCGACGACACCAGCGGCGCCGCCTTCAATCTGCGCAGCGGTAGGGCTCTTGCTGACGGTGAGCTTGCGGAACAAGTCAGTCGGCAGCAGGTCCAGATCCACCTCGCGGTTGGTGTTCTGGTTGTCGGTGCGGCCGGTGGAGGCAACGGCGATCGGCGCGCCGTTCAGCAGCACCTTGGTGAAGCTGGTACCCAGGCCGCGGATCTGGATGTTCAGACCTTCGCCGTCGATCTCGCGCGAAATCTGGATGCCGGGAATGCGGTTCAGCGATTCGGCGATATTCGAGTCAGGGAATTTGCCCAGGTCTTCAGCGAACACGGAATCCTGGAAGCCGACGGCCTCGCGCTTGTCCTTGGCGGAGGTTTCAAGGCTGGCGCGATAGCCGGTCACTTGCACTTGCTGCATCGGGGCTGCGTCCTGCGCGTACGCTTGCGCAATCATGCTGGCCATCGTCGTCAGGCCAAACAGCACCTTGCCGGTCCTTCGGTTCATATAGTGTCTCCTCTTTATTTGATTAGTTTTATGTCGCTATATAACATCATGTACCAGTAAATGGTAACGCAACCATTTCAGTGTAGAGCGAGTCATAAGACAAGTCAAACGGGATTTTTGTTATCCGCGTCCCGGTGCGTATGGATAGCGCAGGGCTTTGTAGTATTCGAGCGGATGCGCAGGGGCTTGCACGCCGGGCGGCAGAGGAAGGCCGGAAACCGATTGGAAGTACGCGATGCAGGCGTCGCGCCACAAGATGGCATTCTGTGTTTGTCGCACCAGCCGCTGTTCGACTTCGGTGTAGCGGCGTGTGTCGATGAATGGTTTTAGTGCGGTCCAGCGTGCGTGTAATAATTTTGTATCGGCGACGCCTTTGTCGTATCGAGCCAACAGTTCGGCCCATAAAGTGCGGCCCGACGGCATCGCATAATCCCACGGCAGATGATGGAACCACAGCAGCAGTTGCTGCGGCGTGGTGTGTGGATCGGCGTACTGACGCGCGATCTCCGGCGCGTATTGCTCAAGTGCGTTGCTGCCTATTGCTGTGCGGTTGAAGCCTATGCCGTTGCGGTCCGCGCGGTGATAGTAGACGGGATTCCAGTCCGGACGTTCGAGATTGTCGACCCACGGTGCAGGTCCGAAGTGGTGGCTGGTGCCCATCATGTGATGCAGGCCCAGTGGCGTCATGTAGTTCACCACTGTTTCGCGCGACATCATCAGCATCTCGGTGACTGGCGTAGTCACGCGCTGGTCCGGACCGAAGGTGAGGGCGGCCCATTCGATGGCGATGTCGCTTGCTGTCGCTTGCGGATTCCATGCGAGTTTGCCGAAGGCGTACCAGTTGGCCTGGTCGAAGTGCGAGCCGGCCCAGTTACGGTCGCTGCCGATGTTGGCCACTCCGGCCATGCCGCTCAGGGTTTGCGCGACGGTCTTGCCGGTCCTGGTGTCGCTGTCCAGTGTTTCTTCGAACAGGGTGCCGAGGTAGGCGAGGTCGGTGGAGTAGCCGAGGTACTCCTTGGTGATCTGGAACTCCATCATCAGCGGTGTTTTCGGCATCGCTCCGAAGAGTGGATGGAATGGCTCGCGCGGCTGGAAGTCGATGGCGCCGTTCTTCACTTGTACCAGTACGTTGGCGGCGAATGTGCCGTCGAGCGGCTTGAATTCTTCGTAGGCTTGTTTGGCACGGTCGTCGGCGAGGTGCGCGCCTTTTGGTGCATAGACGAAGGCACGCCACATAACGATGCCTTTGTGCGGTGCGACGGCGGCGGCCAGCATGTTGGCGCCGTCGGCGTGGGTGCGATGGTAGTCCTGCGGGCCCGGTTGGCCTTCGGAGTTAGCCTTCACGAGGAAGCCACCGAAGTCGGGGATGGACTTGTAGATTTCGTCGGCCTTTTTGTTCCACCATTGCTGGACTTCAGGTGCGAGTGGATCGGCGGTGCTGGTTTCGTGTAGCTCCAGCGGCGTGGAGAAGCGGGCGGACAAGTAGACCTTGATGCCGTAGGGGCGCAGGATGTCTGCCACGGCGGCGGCTTTGGCGATGAAGGGGGCGGTCAGGATTTCCGGTTTGGAGTTGACGTTGTTGAGCACCGTGCCGTTGATGCCCAGCGAGGCGTTGGCGCGGGCGTAGTCGGTGTAGCGCTGGTCTTTGATATCCGGCAGCGCCCACCAGTCCCAGATCGATTGGCCAGCGTAGCCGCGTTCCACGGTGCGGTCCAGGTTATCCCAGTGATTCAGTAAGCGCAGTTGTAGCTTGGGCGCGGACGATGCAGCACGCATGTTGCCGATAGCGGCTTCGCGCAGCCAGGCGAAGGCGCCGTAGAGCAGGCCGATGTCGGTGTTGGCCGCGATAAGTGTCACCTGGTGGCCTTGCATGCGCGTCTGGCGCAGTAGATAGCCTTCGTCGCCCAGCGTTGCCAACTCGGTGCGCAATGGTGACGCGGTGTCGGCCAACGCCGGCAAGCGCGCGGGCGTGGCGAGCAGCAGAGCGCCATCGCCGATGCGCGCGGTGTGGGCCGGAGCACGTCCCATCGTGCCGGACAAGCCCTTATCCAACTCCGCCAGCGCCGCATCCGTCGTCGGTGATGAAGCGCCTGCCAGAACGATGCTACGAGCCTGCGCCTGCACACGCTGTTGCGAGGCGCGTTCCAGTGGCCGATAGCGCAGCCACAAATCGTAGCCATCTTCGTCCGCGCCAAAAGCGGTAGCGGCGAGCGAAAGCAGCAGCGCCGTCAGGGCCGCGTGCACGAAAAAACGCATGATGTCTCCATTTTTATGTTAGCGTAACCATTTCATTATGCCACGATGTTAATGAATAATTTAAACTAAGAAGGAGACACCATGACGATATCTCGTCGCAGCTTCATGGCGCTGATGGCTGCCGCCAGCGCTATTCCCTTGCACGCTGCAGAAATGCAGGAACCCCTGAAAACACTGGGTAAACGCAAAGGTATCAATATCGGTAACGCCATTGGCGGCGGCTACTTCCGCGATCCAGCCTACAAAGCCTTGATGGCGCGCGAGTGCAATATGCTGGTGGCGGAGAACGAAGGGAAGTGGGGCGCGCTGCAGCGCGTACCGGGCCCGCCCAACTTCGCGCCGGCCGATGAGATGTATGCATGGGCCAAAGCCCAGGGCATGCTGGTGCGCGGGCATAACTTGGTTTGGCAGGAAAGTAAATGGATGCCGAAGTGGGTAAATGAATACGACTTCGGCGCGCAGCCGGCAAAAGCGGCGGAAGCGCTGCTGCGCGAGCATATCATCGCCGTGTGCGATCACTTCGGCGATGCGATTTATAGCTATGACGTGGTGAATGAAGCAGTGGATCCGGCCACTGGCGGGATGCGCTCGAATGTGTTCACGCAGCGTCTCGGCGCGGTGGAGCAGATCGATCTTTGCTTCCGCCTCGCCCACGAGCGCGCGCCGAAAGCGCAACTGGTCTACAACGATTATATGCGCGGTGATGAGGGCAGCGCCAAGCATCGCGCCGGTGTGCTCAAGCTGCTGCATGATCTGAAATCTCGCGGCGCGCCGGTACATGCACTGGGCCTGCAAAGCCATATCGGTTCGTGGGACGATAGCAACGGTGCGACTTACCAGCGTGACTGGCGCAAGTTCCTCGATGAGGTAACGGGCATGGGACTGGATCTGCTGATCACCGAGTTCGATGTGAACGACCGCAAGCTGCCGGCCGACGTGAAAGTGCGCGATGCTGGCGTGGCGGCGTTGGCCAAGGATTATCTGGATGTGACCTTCAGCTATCCACAGTGCCGCGACTTCCTAATGTGGGGCATGTCGGATAACGCCAGCTGGCTACAGGGATGGGACGAGGCACCGCGCACGGATGGGCAGAAGCAGCGTCCAACGCCGTTCGACGACCAGTTGCGCGCCAAGCCGCTGCGCGACGCGATTGCAGGTGCAATCAACGCCGCACCAAACCGAACTTGATTATTTACGCGGACTCTCCGGCGGCCCAAGATAACTCGGTTTCTGGCCGCCGGCGTTGACCACCAGTTTTTGCAGCACCAGCCCTGAATCCAGCGCCCAGAACTTGAGCGTATGCTTGCCGGGCTGGCCGATCTGGTGGCGCGAAACCAGTACCGTTGCGCCATCGGACACCGAACGCTCCCAGGCCTTTTCGCTAGCATCCGCATGCACGTTGATGATTTGCGGCGCCTCGTCGTCAAACGAGATCGCATAGCGCAAGCCTTCGCCGGGCTGGAATTTCTGCGTTGGCGCCAGCGTGGTTTGCACTTCGAATTTGCCAGCGCTGAATAGCTGCATTTCATACTCCAGCCGCATGGCCGGCGCAGCATCGGCCGGCGCATCCACCGGTAGCACTGTCATGCCGGACAAGGTACGGCCATGATCCGGCACTTTCAGCCAGGTGCGCGGGCCGGCCGCCACCGCTCGCGTGTAATGCTCCGCTTCCATGGCAACCACGCCATTGGTTTCGATAAAGCCCGTCATCGCTGCCGTGCCCTCCGGCTTGTGCAGCGGGACCTTCACCACTGTCTTGCCGCCGGCACCGCTGATGTTCAGCGTCGCGGTGCGCACACCTTCCGGCACGTCAGTCCAGCGCACACCTACCATCACGCGCTGTTCGCGTGCGACTTTGCCGGTTGGCTTATCCAGCGTAATCCAAGGTTCGCTGGCCACGACCTTGTAATCGAACGGCTGCTGGCCGCGATTGAAAATATCAACAAAGCGAGTACGCTGATCGAAGACATCCAGTGCGGGCAGCGAGAGCGCATCGCCGCCCGGTCCAGGCCATGCCTGCTCGCTGCCTTCCACTGCCACGCCCATATCGGCAGCTTTCGGCAGCTGTATCTCCGTCACAGGCGGCATCACATTGCGCTGCGGATGGTTCCAGTAGGTGTAGCCCAGGTGCGTTTGCGACATCATGTGATTCCATTTTCCGCCGCTGATGTCTTCGTGATAGCGGCGCACCAGTTCTGCATCTTCCGCGAACAGCGCGCGCGCACGCGCCGCCAGATCGTTGGTGGATGCGCGTCCCTGCAAGCCGTACAAGCGGTTCATGCCTGCGGTGACGTACAACTCGTTCATCACCGCACCAGCCTTCGCCGGATACAGCACCAGCTGATAGAACGCATCGCGCTTCGCTGCAGGCAGCGCAGCCGAAATCTTCTCGGCCCGGGCCGCAATCGACTTGTACTCGTCAACGATGCGTGCCGCCTCGTTATAGTTCACCAGACTGTAGGTATCCGCCTCCAGTTGCTCGGGCTTGCGGCGGCCGTTGTACTTGGCGTACCTGGCGACGATGTCTGCGATGTCGTCTGCATATTCTGGTCCGAACTCGCGTGTCGCCCACAGTTTCAGGTAATCCGGCAGGCGTTCGGCCGGCCATGCCGCAGGATTCCACGCATACGTCAGGAAGAACTCAATCGGTACCTCCATTGGTTTCAGGTCGCCGACATTGACTATCCACATGCGGTTGGCTTGGTACTGCCATGCCAGGTGCATCTGCTCCCACACTTTCGGCAGTGGCGTTACGTTGATCCACTTGTAAGAACGCGGGCCGCCGACATAATCGAAGTGGTAGTAGATGCCCGCGCCGCCGCTGCGTTTGCGCTCTTCCGGCGTTGGCAGGCGGCGGATATTGCCCCAGTTGTCGTCGCACCACAGCAGCATCACGTCGTCCGGCACACGCATGCCTTTCTCGTAGTAGTCCTGCACTTCCTTGTACAGCGCCCATATCTGCGGCACTTTGGTGACGTCAGGATTGATCTCCTTCGCGATGATGCTGCGCTGGTCGCCGACGATGCGTTCCAGCAGCGATACGTTGGCATCGCGCGACATCGGCTCATCGCCATCGCCGCGCATGCCGAGCGTGATCAGTTTTTCCTGGCCTTGGGAGGTGCGCAGGCCTTGGGTCCAGAATTCGCGTAGCTTCTCGCCGCTGCGATTGTAGTCCCAGGGCTGGCCGCCGCCGTAGCGCCGCCACTCGTCGTGCGCGCGCATCATCGGCTCGTGGTGCGAGGTGCCCATGACGATGCCGTAGTCGTCGGCGGTTTTGCCGTTCAATTTATCATCATCGTAGAAAGCCTCACCCCACATGGCGGGCCACAGGTAATTGCCGCGCAGGCGCAGTATTAGTTCAAACACCTTTGAATAGAACTGGTGATTAAAGCCGCCGTAATGCTGCTTAGCCCAGCCGGTTAATGCCGGCGCTTCGTCGTTCAGGAAAATGCCGCGATACTGCACCACCGGCGCATCGCTCACTGCCGCTTCAGCCGATGCGTAGACGTTGGCATGCTTCGCCGCCGGCACGTCGGCCCACCAGTTCCATGGCGAGACGCCGATCTGCTCGGACATTTCATAAATTCCGTAGACGGTGCCGCGCTTGTCGCTGCCTGCGATCACCAGTGCGCGTTCCACGCCCGGCAGCGGTTTGCGCAGAGTTTGCACTTGCCAGCCTTCCCATTTTCCTTTAATGCCCGAGACATCCAGCTTACCTTCTGCCACCAGCTTGTCGATCAAGGTGCTTTTGCCGACCGTACCGATAATGATCACGTCCGCGCCGGATGGCTTGCCGCCAGTGTTGAGCGCCGGCCATACGGCGCTGACACGTGCGATATCCGCTTGCAGGTCACCCGCCGCGCGCACCACGCCGGGGTAATCGGCGGCATCGACGTACAGGCGCGCAGCCTGGCCATTGCGCACCAGCGCCACTGCATCGGCAGGCGGCGTGTCGAACCACGCCAGTTTTTTCTGGCCCAGCGCTTGCGCGGGCAGGGCGTGGGAGAGCAGGGCCAATAACATGGCCCCAGCGGCGATAACACGTTGTCTCATTTTGTTTTATTTTTCCAGTGGCTGGTAGTCGAACCATGCAAAATCTGCGGCAGACATGGCTTGCTGCCGGGCGCCTTCGGCGTACATGCCGATAAAGACGCCGGTAAATCCGCCAGCCGCTTCCGACGACAGCGCAGCAGTTGGCAAAGAGCCGACCTGCTTGAGCGGCTCGCCGCCCACGCTGTAACTGAATTCATAGCGGGTGGCCCACGACTCCACTTGCAGCACGACGGGACCAGCCGGCAACGGTGCCGTGGCCTGCAGCGAAGTGACGCCGCCGGTGCGCGCCAGCAGTTCCAGCCGGCGCTGCGGCGTGCCGGTCACGCGCAATTCGTAGTAATTGTTTTCGTTCTGGCGCAGCACCAGGCCTGCGGCATGTGTGGCGGCGGATGGTTCGAACTCCAGCTGCGTTGCAGCGCGCATGCGCATGTGTTCCTGGCGGCGGGCGATGAAGGCCGGCTGCGCGATGTCATTCATGGTGACGCTGCTGCCTTTCAGGCGCAGATAGCCGGGACGTTCGGCCAGTGACCACAATCCGTCGCCGGGGCCACGCAGTTGCGACCATTGCAGGCCAAGCTTGGGTGTGTTGAAATCGTCGCGCACCGGTTCTGAAGGCCATGGCGTGGACGGCGGCAGTCCATTGGCCGGCATCTCCAGCGACAGCGGGCGACCATTGTTCACGGTTAGCCAGCCCTGGTCGTTCCATGCGGCAGGTGCGAGCAAAGTTTCGCGCCCGAGGTGGTGCTGCTGCGCGACCGGACGGATGCCAAGCAGTGGCACCCACCATTTGCCTTCCGGCGTTTGTACAAGGTCGCCGTGGCCGGTGGCTTGCAGCGGCAGGTCAGGATGGCCGCGATGTGTGAGTATCGGATTGGCGGGGTTGGCGATGAACGGTCCCCACGGCGATGATGCGCGGGTCATCGTCAGGCTGTGGTTATATGAGGTGCCACCTTCGGAGATCATCAGGTAGTACAGGCCATCGTGCTTATATAAATGCGGGCCTTCCGGCCATACGCCGCCGGTGCCTGGCCAGACCAGGCGTGGTTGTTCCAGCAGCTTGCCGGCCTTGAGGTCAATCTCCGCCTGGTACACACCGCCGTGTTCCCCGCCGCCGTGGCGCGTGTAATAGACTTTGCCATCGTCGTCGAAGAACAGCGATGGATCCATGGCGAAGCTTGGATCGTTGAGCCACACTGGTTCCGACCATTCCCCAGCCGGGTCTTTGGTATGAACATAAAATGCGCCGCCACCCTCCATATTAGTGGTGACCATATAGAACTCGCCTTCGTGGCAGCGCAACGTCGGCGCGTAGATGCCCTGCGAACTACGGGTGTGTGCCAAATTGAGTTGGCTCACGCGCGTGAGCGCGTGGCCGATCTGGCGCCAGTGGACCAGGTCCTTGCTGTGGTAGATCGGCACACCGGGGAAGTATTCGAAGCTGCTAGTGGCCAGGTAGTAGTCGCTGCCAACCCTGCAGATGCTAGGGTCGGCGTGAAAGCCGCTCAGTATCGGATTGGTGTAAGTTGCTGTCGGCGCAGCCATTGCGGGACCAGCCAGCGAGATGGCCGCCAACAGGGCGGACAGCGTTTTGCGCGCGGGTAGGGCCATCATTTCGCAGCTCCGCATTGCTTGCGCAGCGCGGCCAGCGGCACGGTTTCCGCCAGCGCGCGGTAGCCGGCAAGCGATGGGTGCAGGTGGTCGCCGGAATCGTAAACTGGTTTGATGCGGTCTGGCCGTGCGGGATCACGCAGCGCGGCGTCGAAATCAGCCACCGCGTCGAACACGCCGGAAGTGCGTATCCACTGGTTCAATTGCTGGCGGTCCGCCTCGTTTTCCGGCTCGGGATGATAGTAGTCGCTGCCGACATATGGCGTGACCGTGGCGCCGATCAGACAGATTCCATGGGCTCGCGCGCGTTCGGCCAGCTGGCGGTGCGCCAGTTTCAGGTCGGCCAACAGCTGTTGACGGTCAGCCTGCGTATCCGGCGTGTTGCGATGCTGGCCGCCGAGATCATTCACGCCGGCCAGCACCAGCGCGTGCGTGACGCCGGCTCGCGACAGCACGTCGCGCTCGAAGCGCGCCACTAGATTCGGACCCAGGCCATCGCGCAGCATGCGCCCGCCGCCGATGCCCGCATTGACCACGCCCAGTGCCAGGCCGTTATCACGCAGGCGCGCTGCCAATACGTCCGGCCAGCGGGTGTTGGTGTCGGCCGGAACGCCATAGCCGTCGGTGATCGAATCGCCGATAGCTACCAATGCGCCAACCTTGCGCGGCGCCAGCACCTCGACATCACTTAGCGCATACCAGCGCGTGACTTTGGCCGCGTCGTCCCATGCCGCGTCGTTCACGCGGTTGCCCTTGGCGAGGAAAGTAGTGGCGCGTGCGCCGGGATGGCCGGTTTGGCGCGCCGGTGCTTCTTTAAAATAGAGTGATACTGCGACGTCGGCGGCCGGTTTGAGCGTCATATTGACCGCATCGCTGTAGTATTCCGCGCCGGCTGGAATCATGACCGAGCTGCGTCCATCGAAGGTGAGGGCGCGCGGCGCGCCGGCGCTGGCGACCATCACGCTGGCTGCATCAAGCATCAATGGTGCGGTGCCGTATGCATTGCTGATGCGGACCCGGAACTGCTTGCCGCCCAGAGTGAGATGCAGCACTTGGCGGATACTCCCATCGCGCCAGTATTCAGCTGCCAACTCATTGGCCGGCTCCGGGATTTGCTGCGCCGCACCCCAACTCGCCACCCAGTGCGAGGCCGGTTCTGCAGCCGGTGCATGCATCATAAAGGCCGCAAGGACGGCGCCTAAACTGCTGCGTAATGCGTGTTGACTTGATCGCATAAATCCTTCACACTCATAAAATGTTAGCGCTATTCATTTTAGGGTAAAGAGATGGTACATGCAACAAAAACGCCGGATGCAGGCAGTCCGGTTATAACGGAGATGCGGGTAATCCCGGTAGCAGGTCACGATAGCATGCTGCTTAATCTGTGCGGTGCGCATGCACCGTATTTCACCCGTAACCTGGTGCTGCTGAAAGATAGCGCCGGCCACACCGGCATGGGCGAAGTGCCGGGCGGCGCTGGCATCCTGCGCGCGCTACAAAACGCCGTGTCGCTGGTGGTGGGTACCTCGATTGGCCGCTACAACCGCACCTTGAACAGCATCCGCGCATCCATCAGCGGCCAGCACCAGGTTACCGATGCCGCCGAAGCCGAAGTCCTGAAACAGCCGCACGAAATCAATCTGCGCCTTGAGAATGTGGTCACCGCCGTGGAAGCGGCGCTGCTCGACCTGCTGGGCCAACACCTGAATGTGCCGGTGTGCGAGCTGCTGGGCGCGGGCCAGCAACGTGACAGTGTGCCGATGCTGGCCTATCTGTTCTACATCGGCGACCGTAATCGCACCGACCTGCCTTATCTGAGCGGCGAGGGAGCATCCGACTGGTATCACCGCCGCAACCAGGAAGCGATGACGCCAGCCGCCATCGTGGAACTGGCCGAAACCACCGTCGCCAAATACGGCTTCCGCGACTTTAAGCTGAAAGGCGGCGTAATGCATGGCGCCGAGGAGATGGAAGCCATTGCCGCCATCAAGGCCCGCTTCCCCGAGTCGCGCGTGACGCTGGACCCGAACGGCGCATGGTCGCTGCGCGAAGCGATAGACCTGTGCCGTGGCCAGGGCCACATCATGGCCTACGCCGAAGACCCGTGCGGCCCGGAGAATGGCTATTCCGGCCGCGAGATCATGGCTGAATTCCGCCGCGCCACCGGCATCCCGACCGCCACCAACATGATTGCCACCGACTGGCGCCAGATGGCGCACTCGCACTTGCTGGGCGCAGTCGATATCCCGCTGGCCGACCCGCACTTCTGGACCATGCAGGGTTCCGTACGGCTCGCGCAACTGTGCGACGATTGGGGCCTGACCTGGGGCTCGCATTCGAATAATCACTTTGATGTATCGCTGGCGATGTTTACCCACGCTGCCGCCGCAGCGCCGGGCAAGATCACTGCCATCGATACCCACTGGATCTGGCAGGAAGGGCAGGAACGCCTGACCCGCGAGCCGCTGAAAATCGTCGGCGGCGAGGTGAAGGTGCCACAAGCACCGGGCCTTGGCATCGAACCGGACATGGACCGCATCGAGGCGGCCCACGAGCTTTATAAAAAAGTCGCCACCACGGCGCGCGACGACGCGATGGCGATGCGCTATTTAGTACCTGGCTGGACTTACTCCCCTAAAAAACCAAGTCTTGGACGTTAATTCAAGGAGACCCTGTGAAAAATACCCTGAAACATGCGCCGGTGCTGTCGCACCTCCCCGCCGACCTGCCCGATGCACTGCTGGTTGGCCGCGTATGGCGTAGTGACGTCAATGGCCCAAGCGTGGTCGTAGTACGCAAAGGCGAAGTATTCGATATTACGGCACACGCGCCGACCGTCTCGGACCTGCTGGACCGCGATGATGTGGTGGCGTTTGCCCACTCGGCGCAAGGTGAATCGCTGGGCCGCGCGGAAGCGCTGGTTGAAGCGGCGCTGGTCGGCACTGATAACGTGCCGGTCCGCCTGCTGGCACCGTGCGATGTGCAAGCCATCAAAGCCTGCGGCGTAACTTTCGCCGTCAGCCTGCTGGAACGCGTGATTGAAGAGCAAGCGGGCGGCAATCCCGCCAAGGCCGACGAACTGCGCGCCTCGCTGCTGAAAGACATCGGCGCCGACCTGTCGGCCATCAAACCTGGCTCGCCGGAAGCGGAAAAACTGAAGCAGGAATTCATCGCGCGCGGCGCCTGGTCGCAGTATATGGAAGTGGGCATCGGCCCTTACGCCGAAGTGTTCTCCAAGTCGCAGCCTATGTCGGCGGTGGGCTTCGGCGCGGACGTCGGCCTGCACCCTGAATCGAAATGGAACAATCCTGAGCCTGAAATCGTGCTGGCCGTGAACAGCCGCGCGGAAGTCGTCGGCGCTACGCTGGGGAACGATGTCAACCTGCGCGACATCGAAGGCCGCAGCGCGCTGCTGCTAGGTAAAGCCAAGGATAACAACGCCTCTTGCGGCGTGGGTCCGTTCATCCGCCTGTTCGATGAGCGCTTCACCATCGACACCGTGCGCAATGCAGAACTGCGCCTGGTGATCGAAGGCGCGGAAGATGGCTTCCGCCTCGACGGCGAGAGCCGCATGCGCCAAATCAGCCGCGATCCGCTGGACCTGGTCGCTCAAACCAGCGGCGCGCACCACCAATACCCGGATGGCTTCATGCTCTTCCTCGGCACCATGTTCTCGCCGATTAAAGACCGTGGCGCGCCGGGAGCCGGCTTCACCCACAAGCTGGGAGACCGCGTCAGTATCAGCAGTCCGTCGCTCGGCATGCTGGTGAATCACGTTTATCTTAGCGACGCAGTCACGCCCTGGACCTTCGGCGTGCGTGCCCTATATCGCAATCTGGCCCAACGCGGCCTGCTCAACTAAAAACAACGTATCACTGGAGAGAATATATATGGGCCAACCATTGGTCTACGCGACTTACCCGGACCTCGCCGACAAGCGGGTCCTGATTACCGGTGGCGGCACCGGCATCGGCGCCGGCATCGTGGACGCCTTCGTTCAACAAGGTGCGCAGGTGTTCTTCGTCGACATCGCGGCCGAAGCTTCGCAACAGCTGGCAGATAGCCTGAAAGGCGGCAAGCATGCACCGGTGTTCTTCCATTGCGACCTGACCGACCTCGATGCGCTGTCCAACGTGATCGCGCAAATCGAGAAAGACCATGGCGCGATTGAGATCCTGATCAACAACGCTGCCAACGATCACCGCCATCAAGTGCAGGATGTCACCGCCAAGTACTGGGACGACAGCCTGGCCGTCAACCTGCGCCACCAGTTCTTCTGCGCGCAGGCCGTGGCGCCGGGTATGAAGAAGGCCGGCGGCGGCGTGATCCTGAACTTCGGTTCGATCTCGTGGCACCTCGCATTGCCTGAGCTGACGCTGTACATGACTGCCAAAGCGGCCATCGAAGGGCTGACGCGCGGCCTGTCGCGTGACTTGGGCAAGGACGGCATCCGCGTCAACTGCGTAGTTCCGGGATCGGTGCTGACGCCACGCCAGAAGGCGCTGTGGCATGACGAAGAAGGCGGCCAGGCCATCCTCTCCGCACAGTGCTTGCCAGAGCCGGTCGAAACCGAGGACATCGCCGCGATGGTGCTGTTCCTGTCGTCGAACAATGCGCGCCGCTGCTCCGGCCGCGATTATTTCGTAGACGCCGGATGGTATGGAGCATGAACCTCTACCAGCCTGAGTGCATCTGGTCGCTGGGCGCGACCCTGGGTGAAGGCCCGGTATGGCACCCGGAAGACAAGGCGCTGTACTTCGTCGACATCAAGCAGCGCGCCATCCACCGTTGCGCAGAAGACGGCAGCCGCCGTCAAAGCTGGACGGTGCCGGCCGAAGTGGGCTTTGCCTTGCCGATGCACGGCGGCGATTTCGTGTGCGGCCTGCCGGGCCGCATTGAACGCTTCTCGTTCGAGACCGGCGAGCTGACGACCATCCACGAGCTGGAATCGGACTTGCCGGGTAATCGCCTCAATGATGGCTACATCGATCGCCACGGTGCGCTGTGGTTCGGCTCCATGGATAACGCCGAAGTGGCGGCCAGCGGATCGTTATATCGTTTGAGTGGCAATCAACGCATGCTGCGCATGGACAGTGGCTACATCATTACCAACGGTCCGTGCGTCAGCCCGGACGGCCGCACCTTCTATCACACCGACACGCTGGAAAAAACCATCTACGCGTTCGATCTTGATGAAGAGGGCGAGCTGTCCAACAAGCGCGTGTTCGTGCGTATCGAAGGCAGCGGATACCCGGACGGCACGGCGGTGGATGCCGACGGCGCGCTGTGGGTCGGCCTGTTCGCCGGTGGGCGCATCGAGCGTTATGCCGCATCGGGCGAATTGCTGGACACCGTATCGATGCCGTGTTCGAATATCACCAAGGTCACTTTCGGCGGCGAGGATTTGCGCACCGTGTTCGTGACCACGGCCCGCAAGGGTTTGACGGACGAAGAATTAAGCCGCGAGCCGCTGGCAGGGGGCGTATTCAGCTTCCGCGTGGCCTCGCCGGGACAACTGCAGCACTTGTATTTACCAGAATAGGCACTTTATGAGCACCCAATCGCGTCGCTACCGCTCGCAGGACTGGTTCGATAATCCGGACCACATCGATATGACCGCGCTGTATCTCGAGCGCTTCATGAACTATGGGATCACGCCGGAGGAACTGCGTTCCGGCCGTCCTATCATCGGCATCGCTCAATCGGGCAGCGATATCAGCCCGTGCAACCGCATCCACTTGGAATTGGCCAAGCGCGTACGTGACGGCATCCGCGATGCGGGCGGCATTGCGATGGAATTCCCGCTGCATCCAATCTTCGAAAACTGCCGCCGTCCTACCGCTGCGATTGACCGCAACCTGGCGTATATGGGCCTGGTCGAAATCCTGCACGGCTACCCGATCGACGCGGTGGTGCTGACCACCGGCTGCGACAAGACCACGCCGTCGCAGCTGATGGCTGCAGCCACCATCGACATTCCTGCCATCGTGCTGTCCGGCGGTCCGATGCTGGACGGCTGGCTCGATGGTGAGCTGGTAGGTTCCGGTTCGGCGATCTGGAAAGGCCGCAAGCAGCTGGCCGCAGGCAAAATCGATAACGAAAAGTTCCTGGAAATCGCTGCCGCCTCGGCGCCATCGGCGGGCCACTGCAACACCATGGGCACCGCATCGACCATGAACGCCATCGCCGAAGCACTGGGCATGTCGCTGACCGGCTGCTCGGCGATTCCTGCGCCTTACCGCGAACGTGGCCAGATGGCTTACGAAACCGGTAAGCGCATCGTTGAAATGGCCAAGTTGGACCTGCGTCCGTCGCAAATCCTGAACCGCGATGCCTTCCTCGACGCGATTGTGGTCAACGCCGCCATTGGCGGATCGACCAACGCCCAGCAGCACATCGTCGCGATGGCGCGCCACGCTGGCGTGGAACTGAAGTCCACCGACTGGATGGAATACGGCCACAAAGTGCCGTTGCTGCTGAATATGCAGCCGTCCGGCAAATTCCTCGGCGAGCGGTTCCACCGCGCGGGCGGCGTGCCTGCCGTGATGTGGGAACTGGAGCAGCAGGGCAAACTGCGCTCCAACCGCCTCACCGTCACCGGCGCCACCATGAAAGAGAACCTGGTGAACCGCGAGACCAACGACCGCGAAGTGATTTACCCGTTCAATGCGCCGCTGAAGGAAGACGCAGGCTTCTTCGTCCTGAAGGGCAACCTGTTCGACTTTGCCATCATGAAGACCAGCGTGATTTCGCCGGAATTCCGCCAGCGCTACCTGAGCAAGCCCGGTCAGGAAAATGTGTTTGAATCACGCGCCATCGTGTTTGACGGTTCTGGCGATTACCACGACCGCATCAACGATCCGGCGCTGAACATTGACGAGGACTGCATGCTGGTGATCCGTGGCGCAGGCCCGATTGGCTGGCCAGGTTCGGCGGAAGTCGTGAACATGCAACCGCCGGATGCGCTGATCAAGCGCGGTGTGAACTGGTTGCCGACGCTGGGCGACGGCCGTCAGTCCGGCACCTCGGACAGCCCGTCGATCCTGAACGCCGCGCCGGAAAGCGCAGTCGGTGGTGGCCTGGCCTACATCCGCACTGGCGACACCGTCCGCGTGGACCTGAACCAAGGCAGCTGCAATATGCTGATCAGCGACGAGGAACTGGCCAAGCGCAAAGCCGAAGGCATTCCGCCGATACCAGCCAGCCAGACGCCGTGGCAGCAGCTGTATCGCTCCACCGTCGGCCAGATGGATACCGGCGCCTGCATGGAACTGGCACTCGAATACAGGGGAGTGGGGCAGAATCTGGCGCGCCACAACCACTAATATCAAAAAATAACAGGAGACGAAACAGATGAAGAAGATTGTAGCCAGCGCCGTACTCGGCGCCATGATGGCACTGGCCGGCGGCAGCGCCATGGCCGACGCCAAGAACCCGAAGATCGGTTTCTCGATCGACGACCTGCGCCTGGAACGCTGGGCGCGCGACCGTGAGTACTTCACCGCAGAAGCGGAGAAGCTGGGCGCCAAGGTGTTTGTGCAGTCGGCTGACGCTAGCGAACAGCGTCAGATCTCGCAGATCGAAAACCTGATCTCGCGCGGTGTGGACGTGCTGGTTATCGTTCCCTACAACGCCACGGTGCTGAACAACGCCGTGCGCGAAGCGAAGAAGGCCAAGATCAAAGTGGTGTCCTACGACCGCCTGATCCTGAACGCCGATATCGACGCCTACATCTCCTTCGACAACGCCAAGGTCGGCGAGCTGCAAGCCAGCAGCCTGGTGGCCATCAAGCCAAAGGGTAACTACTACCTGCTGGGCGGCGCGCCGACCGACAACAACGCCAAGGTGCTGCGCGAAGGCCAGCTGAAAGTGCTGCAACCGCTGATCGACAAGGGCGACATCAAAGTGGTGGGCAAGCAGTGGACCAAGGACTGGAGTGCGTCGGAAGCGCTGTCCATCGTGGAAAACGCGCTGACCGCCAACGGCAACAAGATCGACGCCGTGGTCGCATCCAACGACGCCACCGCCGGCGGTGCGATTCAAGCGCTGGCTGCACAAAAGCTGGCCGGAAAAGTGCCGGTCTCCGGCCAGGATGCCGACCTCGCCGCCGTCAAGCGCGTGATCGCCGGAACGCAGGCCATGACCGTCTACAAACCGCTCAAAATAATCGCTACCGAAGCGGCGCGCCTGTCGGTGAAGTTGGTGCGCAACGAAGCGCCGGCCTTCAATGCCAGCTACCCGAACGGCATGAAGAACGTCAGCACGCTGCTGCTGGCGCCGATCGCGCTGACCAAGGCGAATGTCAACGTACTGTCTGACGACGGCTTTTACACCAAGGCCCAGCTGAGCGCCAACTAAGGAATCAGCATGGCCGAATATCTTCTGGAAATGCGCAACATCGTCAAGGAGTTTGGCGGTGTGCGCGCTTTGAACGGCATCGACATCAAGCTCAAAGCCGGCGAGTGCGCTGGTTTGTGCGGCGAGAACGGCGCCGGCAAGTCGACGTTAATGAAAGTGCTGTCCGCCGTGTACCCGTACGGTACCTGGGACGGCGAGATTGTCTGGGATGGCAAGCCGCTGCAGGCGCAGTCGATCCGTGAGACCGAGGCGGCCGGCATCGTCATCATTCACCAGGAACTGATGCTGGTGCCTGAATTGTCGGTGGCGGAGAACATCTTCCTCGGTAACGAGATCACGCTGCCGGGCGGCCGCATGGACTACGCGGCCATGAACCGTCGCGCCGAGGAGCTGCTGAAAGAGCTGAACATCAACGATGTGAACGTGGTGCTGCCGGTGAAGCAGTACGGCGGCGGCCACCAGCAGCTGATCGAGATCGCCAAGGCGCTCAATAAAAATGCGCGCCTGCTGATTCTCGACGAGCCTTCGTCTTCGCTGACCGCGTCCGAGATCAAGGTGCTGTTGGCGATTATCCATTCGCTTAAAGCCAAGGGCGTTACCTGCGTCTACATCTCGCACAAGCTGGATGAAGTGGCGGACATTTGCGACACCATCGTGACCATCCGCGACGGCCAGCATATCGCCACCACGCCGATGTCGGAGATGAATATCGACCGCATCATCGCACAAATGGTGGGCCGCGAGATGACGCAGTTGTACCCACAGCGCGAGCATACGCCGGGCGAGGTGGTTTTCGAAGCCCGTAACGTGACCTGCTACGACGCCGATAATCCTGAGCGCAAGCGCGTGGACAATATCTCGTTCAAGCTGCGCAAGGGCGAGGTGCTGGGCATTGCAGGACTGGTTGGCGCGGGCCGCACGGAGCTGGTATCCGCCATCTTCGGCGCGTATCCGGGACCGAGCGAGGCGGAGGTGTATCTCAACGGCGTCAAGCTCGATACCAGCACGCCGGTCAAGGCCATCCGCAACGGCCTGGCGATGGTGCCGGAAGACCGTAAGCATCACGGCATTGTGCCGGACCTGGGCGTGGGTCACAATATGACGCTGGCGGTGCTGAAGGATTTCGCACGCGCCACGCGCATCGACCAGGAAGCCGAGCTGGCAACCATCCGCCAGGAGATCAAGAGCGTCAAGCTGAAAACTTCCAGCCCGTTCCTGCCGATTACCGGCCTGTCCGGCGGTAACCAGCAAAAGGCGGTGCTGTCCAAGATGCTGCTGACCAAACCGAAAATCCTGATTCTCGATGAACCGACGCGCGGTGTGGACGTCGGCGCCAAGTTCGAGATCTACCAGCTGATTTTCAATCTGGCGAAACAGGGCATGTCGATCATTATGGTGTCGTCGGAACTGGCCGAAGTGCTGGGCATTTCGGACCGCGTGCTGGTGATCGGCGAGGGCAAACTGCGCGGCGATTTCGTCAACGATAACCTGAGCCAGGAAACCGTGCTGGCTGCGGCGCTGGATCAAGCGCACTGATTTTAGGACTACTCATGAAAAGTAATTTGAAACAGCTGTTCACGCAGTACAAGATGCTGGCCTTGCTGATTGCGGTCGCATTGATCTGGGCTTTCTTTAGCTATCACACCGAGGGTGGCTTCGTCACGCCTCGTAACCTGTCGAACCTGATGCGCCAGATGGCGATTACCGGCATCGTCGCTTGCGGCATGTCGCTGGTGATTATCGCCGGTGAGATTGATTTGTCGGTTGGTTCGCTGCTTGGCCTGCTGGGCGGCGTGGCTGCGGTGCTGGATGTCACGCACCATTTGCCGCTGCCACTCACGCTGGTTGTGGTACTGGTGGTGGGTCTGGCGATAGGCCTGTTCAACGGTTACCTGACTGCGTATCTAGGCATTCCATCGTTCATCGTTGGCCTGGGTGGCATGCTGGCCTATCGCGGCATCGTGCTGGGCGTGACCGGTGGCACCACCATCGCACCGGTATCGGACGATATGGTCTACATCGGTCAGGCCTATCTGTCGCCGACGCTGGGCATTGCGCTGGGCTTCCTGTTGTTCCTGGTGGCCGTGTACCTGATCTTCGCGCAGCGCCGCAGCCGCGCAACACACGCGCTGGAAGTGGCGCCGGTGTGGCGTGACGCCGCCAAGCTGGCCGGCCTGGGCGTGGTACTGGCGGCTTTCGTGGTCACCTTCAATTCGTATGAGGGCATTCCGCTGCCGGTGCTGCTGCTCCTGGCGCTGCTGGGTATATTCAGCTACGTCACCACGCAGACCGTGTTTGGCCGCCGGGTGTACTCGGTCGGTTCGAATATGGAGGCGACCCGCCTGTCCGGCATCAACGTCAAATCGATCAAGCTGTGGATCTTCGGGATCATGGGCCTGATGTGCGCATTGGCTGGCTTGGTGAATACCGCACGTTTGGCTGCAGGTTCGCCATCGGCTGGTACTTCAGGCGAACTGGATGCGATTGCGGCGTGCTTCATCGGCGGCACCTCGATGCGCGGCGGTTCGGGCACCGTTCACGGTGCGCTGATCGGCGCGCTGGTGATGGCGTCGCTGGATAACGGCATGTCGATGCTGGACGTGGACACGTACTGGCAAATGATCGTCAAGGGCGCGATTTTGACGCTCGCTGTCTGGGTGGACGTCAGCACCCGTGCAGGCAAACGATAAAACAAAATAAATCCAAGGAGGAGACAACGCATGACCAATCACCGTAGGCAGTTCCTTACTTCCGTGTCCGGCCTGGCCGGGATGACCGTGCTGCCGGCGTTTGCCGCCACCGCGCAAGCGCCGTACAAGAATGCGTCGCTGCCGCTCGAAAAGCGCGTCGACGACCTGCTGGGCCGCATGACGCTGGAAGAAAAGATCGCACAGATGCAGTGCACCTGGCAGGCGAAGACCGAGATGCAGGACGCCAAAGGCGAGTTCTCGGCGTCCAAGGCGCAGAAGGCTTATCCGAACGGTTTGGGTATGATCGCCCGTCCGTCGGACCGCCAGCTGGGACAGGCCGCAGGCGCGGGCGACACCGGTGCGCAGAAGAACCGCAATGCGCTGGAAACCGCTACCTACGTCAACGCCATCCAGAAATGGGCGGTGGAACAGACCCGCCTCGGCATCCCGCTGTTCATGCACGAAGAAGCGCTGCATGGCTACGTGGCGCCGGATGCGACCTGCTTCCCGCAGGCGATTGGTATTGCGTCGTCGTTCGATACGGATTTGACCACCAGGATTTTCAGCGTGGCCGCACGTGAGATGCGCGCACGCGGCGCCAACCTGGCGCTGGCGCCGGTGGTGGACGTGGCGCGTGAACCGCGCTGGGGACGTATCGAGGAAACCTACGGTGAAGATCCGCATGTCTGCGGCGAGATGGGCAAGGCGGCGATTCTTGGTTTCGCCGGCACCAGCCCCAAGCTGGCCAAGGACAAAGTGTTCGTCACGCTGAAGCACATGACGGGCCACGGCCAACCGGAAAGCGGCACCAACATCGGCCCTGCGGAAGTCAGCGAACGCACGTTGCGCGAGGAGTTCTTCCCGCCGTTTGAAAAAGCGATCAAGGAAGCGAATGTGGGTTGCGTTATGCCGTCGTATAACGAGATTGGCGGTGTGCCGTCGCACGCCAACCACTGGCTACTGCACAAAGTGCTGCGCGAAGAGTGGGGCTTCAAAGGCATCACGGTGTCGGACTATTTCGGCATCAATGAACTGATTACGCGCCACAAGCTGGCGGCGACGCCGAAGGAAGCGGCCTACCGCGCCATCAAGGCAGGCGTGGATGTGGAAACGCCGGACGGTTTGGCCTACAAGGAGTTGGGTGCGCTGGTGAAGGAGAAGCGCATCTCCGAAAAAGAGATCGACGTCGTGGTGCGTCGCATCCTGACCATGAAATTCCAATCCGGCTTGTTCGAGCAGCCGTATGTGGATGCCAATGCGGCTGACGGCCTGACCGCTGCGCCGGACGCTGTCGCGCTAGCCCGCGTGGCCGCGACGCGCACGCCGGTGCTGCTGAAGAACGACAAAGGCCTGCTGCCGCTGGACGGCAAGAAGGTCGGCAAACTACTGCTGATCGGCACCCACGCCAAGGACACGCCGATAGGCGGCTACTCGGATATTCCGCGTCATGTGGTGTCGATTCACGATGGCCTGGAAGCTGAGGCCAAGGCGCAGGGCTTCTCGCTGTCGTACTCGGAAGGCGTACGCATTACCGAGAGCCGCGTGTGGGGCTCGGACGAAATCAAATTCGTGTCGCCGGAAGTGAATGCAAAGCTGATCGCCGATGCGGTGGAAGCGGCCAAGTCGGCCGACACCATCATCATGGTGTTGGGCGATAACGAGCAGACCAGCCGTGAGGCGTGGGCCGATAATCACCTCGGTGACCGTGATTCGCTGGACCTGATGGGCCAGCAGAATGATTTGGCGCGCGCCATCTTCGCACTGGGAAAACCGACTGTGGTGTTCCTGCTGAATGGCCGTCCGCTGTCGGTCAACCTGCTGGCCGAGAAGGCTGACGCCATCATCGAAGGCTGGTACATGGGTCAGGAAACCGGCCACGCTGCGGCCGACCTGCTGTTCGGCCGCGCCAACCCGGGCGGCAAGTTGCCGGTGTCGATTGCGCGTAGTGTCGGCCAGCTGCCGATTTTCTATAACCACAAACCTTCGGCGCGCCGTGGTTATATCGATGGTTCGACCAAGCCGCTGTATCCATTTGGCTTCGGCTTGAGCTACACCACGTTTGCGATTTCCGAACCGCGACTGGCCAAGGCCACCATCGGCGTGAACGAATCGACCAAGGTGGAAGTGGATGTGACCAACACTGGCAAGCGTACGGGCGATGAAGTGGTGCAGATCTATATCCGCGACGATGTAAGTTCGGTCACGCGTCCGGTGCTGGAGCTGAAGGCGTTCAAGCGCGTTACGCTGCAGCCGGGTGAGAAGCGCACGCTGAGCTTTGATATCAAACCGTCGGACCTGTGGTTCTACAACACCGAGATGAAGCGCGTGGTGGAGCCGGGCAGTTTCACCATTCACGCCGGTCCGGATAGCGTGAACCTTAAATCGACTAAGCTGATGGTCAGCTAAGAAGTGTGCTGCGCCTAGTCCCAACGCTGTAAAATCGCCGCAACGGCAGTCATTCTGGCTGCCGTTGCGGCGAACAGAGGAGAGGGACGATGAAGAACAAGAACACGCTTTGCCTGTGGTACGACCAGGACGCGGAAGAAGCCGCGAACTTTTACGCCCGCACGTTTCCCGACAGTGCGGTAGGCGCAGTCCATCGCGCACCGTCCGATTTCCCGGGAGGGAAAGCAGGACAGGTGCTGACGGTGGAATTCACTGTGTGCGGCATTTCCTGCATGGGCCTTAACGGCGGCCCAATCTTCAAGCATAGCGAAGCATTCTCCTTCCAGATCGCCACCGATGACCAGGCCGAGACCGATCGCTATTGGGACGCCATCGTCGGCAACGGCGGAGTGGAAAGCGCATGCGGCTGGTGCAAGGACAAGTGGGGCCTGTCATGGCAAATCACGCCGCGCGCGCTGACCGATGCGATGTCCCAAGGCGGTGACGTCGCCCAACGCGCCTTCCGCGCCATGATGGAAATGCGCAAAATCGACATCGCCAAAATCGAAGCGGCCGTACGCGGCTAGCATCTGAAGATACAGCAGCCTTGTCGTACGTCAGGAAGGTACGGTAGCGAACATACCACTGTTCCACACATTGCTAGGATGGCTACACGAATTCAAACAATGTGAGGCATATCATGGCAAGCACGCAGCAGGTATTAGTAGTGGACGATAACGTCGACGTCGTGGAGTCCTTGTCGGCCTTATTGGCATGCCAGGGTTACGAAACTGCTGCCGCCCATAACGGCTATGAAGCCTGCGACTGGGTGCGTGAGGCGATGCCGAAGGCCATCATCATGGACCTTGGCATGCCTTGGATGGACGGATTTAGCGCCGTGAGTGCGATTCGCAGAATTCCCGGTGCGCAGTCGCTTCCGATCATTGCGTTGACGGGATCTGCAGACCGCGATTCGGCCCGCAAGGCCGTGGCAGCGGGCTTCACACAGCACTTTTCAAAGCCGCTTAACTTCGACCATCTGAACCAGTATCTCAATAACTTGAGTTAAGTTCGAAGTTAAGCGGGGAATCGCTAGCGCAAGGTCTCGGTCAGCACGCGGCCTTCGGCGCCGGCTGGAGGACGTACGTGCAGCAGATTGGCGAGGGTAGGCGCGATGTCGACTACTTCCGCGTATTGTCCGTAGGCGCCCGCCTTGATCCAGCGTTTACCCATGATCATCAGCGGCACGTTGGTGTCGTAGGCGTACGGCGAGCCGTGTGAAGTGCCGCTGGTGCCGGTGCCGAAGTACCAGAACGGCTTGGTGATCACCATCAGGTCGCCCGACGATTCGCGGTTCCATGCGCGGCGCATCAGGGTGTTGATATGGGTGCCTTGTACTGCGCCGCTTTCAAACTGCGTACGCGTGAAGGCGTCGACGATGCCGTTCTGCGCTAACAGGAAGCGGGCCGCTGCGGTTTCCACATCTTCGCGTTTCAGTTTGTTTTGGTCAGCCAGCGCGTAGTCCAGATGGATGTTCGGCAGCGACCAAGCTTGTACAAGCTTGGCGACGCCAAATTTGCCTTCGAGGTGCTTGTCCAGCGCGGCCATCAGCTTGTCGCCATCGAGACGCTGCGCATCCAGATGCTGCGTTTGCGCGAATTCCGGCGTGTTCGGGAAGCCGTGATCGGCGGTCAGCACCACCAGCACGTTATCCATGCCGACGCGTTTATCGAGATAGGTGAAGAACTCCGCCAGCATGCGATCGAGGCGCTGCAGGTGGTCGTGCGACAGTTTGCTCTCCGGGCCAAACGCATGGTTCACATAATCATGCGCCGACAGGCTGACGCCCAGCAGGTCCGGCACGCCGGCAGGATTGCTGCCCAGGTTCTCGCCTTCTACCGCTGCGCGTGCGAAGTCCAGCGTCAGTTGATCCAGATACGGACCGACGCGCAGGCTGGCGTAGTAGCCGGAATCGATCTCGCCGCTTTCGCTGTAGTAGCTATATGGCAGGCGGTTGTGCGAGCCGGCTTTGGGTAGATTCAGGTCTTCCGGCGCGTCGCCGGCGTAGGCAGCTTCCGGCAGCAGGGCGGACCAGGTCTTGCCGTAGTAGCGGTCTTGCGGTTTGGTCGCCAGATACTTGGTAGCCCATTCTGGATGCTGCTTCATGTAATAGGTGCTGCTGGCGAAGTTGCCGGTTTTGTCCATATACATATAGGCGGTGCCGGTTTTGCCCGCCAACAGGATGGCGCCGCGGTCCTTGCCTGACACGGTAACGACCTTGCTGCGGCTGCCGGTGGCATAGCGCAGTTCATCGCCCAGGGTGTTGACTTTCAGCTTGGCCGGCGAGGTGCCGTCGGACGGTTTGGTCTCTTCACCGATGTAGGTGTAGTTGCTGTCTTCTGTGCAGTAGACCGATTTCTTGGTCACTGGGTCGATCCAGTTATTGCCGATGATGCCGTGCATATAAGGATAAGCACCCGTCAGCACGGCGCTGTGGCCGATGGCGGTGACGGTCACGCCATGCGCCTGGTGCGCATTGCTGAAGGACGCACCCTGGTCCAGCATGCGGCGCAAACCGCCTTCGCCGAACTGGTCGCGGTAGCGCTGCACTTGTTCGTTCGGCAGGCCGTCCACCACCAGCACGACGACGAGCTTGGGCAGGGTGGATGCGGTGGTGGCTGCCGGTGCGGCGTAGCAGCTGGTCAGGGCGAGGCAGGATGCCGCCAGTACGATGGCGCGCAAGGACATTTTTTTCGTCATAGGTCGTCGTCAGGTTGAATGGGATAATGAATGGAATAACATGCAATGTTATCCCATTCTTGTGACGAAACGATGACGCAGCTTATGGCGTTGGATTCCAGCCGGCGCCGCCGCCATACGCCGCAAACACTTTGGCGCGATCGGCGAAACCTGCCGCCACGTCGCTAGCGCTCAACTGGAAGCCGCCGACGCGCGCCGCCAGGTTGATGGCATCGCCAGCCAGCGTAGTGCTGCCATATTCGCGCCAGCCGCTGGCTGCGGTGGCGGCGGCAGGATTCGGCGCCGGCTGGCCGTTCATGCCTGCCGCAGCCCAGCCTACGATGGCGATATGCGTATCCATCTTGGTGTTGATGAAGGCGACGTTGTCCCAGTAGCTGGTGCTGCCCGCGCTGCGCGCCAGGTAGGTGGCGCCGTTTGGCACATCGCCGTGCAATGGACCGGGGCCGGGGCCGTGCGTCAGGCGGCTGTTGAGGAACACGTAGCCTTTGTCGCTGGCGTTGGCCGCGCGCGCCTGCAGGATGTAGCCGCCGCTGTTGGCGTTGCTTGTATCGCCCACCGAGCGGATCTCGCTTTCCTCAAACAGGGCGGCACGGCTGCTGCCCCAGATGAAGTCCACATTGCCGGCGACCAGCGAGTGCCAGAACCACGCGTAGCCTTTCAGGTTGAGCGTATCCTGCTCGCTGTAGAAATTGGCGTTTTTTGCGACCAGGCGTCCGCTGTCGTTGTTGAAGTACAGCGTTTCGGCTTGCGCTGAAATGGATGCGGAGCGCAAAGTCGTATTCTTCAAGGTGATGGTGTCCAGCACCAGCATGTCGGACGACTCCACCAGCATTACCGCACGTCCACCGGCAGCTGCCCCATCGACGCTGGCCTGGCTGGCGCCGGAGCCGGTATTTAACGTGTCGTAGTTGGCGTACTGGATGATGGCGCCGTCGCGGCTTTCGCCGACCAGCGTGACATTATCCTTGCCGCGCAGGTAGAGCAGCTCGTTGTACACGCCATTGTGAACGTGGATGGTGACCGGATCTGAAGCGCCCAGCGTCTGCATGGCGAAATTCAGCGCGCCTTGTACGGTAGTGAAGTCGGTATCGGCAGCATCGCCCACGGTGAGGCTGGCCGCTGATGCAGGTGCGCTGCCACGCGTGGTGAAGGACCAGTCGCCCAGCGCACCGATGCCGACGAATGGCACACCACCCAGCGATGCGCCGGTGAACACGCCGTTGGAAATCGCCACGTAGTATTCAACGCCGTACGCCAGTTTATTGGCGTGCGGCTTGATGGTGACGGTGTTGCCGCTGATGCTGACCGGCGTGGTGTTGACCTTGCGTACATTGGCTTGCCCAGCGTAGCCGAGAATATCGCTTTCGCCGGACAGGCGGATCACGTCCACCAGTGCGTTATCGGTCTTGCGGAAGATGCGGATGCTGCCGCCGCTACCCAAGGTTGGCGGGCCATCGAAAGTCAGCTTGAGCGAGGCGTCGATATTGACTGCGTCCGCATGCGCGGCCGGCAGGGCGGCGCCGGATAAGGCATAGGCCTGCGTCGGCTGGATGAACTGCGGGCTGATAGTGACCGCGATGGTGCGCATCAAGGTCGGATCGGAATCACTGGTGACGGTGATGGTGGCCGTACCAGCGCCCACCGGCGTTACGCTCAGCACCGTGCCGTTCACGCCGACCGCCGCCACTGCAGGATTGCTGGACGAAGCGGTGAAGCTATCCAGCGTGCCATTCGGTTTGATGGCGGTCACGCTCACTGCCAGCGGCGTATCGCCCACTTCCGCCGCGTAGCTCAGAGAAGAAGGATTGAGCGTCAGCTGCGAAGGTTTCAGCGACGGATCGCCGATGCGCACATCATCGATCTGGAACGATTTGTTGGTGGTGTACAGGCCTACCATGCCGCGCTCCGCGAAGCTGGCGTCGGTGATGGAGCCCAGTGATTCGCCATCCAGGTACACGGTCAGCGTGGTCCCCTTCATCTCAAAGCGTACGGTGTAGAACTGCGCATCCAGCTGGATAGCTTTCTTCACCTGCTTGGGCCGCGTCAGCGTCCCTGCCAGCATCTTGGCGATTTCGACCTGCGTGCTGGTGGTGGCGGCTTGCACGTTCAGGCCCGCGCCATACCAGTTGCTGGCGTCCTTGTAGCGCGTCAGCAGGTAAAGCAGCTTGTTGCTGGTGGTGCTGTTGGTCATAGGCTTGATGCGCGCTTCGACGAAGTAATCGCCGGACGGTACGCTGCTCATCGCCGTAGGCTTGAGCGTGGCCAGCACGCCTCCGGTGGTGGCGGCCGTGTACTGCATCACGATGTTCGACGCGCCCACGCTTTCGGCTTTCACGCTAAAGCTGCCGTTCGGGCCGGCCACCGGCAGCAGGTTCCAGTTGGCCATGCTGCTGTTCTGGAAGTCGTCGCAGAAGTACAAGCCGGTGGCGGGGCAGGTGAGGGTGATGGTCGCATCGGGCGTGACATTGCCGCTGCCGCTGATGGTGGAACTGAGCTTGCCGACGCCGGCCTGCGCGACGGCATTGGCCTTCACCAGCGCCACGGGACGTGCACTGTAAGCATACGGCACGCTGTAGGCCACGCTACTCGGCGTCGAGCAACCGGCCAGCGTGGCGCCGTTCAGCGCCGATCCTGCATCCTTGAACGCGCCCGGCACGGTGCCGCCGATCGGCGTCACCACCTCGTCGCAGCGCGACACGCCGGCGATTTCGAACACGTTATTGTTGGACAGGATCTGCGCCTGCTGGCCCACGCCCACGCTGTATTCGTACGGGTAGGCCGGATGCGATTTGCTGCCCACGAAGTAGTTGTTGAACAGGTGGACCTGCCCATAGCGCACGCGCGGCGCACGGCTGACGATATCGCGGAACACATTATTACTGAAGGTGACATGCAGCTTGCCGTTGTCTGCCATCGCCGTATCGCTGGAACCGATCAGGTTATTTTTGCGGTGCTGGCCGAAGACGTTGTACGACACCGTCACATAGTCCGAAGCGTTGGTGATATCCAGCGCGCCGTCGTGGCATTGCTTGACCTGACCGTTCTCGATCGGCAGCAGGTCGTCGGTCTTGGCGCCGTCGGTGAAGCTGACGTGGTCCACCCACACGTGGTCCGAGCCCGAGACGCCGATGCCGTCGTAGGCCGAATTCCAGTTGCCGAGCGCGCCATCGGTCGGATCCCAGATCGGCCCGACATCGCACGGGTTCACGATCTTCAGGTTACGGATGATGATTTGCGAAACGTTGGACACCACGATATGCCCATTAACGATGCCCGCATTGCCGTCCGCGCCTATCAGCGTGGTATTGCTGGGCAGGCGTATCAGGCCGCGAATGGCCTGGTCGCCAGTGTTCGCATACGGTACGCCTTCGGTCATGTCGATGGTGCCGCTTAACTTGATGATCTTGGGATTGAGGCCGCCGCGCTGGATCGCCGCCAGCAGTTGCGGGCGCGTGCTCACGCTGTAGATCTGCGAGCTAAGCGCAGCCGATCCACCGGTGGTGTCGGCACCGAAGCCGTCGGCCGGTGCGGTTTGCAGCGCCGGGTCGATGGTGGCTGCGTGCAGTGCGGCGCTCATACCCAACAGGCAAAGCGCGGCCCTGAAACGAGATAGTTTCATCTAATGCTCCTTGAATTGTGGGTGTTTTAGCTGCGGCGGCGCGTCTGTGTTGCGAGTCCAAGCAGGCCGGCGGCCAGCATCCATGCGGCAGCCGGTTCCGGCACCTGCGCTGCCTGCAGCGTGATGGCGGTTCGCAGCGGGTTGTAGTCGCCGTTCCACTCCACCGCGCTCAAGTCGATGCGGATGGTGTGGCCGTCGACCACGCTGAGCACCGGCACGCCGCCGGTGACACCGGCATCGGTCACGCTAAATCCGTTGATGGCTGCGCCCAGCGAGCCGCCGAAATCGAAGCTGGCAACGTAGGAGCCGGCTGGAATGGCGCCGTTGTTATAGATGGTGAGCTGGCCGTCCGGCGCAAAATCGAAGCCGAACAAAAAGTCGGCGCTAATGAATTCAACGCTGGTATTGAGCGGATCGAGCCCGCTGACCGGACTACCGGCGTAGTCGTCACCGATGCTGAGCATGCCGGCAGCACTGTAGCTGGCACTGATGACAGCATGGTCCAACGGGGCGGCCGCTTGCGCGGCGCCGGCGGCGGCAAACAGCAGGCAGGCCGCAGCTGCGGCTTTACGTAAGGTGAGGTGCATTTTGTCTCCAGATAGTTTGAGTTCAACAACGCCGGTCTATGCCGGTCGCCGGTCGGCACACCTCGCGTATGCCGTGCCACCGAGAGGAAGGCCAGGGGAGGGCCGGGCTCGCGGGTGGTCAAAAATCTGTGATGCGGTGGGATGTTACTGGTTGACCAATTCTACGGTGGTCTGACCAATCTTGCAACGAAACACATGTAAAACTATCAAAACAAAAAAGCAATTGAATTTGGTAATAGTCATAGTGTTGTATGGAAATTTTTTTTCAAGAAAAGAAGACTTTTTTGCAGGAGAAACACGCGTCAAATGGTAACTCTTGCCAAAACGCTGATAGAATTCAGGGGTGAGGAATCTTCTTGCAGGAGTCGACTATGATTATGGTGAACAACATTGGTGGTGCTACCCTTTCCGCAGCTTTGGTTGCTGACAAGGCGCTTGCGCCTGTCAACGTCGCCGAAACGGATAAAAGCACTAACGCGGACCTGAGCGCCTCGGTGGCTGCTTACCTGTCGCTGCCCGGCTTCACCAGCCCGCTGCAAATCGACACCAGCTCGAGCACCAACACTGGCGACCAGGCTCATGCGCTGGTCAAGGCCGTGTCGGAAGACGAGTCGCTGAAAACCGCGCTGCAGCAGTTCGACGAGGGCTTGAAAAAGCTGACCGAACGTCCTGAGACCCAGATCTTCCAGGCCCGCTTCGGCGCGGAAGCTGATGCCGCCAAAGGCGCGGACGCCGTCAACAACCAGCTGTCGCCTGAGCCGCTGCCAGGCGTAGGCAAGGATGGCATCCTGGGCGTGCCGCCACCGGATAGCGAAATGGCTGCCGACACCAATCACGATGGCAAGGTCAGTGAAGAAGAGCGCATCCGCTACGAAGCACCGCTGACCTACCGCAGCCTGGCCCATGCCGATGCGGTCGATGCCCAGACCAATGGCCCGAACGCCTTCTCGCTGACCGAAGTCAACACCGCTTATGGCGCTGCGGCCGCTCCGGTACCCGCCTGATAACTACCTGATCCCGAAAACGGGCTTTGCCAGCGATGGCAAAGCCCGTTTTTTTTGTCGCCGCACGGCAATAAACCTACACTTGAGTCAGAAAAAATGCGAACATGTTAAATAATGTATATTAATCAGTAACACGGTGGAGGGGAGACTGTAGTGGACAAACGGATCTTCACGGCGGCGCTACTTGCCGCAGGGCTGAGCGGCTGCGCGCTTGGACCCAATTTCAATACTCCTGCGGCGCCGGCGGCCGCCAACGACAGCTACACACCAACGCCGCTTCCTTCAACCACAGCATCGGCGCCCGGCCTTGGCGGCGCGGCGCAGCAGTTTGCTTTTGGGCAGGAGATTCCGGCCCAGTGGTGGACGCTGTTCCGCTCGCCGGAACTGGATCAGCTGATCCGCAACGCGCTGGCGCAAAATCCCAGTATGGCGGCGGCTGAAGCATCGCTGCGGCAGGCGCAGGAAAGCTATAACGCCCAATCGGGCAGCCTGGTCTATCCATCGGTGAACGGCCAGCTCGGCGCCACCCGGCAGAAGACCAGCACGGCCACTGCCGGCGCTGCGGCAGGTGTGTTCAATCTTTATAACGCCTCGGTCAATGTGTCCTACACACCGGACGTGTTTGGTGCCACGCGCCGTACGCTGGAAGGCGCGCAGGCGGCGGTTGATTACCAGCGCTTCCAGGTTGAGGCGACTTACCTGACCCTGAGCGCTAACGTGGTCACCACCGCGATCCGCGAAGCGTCGTTGCGGGCCCAATTGAAGGCCACGCGTGAAGTGCTGGATGCGCTGAACCAGCAACTTGGCGTGATCGAGAAGCAGTTTGAATACGGCGCGATACCACGCGCCACGGTGCTCAGCCAGCGCAACCAGGTGGCGCAGGTGGCGGCCACCGTGGCGCCGCTGGAAAAGTCGCTAGCGGCGGCGCAGCATCAGCTGTCGGTCCTGGCGGGCAAGTTGCCGGGCGAGGCGGGCATGCCGCAGTTTGCGCTGGAGTCGCTGACTTTGCCGGAGCAGCTGCCGGTATCGCTGCCGTCGGCGCTGGTGCGCCAGCGGCCCGACATCCGCGCCAGCGAGGAAGCGCTGCACCAGGCCAGTGCCGCAGTGGGCGTGGCAACGGCGGCGCAGTACCCGCAGTTTACGCTGAGCGGCAGCTACGGCTCGTCGGCGACTACCTTCGGCAAGCTGTTTGACTCCGATACCAATGTGTGGAACCTCGCCGCCGGCATCGCGCAGCCGATCTTCAACGGCGGCGCCTTGAGCGCCAAGCGCCGCGCGGCGGAAGCAGCCTACGACGCAGCGGCGGCGCAGTATCGCGCCACGGTGCTGGGCGCGTTCCAGAACGTGGCCGACGCGCTGCGTGCGCTGGAAGCCGATGCGGCGGCGCTGAAATCGCAGGCGGATGCGGAATCGCTGGCGCGCGAAACGCTGGCGCTGACGCAGCAGCAGTACAAACTGGGTGGCATCAGCTACCTGGTGCTGCTTGATGCACAGCGCAGCTACCAGCAGACGCATATCAGCCTGGTGCAGGCGCAGGCAGCACGCTACGCCGACACGGCGGCCTTGTTCCAGGCGCTCGGTGGCGGCTGGTGGAATCGTAAAAATCAATAATTAAACGGCAGGAGAAAACTTCATGACCAAGCGTATGCTCATCATGGTTGGAGGCGTACTTTTACTGATCGCAGTGCTGGCGTTCGGGAAGTATATGCAGATTAAAAAACTGATTGCCAGCGCACCGAAACCTGGCGCGCAGGTGGTCACTGCGATCAAGACGCAGACCGCCGAATGGCAGCCACAGCTCAGTTCCGTGGGCACGCTGGCACCGGTGCGCGGCGTCGACGTGACCACCGAGATCGCGGGCCTGGTGCGCGAAGTGCGCTTCAAGTCGGGCGACGAGGTGAAGGCAGGGCAGGTGCTGTTTGAGCTGAATGCCGATTCCGATGTGGCGCAACTGCGCGCACTGCAGGCCTCTGCCGACCTCTCGGCCACCACCCTCAAACGCGACAAGCTGCAATTGGCGGCGCAAGCCATCAGCCAGGCGCAGGTCGACAGCGATGAAGCGGACCTGAAGAGCAAGCAGGCGCTGGTCGCACAGCAAAAAGCCACGGTCGACAAGAAGACCATCCGCGCGCCGTTCGCCGGCAAGCTGGGGATCACCGCCATCAATCCGGGCCAGTACCTGAACCCGGGCGACAAGCTGGTGACGCTGCAAACCATCGATACTGTTTATGTCGATTTCTTCGTGCCGCAAAAACAATTGGCCAGCCTGTCCATCGGCCAGAAACTGAACCTGACCGCCGACGCCTATCCCGGCGTCGCGTTCCCGGCCAAGGTCACTTCCATCAGCCCGAAAGTGGACGCCGCCACCCGTAACGTGCAAGTGCAGGCCACTGTGCCGAATGCAAAGCGCCAGCTGTTGCCGGGCATGTTCGCCAATGTGGCGCTGGAGCAGGGCGACCTGAAAAAATACCTGACCTTGCCGCAGACCGCCATTACCTACAACCCGTATGGTTCCACCGTGTTCGTGCTGGCGCCGCCGGCGGCTGACGCCAAAGATCCGCTCAAGGATGAAAAAGGCCAGCCTTACCTGGTCGCGCAGCAGGTGTTCGTCACCACCGGTTCGACCCGTGGCGACCAGGTGGCCGTCCTTACCGGCCTGAAAGAAGGCCAGACCGTGGTCACCACCGGGCAGCTGAAACTGAAGAACGGCACGCCGGCCGTGATCGATAACAAGGTACAGCCGGCCAATAATCCGAATCCGACGCCGCAGGAACACTGAGGATAGCGCGCCATGAACTTTACCGACATCTTCATCAAGCGGCCGGTGCTCGCCAGCGTGATCAGCTTACTGATCGTGGTGCTGGGTTTGCGCTCGCTGTTCAGCCTTCCGATCAACCAGTATCCGAAGACGCAGAATGCGGTGGTGACCATCTCCACTACCTACTACGGCGCGGATGCTGCCACGGTGGCGGGCTTTATCACCCAACCGCTGGAATCAGCCATCGCGCAGGCGCAGGGTATCGACTACCTGTCGTCGTCGTCCAACAGCGGCGTGTCGACCATCACCGCCACGCTGCGCTTGAACTATGACTCCAACCGCGCGCTGACCGAGATCACCACGCAAGTCAACTCGGTCAAGAACCAGTTGCCGCAACAGGCGCAGCAACCGGTGCTGACGGTGCAGACCGGCCAGACCACGGACGCCATGTACATGGGCTTCTACAGCGACACGCTGCTCACCAATAACGTGACCGACTTCCTGAACCGCGTGGTCAAGCCCAAGCTGGATTCGATCCAGGGCGTGCAGACCGCTGAGCTGCTGGGCGCACGCCAGTTTGCGCTGCGCGCGTGGCTGGACGCGAACAAGATGGCGGCGCACAGCGTCACCGCGAGCGAAGTCAGTGCCGCGCTGGCGTCCAACAACTACCTCGCCGGCCTCGGCTCGACCAAGGGCCAGATGGTGACCGTGCCGCTGACCGCCGGCACCGATCTACACACGGTGGAAGAGTTCAAGCAGCTGGCCGTCAAGCAGGCCGGCGGCGCCATTGTGCGGCTGGAGGATATCGCCACCGTCACGCTGGGATCGGAAAACTATGACTTCAACGTCGCCTTTAGCGGTGTACGCTCGGTGTTCATCGGTATCAAGGTGGCGCCCGAAGCCAACATCCTTGATGTGGCCAAGCGCGTACGCGAAGCCTTCCCGCCGATCCGCGACCAGCTGCCTTCGGGCCTGACTGGCGAAATCGTCTACGACTCCACGGAGTTCATCAACACCTCGATTGATGAAGTGGTGAAAACGCTTGTGGAAGCACTGATTATCGTGACGGTGGTTATCTATCTGTTCCTGGGCAGCTTCCGCGCGGTGATCGTGCCGGTGGTGGCGATGCCGCTGTCGCTGATCGGTACCTTCTTCGTGATGCTGATGCTCGGTTATTCCATCAACCTGCTGACGCTACTGGCCATCGTGCTGGCGATCGGTCTGGTGGTAGACGACGCCATCATCGTGGTGGAAAACGTTGACCGCCATATGAAGGCCGGTATGACGCCGTTCGACGCCGCCATTGTCGCCGCGCGCGAACTGGGTAGCCCGATCCTGGCGATGACGGTGGTGCTGATTGCAGTGTATGTGCCGATCGGCTTCCAGGGCGGCCTGACCGGCGCGCTGTTCACCGAATTTGCGTTCACGCTGGCCGGTGCGGTGGCGGTGTCCGGCGTGGTGGCGCTGACGTTGTCGCCGATGATGTGCGGCCACTTCTTCGACCATTCGCAGGACGAGGGTAAGTTCGTCAAGGCCATTGACAAGGTGTTCGACAAGGTCCACAACGGCTATCTGCGCTTGCTGCACTCGCTGTTGAATACCTGGCCGGTGCTGATCGTGTTCGGCGTGATCGTGTTTGCGCTGCTGATTTTGCAGTTCAAGATGTCGCAATCCGAGCTGGCGCCGGAAGAAGACCAGGGCATCGTGCTGTCGCAAGTGGTGGGCGCGCCTACCGCGACCTCTGATCAGATGCAGGCTTACGCCAAGCAGGTGTTCGAAGTGGCCAAGGACTTGCCAGAATACGCGCAGATGTTCCAGATCACCGGTGTGCCGACCGTGAATTCCGGTATCGGCGGCGTGCTGTTTAAACCGTGGGACAAGCGTAGCCGCTCGGCGCATGAAATCCAGCAGGAGCTGCAGCACAAGTGGAACGGCATCGCCGGCGGCCGCGTGGCGGCGTTCCAGTTTCCGGCGCTGCCGGGCAGCTCTGGCTTGCCGGTGCAGTTCGTCATCACCACCACCGAACCGTTCGAGAACCTGAACACAGTGGCGCAGGCGGTGCTGGACAAGGCACGCAAGGAGAACAAGTTCTACTTTGTTGACGTCGACCTGAAAATCGATACGCCGCAAGCACGGGTGGAAGTGGACCGCGACAAGCTGGCCACGCTGGGCCTGACGCAGCAAGACTTCGGCAACGCCATGGGGGCGGCGCTGGGTGGTGGCTACGTTAACTACTTCTCGATCGCCGGTCGTTCGTACAAGGTGATTCCGCAAGTGCAGCAGGTGGACCGCCTGAATCCTGACGATGTGCTGGATTTCTACATCAAGACGCCGAGCGGCGGCATGATCCCGGCCAGCACCGTGGCCAGCATCAAGTACAGCGTGCAGCCAGAATCGATCAATCGCTTCCAGCAGCTGAATTCCGCCACCATCTCCGGCGTGACCGGTGCATCGCAGGGCGAAATCCAGCAGTACCTGCGCGACGCCTTGAAGGAAGTGGCGCCATCGGGCTACACGGCCGACTTCTCGGGCGAGTCGCGCCAGTACTCGAAAGAGTCAGGCGGCTTCCTGGTTACCATGCTGTTCGCCGTGATCATCGTGTTCCTGGCGCTGGCGGCGCAGTTTGAGAGCTTCCGCGACCCGATCGTGATTTTGTTCTCGGTGCCGATGGCGCTGTTCGGCGCGATGACATTTATCTTCCTCGGCTTCGCATCGATCAACATCTACACGCAGGTTGGTCTGGTGACGCTGATGGGCCTCATCTCCAAGCACGGTATCTTGATCGTGGAAGTGGCGAATCATTTGCGCGCGGCCGGCAAGTCCAAGCGCGAGGCCATCGAGGAAGCGGCGGCCACCCGCCTGCGTCCTATCCTGATGACCACTGCGGCGATGGTGTTTGGCGTGGTGCCGCTGGTGATCGCGTCCGGCGCCGGTGCTGCGGGCCGCCATGCAATGGGCCTGGTGATCTTCACCGGCCTGTCGATCGGTACTTTGTTCACGTTGTTCGTGGTGCCGGCCATGTATATGTTCCTCGCAGGCGAGCATAAGGCGGAGGCTCCTGCGGCCGACGCACCGGCGCCGCAAGTTGCCCACTGAGCACGGTGATGAACAGGCCTGAAGTAGCCAGCTCCGATCGCTGGCGCTGGCTGTCGGGCGGGCGCCAGCGGCGACAGGAGGAAGTTATCCTGATGCTGCTGTGCGCCCTCAGCATCCCGAGCATTCTGCCGTTCGGCGTGTACCGGATGCTGCAGGGCAGCTGGGCTTCGGCCTTCGTCGATATGGCGCTGGTGATCGGCATGCTGGTGGTGATCGTGCATGTGTGGCGCACCGGCCGTTATCATGCGGCCAGCCTGCTGGTGACGATTTTCTACTCGACCGGCATGCTGGTCACCGTGTATTTGCGCGGCGTGGCGCTGGTGTACTGGGTCTATCCGACCATGATCGCCGCCTATTTTGTGCTGCGGCCGGCGATGGCGCTGACCATCAACAGCGCCGCGTTGGCGGGGCTGGTCGGTATTCTGGTGACGCGGCTGGAGGTGGTCAACCTGATGACGGTGGTGGTCACCATCGGCCTGGTGAATCTGTTCGCCTACATCTTCGCCTATCGCACCGGCTTGCAGAACAAGGAGTTGCATACGGCGGTGGAGCTGGATTTCCTGACCGGTATCGGCAACCGCCGCGCGCTGGAGCGCAAGCTGGCCGACCATGCGCAGGAGCGCCGGCCGCACCTCGAATCCAGCTTGCTGCTGCTGGACCTCGACCACTTCAAGGATGTCAATGACCAATACGGCCATGCGGCCGGCGACAAGGTACTAATCCGGTTGGCGGAGCTGATGCGGCGGCATACGCGGTCGTCGGACCGCTTGTTCCGCTACGGCGGCGAAGAGTTTGCGATTCTTGCCAGCGGCGCGGGCCTGAGCGCGGCGGCGCGGCTGGCGGAAGGCTTGCGCGCAGCGGTGGCGGCATCGACGCTGCTGGAAGGGCACCCGATCACCATCTCCATCGGCGTGACCCATATGGACAAAGAGCGTACGCCGGCAGACTGGCTGGCGCAGGCCGACAAGATGCTGTACGCGGCCAAACAAGGCGGCCGCAATGCGGTGAGGGTGGCGGAGCAGGAGACTGTATGAAGCATGTCGTCACCGCTGTTGTCGTCTCGCTGCTTGCGTATGTGCTGCCAGCGGACGCGCAGCAAGCGGAGCCTGCGCCCATCCCTGCGCTCGACCTGAGCGCCAAGTCGCCATCGGCAACGCCGGTGCTTACCGATGAAATAATCAAGAAAGCGGTACGCGAAACCATCGCCGAGGAGCCGCATCCGCCGCCTGCAGCCAACCAGCAGGCCGGCGTGCTGCGCGCCGGCACCGTGAGCATGGAAGAGCGCATGAGCGCTGCTTTCGACGACGCCAAGGTGCCGGACTGCTTACACGGCGATGCGCTCAAGTTGCAGCCCGCGTATATCGGACCAATCGCCGTGGGCGGACTCCTTTCGCTACCGTGGATAGTCGCCGCCGCTGCGCGTGGCAAGTGCCGTTAGTAGGGCCGCACGCCGATCAGCGGCGCGTGTAGCCACGTGGCGAAGATGTGGGCTGTGATGACGCCAGCCACGATGGTTAGCACAGTAGCGCCGGTGGTACCGGCCGGGTAGACCGTGCCCACAGCGCGGTCGCGGCGGCGCGAGGCGCGGAACAGCAGCACCGACCACACGAGGAAAGCGCCGAACAGCAGGATGTCGTGCAGCGTGCCGTTGGCGATCAGGTGCGCTGCCGCCCATGTCTTCACGCCCAGCGTCATCGGGTGATGCAGCTTGGCCTTGATGCGGTTGCGCGGCACATAAGCCGCTGCGATGAAAATGAAAGCGATGGTTGCCAGCGCCGCAGCGGCGTGGCGCGTGAACGGAGGCGGCGACCACACCACCAGCGGCGCTTGGCGCGCCATGCTGTAGCCCCAGATAATCAACCCGAAGCCGATCAGCGATATGACCGAGTACGCGCCTTTCCATGCATTTTCGCCTATGCGTGCGCGGGTGGCAGTGCGCCAGTCTTCGGCGACGATGCGGACCGAGTGCAGTCCGAGGAAAATGATCAGGCCCAGTACCAATATCGTCATCGCGCGCTCCAGGTAAGGTTTATCGCAGCCGGCCCGCCAAGTGTACCGCATCGCCGCTGCCGGCCAGGCGCAGCGCGCGCCAGCCCTCGGCGTCGGCTGCTTGTTCCGGCGCCACTTGCACCGACAGCGCAGTGCAGGGCAAGGCCACCGGCTTGACGAAGCGGACATCGATCTCGCCGAAGCGCACGCCTTGCTGCGCCAGCACTTCATAGCTGCGCACAAAACTGCCAAAGCCGTGCAGCACCATGCTGCGGAACACCGAGCGCCGCGCCAAGGGACCGCACCAGTGGATAGGATTGAAGTCGCCAGTCAGTAGAGCGAAGCGAAGGCCATCGCGCGCGTCGGCGTGCCACAAGCCGGCGGTGACCCAGTCTGGCTCAGGGCCGCGATCCTGCGCTGCTTTCGGCGCGCGCGGGCCGGGTTGCAGGAAGCTCATATGCAGCCGCGCCTCCACCAGCGACGGTTCCTGCGCGGTGCCGGTGGTGACGGCCACCACCACCTTGATACGGCCCGGCGTTTGTTCGATCGATTCGACGGTGGCGCGTAAATGCAGCGGTATATTACGCGGCAGCGGTCCGTGCACGCGCAGGCCGACTCCCTGGTTGATCACGCTGGTCAGGCGGTACGGCATGCGCAGCAGCAGTTCGCCCACCAGCGGCAAGCTCCATTGCGACACCATGTGTGGCGGCAGCAGGCCGTCGTAGCAGCGCGCAGCGCCGGCCCAGGTGATGTATTGTTCCACCAGTTCCTGCGGCGGCGCGGCGATCACGCGCGTGACCGGGGCGCTGCGCGCGGTTGCGCCGCTGTCTGGCGCGGTGCGCGGCCGGGAGGATGGCGCCAGCGCATTAAGCAGCGTGTGGCCGACCACGCGCGCGCCGGTCAGCAGCATCGCGCCTTGATGGCGTAGCAGGCCGTATGGCACCGTGGCCGTCATGGTTGCACTGCTTTCACCACGGCCGCCAGCAGGGCTTGCGGTTGGTACAGCAGCCGATGCGGCGTCAGGCCTAGCCGAACCACCACCAGCTGCTGCGACGGCACGATGGCGATACTCTGGCCGTCGTGGCCTTCCATCCAATAGGTGTCGGCCGGCAGCTGGAAGCGCGTATCGGGATTCTGGCCGTCCGGCGTATCGCCGGACGGGCCCCAACGCCACAACTGCCCTTGTCCATACTGGCCGCCGGAGGCTGGCGCCACTTGCTGCATGCCTTCCACAAAGCCGGCCGGCAAAATGCGCTTGCCTTGCCACACGCCGTCCTGCAGCAGGAACTGGCCAAAGCGTGCCCAGTCTTGCGTGGTGGCGTACATATAACTGGAGCCAACCAGGTTGCCGCGCGCATCGGCTTCGATCATTGCGCTGCTCATGCCCAGTGGTGCGAATAGCTGGTTATGCGGCAGCGACAGCGAGTCCTTGCCGCCGCCCGCAGCGCGCTGCCAGATGCGCGAAATCAGCACCGTGGTGCCGCTCGAATAATTCCACTTGCTGCCCGGCGCCTGCTCCAGCGGTTGCGCCGCCGTGAAGGACGCCATGTCCGGTTCAAGGTACAGCATGCGGGTGACGTCGGAGACGTCGCCATAGCCTTCGTTGTAGCGTAAGCCGCTGCTCATGGCCATCAGCTGCGCCAACGTGATCTGCGCGCGCGGATCGGCCGCATCGGGCCAGAAGCCGCTCTGCTGCAAGGACAGCTTGCCGTCCGCGACCTGCATGCCGACCAGCGCTGCGGTGACGGTCTTGGTCATCGACCATCCCAGCAGCGGCGTGGCGGCGTTGAAGCCTGCACCGTAGCGCTGCGCGATCAGGCGGCCACGATGGATTACCGCGATGCCGCGCATGCCCGGCCCCGCCAATGCGTCTTGCTCCAGCAAGGTTTGTACCGCCGGATTGCCTTCGGCCTGCGAGCCGGTAGGCCAGGTCACGTTAGGCGAGGGCGCCCAGATTTTGATCGGGTTGAATTGGTGTTGCGACGCCTGCGCCACGTCACCATCCGGCGCCACTGCGCAGCCGGTACCGGGTCGGTAGACCGCCAAACCGTCGCCGATAAAGCCGAGGAACTGCGCGCGCACAGTCTTGCGCTCCATGTCCACCTTCACGTTGAGGTGCTTGAGAACAGGATGGCCGGGCGCTTGCACATCGTCGGCCAGCACGGCCTGCGCATCGCGCCCGGCGATAAACACGTTGGAGCATACGATTTTGGCGCCGTAGTTGGCGCCAACCTTCAACAACTCTGGCGGCTTAGTTGCCAACACCGCCGCCAGAGTCGCCGCACCGCCTGCCGCAATCACCACTACTGCCGCAGCAGCCAGTACGAGTTTCGATGCCATTACATGCTCGCCCTGAATTCCACGCCGATCGCGCGCGGCGGCGTGAGGTAAGCATACGGCGCGCCGTATTGCTCCGTTTGACCGCCCAGCGATTCGATGTAACGCTGGTCGAACACGTTGTTGACGATGACCGCCACGCCATAACGGGCGGTCGGGCTATCCCAGCCGACGCGCAGATCGAACTTGCTCTTCGCGGTACCGGTTTGCAGCTTGGCGGTGCTCAGGCAGCTGAGCGCCGCCTTGTCGCTGTTGCAGCGGGTACCGGTGGCGTGGGTGCCCTGGAAGTTGACGCTGGCGCGGCCATCAGCCATTTCCCAGTTGACGTTGACGCCGCCCATTGCGGTCAGGCGCGGCGTGCCGACCGGCTGTCCGCCGAGATCCAGCGTGACGTTGCCACTGGCGTCCAGGCGCTGGTAGCGGGTGTAGGTCTGATCGATGTATTCGAAACCGCCGAACAGCGTCACACGCGGTGACAGGCGGATGCGGCCATCAACGTCAAGACCATGCGCCTTCTGGTCGCTGGAGATCACGTTGTAGGTCGGGATGGTGCCGACGCTGTACAACTGGATGTCCTGCAGGTTCTTGAACTTGTAGGCAAACAGCGAGGCATTGACGGTGGCGTTCAGTGCCGGCAGCACCATTTTCGTCCCCACCTCGAAGTTGGTCATCTTCTCCGGTTCAAAGCTCGGGTCCTTGCCGGCATTGGTGGCGGAGGCAGGATTCGGCGGCGTGAAGATATTGAAGCCGCCGGCCTGGTAGCCGCGCGACAAGGATGTGAACAGCAGCGTGTTCTTGTCCAGTTTATGATCCAGCACCAGGCGCGGGCTCCAGTCGGTCCAGTTCTTCTCGCGCGACACCGGCGACGACGCCAGTTGCGCTGCGGTGGAGAACACCACGTTGGACGGGAAGGTGGCGGCATTCACGCCGGCCAGTGGACCGAAGCGGTTCAGGAAGTCGTCCAGCTGTGGTGACACACGGCCCGGTACATACCAGCGCATGCTCTTGTCGTCGCGGGTGTAGCGCAGGCCGACGGTGGCGTTGGTGGTTGGCGTCAGGTGCCAGATGGTGTCGCCGTAGATCGATGCCGATTTGGTGCGCACATCGCTGTAGTGAGTTTCATCCCAGGTGTATTGGGTGTTCGGGCTGATGCCCGGCAGACCCGCTGCTGCCAGACCGCCAAACAGCATGGCAAAATTAGGATCGCCGCCGGCGAACTGGCTCAGGGTGTCGATGGTGCCGGTGGTGATGTAGGCGCCGGCGTCCTGGTGCTCGTTGTTGTGGTAGAAGCTCAGGCCCGCGATCCAGTCTAGTTGATCGGTTTTACCTGACAGCTTGAACTCCTGCTGGAAGCTGCGGGCGTGCTTGGCGTCCTGCGTGGTCAGGTGCAGGTCGGCGCGCGCGCCGCCGTCGTTGTCAGTCAGGTTGTGGGTCTGGAAGCGGCGATACGCGGTGGTGGAGTTGAAGGTCATGCCGGCCAGCGGCGCTTCAAAGCGCAGGGTGGTGCCATCGAACATGCGGCCTTCGGTGCCCGGTTCGTCGTTGGCCAGCGGCGCATCGAACGGATTGACGAAGTTGGCAGTGTAGGCCGCGTCGTACACGCCGCGATAACCGCCCAGCGGCAGCGCCGGATTCTTGATCACGCCAAAGGCCGGACGGCCGTACTGCTCCATGTTCTCGTGTTCCCACGCGAATACCAGTTTGGCGGCGTCGAAGTCCTTGCGCACGGACAGGCGGGTAGCCCAATCCTTGTCGCCGCCCGACTTCTTGCCGGTGTAGGTGTTATCGACCCAGCCCTCGCTGCCCGAACGCACCACCACCAGACGCGTAGCCAGGGTGTCGGTAATCGGGAAGTTAAGCATCACATCTGCATTGGCGCGGCCGAATTTGCCCAGTTTGACGTGGGCATTGGCGTCGAGCTCTTTGCCCGGTTCATTGGTGGCGATGGAGATGGCGCCGGCTGCGCTGTTACGGCCGAAAAGCGTGCCTTGCGGGCCCTTGACTACCTCAATGCGCTGCACATCGATGAAGTTCATCAGCGCACCGCCGGTCTTGCCGGTGTAGACGCCGTCGACGTAAATGCCGACCGGCGAATCGGTGGCGATGCCGAAGTCGCCCGCGTTCACGCCGCGAATGCCGAACGATGGCTGGGTAGGTTCGGTGGCGTCCACCGTCAGGCCGGGGATGTAGCCGTTCAGGTCTGCCAGGTCCTTGGCGCCGATCGAGGCGATGTCCTTGGCGGTCACCACTTGCATGGTCATCGGCACGTCCTGCACCAACTGCTTGCGCGACTGGGCGGTGACCACGACTGACTGGATATCGTCGGCGGCCCATGCCGGCGGAACGAAGAAGGCTGCAGCCAGGCTGGCGGCAATGACGGTGCGATGCGTTTTCATGTTGTCTCCCATTGATGTGCTTTTATGTTTTTGTCCAACCATACTGCGGCGCCCAGCGTCAGCGCCAGCACCGTTGCACGCAACAGCAACGGTGCTTCGTATCCAAACCAGTCCGGCAACAGCGCGAAGGCCAGGCCCAGTGCCGCGCCGCGCGCCTGTTCGATGCGCGCGCCCAGGCGTCGGCCTTCCAGCAAAGCGCCGATCGACAGCGTGCTGGCGGCCAGCACCAGCGCGTACAGCACCAGGGAGGGCCGCGGCTGCTCGGTGGCAGTCGCGATCAAATGCATCACGCACGGTGCCAGCAGCGCGAATTGCATTATCGCGTAAGGCGCGGCTGGCGCCGGCGTGGCCGGGCGATAGTGTTCAAACTGGATGCCATCGAAATGGGCCAGCGGTTCGCCGGTCCACGCGCCCGGTGGCGCCAGCCAGACTTGCAGCTTCTTGCGCAGTCCCTGCGCTTCGCCGGTGGAGCGCCACAGATCAACGTAGTAGTGCAGGTTGGCCCACAGCGGATTGAGGCTGCGCAGCGGCGAGCGCACGCCGTAGATGATTTTTTCGTCGTCGCGTTCATCGGCAAAGGTGCCGAACAGACGGTCCCACAGGATCAGGATGCCGCCGTAATTACGGTCGATGCAGTAGTCGTTCTGGCCGTGGTGTACGCGGTGGTTGGACGGCGTGACGAACACGCGGTCGGCCCATCCCAGGCGGCCCACCATTTCGGTATGGACCCAGTACTGGTACAGCAAATCGATCAGCGCCACGCCACCCATCACGATCGGCGGCACGCCGGCCAGCGCCATCGGCAGGTAGAAGATCCAGCCGAAGATCCAGCCGCTGGAGGTCTGGCGCAAGGCGGTGGACAGGTTGTAAAACTCGGACGAGTGGTGCACCACGTGCGCGGCCCACAGCACCGCCACCTCGTGGCCCATGCGGTGCGCCCAGTAGTAGAAGAAATCGTAGGCCACCAGCGCGCCGACCCAGACCCACACGCTGCTGATCGGCAGGGAGGCGAAGCGCCACTGGTCGTAGATGGCGGTGTAGATGCCGAACGCCGCCAGCTTGACGAACAAGCCGGTGATCTGGCTCAGGACACCGAGGTGCAGGCTGGTGAGGGCGTCTGCCGCATTGTAGGCTTTGAGGCCGCGGCGGCGTGCGATCCAGACTTCCAGCAGGATGGAAGCCATGAAGACGGGGATGGCGAAGACGATAGGATTCACAAGAAAGGCACGATCGTTTAGGTCGCATCGATTATGCCTACAACCATGCCAAATACTCAAGAAGTACCGGCCCGTGTGACGCGTGGCGCCCACAATCAGGCCGGATTTTAGTCGGCCGATGAAGCTAGTTGAAGCTCGCGCCTGCGCAACTGGATCATGCTGACCGCGCCGCTCAGCGGCATGCCGATATGGATCACCATCAGCCACCACAAACTGCCGCTCAGCGCATAGCCGGCGGCGAACAGCAGCGCCGAGACGACGCTGAGCGTGAATTGCCTGGGGTTCTTGTAGCCGTGCGCCGCACCGTAGGTCAGGCCGGACACCGCCACCGCGCCCCAGGTGCCGATGTAAGGTGTCAGCACCAGCAGCAGGAAGCCGCGATACAGCAGTTCCCAGCCGGCGCCGAGGGAGAGGACGAGAATGGCGAACAGGCGTAATTCATCGGCGTCGGCTGGCATGCCGGTGTCGCGGCCCTTGTCCAGCGCTTCCGTTACTTTTTCTGGCGTCATGCGGGCACTTTGGATCGCGCTGCCGGCGAGTAGCGCGGTCATGGCGACGACGGCGGCGACCAGGTACCATAGCGGGGCGCCGCTGGTTGGCGCTGCGAGGCCCATGTCAGCCGCGCTGTAGCCGTTCCACCAGCAGATGGCCAGCAGTACCAGCAGCGTCAGGCCGATGTCGCGTATCGAGAGAAGGTAGCGTTGTGTGAGCGCAGGCTTGGGCGCGTCGTCCGGGCGGACGCTGCGCCACAAGTGCCTGCCGGGCAGGATAAAGACCAGGTAAAACGCCAGCGCCAGAGCGATCATATATCGGCCATCGTTGTCAGGGATGGCCGATTATAGCGTTAATGTTTAACTAATTAAAAGCTGGTTAAAAACTGGTTGAAATGCCGGCGTACAGCGAACGGCGTTCACCATACTGCGGCGCACCCACGCCCACGCCCGAACCGTCGCGCAGCAGGTAGGACTTGTCGAAAGCGTTGATCAACGCCAGGCGGCCTTCCACTGTGCCCACCGGCGTCGCTTTCCAGGTGTGCGTCAGCGCGAAGTTGACGGTGGTGTAGTGCGGCAGGTGGCCGGAGTTCGGCGCCGCGCCGTCTGGCGTCATGCGCAAGCCGCTACCGTACAGGAAATCGCTGCTGATCTGCGAGTCGCCCCAGTGGTAGTGCGCGCCGCCCGACACGGTCAGTGTCTGGTCGTGGTCCACGTGGATATAGTGGTTGGCGATGTAGGCCAATTCGTCCGGGCCAAACAGCGACTGACCCGAGGTGATGTTGGTGCCTTCGGCCTTCTGCGTGGTCACGTTGAGGAAAGCGCCCCAGTACTTCTGGCTGTAGACGCCGGACAGCTCCAGGCCCTTGGCGTAGCCGCGGTCATAGTTAAACGGCGACAGGATCAGGGCTTGGCCGAACTGGCCTTCGTCCAGCATGTTGCGGATTTTCTTGTAGTAGGCGTCCACCGTCACGGTCAGCGAGTCGCTCAGCTGGTGGCTCATGCCGACGTCGAAATAGTGGGTGCGCTCCGACTTGACGTTGTCCGACTGCGCCACTGCCGGCGCGTTCGACGTGCCGGCGTATTTGTCGATGCTGGACTGCGCCGCCAGTTCCTGCGGCGGTGGCGTGAAGTAGCGCGAGTAGCCGGCATGCAGCGCCGTGCCTTTGGCCAGTTGGTAGGCCACGTTGATACGCGGGCTCCATTGCTGCTCATCGACAAAGGCCGACACTTTATCGAAGCGCACGCCGTAGTTGATGGTCAGCGGCGCGCCGATATGCCATTCATCTTGCAGGTAGACGCTGGACAGCTTGCCGGTCTTGCTGCTGTTGTCGATGATGGTGCGCGGCGTGGTGCTGGCCTGGGTGCCGTCGTCGTTCAGGTCAAACACGCCGACGCTGTTGTCGCTGTGCGTGGTCTGCCGCGTGTAGGCCAGGCCGGCGCGCAGGGTGTGGGTGGCATTCAGCTTGTAGCTGGCGTCGAATTGCGTGCCGCTGGCCGAATTGGAGCGCAGCGTGTTGGAGGCGACGCCGTTGTAGGCCAGGTCGCCCACCGCGTCCGGCGTGTAGTGCAGCTCCGAATACTGGTGGAAGGCCGACAGCTGGTAATTCAGGTCGCCCATACTCTTTTGCAGCGACAGCACCAGGAAGCGATTGACTTCGCGCTGGCGTTCGTCCAGCTGCGCCGAATCAGGCGTGTTGGCGATGGTGTACGCCGGTTCCTGGTTCGGATTATTCGGAATCTGGAAGCGGCCGTTGTAGGTGCCGAACATCAGGCCGAGACGGGTGTTGTCGTCGACGAAGTAGGACAGGGCGCCAAACGATTTGGTTTGCTTGGTCTGGTCGTGCAGCGCGCTGGTGGTCGGCAGCGGGTTTTCGATACCGAGGTTGTTCGAGAGGTAGCTACCGGACAGGTAGTAGTTGAACGCGCCCTGGGTGCCGAAGAATTCCGCGCTCGGCTCCACGTGGTCATGGCTGCCAACCAGCACGCCGATTCGACCGCCGTTATTCGGCTGGCCTTCCTTGGTCTGGATGTCGACGATGCCGGACGTGCGCAGGCCGAATTGCGCCGGCAGCGCGCCGGTAATGAAATCGGTGGACGATACGAAGCGGGTGTCGATCGACTGGCCAAAGCCGCTGATCGATTCCGGCAGCTGCACGCCGTTGACGCGGTACTGTACGTTGGCATGGTCATCGCGCACGTGGATGGAGCCGGAGCCTTTCGAATCCTGGCTCACGCCCGGAAGGCGCAGCAGCACTTCGTTGAAGGGCGTGTTGTCGCCCTGGCCCAACTGGTCGATCATGTGCTTGTCGATGCTGTAGATGGTGGTGCCGACGTTAGGCGACAAATCAATGCGCGCATTTTTCAGGTGGGCGGCGGTGACTTCGACTTGCGGGATCACCGCGTCGTCTTCGGCGTAGGCGTGGTTGCAGAAAATGGCTGCGATCAGCAGCGGCAAGATACGGATACGGGGTTGCATGTTAAATCCTTGAATGTACGAACGCGAAGCTGCGCAAGCCGTTAATCGGCGCGCAGCGAATTAAAAAATTCAGATGGAAGAAACAGCAACGCCGGGCGGCGCGTGGGAAGGCGGGGTGAGGTAGCTGGTCTGGGCGACCGGCGCAGTAGTTTGCGGCGCCAGCACCGGCAGGCTGCTTGGCAGTGCCAGTGCGGCGATCGACAGGGTGGCAGGCGGCACGCCGCCGGTCGGCAGGTGCACCACCGAGCATGCCGCGCAATCCGGTTCGTGGTCGGTGTAGGCGTGGGTGTGCGAACTCGCGCCCAGCAGCTGCAAGGCCAGGAACAGCAGCACGAAGAACATCATGACGCGTTGATAACGCGTCTGGCGATGTGAGGTGCTGTGGTTGATAGTCTGGGCGTGCATTCCCGGATTCTACATCAATGTGTGCTTAATGTGACTGATTCAGATATGAATCTCCTACCAGTCCGCGCCGGGTGGCCAGCACCACGGCGTGGGTGCGTGCCGTTGCGCCTAGCTTGTCAAATAAGCCTTTGACGTGGGTCTTGACGGTGCCGACGCCGATTCCCAGCTCGCGCGCGATCGACTTGTTGCACTGGCCTTGCGCCAGCAGCTGCAGCACATCGCTTTCGCGGTTGGTCAGGCCGATGCGGGTGAAGCTGTCGGCCACGCAGCGGCTCAGCTCAGGGCTCAGATAGCGCATGCCGCGGCTCAGGGTGCGCACGGCGGTTAGCAACTGCTCGGCGTCGGCGTTTTGCAGCAGGTAGCCGTGCACGCCGGCCATCATGGCGGTGCGGACTTCCCATTCGCGTTCCAGCTGGGTTACCACCAGTACGCGCGGCTGTGCCTCTCTATGCATCGCTGCGGCGCTACGGCGCATGTGCTCCATGCCGTTGCGGTGATCGAGGATGACGACATCGGCCATGCCCTCGGTGATGATGCGTATGTCGCCGTGCGCGCCCAGCAGCGCGGCCAGACCGGCGCTGACGATGGGATCTGCGTGCGCGATGTTGACGTTGACTTGCTCATTTTGCATGTCACTCTCCTAAAAATAAAAAAACAATCACTGTCGTTCCGGATCCGGCGGTACCACCAGCCGCCGACGTCCGAACAGGCGCGCATCCAGCGAGTAGGCGCCCGCGCCCAGCAGCACCAGGGCGATCGCCGTCACGGTGGCGGTCATCAGCGAGGCCGCGTGCGGCCAGTCGGCGTGCAGCAGGCAGGTGACCTGGAAGCCTGCGCTGGCCAGCGCCGCCACTGGTGTCAGCACGCCGAACGCCAACGCCAGTACCACCGCCAGCTCCAGCAGCACCAGCCACCAGGGCGCGATCCCGCCGCAGCCGCTCTCTATGAGCAGCTGCAGGCTCACGGCTATCCTCAAGGTCAAGAGGCCCGTACCCGCACTCCCGCGCGGGAAACTGGAGCTGAATCCATGCATGAATAGAAGAATAAGGTTTTCATCCCGTTTTGCCACGCCCCGATACGGGAGGTGGCTCCTACCTAGATGGAGGTATAGGCAAGTGCTTGCGTTTATGTCATGCTTAGGGTATGAATGCGCGACCTATAACCATCCTGAGTGTGGATGACCACCCGATGTTCCGCGAGGGCATAGCCAGTGTGATCGCCGATGAAGACGATATGCAGCTGGTGGAAGAAGCCACCAATGGCATGCAGGCGGTGGACGCGTATCGCCGCTTGCGGCCGGACGTCACGCTGATGGATATCCAGATGCCGGAGATGAACGGTATCGACGCTACCATCGCGATCCGCAAGGAATTTCCCGGCGCCCGCATCGTGGTGCTGACCACCTATGAAGGCGACGTGCTGGCGCAGCGCGCGATATCGGCCGGCGCTGCGGGCTACCTGTTAAAGAGCATGCTGCGCAAGGAGCTGCTGGCGACCATCCGCTGCGTGCACGAAGGACGGCGCAGCATCCCGGCGGCGGTGGCCAGCGGCATCGCCGAGCATTGGCACGAGGGAGCGCTAAGCAAGCGCGAAGTGGAAGTGCTGCAGCTGGTGGCTGGAGGCCAGAGCAATAAGCGCATCGGCATGCACCTGGTGATTTCGGAAGAAACGGTGAAGGTGCACATGAAGAGCATCCTCGCCAAGCTGAATGCCAGCGACCGCACGCACGCCGTTACGCTGGCGATCGAGCGCGGCATCCTCGACCTGCATGCCTGCGGAACAACGTTGTAACTAAGCGTTGTAGCTAAGCGCGGTAGTTAAGCCGCTTCCCGCATCAGCCAGCGGCGCAGCGCACTGCGCCGGCGCTGGTACGCGGCGGCCGCTGGCGCGCGCACTGCCACCACCGTGCCGTGGCCGGGTGGGCACCACAAATCCAATGTCGCTTCAATTTTCAAGGCGCGTTCGCGCATGCCGATCAGGCCCCAATGGCCGGGCAGTGCGCCGCATGCCAGCACCGGCTCCGGAATACCGCGTCCATCATCGCGCACCTGTAGTGTGATGTAGTCCTGCGCGTAGCCCAGTTCCAGTTCGATGCGGCAGGCGTTGGCATGGCGGAAGGCGTTGAACAGCGCTTCGCGGCCGATGTGGTAGAGGTGCTCGCCCGCCGCATCGCTCAATGCCGTCAGCTGGCCGGTGACGATGAGCGCAAAGTCGGCCGCGTGCTCTTCGCGCAGCTGCTGTCCCAGTTCGCTGAACAGGCGCGGTAGTTCGTGCTGCCACGCTGCCACGCTGCGCAAGCCATTGAGCTGGTTGCGGCCGTCGGCCAGCACCTCGTCGGCCTGGTTGAGAATTTTCTCCACCAGCAGGGCGGCCTCGCTACCGGGCGGCAGGCGCTTGATCAGTGTTTGCACGCGCAGCATCAGGCCTTGTACGCTTTGCAGGAAGGTGTCGTGCAGCGCGCGGGCGATACGTTCGCGTTCATCGGCGCGGTCTTCCAGCCGGCGGCGTAGCTGGCGTGTTACGTGCTGCATGCGCAGGCGATAGGCGATCCATAGCAGCAGCCCAAGCGCCAGCGCGCACAGGAGCTTGAACCAGGCGGTTTCGGTAAACGCTGGCGGAATGCTGAACGCCAGTTGCGCTTCCTCAGGGTTCCAAACGCCGTCTTCATTGGCTGCCATCACGCGGAAGCGGTAGTCGCCGGGATCGAGGTTGGTGTAGAAGGCCTGGCGGCGCGTGCCGGGATCTTGCCAGTCGTTGTCTACGCCGTCGAGGCGATAGCGGAAGCGCACGCGCTCCGGCACGCCCAGGCTCAGTGCCGTGTAGTCAAGCCGCAGGCTGCTGGTGGACTTGGGCAGCACCAGGCCGGGCAGGGGGCTGTAGCGCCGCTCGCCGATCGCCAGCCGCTGCACCTGCACCGCCGGCGGCACCGGGTTGCGCGTGATGTGCGAGGGATCGATCCAATGGATGCGGTTAGCGGTCGCCATCCACAGCAAGCCGTCGTCACCCAATACCAGCGATGGCATGGGACGCAGTTGCGAGGCTGCGCCCAGCAGGCCGTCGTGGGCGTCAAAGCGTTCGTATTCGACCTCGTGGCCTTGCTGGCGCTGCGCCAGCGCCACCTGCTGCGCGCTGACGCGGCTCAAGCCTTCGGTGCCGAACAGCCATAGATCGCCTTGCGCGGTACGGGCGATGCCGGACACGCCGCGGAACATCTCGCCATTGCGGCCGTGCAGTGAGACAAAGCGCTCGCCGGTGAACCAGGCGACGCCGCGTTCCCCGCCAGCCCACAGGTAGTCCTTGTCGCGATACAGGGACAGCACATTGCCTATATCGACGCCTTGCTCGACACCATAGCTATCCGTCTTGCCGTCCGCAATGCGCACAATCTGGTTGCGAATGTAGGCGGCCCATAACACGCCGTTGCCGCCGTCCGCGAGGCTGGTAGGGAACTGGTCGCCCATACCGGGCATGGTCACCGGCGGCGGGGGCTGGTGCTGCCAATGGCCGTCCTTCAGCAAATACAAGCCTTCGCGCACCACCGACACCCACAGGCCACCGCCGGCTGCGCGGCTCATGGCCTGCACTTCGTAGCTGCGCGCTTCCGCTGGCAGCGAATAGCGCTCCACGCGTCCCGCATTGGCGCTCCACACTTCTTCGTCGTTGCCGGCCCAGAGTACGCCGTCGGGATCGCGGTACAGCGCCGAGATGCGCCCGGACAGTACGCTGCGCCGCTCTCCCTCTGTTCCCAGTGCGTGCAGCGCGCCGGCGCGGTCGCCGGCCCACACGCCGCCGCCGCTTGCCGGTGCAATCGCAGGATGATTGAACAAGGTTTGCAAAGGTAGCGTTAGCAGGCGATTGCGGCGGAAGCGGTTCAGGCCCGCAGAACTGCCGATCCACACATTACCTTCGCGGTCCTGGAAAAAACTTTGCGGCAGGCCGCCGCTCAGATCCTGCTGTTGTCCTGCGCTGCCGCCGGCATTGCGCCGTTCCAGCCCGCCGGAGCGGAACAGCCACATATTGCCATCGCGGTCGTAGTGCATATCGCTGCCGGCGAAGGCCGGGCGCGCGGCGGCGCCGCCTGCCGGCGCATCGGGCTGCATACGGAAGTAGCTGTCCGCATCCGAAGCCCACACAGTGCCGTCGGGCGCCAGCGAAATATTTTTAAAGTCACCGCTCGGCCAGGCGGGACGGAACGGCGCATGCTGGTCGGCGCGGCTATAAACCCCACCTTGCATGGCCACCCACTGCCTGCCGCTGCGATCGAACAGCACATGCCGCGCGCGCCGCAGCGGCAGCCCGGACTCCGCGCCAACGGTGATGAAGCGGTCGCCCGCAAGCCGCGCCAGACCGTCGCGCGCGGCGACCCACAGCACGCCGTCTGGTGCGCGCGCGATGCTGGTGATAGCGCCGGAAGGCAGGCCTTGCCCGGCGGTGTAGTGGCGCGCCTGGTTGTTGTGGAAGTAGCTGATGCCGCCGCCCATGCGATAGCCGACCCACAAGCCGCCTTCCGGCGGTGCATACAGGGTGCGGACATTGGACGAGAGCAGGGCATGGCCTTCCCGCTGTCGGTGCGTTCGTAGCGGCGGCCGTCGAAGCGATACAAGCCGGTGCCGGCGGCCAGCCATAACCAGCCGTCGCTGGTTTGTGTGATGTTGAGGATATCGACTGGCGCGTTATCGAGCGCGCTCCATGCCGTGTGAGTGTATTGCTGGTGCGGCCGCGCTGCGGGCTGCTGCGCCAGCGCTTGCGCGCACCATAACAGGCCGCACAATGCTGCGGCCTGCAAGAGCTGTTGTGCGCGTGCGGTCGTCATCTTGCCATTCTAGCACCTATCTATGTGCTAGCCGTGATCCCCCAAATGGGAGGGGGATGCACGATCATTACCGGTGATGCCGGAATGCCGCGTACTCTCTAAACTACATGTACGATTTACTTACTGGAGCTATGCTAAATCATGAAAATGTATATTGTGTCGTTGGCCGTTGGCTTGCTGGTCGGTTTGATTTACGGCTTCCTCAACGTACGCTCGCCGGCGCCGCCGGTGATTGCGCTGGTTGGCCTGCTAGGCATGCTGCTTGGCGAGCAGCTGCCGCCGTTGTTACGGCAGTTGTGGCAGCCGGAGAGCAAACAAGTATCGTGGATCGAAGACCACGTAAAACCGCATTGCTTCGGCCAACTGCCTTCCGCGCAGAAGACCGATGATAAAAGGAGCACCTGATGTCACAAACGTCCCAAACACCTGACCTGATTCTCCACCGCGGCCTGTTCACGACGCTGGACCGTAGCAATCCGCATGCTGAAGCGGTGGCCATCAAGGATGGCAAGTTCACCCACGTCGGCCGCGCCGACGAGATCATGGCGCTGGCCGGTCCGCAGACCAAGATCATCGACCTGCGAGGCAAACGGGTACTGCCAGGTTTGATCGACAACCACTGCCACATCATTCGCGGCGGCCTGAATTTCAACCTTGAGCTGCGCTGGGACGGCGTGCGTTCGCTGGCCGATGCGATGGCCATGCTGAAGGCACAAGTGGCGATTACGCCGGCGCCGCAGTGGGTGCGCGTGGTGGGCGGTTTCACCGAACACCAATTCGCCGAAAAGCGCCTGCCGACCATCGAAGAGCTGAACGCTGTGGCGCCCGATACGCCGGTATTCATCCTGCACCTGTACGACCGCGCGCTGCTGAACGGTGCTGCGCTGCGCGCCGTCGGCTACACCAAGGATACGCCGGAGCCGCAGGGCGGCCAGATCCTGCGCGACGCCGCCGGCAATCCTAACGGCCTGCTGTTGGCCAAGCCGAATGCCTCCATCCTGTATTCGACGCTGTCGAAAGGTCCGAAGCTGCCGCTCGAATACCAGGTCAATTCGACCCGCCACTTCATGCGCGAATTGAATCGCCTCGGCGTGACCGGCGTGATCGACGCCGGTGGCGGCTTCCAGAATTATCCGGAAGACTATCAGGTGATCCAGCAACTGGCTGATGCCAAGCAGCTGACTATCCGCATGGCCTACAACCTGTTCACGCAGAAGCCCAAGCAGGAAAAGGAGGACTTCCTGAACTGGACGCAGAGCGTGAAGTACCAGCAGGGCGATGACTACTTCCGCCACAACGGCGCAGGCGAGATGCTGACCTTCTCGGCGGCCGACTTTGAAGACTTCCGCCAGCCGCGTCCCGACATGCCGGAAACCATGGAAGACGACCTGGAAGGCGTGGTGCGCGTGCTGGCCCAGAACCGCTGGCCGTGGCGTATGCACGCCACCTACGACGAAACCATCAGCCGCGCGCTGGACGTGTTCGAGCGCGTGAACCAGGACATTCCGCTGGAGGGCCTGAACTGGTTCTTCGACCACGCGGAAACCATCTCTGACCGTTCGATCGACCGTATCGCTGCGCTGGGCGGCGGTGTGGCGGTGCAGCACCGCATGGCTTATCAGGGTGAGTACTTCATCGAGCGCTATGGCCACGGCGCGGCCGAAGCCACGCCGCCGATCAAGAAAATCATTGAAGCAGGCGTGAAAACCTCGGCCGGCACCGACGCCACCCGCGTGGCTTCGTACAATCCGTGGGTGTCGCTGGCGTGGATGATTACTGGCAAAACCGTGAGCGGCGCGCAGCTCTACCCGCGCGCTAATTGCCTCGACCGCGAAACTGCGCTGCGCATGTGGACCGAGAACACCACCTGGTTCTCCAACGAAGAAGGCAAGAAGGGCCGCATCCAGCCCGGCCAGTTAGCCGACTTGATCGTGCCGGACAAGGATTTCTACGCTTGCGCCGAAAGCGAAATCTGGGACCTGACCTCCGACCTGACCATCGTCGGCGGAAAAATCGTCTACGCGGCCGGCGCCTTCGCCAGCCACGACACGCTGCCGCCGCCGGCCATGCCGGATTGGTCGCCGGTGCGCCGTTTCGGTGGTTACGCCGGATGGGGCGAGAAGCAGGGTACCAGCCGCGCCGCGCTCAAGGAACTGGAGAAACGCCAGCTGCAGCAGAAGCGCGAACGTGAGCAGCAAGCCGCTGCCTGCGGCTGCGCCAACAACTGCAATGTGCACGGTCACCAGCACGCCAATGCGTGGGGCAGCAAGCTGCCAACCTCGGACCTGAAAAGCTTCTGGGGTGCGCTGGGTTGCGCCTGTTGGGCGGTGTGATGCGAGCGCCTGCGATTGCGACAGCCGCTGCGCGGCACGCGCCGTGGATACGCTGGGTGTGCCTGTTGCTGCTGTGCGCCGCGTATCTTCAGGGCGGCATCAACAAGCTAATCGACTTCGACGCGGCAGTCGGCGAGATGCAGCATTTCGGCTTGTCGCCGGCGGGGCCGCTGGCCGCGCTGGTGATCGCGCTGGAACTGGGTGCCTCGCTGGCCATCCTCACCGGCTTTTATCGCTGGCTGGGCGCGGGGTTCCTCGGCGTGTTCACGCTGATGGCGACCTTTGTGGCCAACCGCTTCTGGGAGATGGGCGGCCATGATCGCTTCATGGCGGCCAACAGCTTCTTTGAGCATCTCGGCCTGACCGGCGCTTTCCTGCTAGTGGCATGGCTCGATCTGCGGGAGGGTGGCGATGGAGCGCGGTGATATCAAACAGTCCGTGGCGCTGGGCTTCCTGGCTGGCTACGTGGACACGCTGGGCTTCGTCGGGCTATTCGGCCTGTTCACGGCCCACGTGACCGGCAACTTCGTGCTGATCGGCCGTGCGCTGATCGAGCCGTCGCAAACCATCGCTATCAAGCTGCTGGTGTTCCCGGTGTTTATCCTGTTCGTGGCGTTGGCTCGGCTGGCGATACTGCACTGGGAGCGCAGCGGCGGCATGGCGCTGCGTAACAGCTTCCTGTTCCAGCTTTTCACGATGCTGGCGACGGTGCTGTGCGCGTGGCAGGCGGCGCCGGTGGTGGAGGCTTCCGCACCACTAACGCTGTTGACCGGTGCCTTGTGCGCCGGCGCGATGGCGGTGCAAAACACTTACGGCAAGCTATTGCTGGGCAAGGTGGCGGCAACCACCGTCATGACGGGGAATGTGACCACGCTGGTGATCGAGATGGTGGACTCGCTGCGCGGCGACCGCGATGCGATAGGCCGCTGCAAAAAGCTGGCGTGGCCGGTGTTCGCGTTCACCGTCGGCTGCTTGAGCGGCGGCGTGGCGTTTATGCTGGCGGGCTTCCACGGCTTGCTGCTGCCGTGCGTGATATTGGCCTGGCTGGCCGCCGCAGCAAAAGATTAAATTCGACTAGATCGTAATAATCCCGCGCTTCAAAGCGATCGTCACCGCGTGGGTGCGATCGTTTGCGGCCAGTTTGGCCAGCACGTTCTTCATATGCGCTTTTACGGTTTCTTCAGAAATCGACAGGTGCTCGGCGATGCGGCGATTCGAGTTGCCGCTCGCCGCACAATTCAGCACTTCCATCTCGCGCGAGCTTAACGGCCCCTGGCCCATGTGCTGGGCCAGTTCCATCGCGATCTCCGGCGGAATGCGGCGCTGGCCCATGTGCACGCCGCGCACCGTATCCAGCAAGTCCTTGCGCAAAGTGCTCTTCAACAGGAAGCCTGCCGCACCGCCTTGTACGGCGCGTAGAATCTGCGCATCGCCTTTGTAGGTAGTGAGCATGACGACGCGCGCATTGTTTTGCTCGCGCCGTATCTCATGTAGCGCGGTGACGCCGTCCATCACCGGCATGGCGATATCCATGATGGTGACGTCGGGCCGCAGCCGCACGTGGGCATCCACAGCCTCGCGGCCATTGGATGCCTCGCCCACCACGCGCATGTCTGCCTGCGCGGAGATGGCTTCGCCGAGACCTTCGCGCAGCAGCGGATGGTCGTCGACGATCAGCACCGAGATGGCGTCGCTCATATCAGCGCAGCTGGCTGTAGGCCACCGGCACCCACTGGTAGCCCTTGCCGTTGCTGCGCAAGTGACCCAGACCGGGGAAGGACAGGTGCGATACGCCGACTAGCGTGCCGTCCTTGGCCACGGCCTGGAACACCTTGGCGCGCGCTGCGGCTGCGGCCTTGGCGTCGCTATCGAAGCCGATGGTCACTTCTAGATGGTCGAACTGCACTGCAGCGACGTGGATCAAGTCACCCAGCAGCACTAGCTTCTTGCCCTTGCTTTCCACCGTGTAGATGGTGTGGCCCGGCGTGTGGCCGTAGCTCGACGTCGCGCGTACGCCCGGCGCCAGTTCGGTATCGCCGCTGAATGGCTTCAGGTGCTGCGCAGCCGCATACGGTGACAGCGACGCCACCGCGCCCTGGAAGAAGCCCTTGCTGTCGGCTGGCGCTTTATCCTGGTTGGCTTGGCTGAGCCAGAAATCGGTATCGCGCTTATCGGCGCGCACCACAGCGTTCGGGAATACCAGCTGGCTGTTGGCTGCCAGTCCGCCCACGTGGTCCGGGTGCAAATGGGTCAGGTAGATTTCATCGACTTGCTCCGGCTGGTAACCGGAAGCCTTGATGTTGGCCACCAGTTTGCCGAGGGTAGGGCCGAACAAGCTGCCCGCGCCGGTATCGACCAGTATCAGTTTGCTGCCGGTGTTGATCAGGAAGCCGTTGACCGAGGTCTCGGTCGGCAGGCTCTGGAAATTGCGCGCTAGCGCCTTGGCGGTGACGTCGGCCGGTTCGTGCAGCAGTTTGTCGATCGGCAGGTCGACGGTGCCGTCGCTGACGGCGGTGACTTCAAAGTCGCCCAGCATGATGCGGTGGAAACCGGGAGCGTTGGTGCCGGCCAGTGGCGCGGCGGCGAAGACGGGAGCGGCGAAGGCCAGTGCGGCCAGTAGTGGGGTAAATTTCATTGCTGTCATCCTTAACAATTCATCGATAAACAGCAGTATGCTGCTTTGCAATAAATGGCACAATACGCAAAGAAGCAAATAGTCTTTGCGAAATCCGCAAAGATGTCTGGCGATGGAGAGATGATGATCGATGCTTTGAAATGCTTCGTTACGGTAGTGGAACTGAGTAGCTTGTCGCGCGCGGCGGTGCAGCTGGAAATGGCGGTGTCCTCAGTGTCGCGCAAGGTCGATGCGCTGGAAGAGGAGCTGGGCGCGCGCCTGCTGCTACGCAGTTCGCGCAAGGTGATCCTGACCGATGCGGGCGAACGCTTTTTGCCGCGCGCCCGCAATATCCTGGCCGAACTGGCCGATGGTAAAAACGCCGTGCAGGAACTGGACAGCGAGCCGCGCGGCTTGTTGACAGTGACCGCACCCGCCGCATTCGGCCGTCTGCACGTGGCGCCGGCCATTGCCAGTTTTTTGGCACGCCATCCGCTGATCGAAGTGGACCTGCATGTCAGCGATGATGTGGTGGACTTGTCGGCACGCCGCGTGGACGTGGCGGTGCGCGCCGGCGTGCTGCCGGCCAGCGATCTGGTGGCGACGCGGCTGGCAGGCATGAACCGTGTGGTCAGCGCCAGCCCGGCCTATCTGGAGCGGCATGGCTGGCCTACCTCGCCGGTGGACCTGCTCAATCATGAATGCCTGACGGTGAACGGCCGCGTGCCGCCGCGCGGCTGGTGGCGCTTTGAAGGCGTGAATGGGTACCAGCCCTTGCCGGTAAAGGGGCGCTTGCGCTGTGACGATACCGACTCGCTGCTGCATGCGGCCATCAGCGGCGCGGGCATTGTGCATCTGGCGAACTGGCTGGCGAGTGACGCTATCGTGGCGGGGCAGCTGGTGCCGGTGTTCCCGATGCTGCCGGTGGAGCGTGATATCGCCAACGCGCGCCGTGATCCGAACGAACCGGCGATCCATGCGGTGCATATGCCGGGTCGTTCGAACCAGGCCAAGGCCCAGCTATTGATACGTCATTTGAGGGAGTATTTTGGCAGTCCCGCTTACTGGGACCTTGCGATGCAGGCTGCCGGGGCGGGCGAGCGTCGCGCCCCGTGAGGTGAGTTAGCTGGGATTAGTCCCAGTCGCCCCCACCGCCACCGCCGCCGCTATCGCCACCGCTGCTGCTGCCGCCATCGTCCCAGCCACCGCTGGTGCCGAAGTCGTTGCCGCCCATGTCGTCGCGGCGCAGCAGTTCATCGCGCGACGAAGGATCGTCGTACATGATGTCGTTGCGTTGCTGGTCGTGGTTACCCGAATTGGAATCGTGGCCGCCGGTGAACTGGCGTGCAATCGCCTCACCAGCCACAATACCCGCACCTACCGCCGCACCAGTTGCCAGGCCGCCCATGATGCGCGAGCCCATGCCCGGTTGCGCAGGCTGCGGATAGCCTGGCTGTCCGTAACCCGGTTGACCATAACCTTGCTGCTGCGGATAGCCGCCCCCCGGAGGATAGCCCGGCGCTGCACCCGGATTGTAGCCGGCCGGGTTGAAACCATCGTTAGCCGCTTGCTGTTGCTGGCGGCGTTGCATGAAGCGCGTCGCCAGCCAGATAAAACCGGCCAGGCCCGCGCCCCAAATCAGGATGCTGCCCAGCGAGATACCGCTGCTCTGCGGAGGATTAGCGTAACCACCATTACTGTAGCTGCCGTTACTGGCGTGACGCGCCGGCTGCTGCGAATAATTGATCTTCTGGCCTTCTTCAATTAGCGTGAGCAGTTTGGTAACTGCCTGCGGATCGACTTTAGGTAAGCCCGGTGCCAGCTGCTGCGCCTTGTTAAAGGATGCCTTAGCCGCCGCAAATTGGCCTTGCTTGGCCTGGAGCTCGGCTTCGACAAAATAGGCTTTGGCACTGTTGGGGTGCGCCTTCAGCACTTGGTCCAACATGGTTTGTGCCTCAGCGTATTTACCTGCTTCTGCCGCCACGTAGATATCGTGAATGGTCGGTTCGGCGGCAAATACTGGGGCTGCGAACGCCAGAGCGCCGGCCAGCATGGTGACACGTGCAATAGATTGTGCCGTCATATGGTTCATGTGATACCTCCTGGTGAAGACAGGCCTAAGATGAAGGTAGTTTACGCTAATTTCAAGGGGCCTGTGGTGCGTTGCAGTACAGAGTCGCGCGCGGCCGCGATGCTGGCGGCGACCATGTCGGCGGTGGCCGCGCACAGTGTCCAGCCAAGGTGGCCGTGGCCAGTGTTATAGAACACGCCTGGCGCCTTGCCGGGACCAACGCGCGGCATCAAATCCGGCATCATCGGCCGCAGTCCGGCCCAGGGGGTGATGCTGCGCGTGCTGACGCTGGGGAAGTTCTGTTGCACCCACTCTGTCAGCGGCGCGATGCGGTCGGCGCGGATGTCGCGGTTAAAACCGTGGAACTCCGCAGTGCCAGCCACCCGCAGGCGGTTGTCGCCAAGACGGCTGCTTACCAGCTTCACGGTGTCGTCGACCAGGCTCACTTGCGGCGCAGCGGCCTGGCTGGCCGCATCGTCCAGCTGCAGCGTGACCGAATAGCCTTTGACCGGATAGACGTTGACGTCATCGCCAACTTGCGCCGCCAGTTCGCGGCTGGCCGCGCCGGCGCAGATCACGACCGCATCGTAATCGGTGGTGTCGGCGCTATCGCCTTGCAGCACGGTGACGCTGACGCCACCGCCGCTGGCGCTGAGCTGCACCACCTCTTGATTGAAGCGCAGCTGCGCACCGAGGCGCTGCGCAGCTTGCGCCAGCCCGTTGGTAAATTTATGAATATCGCCGCTGCTATCGCTCTCGGTGTAATGACCGCCGTAGTACTGGCCTTGCAGCGCCGGTTCAATCGCGCGCATCTCGTCCGGCGTGACGGCGCGGCGCGGTACGCCGCCGCGCTCCAGCAGCTTACTGACGGCTAGCGCATGCTCGAACTCTTCTCGGTCGCGATGAATGTGCAGGATGCCCTGGCGTTTCAGGTCAAACTGGATGCCCTCATCATCGGCCCACTGGAACAGGTGCTCGCGCGCGGCGACCGCCATGCGGGCGAGGGCGATGGTGTTGTCGTGATATTGCGGCATGGCGCCGATAAACTCAGTCAGCCATGACAGCTTGTGCCACGTAGGATGCGCATGCAACAGCAGCGGCGCATCGCTGCGCAGCATCCATTGCAAGGCCTTGGCTATGGTGGAACGGTGATTCCATACCTCTGCATTGGAGACCGACAGCTGGCCGCCGTTGGCATACGAGGTCTCCATCGCCGCGTAGCGATGGCGTTCCAGCAGGGTGACGGCGAAACCTCGCTTGGCGAGGGCATAGGCGGTGGTCACCCCGGTGACGCCGCCGCCGATGATGGCGATGGTTTTCATGATTGAGATAACAAGCTTACAAGAAAATCATCGCCGTATAAACGACTTTTATGCTTTCTGTTGTTTGGCGATGTAACGGTCAATTACGGTTGGCAGCACCGTCAGCGGCACGCCGGTGCTGGTCACCAGCGCGTCGTTGAAGCCGGCCAGGTCGAACTTGGCACCCAGCGCCGCCTTGGCGCGCTCGCGCTGACGCAGGATTTCGTTGTGGCCCATCTTGTAGCCGCAGGCCTGGCCCGGCGATACGGTGTAGCGGTCGATTTCGCTGGTCATGGCTTGCTGGCCACGGCCGGTGTTCTCGACCAGGAAGCGGATCGCCTGTTCGCGCGTCCACTTCAAAGCGTGCATGCCGGTGTCCACCACCAGGCGGCAAGCGCGGAATTGCTGCGCCTGGAGATAGCCGATCTGGCTAAATGGATCGTTGGTGTACAGGCCGAATTCATCGACCAGTTGTTCCGCATACAGCGCCCAGCCTTCGATGAAGGCGTTGAAGCCGATCAGCGAAGAGATCAGCGGCAGCTGGTCGTGGTGCTCGGCCAGGTAGGCGCCTTGCCACGCGTGGCCCGGCAAGCCTTCGTGCGCGGTCAGCGTAGCGATTTCCGATTTCGGCCACAGCGTGGTCGATTTCAGGTTGATGTAGTAGATCGCAGGGCGCGAACCGTCCAGCGACGCGAAGTTCATATAGCCCAGCGGTGCACCGGCTTCGATATCGATCGGCACGCGCTTGATCTGCAGCGGCACTTTCATGTCGAGGTGCGAAATCTGCGGCATCAGCTTGCGCACCGCCAGTACTCGCTCATTGCAGTAGGCGATCAGCTCTTCGCGGCCCTTGTCGTTATCGGCGTAGAAGCGTTGCGGGTCTTTCGACAACCCGAGCAGGCGCTGGCCCACGGTGCCCTGGGTGAGGCCTTGCTTTTTCAGGATGGCGTCGATGCGCGCCTGCAGCTGCTTGTTCTGTTCCAGGCCGATGGCGTGGATTTCTTTCGCGCTGCGGGTGGTCGAGGTGCCAAGGCGCAGCGCCCACTCGTAATAGGCTGCGCCGTCCGGCAGGCGGTGCACGCCGGCCACGCTGGTGGCTTTGGCCGAGGCTTTGCTGAAGGTGTCGATCTGGCGTTCCAGCGCAGGGTAGACCGAGCCTTCCACCAGTTTCAGTGCGCGTGCGTGCCAGTCGCCCGAGATGCTCTGCTTTTGCGTGCGTTCGGTGATCGAAGTCACCAGCTTTTGTTCAGCGGCTGCGGTCTTGCGGAAGTCCTGCAACTGGCCCAAGGCGGTGCGGCAGATGAAGTCCGGCGGCATGATACCTTTGCCGGCTTGCTCGGCGATGCGCGCGGTTTCCTGGTCCAGCATTTTGGCCATGCCGGCCAGGCGTTCGAGGTAGGCCTCGGCGTCGGCGGCGTCGTTGATCTGGTGCTGCGAATCGAGAAATTCCGGGATGCGCGTCAGCGTGCCGTCCTGCTGCGTGACAGGGAAAGGTGCGGTGCCGCCATTGAAGCCGGACGCCGCGCCGCCGAATGGAAAGCGCAGGCCGGCGATGCCCGATTCCGCTGCGTAGGCGACGGTGTCGTAGCGGATTTGCGCGTCGGCGCTCAAGGCCTTGCGGTCGATGGCGCGCAGGCGGCTGTGGATGGATTTGACTTCCGCTGCCCACGCGGCATCGCCCGTTGGCGACAGGTCTTCCAGCTGAGACTTCAGCGCGGCGCGCGCGCCCTTGTCCAGGCCTAAGCCGGTGGCGCTGGTTGGCGACAGGCGCAGGACTTCTTCCGCAATATCCTCCAGCAGCTTGCTGAAAGTGGCGTCGGCGGTGCCGGTGTCGGCCCACGACAGCCCAGGAACGGCGGTGGCGGAGAGGGCGGCCAGCAGGAACTCGCGGCGGGAATAAGTCATGGCATCCTTTGCATGGTATCAGCGGGACAATGACCTTAGCTTGTCCGCTGATGGGATGTCAATGGCATTTAGCTATCCCTGCTGAATCGTAATGCAAAGCGTGTGGCCAGCGTTTGCAGCACGTCGGCTTCCTGCCGGGGCAGGGCCAGCGCCACGTGCATGTCGGGGCGCACCAGATAGGCGGCATTTTCCAGCAGGCCGGCATGGGCGGCGTCCTCGCTCCACGGCCAGGCGTGCAGCGGCAGGCGCAAAGCTTGCGCGGCTGCGGCCAGCATAGGATCGGTGCGGCCGTAGACGTGCAGCTGCCATTCCAGCGATTGCAGGGCGCTGAAGTTATCGGATGGGAGCCACGGCAGCCGGTCGCCGCCAATCACATCGCCCGCCCGGCCGGCGCTGAGCGGGCTGTCGGGATAATGGATCAGCACTTGCGACAAGGTCTTGAACAGCGTGCGGCGCGCCGTCGCAAAGCCGCTTAGCACCGGGAACACATGCGGCAGCAGCCAACTACGCAACAGCTGTCCGCCCGCGCCCTGCGAGACGATCAGCTGGAACGCGCGGTCGGTGGTGGCCACCAGCTTGCGGGCGAAGACGATGCGCTCGGCCTCGTAGGTGTCGAGCAGCGCTGCGTCGGCGCGGCCTTGCAGCACGTGGGCCAGCTTCCAGGCGAGGTTGATGGCGTCGCCGATGCCGGTGTTCATGCCTTGGCCGCCGGCCGGGCTGTGGATGTGGGCCGCGTCGCCGGCCAGGAAGCAGCGGCCGACGCGGAAGTGCGCGGCCACGCGGTGATGCACGCGGTAGGTCGAGAACCAGTTCACCTGCTCGACGCGGATGCCGAGCAGCGGTTCCAGCACCGGGCGCACGGTTTCGAAATCCGGCTCGGGCGGCGCGTCTTCCGGCAGGATGCCGATCAGGCGCTGCATGCCGCGCGAGCGCACCGGCAGCATCAGCGCAAATGTATTGGCGCCGAGGTGGCCGACCAGATCGCGGTTCGGCGGGCCGGCGGTCTGCACGTCGGCCACGTAGAACTGGTGCTGGTACGTGCCGCCGCTGAAATCGAGCCGCAGCGATTCGCGTACGCGGCTGCGTGCACCGTCGCAGCCGCAAAGATAAACGCTGCTGGCTGTGTGGCAGTCGCCGTCCTGCTGCAGCACGGCGCGCACGCCCCATTCGTCCTGCGTGAAGGATTCGAGTTCGGTGTTCCATTCGACGTCCACGCCTTCCGCGTGCAGCTGGGCGACCAGGAAGCGTTCGTGATCGTCCTGCGGATAGGCCAGTACGAAAGGATAGGGACTGAGGCCAGCGCCGATGTCCTTGAGCGGCAGTTCGGCGATATCCTCGCCATGTTCGCGCAAATGGATGGCTTCTATTTTGATGCCCTGGTTGAGCACCACTTCGGCAAAGCCCAGCTGGCGATAGAACTCCAGCGTACGTGCGTGCACCGCCATCGCGCGCGAAGCCTGACCGGCGCCGCTGTTTTTATCGATGATGCGGACAGCAACGCCCCGTCTTGCCAACGCAATGGCAAGCACCAAGCCGGTAGGTCCGGCGCCGACGATGAGCACTTGAGTAGCCATGAAAAGAGTCTACAACCAAGGCGGAATGCGGCGCGCGCAATAGTGAAGCTTTTTTCCTGACGCACTGGTATGATGTGTTTTCATTTACTTAACTATTATTCGCAGCCGATGAAGCATTTCACAACCCGTCGCGCGCTGATGCTGGCGCTGGTCTCGACTCCCTTGGCGCGTGCCGCCGACCTGTTGGACCAGTCGCCGACTAGCGCGCCACTGACGCCGGCGGCGCTGCTGGCGCGGCTGGAAAAAGAATCGGCTGGGCGGCTGGGCGTGGCGGCGCTGAACACGGCGGATGGCCGCACGGTGCTGCATCGCGCCGATGAGCGCTTCCCGTTTTGCAGCACCTTCAAAATGATGTTGTCGGCGGCGATTTTGTCGCGTGAGCCGGCGCTGCTGAAAAAGCGCATCGCATATGACAAGAGCGATCTGGTATCGTATTCCCCGGTCACCAGCAAGCATGTGGGCGAGGGCATGACCGTCGCTGAGCTGTGCGAAGCGACGCTGCAAATCAGCGACAACGCCGCTGCCAACCTGTTGATGAAACAGATCGGCGGACCGGCTGCGGTGACGGCCTACGCGCGCTCGATCGGCGACACCGAATACAGGCAAGAGCGCTGGGAGACGGAGCTGAATACCGCGTTGCCGGGTGACCCGCGCGACACCACCACGCCGCTGGCGATGGCAAAGTCGCTGCAAAAGCTGGTGCTGGGCGAAGCCTTGCCAACGGCGGCGCGCAAGCAGCTCAAGGACTGGATGCTGGGGAACACCACCGGCGCGACCCGTATTCGTTCGGGCGTGCCGGCCGGCTGGCCGGTGGCCGATAAAACCGGCTCGGGCGACTATGGTTCGGTCAATGATATTGCCGTCATCTGGCCGCCGGGGAAAGCACCGATCGTGCTGGCCGTGTACATCACGCAGCCGAACAAGGATGACAAAACGCGTCCTGAGATTCACGGCGACGTCGCGAAAATCGTGATCGAGGCGTTCCGGTGAAAGAGCTGAAATTCAAAATCTTCGGCGACTATATTTTGGTGACCGGAGAGCAGGGCGCATGGCGCGCCTTCTACTACGGCGCCGAAGGCAAGCGCCGCCCCGCCGACTTCATCATCCCCGGCGACGTTGCCGAAGCAGATCTGTGCGAATACCTGTCTGACCTATTCCACGAAAACGCCACGCCGCGCAACAACACGGCCACGCAGCTATGCTGAAAACCTATCACGGTAGCTGTCACTGCGGCGCAGTGACGTTTGAAGCCGATATCGATCTTAGCCAAGGCACGCTGCGCTGCAACTGCTCGATCTGCGTGAAGGCGCGCTACTGGCCGGCCATCATCAAACCCGACGCCTTCAGGCTGAAGTCCGGCGAGGCCGACCTGACGCTCTACCAATTCCTCACCAAGACCGACAAGCACCTGTTCTGCCGCCATTGCGGCGTGCGCTCATTCGGCATCGGCCGCTCCCCGCGCTGGGGCGAATTCTACTCAGTCAATGTCACCTGCCTTGATGACGTCAGCACCGAAGAACTGGTGAACGCACCCATCACCTACCTCGACGGGAAGAGCGACAACTGGGTTACCCCGCCGGGCGAAGTCAGATATCTCTGATTTTACCTTCCTTCTGTAATAGCAGCTCCTCCAAATCCCCTCCCTCATTTGCTTCCAAAAATGGTGCGGCTCCGTAACTGCGCGCAATTTCTGGATTGCCGTAATCATCTGCGTAATACGCGATACGAAAAAGCATATCAATTTCAATAAAAAAGTCATTGGTTGCCATCTAGAAATTGCATTAATCTTCACTCAACAGTTAGCAAAAACAATATCGAAGAAAATTAACTAATTTTTGACTAATCATTTTGATGGTCATTAATCGGTGGAGACTTCCGTTTAAGTCTATAACCATAACTTAATGGAGAAATAAATGGCAATTCGTGAATTGGCTGTAGAAGAGTTTGATGTAGCAAGTGGTGCTGGTGTTTGCAATGATATTTACTCCAGCTTCACTGCTGGCTTCGGTGCTGCGATTGGTGCGGCTGGCGGCCCTGCCGGCGCAATCGTAGGCGGCGTCGTCGGAACTGTCGTCGGCGGCTGGCTGGGTGAGACCTTCTGCGTCTCCTGATGCCCTGAATTAAGAAGTGGGCTGCTTTCCATTCTTCAAGGGGCAGCCCATTTTTAAATTTTAAAAAATAATTTAAAAAACTCGAGACATCATGGCTTCGGTCGTAAGAAATACTTTTTTTCGCGCGGAGGTTTTGTCAGGAAATGGTTCTGGCGACTTCGGCGAAATTCGTATATTGCACTCCATATCGGGATGGGTAATTACATTTATTAGCCTCGGTATGGCGATGGCGCTTTTTCTCCTTATTAATTACGGCTCTATCGCTAAAAATGTCATGGCTGCCGGTGTTACCGAGGAAATATTATTAAGTCCTGAAAGCAGGGCGGTCGTGGCCACTATTTTTGTTCCGGTCAGCAATGCCGCTGCCCTGGCTCCTGGTCAACGCGTCACGCTGCACTACGATGCTTACCCCTATCAAAAATTCGGCCTGCAAACCGGCATCGTGCGTGCGGTTGATAGTGGTTTTTTATATGCAAATCGCCTCCCCGAGGGAGTGCAAGCCAAGTTGCGGAGCGGAGGCAATAAAGGCAACGTCGGCGTTGTCACTTACCGGCGCATAACGCTGACGCTATTGACTCCAGAAATTCGAGCTGCCGGTAAAACACAAAAGATTCCTGAGGGGCTGCTGCTCAATGTCAATTTGCCGCAATCATCCACACCATTGTCCCAATGGTTGTTAGGAAGCCGAGCATGAAACAGCGAGTTGTGCTCCAGGGAGAATCCAGCGAGTGTGGCCTCGCTTGTCTAGCGATGATTGCATCACACTACGGAAAAATCTATGACATGCCTGGTATGCGGCGTCAGTTCGCTACTAGCCAACGAGGCGCCACTACGGCCGAGCTGATCAAGCACGCCGGTGCATTGGAGTTGGTTGCGCGTCCTCTGCGACTGGATCTTGAGGATCTTCCTGAACTGCAGTTGCCCTGCATTCTGCATTGGAACCTGAACCATTTCGTGGTGCTGACGCGGGTACTGGGCGGTGCGCGCGGTGTCATTGTGCTCGATCCCGCTTTAGGCAAGCGCCGACTTTCGCTGGCGCAGGTGTCAACGTCATTTACCGGTATCGCGCTAGAGTTCACGCCGACACCACGTTTCGAGCGTCATGATCACACGGCGTCGCTGTCTTTGCGTAGCCTGATCGGTCCAGTCCGTGGCCTACGCCGCGCTACGCTGCAATTGCTGTTATGGTCAGCCGCGCTGGAGTTGTTCGCCGTGATGCTGCCCATATTCAATCAGGTCGTTGTCGATGAAGTCATTTTGTCGGGCAGTAGCTCTTTCCTGACTACGCTGTTCTGTGCGTTTCTGCTGCTGATCGTGATATATACGGCCATTGATTATGCGCGGGCCCGGTTCTTGATGCGCTGGAGCTTCGAGGTAAACCTGCAGTGGGTAGCGCGCGTGTTTAGCCATCTGACGCGCTTGCCGATCGCGTACTTTGAAAAGCGCAATCTAGGTGATATCAACTCGCGCTTCGAGAGCATCACCATAATGCAAAACACCCTCACCAACTTGATGCTGGAGACGGTGCTCGACCTGATGTTGGCATTGCTCTCGATGATCGTCATGGTGGTCTACTCTGGGAAGCTGGCGCTGCTCACACTGGGGTGTGTGGTGGTATATGGCGTAATGCGCGAACTGATACAGAAACCATTGCGCGACGTGACCAATGATGGCTTGCTGCTGCACGCCAAAGAGCATAGTTATTTCCTCGAAACCTTGCGATCGATCACAGCGATCCGTCTATATGGACAGGAAAGCGAACGCAGCGCGCGCTGGTTCAATCTGAAGCATGATGCGATCAATTGCGAAGCCCGGCGACAACGCATCATCGCGCTGGTCAAGGTGTTCAACACCGCAATCTTTAGCGTGCAAGCGCTGGGAATATTTTATCTGGGGGCCGGCCTGGTGATGGATCAAGTCATGAGTATCGGCATGCTGATGGCCTGCAGCATGTATGCCATGATCTTTTCCACCCGTGCTACCCGCCTTATCGACCTCCTGTCGGACCTGAATATGACCCGGGTCCACGGCGAGCGCCTGAGCGGCATCGTCCATGAGCCTACCGAGCCGGCGCCGCCTGCCCGCAGCGATCTTGGCCAGATACGCGGGGCCATCATTCTTAAACAAGTACGCTTCCGCTATTCGCCAGCCGATCCGTGGATTTTAGATGGCGTCGATTTGCAGATCGACGCCGGCGAAAGCGTGGTTCTTACTGGTGCCAGCGGCGGCGGCAAGACCACGCTATGCAAAATACTGATGGGGCTGCTGGAGCCCACAGAAGGCGAGATGCTAGTGGACGGCATTCCGGTCACGTCGCTCGGCTTGTCAAACTATCGCCAGCTCGTTGGTGCAGTGATGCAGGACGACACCCTGCAGCAAGGATCGGTCGCCGACAACATCAGCTTTTTTGCCCGCGACGCTGAGCCAGAGCGCATCAGTGAATGCGCAAGACGGGCGGCAATTGACAATGACATCATGGCGACGCCGATGGGCTACCAAACGCTGGTAGGCGAAATGGGAAATGTGTTTTCCGGCGGCCAGAAACAGCGCATCCTGCTGGCACGTGCGTTGTACAAACAACCGCGCATCCTGGCTTTGGACGAAGCCACAAGCCATCTCGACAATGACAATGAGCGGCGCATTAGCGCGGTGATACGGCAATTGCAGTTGACGCGCATTATTGTCGCTCACCGCTCCGGAGCCATCTCAGAGGGCGATCGCATCTTCGAGGTGTGCGAAGGCAAGCTGCGCGAACGCGGTTCCAGGGACACGGATCTGAAGCAGGCCGCCCGCTAGCGGACGATTGATAAAAACCGTTGCACCACTTTTTTTTCATGGACTAAGCATATGAATACTTCTGATATCCGCACGCCACTGGCGCCTGCTTCAGCACGGCCTACATTTAACGCTCTGTTCAGCCAGAGCATCACCGAACCACGTAAGCTGTTCGCGGCGCTGAACACGCATGCGAGCTGGTTGCCGCCTTTATTGCTGTTGACCTTGAGCACGGCGGCGGTCTCCGCCTGGTACTACAGCGTGGTGGATTTCGAGTGGCTCAAAGAGCAAGCGCTGCTGAGCATCGCCGATGTGAACCTACGCGAGACTGCGCGCCTGACGATCCAGCGGCATCTATTGATGACCAGCGCACTGATCCATGATCTGCTGCTGATGCCGCTCGGATGGTGCTTGATGGCGCTATACCTGGCCGGTATCGCCAAAATCCTGGGCTTCGGCCGCTCGTTCCGCCAGTGGTTTGCGCTGGTAGTGTGGAGTAATATGCCCCACTTTCTGTTGCTGGTGTCGGCAGCCGCGCAAATGCTGCTCAACACCGACGGCCAGATCAGCATGTCCCAGTTGCATCCACTCTCGCTGAATCAACTCGTGTTGCAACAGCAAAGCGGCCCGTGGATGGGTTTTGCCGAAGCTGTTGATGTGGGCCTGATCTGGAGCATCATATTGCTAGCCTTGGGCGTGCAGAACTGGACTGGCCGTCGCTGGCCCGCTTGCCTGGCCGTTGCGCTGCTGCCCCCGGTCATCATCTATGGTGGTTGGGCAGTGTTGATTGCGCAGGGTATCATCAAGTGAAACGGAATGTGATGATTGCGGCTGTGTTGTTGACCGTATTTGCCGCGCCGCTTCTGACACGCATGCTACGTCCGCCGCAGGTCCGCCTGGTGACGGTGGAAGCCGCTGCGCCGCGCCAGCTTCGCGCATCGGTGCTGGCCTCCGGCTCGCTGGTCTACCAGCAGCAGGTACAGTTGTCGTCAGAGGTGATTGGTCGCGTCGCGGCCATTCTGGTGCATGAAGGCGATCAGGTCGCTGCGGGGCAAGCGCTGTTGCGCATCGACGATGCGCTGTCGCGTGCCGAGGTCGCACAGCAGCAGTCGGTGGTGCGCCAGCAGCAGATCAATATCGACAACCAGCGCCTCGCCCTGGCCAATCAGGAAAGCCAGTTCCAGCGCAAGCAGGCGCTATACGGCCACCAGATGATCGCCACTTCCGCATTGGAAGATGCGCAGTACGCGCTCGACCAAGCCAGGATCCAGCTACGCAACAGCGCCGAGGCCTTGCAGCAGACGCAAGCCGTGCTTAAGCAGGCTGTCGACCGTGCCGCCAAGACGGTTGTGACCGCACCCCTCAGTGGTACGGTCACGGCAGTTGATATCAAGACAGGCGAGACTGCCGTTCCCAATCAGGTCGGTTATCGTGGTTCCAGCCTACTCACCATCGCCAATACCAGCACCCTCATGGCCGAGGTCAGTGTTGATGAAGCTGACATCGCCCGCATCAAGGCGGGACAGCCGGTGGCGATTTTTACTGCGGCACATCCAGATCTGGTATTGCGCGGTGCGGTCAAAAATATTGCGTTGTCCCCACAGCGCAACGATGGTGCTGCGGGTAACGGCGTCCTGGCGCGCAGCTATCTCATCAAACTCTTACTGGAGAACGCAAACGGCGTGCTCCTGCATGCTGGCATGAGCTGCCGTGCAGAAATCTACACGGCTACCGCCGGTGCAGCCTTGAGCGCGCCACTACAGGCCATCCTCAGTCCTGCCGGCGACAAGAGCAGCAGCGCCGAGGCCACACTGGGTGAACGGAGCGTCGCGTCATCGCGCAAGCGCGACACGGACGCCAGTCATTATGTGATGGTGGCGCGCGACGGCGTGGTCACCCGCAAGGCGGTAACATTGGGAATCGCCGACGATGAGCGGCAGGAGATCACCAGTGGTCTCAAACCGGGTGACGCCATCATTACCGGGCCGTACAAGGTGTTACGCCAGCTGAAGAACGGCGACCGCGTGGCAGCCCCTGCGGAGGCGCCATGAGCGTGTTGCTGGCGCTACAGGCGGTGCAACGTAGCTTCCTCATGGGCGGCGAATATATTGGCGCCCTCGACAATATCAACCTGATCGTCGAGACGAATGATTATCTGGCGTTGACGGGAACCTCGGGCTCGGGCAAGTCGACCCTGATGAACATCCTCGGTTGCCTGGATCGTCCGACGGCAGGGCGCTACCTGTTCCGCGGAACCGATATAGCGGCCATGAGCGACGCCCAGTTGGCAACGCTGCGCAGCCGTGAAATCGGCTTTATTTTCCAGAGTTTCAATTTACTGGCGCGTGCCAGTGCATTACAAAACGTCATGCAGCCGCTGATCTACCAAGGGGTGCGGCGGAGCGAGCGTGAGCGGCGCGCGCGCGCAGCCCTGGCCAAAGTCGGCCTGCAACACCGGATGGAACACTTGCCCAGCCAGCTCTCTGGCGGGCAGCGCCAGCGTGTGGCGATTGCGCGCGCACTGTGCAGTTCGCCGTCATTGCTGCTGGCTGACGAACCGACGGGGAACCTGGACAGCACCACCAGCGCTGAAATATTGGCGTTGTTTGACGAACTGCATGCGGAAGGGCACACACTGATCATCGTCACTCACGACGATAACATCGCAGCACGTTGCCGCCGCCATGTCAGGCTGCTCGATGGTCGGATTGTCGAGGCCGCCAAGTCAATGGAGGACGCCGGTGTTTAACGCGCTCGAAAGTTTTAGCCTGGCGCTGTCAAGTATTCGGAGCCACGGTTTCCGCAGTGTTCTTACCATGCTGGGGATTATCATTGGCGTCGCCTCAGTCATTGCCATCGTTGGCTTAAGCCAGGCGCTGGGCGACATTATCGCCAGTAATTTCAAGGGACTTGGCAGCAACAGCATGAGCATACGCGCGCTGACCACACCTGAACAGGCGCTGCAGGGCCGGTTTAACCGGCTCACCCTCAGTGATTACCGCCAGATTGTGCGCCACGTGGATGACATCAGCGATATTGCGCCATCTTTTTCGCCGTTTGGCGACTACGGCACGGCGATTAAGTATGCATCGAGCACGGTATTTGCCAGGGTCAGTGCGGTGACCCCCAACTATCAGATCCTGAGCCAGTCCACACCGCAGCATGGCCGCTATATCAGTAACGATGACGTTGCCACCCATCGGCGAGTCTGTGTGATTGGCAGGAAACTGAGGGACAAACTGCATCTGCCGGACAATCCGGTCGGGCAATTTATCGAATTGGGCGGGCAGTGGTTCAAGGTGGTTGGGGTGACTGAGCCCCATGCCGAAACGTTCGGCGCTGCCCAGGATGATCTGGCCTTGATTCCATTCTCGACCGGACAATCGCTGGTCGCTGATCCGGCGTTGGTTGATCTGTCGGTGACCTTCAATGTCACCGACAGCGAGCAATTGACTGCGGTTCAGGAACGTACGGCCAGTTTGCTGCGTCAACTGCATCGCATTCCGCCCGGTGCAAAAGATGATTTCGAAATCATCACGGCCGTGCAGTTGCAGGAGATCTTGTCGCGCGTCGTGGGTTCCATGACGCTGGTCCTGGCTGGCATCGTTGGCATTTCGCTTCTGGTAGGCGGTATCGGCATCATGAATGTCATGCTGATCTCAGTCACAGAGCGCACACGCGAAATCGGTATCTGCAAGGCCCTGGGCGCGCAACGACACCATATTCTCGTGCAGTTCCTGATGGAAGCAGCGATGCTTTCGCTGATCGGCGGCGCCATAGGGGTGGCGCTTGGCTATTTACTTTCGCTGTTGGTCAGTGCCTTGGCTCCAGCCCTGCCGACACCCTCGATACCGTGGTGGGCGATTACGCTTTCACTAGGATTCTCAACCGTCGTCGGTCTGCTATTTGGCCTGCTACCTGCCGCGAAGGCCGCTAATTTAGATCCCATCGAGGCGCTGCGCTTCGAATAAGACAATTTTTCAGGAGACAAACATGCCCGTTTTGAACAACTATGCGCTTGAGCTGCGCGGGCTGAGCAAAGGGTTTGACCGGCCTGTCGTGAATGGGTTGGATTTGAGCGTGCGGTGTGGGGAGATTTATGCCCTGCTCGGCGCCAATGGGGCAGGTAAGACGACTACGCTGCGCATGGCTACGGGACTGCTGCTACCCGATACTGGCACGGTAAGCATCTGCGGCGTCGATTTGCACACCGAGCCGGAAGTGGCCAAGCGTCCCCTGGCTTGCTTGTTTGACGAGCCGCTGTTGTACGGCAAGCTTACTGCGCTGGAGTATCTGGCCTTTGTCGCGGGCCTCTGGAGCCTTCCCGCAGCCCAGGCCGCTGCTCGCGCGGAGATGCTGTTGGCGATGTTGGGGCTCAGTTCCCATGCGCAGCAGTTGACCGAAACCTACTCCCGCGGTATGAAACAAAAACTAGCCGTTGCTGGGGCCTTGATTCACCAGCCGGCGCTGATTGTGATGGACGAACCGCTGACCGGACTTGATGCGCATGCTGCGCGACAGGTCAAAGACCTGCTGCTGCAGCATACCGCCGCTGGCGGCGCCGTGCTGATGACGACGCATATTCTCGATGTGGCTGAGCGCATAGCGGATCGCATCGGCATTCTCCAGGGGGGGCGCCTGATCGGCGAGGGCAGTCTTGCTCAGTTGCAGGATCGGGCGCAACAAAGCGACGCTTCGCTCGAGGACGTCTTCCTGCACCTGACGGAGAGTGCCCATGCGGTCGCTGCCTGACGTGCTGTCGCTGCGTCCGGGCGGCGCGGCCTGGCTGATGCGGCACGAGCATCGCTTGTTTGTCGCTGAGTCGGCTGCGGCCATCGGCCGGGCTCTACATCGTCCCGCCAACCAGAGCGCCTTGCCGGCGCCGATTTTAGGCTGGATTGTCACGGTATACCTGGTGCTTCATGTCGCCGCCTGGAGCGCGCTGCCAACCTTGCCTTATTGGCGGCCCACGGAAAGCCTGGGGCAGCTCCATCTTGATGGCTTTGCCGCTGCTGTGCTGTTCATCCTGATGCTGTCGGCGGCGATGATACGCTGCGTGCATGTGATGTACACCCGCAATGATCTGGACTTAATACTGAGCGCGCCTGTTCCGGGTGCCACTATCCTGCGCGCGCGCCTGGGCGGCGTGGTTGCCGGCATACTCTTGCTGGTACTGTTTCTGGTCAGCCCAGTCATCCATATCGGCCTGCTCACTGGCCGGCCGCGGTTATTGGCGCTGTATCCCGCACTGCTCGCGATGGCGGTCCTCGCCGCCAGCTTTGCCATGATGATCACGATCCAGCTTGCCAACTGGATTGGGCCGCGCCGCACGGCGATTGTGGCGCAGGTGCCTGGCACTGCCGTCGTCGTAGGGCTGTATCTGATGCCCAGACTGCTGCAAGCCATCCCTGCCGACATCCAGAACGCGTTCTCTTCGCTGCTTGAAGCGGGTGCGTTGCTGGGACCGGCCAGTCCGCTGTGGCTTCCCGTGCAGGCGTTGCAGGGCGACCTGTGGGCACTGGCGTTGTTTTGTCTGGCAGCGGTGGGAGTGGCGCAACTTACAGTCGTGTTCCTCCAGCGCCGCTTCCTGAACGCCCTCCGGCTTGGCCGCGAACTGCCGCGCCGCCTGCCTGGTCCTGCACTGGGGATAGGTTTACGCTTTGGACATGGCATACGCAGTGTCGTTCTTTACAAAGAGTGGCTGCTGCTGCTGCGCCAGCCCATCTTCCTGAGCCAGCTGGGCATCAAGCTGGCATGGCTAGTCGTGGCCTTTGCGGCTGCCGGCAGTAGCAGCCTGCGCCCGGCGGTGATTGCCGCCATTACGGTGTACGCGACTGCGGCGGTGGCCGGCACGCTGACACGGTTGGTAGAGGGGGGCGAACAGGCAGGGGACTTGCTGGCATCCTCGCCAGTGGCGCCAGCTGCGATCCGGGCTGGCAAGCGTTGGGCGGCCCTGATACCAGCGCTGGTGGTGGGTTTACCTGTGCCATTGTGGCTGGGCGTCGCCGATCCGAAACTTGGAGTATTGACAGCTATTGTCCTGATTGGCGCCAGCGACTCAGCCAACCGTATCAGCCGCATGTTTGCAGCACCATCAATCGCGCAAGGACACCCGGCAGCGCCGCATATGGCGGCTGCGCTGTGGGAGGCGCTGAGTAACGGCCTGTGGGTCCTGATGCTGTTGCTTGCCTATGCCGTCGTTTGACATATCCATCACCCATCGCATCATGTTGAAACCTTTACACCGCTACTCGGCATTTGCCATCATCAGTTTGCTGGTCGCCTGCGCGCCAGCGGACCAGTCCGCCAGTCAATCAGGCTATGCGGTATTGGACGCTGGCCTGACGCCCCCGGCGGCATCTGCTAGCTCCGCAGAGGTCGTCGAATTTTTCATGTATTCATGCGGCCATTGCTATCGTCTGGAGGCGCCGCTCAATGCCTGGTCACAGCAGCGGGGAGCGATCCGTTTCCGGCGGATTCCGATGGCGTTCAGTGTGCGCGACGAGCCATTGCAGCGCTTGTATTACGTGGTGCAGAGCCAGCCCAATGCCGAGCTTTTGCACCGGCGTATTTTCTCGGCGATACATCAGCAAAAAATAGTCCTTGATAGCGAGAGTGCGATTGCCGACTACATGGTTCAGCTGGGTATTGCGCGGACAGATTTCCTGGCCGCCTATCGCGGGCCGGTTGTGCAGCAACAGGTCGAGCACGCGCTAGCCTTGCGTCACAGCTACGCGATCAGGGCAGTGCCCACCCTTGTTGTCGCTGATCGTTTCGTGACTTCGCCGGCAATGGTGGAAAGTAGCGCTGCGGCGGCAGACCCCTCACTATCAATCGAACACGCCACCACCCGCATGCTCGACTATTTGTTGGCAAAAGCGGAGAAGGCGGACCCACCACAGCCTGGAGACCATCATGAAAAACCATGAAGCATCATTCGCGGCATCGCCTTCTTTCTTGCTGCCGCCAACATCTTTGCCCGAATTTACCGTCCCCAAACTAGCGGCACCGCAGCTGGTTTGGCGCAACGCTGCAATCGCTGCTGATCTCGACCTTGATGCCTACGCATATTGTGCACCTCATCTGGACGACAGCAGCGCCGCATTCCTGCCGCAGACCAAGACGTTTCAAGCGGAGCGTTATGGTGGCATCGGGGTGGCCAGCAATGGCGGTGGCGTACGTTGCGGCCTGGATGGGGCAATTCAGGTGAAAGGAACCGGCCGCAACGGCTTACTGGGCAAGCGCACCGACTTCAATCATAGCAATGGTGGTGCTTCGCTGGAAGAAGGTGTCCGCGAGGCGATTTGGGGCGAAGTAGCGGCAATGGCATTGCCTTATGGCGCGGCTCGCGTTCATGGCATCCTGGCCACAGGAACGCGCACCTACTTCCAGGGCGCTGGCGCAGAGGACGGCATGATTCCACGCGTGTTGATTTTGCGTCAGGCCCTGTTGCGGCCGGCGCATTATATGCGGGCGATTGACTGCGATTTATCCGATCCCGCCATCGAGCTTCATTGTAGCGACGCTGCGCGGACCCGCGCCGCTGTAGCTGAAATGGATCTTGGCCTGAGTACGCTGGTAGGCCGCCAACCGACAAACCGGCATGATCCCAGTTTTATCAATGAGGGGCTGCTGGAAATGGCGCGCCGCTTTGCTTGTCAGTTAGCGACATCCAACGTGAAGCGCATTCCGCACGGCGCGCTGAACTGCTCAAATATCGCACTGGATGGACGCTTCCTCGACTTCGGCACCATGACTGCCATTTCCGACTATGGCCGCGTGATCGTCATCAAGGGCCAACCGGATATCTGGCGCACTCATACCTACTTCAAATCCACCTTCTACAACCTGGCCTTTTATCTGCGCCATTATCTGCCAGGTGCTGGTGGCGCCGAGATTATCAGCGGTGCACGGCTCAATGCGCATTTTCTGGCGCATTACCACACCAGACTGACTATGGAATTCCTCAAGTTAACCGGCATTCCCGAAGCCAGCCTGCTGCAAAATGGCAGTGTCAAGTTGGCCGACCTCTGGCGTAGCATCCAAGGCATTATCGCGCGCAAGAACCGTGAGCCGTTCCAGATGCCGCAGATGCCGGAGACAATGGGGGCCTTCAATCTGAACGCCATTTTTCGGGCTGCTTGCCTATGCCGCGACGCAACGCAGATGGAAGATGAGCTGCAGTCGCTGCTGGACGATAGTTCACTACGCCGCCAGTTCATTGAGGCCTATGCCGCAGCGCGTGAGCATTACCTGAGCAGCTTGCCAGCCACCGTGCGTGCGCAAGCCAGCTTTACGATGATCATGGAAGCAATGCGCCGCAATACACCTTTTATGGCGTTATGCCGCAACCAGCTGGAGCCGGCGATTCTCGCATTGCAGCGTCAGCCGGACAGTATCTCTGCGGTACCGGGATTTATCGACCATCTGCTGCGCCAGGCCCGTACGCTGCTGGCCGAAACCGGTGTTGCAGGTGTCGACCTCAGCTGGTATGCCGGCCGGCCACTGTACGCTACGCCTACCGCAGTAACGGGGCACGATGCATGTCCTGTGGCGCTTGATGCCGCGATTTCCGAACTCGATCCCCTGCATTTTTCCGACCAACAAAAACAGATGATATCGATTTTATGCCATTAAATTACATCAGCCATTTTCGTGTTCTCGACACGCCAGCGGATCTGACCCGCGAAATCGCCGAGCAATGTGGTTATGCCGCCCAGCTGATGAGTCAGAATCGCTCGCATCACAAACTTAATCTTGAGTATATGCGGCAGGTCATTGAGCCGGCAATCCGGCAAAGGCGTATCAAATTCTATTTTAATGAAGACGGCGGTATCGTCGGCTATGTTGCGTGGGCTTGGTTGGCGGAAGAAGTGGCCGAGCGGGTAATCGCAAAAGGGACCTTCAACTTGCATGAAAGTGAGTGGAATGAGGGGAATCAGCTCTGGATCGTCGACCTCCTGGTGCCGTATGGGAGCCTGCCTTATGTGATGCGGCACTTGCGCGACAAACAGTTCAAGGATAACGCGGCATTGCATTACCTGCGCAGGCGCGGCGACAACCAGGTTCAGGTCAGGACGCTCAGGCGTGAGATGTTTTCGACGTTCTTCCGTGCCGCAGCAGACTTAAGCCCCGTGCAACAGGGCGCTCACTCCGGTCAGCTGCGTTTTGTGCGCGAGCATTGGTAGCTTGTGCCAAGCGGCGGCAATCTGTGAGCCGAAAGCCGCGCGAGCTTGAGCGGCACAACTAGTCGTCCAGGCCTTTACCATCGAGGATGCGCTGGACGCATTTGTCGATGCGGGACTCGCGGGTCTTGGCTTGTTTGGCGGATGAGAAGTGCAGCAGGTAGGCGCGCTGGCGGCCGGGCGTGAGTTCTTCGAAGGCGGTGCGCAGGGCCGGGATGTCGTCCATTTTGCGCTCCAGCTCTTCGGGGAAGGAGAATTCGGCCGTCTTCTTCAGCTCCACTTTGGCGCCGGACTTTTCCAGGGAGATGGCGTCTTTGATGTAGCTCTTCAGCGCTGTTTTGTGCTTGGTGATTTCGGACAGGCCGTTAAAGCGGATCTGGCGCGCGGCTTGTACGTTTTCGGTTTGCTGGATCAGCAGGTTTTTCGGATCCTTCATCAGCGCGCCCTTGAAGAACAGCAGCGCGCAGTATTCTTTGAAGCCGTGCATCAGCACCACATTGCGGCCGTCCAGCGTGTAGCAGGGCTGGCCCCATTTGAAGTCCTCGGTCAGGTCGTCGCTGCCGGAGATGATCTCGCGCAGGGCGACGAATTCCTCTTGCCAGTTCTTGGCCCGTCCCAGGAAGGCGTCCACTTTGTCGTTGGTCATAGCGCTCCTCTCATTGCCATTCAAGATGGACGACTTTGTAGCCTTTGTCTTTCAGGACTTGCAGCAGTGTTGGCAGGGCTTTGGCGGTCGGTCCGTTCGCGTCGTGCATCAGGATGATACCGCTGCCGGCTTTATCGAGGTTTTCGCTTAATCGCTGGGCGAGAATGGCGGTGGTGTCGTCTGGCAGCCAGTCGGTGATGCCAAGGTCGATCGAGGCGACGGTGATATTGGCTTGCTTGAGTGCGTCCAGCAGGGCGGGTGTCTCTTCGAGGAAGGGGAAGCGGTAGGCTGGCGTCTCGACGCCGAAGGCGGCTTTGTAGGCGGCGCGGCTGCGCTTGAGGTCTTCCAGTTGCTGCTCGACGGTGAACGATGCGAGGTGCGCGTGGGTGTCGCTGTGGATGCCGGCCGAGTGGCCTTCACGTACCACCCGGCGCGCGAGTTCCGGCTGCTGCGCGATGTTCTGGCCAACCATGAAGAAGGTCGCCTTGGCGCATTGGTCGGACAAGGCTTTCAGGACTGCCGGTGTGTTTTCAAATGATGGGCCATCGTCGAAGGTGAGTACTACTTCGCCCTTTGCCAGCGGCAGTACGGCGTTCTGATTGGCGCCGTATGCTGCGCCTTCGCGTTTCAGGGTGATGGTGCGGGAGGTGTTTAGTTTATCCGGTCCGCAGTCGGCTGCGGTGGCGGTTCCTGCAAGTGCTGCCAGTATCAATGCGATGACTTTCATGCGCTTCTGTCTCCGATATGTATGTGGCCCAGCAGGCCGGGAACCGGCAGGGCTAGCGGGATGGACGTGCCGGGAAGGTCGGCCTGCCATTCGCTGATTTGTTGTGCATGGCATTTTAACGCGGCTTCGCGTTGTGTCCACGCTTGCGTGAAGGCGTGTGGACGGTCGGCTGCGGCCAGCAGCGCGGCGAGGGCGGTGGGGCCGAGGTAGTCGCGGGTGACGGCTTGCCAGTCGGGGATATCCTGCACCTGCATCAGGTCCGCGCCGATGGGGCCTTGCAGGTTGAACGCGGCCAGCGCGCAGCTGGCGTCGTGGCTGAAGGAGCAGCCGATGCTGCTGGCACGGCCGGCCAGCAGGATGCGCGGCGGCGTGCCGGACGCGGATTCGATGGCGATGTCGTCGAGCGGCACGCCCAGCACCATCGCCAAGGCCTCGCGTGCGGCAAGCCGGATCGCGTGACGGGCAGCGTCGCGTTGCGCGGCCGTTGGACCGCCAGTGCGGATCAGGATAGCGAACAGACCGTCCTGCGGCGCCGGCGTGGAGCCGGGCCAGAGGTGGACGGCCAGCGGTTTCATTTGCGGGCCGGAGCGGCGGGGCAGCCGGCCCAGTTGCCGTTGGCCGGGATAGTTTCGCCTTTCATCACCAGCGTCAGCGCGCCGAGCCGCGCATTGTCGCCCACGCTGGCGCTGTATAGCACTGATGCCCGCGCGCCCATGTAGACGCGTGCGCCGATCATTACGTGGTCGATCTTCATCACGCGGTCCTCGAACAAGTGCGTTTGCGGGCAGCTGAGCGCATTCAGTTCGCTATGGTCGCCGATATGCACGCAGTCGAACTCCGTGATGTCGGTGGTGTCCATGTAGACGCCTCTGCCGATGCGCGAACCGAGTAAATTAAACGCCATCGGCAGCCACGGCGTGCCGCGCAAATAACGCATGAAGTTCGGCACGGCGATGCCTTCATACAGGTTGGTCACGCCTTCTGACAGCCATACAAACGGTGTCCACATCGGTTCCGATTGTTTGCGATAGCGACCGATCAGCAGCCACTTGAGCAGCACCACGAAGATGTAGTTGCCTACACCGTAGACCAAACCGGCCAGCGTCAGGTCCCAGATCACTTCGCCCCAGCGACCAGCACCGGCGGCTGGCATCACCGCCAGCACCAGCGTGTAGCCGACCGCAATTACCAGCGCATGCGGCGCGACGATGCGGAATGCTTCGATCAAGCCGCGGCCCAGGCGTCGCAGCGGCGATGGATGGAACGTCAGACGTTCCGGATAGCCGCTGGTCTGCTCGCGCGCGGGCAGGTTGATCGGCGGGGAGCCGAGCCACGTATCGCCGCTCTTCATCTGCGCATTCTCCGGCGCGCGCGAATGCACGCCGATCAGCACATGCTCCGGCAGCACGGTGCCGTCCGGGATGTAGGCGCCGTTGCCGACGAAGCTGCGATGCGATATCACGGTCGGCTTCATCACCATCCAGCCGCCGTCGATCTCCTCGTCGCCCAGCATCACCGCATCGGCGATGAAGGTCTCATCGCCGAGGGTCAGCATGTCCGGCACCACGCCCAGCGCGGTGGAGATTTCGGCGTCCTTGCCGACTTTCGCGCCCAGCAGGCGGTACCAGTACGGCGCAAACACGGTGGCGTAAATGCCATGCAAAACGTTCAGGCTCGATTCCTGGATCTGGCTCACCAGCCACTTGGCGCAGTAGGTGTTGCCGTGGATCGGGAACTGGCCCGGCTTCAGGCGCGGCAGCATACTCCAGCGGATGCCCGCCGAGACCAGCGCGGTCAGCACGATCAGCACCGTACTAGCGGGGAAGGCCAGCAGGAAGTAGCGCAGCAGCTGGATGCGTACGTCGTCGCCCTGAATCCAGGGCAGCCAGCCCGCTTCGTCGAACCAGTCGATCAGCACAAAGCTTGGGAATACCGGCATGAAGAACAGCGTCACGATCAGCAGGATGCCGAAGGTGAAGAACAGCGCCTCGCCGGCGCGGCGCGCGGCACTGGCGGCAGGACGCGGCGGCAGATGGTTTTCAAACGCGCCCATGTCGCGTGCGGGAGAGCCGGCCCACACGCGGCCGGCCGGCACCGCGCCGCCGTCGCCCAGTGCGGACTGGCCTTCGAGGTGGCCCAGCGCTTCGACGCGGGTATTCCCTTCCATGATGGCGAAGGAGCTCACGCAGGCATCTTGTTCCAGCGTGATCTGGCCGAGGTGCAGCTGGCCGCGCTCGACGCGGGCGTTTTCAAAGTTGACGGCGTTGCCGATGCTGACACGGTCATCGATGCGCAGCAGGTCCGGTACACGCAGTGTCATGGAGCCGATGATGACATCCTTGCCGACTTTGGCGCCGAGTGCGCGCAGCCACCATGCGTTGAGAGAGGAACCGCTCAGCAGGTAGGCCGGTGCGGCTTCCACTAACCGGTCGGCCAGCCACCAGCGGTAATAGGTGATGCCCCACAGCGGATAGATGCCAGCTTTCAGGCGACCGGCGATCAGCCACTTGCCTGCGACGGCGATGGCAAATTCGCCGACGGTCGCCAGCAGGAATACGCCGACCGAGGCGGCGATGGCGCGCGCCACCGAGTCGCCCGGATCGCCGGTGAAGAAGTGGTAGGTGAAGAAGGGTGCCAGCCACTGCGCCATGCGCAGTGTGACCAGCGGCGGCATGGCTGCCGCCTGGGCGATCCCGCAGATCCAGCGCTTCAGCCGGGGCGGCGGCGTCCAGTCTTGTTCTTCCGCACCGGCGTTGGGCGCCTCGGCCAACACCTGGGCGATTTTTCCGACCTGGCGCTGCTGGTAGATGTCGCGTACCGTCACGTGGGCATAGCGCGGATCGGCGCGCAGCGAGGAGGCCAGGCGCGCGGCGAAGAAGGAGTGGCCGCCAAGGTCGGTGAAGAAGTCGGCGTTGCGCAGGATAGGCTGGCCGGGGAACAGGCTTGCCAGTGCGGCGAACAAGGCTTCTTCAGCGGGCGTTTCGGGCAGGTCTGAGTCTTCGGCGCTGCCTGCGGGGGCGGCGCTCAGTGGCGTGGCTTTCAGCGTCTTGCGGTCGATTTTGCCTGAAGTCAGGCGCGGCATGGCGTCCAGCATTTCGTAGCGGCCGGGGACCATATATGGCGGCAGCTTGGCGGCGAGGGCGGCGCGCAGCGCGCGTGGATCCAGCGCGCTGGCGCCTTCGGGTACGATGTAGGTGACCAACTGGTCGATACCGTCATCCTTGCGCAGCAGGACGGCGACGGTGCCGACGCCCGCTTGCTGCGCGAGCAGGGCTTCGATTTCGCCCAGCTCCACACGGAAGCCGCGGATTTTCACCTGGTCGTCAGCGCGGCCGAGGCACACCACTTCGCCGTCCACGCCGATGCGCGCGAGGTCGCCGGTGCGGTACAGGCGATCATCGTGCGGTCCGCAGGACCACGGGTTGGGCAGGAATTTTTCAGCCGTCAGGTCAGGGCGGCCGAGGTAACCGGCGGCCAGGCCGGGGCCGGTGATGCACAGCTCACCGACTTCGCCGCGCGTCAGCAGGCGCAGGACCGGGCCGGTGGCAGCAAGGCCGTCGCCGTCCAGCGGTACGGGATCGGTGTTGGTATCGATGACCAGCAAGCCGTAGTTCGGCAGCGGCGTGCCGATGGTGACCGGCTGGCCGGGCTGCAGGCGCGCGAGGCTGGCGGATACCGTCGCTTCGGTCGGTCCGTAGGTGTTGAACATCTGTCTGTCCTTGCGCGACCAGCGCTGTACCAGCGATTCCGGGCATGCTTCGCCGCCGAGGTTAATCAGGCGCAGGCTCGGCACCTCCTGATTGAACAATGCCAGCAGCGTCGGCACCGCGTGCAGCACCGTCACGCCGTTTTGCTCCAGCATGCGCGGTAGCGTTTCCGGATCGCCGCTGATCTCCTTCGGCCCGATCCACAGCGTGGCACCGACCAGATACGCGATCCAGATCTCTTCGAACGACATGTCGAAAGCGACCGAGAAGCCTTGGTACACCTTGTCGTCGCCGGTCACGCCCAGCACCGCGTTCTCGCTGCGCAGGAAATGGCAGATGCTGCGCTGGGTGATCAGAATCCCTTTCGGCTTGCCGGTGGAGCCGGAGGTGTAGATGACATACGCCGGTACATCCGGCGACACCGCACCGCGCCGCGCCAGCACTTCGCCAGCGGCGAGCGGCGCAAGCAGCGCCTCCGCCGTCCACACGGCACGGCCGGTGGCGGCGATATCGGCCAGCCGCGGCGCAAATGCCGCACAAGTCAGCACGCCCGCGCCGGAAGCGTCGTCGAGGCAGACCTGCAAACGCTCGACCGGCGTATCTTCATCGACCGGCAGCCACGCGGCGCCGGCCTTGGCGATCCCCGCCTGCAGCACCAGCAGCTCGATCCCGCGCGGCAGCAACAGGCCGACGATCTGGCCCGGCTGCACGCCGGCCGCGATCAACCGTGCCGCCACCAGGTCGGCTTGCTCGTTCAACTCCCCGTAACTCAGCGAGCGTGCGCCGAAAATCAGCGCGATCCGCTCGGGATGGCGCGCGGCACTGGCCTCAAGCAAATCGGCCAGGATTTCTTCGCGCAGCAGGTCTGCTTGCGGCGGGCCAAAGAGAATGTCGGGATTATGCGGTGTTACAGGTTGATTCATGCTGATACTTTATTCGGATTTAACCTGCATTGTACGGTACGGCAGATGGTTCCCCTAGGGGATGAATGCAAGTTCTGCTTACAGCCTTTACAATAGGACATACGAGCCGAGAAACCGAAGGAGCCGCATGACTACGCACCGCCCATTCATCGCCCCCGTGCAGTTCGACGACGCCCAAGCTGCGTACGACCAGGTACTGGCCATCTACGACACCAACATCGCCTACCTGCGCGACGCCATGAAGCGCTTTGTCGCCGGCGAAGACGTGGGCGAACATGTGCGGGCCTGTTATCCGTTCGTTCGCGTACATACCGACACCGTGGCGCGTGCCGATTCGCGGCTGGCGTTTGGTTTTGTCGCCGGTCCGGGCACCTACGAAACCACGCTCACGCGGCCCGACCTGTTTGCGCGCTACTACCTCCAGCAATTCAAACTGCTGCTGAAAAATCACGGCAGCCACCATGTCAAGATTGAAGTCGGCACCAGTTCGCAGCCGATCCCGATCCACTTTTCGTTCGCCGAGCATGAGCACATCGAAGGCAGCATGACAGCCGAACGCCGCCTGCTGATGCGCGACGTGTTCGACCTGCCTAATTTGGCGGCAATGGATGACGGTATCGCCAACGGCACGCACGAAGCGCCGGTGGGCGAGGCGCAGCCGCTGTCGCTGTTCACCGCACCGCGCGTGGACTACTCGCTGCAGCGCCTGCGCCACTACACCGGCACCTCGTGCGAGCATTTCCAGAAGTTCGTCCTGTTCACCAATTACCAGTTCTATATCGACGAATTTATCAAGCTGGGACATGAGCTGATGGCCAATCCGTCCGGCGCGCCGGGCGACGACTACATCGCTTTCGTTGAACCGGGCAACCTGGTGACGCGCCGCGTGGGGCAGTCGGTGCAGCCGGGCGATGCGCTGGGCGCCGCGCCGCCGCGTATGCCGCAGATGCCGGGCTACCATTTGGTACGCGCCGACGGTACCGGCATCTCGATGGTGAACATCGGCGTCGGCCCCGCCAATGCCAAGACCATCACTGATCACATTGCGGTGCTGCGTCCGCACGCCTGGCTGATGCTGGGCCACTGCGCCGGCTTGCGCAACACGCAGGAGCTGGGCGACTATGTGCTGGCACACGGCTACGTGCGCGAAGATCATGTGCTGGATGAAGACCTGCCGCTGTGGGTACCGATTCCGCCGCTGGCCGAGGTGCAGGTGGCGATTGAAGCTGCCGTGGCCGAAGTCACGCAGCTGACTGGCCATGACCTCAAGCGCGTGATGCGCACCGGGACTGTGGCCAGCACCGATAACCGCAACTGGGAGTTGATGCCGCAGCGGACGCCGGAACGCCGTTTCAGCCAAAGCAGAGCGATTGCGCTGGACATGGAGAGTGCGACTATCGCCGCCAATGGCTTCCGCTTCCGCGTCCCCTACGGCACGCTGCTGTGCGTGAGCGATAAGCCGATGCACGGCGAGATCAAGCTGCCGGGCATGGCCAACCAGTTCTACCGCGACCGCGTCGACCAGCATTTACGCATCGGCATCCGCGCAGTGGAGCTGCTGCGCGCACTGGGTGTGGACAAACTCCACTCCCGCAAGCTACGCAGCTTTACGGAAGTGGCGTTCCAGTAGAATCGGCGAGGTGACCGGGTGCGGCGCAATCCGGCCACCAGCAGCAGGCCGGCAGCAGCATGGCCCAGGTGGATGGCTACGGAACCGGTGTTGCGAGAAATTCATGGCCTGTGCAAACTGGAAGGTGATGTTGACGCTGGGGACATACACCCAGCCATCCCACCCTGTTTTTCTTGAGTTCTGTTACTGCTAGTTTCAGAATAGCAGCTAGTTTCAGTAGGGGAAGGAGTTTTGTGTTTTTTGCAGTTTGTTGTGTATTCACTACAAAATTGTAGTGCCAGCATGCACCGGCTTGGAGGATCAAGCCTCCACACTGTGGATTCCCCCGTGCTCGATATCCTTTTCGGTATCGAAAACCGCCAAAAATTGATTGGTTTGTTTTTTCTCCAGCACCTAAGATTTGTCTCAGACGGCAGCCCCCTCGTGCCGCTCCTTAGAAAAATAGACACATACTGGAGACCTATGAAACACACCGAATCCGGGACTAGCGAGTCCCAGGCAAAGCATCGTCTCGTCCTTAAATCCGGCGTTGCCGTGCTGGCCGCCGCAGGCCTGTTGAGCACCTTCCCTGTTATGGCGCAAGAAGCGCCCGCTACGCCAGCCGCCGATGTGCCGGAGCAGGCGACGGTTACCGTGACCGGCGTGCGCCGTGCTGCGCAGACCGCCCAGAAGATCAAGAAGGACGCCGATAATGTGATCGACTCCATCGTCGCGGACGATATCGGCAAGTTCCCGGATACGAACGTGGCCGAAACGCTGGCTCGCGTCACCGGCGTGCAAGTGCGCCGCGATGGCGGTGAAGCCAATACGGTGCTGATTCGTGGTCTGCCGGGTATCGCAACGCTGCTGAACGGCCGTGAGATGTTCACCACCACTGGCCGTTACACCAAATTGGCGGACGTCCCATCGACTATGCTGCAACGCGTGGACGTGTACAAATCGCAGAGTGCCGATTTGCCGGAAGGCGGTATCGCCGGCGTGATAGACGTGCGTACTAACCGTCCGTTCGACTTCAAAGGATTCACCGCTGTGGTTAATGGCGGCGCTACCAACAACTCGCTGGCCAAGCGCACCGATCCTAATGTCAGCGGCATGATCTCTAACCGCTGGAAAACCGATATCGGTGAATTTGGCGCGTTGGTCGGCGTGTCCTACCTGCGCAATCACTACACCGAAGAGCGGGTCTTCAACACCAAACCAATCGACAAGAGTTGGCTGCTGCCGAAGTTGACCGGTCCTGATTTGGTCGGCCTCGAAAGCATCAAGGGCGACCGCCGTCGTAGCTCCGCCAACTATGCCTTGCAGTGGAAGCCAAACAGCGACGTTGAGCTGTATGCAGAAGGCCTGACTTCCCACTACCTGAATAATTTCGAGACCGATTTCTTCGTCGGCCTGCCATGGTGGGGTCCTGGCGATCAAATGAGCGCTACCAAGATTCCGGGTACCGACCAACTGCAAACTTTGAACTCGCACAACGTTAACACCATCATGTCGACGCAGGCCAACCGCGCTAGCACCGTGACCCAGCAGCACGCCATCGGTGGCCGCTGGAACGCCGCGCCGGGCCTTCGCCTGAGCAGCGAGATCGCCCGCACGCTGTCTGACTACGATTGGCAGAATCCTATCCTCGACACCATCACCAATGTGCCTAACGCCACGGTGAACACCAATGTCGGCGGCAGCTCTTACGTGGCGTACGGCGGCATGAACTTGAACGATCCGACCAAGTACACGCTGTCGCAATTGTTTGACCGTTACGGCCACGACCAAGGTTCTTCTACCGATTGGCGTGCTGACGGTACCTATACCATCCCGGATGAAGGCGTGTTCAAAGATTTCGGCTTCGGTGTGCGCGCCGCCAAACGGACCGCAGCGTCGATCAAGTCATTCGAGGGTTCGGTGCCGGCGCCTGCCGGCATTCTGGCTAGCTCGCTGCCGGGCATGAACTGCACCGCGCAGATGCAAAATAACTGGGGCACCACCGCGTGGTACACGCCATGCGCCAGCTACCTGATTTCCAATACCGCCGATGTACGCAAGGCCGTTACCGGCAGCAGCAGCGCCAAGGCGATTGATCCGGGCTCGTTCTTCTCCAACGAAGAAAAGAACTACGCCTTGTACGGTAAGGCTCATTTGGGCTGGGAAACCGCCGGCATTCCGTTCGACGGCACGGTGGGTATGCGCGTCACCAAGACCGATTCGAACTTGCTGGGCAATTCGCAGAACAACGGCGCCTATGTACTGACGTCGAAAACGTCGAGCGACACCGCCTATCTGCCGAGCGCCAACTTCAAGGCCTCGCTGCGCGACGACGTGATCGCCCGCTTCTCGTTGACCAAAACGCTGACTCGCCCAGATTTCGCTCAACTGAATCCGGGCACCGCTTATATCAACCCGAACGGCACCACCGTGCTGGCGACGGCATCGGGCGGTAACCCAGAGCTGAAGCCGTTCACCGCGCGTAACTACGACGCCTCGCTGGAGTATTACTTCTCGTCGACCGGCATGGCCAGTTTTGCGTTGTTCCGCCACGAGTTCAAAGGCTACATCATGAACAAGGTGGTGAAGGAGACCTTCAATGGCGTGACCTTTGATACCACCCGTCCGTTCAATACGGATGACGGCTATCTGCAAGGCGCCGAAGTGTCCTACCGCACCTTCTTCGATAAGCTGCCGGGTTGGCTGGGTGGCTTTGGCGTGGAAGCGAATGCGACATTCACGCAAGGCGAAACCAGCACGTCGAGCAATCCAGACCTGAGCGGTAAGCCGTTTGCTGGTATGTCGAAATGGTCGTACAACGTGGTGGGCCTATATGAGAAGTATGGCGTGTCGGCGCGACTGGCGTACAACTGGCGCTCGAAGTTCACGGACGTCTACAATGACGGCGGTCCTGGCTTGGACTTGATCGCATCGCCTATGTCGTCGCTGGATGGTTCGCTGGGCTACAAGATCAACGAGAATACGTCGATCACTCTGACCGGCGCTAATCTGCTTAACTTCAAGCACACCGACTACTGGAACAGCAGGGCACTGTACCCACGCGACACGCGCAAGTATGATCGTTCGGTGGGCTTGTTCTTGAACTGGAAGATTTAAGTTTGGTAGATGTTTAGTTGATTTTTCTGGCCGCGTCCCCGTTTAAGCGAGGGCGCGGCCTCGCACTTTGAGGTAATCACGATGTCGAATCAAAAAATGTCGGTGCTGGAGAAAATCGGTTTTGGCGCGGGCGATATGGCGCTCAATGTGGTGATCTCGTCGATGATGTTGATCATTACCTTCTTCTACACCGATATCTACGGCTTGAAGACCACGGACCTGGCGCTGATGTTCGGCGTCGTTAAATTCGTCGGCGCGATGGCCGACCTGGTAATGGGCCAGATCACCGACCGCGTTACCATGCGCTGGGGGCGCTATCGTCCGTGGCTGCTGTTGCTGGCCGTGCCTTATGGCGTCAGCGTGTTCTTCGTCTTCCTCACGCCGGACTGGGACTACAGCGCCAAGCTGGTTTGGGCTTATTCCACCTACATCGTCATGACCATCATGACGGCCGGTGTGGGCATTCCGTATATTTCGCTGCCTAGCGTGCTGTCCAAGGATCCGCAGGAGACCTTGTCGGCCAATGGCTACCGCCTGTTCTTCGCCAAGATCGGCGCCTTCATGGTGACGGTGATTGTGCCGCTGCTGTCCGAACGTCTCGGCAACGGCAACGCGGCCGCCGGCTATGAACTGGCAATGGCGGTGATGGCGGCGATGGGCGTGGCACTGTTCCTGTTCTGCTTCTTCACCACCAAAGAGCGCGTGCAGCACGACATCAAACGCCAGCCGCTGTGGGAACAAATCAAAGTCCTGGTGCGCAACGACCAGTGGCTGATCCTGTGCGGCGTGTGCATCACCGGCACCGTGGGCTATGTGCTGCGCGGTTCGGTGGCGATCTACTACGCCAAATACTATCTGCATGCCGACGCCGCCCTGATCTCGGCTTTCCTGTCCACCGGTGTGGTGGCGGCCATCCTGTCGATGATCGCTTCAACCTGGATCACCAAGTTTTACTGCAAGATTAAGCTGTTCCGCTGGACCCAAATCGGCGTCGGTGTGATTAGCGCCGTCATCTATTTTGTCGTCAAACCGGGTGACGTGGCGCTGGCATTTGTGCTGTACTTCCTGCTGTCCTTCGTGGTGGACTTGCATGCGCCGGTATTCTGGTCGGCCATCGCCGAGACCATCGACTATGGCACACTCAAAACCGGCAAACGCGTTTCGGGCTTTGCTTTCGGCGGCATCTCCGTGTGCCAGAAGGCAGGCATGGGCATCGCCGGCATCGTGGTCGGCAAGTTGTTGGCATACTTTGCCTACGTGCCGAACGTAGAGCAAACCGATTTCGCATTGCACGGCATCGTACTGATGATGACGTTGCTCCCTGGTTTCTTCCATACCGTAATGGGCCTCCTGATGTTCAAGTATCGTATCAACGACGACTACTACTCGGAGGTCAAGCAGCAGATGGGAGCAAAGGGCTATGTGGCAGTCTAATTTTTTGGAAATTGAAATGGAAAACGTACTCACTCCGCTGATCGAGCAGCGCGCCGATCCGCATATCTACCGCCACACCGATGGCTACTACTACTTTGTCGCATCGGTGCCGGAGTATGACCGCATTGAACTGCGCCGCGCCCAAACCATCGCCGGCCTGGCTGATGCGGAGAAAGTCAGCGTCTGGCATAAACCAGACACCGGCCCATACAGCGAACTGGTTTGGGCGCCGGAGCTGCACTTCAACGACGGCGCCTGGTACGTCTACTTCGCCGCCGCGCCTAGCCGCGAGATCAAGTTCAAGCTGTTCCAGCACCGTATGTACGCCATCCGCAACGCCAATGCCAATCCGCTGGAGGGCGAATGGGAGTTCAAAGGCCAGGTCGACACCGGCATCGACACCTTCTGCCTGGACGCCACCACCTTCACCCACAAGGGCCAGTTGTACTATGTGTGGGCGCAGAAGGACAACGCCATCGAGGGTAACTCGAACCTCTACATCGCGCCGATGAAAACGCCGTGGCAGCTGGGCGGCGCGCCGGTCATGCTGAGCAAGCCGGAATTCGACTGGGAGATTCGCGGCTTCTGGGTCAACGAAGGCCCGTCCATCCTGAAAAAGCATGGCAAAATCTTCCTCAGCTACTCGGCCAGCGCCACCGACGAAAACTACGCAATGGGCTTGCTGTGGGCGGACGAAAACGCCGACGTGCTGGATCCGGCATCGTGGACCAAGTCCAAAGAACCGGTGCTGCAAACCTGCTTCGAACACAAGGTGTATGGCCCCGGCCATAACAGTTTTACCATTGGCGATGATGGCGAAACCGTGATGTTGGTTTATCATGCACGCACCTACACCGAGATTATCGGCGACCCGCTGTGGAATCCGGACCGTCACACCTACGTTAAACCGCTGAAGTGGGACGAGCAGGGTATGCCCGTTTTCGGAAAGCCGTCGATCGCCTGAAAAAACGCGAACGCACATATTCCGGCGGCCGAGCAGGGGAACCTCTCGGCCGCCTTGTCATTGAGAGTCAACATGCAAGCATCGATCACTGAATCCCCATTTGGCACACTGCCGGACGGCCGTGAGGCCACGCTCTACACCCTGACCAACGCCAACGGCATGGTCGCCAAAATCAGCAATCTTGGCGGCGTGATCGCAGAATTGCACGTGCCTGACCGCGACGGCGTACTGGCCGACGTCTGCCACGGCTACGATAATCTTGACGCCTACCTCGGCGAATCGCAGTATTTCGGCGCGCTGGTGGGCCGCTACGGCAACCGCATTGCCAATGGCCGCTTCACGCTGGACGGCGAGACTTATCAACTGGATCTGAACGATGGCGCCAATCACCTGCATGGTGGTACCGAGGGCTTCCACCGCCAGTTGTGGGATGCTGAAATCTTCACCACGCCGAAATCGGCGGGCGTGATCCTGACTTATCTGAGCATCGACGGCGACCAGGGTTATCCGGGCACCGCCGAAATCACCACCATCTACGAACTACGTGACAATAACGAATTGCGTATCGCTTTCCACGCGGTGGCCGACAAGGCCACGCCGATGAATCTGACCAATCACGCGTACTTTAATTTGGCAGGCAAGGGCGATATCCTGAGCCACGAGCTGACTATTCCGGCTGACGCCTACACGCCAGTCGGTAAAGGTCTGATCCCGGACGGCCCGCCGGCGCCGGTGGCCGGCACGCCGTTCGACTTCCGCGCCGCCACCGCCATCGGCGCCCGCATCGATCAAAAAGATGATCAATTGGGCTACGGTTCCGGCTACGACCATAACTTCGTGCTGAATAAATCCGCGCCAGGCAAGCTGGAAGTGTCGGCCCGCGTGGCCGATCCTTCGTCGGGCCGAGTGCTGGAGGTACTGTCGCAAGAACCGGGCATCCAGTTCTATAGCGGGAACTTCCTGAATGAATCGATTACTGGAAAAGGGCGCATCTACGGTTATCGCAGTGGTATTTGCCTTGAACCGCAGCACTTCCCGGATTCGCCGAATCGCCCGGATTTCCCGTCGACGATCCTGCGTCCAAACGAGGAGTACACCTCGGTGATGGCGTACCGCTTCTCGGTGGTCTAGCCATATCAATTTCGATATCGATATCGATAAACAATTTATTGGAAAGTTATCTCAGTCCGACTTAGTATGCTTTATCGATGCGGGGGCATGACATCCACGTCCCCGCACAGGAACATACTGAGGAGAATTGCATGTCTGAGAATGACAAAAAGGTGAAGCTGCGCTCCGCCGAGTGGTTTGGTACCCAAGACAAAAACGGTTTCATGTACCGTAGCTGGATGAAGAATCAGGGCATTCCTGATCACGAATTTGAAGGCAAGCCGATTATCGGCATCTGCAATACCTGGTCCGAACTCACTCCCTGTAACGCGCACTTCCGCAAACTGGCGGAACACGTCAAGCGCGGCATCTACGAAGCCGGCGGCTTCCCGGTTGAATTCCCAGTCTTCTCCAACGGCGAATCGAACCTGCGTCCGACCGCGATGTTGACCCGTAACCTGGCGTCGATGGATGTGGAAGAGTCGATCCGCGGCAATCCGATGGACGGCGTGGTGCTGCTGGTCGGTTGCGACAAGACCACCCCGGCGCTGCTGATGGGCGCTGCCTCGGTTGATATCCCGACCATCGTCGTTACCGGTGGCCCTATGCTGAACGGTAAACTGAACGGCAAAAATATCGGCTCCGGCACCGCTGTCTGGCAGCTGCACGAACAAGTCAAGGCTGGTGAAATCTCGATGCACGAGTTCATTGGCGCGGAAGCGGGCCACTCGCGTTCCGCCGGTACCTGCAACACCATGGGCACCGCGTCGACCATGGCCTGCATGGCTGAATCGCTGGGCACCTCGCTACCACACAACGCCGCTATCCCTGCGGTGGATGCACGCCGCTACGTGCTGGCCCACATGTCGGGCATCCGCATCGTCGAGATGGTGAAGCAGGACCTGAAGCTGTCGAAGATCCTGACCAAAGAGAATTTTGAAAACGCGATCCGCGTCAACGCCGCTATCGGTGGTTCGACCAACGCCGTGATCCACTTGAAAGCCATCGCCGGCCGTATCGGTGTCGATCTGGAACTGGAAGACTGGACTCGCGTCGGCCGTGGCACCCCGACCATCGTTGACCTGCTGCCATCGGGCCGCTTCCTGATGGAAGAGTTCTACTACGCCGGCGGCTTACCGGGCGTGATCCGTCGCATGGGCGACGGTAACATCCTGCCACACCCGAACGCGCTGACCGTCAACGGCAAGACCATCTGGGAAAACTGCAACGACGCGCCGATCTATGATGAAGAAGTGATCCGCACGCTGGATAACCCGATCCGCAAGGACGGCGGCATCTGCATCTTGCGCGGCAACCTGGCGCCGCGCGGCGCGGTGCTGAAACCATCGGCTGCCACGCCGGAACTGATGCAGCATCGCGGCAAGGCGGTGGTGTTTGAAGACTTTGAACACTACAAGTCGCGCATCATGGATCCCGATCTGGATGTCGATAAAGACTCGATACTGGTGATGAAAAACTGCGGCCCGAAAGGTTATCCGGGCATGGCGGAAGTGGGCAATATGGGCCTGCCGCCTAAGCTGCTGGCAGCGGGCGTGAAGGACATGGTGCGGATTTCGGATGCGCGTATGAGCGGCACCGCGTACGGCACGGTGGTGCTGCACGTGGCGCCGGAAGCGATGGCCGGCGGCCCGCTGGGCATCGTCAAGGATGGCGACTACATCACGCTCGATTGCGCTGGTGGTCAATTGAATCTGGAAGTGTCGGACGAAGAAATCGCCGCACGTCAGGCGGTACGCGTAGCAGGCAGCGCGCCGGGGCCGAAGACTGGCTACCAGCAGCTCTACATCGAACACGTGCTGCAAGCCGATGAAGGTTGCGATTTCGACTTCCTGGTTGGCAATCGCGGTTCGGCCGTGCCACGCCACTCGCACTAATTCCGGAGACTCACTATGCTGCTCGTACAATTCAAGAACGAAACCGGCGCGCGCAAGATCGGCGTGCTGGAACAAGACATCATCCGCATCATCGACGGCTACAGCACCACCTACGCTCTGGCGCAGGATGCGATCCGCAAATCGGTATCGCTGGCAGTGCTGGCGGAAAAAGCCATTGGCGCGCAAACCACCTCGTTTGACGCCGTTGCCGCAGCCGGCCGCCTGCTGTCGCCGCTGGATCACAGTGACGATGCGCACACCTACGTCACCGGCACTGGCCTGACTCACTTGGGTTCTGCCGACACCCGCGACGCCATGCACAAGAAAATTGGCGGCGATGTTGAATCGCTGAGCGATTCGATGAAGATGTTCCGCATGGGCGTTGAAGGCGGCAAGCCAGCTGCGGGCGCCGCCGGCGTGCAGCCGGAGTGGTTCTACAAAGGCGATGGCTCCATCGTGGCCGCCAGCGGCCAGGATCTGAACATGCCGGACTTCGCGCTGGATGGCGGTGAAGAGCCGGAAGTGGCGGGCCTGTACGTGATCGGCGATGACGGCCAGCCTTACCGCGTCGGTTTCGCCATCGGTAACGAGTTCTCGGATCACGTGACTGAGCGCCAGAACTATTTGTATCTCGCTCACTCCAAACTGCGCGTGTGCGGCCTCGGGCCCGCACTGCTGGTGGGCGAGGCGCCAGCCAGCATCGAAGGCACTTCGCGCATCCTCGACAAGGAGGGCAAGGTACGCTGGGAGAAGCCGTTCTTCAGCGGCGAACACAATATGTCGCACACCATCGCCAACCTGGAGCATCATCACTTCAAGTACTCGCTGTTCAAGCGGCCAGGCGATGTGCACGTGCACTTCTTCGGTACTGCCACTTTGAGCGTGGCAGACAACATCTCGGTGCAGCCGGGTGAGACGTTTGAAATCCACTCGCCGCAATTCGGCCCGGCGCTGCGCAACAAGCTGGCCGTCTACAAAACCGAAGTCGCCAAGGTGACGGCATTATGATCATCACCGGCGATGCACTGATCGGCGGCCAGTCCGTCAAGGGCACCGGCGCTGGCGTCCGCGCCTACAACCCGGCTACGCAGCAGGTGATCGATCCTGAATTCCGCACTGTTGATGCGGCGCAGATCGACCAGGCTTGCCGCCTGGCCGACGAAGCTTTTGACACCTTCCGCGCGCTGAGCGACGACAAGCGCGCCGTATTCCTCGAAACCATCGCCGACCAGATTATGGAACTGGGCGATGTGCTGGTCGAGCGCGTGATGGCCGAAACCAGCCTGCCACGCCCCCGCGTGGAGGGCGAGCGCGCCCGCACCGTCGGCCAGCTCAAACTGTTTGCCAACTTGCTGCGCGAAGGTTCGTGGAGCGACGTGCGTTTTGATAAAGCCCTGCCGGATCGGACGCCGCCGCGTCCGGACCTGCGCATGCGCATGATCGGCCTTGGACCAGTAGCGGTTTTCGCTGCCAGTAACTTCCCGTTGGCTTTTTCTGTAGCGGGCGGCGACACCGCGTCGGCGCTGGCCGCCGGCTGCCCGGTGGTGTTGAAGGCGCACTTTGCGCATCCTGGCACCTCCGAGCTGGTTGGCCGCGCTGTCGTCAAGGCGGTTGAGATTTGCGGCCTGCCGGCTGGCGTGTTCTCGCTGTTGACTGGCGTGGGCAATGAGCTGGGTATAGCACTGGTGCGCCATCCAGCCATCAAGGCGGTGGGGTTTACGGGCTCGCGTGACGGTGGCCTGGCGCTGATGGCCGCTGCGGCTGCGCGTCCGGTGCCGATTCCGGTGTATGCCGAAATGAGTTCGATCAATCCTGTGTTCCTGTTGCCGCAGGCGCTGAAGAACCGCGCGGAAGATATCGCTGCCGGTTTCGCCGCATCGCTGACAGTGGGCGAGGGGCAGATGTGCACCAATCCTGGCCTGGTGCTGGGGATTGCTGGCCCGGACCTGGACCGCTTCACGGCTGCCGCTTCGCAGGCGCTGGCGGGCGGTGCGGCGTGCTCCATGCTGTCGCCGGGGATCGCCGGTAACTTCGCGCGCGGTGTGAGCCAGCTGGTGGAGCATGCGGATGTGAAGACGTTAGCCTTGGCGCCGCAAGCGGAAGGCAAGGGCGCTCCGGCGTTGTTCGTGTCGTCGGCCGCAGCGTTCCTCTCGCAGCACGCGCTGCAGGAAGAAATTTTTGGCCCAGCTTCGCTGGTGGTGGCCTGCAAGGACGTGGCCGAGCTGCGCGCCGTTGCGGACAAGCTGGAAGGCCAGCTGACTGCCACGCTGCTGATGGACGAAGGCGACCTGGAAGCGGCGCAGTCGCTGCTGCCGGTATTGGAGCGCAAAGTCGGACGCATCCTGGCCAACGGCTATCCAACCGGTGTTGAGGTATGCAGCGCGATGGTGCACGGCGGTCCATTCCCATCGACGTCGGACGGCCGTACCACTTCGGTTGGTACCGGTGCGATCTCGCGCTTCCTGCGCCCAGTGTGCTACCAGAATCTGTCGCAAGCCTTGCTGCCGGAAGTCCTGCGTGACAATGGTTCCGCAAAATGGCTGCGCCGCGAAGGCGAATTGACCCGCGCATAACAATGGAGACTGTATGACCCAACTGGCCAAGTTTGGCAGCTTGCGCGGCAAGCGTGTATTCATTACCGGCGGCGGCACCGGTATCGGCGAGGCGATGGTGATTTCGTTCGCAGAGCAGGGCGCGCAAGTCGCCTTCGTCGATATCGCCCGTGACGCCAGTCTGGCGCTGGTTCGCCGTGTGAAAGAAGCTGGCTATCCAGAACCGCTGTTCCGGCCTTGCGATATCACCGACATTCCGGCGCTGCAAGCGACCATGTCGGAGCTGGCTAGCCTGATCGGCGACTTCGATATTCTCGTCAACAACGCCGCCAACGACCAGCGCCACAACACCGCCGAAGTCACGCCGGATTACTGGGACAAATGCATCGCCATTAACCAGCGTCCGATGTTCTTCACCTGCCAGGCGGTATTGGAAGGTATGAAAAAGAAGGGCTCTGGTTCCATCATTAACGTTGGCTCGATTTCGTGGCACGTTAAGAACGCAGGCTATCCAGCGTATGCGACCACCAAGGCCGCAGTGCATGGCCTGACGCGAGGTTTGGCGCGCGAGTACGGCGCGCACGGCATCCGCGTCAACACCGTCACACCGGGCTGGGTGATGACCCAGCGCCAGATCGACCTGTGGCTGGACGATGCGGGTGAGCAGGACATCAGGCGTAACCAGTGCCTGCAAAACAAACTGATGCCGCAGCACGTGGCATCGATGGTGCTGTTCCTGGCCGCCGACGATGGCGCCATGTGCACCGCGCAGGAATTCATCGTCGACGCAGGCTGGGTCTAAACCGCCCGCAGTAACACCGTTCGCCCCCGGAGACACCGCGCATTCGACGCGGCGGGGTATAGCAACCATAGAAAATGGTAGGAACATGGTGAAGACAATTATCGCCGCCGCGCTGACCAGCGCCGCAGCAATCATCGCCGTTGCGCCGCAGCCGGCCGTCGCCGCATCGCTTGCTGGCCCGGCCACCGCCGCGCTGCGCAGTCCCGATAAGCATATCGCAGTCACGGTGCGCGAAGATGGCGGCATGCTGACGTACGCCATCGCCCGCGACGGCAAGCCTGTCTTGCTGGCCTCCGGCCTTGGCCTGCAACTCGCCGGCGCGGGCCTGCACGAGGACCTCACGCTGGTCGCCACCTCCACGCCGCAGATTGTGGAAGACCATTACCAAATGGCCGTCGGTAAAAAGCGCGACATCACCTACCGCGCAAACGAACAAACCTACTCGCTGCAAAACGCCAAACAGCAAAAAATCGATATCACCTTCCGCGTCTCGAACGACGGCGTCGCTTTCCGCTACGTCGTCGCCGAGCCATCGCTGCCGCTGAAAAAACTGGTGCAGGAGCACACCACCTTCGCCCTGCCAAAAGGTTCCAAAGCCTGGCTGCAGCCTATGTCCGTCGCACAAACCGGCTGGAGCAACACCAATCCATCCTACGAAGAGCACTACCAGATGGATATCCCGGTCGGCACAAAAGCGCCGACCGAAGCCGGCTGGGTCTTTCCGGCGCTATTCAAAGCAGGCAGCAACTGGCTCGCCATCTCCGAAGCCAATATGGACGGCAGCTGGCAAGCCTCACGCCTGGCCGCCGACTCCACTGGCGGCAAATACAGCATCGGCAACCCCATGTCCGCCGAAGTCACCACCAACGGCGGCTTGATGGCAGAAGTGGAGGGCACACTGACTTCGCCGTGGCGCCTGATCGCACTGGGCTCGCTGGCCACCGTCACCAACTCCACGCTCGGCACCGACCTTGCCGCGCCGGCAGTCGCCTTCGATGCAGCACGGGTCAAACCCGGCCACGCCTCCTGGAGCTGGGCCATCCTGAAAGACGACTCCATCGTCTACGACGTTCAGAAAAAGTTCATCGACTACGCCGCCGACATGCACTGGGATTACACCCTGATCGACGTGAACTGGGACCGCAATATCGGCTACGACAAAATCAAGGAACTGGCCGACTACGCCGCCACCAAGAACGTCGGCCTTATCCTCTGGTACAACTCCTCCGGCGCATGGAACAAAACTGAGTACTCGCCCAAAAGCCAGCTGCTGACGCACGAACAGCGCGTGAAAGAGTTCAAACGCGTACGCGACATGGGCATCAAAGGCTTGAAGATCGACTTCTTCGCCGGTGATGGCCAGTCCGTCATCGCCTATTACAACGACATCCTGCGTGATGCTGCGGATGCTGGTCTGCTGGTCAACTTCCACGGCTCCACGCTGCCACGCGGCTGGTCGCGCACCTGGCCCAACTTGATGACGATGGAAGCCATCCGTGGCTTTGAGTTCACCACCTTCGAACAAAAAGACCAGGACCTGATGCCGAGCCACGCCGCCATGCTGCCGTTCACGCGCAACCTGTTCGACCCGATGGACTTCACGCCGATGGTGTTTGGCGACATCCCCAACATCAAACGTTCGAGCACTAACGGCTTTGAACTGGCCACCTCCGTGTTGTACCTGTCCGGCATTCAGCACTTCGCGGACACGCCGGAAGGCATGGCCACTGCGCCAGACTATGTCAAACACTTCCTGCAAAACCTGCGGATCAGCTGGGACGACAGCCGCCTGATAGACGGCTATCCCGGCCAATACGCCGTGATCGCGCGCCGCGCCGGCGACACCTGGTACATCGCCGGCATCAACGGCACCGGCAAAGAAAAAACGCTGACGCTGGACCTGTCCTTCGTCGGCAAAAAGCAGGGCGTCATCTTCACCGACGGCGACCAGCCCCGCAGCTTCAGTCAGCGCAGCATCGCTGCTGGTAAAAAAATAGCAGTAAGCGTCAAGCCGCACGGCGGCTTCGTCATCCAACTATAAAATCAAGGAGACTGAAACATGAATCAAATTAAGCGCGGCGTACTCGCCATGTGCATGCTGGCCTCGGGCGGCGTGTTCGCGGCCGATGCTGTCAACCTCACCATCGACACCACCAAACCGGGCGCCGTGATCAACAAGGACGTTTACGGCCAGTTCGCCGAACACCTTGGCACCGGCATCTACGAAGGCATCTGGGTTGGTCCGAAATCGAAAACGCCCAACACCAAAGGCTGGCGTAACGACGTAGTCGGCGCGCTGAAAGACATCAAGGTGCCGCTGGTACGCTGGCCGGGTGGCTGCTTCGCCGACGAATACCATTGGCGTGACGGCGTCGGCCCGCGCGAGAAGCGTCCGGTCAAGGTCAACACCAACTGGGGCGGCGTGGATGAGTCCAACGCCGTCGGTACGCACGAATTCTTCGATCTGGTCGATCTGCTGGGCGCGGACGCTTACGTCAACGGTAACCTCGGCACCGGCAGCGCGCAAGAGATGTCGGAGTGGGTCGAGTACATGACCTCCGATAGCAAGTCCACGCTGGCTAACCTGCGCCGCAAGAATGGCCACGACAAGCCGTTCAAGGTGGCTTACTTCGCGGTGGGTAATGAGGCGTGGGGCTGCGGCGGCAATATGAGCCCGCAGTATTACTCGGATCTGTACAAGCAAGTCGAGACCTTCCTGCGCGCGCCGAAGCAGTATCGGCCGAAGATCATTGCAAGCGGTGGCAATGACAATGATGTGGCGTGGTCTGAAGTGCTGAGCAAGGAGCTGAAACGCCAGACCGATGGCATCAGCTTCCACTACTACACCATCCCTACCGGAAAATGGGAAGTGAAGGGCGCATCCACCAGCTTCCAGGAAAACGAGTGGATTTCCACTTTGTCCAACACGCTGCGTATGGAAAGCCATATCCAGAAAAACAGCGCCGCGATGGACAAGAACGATCCAGAGAAAAAACTTGGCCTGTTCGTGGACGAGTGGGGTACCTGGTATGACGTGGAGAAGGGCACCAATCCGGGCTTCCTGTTCCAGCAAAATACCTTGCGCGATGCGGTGGTTGCGGCGCTTAACTTCAACATCTTCCATGCCCATGCGGACCGCGTGCGCATGACAAATATCGCGCAGATGGTCAACGTGCTGCAGGCAATGATCCTGACCGACAAGGACAAGATGATCCTGACGCCGACTTACTATGCGTACCAGATGTACGTGCCATTCCAGAACGCGACCTCGCTGCCTGTCACGCTGCAAAACAATCCTGACTACAGTGTTGGCAATGTAAAGGTGCCTGAGATCAGCGCATCGGCCGCACGCGGTACGGACGGCAAGCTGTATCTGGCGCTGGTGAACACGAACCCGAACCAGCCTGCCGATGTGGCTCTGAATATTCCGGGCCAGAGCGTGAAGGCAGTGAAAGGCCGTGTGTTGACCGCCGCCGCGATGGATGCGCATAACACCTTCGCCGTGCCGCAAGCGATCAAGCCTGCCGCGTTCAGCGCAGCTGCCGGCGCCGATGGAAAACTGACGGTCAAAGTGCCTGCCAAAGCCGTGATCGTGGTGGCAGTGGAGTAAGCACATGGACGACATCAACATCACGCGCCGCAGGGTTATTTCGGCTGGCGGCGTTGCGCTAGTGCTGGCTGGTTGCGGTGGCGGTGGCGGCGGAACCACGCCGACGCCTACGCCGACGCCCACCCCGGCGCCGACACCAACTCCGACGCCTACGCCTACGCCGACTCCAACGCCGGCGCCGACCAGCATCACGTTCACGGAGGCCTCGGTACACGATCCATCCGTCATCAAGGTGGACGGCACGTTCTACGTGTTTGGTTCGCATCTCGCCGCCGCTAAAACGACGGACCTGATGAACTGGACCAAGATCGCCGACGGCGTCAACGCCACCAACCCGCTGTTCAACAACGTGGTGACAGCGTTGGCCGACACCTTCGCCTGGGCGCAGGTGACGGATCTGTGGGCGCCGGACGTGGTCAAACTCGCGGATGGGAAGTTCTATCACTACTACTGCGCCTGCAAAGGTGACTCTCCACGTTCGGCGCTGGGCCTTGCAGTGGCGGACAAGGTGGAAGGCCCATACGTCAACAAGCAAATCCTGCTTAAGTCAGGCAACTGGGGTGGGCCGGGCGAGGACGGCGTTACCATCTACGACGCACTGACCATGCCGAATGTGGTGGACCCGAATACCTTCTTTGACCAGCAGGGCAAGCTGTGGATGATCTACGGCTCCTACTCGGGCGGCATCTTCATCCTGGAAATGGACGCCACTACCGGACTGCAAAAGCCGGGGCAAGGCTACGGCAAGCACCTGATGGGCGGGAATCACAGCCGCATCGAAGGCGCGTATGTGATCTATAGCCCGCAGACCAAGTACTACTACCTGTTCACGTCTTTTGGCGGGTTGGATGCGAACGGTGCGTACAACATGCGTGTTGCACGCTCGTTGAATCCAGACGGTCCGTATCTGGACGCGAAGGGCAACGACATGGCGAACGTGAAGGCGAATCCTGCATTGCCGCTATTTGACGATGCGTCGATCGCGCCATACGGCCAGAAGATCATGGGTAATTACCAGTTCGCGCTGGCGAGCGGCGAAACGGGGACGCCGCTGGGCTACGTCTCGCCGGGCCACAACTCGGCGTACTACGAGCCATCCACCGGCCAGTACTTCCTGATCTTCCACACGCGTTTCCCTGGCACGGGTGAACTGCACCAACTCCGCGTGCATGAGATGTTCATCAATGCCGATGGCTGGCTGGTGGTCGCGCCATTCCGCTACGCGCCGCTCAGCAAGAACGCAACCACTCTGTCGGCTGACGTGACGGCGGCCGATGCGGCGGGTACGTACAAGATGATCAACCACGGCAAGGACATTACAACCACCATCAAAGCCTCGCAGGAGGTTGTGCTGGCGGCGAATGGCACGGTATCCGGTTCGGCCAGCGGCACGTGGACGCATAACGGCAGCAACAAGATCACCATTTCGCTCGGCGCGACCGGGACTTTCACAGGCGTGCTGTCGCGCCAGTGGAATACCAACGCCAGCGCGTTTGTGGTGACATGGACGGCGCAATCCGTGGACGGCGTGTCCATCTGGGGCGCCCGGACCGGCAATTAAACGAGGTACGCAATGAAGCATGTTTTATTGATGGTGGCGTTGTCGCTGGCGGCGCTTGGCTGCACTGCCAAGGAAGTCAGCGTGCACGATCCGGTGATGGCCAAGCAGGGCGACACTTACTACGTGTTCAGCACAGGACCGGGGATTACCTTCTACAGTTCGAAGGATATGAAGAACTGGCAGCTGGAAGGCCGCGTCTTCAAGGACCAGCCGGTATGGGCGAAGAAGGCTGCACCGTCCTTCGACGGGCATATATGGGCGCCGGATATCCAGTTCCATAACGGACAATACTATTTATATTATTCCGTTTCGGGATTTGGCAAGAATACGTCTGGTATCGGCGTCACTGTCAATAAAACGCTGGATCCGCGCTCACCTGATTACCGCTGGGAAGACAAGGGCATGGTGCTGCAGTCGGTGCCGTTGCGCGATGACTGGAACGCCATTGATCCGAATGTGATTGAGGATGGCAAGGGCAATGCGTGGTTAGCTTTCGGCTCGTTCTGGAGCGGGCTGAAAATGGCCAAGCTGAATGCCGATTGGACCGCGCTGGCCGAGCCGCAGGAGTGGCGTGCCATTGCCAGCCGTTCGCGCAGCAAGTCGGTGGCCGATGCCTCGGCCGGACCGGACGAGATTGAGGCGCCTTTCATCTTCAAGAGGGGCGAGTACTACTATCTGTTTGCGTCGTTCGGACTTTGCTGCCGCAAGGGCGATAGCACTTACAACGTAGTGGTCGGGCGTTCGAAGGAGGCGACAGGACCGTATGTCGACAAAAACGGCGTCGACATGCTGAAAGGCGGCGGCTCGCTACTGATCGCCGGTGACAAGGACTGGAAAGGCCTGGGCCACAACAGCGCCTACACGATGGACGGCAAGGACTATCTCGTCCTTCACGCCTACGAGACCGCCGACAACTACCTGCAAAAGTTGAAGATCATGGAAATGACATTCGACGCCGCCGGCTGGCCGTCGGTCGATCAGGCGGACCTGAATAAATACCGCAGTGTTCAGCTGCCAGCGAAATGACGACAACCCGGCCATCCCGCCGCCGCGCGCTGAAGCTGGCCGCTGGCGCGGCAGCCACCGTCGCGTCGCACCGTGCGTTCTCCGTTACCGCGGTGGATGCGGGCGATCCATCGTCCGCCGCGAGCGCGGATGCGTCCACCGGTGCCGCTACGCCCGGCGCCTCGTCGGCTGCTACGGGCGGCACTCTGTCGCTGTTTCCGCTGAACGCCGTGCGCCTCGGGCCGAGTCCTTTCCTGGAGGCGCAACAGACCGACCTGCGCTACATCCTGGCGCTGGACGCGGACCGCCTTCTGGCGCCATTCCTGCGCGAGGCCGGCCTGCCGCTCAAGCAACCGAGCTACGGCAACTGGGAATCCACCGGCCTTGATGGCCACATGGGCGGCCACTATCTGTCCGCGCTGGCGCTCATGTACGCCGCCACCGGCAACCAGCAAGTCCTCGATCGCCTGAATTACGTCATTGCAGAACTGAAGCGCTGCCAGCAAGCCAACGGCAACGGCTACATCGGCGGCATTCCCGGCGGCGCGGCCGCGTGGCGCGACATCGCACTAGGTCAGCTCCACGCCGACAACTTCTCCGTGAACGGCAAATGGGTCCCGTGGTACAACCTCCACAAAACCTACGCCGGCCTACGCGACGCCTACACTTACGCAGGCAACCAGGACGCCCGCACCATGCTGATCGCCTTGTGCGACTGGACGCTGGAACTCACGTCACACCTCACTGAAGACCAAATGCAGTCCATGCTCCGCAGCGAACATGGCGGTATGAACGAAGTACTGGCCGACGTCGCCCAAATGACGGGCCAGCAGAAATACATGGACCTGGCCATCCGCTTTTCGCACCAGGCTATCCTTCGTCCGCTGGAAGCAAGCCAGGACCAGCTCACCGGCCTGCACGCCAACACGCAAATCCCGAAAGTCATCGGTTTCAAGCGCATCGGCGACATCACGCAGCGCAAGGACTGGCAAAAGGCCGCTGCATTCTTTTGGCAGACAGTCCACGACCACCGCACCGTCGCCATCGGCGGTAATAGCGTCAAAGAGCACTTCCACGACGACAAAGACTACAGCTCCATGATCGAGGAAGTGGAAGGGCCGGAAACCTGCAACACCTACAATATGCTCAAGCTCACCGAACTGCTGTTCCTCGGTGACGCCAAAGCCAGCTACGCCGACTACTACGAGCGCGCGCTGTACAACCACATACTGTCCTCGCAACGCCCGGACAGCGGCGGCTTCGTCTACTTCACGCCGATGCGGCCGAACCACTACCGCGTGTATTCGCAGCCGCAGAAGGCGATGTGGTGCTGCGTCGGCTCAGGCATCGAGAGCCACGCCAAGTATGGTGAATTCATTTACGCGCATCGTGGCGACAGCTTGTACGTTAACCTCTTCATCCCGTCCACGCTGGATTGGCGCGAGCAGGGCGTGCAAATCCGCCAGTCCAACCGCTTTCCGGATGAAGACCGCAGCACCATCGCCATCAAGGGCAACAAGACCTTCACCCTGAAGATACGCTACCCGGAGTGGGTAGCGCAGGGCGCATTGCGCATCACGGTCAACGGCAAACCGGTGACCGCCGCCGTCGGCGCGGACCGTTACATCAACATCCGCCGCGCATGGCGCGATGGCGACAAAGTCGAACTCCATCTGCCGATGACCACACGTATCGAGCAGATGCCCGACAAATCCGACTACTACGCCGTGCTGCATGGCCCTGTGGTGCTGGCCGCGAAAACCAATCCATTCCCCGGCGAGCAGCTCAACTACCTCGCCGACGACAGCCGCATGGGCCACATCGCCAGCGGCCCGGTATGCCCGCTGGAACAGGCGCCGGTGCTGGTCAGCGGCAGCGCTGCCTTCGCCAACCGCTTTCGCCCAGTGCCCGGACGTCCGCTAACCTTTACCGCGCCGGGACTGGTGCAGAGCGCAGTCGCTGGGCCGACCACTTTGGTGCCGTTTTTCCGCGTGCACGATGCGCGCTACGTGGTCTACTGGCCTTACGCCACGCCCGCCGGACTGGCCGAGCGCCGCGCCAAGGCCGCCGCCGACGAAAAAGAACGCCTTGCATTGGATGCCCAAACCATCGACCAGGTGGCGCCGGGTGAGCAGCAACCGGAGTCCGACCACTTCTTCAAGGCCGAAGGCGCGGATGCTGGCGTCAACAAGGGCAAGCACTGGCGGCATGCGACCGACTGGTTTAGCTACGACCTGACCGACAAAAAGTCCGAAGCCCGCACGCTGCGGCTGACATATTCAAAAGGCGATGCGGGCCGCCACTTCGATATCTTAATCAACGACCAGTTGCTGGCTGAAGTCCGCCTCGACGCCAACGCGCCTCAGGAGCTCTACACCCGCGACTACGCCATCCCGCCGGGTGCCTCAAGGGACGGCAAGCTGGTAGTCAAGTTTGTGGCGCGCGAAAACTCGGCGGCAGGAGGCTTGTACGGCCTGCGCCTGTTGCGCTGACATATCAAAAATGGTATTGATTACCATGAAAATATCATTGGATAGATATTTGTAATTCTCATAGTATTTATCTGAAAAATAAAAAAACTACAGGAGACTTAACCATGATGAATCGTAGGACTGTATTGGCTACCGCGTTGGCCGCCGCCGTCACCTTGAGTGCCCCCGCGTTTGCCGCCAAGCCGCTGGTGATCGGTTTCTCGCAGGTCGGCGCCGAAAGCGAATGGCGTACCGCGAACACCGTATCGATCAAGGACGCCGCCAAGAAGGAAGGCGTCACCCTCAAATTCGCCGACGCCCAGCAAAAGCAGGAAAACCAGGTCAAGGCTATCCGCTCCTTCATCGCCCAGCGCGTGGACGTAATCGCGTTCTCGCCGGTGGTGGAATCGGGCTGGGATACCGTGCTGCGCGAAGCCAAACGCGCCAATATCCCGGTGATCCTGACCGACCGCGCGGTGAATGTCAGCGACACTTCGCTGTTTGTGAGCTTCCTCGGTTCGGACTTCGTGGAAGAGGGCCGTCGTGCTGGCCGTTGGCTGGTCGAACGCCAGAAGAAAACGCCCGATGCCGTTTTGAATATCGTTGAACTGCAAGGCACCGTGGGTTCCGCGCCTGCGCTGGACCGCAAGAAGGGCTTCGAAGAAGTCATCGCCGGTAACGCCAAGCTGAAAGTGATCCGCTCCCAGACCGGTGACTTCACCCGCGCCAAGGGCAAGGAGGTGATGGAAGCGTTCCTGAAAGCGGAGGGCAAGAAGATCAACGTGCTGTATGCGCACAATGACGACATGGCCATCGGCGCGATCCAGGCGATCGAGGAAGCGGGCCTGAAACCGGGCAAGGACATCATCGTGATTTCGATCGACGGCGTGAAGGGGGCGTTCGAAGCCATGATCGCCGGGAAGCTGAATGTAACGGTGGAGTGCAATCCGCTGCTCGGCCCTCAGCTGATGCAGATCGCCAAGGATGTCGTGGCTGGGAAGCCTGTACCTAAGCGAGTTGTGACGCAAGAAGGCGTGTTCCCGGCCGAAGTCGCGGCCAAGGAATTCCCGAACCGTAAATACTGATTGCGATGACGACGAAATCATCCGCGCCGGTGCTGGAGCTGCGCGGCATCAGCAAGGCGTTTACCGGCGTACAGGCGCTGAATGGCGTGTCGCTCAAGCTGTATCCGGGCGAGGTGCATACGCTGATGGGGCAGAACGGCGCGGGTAAGTCGACGCTGATCAAGGTGCTGACCGGGGTTTATACGCCGGATCATGGACAGATTCTGTTGGCGGGGCAGGCGATACAGCCGCAGTCCACGCTGGATGCGCAGAACCACGGCATTAGCACGGTTTATCAGGAAGTGAATCTTTGCCCGAATTTGTCGGTGGCGGAGAATATTTTCATTGGCCGGTATCCGCGCAAGTTTGGTCGCATCGATTGGGCGAGTATGGCGAAGCAGGCTTCCGAGCTATTGGAGCGCATGCAGATCCGGATTGATGTGACGCTGCCGCTGGCGCACTATCCGCTGGCGATCCAGCAGATGGTGGCGATTTCGCGTTCGCTGCTGGTGTCGGCCAAGGTGCTGATTCTCGACGAGCCGACTTCCTCGCTTGATGAGAAGGAAGTGGATTTGCTGTTCAGTGTTTTGCGCGGTCTGCGCGAGCAGGGCATGGCGATTCTGTTTGTGACGCACTTCCTGGATCAGACCTATGCGATTTCGGATCGTATCACTGTGATGCGCAACGGCGAGCGGGAAGGCGAGTACCTTGCCTCAGACCTGTCGCGCGTGGAGTTAGTCAATAAGATGGTCGGCGCACCAGCCGCCACCGAAGCCACCGCCGCGAGCGCGCAGACTGCCGCAGCAGGCGATGGCACGGCCACCGGCTCGGCGACAGCCGCCGGGGCACTGGGCAGCGCGAGCGCGGGCCGCCTCCAATCGTTCTTGCGCGCCGTGGGTCTGGGGCGTCGGGGCGCCTTGCAGCCGATGGATCTGGAAATACGCGAAGGCGAAATGCTGGGCCTTGCCGGCCTGCTGGGCTCCGGCCGCACCGAGGCCGCACGCCTGCTGTTCGGCGCGGACAAATCCGACAGCGGCACGATCTCTATCGACGGCAAGGAGCGTAATCTGTCCTCACCGCGCGACGCCATCGCCGCCGGCATCGGCTTCTGCTCCGAAGACCGCAAACACGAAGGCGCGATCCTCGACCTGTCGGTACGCGAAAACCTGATCCTTGCCCTGCAAGCTCGCTCTGGCATCCTGCGCGCCATCCCGCTCAAACGCCAGCAGCAGCTGGCGGAAGAATACGTGAAAGCGCTCGGCATCAAGACCGCCAGCATCGAAACGCCTATTGGCTCGCTCTCCGGCGGCAACCAGCAAAAAGTGCTGCTGGCCCGCTGGCTGGTCACCGATCCCAAGCTGCTGATCCTGGACGAACCCACGCGCGGCATCGACGTCCGCGCCAAGCAGGAAATTATGGACTACGTTACGGCCCTGTGCAAGAAAGGCATGTCCATCCTGTTCATCTCCTCCGAACTGCCCGAAGTGCTGCGCGTGAGCGACCGCATTGTCGTCATGCGCGACCGCAAAGCCGGCGGCGAATACGCACGCGGGGCGCTGGACGAAACCTCCGTGCTGCAAGTGATCGCAGCGGGAGATCAGCATGAATAAACCCTCCGGCGCCCCGGCCGTGAGCGTGCCCGCAGCCGCCCGCGCCACGCCACGCCAATCAAGCTTTCCTATGTTCTTGCACCATCCATTGTTCCGGCCACTGGCCGCGTTGGCGATCCTGCTGTTGATCGACTTGATCCTGGTCCCCGGCTTCTTCCACCTTGAGATCAAGGACGGCCACCTTTACGGCAGCTTGATCGACATCGCTAACCGCGCCGCACCGCTGATCCTTGCTGCCATCGGCATGACGCTGGTGATCGCCACGCGCGGCATCGACATTTCGGTCGGCGCCACCGTCGCCATCAGCGGCACCGTCGCCGCCATGCTGGTCGGCGGCACCATGGTGATGAACAACGGCGTACCCGAATACGTCGCCAACACGCCGATGTGGATCGCGCTGGCCGCCGCAATGGGTGCGGCTGTGTTATGCGGGGCATGGAACGGCGCGCTGGTGGCCGGCCTTGGCCTGCAGCCCATCGTCGCCACCCTGATCCTGATGGTGGCAGGGCGCGGCCTTGCGCAGCTGTTCACCGATGGCCAGATCATCACCGTCTACTACCAACCGTACTTCTTCCTCGGCAGCGGCTACCTGCTTGGCCTGCCGTTCTCGCTGTTCATCGTCGCCGCCGTGTTCATCGTCACCGCGCTGCTGCTGCGGAAAACCGCGCTTGGCCTGTTCATCCAGTCGGTCGGCATCAACCCGGTGGCCGCACGGCTGGCCGGCCTGAAAACTGCAGTACTGATCTTCTTCGTCTACGTCTTCTGCAGCGCCTGTGCCGGAATAGCAGGCCTGATGATCACCTCCAACATCAAGAGCGCAGACGCCAACAACGCCGGCCTGCTGCTGGAGCTGGACGCCATCCTGGCCGTTACGCTGGGCGGCACCTCGCTGGCAGGCGGCAAATTCAACCTGGCCGGCAGCGTTATCGGCGCGCTGATTATCCAAACGCTGACCTACACCATCTACTCCCTCGGCCTGCCGCCGGAAGTGAATATGGTGGTCAAATCGGTCGTCGTGTTTGTGATTTGCGTATCGCAGTCAGCGGAATTCAAAACCATGTGGCGCCGTGCCTTCCCAGGCGCACGCGGAGGTAAAGCGTAATGAGCACCATGAGTCCTCCTAAACCGTCGATCGCATCGATTACGTCATCCCAGTACTTTACTTCGCTGATTACCGTCTTCCTGCTGGTGGTTCTGCTGGCCGCTGGCGGCGCGGCCTATCCGGGCTTCCTGTCCTTGCAGGTGCTGTTCAACCTCCTGATCGACAACGCCTTCCTGCTGGTGATTGCGGTCGGCATGAGCTTCGTCATCCTGTCCGGCGGCATCGACCTGTCGGTTGGTTCGGTGCTGGCGCTGACCACCATGATCTGCGCGTGGATGCTGCAAACCTGGCATTGGCCGCCTTTGCTGGTGATCGCCATCGGGCTGGCTATCGGCACGCTGTTCGGCGCAGCGATGGGCGCGATGATCCATTATTTCAAGCTGCAGCCCTTCATCGTCACGCTGGCCGGCATGTTCCTCGCACGCGGCCTGTGCTACCTGATCAGCATTAACTCGATCACCATCGACGATCCGTTCTTCGTGGTGCTGTCGCAAACGCAGCTGCCAGTGGGCGACTGCTTTATCTCGCCGGCCGCGCTGATTGCACTGGCCACGCTGGCAGTGGCCATCTACGTCGCCCACTGCACGGCGTTCGGCCGCGCCATCTACGCCATCGGTGGCAACGAGCAGTCGGCGCTGATGATGGGCTTACGCGTGGCGCGCACCAAAGTGCTGATCTACGCCTTCAGCGGCTTTTGCGCGGCGCTGGCCGGTGTGCTGTTTTCGTTCTACATGCTGTCCGGTTACGGCCTGCATGCGCAGGGTACGGAGCTGGATGCGATTGCAGCGGTGGTCATCGGCGGCACGCTGCTGAGCGGAGGTTACGGCTACGTGGCCGGCGCGCTGACCGGTGTGTTGGTACTCGGCTCGATCCAGACGCTGATCGCCTTCGACGGCACGCTTAGCTCGTGGTGGACCAAGATCGTCATCGGTGGACTGCTGTTCATCTTCTGCGTGGTACAGCGCGTGATGACCTTGCGCACCAATAAAAAATAAATGGAGAGTACTGTGAAAAAAACCTTGATGTTCGCTGCGGCGAGCCTGCTGGCGTGCGCCGCGCACGCCGCTAATCCCATCCTGCCTAAACTGTTCACCGCTGATCCTGCGGCCTTCGTGGAAAACGGCACCGTCTACCTGTACGTCGGCCATGACCAGGCATCGCCGACCGACAAGGACTACGTCATGAAAGAATGGCGTCTGTACAGCAGCTGCGACATGAAGAATTGGGTAGACCGCGGTTCGCCGATTCAGCCATCGGCCTTCAAATGGGCGATCGGCAAAGTGGATGCGTGGGCCGGTGATATCACCAAGCGCGATGGCAAATACTATTTTTACGCTACCGTTGATCATGCCAGCATTCCGGGTCGCGCCATCGGCGTTGCCGTGTCGGACAAGCCGGAAGGCCCGTTCGTGGACGCGCGCGGCTCCGCGCTCATCACCAACAACATGACGCTGGAAACACAGATCGCATGGGACGACATCGATCCGGCCATCTTCCAGGACGACGACGGCCAGGCCTATCTCTACTGGGGTAACTCGGTGCTGAAGTACGCCAAGCTGAAACCGAACATGATAGAACTGGATGGCCCTATCCACACTGTGGGCGTGGAGCGCTTCACCGAAGCGTCCTACCTGCACAAGCATAACGGCACCTACTACCTTTCGTATTCGCGCGAGTTCCCGGAAGAGACGGCGTACATGACCGGCCCAAGCGCCACCGGACCGTGGACCTATCGCGGCGTAATCATGTCGAAGAACGTGAAGGTGAAGACCATCCACCAGGCCATCGTCGAATTCAACGGTAGGAACTACATCATCTATCACAACGCCAAACTGCCGGGCGGTGGCGAGTATCGCCGCTCCGTGGCGGTGGAGGAATTCACGTACAATGCGGACGGCACCATCCCGTTCATCAAACAGACCAAGGAAGGCCCGGCGGCCAATCCAAGTGCTGCTTGTAAGTGACTATGGAGACTAATCCGAATTGGTTCCTGCGCGCGCGCCTGAAAACGCGCCAGCTGCTGCTGCTGATCGCGCTGGACGAACAACGCAACATCCACCGTGCTTCCGAAGAACTGCACATGACGCAGCCCGCTGCGTCCAAGCAGCTCAAGGACCTGGAAGAGATGCTGGGCGTGCAGCTGTTCGAACGCCTGCCGCGCGGCATGGAGCCGACCATCTACGGCGAAACCATGATCCGCCACGCGCGCATGGCGCTGACCAGCCTCTCGTTGGCGCATGAAGACATCGTTGCCATCAAGGCCGGGCTATCCGGGCAGGTGGATATCGGCACCATCATGACGCCGGGGATCGCGCTGCTGCCGCAGGCCATCACGCGCACCAAACAGCAAGCGCCCAAGCTGCGCATCGGCGTCGAGATGGAGCAGTCCAACGTGCTGCTGGAGCAGCTGCAGCGCGGCCGGCTCGATTTTATGATCGGCCGCATTCCGGAGCGCGAAAGTGCCGAAGGGCTAAGCTACGAAGAGCTGGGCGACGAGCCGGCATGTGCCGTGGTGCGCGCCGGCCATCCGCTGCTGCAAGCGAAAAACCTGCAACTGCGCGACATCGCCAACCAGCCGTGGATCCTGCCGCCGCAAGGCTCCATCCTGCGCGCGCGCTGCGAACTGATGTTCCGCCGCGCCGGCCTTGAAGTGCCGATCAACGTAGTCGACACCACAGCGGTGCTGCTGATTAAACCGCTGCTACAGCAAACCGACGCGCTCAACGTCATGCCGATCGCGGTGGCCCAATACTACGAATCGCAGGGCGTGCTGGCCATCCTGCCGATCGAACTGCCGTGCCGCATGGATGCTTACGGCATCATCACGGTGGATGGCCACATTCTCTCGCCGGGCGCCGAAATGCTGCTCCAATCCGTCCGCGCCGTGGCGCGCGAAATCTACTAGCTATTTGCCGAATGCCTCAAACGCTTCCAGCAGGATTTTGGCGCGGAAGGGTTTGAGGATGACGCGGTTGACGTGGCGTTCGCGTAGCTCGCGCATCAGGTCTGCGGTAGCTTGGTCGACCATCACGGCGATCGGGATGGTGGCCGGACTGGCTGACAGGCCGTTACGTACTTTGTCCAGCAAAGCCAGGTTGTACAGGCAATCGCTATCGGCGCCGCAGTCGATGGAGATCACCGCGCCTTGGAAGGCGCGCTCGCGCAGCATGCGTTCCGCTATCTGGATGGTGGCCGCTTCGTGCACGGTGCCCAGTCCCAGCGAGCGCGCGGTCAGCGAGACGGTTTTGCGCAGCAGGTTTTGCTCTTCCACCAGTAGCATGTTGAGTTGTCGCGACGGTGCTTCACTCATGGGGCGCCTCCGCCGGGTTGGACAGCTCTTCCACCAGCAGGTCGCGCAGCGAGCCGAGGATGGCCAGTTCGGTCTTGTCCAGTGTCGCGCGCGGATGGTGATCGATCAGGCACAGGGTGCCGATCACGTAATTGTTCGGCATGCGCAGCGGCACACCGGCATAGAAGATGACGTGCGGCGGCCCGGTCACCAGCGGGTTGTCGGCAAAGCGTTCGTCCTCGCGCGAATTGGGGATGACGAAGATGTCCGGTTGCAGGATGGCGTGGCCGCAAAACGAGATATCGCGCCCGGTCTCGCACGCGTCTAGCCCCACGCGGGCTTTGAACCACTGGCGGTTTTCATCGATCAGCGAAATCAGCGCAATTGGCACGTCAAATTCTGCGGCCGCGAACTGCACGACTTTGTCGAAGCGTTCTTCCGGCGGCGTGTCGAGGATCAGCATCTCGCGCAAGGCGGCGAGACGTTCGCGATCGTTGTCTGGGGTCGGCGCAGCTAACATGGCGGTAACGGCGCGCGGCCGCGTAGTCGTGTTGTGCTTACTCTAACATTAGCGGCAGTTTGCGGCGCATTTCAGTGCGGCGGCGCGACACTTTGTTGACGCAGTCAGCAATCTATCGCAAAATCGTGTGGTATTGATCGCCGGAGTCGCTATGCCTGTTCCTGTTTTTCATGACCGCGTTGCTGCGGTCCGTTCCTTCAACCGTTTTTTTACGCGCCAGATCGGCGTACTGCGCGAAGGCCTGTTGCACAGTGAATTCACGCTGACCGAAATGCGCGTGCTGTACGAGTTGGCGCATCACGGCGACCAGCCGTCGTCCACGCTGTGCCGAGATCTTGGATTGGATCGCGGTTACCTGAGCCGCATCATCGCCAAGTTTGAAAGCGCGGGGCTGGTTAGCAAGGTGCCGTCGCCGACCGACGGCCGCGCCAAGCTGCTGCACCTGACCGAACATGGTCGCGCCATCTACGAACCGCTGGACCGTCGCTCGCGTGAAGAAGTGGGCGACCTGCTGTCGCGCTTCGGCGAGTCGGACCAGCTGCGCATGTTGGACGCCATGCGCACCATCCGCGACCTGCTCGATGCGGAGAGTGGCATGAAGTACGCTCAGCCTTTCGTGCTGCGCGCGCATCGTCCCGGCGATATGGCGTGGATCACACGCCGCCACGGCGATATCTACGAAGCTAACCAGGGCTGGGACCGCAGTTTCGAAACGCTGGTCGGCCAGATCTGCGCCGATTTCGAACGCGACTTCGATCCCGCGCTGGAGCACTGCTGGATCGCCGAGATGCACGGCCAGCCGGTAGGCTCGATTGCTCTGGCGCGCAGCGGCGAGGAGGGCGTAGCCAAATTGCGCCTGCTGCTGGTGGAAGAACAGGCGCGTGGCTACGGCCTCGGATCGCGGCTGGTGGACGAGTGCCACCGCTACGCGCGCGCCGCCGGCTATCACAAGATGCGCCTCTGGACCACGGACCAGCAGCAGGAAGCACGCCACATCTACCAGAACAAGGGCTATGTGCTCACCGCAGAGGAACCGGTGCACGCCTTCGGCAAGGACATGGTCAACGAAACCTGGGAGTTGGAACTGTAAGTAGCTGATTGCCCGCACGCCGGCTCTCTGGCAGTATTCCCCACTTAATGCTTTTTTATCATGGGGATGGTATGCAGAAAAACGGTGTGCTGGTGTGGTCCAGGCGTATTTTGATCGCCGCTGTGGGTTTGCTGCTGCTGACGGTAGCCGCAGCGTGGCTGTATTTGCGTGGTTCGCTCGCGCAGCTTGAAGGCTCGCGCCAGACGGCGGGGATGGAAACCACGGCCAGCGTGGCGCGCGATGAGCATGGTGTGCCGTTGATCAGCGGCGGTAGCCGGGGCGACGTGGCCTATGCCACCGGTTTCGTGCACGCGCAGGAGCGCTTCTTCCAGATGGATTTACTGCGCCGTGTGTCGGCTGGCGAATTGTCCGAGCTGTTTGGCGAGCGCGCGCTGCCGCTCGATAAATCGCACCGCCTGCACCGCTTCCGCGCGCGCGCCGAACTGGCATTGCAATCCATGTCGCCGGCCGACCGCGCGATCCTGGACCGTTACGTCAGCGGTGTCAATGACGGCCTGAATGCGCTTAGCGCCAAGCCGTTCGAATATGCACTGGTCGGCCTGCCGCCGCGCGCGTGGGCGCCGGCTGACACCATGCTGGTTATCTGGGCTATGTACTTCGACCTGCAAGGTAGCCAGGAACCGCGGGAACTGGCGCGCGGCTGGTTCAAGGAGCACGCCACAGACGAACAGCGCGCCTTCCTCGCGCCGGAGTCGACGCCGTGGGATGCGCCGCTCGATGCGCAAGCCATCGCCGCCGCTGACGTGGTGATTCCAGCCGCGCCGCCTGTGTGGTGGGGCAAGCCGAAAGCGGCGGATGCGCCAGCGCCTACCAAGGTGGCGGCGGCGGAATTCCTCAACACCGTGGGCAGCAACAACTGGGCGGTGTCCGGCACGCGCAGCGACACCGGCGCAGCCATCATCGCCGACGATATGCACCTCGGGATTTCGCTGCCGACCATCTGGTATCGCGCCGCGCTGCAGTTCCCGGACGGGAAGGGCGGCCAGCGCCGCATGGTCGGCGTGACGCTGCCAGGTGCACCGCTGGTGGTGGTAGGTAGTAACGGCAAGGTGGCGTGGGGCTTCACCAACAGCTACGGCGATTACATGGACTTCATCGCGCTTGATAGCGATGCATCCAAGCCGGGGCAAGTGCGCACACAGGCGGGCTGGGAGACGCCGGTGCTGCATGAAGAGACCATCCTGGTGAAAGGCGCGCCTGCCACCAAGCTGGCCGTGCGCGATACCTCGCTTGGCCCGATCCGCGAGGCGATGGGCCGCAGCTACGCGCTGCACTGGACCGCGCACCTGCCGGGCGCCGTCAACTTCAACCTGGCTCGCATGGAATCAGCCGACACGCTGGATCAGGCGCTGACGGTTGCGGCCACGCTGGGCGTGCCGGCGCAGAATTTCGTCGGCGGCGACGACAAGGGCAATATCGGCTGGACCATCGCCGGCCCGCTGCCGCGCCGTGCACCGGCTGGTGTGGCGTCGACTTATCCAATGAGCGCAGACGATGTAGCGGGCGTGTGGCAAGGCTGGCTGTCGCCGGCTGAATATCCGAAAGTGGTCAATCCGGCGACCGGCCATCTGGCCACCGCCAACAGCCGCCAGTTGGCCGGCGATGGCGCAGCGTTGATCGGCGACGGCGGCTTTGACCTTGGCGCGCGCACGCATCAGGTGCGCGACGACCTGGCTGCGCTGGGGACGAAAACCGATGTGCAGAAAGTCTACGCCATCGGCCTAGATGACCGTGCACTGTTCCTGACCGCGTGGCGCGAGCGCGCCGTCGCCACGCTGGACGCCAAGGCCGTTGAAGGCAACCCACAGCGCAAGGAAGCGCTGGCGCTGTTGAAAGACGGCTGGAGCGGTAAAGCCAGCGTCGATTCGGTGGGTTACCGGATTACGCGCGGTTTCATGTACGCGGTGTACGACATTGTCTACGAAAACGCCAATGCGGAACTGGCGACGATCGATCCGAAAGCCAGCATGGCGGCGGTGAGTTCGCGCTGGCCGGTGGTGCTGGCGCGCCTGCTGGACCAGCAGCCTGCCGGCTGGTTGCCGCCGCAGTACGCGGACTGGCAGGCCTTGCAGGTCGCAGCGATGGACCGTGTGATCAAGGACCTGACCAAGGATGGCCAGCCGCTGTCGGCCGCCACCTGGGGCCAGCGCAACACGGCCACCAGCGCGCATCCGATGGCGTCGGCAATTCCGGTGCTGGGCAAATACCTGAAGGTAGCGCCGGATATGCTGCCGGGCGATCAGCACATGCCGCGCGTGTCGGGCCCTAACTTCGGCCAGTCCGAGCGCCTGACGGTATCGCCGGGCCATGAAGAGCAGGGCATCTTTAATATGCCGGCGGGGCAGAGCGGCCACCCATTGTCGCCTTACTTCCTGGATGGCCGCATGGACTGGATTACCGGGCGGGCGTCGCCGCTGCTGCCGGGAGCTGCGCAGCATACGCTGACGTTTGTGAAGTAATCGGACCCAATCCAAACAGTGGGCGCAGCACGGCGATGCGGCGCACCACTTCAAACACGCCGAAGCTGATGGTGAAGGTCAGCACGATCAGGAACACGCCTTCGGTGGCCGGCGCCAGCTTGATGGGCTTCATCCAGTGCGCCATTGTGACGATCAGCGTCTGGTGCAGGATGTAGACCGGGAACACGGCTTCGGTCAGGTAGCGGCGTTTGACGCTGTCGAAGTTCAGGTGGCGGTGGCCGAAGCCGCACACGGTCAAGATCGGCGCCCACTGGCACAGGCAGTAGATGGTGCGGAATACAGGCTTCCATTGTGTGACTTCCGGCGTGTTGGCCAGCGCTTCCGGAATCGACCAGTAGCAGACAATCAGCGCCCAACTGGCCAGCCACAGACCAAGGCTGGTCCAGCGCAGCGCTTCCACCTTGGCCCAGAAATCTGTCTGTGCCGCCAGCAGTGCGCCCAGTGCGAACAGGAAGAAGTAGTGGGCGTGGTTGTACCAGTCATCCACCAAAGCGTGCGTGGTGGGGAAACTGTCGGCCAGTGTGAAGCGTGCAAAAGCTAGCACGGCGACCGGCAGCACGACGATGCGCCAGCCACTCAACAGGCGTCCCACCGCATTCGAGACCGTGTTGAAGCGCGCGCCCAGCAGCCACACGATCAAGCCGCCGATCATGGTGTAGGCCCACAGGTAGGCCACGAACCACAGATGATTCCAGGTTGGCATGCGCAGGCAATCGGTGCCGCGGCAGAAACCGTGGTAGCCGCTGACGTAGAGGCGCATGAATTCCTGGTAGCCGCCTTGATAAGCTACTTTTTCAACCACTTCAAAATACGCTTGCGGCGGCACGATCACAAACATGCCGAATACCAGCGGCACCAGCAGCCGCCAGCTACGCTGTTTGAGCAGTGCGCCGACGCGGAATTTTTTCAACATGAAGGCGGTGGCCACGCCGGAGATCATGAACAGCAGGCCGAGACGCCACGGCGAGGATAAAATCATCAGCGGCTCGATGGCGTCGCTGGCGAACGGGCTTTTCACGTGCCAGTCCCAGGTCACGTAGTACATGCCGGTGTGGTAGAAGATCAGCACACAGAACGCGAAGATGCGGATCCAGTCGAGGAAATAGAGACGGTTATTATTCATTGTTGGCTCCTTGTTAATGGAGCCAGATTAGCGACGCCCGCCGCGCGCGTCCATCGCGATGGGGCGAAATGGGCGCGGCGTGGGGTGAGTTGGATCAGCCAGCGGCCAGGTGGGCTTCGACTTCCGCGCGGAACTGGCGGCTCAGTGGGACGCGGGTGCCGTTGCGGAGGATGATTTCGCCATCGCCTTTATCGAGGTTGGCGATGCTGGCGATCCAGCCTAGCTGGACGCCGGCGCGGCGGTGGCAGCGGATGAAGCCCGGGCCGAGTTTGTCGAGCAGACCGGCCAGCGTCTGGCGCATCAGCGGTTCGCCATCGGCGGTGTGCAGGATGATGTAGTTGTCGGCCGTTTCGATCCACTGGATTTGATCAACTTTCACTACGCGCGTGCCGCCGCGCTCCGGGACCAGCAGCTGGGTGACGGCGGGTAACGGCGCTTCGGCGGTAGGGTGCTGCTGCGCCATGCGATCGCGCACACGCTGCAAGGCGCGCTGCAGGCGTGGCTGGTCGTAGGGCTTGAGCAGGTAATCGATGGCGTTGGCGTCGAAGGCGCGGATGGCGTATTCGTCGTAGGCCGTCACGAACACCACCAGCGGTGCGGGCGAGGGTAGCGAGGCGGCGACATCGAGGCCGGTAATTTCGGGCATCTGGATGTCGAGCAGCAGCACGTCCGGCGCGAAAGTCGGCAGGCATTCGAGCGCCTCCACGCCGTCGCGCGCTTCTTCGATGGCTGTGATGCCGGGCTCGGAGGCCAGCATGCGATGCAGCTTGTCGCGCGCCGGACGCTCGTCATCGACGATCAGGATGCGCATGGCAAGCTCACTTTGGCGCGCACGCCGGCCGGCGATAGTTGACTGAGCTCGAACGCCGCCCGCTCGCCATACAGCGCCGCCAGCCGCTCTCGCAAATTGCGCACGCCGATGCCGCCACTCGCCGCGCCGCCGGGCGGCAGCGTGCCGCTATCGTCTTCAATGCACATCAACAGGGTGCCTTGCTGGCGCTGGACAGCGATGCGGATGGCGGTTGGCTGGCGGCGCTTTTCGACGGTATGCTTGAACACATTCTCCAACAGCGGTTGCATGCTCATCACCGGCACTTCGCACGCCAGCAGCGCATCGTCGATCGCCCATGTGATGCTGACGCGGTCCGCGAACCGCTCGCTCATCAAGGCTGCGTAGCCGCGCAGGATGCGCAGCTCGGTCTCCAGCGGCACCAGATGGCGCTCGCCCACATCCAGCGTGGCGCGCAGCACATCGGACAGCTGCACCAGCATGGCGTCGGCCCGCGCCAAGTCGCTGTACATCAGCGACGATATCGTGTTCAAGGCATTGAACAGGAAGTGCGGTTGCATCTGTTGGCTCAATCGCAGCAGCTGCGCCTCCCGGAGCGAGGCGTTGGCCCGTTCCACACGCACCTTCTCATCCAGCATGGCGTGGAAGGACAACACGCCAAACGTGATGGTGACAAAGATGCAGAAGAAAATCGTCATCTTGATGTCTTCGTACAGATAGACCTTGGCCCAGCCTTCGTGCGTATAGACTTCGCCCATCAAGCGATAGACCACGTCACGTATGCTGAACGCCACCGGCACGAACATCACCCAGTACACCGGCAGCCACACCAGCTGGCCCTGGAACCAGCGCCCCGGCGTGGCGACCAGCGCATCGTACTTGCGCGTGTAGCGCCGCTGCGCCACCAGTAGCAAGGTGGCGGTCAGCGCGGACGAAGTCTCCCAGAGTATCGGCTTCCACACGCCTTGATCATGATCGCGCAGGTATTCCTGCACCGAAGTGGAAACCATCAGGATCCAGAACAGGATCCAGGCGAGGGTGATGATGGTGCGGGTTTTTTGCATAGGGTTAGCGGTAGCGTGCTTCCATCAAATCTATTTCGCGCACCAGCTTACGCGAGATTTCATCGGAAATGTGATCGTGCTTGGCTAAGTCCCATACCGTGCGCCGTTCAGCTTCCAGTGCCGCTAGTCGCAGTTCCTTTTCAGCGGAATCGGTCTTGCGCCATGCCTGCTCGCTTTCCGGATCCACCTCTTTCAGTTTGTGCTCATAGAATGCGATCACCCGCGCCGCTGCCTGCGGATAGACCTCCGGATCGACGCAGGCATCGGATTCCATCAACTCAATCTGCGTTTGTTCGATGGCGGCGATGGCCGCATTGGCCGCCGCGCGGCGCGCCAGGTCTTCTTCCTGCTGCTCTTCCGGCTCGGCCGGGAAGGTGACGCCAGCCAGCAGGCGAGGCAAGGCCACGCTGGCTACCAGCAGCGAAATCAAAATCACCGAACAAGCGAGGAAAATGGTCAGCGCGCGCGCCGGGAACGGCGAGCCGTCCGGCAGCACCAGCGGCAGCGTCAACACGCCGGCTAGCGTGATGGTGCCGCGCGCGCCAGCCAGCGTGGTCGCCAGCAGCAGCCGCAGTTTGATCTTGTGGCGCGGCTGGTGACGAATCTTTTGTTTGAAAATGGTCAACCGCAGCGAAGCCCACACCCACACCATGCGCAGCGCCAGCAAGCCGCCAGTAATTGCAAACGCGTACGCCACCAGCCACCAGCGATTCACATGGCCGCTTTCCTCCAGCGAGGCGCCGGCCAGGCGGAAGATATCCGGCAGCTGTTCGCCCAGCAGCACGAACATCACGCCGTTGAGCGCAAACTGCACCGTGTCCCACACGGCCGAGCGCTGGATGCGGGTGTTGGCGTGCGCGTGGCCGCTCAGTTCCACGTAGCTCATGGTGACGCCGGCCGCCACCGCCGCCAAGATGCCGGAAGCATGCAGGCGCTCAGCCACCAGATAAGCACCGAAAGGAATCAGCAGATTGACCAAAATAGGGGAGCCTGGCGGTTCGCCGAAGTGGCGCACCAGCCAGCGCTGCGCCCAGGTCACCACCATCGTCAGGCCGACGCCGGCGCCAATGCCGGCCACCACCAGCCACACGAAGGTGAGGGCGGCGGTCTCGATCGAGAATACGCCGGTCATGGCTGCCGCCACGGCAAAGCGGAAGCACACGAGTCCCGAGGCGTCGTTCAGCAGCGATTCGCCTTCAAGAATGTGCATCAGCCGTTTGGGAATCGGCGAGGTGGAAGCGATCGAGCTGACCGCGATTGGATCGGTAGGCGAAACGATGGCTGCCAGCGCAAACGCCACCGGCAGCGGCATGGCCGGGATCATCCAGTGGATCAGGAAGCCGGCGCCGATCACGGTGAACACCACCAGCCCGAACGCCAGTTCCAGAATCGTGCCCTTGTCGCGCAGCAGGCCGCTCTTGGGAATGCGCCAGCCGTCCAGGAACAACAGCGGCGGCAGGAAGACGATGAAGAACAGGTCCGGCTCAAGGTCCACGCCATGGGTGGATTTGGCCGCAATCAGCGCGCCCAACCCGATCTGCACCAGCGGCAGCGGTATCGTGCGCGGCAGCAAGCGCCTGATGTAGGCGCTGGCTACCACCGCCAGCAGCATGATCAGCACGACTTCAATCGAATCCATTCCCATCCTTCCGTATCGCGAAACGAGGCTAAGCTTACACTATTGGAAGTTCTGTAAAAAGTTACCGGCGGGCTCTGGCGGAATGGAAAGTGTTCTGTCATAATACGTGCCTTCTGCGGGAGTAGCTCAGTTGGTAGAGCGCAACCTTGCCAAGGTTGAGGTCGAGAGTTCGAGACTCTTCTCCCGCTCCAGAATTCGGTAGTGAATCACTACAAACAAAAAAGGAAGCCCACGGGCTTCCTTTTTTGTTGTTTATCGTTCTCCAATACAACATCCAATAACATCCAATACGACAACTTTGCGTTGCTAACGTTATACTGGGTGAGGATCACCGAAGGAGACGAAATCCATGAAATCTGTTCAACAGGAAGTTGATGAGCGCAGTAACCTAACCAACTCCAACAAATTCGAACTCCTCCTGTTCCGCCTGGGCGGCGACGCCAAGGGCGAACATTCCGAGTTGTTCGGTATTAACGTCTTCAAAATCCGCGAGATCGTGGCCATGCCCGAAGTAACTGCTGTGGCCGGATCCCCGCCACACATGCTGGGTGTTGTGAACCTGCGCGGACAAATCATCACGGTGCTGGATTTACCAGGCATCGTCGGTGTGACCCCAAAAACCGGTCTGAATATCATGTTGGTCACTGAATTCGCGCGCACCACACAAGCGTTCGCGGTCGAGTCGGTGGATGAAATCGTACGCTTGGACTGGAGCCAGGTGCTGACGGCTGAAGGTACGGCTGGCGGCAAGGTCACCAGTATCGCCCGCGTCGACGGCGACACCCAGAACACCCGCCTGGCGCAGGTGCTGGACGTGGAAACCATCTTGCGCGAACTGGTGCCGCCAGAGCGCGACGACATCGATCCGGAAACCATCGGCCCGAAAGTGCTGCTGAAGCCGGGTTCGGTCGTGCTGGCTGCCGACGACTCGGTAGTGGCGCGCAACCTGATCGAAAAAGGTCTGGAAGCAATGGGCGTGCACTTCATCATGACCAAATCCGGCAAGGAAGCCTGGGACCGCCTGCAGTCGATCGCAGAAGGCGCCAAGGCCGAAGGCCTGCCGATCACCGACCGCGTGGCGATGGTGCTGACCGACCTGGAAATGCCGGAGATGGACGGCTTTACGCTGACCCGTTTGATCAAGCAGGACCCGCGCTTCGGCAAGATCCCGGTGGTGATTCACTCCTCGCTGTCTGGCAAGACCAACGAAGACCACGTTAAAGGCGTGGGCGCCGATGCGTACGTTGCCAAGTTCTCGGCTGAGGACCTAGCGGGCACCATCCGCAGCGTGCTGGGCAAGGCAGCAACCGCCGCTTAAACAAAAGCGATGCATGGCGAGGCCGTAACGTTAGTGTTACGGCCTTTTTTTATTGTTGGGTGTAGTTAGCGCCATTCTTCAACTTCGGCTTGCGCCCCGAAGCCGCCACTCACTTTTGGGTGCTTGTATTGGTAAAGATTTGTCAGAAATGAAAAACATTTGAGTTCTCGATATTTAGCGTACCTAAAACATCAAGAGATTGTTTTGCTTGTCCTGCCACTTCAATGAGAGCATTTCTTAACTCCAATTCGAAAGCTGTTCTTTTTTCCCATTCTGACGCAGAAGTTGGCCTTTTTTGATCATATGTGGAAATTTCGGTTGTAATGTACGTACTTGTTCTATCCACCTGTTAAGTTGCACTGAAAATTGACCCACTTTCCCCACGAATTTGCAACTGAATCTGACCCACGTTAGTAGCACAATTCCACCTGTCTTATCGGCAGGAGATCGGAGTGATCAACGTGGCTCTACTCG
>NZ_WWCN01000011.1 GCF_009857445.1 Duganella flavida
GCGATCACCAGCCACCCACCAAGTTCGGTGACAACACCCCCCGGATCATGGGCGACTGGGGGCAACAATCATGCCGAACTTGGCTGGCCAAAACCTTGAGGATCAAGGTCTGTATATAGTAACGGGGCGGGGTCAGCTCTGTCATTTGGACACGTAGCGCTTTTCTTTGATTTGCATCAATGCGGAAAAATGGTCGAATTTGCATATTGAGATAGATCAAAGGATTGGTCGGAGTGTCCAAATGACAGAGCTGACCCCGAATTTGGTTACAAACAGTCACCATGTCTTACAGGTGCAACCGGGAAATTCGGGTACAGTGCGGCTTGTTGTAACTTTAACTTTGGAGCCCGTATGACTATCATGAAAAACTTCGCTGCCGTTGCTGCCATCACGACGATTGCACTGGCTGCGCACGCCGCTCCGATGGAATCGCTGCCGACTACCGGCACGCTGGTGGTGGTGCCCGCTTACGGCGAAGTCAAACACGCTAACGACCAAGCCGTGATTACGCTGGCGATTGAGGAACAGGACAAGGACAAGGCCGCCGCTGCCTCGCGCGTCAACACCAAGATGAAGCAGGGCACGGAGATCGTGAAGAAGGAAGATCCGCAAGCCAGCCTGAAAACGCAGGGCTATTACACCTATCCAGTCTATCCGGAAGAGCGCATGGTGGTGAATGGCCAGCCAGCCAAGCCGCGCGTACCGACCGCATGGCGCGTCGGCCAGTACCTGCAGGTGACCACCGCCAATCTCGACAAGCTGCCGAAAACCGTTGCCGCCGCGCAGAAGATCCTGACGCTGAATGGCATCCAGTTCGGCCTGACGCCTGAAACCACCCGCAAGCTGGACGATGAGCGCATTGCTGCCACCTACAAAAACCTGAACGAGCGCATCGGCTCGATCGCCAACGCCATGGGCCGCAAGGTCGGCGACGCCGTGCTCGACACGGTTGATTTCGAAGGCTCGGGTAACTACGCCGAAGCCCGCCCAGCCGCTGAGCCGATGATGATGCGCATGTCTAAATCCGCCGGCAGCATGGACGTCGCCGAACCAAGCTTCGAACCGGGCGAAACCACTTTGCAGATGCAACTGGTAGGTAAAGTTCGATTCAAATAAAGCGCCTGTGTTTTGAGGTAAAGTATTGTCTTTACCTTAACACTGGAGCTTGCAATGAAATACCTCGTGATGGCCGCGCTGGCGGCTAGTGTCTTCTCCGCCAACGCACAATCGCTGTCCACCACCGGCACGCTGGCGGTGGTGCCGGCCTTCGGCGAGGTGAAGCACGTCAACGACCAGGTCACCGTCACGCTGTCGGTGGAGGAGGTCGACAAGGACAAAGCCGCCGCCGCCTCGCGCGTCAACACCAAGATGAAGCAGGGGCTGGAGATCGTCAAGAAAGCCGATCCGCAAGCCATCCTGAAAACGCAAGCCTATTACACCTACGCAGTCTATCCCGATGAGCCGACCCAGGTACAAGGCCAGCCGCGCAAGGCGCGCGTGCCGACCGCGTGGCGCGTGGGCCAGTCGCTGCAGGTAGTGACCACCAATCTGGACAGCCTGCCGAAAACCGTGGCCGCCGCCCAGGTCCTCCTCAGCCTGAACAATCTCTACTTCTACCTCTCGCCGGAAACCACCCGCAAGCTGGATGATGAGCGCATCGCCGCCACGTACCTGAACCTGAATGAGCGCATCACCTCGATCGCCAAGGCCATGGGGCGCAGAGCCGGCGATGCTGTGCTCGATACGGTGGACTTTGAAGGCTCGGGCAATTACAGCAACCGGGTAGAGGTGACTGGTTCGCGTGTAATGGCAATGGCTGCGCCAGCAGCGCCGCCGGGCCCGGCGGCCGTGGCTGAGCCAAGTTTCGAGCCGGGCGAGACCACTTTGTCGATGCGCTTGGTGGGCAAGGTGCGCTTCAAGTAAGGTGCCAGCCTGCGGCCGGGTCCACTATAATGATGGCGCAATCCCGATAACCAGAAACGGACCACTATGCCCAACTTTCCCCGCCGCCGCGCCAAGAGTGTCGCGGCCCAAGCCAAGCTGCCCAAAACGTCACGCTTCAGCCGTTTTGCGCGTCGCGCCCGCGGAGAGGATTTGGACCGGCCGCGCCATCGCGGCATTTATCTGCTGCCGAATGCCTTCACCACCGCCGCGCTGTTCTGCGGTTTCTACGCCATTGTGATGGCGATGAACCAGAAGTTTGAACACGCGGCGTGGGCCATCTTCATCGCCATGGTGCTTGATGGCCTCGACGGCCGCGTCGCGCGCCTGACCAATACGCAAAGTGAATTCGGCGCGCAGTACGATTCGCTGTCGGACATGGTGTCGTTCGGCGCCGCACCGGCGCTGGTGATGTACGAATGGTCGCTGCGCGGCCTCGGTAAGCTGGGCTGGATCGCAGCCTTTGTGTACTGCGCCGGCGCTGCGCTGCGTCTCGCGCGCTTCAACACCAATATCGAAGTGGTGGACAAGCGCTACTTCCAGGGCATGCCGTCGCCGTCGGCCGCCGCGCTGATGGCCGGCTTTATCCTGATGATTCTTGATCTGGACGTTGATGTATCCGGGCTGGATATGGCCTGGGTATCGTGGGGCATCGCCGTGTTTGCGGGCCTGACGATGGTCAGCAACGTGCCGTTCTACAGCTTCAAAGATGTGAACTTCCGCAAGCCGGTACCCTTCATCGGCGTGTTCCTGATCGCGCTTGGTCTGGCGCTGATCGCCATCAAACCAGCTGCCACGCTGTGGCCTTTGTTTGCGGCTTATGGCCTGTCAGGCTATGTGGTCGCCGCATGGCGCGCAGCCAAGGGCAAGAAGGTCAGTCTGATTCAAACTGATATGGACAGTGACGATCCGAGCGAACGTCACTAATTAGAGGGCGGTAGGCCCTGAGCATCAGATTCAAGGAGCAATCATGAGCAACTCATCCAACCGCCTTATCATCTTCGACACCACGCTGCGCGACGGCGAGCAATCGCCGGGCGCTTCGATGACCAAGGACGAAAAAGTCCGCATCGCCAAGCAGCTGGAGCGCCTGCGCGTCGATGTTATCGAAGCCGGCTTCGCGGCCGCTTCCCCCGGCGATTTTGAATCGATCAAGGCGATTGCCACGGCGGTGCGCGAGTCGACCATCTGCTCGCTGTCGCGCGCCAATGACCGCGACATCGCCCGCGCCGCCGAAGCGCTGCTGCCGGCTGAACGTAAACGTATTCACACCTTCATCGCCACCTCCAAGCTGCACATGGAAGCCAAGCTGCGCATGCTGCCGGAGCAGGTGCTGGAGCAGGCCCGCAACGCAGTGCGCTTCGCGCGCCAGCATACCGACGATATCGAATTCAGCCCGGAAGACGGCAGCCGCTCGGATGAGGACTTCCTGTGCCGCGTGCTGGAAGGTGTGATCGCCGAAGGCGCGACCACCATCAACTTCCCCGACACGGTGGGCTATGCGGTGCCGGAGATATTCGGCGAAACCATCCGCCGCCTGCGCGAGCGGATTCCGAATTCCGACAAGGCTGTATGGTCGGTGCACTGCCATAACGACTTGGGTCTCGCGGTGGCCAACTCGCTCGCCGGCGTGGTGATCGGCGGCGCGCGCCAGATCGAGTGCACCATCAATGGCCTTGGCGAACGCGCCGGCAATACGGCGCTGGAAGAAGTGGTGATGGCGCTGCGCACGCGCGGCGGCTACTACAATCTCGAATGCGGCATCGACACCACGCAGATTGTGGCGGCGTCCAAGATGGTGTCGCAGATTACCGGCTTTGCAGTGCAGCCGAATAAGGCGGTAGTGGGTGCGAACGCGTTTGCACACGCGTCGGGCATTCACCAGGATGGGATGCTGAAGTCGCGTGAGACTTACGAGATCATGCGCGCGGAAGATGTGGGCTGGACTGCCACCAAGATCGTGCTGGGCAAACTGTCGGGCCGTAACGCATTCAAGCAGCGCTTGCAGGAGCTGGGCATCGATCTGGAATCCGAGGCGGAAGTGAATGCAGCCTTTGCCCGCTTCAAGGAGCTGGCTGACCGCAAGGCCGATATTTTTGACGAGGATATCCTGGCGCTGGTTTCGGACGAGCAGCAGTCGCAGGAGAGTGAGTTCTATCGCTTCGTCTCGCTGGAGCAGCGCTCATCCACCGGCGAGACGCCGACCGCCAAAGTGGCGTTCTTCATTGACGGCGAGGAGCACGTCAGCGAAGGCCGTGGCGATGGTCCGGTCGATGCGACCGTCAACGCCATCGAGGGTGAAGTAGGCAGCGGCGCGGAGCTGGTGCTGTTCTCGGTGAACGCGATCAGCACCGGCACCCAGTCGCAAGGCGAGGTGACAATGCGCTTGTCGAAGGAAGGCCGCATCGTTAATGGCGTGGGCGCGGACCCGGACATCATCGTAGCCTCGGCCAAGGCCTATTTGTCGGCGTTGAACAAACTGCATTCGAAGATTGAGCGAGTGAACCCGCAACCATGACCAAGGATTTTGATGTCGTAGCATTGGGCGAGGCGATGGTGGAGTTCAACCAGGCCAAGGCCAGCGAGCCGTTGTATCGCCAAGGCTTCGGCGGCGACACCTCCAACGCGGTGATCGCGGCCAGCCGCCAGGGCGCACGCACGGCCTACCTGAGCCGCGTCGGTGACGATCATTTCGGCCGCATGCTGCTCGACCTGTGGCAGGCCGAGGGTGTGGACACCAGCGCAGTGGCGCGCGACGCGCAAGCGCCGACCGGCTTGTATTTCGTGAACCACGGACCGCAGGGGCACAGCTTCAGTTATCTGCGCGCCGGTTCAGCGGCCAGCCGTATGCTGCCGCAAACGATGGACTTGAGCGCGGCCTCGCGCACGCGCTGGTTGCATGTATCGGGCATTTCGCAGGCCATTTCGGCGAGCGCTTGCGACACCGTGTTCACGGCCATCGAGGCGGCGCGCGCGGCAGGTAGTAAAATCAGTTTCGATCCGAATTTGCGTTTGTCCTTGTGGCCATTGGCCCGCGCCCGCGCGACCATCTGCGCCACGATTGTGTTGACCGATTTGTTCCTGCCTAGCCTCGATGAAGCGGTGACGCTCGCCGGCACCGATGACGTGCTGGCGATCTTCGCGTGGGCGCGCTCGCATGGCGCACGCACCGTGGTGCTGAAGGCCGGTTCATCCGGTGCGTGGTTCGCGGAGCAGAGCGAAGAGCCACAGCTGGCCGTAGCTCGCGCAGTGCAAGCGGTAGACGCCACCGGCGCCGGCGATTGCTTCGACGGCTCGCTGCTGGCTCGCCTAGCAGCCGGCGACACGTTGGCCGATGCAGTGCGTTACGCGAATGCCAGCGCAGGCCTGTCGACGCTGGGCCACGGCGCAGTCGCACCGATTCCAACGGCAGCGCAAGTGCGTGCGGCGCTACGCTGATAATTGGGGCCGCATTATCCCTCGTCTCGGCGGCCGCCTGCTCGGCTACTTCCTGCCGCTGGAAGGCACCAATTACGAGGCTTGGGGGCTGGTGGGCTTTGACTCGCTGGGCGAGTACGAAGCGTACCGCGCGCGCTTGCGCGCAGACGGCGAGGCGCAGGACAACTTAGCCTTCGCCCAGCAGCAGCGCTTCATCCTGCGCGAGGAGCGCACCTTTACGGAGGCAGTGTTATGATCGAAGGCGCGCAGCCGCGTTTCGCGCGGGTGGCCGCAGCGATAGGCGATCCGACGCGGGCGCTGATGCTGTCGCGCCTACTCGACGGCCGCTTTTACACGGCCACCGAACTGGCGCAGCACGCAGGCGTGGCCGCGCCGACGGCCTCGCAGCATCTCAAGCTGCTGGTCAATGAAGGCTTGGCCAGCGTGCGCGCGCAGCTGCTACGGCCATCTGGCAGGTGTGCTGGGTGTGGACCTGTGTCGCTGCTTAGTCGAAAATGGCTGGGTGCAGGGCGATGCGCATCAATACGCGCTGACCACGGCGGGCGCCAAACGCGTGGGAGAGTTGGGCATCACGCTCAACGAAGCACCGCGCCAGTTGTACGGCTGCGTTGACTGGTCCGAGCGCCGCGACCATTTCGCCGGCCCGCTGGCGGTGGCGCTGCTGGATAATTTCATTGAACGCGGCTGGCTGCGCCGCAGCGACGACTCGCGTGTACTGGCCCTGACGGCCGGCGGTGCGACGTCGCTCAAGTCCTGGCTAGCGCAGGATTAATTCAGCAGCCAGCGGTACTGCATGCTGAACCAATGTTCGACTGGCTGGCCGTTTTCCGACGACGGCTTGAACTGGCAGCGCGACAGCGCGTCTTGCGCGGTCACGTCGAGAATCGCATGGCCACTGGTTTTTTCAATGCGCGAATCGCGCACCTTGCCGTCGGTGCCGATCAGGAAGCCCAGTTGGACCGTGCCTTGGTACTCGTTGCGCAGCGCCTCCTTCGGCCATTCCGGTTTCGCACAAACGTAGTATTCGGCTTTGGCTTTGGCCTTGCCCGGCTCCCATTTGAACTTCAGTTGTTGCCACTCGTCCTGCCGCGCACCGTCGGCAGGCCTGAGCGCGTAGGTGCATTTCGCTGCGGCCGTCACGGAGGCCATGTCCAATTCACGGTAGCCGCTGCTGATGGAGATCTTGATGTCCGATGCGCGGCCATCAGGCTTTACCAGCACCTGCATCTCGGTCGTGCCGGATTCCTGGTTGGCCACCGACGAAGCCGGCCACTCCGCATCGCAAGACGACGAGGTGATCACAGCGGAGGGCCGAGCTTCGGTGGGGGCAGCCATCACCGGTATGGCGATGGCGAGAGGTAGGGCGAGCAGGTATTTGAGCATGTTGGCGCGTTCAAAAAGAATTTGCCAATTTTACATGGTCAGAAGCGGAATTTGACATAGGCCGCAGGGCCGTTTAGTCGCATATTGAGGTCGGTGTTATCGCGGTTGCGATTGAGGCTGGTTTTGCTGGCGCTGTATTCTGCCACCACGCCCACTGCCGGTGTCGGATACCACTCGACACCCAGCGCGCCACTGTAGATATGACCGCGAATGGTGCCGCCGTTTTTCTTGATGCCCGAGGCATCTGCATACACCCGCACCGTATCCGATACCGCGTGCCGCCAGCCTAGCTCCAATAACGGCGCGTAAGCGTGCTCGCTTTCGTTGTAGGCGGCATTGCCGGCCACACCGTTCAGCACGCCGCTGGCCGTGCCGTCCAGCCGCGCGCGATAGTAGGCCGCGCCGACGCCCACGCCAACTACGTTGTTGTCGCTGCCGATCCACCACTTGTAGGCGAGTTTGGCCAGATCGAGTTTAAGCTTGGCGTTCAGCTTGCCGTTACCAGTCAGCGGCAAGCCGTTGATGTTGGTGCTGCCGCTGAGTGCGGGATTGTAGGTCTTGTCGTAGCGGTAGTAGTCGAAGTCCAGTCCCTGCGTATCGCCCAGCAGCAACTGCGCTTTCAGGCGCGGTAGGCTGACGTGTTCGCGCAGATAGGAGCCGGTGGCGATGCGGCCGTAATTGGTGTCGCCTTGGTAGTCGATGCGCGGCTCGGTGGAGAACGCGCCCAGCGAGAGGCTGGCGCGGTCCAGCGGTGGTGCCGGCTCCGCCGATGCGTGGACGTGGGCTGCGACCAGCGCAAGCGCGGCGGCGGCATGGATTGCTGAGCGATACATAGGGCTCCGTGTATGCAATGTTGGTGAAAAGATCATAGCAGACATATACGGAGCGGCCTCGTCGGCGCACGCCCTTGGCGGGCGTGGGATTGTTCCTACTTCGTTTCTTTGATGCGCAAGGACAGCGCCGCTGCCAGCAGCATCGATACCCCTCCCAGCATCAGCATCATCACCGCGCTGCCGTGGAATACGTGGGTCAGGAAATAGCCCATCGTCGCGCCCGAAACCAATTGCGGAATCACGATCGACATGTTGAACATGCCCATGTACATGCCCATCTTGTGCGCCGGGATGCGGCCAGCCAGGATCGCATACGGCATCGACAAGGTACTGGCCCATGCCAGCCCAATGCCGATGAACGGCAGCAGCAGCCCGGCCGGCGAGCTGACAAAGTAGATCGACAGGAAGCTCAAGCCACCGGCCAGCAGCGCCAAGGCGTGCGCGGTCTTGCGGCTGGTGCGGCGCGCGATCAATGGCAGCACGAACGCAAATGCGATCGAGGCGGCGTTGTAGACCGCACCGCATACGCCCCACCAGCTGGCGCCATCGTTATACAGCGCCGAGTGGGTATCGGTGGCGTGGTAGATGTGTTGAGTCACAGTCGCGGTGCCGTAGGTCCACATCGAGAACCAGGTGAACCAGGTGAAGAACTGCACCAGCGACAGCTGCACCATGATGCGCGGCATATGCAGGTAATCATGCACGAAGCCGCGCAGGCCGGATGGCGAAGCGGCCGTGTGGTCCACTTCAGGATGGTATTGCTGGAGTTGCTCCGGCGGATATTCGCGCGTGCGCAACACGGTCCACAGCACCGCGCCAAGGTAGACGGCGCCGCCGATGTAGAACGAGTACACCACCGAGTCTGGCGTATGGCCCGGCGCGGCGGTGTTGGCGATATTGAACCAGTTTTGCAGCACGTAGGGCAGGGCGGACGCTGACACCGCGCCGACGCCGATGAAGAAGGTCTGCACGGCATAGCCGGTGGTCAGCTGCTCTTTAGGCAGCATGTCGCCGACGAAGGCGCGGAACGGTTCCATCGAGATGTTGATCGCCACGTCCAGCACCAGCAGCATGGCGGCGGCGGTCCACAGCACGCTCGCATTCGGCATGCCAAACATGCCCAGCGTGGCCAGGATGGCGCCCAGCAGGAAGTAGGGACGGCGCCGGCCAAAGCGGCCCCAGGTGCGATCGCTCATGTAGCCAAGGATGGGCTGCACCAGCAGGCCAGCCAGCGGCGCGGCGGTCATCAGGTAGCCGATCTTGTCGAGCTCGGCACCCATGGTTTCGAAGATACGCGGCACATTGCTCTGCTGCAGCGCAAAGCCGGCCTGAATGCCGAGAAAGCCAAAACTCATATTCCAGATGGCCCAGAACGAGAGGCGCGGTTTGGTCACCGCCTTGGCTGCGGCGGGTGCCGCCGCCGGTGCTGTTGCGTGCTGCATATGCTGTCTCCGTCGATTTTTTGTTAGCGTATTATCCACTCAAAAAGTAGTTTGACTACAAAAATCAACGGCAATTCTTTGTATTTGCGCTACATCCAGAACAGCCGCCATCAAAAAAGGATACACGGGTCTGGTTTTCCGCTATACTTCCGGGTCTGGTCTTTCCGACCGGGTTTTATTGTAATCACGGTGAGCAGGGTTCCGACTCCGCGCACCGCATGTTAAAGGTAAATATCATGACCGTAGAAAACATCAACAAAGCAGCGATCATCGCTGACAACGCACGTGGCGAAAAAGACACCGGCTCCCCAGAAGTGCAAGTTGCACTGCTGACCGCCCGCATCAACGAACTGAACGGCCACTTCAAAGCCCACAGCAAAGATCACCACTCCCGTCGTGGTCTGATCATGATGGTTAACCGTCGTAAATCCCTGCTGTCGTACCTGAAGGGCAAAGATGCAACCCGTTACCGCGATCTGATCGCTAAACTGGGCCTGCGTAAGTAATTTTTGCGCCGTCCGGCTTAAATCAAAATGCCTGCGCCAGTTTGCTGTCGCGGGCATTTTGTTTTTCATGGGTTAGAAAATTGCTAAGTAGTATTTAGTAATGCAGCAAAGGTGGCCTTCCCGGCGACCTGTGGTGAGGTGAACGACAGCTCCTGAAAATCTGTCGGCAAATAGAAAGGGATTACCCATGTTTAATAAAGTTACGAAAACCTTCCAGTACGGTCAACACACCGTCACGCTGGAAACCGGCGAGATCGCTCGTCAGGCCTCCGGCGCAGTGATGGTGTCGATTGAAGACACCGTCATTCTGGCAACCGTGGTAGCGCGTAAAGACGCGAAACCAGGCCAGGACTTCTTCCCGCTGACCGTCGACTACCTGGAGAAAACCTACGCAGCCGGTAAAATCCCGGGCGGTTTCTTCAAACGTGAAGGTCGCCCTTCGGAAAAAGAAACCCTGACTTCCCGCCTGATCGACCGTCCGATCCGTCCGCTGTTCCCAGAGGGCTACCTGAACGAAGTGCAAGTGGTGATCCACGTGCTGTCGGTCAACCCAGAAATCGATCCAGACATCGCTTCGATGATCGGTGCTTCGGCCGCGCTGTGCGTGTCGGGCGTGCCATTCAATGGTCCGATCGGCGCCGCCCGCGTGGGTTACGCCAACGGCCAGTACATCCTGAATCCTACCGTTGAACAACTGAAAACCTCGCAGATGGATCTGGTGGTTGCCGGTACCGAAACCGCCGTGCTGATGGTGGAATCGGAAGCCAAGCAGTTGTCCGAAGAAATCATGCTGGGCGCAGTCGTGTTCGGCCACACCGAAATGAAAGCAGTCATCGACGCGATCCACGAACTGGTGCGCGACGGCGGCAAGCCTGAGCAAGTGTGGACCGCTCCTGCCAAGAACGAAGCCCTGATCGGCCGCGTCGCCCACTTCGGCGAAGCCAAACTGCGCGACGCTTACCAGACCCGCGACAAGCAAGCCCGTACCGACAAGCTGCGCGCTGCGTCGGCTGAAATCTCGGCTGACTTGGCTGCTGAAGCTGCCGCTGCCGGCGTTGCTGCGCCGGATGGCGTTGACGTTGGCAACATCCTGTTCGAGATGGAATCGAAGATCGTCCGTTCGCAGATCCTGGAAGGCGAGCCACGTATCGACGGCCGCGACACCCGTACCGTGCGTCCAATTTCGATCCGTACCTCGGTCCTGCCGCGTACCCACGGTTCGGCTCTGTTCACCCGTGGCGAAACCCAGGCACTGGTCGTAGCGACCCTGGGCACCGCCCGTGATTCGCAGAAGATCGATGCACTGATGGGCGAATTCACCGACCCATTCATGCTGCACTACAATATGCCTCCGTTCGCCACCGGCGAAACCGGCCGCGTAGGTACGCCTAAGCGCCGCGAAATCGGTCACGGCCGTCTGGCCAAGCGCGCGCTGATCGCTGCACTGCCTTCGCAAGAAGAGTTCAGCTACTCGGTGCGTCTGGTATCGGAAATCACCGAATCGAACGGTTCGTCGTCGATGGCTTCGGTCTGCGGCGGCTGCCTGGCGCTGATGGATGCTGGCGTGCCAATGAAAGAGCACGTGGCGGGTATCGCCATGGGCCTGATCAAAGAAGGCGGCAAGTTCGCTGTGCTGTCCGACATTCTGGGTGACGAAGATCACCTGGGCGACATGGACTTCAAAGTAGCCGGTACCCGCAACGGTATCACCGCGCTGCAGATGGACATCAAGATCCAGGGCATTACCAAGGAAATCATGCAAGTGGCACTGGCGCAAGCCAAAGAAGGCCGCGAGCACATCCTGGGCGAAATGCAAAAGGCTGTGCCAACCGTGAAGACCGAACTGTCGGACTTCGCACCACGCCTGATCACCATCAAGATCAACCCAGAGAAGATCCGTGACGTGATCGGTAAAGGCGGCGCCGTGATTCGCGCGCTGACCGAAGAGACCGGCACCCAGATCGACATCAGCGACGAAGGCGTGGTCACCATCGCTTCCGTGGATGCTGCTGCTGGCCAGGAAGCCAAGCGCCGCATCGAAGAGCTGACCGCATCGGTTGAAGTAGGCAAGACCTACGACGGCGTGGTTCTGAAGTTGCTGGACTTCGGCGCTATCGTTCAAGTCATGCCAGGCAAAGACGGCCTGCTGCACATCTCGCAGATCGCCAATGAGCGTGTGAACGCTGTTGCCGACTATCTGAAAGAAGGCCAGCAAGTACGCGTCAAAGTTCTGGAAACCGACGACCGCGGCCGTCTGAAGCTGTCGATGAAAGCTGCTGCTGAAGAAGCCGCCGCTGCTGCTGCCAGCGCACAGTAATCGCTGAGTAGTCCCCAAGAAGCCGCCCGCGCGCAAGCGTCGGCGGCTTTTTTATTGTTGGGGTCGTCGTGCAAGTAGATGGGACAGCCGTTGAAGACCAGCTTGCAAGTGTCCACGGTCCTTGATGCTCCCTAAGGAGATCCGGATCGCATTTACGGATGTGGTGCCAGTGGCGAACGCCTCCGCCGGTGTAACGGCGATCCCCTCGTTGTCGGCGGCATGTGCGAGCTGTGAGGAGTTCCAGTACGCCGGCAATTCGAGCCATACATGCAGTCCGTCGCCGGCGCCGACGTACCGTCCCGCCAGAATATCGCGCGCCATCCGGTGACGCAGGCGCGCTTCTTTGCGTATGCCTTCCATCAATCCCCCGGCCGAACCGTCTAGTATCCACTGCGTGGCCAGTGCGGATGTCAGGGGCGCGGCCATCAGCGCAAATGATCTGAGTGCTGCGAGGAAGCGTTCGCGTTGCTGCGGGTCGCGTATCAGCACGAAGGCGACACGCAAGCCGGGTGTCAGGCATTTCGACAGGGTTGCGATGTAGTACACCTGCTCCGGCGCAAATGTGGCAATCGGTGGTGGCGGGGCATCGGCCAGCAGCCAGTAGGGATCGTCCTCGATAATGCGTACATTGCAGCGCTTGGCGATGCTGGCGAGCTCTTTGCGCCGGCGTGCCGGCATGGTGGTGGCGGTCGGGTTCTGTAATGTCGGATTGAGGTAGACCAGCGCAGGCTGATGCTGGCGGCACGCTGCCTCCAGCATCCCGGGCAGCATTCCGTGCTGGTCCGTTGCCACCGCAACCAGGCGCCGGCCGAATTGGGTCGCTGCGGCACGCAAGCCTGGATAACTCATCGGCTCTGCCAGGATCACATCGCCAGGCTTCGTCAGCGCAAGGATCAAGGCGGCGATCGCCGCTTGCGCTCCAGGGCAGACCATCAGCTGCCGGGCATCCAGATCGCCAAACATCGGCGCGAGCCATTGGGCGCCAGCTTTGCGGTCTGAGTCGCTTCCCCCGGCCAGGTGGTAAGCCATCAGCATTTCATTGTCTGCTCGCATCAGCACTTGCGACAAGCCTTGTTTCAACATATCGTCGAAGTCCACGCCATCGGGCGGTGGCGGGGTGTTCATGCTGAGGTCGAGGATGGCGTTCAGTTCCACTTTGGGCGCTGCGACATACGTGCCTCGGGCGCCGCGGCCCTCCAGCAGGTTGCGGCGCCTGGCTTCGTCGTATGCGCGCGTGATGGTCGTCAGGTCGACGTCCAGCTGCGCTGCCAGCTGGCGCTGCGGAGGCAGGCGGTCGCCTGGTTTCAGCGCTCCGTCTATGACTGCCGTCTGCAACGCATCTGCGATCTGCAAAAAACGTGGCCCGCCGTGCACCGCCAATCGCGGCAACCAGATTTCATCTTGTATGGTTTTCAACTGGGACATTTTGTCTCAATGTATGGATATTGCTTTTAAGTAGTATGCCAGTAATAACCTGGAATATTCAAAATGATCGATTGGATCCCTGTAGTCTTCGTTGTGTTCAAGTTTCTTGTGCTCGTCACCGGAATGTTCTTTGCCATCAAGTGGCATTACGACCAAGGGAAGAAGGGGCGGGAGAAGGAGCGGCGCGCGGTGCTGCGCGCGGCAGGCAAGGTGGCCGCAATCTTCGTGCTGGCGCTGCTGGGCCTGGGACTGCTCACTTTCTTCCTTGTCAGGATGCTGGGTATGGACTTGAACTTCTGAACTTCTTGGCTGTTCTGCTGGTCTAAACGCAGAGGCGGTTGCCATGAGTACCGGTTACGAAGAGGATGTGGCTGCTCGGGCCAAGGGGAGGGTAGCGTAAATGAGGGCCGGGCAGTGGGCGTTGCTGGATGTAGAGCATATCGCCGAGGAAATCGAGGATATGAACATCAGCCATCGCCATCAACTGGCAGCCAACTTCACGGATTTGCCCAAAGACCGTGAGTGGGTCTTTGGGCTCGTTCTGAAGGAGGGTTACTTGCCGTCGTAAGTCACGCGGAAGATGCGGCCGCCGTAGTCGTCGGAGACCAGCAGCGAGCCGTCGGCCAGCGAGACCACGTCGACCGGGCGGCCGACCACTTCGTCGCCACGCAGGAAGCCTTCGATAAAGGCGGTGTCGCTCACCAGCTTGTTGCCGTACAGCGTAATGAAGCGCACGGTGTAGCCGATCTTGGTGCTGCGGTTCCACGAGCCGTGCTCGGCGACGAAGATGTTGTTGCGGTACGCTTCAGGGAACTGCTTGCCGGTGTAGAAGCTCAAGCCCAGCGGCGCCACGTGCGGCCCCAGCTTGGCGACTGGCTCGACAAACTCCTCACACGTGCGGCCCTTGCCGAACTCCGGATCCGGCACCGCGCCGCCGTGGCAGTACGGGAAGCCGAAATGCTGGCCGAACTTGGTCAGCACATTCAGCTCGCACGATGGCGTGTTGTCGCCCAGTTCGTCGCGGCCGTTATCGGTGAACCACAGCTGCTTGGTCGAAGGATGGAAGGCAAAGCCCACCGTATTGCGCACGCCGCGCGCCACTTCTTCCAGCTGGCTGCCGTCCGGATTCATGCGGTAGATCTTGGCGCTTTTGGTGTCGTCGGTGTCGCAGATATTGCACGGCGCGCCGACCGGGATGTAAAGCTTGCCGTCCGGGCTGGCCTTGATCACTTTTTCGCCGTGCCATTTATCGTTCGGCAGGCTGACCTTTACCACTTCGTACGACGGCTTTTGCGCGTAGCGCTTGTCGATGTTGTCGAAGCGGATCACGCGGCTGATTTCGCCCACGTACAGAGCGCCGTTCAGCAGCGTCACGCCGATCGGGTTTTCCAGTCCTTCGGCGATGGTGACCACGTCGGCGCCTTGCTTGTCGGCGCGCGGTACCAGCGCATACACCTTGCCGGCCTTGCGCGAACCAACGTAGACGATGCCGCTGTCCGACACCGCCATGCTGCGCGCGGCAGTCGCGCCTTCAGCATAGACGCTGATGTGGAAGCCCTTCGGCAGTTTGAAGCCGCCCAGCAAATCGGTCGCCGCCGGCTTGGCCGCAGCCGCAGCCGCAGCCGAGGCAGTGGTAGCCGGTGCTACCGCCAGTTGCTTGTTGGCGTTGGAAGCGACGTAGGCGGCCAACAGCGAAATCTGCTGTGGGTTCAGCGTCCCCGACCAGGCCGGCATATTCTTCTCCGGCACGCCGTTGCTGATGACCTTAATAAGATTGGCCTTGGTCGGCGCGCCGTGGAGCCACGCGTGGTCACCGAGAGTAGGGCCGACTGCGCCCTCCAGTTTGGTGCCATGGCAGGCCGCGCAGTTGGCTTGATAAAGTTGTTCGGCAGTCTGTGCCGGCGCCGCGTGCGCGGCAAAGGAGGCGAGCGCCATGCCGATGGCGGCGGCTTGCAGAGCGGTCTTTTTCATTGCTTGTGTCCCCTGATGAGTGATGCCGACATTGTACAAGCTGTACTGCTGACATCACATCATCTTACGGGATCAGCGTGCAGTGCCGGTACGCTGTTGTGCTGGCGCTGCCAGGCGCGCCGAGGCTGGTTGAGTGGCATGCGCCCGCGCGCGGCCGATCGGCGTCACGCTGGCCGCTTGCGCCGCGCCATCCACCTTGAACACGCTGACCAACTCGGCCAGATGGGTGGCTTGCCCTTGCAGCGCGCCAGCCGCCGCCGAAGCCTCCTCGACCAGCGCGGCATTCTGCTGCGTCACGCCATCCATCTCGATTATGGCGCGGTTGATTTGCTCGATGCCGGCTTCCTGCTCGCTGCTGGCGGCGGTGATCTGCGCCATGATCTCGCTGACATTGCGGATGCTGTGCACCACTTCCGCCATCGTCTTGCCGGCTTCGTCGACCAGCATGCCGCCGTTGCTGATCTTTTCCACCGATTCGCTGATCAGGTGCTTGATATCCTTGGCGGCGCTGGCCGAACGTTGGGCCAGCGTGCGCACTTCCTGCGCCACCACGGCAAAGCCGCGGCCTTGTTCGCCGGCGCGCGCCGCTTCCACTGCCGCGTTCAAGGCCAGGATATTGGTCTGGAAGGCGATGCCGTCGATCACGCCTATGATATCGACGATCTGGCGCGACGAAGCACTGATCGCTTCCATCGTGCTGACCACGCCACCCACCACTTCGCCGCCACGCGCCGCCACACTGGAGGCGCTGGCTGCCAGTTGGTTGGCCTGGCGCGCCGACTCGGTATTTTGCTTAACCGTGGCGGTCAGCTCTTCCATCGAGGAAGCGGTTTCTTCCAGCGAAGCGGCCTGCTGCTCGGTGCGCGAGGACAGGTCGAGGTTGCCGCTGGCGATTTCATCGGAGGCGGTAGCGACTGCTTCGGTACTGCTGCGCACTTCGCTGACGATGGCGGCCAGGCGTTCTCGCATGGCGGCAATGCTGTACAGCAGGCTGCTGCGGTCACCCGCTTGCAGTTGCACGTGCACGGTCAGGTCGCCGCCGGCGATGCGGTCGGTGATGCCGGCCGCGTAGCCTGGCTCGCCGCCCAGCTGTTTCAGCAGCGAGCGGCTGATCAGCCAGCCCAGCAGCAGCGCTGCCGCGACCGAGGTGGCGCTGAGCACGAAGATCATCCACGCCGAGCTGCTGCTACGGTTGTGGATGGTGACGCCGATCTCGTCGATCACGGCTTGCTGGCGCGCTACCAGCGCACCCATCTGATTGACGTAGGCGACGCCGGCCGGCATGAATTCCTGCTCAATGATCTGGCGGGCCTGGCCCATCTCTCCGGCTGCCTTGGCGCCCAGCGCCCGCTTGCGAGCGTCCTGGTACACCTTGCGCTGGGCCTGGGCGGCGTCAAACAGTGATTTGGCCTGCGCATCGGTCAGTAATTCGACAATCTGGCGCTGGTTGGCTTCGGCGATTTTGGAGTTGGCGGCGATGCCGTCCTCGAACATTTTTTGCGATGCTGCATCGCCGGCTTCGGCAGCGGCCAGCGCGCGCTGCACGTTGGCCTCGACGATGGCTCTCCAAGCGCTGACCAGCCGTTCCGTCTTCAGGTGCTGGGCCAGCAGGGCGTCAGTGTCGGCTGCGGTCTGGCGAATGCTCAGCCAGCTGGCGGTGGCAACGGCCAGCAGTAGCAGCAAGGTGGCGCCAAAGCCTATGGCCAGCCGGTTGCTGACCTTCATTTCAGATAATTTCATAATGCCTCCGTATATCAGCGGTTGTTTGGGTGATGAGGTGTGTCTCGGAGGTTTTGTTATTAAAAAGAAACATAAGTTTCAATGCGGAATTTTATCACTGAATGATTATGCCGTGTGGCAACACCAAATAAACTACCTGGATTTACAAAACTGCCCAGCTTGGATAGGCTGCGTGGCATGTCTACCATCATTGATTTCGAAGCGCCGTTTGACGGCATGGTGCTGAAAGCCGACCACTACGTGGGTAGCGACAGCAATCGCATCTTGTATTTGCACGGCGCCGGCGCCAGCACGCGGCACGGCCATCACATGCTGCGCGCTGCCTTGCAGCAGCGCGGACTGGGCAGCGTGTGCTTTGACGCCATCGGCCACGGCGAGACTGGTGGCTCGCTGGCGCATTCGTCGGTGGCCAGCCGCACGCGGCAAGCGCAAGCGGTGCTGAAGGCGCGTGAGCTGCCGGAGCCGCTGGTGGTGTTCGGTTCCAGCATGGGCGCGTACAACGCCATCCGTTTGACGCAGCAGCACAAGGTCGATGCGCTGGTGCTGATCGTACCTGGCGTGTACACGCCGGCCGCTTACGAGGTGCCGTTCGGTCCCGAGTTTTCAGCCGTGATCCGCCGCGAGCGCAGCTGGTCCGATAGCGATGCCTGGGACATCCTGTCGCGCTTTGAAGGCCGGCTGCTGGTGATCCACGCCGAACACGACGCCGTGATTCCGCTGGAGATTTCGGAACGCCTGGTCGCTGCTGCCACCCGTGCCGAATCGCGCCAGCTGCACATCGTCCGCGGCGCTGAGCACAACCGCCTATGGGCGCTGCTGGCTGATACTCCGGCCGACTTCGATGCGGCAGTGGAGATGGTTGTGGCTGTGGTAAATGGCGGAAGGCAGTAGGAGTCGAACTTACGAGGGAGCGGCTGACGCCCCCCACCGGGTTTGAAGCCCGGCCCCATCACCGGATGAGTATGCCTTCCTTGGAACTAGTCGCCGTTATAAGATCAAGCGGCGTTCGGCCTGACCAGGTGCTGGTTGCCGACCCGCCGAGTATAGCCGACGCGGTCGAAGAACTCCAATACCTGTATGGCTCGCTTGCGACCGAGGCCGGTGGCGTCGCGGAAGGAAGCGGCCTGCACTTCGGGCAGCGTGGCCACGATGCGCGCCAGTTCATCCAGCCGTTGCGGATGGTAGAACAGATCCTTCACCACTTGATTCAGTTCGCCGGTCTTCGACAGTTTGAGCAGCAGGCGGCGCACTTCCGCTTCCGCCATCGAATGCTCGCGCATCAGGTCACGCACCCACGGCGGATCGAAACCGCCGGCCAGCAGCGAGGCCAGTAGCGGCGCGGCTTGCGCGTGTTCTTCGGCGCTGAGCTCCACGCTGTGGTCGGGCAGGTGCAGGCTGCGGCCGCGCTGCTTGATGTCGCCGGTGGCAAGCAGTGTTTCTATCAGCCGGCTCCACAAGCGGTCTTCCATATCGGGTGAGACGATGCGCTTCAGGCGCCACAGTTCCGGGCCTGCGTCGTCCGCCGCGCGTGCATGGAAATCGGCCAGTGCGGCCAGCACGCATGCTTGCAGTGCCTGCACCTCGGCTTCGGCGATCAGCAGCGTGTCGCCGCCTTGCAGCGGCACTTCCACCGTGCCGGCGGGCGCGATGATCTGTGATGCCGGCAGTTGTGACAAGCGCACCAGCATCGATGCGCGCAAGCCGAGCGGCCCACGCGCCAGCAGCGCTGCGATGTCCCCGCCGGCGATGAAGTCAGCGAGTGCTTGCAGCCACGCGCTGCGCGCTGGGCTGCGGCGTTTGCGCGCGGGCCCGAACGGATCGAGCACCACGCCGCCGCCGATGGTGGCGGTGGCTTGTGCGTTGCGGATCACGAAGCGGTCGCCGGGCACGGCGTGCACCGGTGCGTCCAGCACCAGCTGCACGCGGCCTGTGCGGCCTGGCGCCAGCGCATCATCATCAAGCGGCACCACGTTGGCCGTGTGATGTGCAGCGCCGAGGTGTACGTGCACCGGCGACCACGGTTTGAGCGTCAGGCCACAGTCCAGCATCAGCGTCAGTTCCACGTCCACGCGCGGCGAGCATTCGGCCAGCGCCGGCGCCACTACCCACGTGCCGCGCGCGATATCATCCTTGCTTGCGCCGCTCAGGTTGAGCGCCAGCCGCTGGCCTGCTCGCCCCATTTCTGCTGGCCGGTTTTGCGCATGAATGCTACGCACGCGCACCTGCTGTCCAACGGGCGCCAGTTGCAAGGTATCGCCCACGCGGACGCTGCCCGCCAGCGCAGTGCCGGTGACGATGGTGCCTTGTCCTGCCAGCGTGAATACGCGGTCCACGCCAAGCCGGAACAAACGCCGCTCGTCGCTGGCGGGCAGTGTGGCCGCAATCCCGGCGAGGTGCTGCCTTAGCGCTCGCACACCGGTGTCGTCGGCCGCCGTTGCGTTGGTGCGGAAGATGTGCGCACCGGCGAAATCGGTAGGTGCGAGCAAGGCGTGGATCTCATCTTCCAGCTGCTCCAGCCGCGCTATGTCCGCGCGATCGATCTTGGTCAGCGCCACCGCGCCGCGCTTTACGCCCAGCAGGCGCAGGATGGCGAGATGTTCCAGCGTCTGCGGCATGATGCCATCGTCGGCGGCGATCACCAGCAGCGCGGCGTCGATGCCAGTGACGCCGGCCGCCATCGTACGGATGAATTTTTCGTGGCCCGGTACATCGATCACACCGAGGATTTCACCGTCCGGCGCATCCGCGCGCAATGGTGTGTAGGCGTAACCGAGTTCGATGGAGATGCCGCGCGCCTTTTCTTCCTTCAGGCGATCGGTGTCGACACCCGTCAGCGCGCGTGTGAGCGTGGTCTTGCCGTGGTCAATATGCCCTGCGGTACCGACGATCATGCCGGGAGCAGGGAGAGTTGATCGAGGAAGCGCTGTTGCTGGTGCTCTTGCAGGCAGCGTAGGTCCAGCCACAGCGCGTCTTGCGCCACCCGGCCAATCACCGGCAAGGGCAGGGCGCGCAGGCGCTGTTCCAGCACGCCGAGCGCATTGCTGATGCGGCCTTCCGCTGCTGCGCGTACCACCAGTCCGTGACTCGGCAACTGGTCGACCGGTAGTGCGCCGCTGCCGATCTGGCTCATCATCGCTTCGTCGCTGACCACATAGCCAGCGCCCAGCGCCGCCTGCAGTTGCGGCAGGATGGCTTGCGCTTGCGCGCGCATGGCGGTGGCGGGACGGGTCAGCAGCTTGAGTGTGGTCAGGCGCTCCGGCAGCAGGTCGGGCGCGCGATACAGCGCGAGCACTGGTTCCAGCGCGGCCAGCGTCAGTTTGCCGACGCGCAGGGCGCGCTTCAGCGGATTCTTTTTGATTTGTGCGATCAGGTCTTTGCGGCCGACGATGATGCCGCACTGTGGGCCGCCCAGCAGCTTGTCGCCGCTGAAGGTGACCAGGTCTGCGCCGCCTTCGATAGTTTCGCGCACGGTGGTTTCGTGCGGCAGGCCGTATTGTTCAAGATCGACCAACGTGCCGCTGCCCAGGTCCACGGCCAGCGGGATGTTGTGTTTCTTCGCCAGTGGCGACAGCTGGTCCAGTTCCACGCTTTTGGTGAAGCCGGTGATGGCATAGTTGCTGGTGTGGACCTTCATCATCAGCGCGGTTTGCGGGCCGGCTGCTTCGTCGTAGTCCTTCAGGTGCGTGCGGTTGGTGGCGCCGACTTCGCGCAGCACTGCACCGGCGCGCGTCATTACGTCCGGGATGCGGAAGGCGCCGCCGATTTCTACCAGTTCGCCGCGCGAGACGATTACCTCTTTGCCGAGGGCCACGGTGTTCAGCATCAGCAGCACGGCGGCGGCGTTGTTGTTGACGAGGGTGGCCGCTTCGGCGCCGGTCAGCTCCAGTAGCAGGTCTTCGATCAGGTTATCGCGGTCGCCGCGTTTGCCGGTATCGATGTCCCATTCAAGGTTCATCGGCCAGCGCAGCGCTTCCACCACGGCTTGCACGGCGCTGTCGGGCAGCAGGGCGCGGCCAAGGTTGGTGTGCAGGACGGTGCCGGTAAGGTTGAATACTGGGCGCAGCGGCGAGGTGTTTTGTTCGCGCAGGCGTGTGGCCAACATTGCCAGCAGCGATGGGATGCTGGTGTCAGGCGCTCCGGCCGCCGTCGCCGCCGTGCCACCTTCGCGCGCGGCCAACAGCATGGCACGCAGCTCGGCCAGCAAGGCGCGAGCGGCTTCCAGCGTCTGCACGCGGCCATATTCCGCGATCAGCGCTTCGCAGCCGGCGTCCGACAGGATCAGGTGGACGGCCGGCAGGCGGATCGCGCTGCTGGTGGCGGAAGACGCGGTCATTCTGCGTTGAACCACAACAGGGGATTACCGCTGGCGCGGGAGTAGCCTGCTTCGCCGACCAGCAGGTCGAGCGCCAGACTGGCCAGGTCGTCGGCCAGCGGCTCGACGTGCAGGTCATGTTCCTGATTGAAGATCTTGCGGTAGGTGTGGCAGTCGTCGCAGGTTTCAGCGCGTGCCACTTTGCTTGGATCGTTGGCCTTGTTGGCTGGATCCGGCGCGCCTTCTTCCGGTTCGATGCTCTGGTAAGCCACCTTGGATGTGTTCTCGCAGCAGGAGCACTTCACGCGCACCATGTGCCACTCGCTGGCGCAGCAGCTGCAATGCAGGTAGCGATAGCCCTGTGACTGCCCGCCGATCCGGATTGCCGAAGCCACCGGATGCGCGCCGCACACCGGGCATAAAGTATTGGTCACCAGCGGCTGCACGCTGCGGCCATTGAGCTGGCTGGCGCGCGCGGTCCACATTACTTGCAGGGCAGCCGCCACGAACGGCGCATGCAGCGGGTGCACGCCCTCCGTCAGTTCGGACAGCACGGCATCGGCGCAGCCTTCCAGCTCCGAAGCATCGAGCGCGCGCAACTCCGCCAGCACCACCGCGAGTTGCGGCTGGCTGGCTGCAAGCGAGTCCAGTTGATCGAGAATGGCGTCGAACACGCGCCGCCACACGGCGGGACGCTGGCCGCTGACCGGCAGTGGCGGCATGTGATGGTCGATCGCCAACTGGATGTCGGCGGCATCAGGCAGGGCGAAGGTGTCCGGCGGCAGGGTACGCAGCACGGCTGCCTGCGCATCTACCAGCGCCGCCATCAGGTTGAGGTAACCGGACAGTGTTTCGCCGACTGGAATGCCTTTGATTTGATTGCCGGCCAGCTGACGCAAACGCGCGGCGCGCGTAGTGAACAGGCTGCGCGCATCCGGCAGCAGCAGGCGGGGTATGGAGGTGTGATCGAGCGCCTCGATCTCACCGGGTTCTAACAAGCGTTGTACCAAAAAATTCTCCAATTAGCGGATGGTGAATGCTCCTGGCGCAAGGAGCATTCTATCCTAGTCGCGGCTCTTGCGAACCACTTCTTCGAACCAGCGCGGATGGTGCTTGCGCGCCCACCCGTAAGTGACGGTGCCGCGCACCATCGCCCCGATCGATCCCTTGACCCAGAACGCCGCGTAAATGTGCACGATGATGGAACAGATCAGCACAAACGCGCAGAAGGCATGCAGCAAAGCCGCCAGCCGCACGATCTCGATCGGGAAGTAAAACGCGAAGTAGGCGCGCCAGATCACAATGCCGGACAACAGCAGCCCGCACATGCAGCCGATCAGCGTGAAGAACAGCAGCTTCTGGCCGGCGTTGTACATGCCGATCTTGGGCAGCTTCTCTTCGCGGTTGTTGAGCACATCGTCCATCTGCTTGAGCCACTGCTTGTCGGCTTTGTCGAGATGGTTATGGTGCCAGAAGCGCAGCACCAGAATCGCAAACGACACAAACATCACCAGTCCGATAAACGGATGCAGGATGCGGGTCCACTGGCCGCCGCCGAGGAACACGGCCAGCCACGCCGTCGCCGGGTGGAACATGGCCAGCCCGGAAACGGCCAGCAGGATAAAGCAGATGGCAGTGATCCAGTGGTTACTACGCTCGTTAGGCGTGTAGCGCTGGATCAGTGGGTTGCCTTCTTTATCGCGGTTGGGTGAGCTCATGGCGCTTCCTCCCTGATGCGTTTAGCTTCCTCGACTGCTTCTGCTTCCTCTGCTTTGGACACCTCGTTCGGACCCACGCGCGAGTAGTGGAACCAGCCCGCCAGCGCCGTCATGGCGATGCCCGCCAATGCCAGCGGCTTGGTCAAGCCTTTCCACAAACCGACGGTGACGCTGATGCTTGGATCCTTTTTCAGGCCGTGGTACAGCGACGGCTGGTCCGCATGGTGCAGCACATACATCACGTGCGTGCCGCCCACGCCGGCGGGATCGTACAAGCCCGCTTGCTCAAAGCCGCGCGACTTCAGGTCCGTGATGCGTTCTTCCGCATGCTCCTTCATGTCCTCCTTGGTGCCGAACATAATGGCGCCGGTAGGGCAGGTCTTCACACACGCAGGTTCCTGGCCGACAGCCACGCGGTCCGAGCACAAGGTGCACTTGTAGGCGCGGCTATCCTGCTTGGAGATGCGCGGCACATCGAACGGACAGCCGGCCACGCAGTAGCCGCAGCCGATGCAGTTCTCCTGATGGAAATCCACAATGCCGTTGGTGTACTGCACGATCGCGCCCGGCGAAGGGCATGCCTTCAGACAGCCCGGATCTTCACAGTGCATGCAGCCGTCCTTGCGGATCAGCCATTCGAGATCGCCTTTCGGATTTTCGTATTCCGAGAAGCGCATCACGGTCCACGACTGTGAGGTCAGGTCGATTGGATTGTCGTACACGCCGGTGGTCTCTCCCACCTCGTCGCGCAAATCGTTCCACTCCATGCAGGCGGTTTGGCAAGCCTTGCAGCCGATGCATTTGGAGACGTCGATCAGCTTGGCGACAGTGCCGGTCACCGGGGTACGCGCTTGCGGCGGCGTCACCGTGGTGGCCGACATGCGTTTGATATCAAGTGATTGTAGTGACATATTTATCTCCTCCGGCCGTTAAGCTTTTTCCACTTTCACCAGGAACGACTTCGATTCCGGTGTCTGCGAATTACCGTCGCCCACAACAGGCGTCAGTGTGTTAACCAAGTAGCCCGGTTTAGTGAGCCCCTTGAAGCCAAAGTTGATCGGCAGGCCAACGTGGTGCATCGGTTTGCCATCGATGGTCAACTGCTTGATACGCTTGGTCACCACCGCTTTCGCAATGATGTAGCCGCGTCCCGACGACACTTTCACACGGTCGCCATGCACCACGCCGACTTCCTTGGCCAGCGCTTCGCCGATTTCGACGAACTGCTCCGGCTGAATAATGGCATTCAGACGCGCGTGCTTGGTCCAGAAGTGGAAGTGCTCGGTGAGGCGATAGCTGGTCGCCGCATGCGGGAACTGCTCCTTCTTGCCCAACTTCTTGCGGTCGTTCGGGAACATGCGTCCGGCCGGGTTGTTGAAGGCTTTCGGATTGTTCGGGTGCAGCGGGTTATGCCCGATCGGCGACTCGAACGGCTCGTAGTGCTCGGGGAATGGACCCTCCGCCATGGCGTCGCGCGAGAAGAAGCGTGCCACGCCTTCGGCCAGCATAATGAATGGACCCATGCCGTTTTCCGGCGGTTCATCCACTTTGAAGTCCGGCACGTCCGCGCCGCCCCAGTTGGTGCCGTTCCACGCAATCAGCTTGCGGGTCGGATCCCACGGTTTGCCTTTCGGGTCGCAGGAGGCGCGGTTGTACAGCACGCGGCGGTTGGCCGGCCATGCCCACGCCCAGTTCAGCGTCTGGCCGATACCGGTCGGATCGCTGTTGTCGCGGCGGCCCATCTGGTTGCCCGCAGCCGTCCACGAACCGGCGAAGATCCAGCAACCGCAAGCCGTGCTGCCGTCATCCTTCAACTGCGCGAAGCCTGCCAGCTGCTCGTTCTTCTTCAGGATAACCTTGGTCGGATCTTTCGGATCGGTGATTTCCTTGAGCGCCTTGCCGTTGTACTCCATCGCCAGTTCTTCCGGGCTAGGGGAGGCCGGGTTAGCGTAGTTCCAGGTCAGGTTCAGAATAGGATCGGGGAATTTGCCGCCGTCGGTCTGGTACGCCTTCTTCATGCGCAGGAACAGGCCTGACATGATTTCCAGATCGCTCTTCGTCTGGCCAGGAGCTTCGGCGCCTTGCCAGTGCCACTGCAGCACGCGCGAGGAGCTGACCAGCGAGCCGCGTTCTTCCGCGAAGCAGGTGGTCGGCAGGCTGAATACCTCGGTCTGGATTTGCGCCGGATCGACTTTGTGGAAGTCGCCGTGCGGTTTCCAGAACTCGGAGGTCTCGGTCTGCAGCGGGTCCATGATCACCAGCCATTTGAGCTTGGACAGTGCATCGGTGGTCTTCTGCTTGTCCGGCGCCGATGCCAGGATGTTGAAGCCCTGGCAGATGTAGCCGGTCATCTTCCCTTGGATCATCAGCTCGAACGCCTGCATCATGTCGTACGGCTTATCCAGCTTCGGCAGGTAGTTGAAGGCGTAGTTGTTTTCCTCGGTCGCAGCGTCGCCCCACCAGGCCTTCATGAAGGAGACTAGGAATTTCTTCGAGTTGCTGTAGTAGCTCAACTGGTTGGGACGCAGCGGTTTCAGCGCGCGCTTGGCAACATACGCATCCCAATCCTGCTCGGCCTCACCCGGAAGCGTGAGATAACCCGGCAGCATATTGGTGAGCAGGCCAAGGTCGGTCAGACCTTGAATATTGGAGTGACCACGCAGCGCATTCATGCCGCCGCCAGCGATACCCATATTCCCGAGCAGGAGCTGTACCATGGCGCCGGTACGCAGGGTTTCCGCGCCGGTCGAATGCTGGGTCCAGCCCAGTGCATACAGGATGGTCGCGGCGCGTCCCGGCACTGCGGTCGATGCCAGCGCCTCGGCCACGTGATGGAATTTTTCCGGCGGCACGCCGCAGGCTTTCTCCACCATCTCGGGCGTGTAGCGCGCGTAGTGCTTCTTCATCAGCTGATACACGCAGCGCGGATGTTCGAGCGTTGGGTCGATCTTGGCAAAGCCGTCTTCGCCCATCTCGTAGTTCCAGCTGCTCTTGTCCGTGTACTTGTTCTTCTCGTCGTCCCAGCCCGAATACAGGCCGTCGTTAAAGGCGAAGTCCTCGCGCACGATGAACGGCATGTCCGTGTAATTGCGGACGTAGTCGTGCTGGATTTTGTCGTTGGTGAGCAGGTAGTTGATGATACCGCCCAGGAAAACGATGTCCGCACCGGTACGGGTAGGGACGTAATAGTCCGCCACCGAAGCGGTTCGGGTAAAGCGCGGATCGACCACAATCAGCTTGGCGCCGCGATGCGCCTTGGCTTCCGTGACCCATTTAAACCCGCAAGGGTGTGCTTCTGCTGCGTTGCCGCCCATGACCAGGATGACATCAGCATTCTTGATGTCTACCCAGTGATTCGTCATCGCACCACGTCCAAATGTCGAGGCAAGACCTGCCACCGTTGGACCGTGTCATACACGTGCTTGATTGTCGAATGGGAGCATGCCAGTGGCACGCATCGTTTTATGGGTTAAGTAGCCTACTTCATTGGTACTGGCCGATGCGCATAGCATGCCAGTGGTGGTCCAGCGGTTGACGGTTTTGCCGTCTTCGGTCTTTTCGACGAAGTTGGCGTCACGGTCCGCCTTCATCAGTTTAGCGATGCGGTTCAGCGCATCATCCCACGACATCGGCGACCATTCGGTGGCGCCGGGTGCGCGGTACTGCGGCGCGAGCAGGCGATTCGGCGAATGGATAAAGTCGATCAGGCTGGCGCCTTTCGGGCACAGGGTGCCGCGATTGACCGGATGGTCAGCGTCGCCTTCGATGTGGATGATGCTGGCCGCTGCATTCTTGGCGCCATCGCCAAGGCCGTACATCAGGATGCCGCATCCGACGGAGCAGTATGGGCAGGTGTTGCGGGTTTCGGTGCTGCGCGCCAGCTTGTACTGCCGGACTTCGGCCAAAGCCGTTGCCGGTGCAAAGCCGAGGAGCGCGATACTCGAACCCGCGATGGTCGCGCCAGTCACCCGAAGGAACTGGCGTCTCGACATCTGGTTCATGGTGTCGTCCTCTCTTTTAGGTCTGGTGACCATCAGAGTCTAGCACCGGCAACTAGCGATCCGCGAGTGTAGATTTGTATTAATTGTTGCTATTCGGCCAGAAATACCTTTTGGTATAGAACATTTGATAATCTTGGTTTTATTTATAACAACGTTTCAACTGCTTATAGTCGTAGAAGTGGCTGGCGGCGCTGATTTTGGCGTGCTTGCAGGCCGCTTTGAAGTCAGCTTCCTGCTCGTTGTAGAGCAGGCGCACCAGCGTGCGGCCGGCAGCATTTTGATAGACGTCCCACTGGAGATTGGCGGCCATCGGCGCGACTTGCGCACCGCGCCAGCTGCTGGCCTGGTAACTGTAAGTCGTCGCGCGCGGCAGCTGGGTGGACATGCCGGGTAGGCCGAAAGCGCTGGCCAGCGGTACGACGATTTCTGCGTGGGCGAAGCGCAGCTTGGCGGCGTGAGATAAATCGCCGGCGGCGATGGCGTCGGTCTCTTTGAAAAAATCGTCGAGCAGCGGCGCGGCCATGCGCCAGGTGACGTCGCCGTTTTCCGCGATGCCCGGACCTTTTTCGTAGAAGGCGATGGCGTCTTCCGCTTCAGCGTAGATGATGGCCTGCTCGGGCGGCATGTACTGGCTGAAGTCCGTCGAGAGTTCGGCGCGCATGTCGGCGGCGGCCGCATACAGCTCGTACAGTGCCAGTGCCGCATCGGTGGCGTTGGCGATGACGGTCTTGCCGTCGCCGGTCAGTGTGTTGGTGAATTTGCCGTCAGCGCTGGTGTAGCTGCGCGTGCCGGTGTTGGCGGCGCTGCGTTGGCCGGCGTTGAGCGCTTCGATGAAGGCTGGCGTGAACAGGCGCGCCAGCGTGGCCTGCGCGGCGGGGTGCAATTGCGGCTGCGCGTGGATTGCGTCCTCGCGCGCTTGCAGTTCGTCGCTCTTGACCCAGCGCTGGTAGGCCAGGCTGGATTCCGTCACCAGCGTATCGTCCTTGGCATTCAGTTTGTGGAAGTAGAGCGTGAAGCGGTCTACGCCTGCATCGACCAGCGGCGCGAGCGCAGGTTGCTGCTGCACCAGCGAGCGGCTAAAGAAATAGCCGCTATCGACCGCGCGGTCTTTGCCGGAGGTGACGACGACGAATTTCCGTTTGCCGCTTTCGGCGTCGCGGAACAGTTGCGGCATGCGCGCGCGCAGGCGCTCGGCGAGCTGCGTGTGTTCGGCGATGCCCTGCATGGTCTCATTGCCGTAACCGGGCTTGCTGATGCCAGCCACACCGTAGCCGAGCAGCGCGTTCGCCTGCATCATCTGTTCGATGTCCAGTCCCAGCGTGCGGCCCAGTGGCGTGAGGGCATCTTCCTTCTCCGCCAGCTGCCACAAGTTGTACAGCGCAAAATCAGTCTTGAAACTGCTCAGCCCCCGCGAACCATGACGCGCCAGCATCTGCGTGTAGACGGCCTTGTAGCCGGCCGGTGGAGCTTCGTAGCTGGCGCTGGCCTGCTGCGGCGCGTACGGTGTTTTAGTCGTCAACAGCAGTGACAGTGCGAGGGCGGCAGTATTCATCATTTAGAAGTCTACGCGAACATTGACGCTGGCAGTGCGCGGCGCGCCGATGTTCAGGTAGTTCTCCTGATAGTAGGTCCAGTACTTGCGGTTGGCGATGTTCGAAATATTCGCGCGCACGCTGATCATCTTGCCGAAGTAGCGATGACGGTAGTTGAAGCCCGCATCGAACAGCGTGTAAGCCGGCAGCGTGTTTACATTGGCTGCGTCCATCGCCAGCTCGCCCAGATACTGGGTGCCCACGTGCAGCGCCAGGCCTGGCGCCACTTCGCGCCACGTCGCCTGTACCGAAGCCTGGCGGCGCGGCGCACCGACGGCGCGTTTGCCGCTGTAGCCGGCGGCCGCGTTTTCCAGCGTCGCGTCCAGCAGCATGATGCCGCCTTCGATTGATACGTTCTTCGCTGCCTGCACCACGGTATTGAACTCGAAGCCTTGGTACTTGGTTTCGCCGTCCATCACGTAGAGGTTGGCGGCGTTGGTGTACTGCGCGCCGCGCTCGATGCGGAACAGCGAAGCGGTGGCGTTCCACCAGCTGCGCTCCGTCTTCACGCCGACTTCCGACTGCTTGCTCTTGATCGGAGCGAAGGTCTGGTTGGCGTTGACGGTGGACGTCGGCGCGTTGGCTGCCTGCTCCAGCGCTTCCACGTAGCTGGCGTACAGCGTGGTGTCGGCGGCCGGCTTGTACATCAGCGCGACGGTCGGCGTGGTTTTGTTGGCGGAGTAGTTGGCGGTCAGCGCGCCCTTGTTCGAGTAGGCGTTGTCGCTGAACTGCGTGTAGCGCAAGCCGCCCAGAATCGACCAGTTGTCGTTGAACTTGAAGGTGTCGCTGGCGAACACCGCTTCCTGGCGCGTGGTCTCGTCACGATAAGTACCGCCGCTGTAATTGATGCCCCAGACGTTGATGATGGTCGGCGCGTACAGGTTGCCGGTGCCCAGATAGGTCTTAGGCGTCACCACCGAAGAAGTCGAGACGAGGTTTTGCGACATCACACCGAACACCACATCGTTGCTGCTAAAGTTGCCGTTGATGGTGGCCTGCACCTGGTCGAAGTGGTAGCCGTGCAGCTCGGAGGTAACGCGGTCCTTGTAATCGCCGGCGTTGCTGGTGACGTAGTACTGGTCCTTCTTGTACACGCGGGTCGAATCCGAAGTGCGGTAGGACGCATTGGCTACCCACTGCGGCGCGATGCGGTACTCGATGCCGGTGGTGGCCAGCGTGTATTCCACATCGCTGCCTGCACCGACGCTATTCAGTTTGCTGTCGCCGTCGATCGGCGTTGGAATCTTGTAGGCTGGTGCGATGATGATATCGGTGCCGCCTACGCTGTGGCGGCGCTGGTAGATCGCATCGTAGGTCAGTGCGAAGTCCTTGGTCACGCGCCACTCCAGGTTCAGGCCTGCGGCGTTGCGTTTGATCGAACCGCTTTCCTGTTTCAGGTCGCCGTCTTCGTGCAGCAGGTTGAGGCGATAACCAAAGCCGCCTTCTTCGCCGAGACGGCCGCCGGTGTCGATATGCTCTTTAATCGCGCCGCTCTCCTGGTAGCCCATCGCTGCGCTGAAGCTTGGGCTGGTGGTAGGACGCTTGCTCACATAGTTGACGATGCCACCCGGCGAACCGAAGCCGTACATATAGCCGGTCAGGCCTTTCATGGCTTCCACGCTTTCAAACATCTCCAGCGGCATTTCGGTGCCGCGGTTGATGTTGGCCAGGCCGTCGATCTTGTAGCCGTTCAGGTCATCAAGGCGCAGGCCGCGCATCTGGATGGTGGCCGGGTGGGTGGAGATTGGCGGCGAGATGGCCGTTACCGATGCGTCGTATTTCAGTACTTCGGAAATGCTGGTGGCGAGACGGTCCTCGATCTCTTCACTGGAAACGGCCTTGGTGGAGAAGGGCGTATCCAGTTCCGACTTGCGACCCAATGCACCGCTGCTGACGCTGTCGCCGAGTTTTTTCTTCTCGACGGTGGCTTTAACTTCGACCGTGGACAGCGCACCGCCAACGTCTTCCGCCATGGCGGAGAAGTGGAGGGCGCACAGGCCGGCGGCGGCTAATGCCAGTTGCAGACGGGATGGAGTGAAAGGCGATTTCGAGGACATGAGTAACCTGGAGAGTGTGCAAAGCTCGCAATCTTATCGGGCGTATATGACGCCCGTATGACGCTGCTCCAGGTCCCAAACGATTTACATCGTTTTACAACAGCCGTTCGATATCGGCCAGCGAAGGTGGCGACGCGCCTTGTGCCAGACAGGCCGCAGCACCGGCGGCCACCGAGAACTGCAGATGCTGCAACGGCGCCACATCAGCGCGATGCATCATGCTCCACGCCAGCGCGGCGATGCTGGCGTCACCCGCGCCGACGGTATCGACAATGGTGATCTTCGGCGCCGGCAGCGACCAGCTCTCGCTGCCCACATGCAGCTCCGCGCCGTCGCCGCCCTTGGTGTACAAGTAGGTTGCAGCTGGATTCCAGCTGCGCAGCGTGTTGAAAGAACCGTTGATATCCCTGGTGCGGAACAGGCCTTCCAGATCTTCTTCAGATACTTTAACAACGTCGGCCAGTTCCGTCATGCGGCGCAGCGTGGCGTCGTAGCTGGCGTCCATCAGCAGGCGGTAGTTAGGATCGTAGCTGATGCGCACACCTTCACGCTTGAGCTGCTCGGCCAACGCCACCAGCTTGCTAGCAAGTGGTTGCCGCGCCAGACTGATACCGCCAAAGTGCACCCACTTGCAGTGCGCGCGCCAGCCTTCCGGTAGTTGTGCCGCATCGAAGTGCAGGTCGGCGCTGTCGTCACCGACAAAGAAATAGGCTGGCGGATCGGTGCGATGCACGATCGCCAGCAAAGGAGATTTCTGATAACGCTGCAGGAAGCGCAGGTCCAGCCGCGCTGCTTCGCTGGCCTGCCACAGCGCGTCGCCGAAAACGTCGCTGCTAATGGCGCCTGCGAACGCGGTCGGTACATCCAGCTTGGCCATGGTGCGCGCCACATTCCACGTCGAGCCGCCGACCTGGCTAAGCCACTGCTGCTGTGCGGCGTCCTGCACGATCATATCGGTCAGCGCTTCGCCCGCCGCCACAAAAGAAGGGAAGCTCATCTCAGTCTTTCTTCAACACGTTGAGCACTTCGTAGCAGGCGCCCATGGTGTGATAGTCCACTTTGCCGGCCGGGCTTTTCTCGTCGGTCAGCTTGCTGTTGTCTGCACCGAGGATGCGATACCACGCGCCATGCTGGTGATCGACGAAATGCTCCCAGCTGTAAGCCCAGATCTTTTCATACCAGGTCCAGTAACGCGCCTCGCCGGTACGTGCGGCCAGCAGTGCGGCAGTGGCCATGCTCTCGGCTTGCACCCAGAAGTATTTGAGATCGTCGCAGATGCTGCCGTCCGGCGCGAAGCCGTAGTAGATGCCGCCGTGCTGGTGATCCCACGCCTTGGCCAGCGCCGCATCGAATAGCTCCACTGCGCGCGGCAACAGCCAGTTCGGATTATTAGCGAGGTGCGCGCCGTGGCGCTCCAGCAGCAGCAATAGCTTGGCCCATTCGGTCAGGTGGCCCGGCTGATAGCCCCAAGGACGGAAGATATTGCTCTTGTCGTGGCGGTTGTATTCCGTATCCACGGTCCAATCGGAATGGTAGTGTTCCCACACCATATTGTCGGCCAGTGCCGCCTGTCGTACGGCGATGTTGTGCGCCAGCGTTTCGGCGCGCAGCAGGTAGGCGCGATCGTTGGTCGCTTCGAAGGCGGTGATCAGTGCTTCGCAAGCGTGCATATTGGCGTTCTGGCCGCGATAACCGTCGACGCGCGACCAGTCGGCGCTCGCTTCGTCGGCGTACAGGCCATGCAGCGGATCCCAGAAGCGCTTCTCCATCAGTTCAAAGGTTTCGTCGATCCATGGTGCGGCTTGGGTTTCGCCAGCCATCAGCGCGTGGCTGTACGCCAGCAGCACGAAGGCGAGGCCGTAGCAGTGATTGGTGCCGTCGGTGACGCGGCCCTCGCCGTTGTTCCAATCCAGCTGCCATGCGTAGCCACCGGTTTCAGGATTGCGGTGCGCGTTGCGCAGGAAAGCCAGCGCGTGGCGCAGCCGCTGCCGATCATTCGCATCACCGAACTGTCGCCACGCCATCGCATAGTTAAAGACGAAGCGTGTGCTGCTGACCAGATGGCGCGTGTGCGCATCGTAGATCGTGCCGTCGTCTTTGTAGAAGTGATACAGGCCGCCGCTAGGATCGGTGCAGCGCGCATCATAGAATTGCTTGGTATGGCGAATGTGGTTCAGCAGGGTAGTGCGCGATCGGAAATCAGGGGCCATCTTCAGGTCCGTTTGAAAGTTACCAGGTTCTTGGGGCGCCAGCCGTCCATCACGGTACTGGCGCGGGTGATTAACTCCACCGGCGACACTTTGTCCACCGGCTCTTCATGCGGGCCATTGAGCAGCAGTTCTACGCCCAATGCGCCTAAATTCTTTTTATCGATGCGCAGCGTGGTCAGGGGACGGTGCCCCAGCACGGCGGTCGAAATATCGTCGAAGCCGACAATGGCGATATCGTGCGGCACCTTCATGCCGCGCGCTAAACAGCAGCGCATCGCCACCAGTGCGGCGCTGTCGTTGTAGCAGAACACCGCGTCCGGCGGATGCGGCAGGTCCAGCAGCTGCTCCATCGCTTCCCATGCGCCGGTCTCCAGGTCCACGCCATCCGGCAGATGAGCTTCCAATCGCGGATCGGCGAGAATGCCTTCTTCGAACAGCGCTTGCCGGTAGCCGCGCGCGCGTTCGCGGATTGAGTAATGCGACAGCGGGCCGGAGATGAAGCCGACGCGCATGCGGCCGGTGTCGATCAAATGTTTAGTGGCGAGGTAGCCGCCCATCATATTGTCCGGATTGACCGAGCTGTAACCGCGCAGCTTCATATCGATCAGCACCAGCTGCTTGCCGGTCGAGCGCAACGCGCTCAAGGTCTCCGGTTCAAAGAAGCCTGCGCACACAATGCCGTCCGGCGCGTGCATGCGGATTTGATCGATCAGGCCATCGGCCGGACCCACCGCCATGAACGACAGCACAATCCCTTGCTTGCGGCAGGCTTCCTCCGCACCGTGCAGCACTGGGGAGTAGAACGGGCTGCTGGACGCCGTGTTATGGTGGCGATGCAGCAGGAACGTCAGGCGGCGCAGGCGTTTCGGGCGTAGCTTGCAAAAATCGTAGCCCAGTTCACGCGCGGTTTCCAGCACCATCTGGCGCGTGGCTTCGGTCAGGCCGGGCTCATTTTTCAATGCGCGCGAAATCGTACCCGCCGACACGCCAGCGACGCGGGCGATATCCCTGATCGTTACGTTGGTGGCCATTTTTCTTATGTCTCCCCGATGTGATTGAAGTCTTGCATAGGCTTCCGATGACGGTCAAACAACTCATCGACTTAGCCTTTGAGTTTAGCGCAATTTACTAAACAGACTGCGTTTAGTGAAGATGGCTAAACTGCGACCAAATTTCGCATGTTGTTTGACCCGCGTGCGGCAACTATGCAGAATCTTTTCAACATTACAAAAACAAGCATCATAAAAAGGAGACTGTATGAAGTTGAAACTGGCGATCGCACTCGCCCTGGCTGCCATGTCGGCGCAGGCGGCGGAACCGTGGATGGACAAGTCGTTGAGCGCCGACCAGCGCGCGGAACTCGCGCTGAAAGCGATGACGCAACAGGAAAAGCTTCGATATGTGCTGGGCCATTTCGGCTCCGACTTTGGCAACAAGACCAAGAAACACCCGGCAGCGCTGCCTTCCTCTGCCGGCTACATCGAAGGCGTGCCCCGTCTCGGCCTGCCGGCCCTGTTCGAGACCGACGCCGGTTTGGGCGTTGCCACCCAAGCGACCAAGACCCCGCGTGAACGCACCTCGTTGCCTTCCGGCCTTGCCACTGCTGCGACGTGGAACCGCGAGCTGGCCTACCAGGGCGGCGCGATGATCGGCGCGGAGGCGCGTGCTTCCGGTTTCAACGTCATGCTGGCGGGCGGCGTGAACCTGTTGCGCGAACCGCGCAATGGCCGCAACTTTGAATACGCAGGCGAAGATCCGCTGCTGGCCGGGACCATGGTGGCGCAGCAGGTGAAGGGTATCCAGTCGAACCACATCATCGCCACCACCAAGCACTACGCCGTCAATGACCAGGAGACCGGCCGCTTCGTGCTCGACTCGCGTATTGACGATGCGAGTAACCGCATGTCCGACCTGCTGGCCTTCCAGTTCGTGATGGAGCAATCCGATCCCGGTTCGGTCATGTGTTCATACAATCGCCTGAACGGCGTGTATGCGTGCGAGAGCGATTACCTGCTGAATCAAGTGCTGAAAAAAGACTTGGGCTACAAAGGCTACGTGATGACCGATTGGGGTGCGACCCACAGCACGGTGGAATCGGCCAACGCGGGCTTGGACCAGCAGTCGGGCTGGGAGTTCGACAAGTCGCAGTACTTCGGCGGCGCGCTGGAAGAAGCAGTGGCCAATGGCCACGTGTCGCAGGCGCGTCTCGACAACATGGTGTTCCGCGTGCTGCGTGCGATGTTCGACAAGGGCGTGGCGGACAACCCTGTTGCGGAAGGTGGTGCAATCGATTTCAACGCGCACAAGCTGGTTAGCCGCGCCGACGCGGAAGAGAGCATGGTCTTGCTGAAGAACGCGGGCAAGGTGCTGCCGCTGAAATCCAATGCGAAGAAAATCGTCATCATCGGCGCGCATGCTGATGTGGGCGTGCTGGCTGGCGGCGGTTCGTCGCTGGTGTATCCGGTCGGCGGCAACGCCGTGCCGGGTATTGAGCCGACTGTGTGGCCGGGACCTGTGGTGTATCACCCATCTTCGCCGATGAAGGCGATACAGGCGCGTGCACCGGGCGCGCAAGTGGTCTACAACGATGGCAAAGATCCTGCCGCCGCAGCGCAAGCAGCAGCGGGTGCGGAGGTGGTGCTGGTGTTTGGCCAGCAGTGGGTAGGCGAATCGCTGGACGCGGTGTCGCTGGCGCTGCCGGACAATCAGGACGCGCTGATCGCCAGTGTGGCCAAGGCCAACCCGAATACCGTGGTGGTACTGGAGACTTCCGGTCCGGTGCTGATGCCGTGGGTAGACCAGGCGGCGGCGATTGTGCAGGCGTGGTATCCGGGTACCGCCGGTGGCGAAGCGATTGCGCGCGTACTGTTTGGTGAGGTGAATCCGTCGGGACACTTGCCGGCGACGTTCCCAGCGGCGGAAAGCCAGCTGCCGCGTCCTAAACTGGATGGCGATCCGAAAAATGAAGCTGTGCGCTTCACCGTCAATTATCACGAAGGCGCGGCGGTCGGCTACAAGTGGTTCGACCTGAAAGGACTCAAGCCGCTGTTCCCGTTTGGTCACGGCTTGTCGTACACGCAGTTCACGTACTCGGGACTCGTGGCCAGCCAGAAGGACGGCAAGCTGTCGGTTAGCTTCAAGATCACCAACACCGGCGCAGTGAAAGGCAAGGACGTGCCGCAGCTGTATGTGGCGCCGCTGAACGCCAAGTGGGAAGCGCCTAAGCGTCTCGCTGGCTGGGACAAGGTGGAACTGGCGCCGGGCGAAAGCAAGGAAGTCAGCGTGACCGTCGACCCGCGCCTGCTGGGCGTGTACGACAGTCGCAGCAAGACCTGGCGCATCGCCAAGGGCGGCTACAAAGTCCTGCTGGCGCAAGACGCGTCGGATGTCAAAGCCGCCAGCATCACCATACAACTGCCGCAGCGCACGCTGAACGTAGCAGGCAAATAAAAAACCAAGGAGCGAAACTTGAAACAACTTTATAAATTTTGTGCCGCTGCACTGATGATCGGCGCGGCCGGCATGATCGAGGCGGCACCTGCAGCGGGCAACGACTTTGTCACCGTCAAAAACACCCACTTCGCCCGCAGCGGCAAGGCTTACTACATCGTCGGCGCTAACTTCTGGTACGGCGGCTATCTCGGCGCAGCCAGCGGCGTGGGGGAGCGCGCGCGGCTGCTGAAAGAACTGGACAACATGAAGGCCCTCGGCATCAACAACCTGCGCGTGCTGGCGGTGTCCGAGAAGACCGAGATGACGAGCGCCGTCAGCCCGGCCACCACCGCAGCACCGGGCCAGTACGACGAGAACCTGCTGGCAGGCCTGGACTTCCTGATGGCGGAAGTAGCCAAGCGTGATATGACGGTGGTGCTTTACCTGAACAACTTCTGGCAATGGTCGGGCGGCATGACGCAGTACCTGAACTGGTTCGAAGGCACGCCGGCGCTGGACCCGAACGTGACCAGGGACTATGAAACCTTCATGCAGAAGAATGCAGGTTTCTACCGCAACGCCGCTGCGCAGGCCGAGTATCGCAACGTCATCGCCAAGATCGTCAAGCGCGTGAACACCATCACCGGCAAGCCGTACACCGAGGACACACACATCTTGTCATGGCAGCTGGCCAACGAGCCACGTCCGGGCAACAGCAAATCGACGCCGGAAGAAAAAGCTGTTTATGTGAAGTGGATCGACGACGTGGCGGGCTACATCCATAGCCTCGACAAAAACCACATGGTCAGCAGCGGTAGCGAAGGCCTGGCTGGTTCGGCACAGGATGCGCAGCTCTACCTCGACGCCCACCGCACGAAAAATATCAACTACCTGACCTATCACCTGTGGCCGAAAAACTGGGGCTGGTTTGATTCCAACAACCCAAGCGGCACCTGGGATAACGCCATCGGCAAGAGCCGCGATTACCTGAACACGCACATCGAGCTGGCCAAGAAGCTGGGCAAGCCTATCGTGTTGGAAGAATTCGGCCTCGATCGTGATGGCCCGTCGTTCAGCATCAAGGCCACCACCAAGATCCGTGACCGCTTCTACCGCGAAGTATTCGACGTGATCTCGACCCGCGCGGCGAAAGGCGATCCGATTGCCGGCTTCAATTTCTGGGCATGGGGCGGCGCGGGCCGCGCAGCCAACGCGGATTACTGGTGGAAGCCGGGTAATGACTTCGTCGGCGATCCGCCGCAGGAAGAGCAGGGCTTGTATTCGGTATTCGATTCCGACGTCAGCTCGCTGTTGCTGATCAAGGAGTATGCGGACCGCCTGCACGCAATCAAGCGATGAAGCGCTTCCTGGCCTTGCTGGCGCTGGCCGCCAGCTTCAACGTGCACGCGCAGAAGTTCGACGGACTGGCCGCCTCGCCGCAAATGGGCTGGAACAGCTGGAACACCTTCGCCTGCAATATCAACGAACAGCTGATCCGCGACACGGCGGATTCGATGGTGAAGCTTGGGCTGAAGGACGCGGGCTACGAGTACGTCAACATCGACGACTGCTGGCACGGCAAGCGCGATAAGGATGGCGTGATCCATCCCGATGCGGAGCGCTTCCCGTCCGGGATGAAGGCGCTGGCGGATTATGTGCACAGCAAAGGCCTCAAACTGGGCATCTATTCCGACGTTGGTGCAACCACTTGCGGCGGCCGTCCGGGCAGCCGTGGGCACGAGTATCAGGATGCGATCACGTATGCGTCGTGGGGCATCGACTACGTCAAGTACGACTGGTGCGACAGCAAAGGCCTGAACGCGGTCGGCGCCTACACCACCATGCGCGACGCCATCCGCAGTGCGGGCCGGCCGATGTTGTTCAGCATGTGCGAGTGGGGCGACAACAAACCGTGGGAGTGGGCGACGGATGTTGGCCACTCGTGGCGCACCACCGGCGATATTTATCCATGCTGGGATTGCGAGTTCAGTCACGGCTCTTGGTCGTCGCTAGGCGTGCTGCGCATCCTCGACAAGCAGGCGGGCTTGCGCAAGTTCGCTGGGCCGGGCCACTGGAACGACATGGACATGCTGGAAGTCGGCATGGGCATGACGGAGGATGAGGACCGCGCGCACTTTGCCATCTGGGCGATGATGGCGTCGCCGCTCATCTTGGGCAATGACTTGCGCAGCATGCCGGAATCCACACGCCGTATCTTGTCCAATAAGGATGTCATCGCGATCAATCAGGACAAGGCGGGCATACAGGCGTGGAAGTTCATGGACGCTGGCCAGCTGGAATACTGGGCCAAGCCGCTGGCGAACAACGAGTGGGCGGTGATGGTGCTGAATCGCGGCGAGCAGGCGGCCAACGTGAACTACGACTGGAAGGCGCACCAGCTGAGCGATGACCTGAGCAAGCGCGAGGCGGACTTCAAGCAGATGGTCTACGACTGGCGTGATATCTGGGGTGGCAAATCGGGCGACACTGGCAAGAAGCTGGAAGCCAAGGTGGCGCCGCATAGCGCGCTGCTGTTGCGCCTCAAGCCGCAGGCGGTGGATGGTGCGGCATGCGGCACCACGCCTGCACCACGCAAGTTGAGCTACCCGTGGATGTCGCGCGAGCAGTGGCAGCAGATGTTCGAGGAAGACGTCGCCGTGGCGGAAAAGGGTGGCGTGGATCTGCTGTTCGTCGGCGACTCGATCACGCAGGGCTGGAACCGCGAGGTGTGGGACCGTTCGTTCGGCGGCTGGCGCACTGCCAATTTCGGCATCGGCGGCGATCATACCGGCAACGTGCTGTGGCGCTTACAGAACGGTCACGCGGAAAAGCTGCATCCCAAGCTGGTGGTGCTGACGGTGGGCGTCAATAACCTCGGCTTTTGCAATGCGACGCCGAAGCAGGCTTTCGATGGCGTGAAGGCGGTGGTAGCGCAGCTGCGCAAACTGTATCCGGATGGCCGTATCCTGCTCAACGCCGTGCTGCCTTTCGGGCAGTTTTCAAATAGCCCTACGCGCTTGCAGGTGGTGGAGCTCAATCGACTGGTCGCCACGCTGGGCGACGGTAAGCAGGTGATCTTCCACGACTACTGCAGCAGCTTCCTGCAGCCGAACGGTGAAATGTCGCCGGAAGTGATGGGTGATTTCCTGCATCCGACCGCCAAGGGCTATCAAATCTGGGCCGACGCCATGCTGTCTGATATACGCAAGCTGATGGAGTAATCAATGTTTTTTGCCGCCGCCATTCTCGCAGCCTCGATCACCGCCGCCGATCCGCACGTTACCCGCATGGGGCGCGCTGCGGTGGAGGCGGATGGCGGCGTGCGGTTCAGCTATCCCGGCGTCAGCTTCTTCCTGAATTTTGAAGGAACTCGCCTAGGCGCCGTTGCGCAAGCCAGCGGTGACCAGAGTTATCTTGACGTGATTGTAGACGGCGCTGAACGCAGGATTCATCTCGGCGCGGGCCGCCAGTCGATGGCGCTGGCCGAAGGTTTGCCGGCTGGCCCGCACACGGTGGAAATCGTCAACCGCTCGGAAACGTGGCAAGGCAATGCCGCGCTACTTAGCTTCGACACCGATGGCGCATGGCGCGACGCGCCAGCGCTCCCGGACCGTAAGCTGCTCCTGCTGGGTGACTCCATCACCTGTGGCGCGGCGGTCGACCGCGTGGCCGGCGAAAAGAAAGCCGGTGCATCATGGGCCAACCCGCGCGCCAGCTACGGCATGCTGATGGCGAAGCAGCTTAACGCCCAAGTGCAACTGGTGTGCTACGGCGGCCGTGGGCTGGTCCGCACCTGGGATGGCAAGACGGATGACCTCAATCTGGCCGACTACTACAATATGGCGCTGCCGACGCAGCCTGCATCTGTGCCGTGGGACCAGCGCGGCTACCGGCCGGACGCCATCGTGGTCGCCATCGGCACCAATGACATGAGTAGCGGCATCGTTGAGCGCGAGCCTTACGTGCAAGCCTACGTCAAGCTGGTACGCACGCTGCTGCAAGACCATCCGCAAGCGCAGATCATGCTCACTGAAGGCGCCATGCTGCAGAATGAAAAACAGGCTGCGCTACGCAGCTACATTGCGGAAACCGTGCGCGTAGTTGGCGACCAGCGCGTGCACGCCATCGCCTCTACCGGCTACCCCGGCGACAGTGTGGACAGCCACCCTACCAAAGAGCAAAGCATCAGCATCGCCAACGACCTGCTGCCGCAAGTGCGCGCCGTCATGCACTGGTAAGCAGGTGCCCCAGCAGCGGCGCCAGTAGCACCATCAGCACACCGCTGAAAATCATGGTGAGACTGGCGACCGCACCTTCCTGCGCGCCGATAGCGCGTGCTTTGCTCAATCCAAAACCATGCGCCGCTGCGCCATATGGCGCACCGCGCGCAATCCGCATCCGTAGCGGCAAGCGGGCCAACAGCACTTGCCCAAGCAGGATTCCGAACAAGCCTGTGATGATCACAAACACGCCGGTCAGCTGCGCCGAGCCGCCCAGATGACGCGTGGCTTCCAGCGCAAACGGCGTCGAGACCGAGCGCGCCAGCAGGCTTTGCGCCATGCTGCCGTGCAGGCCAAGCAGGCGGTCCAGCAGCAGCGTGCTGCCCAGCGACGCAATGATGCCGGCCACGCTACCCAAGGTCAGCGCCAACCAATGCTGCTTGATTAATTCGCGATACTGGTAGATCGGCAGCGCAAACGCCACCGTCGCCGGGCCCAGTAGCCACGACAGCCAGCGCGTGTCGCCGAAGTAGACGGGGAAGGGTGTGGCCGACAACTGCACCGCTGCGATCAGCACTGCCGATGTGGCGATGGCCGGTGTCAGCCACCAGCGCGGATAACGCTTGTGCAAAGCCAGGTTAGCGTAGAACAGGCCAAGCGTCAGCAGCAGGAACAACAACGGCTTCATGGCAAACCACGCTCTTTGCGCAGGCGGCGCAAACGCAGGCCGCGCTCAAAACGGCATACCCACTCCACTGTCAACGCAGTAGCAATCATCACGCAGGTGAAGCCGATGCCGATGGCAGCGAACAGCCGCCAGCCGTCTTCCTTCAGCAAACCAGTGAACTGCACCACCGACACCACCAGGGGAATGAAGAACAGCAGCATATTCGACAGCAGCCAGTCCGCGCCCTGTTCAATCGCGGTGGGCCGCAGTACGCCGCCCAGCAGTAGCGCGACCATCACCAGCAGGCCAACCACGCCGCCGGAAAAGGGTAATCCGAGCCAGGCTGCCGCGCGATCCGCCGCATACCACGCCGCGATCAGCCCGAGCACCTGCATCAATGTAAAGGCAATACGTTTCATCATGCCATTCTAGGCGGAGCAGAATCAAAGATGAAATGAATTAAAATTATGAAAATCATTCTAGATTGGAATAGATCATGGACATCCGCGCGCTGCGCTATTTCGTCGCTGTCGTCGACCGTCAAAGCTTCAGCCGCGCGGCGGAAGCGCTGCACGTGACCCAGCCCACAGTCAGCAAAATGATTCAGCAACTGGAACAGTCGCTCGACCTCACCCTGTTGGAGCGCACCGGCAAGCGCTTTACCCTGACCGACGCCGGTCACGTAGTCCTGCAACGCGGTCGCGCGCTGCTCGCCATGCACGAAGAAATGGGCGTGGAGCTGCAAGACCTGCAGCAGCTGCGTCGCGGCGACCTGCGCATCGGCGTGACCCAGCAAGCACACGCACCGCTGGCGCCACTGCTGGCCGCCTACCATCGCCGCCATCCGCAGATTGAACTCAAACTGTTTGAAGGCGGTTCGCAGAGCATAGAAACAGACCTGCGCAGCGGCGTGCTGGAAATGGGGACCTTGCTGGACCACCCGGCCAATCAGGAGATCTGGCAGGAGTTCGACTCCTTCCCGCTGGTGCGATCGCCTATGTGCCTGCTGGCGCCCAAGGACTCCGCATGGCGCGGCCGCAAGCGCGTGGCCTTGCGCGAGTTGGCCGATAGCGCCTTCATTTTTTATGGCGAAGGTTTCGCGCTGAATGACATTATCGCCGACGCCTGCCAGCGCGCGGGATTCACGCCGCGCATTAGTAGCCGTAGCGGCCAATGGGACTTTGTAGCGTCGCTGGTGCGGCTGGGTGTGGGCGTTACGCTGCTGCCCAAGGTTTTCTGCGACACGCTGGAGCAGGGCCAGTTCACCATCGCCAAGTTGACGGAGCCGTCGCTCGATTGGAAGCTGATGCTGGCCTGGCGGCGCGGCGGCCAGCTGTCCTTCGCCGCGCGCGCGTGGCTGGAACTGGTGAGAAGCAAGGCGTAGATCGCGCCTTACAACAGTCGCCTCCACCTTTTTGTTAAGTTTTGTAAGCTTTTCTTGCGTAGCGTTGCAGCGCGCGGCGCGGCTGTACCCTGCGGCGTTAGGAAATGTAATCGCTGCGAAAGACGAAGCCAATAAATTCAATGGCTTAGCTATCGCGGTAGCGCAGGTGCTGTTACGTAAAAGGCAAGCTAAGATGGTCCCATCGCTGTTATGAAAGGGACTTACGAATGCCGCTCCGCCGCTTGCTCCGATACGCTTTGATGCTCGCCCTGTGCTCCGCACCAGCCGCCCGTGCCGGCACGCTGGTGATCGAGAGCTGGCGCGTGGACGACAAGACGCTGTGGGAGAAGGTGCTGATCCCGGCGTTCGAAAAAAACCATCCGGGCATCGAGGTGAAGTTCGCGCCAACCGCGCCGACCGAGTACGACTCCAGCCTGGCCGCTCGGCTGGCCGGTGGCACCGCCGGCGACTTGATCGCCTGCCGCCCGTTCGATGTATCGCTGTCGTTGTACAAAAAAGGCCATCTCGAAAAACTGGACGGCAAGGCCGGAATGCAGAACTTTGCGCCGACGGCCACGGTGGCATGGCAGACCGACGACGGCAAAGATACCTTCTGCATGCCGGTGGCCTCGGTGATCCACGGTTTTTTATATAACAAGAAGATCTTCAAGAAGCTCAATCTGCAGCCACCGCAAACGGTGGACGAATTTTTCTCCTTGCTCGAAACGCTGAAAAAGGCCGGCGTGACGCCGCTGGCGCTGGGCACTGCCGACCAGTGGGAATCGAGCCAAATGGTTTATACCAATATCGGTCCTAACTTCTGGCGTGGTGAGGAAGGGCGCAAGGCGCTCATCGCCGGCAAGGCCAAACTGACCGATGCACCGTTTGTCGAAGCACTGCAATTCGAGCAGCGCATGGGTGGCTACCTCGGTCGCGGCGCCAGCGCGCAAACCTATGGCGACAGCCAGAACCAGTTTGCGCTGGGCCGCGCCGCCATCTATCCGAGCGGCTCTTGGGATATCTCGTATTTCAGCCAGACGCCGGGACTGGAGCTGGGCGCGTTTGCGCCGCCGGTACGCAAGGCGGGCGATGCCTGCTTCATCTCGGATCACATGGACATCGGCATCGGCATCAACAAAAAGTCCCGCAACAAGGATGACGCCTTCAAGTTCCTGGCGTGGGTGGGATCGCAGGAGTTTGCGGATATCTACACCAACCGCGTCACCGGCTTCTTCTCACTGTCGAACCATTTGATTTCGGTGCGCGATCCGGTGGCCAAGCAAATGGCGGAGTGGCGCAACAGCTGCGCCTCCACCATTCGCTTCAATGCGCAGGTGCTGAATCGTGGCCAACCGAGCATGGAGAGCGAACTTTGGAATATCAACTCGCAGGTTTTGAACGGCAAGCTGGCGCCGAAGGATGCGGCGATACGGCTGCAGAACGGTTTTGCCAAGTGGTACAAACCACAGCAAAAGTAGCGTCACACAGAATCCCTCCCACTGATTACGTGTGATCCAGTTGGCCGGCGCCGGGCGCGGCGCCGGTTTTTTTTGTCCGAATTCTGGAGGTGGTTTTGAAGCATGTTGTGAATACGGTGCGGCCCTGGCAGTTGCTGCTCTTCCTGGCGCCGGCATTGCTGATCTATGGCGTGTTTAGCGCGCTGCCGCTGGTGCAGACGCTGGGGCAGGGCTTCTTCGTCGCCGACGATAGCGGCCGCGCGGCATTCGCCGGCCTCGATAACTTCCGCACGGTGCTGCTGGATCCTGACTGGTCTGCAGGCTTCTGGAATGCCATGGTCAATAACGCCAAGTTCTTTTGCCTGCATATGCTGCTGCAAAATCCTATCGGCCTGTTGCTGGCCACTTTGTTTAGTTTGAAAGGGCTGCGCGGCGCGCGCACCTACCGCACGCTGATCTTTTTGCCGACGCTGCTGTCAGTGGTGATCATCGGCTTTATCTGGCAATTGATCCTGTCGCCGCTGTGGGGCGTGGGCGAGAAGCTGATGGGCTTTGCCGGCCTGGCCGATTTCTTCGCGCCGTGGCTGGGCGAGGAGGAGAGCGCGCTGGTAGCGATTTCGATGGTCTCGGTGTGGCAGTACATCGGCATGCCGATGATGCTGATCTACGCGGCGTTGCTGGCGGTGCCGGATGAAATCGTGGAGGCGGCGCACGTGGAGGGCGCCAGCGCCATGCGCATCTTCTGGCAAATCAAGCTGCCGCTGATTTATCCGACGCTGGGTCTTGTCACCATCCTGACCTTCGTCGCCAACTTCAATGCGTTTGATTTGATCTACTCAATCAAGGGGGCGTTGGCGGGGCCGAATTATTCGACCGACATTTTGGGAACCTTGTTCTACCGGACCTTCTTCGGCTATCAGGCGCAGGTGGGCAATGCCTATCTCGGCTCCGCCGTCGCCACGCTGATGTTCCTGGTGATCCTGGCTGGCGTGGGCGTTTATTTTGTTGGCGTGCAGCGCCGTTTGACGAGGTTCGCATTATGAAGAACCGCTTGATGGTCCACGGTGCACTGATGGCGTACACGGTGCTGGCGCTGTTCCCGATTGCGCTGATCCTGATTAATTCGGTCAAGTCGCGCGAGGCGATTTTTGACGATCCGCTGGCGCTGCCGACGATGGCATCGCTGACCTTTGTCGGCTTCCAGAAGGTCCTCGCCAGCACTAACTTTCTGCTTTATTTCGGCAATAGCCTGGTCGTTACGTTGGCTGCGCTGTTCTGCATCCTGCTGTTTGGAGCGATGGCTGCGTGGGCGCTGTCGGAATACAGCTTCAAGGGCAACCGCGTGCTGATGCTGTTCCTTGCGTTTGGCATCATGATCCCGATCCGGCTTGGCACGGTGTCGATACTGGAGCTGATGGTCAAGCTGGATCTGGTCAACACGCTGACGGCGTTGGTGCTGGTGTACACGGCGCAGGGACTGCCGTTGGCGGTGATGATCCTGTCCGAATTTATGCGGCAGGTACCAACGGAGTTGAAGGACGCGGCGCGTTGCGACGGCGTCGGTGAAGTGCGCATCTTCTTCCAGGTGGTGCTGCCGCTGATACGGCCTGCGATTGCAACGGTGGCGGTGTTCACCATGATCCCGGCTTGGAATGACCTGTGGTTCCCGCTGATCCTCGCGCCGTCCGACCGCACCAAGACTGTCACGCTGGGCGTGCAGCAATTTATCGGGCAGTACGTCACGGACTGGAATTCGGTGCTGGCGGCGCTGTCGTTGGCAGTGATCCCGATGCTGGTTTTGTACGCGCTGTTCTCGCGCCAACTGATACGCGGCCTGACGGCAGGCGCTGTGAAATAAGGAGAAGTCCCGCAATGGCAAGTGTAAGTTTAAAACAGCTGCGCAAATCGTATGACGGCAAGAGCGACGTATTGGCCGGCATTGATCTGGACATCGCGCATGGCGAATTCGTGGTGCTGGTTGGGCCGTCGGGCTGCGGAAAATCCACGCTGCTGCGCATGCTGTGCGGTTTGGAGAGCATCACTGGCGGCACCATGCAAATCGGCGAGCGTACGGTGAATGATCTGCCGCCAGCGGAACGTGGTATTGCGATGGTGTTCCAGAGCTATGCGCTGTATCCGCATATGACGGTGTACCAGAACATGGCTTTCGGCCTCAAAGTGGCGGGTAAGGACAAGGCGGCGATCAAGCAGCGCATCGGCGAAGCGGCCGCCATCCTGAAAATCGATCACTTGTTGGAGCGGCTGCCGCGCGAGCTGTCTGGCGGCCAGCGGCAGCGCGTGGCTATCGGTCGCGCCATCGTGCGTGAGCCGCAGCTGTTCCTGTTCGATGAACCGCTCTCCAATCTGGATGCCGCTTTGCGGGTGCAGACGCGGCTCGAAATCGCCAAGCTGCATCGCCAGCTGGACGCCACCATCGTCTACGTCACGCACGACCAGGTGGAGGCGATGACCTTGGGCGACAAGATCGTCGTCATGCACGAAGGGCATATCCAGCAGGCTGGCTCACCGCTGGACTTGTACCAGCAGCCGTGCAACCTGTTCGTGGCGGGTTTTATCGGCTCGCCCAAAATGAATCTCATGGCCGGTAGCGTGATCGATGCGCATGCCGGTGGCGTCTCAGTGCTGCTGGAGGGCGGCGAGACTGTGCGCGCTGCGGTCGACGGTAGCGGCATGCAGGCAGGCGACAAAGTCACGCTCGGCCTACGGGCGGAGCACATCAGCGAATCGCGCAGCGGTTCGGAAGTTTTCACCGGCGAGGTCAGTGTGGTCGAACACCTGGGCGAAGCCAATTACATCTACGTCTGCCACGAAGGCAGGGAAGACGTAGTAATACGCGGGGATGGCGAACGCCATGTCGCGCCGGGACAGTCCATCACCTTCTCGGCCGAGAGTACTGCCTTCCACGTGTTTGACGAAAAGGGCGAGGCGCGGCGGCGCCTCCGCCCCGGAAATATGGTGTCGGCGCCGCGCGGCTTGATGCGCAGCGCTTGATACCACGGGAGTTCTTTTACTTTTCAAAAAACAGGGAGAATTGAATGAGCAAGCCGGTACTAAAGAAAAAAATACTACCTCACGTGATCGCACTGGCGCTGGGCGGCGGCATGATCGCGCAGGTCCACGCGGCGGAAGCGGTCGCAGAAGAAGCGCAAGCGGCGCAAGCCAGCGATGCTGTACCGGCTGCAGAAGCCAACACCGTGGAAGTGCGCGGTATCCGCGAACGCCTCAAGCACAATCTCGCCGAGAAGCGCGATGCGGGCAATGTGATCGACACGGTCACTGCGGAAGAAGTGGGCAAGTTTCCAGACAAGAACGTGGCTGACTCGCTCCAGCGCGTGCCGGGTATTTCGGTGGACCGCACCTGGGGCGAAGGCCGCGACATTTTTGTGCGCGGCACCGACAAAAACCTCAACCTCACGCAGCTGAATGGCCAGGCAGTGGCTTCTGGATACTGGTGGAAGAACGATTCGCAAAGCCGTGGCTTCAACTACGACATCCTCGCCTCGGAACTGGTGGGCAGCATCGATGTCTACAAGAGCCCTTCGGCGGATCTGGATGAAGGTTCGATCGGCGGCTTGGTCAACGTGAAGACTCGCAAGCCGTTCCAGCTCAAGTCTTTCGTGGCGCAGGCTTCGGTGGAAGCGACTTACAGCGCGCTGCCGAAGAAAACCGATCCACAGTTGTCTGGCCTGATCAGCTGGACCAATGACCAGAAGACCTTTGGCGCGCTGCTGGCGATCAGCAAGCAGAAACGCACTATGCGCCGCGACGGTCTGGAAAACTTCACCGATTCGACCAAGTACAACATCGTCGACCAGAATGGCGCAGTAACGCCGGGCGCCTATGCATCGTGGGGTGGTGGTTCGGCCATCTTCCGGCAGGACCGCGAGCGCACCACCGGCAACTTGACCTTGCAGGCGCGCCCGAACGCCAACACCGACATCTCGCTGAACTACATGAACTCTGATATGAGCATGGACAACAGCAACCAGAACTATCTGTGGGAAGCGGGCGGCTTGGCGGATGCCAAGGGCAATATCCAGGTCACTAATCCGAAGTTCATTACCACTTCGGACGGCACCAAAGCACTGGTCGGCGGCACCGTTGGCCCAACCGGTGGCGTGTCGTTCGAGCCTATCTTCCGCCAGTCGTACGTGAAGTCGGAAGTGCTGGACCTGGAAGGTACCTACGATGCGGACAACTGGAAGTTCCACGGCCAGGCCGGCACCACCAAAGGCTCCGGCGGCAGCAACCATGACCGCAACTTCTGGTTTGTCGGGAATACCCGCACCACCTTTAACATCGCGCCGGATACCTACGAGGTCAAATACCAGGATATCAGCCCGCTCGATCCAAGCAAGTTGACGCTGCAAAGTGCGCGCGACTGGGTGCGCCGCATGGAGACCAAGGAAAACTACGCACAGGGCGACCTGACGCTGGACCTGAACGGCGATTTCTTCAAATCGATCAAGGTGGGCGGAAAACTGCGCGACACCACGGTGCAGAACCGCCGCATCATCGGCACCGCCGGTCCGGGCAGCCCTGGCTGGATCTCATACTCGCTGGCGGATCTATCGACCGGCGCTTCGCCAAAACTGAGCCAGGAAGCCGCCACCGCCGGCTCGCTGACGCAGTATGCATGGGTGGATGATGGCCTGGCCGCTTCCAAAGGTTTCACCATGTACGACAAGGCCATGACGTACGCCGAAGCCAAGGGCGAGTACTACAAGATCAAGGAGAAAATCTACGCGACCTACCTGCGCGCCGACTTCGCAACCGGCCAATGGCGCGGCGACTTCGGCGCCCGCGTGGTCAAGACTGACCAAACCTCCGAGGCCTACCAAGACCTGAGCGGCAACGGTAACTATGTGCTGGGCGACGTTAAACGCAGCTACACCGACGTGCTGCCTAACCTGAACGCGGTCTACAACGTCAGCAAAGAACTGCTGGTGCGAGGCGCGATTGCACGCGTGATGGCGCGTAATACTTACAGCGATTTGAGCGCCAGTACGGAGGTAAGTGGCACTACCAACGCCGCCACCGCCGGCAACCCGCTGCTCAAGCCATTCCACGCCAATCAAGGTGAAATCGGCACCGAGTGGTATTACGCCGATGCCTCGCTGCTGTCTGCCACCGTGTTCGTCAAAAAGCTGGATACTTTCATCTACACGCAGACCGCCAGCGAGAACGTGGCTGGTGTCACGCGCTCCGTCACCCGTCCGTACAACGCCAACAACGGCGCCACCGTCAACGGGCTGGAACTGCAATGGCAGCAGGCGTTCAGCAGCGGTTTCGGCGCTATCGTCAACTACACCTTCACCGATGCCAAGACCGGTGCCAATGCGGCGGGCCGTAAGCTGAATGTGATCGGCAACTCGCGCAACCAGGCCAACGTCACTGGCTTCTGGGAGAAGAACGGCTACAGCGCACGCCTGTCGTACAACTACCGTTCCAAGTCCTACGGTGCGCTGGATGAAGGCGGCCAGGATGTGACCAGCGCCTACGGCCAGTGGGATGCATCGGCTAGCTGGGACATCACGCCGAAAGTCTCGGTGTACCTGACGGCGGTGAACATTGGGAATGAAGTCATCCGCACCAATACCACCGATGGTTTGCCGGTCGGCGTGTATGAAAACGGCGCGCGCTACAGCATCGGCGTGAAAGCCAAGTTCTGATAGCGATTTCATAGCATCGCAAGCCCGATTGCCTGTATGGCATCGGGCTTTTTTCTATTACAATCGTGTCATTATTTCGATTTGGGATGTTGAGTGATCCGGTTCCGCGTTCGTTCCATCTGCAGCCTGTTGGCGGCCTGCTTGCTTGCGCAAAGTGTGCAGGCAGCGGCGACCCTGCAAGTACTGCACTGGTGGACGTCGCCGAGCGAACGCAAAGCCGCCAACGCGCTGGCCGCGCGCGCAGCGGAAGAGGGCATCGAATGGAAGGACGCCGCGATTCCCGGCGGCGCGGGCCTCGGTGCCGGCAAGGTGCTGAAGAGCCGCGTGCTGGCCGGCGATGCGCCGGAAGTGGCGCAAATGATCGGTGTGTCAATCGCTGAGTGGGCCGACCTGGGCCTGCTGCTGGAAATCGACAACGTCGCCAGTGCCGGCAACTGGAACGGGACGCTGTTCCCGACCGTTCAAACTCTTATCACGCACCGCAAGCATGTGGTGGCGGCGCCGGTCGGCATCCATCGTGTCAATACTTTGTTTTATAACCGCGCCTTGCTGGCGCAGCAGAAGATCGCGCCGCCGCAAAGCTGGGCCGATTTTGAAGCGGCCGCGCAAAAGTTGAAAGCTGCGGGCATCGTGCCGCTGGCGCAGAGCAGCGAAGCGTGGCAGGTGGCTGCGCTGTTTGAAAATCTTGTGCTGGCCGAAAGCGGGCCTGAATTTTATCGCCAGCTGTTCGTCAAGCGCGATCCGGCTGCTGCTGCGGACAAACGCACGGCAGAAGCATTGCAGCGCCTGCGCACAATCAAAGGCTGGAGCACTGGTGCGCTCGAAGAGCGTTCGTGGCCGGAGGTGGCGCGCCAGTTCGCGCGGCGTGAAGCAGCCATGATGATAATGGGCGACTGGGCCAAGCCCGAACTGCGCGACATGGGCATGCTGCTGGACGAGGACTACGCTTGCGGCACGGCGCCGGGCACCGCCCAATATCATCTCTACAGCGTCGACACCTTCACCATGTTTGCCGGCGAATACCGCCACATGCCGGCGCAGGAAAAGATGGCGCGGTTGCTGGTATCGCCGCCGGTGCAGGTGGAGTACAACTACCTCAAAGGCTCGGTGCCGGTGCGGCGTGACGCTGACCCGGCGCGCATGGACAGCTGCGCGCGCGCTTCGTGGAGCGCCTTCGCGCAGGGCGCCACGGTGCAGGCGCCTAGCCTGGTGCACCGTATGGCGACCGATGAAGCCAGCCGCGACGCCATCATCGCTGAGATACATCGTTATTTTCTGGATGACCGGAGCACGCCGGCTGACGCGCAGCGTCGCCTTGGCGTGTTATTCCGCGTGTTTAACCTCAGAAGCCAAGGAGCATTCGGTGCGCAAGATACTGATCGTAGACGATGACCAAAAGACCCGCGTGCTGCTCAAGACGTATCTTGAGAAGAACCAGTACGAGGTAGTGCTGTCGCATGACGGCGAGAGCTTCCTGGCCGAGCTGAAAACGCACGCCGACCAGCTGTCGCTGGTAATACTGGACGTGATGCTGCCGGATACCGACGGCTTCGCGCTGTGCAAGCAGGTACGCCAGAGCTCTAATGTGCCGATCATTATGCTGACTGCCAGCTCCGATGAAACGGACCGCATCGTCGGCCTGGAACTGGGCGCTGACGACTACATCGCCAAGCCTTATAGCCCGCGCGAACTGCTGGCTCGCATTAAGGCCATCCTGCGGCGCGCGGCGCTGGAGACGCCGTCGGTGCGCTACTACCGCTTCGTTGGCTTCACGCTGGACCTCAAGGAGCGCAAAGTGGTCGACAGCGCCGGCGCGCCGCTGGCGTTGACGGGACTGGACTTCCAGCTGCTGAAGTATTTCGTCGAACATCCGGGCGTGATTCTGGACCGCAGCCTGCTGTGCGAAGAGACGCGTGGCCGCGACGCCGGTCCGCTGGACCGCTCGCTGGACGTGCAGATCAGCCGTTTGCGCCTGCGCCTCAACGACGACGGCAAGCAGCCGGCCTTGATCAAGACGGTGCGCGGCGCCGGCTACGTGTTCTCGGCGGAAGTCAATGTCTCGGCTGCGTAGCCTGTGGCCAGCGTCGCTGCTGGGCCGTCTGACGCTGGTGATGGTGGCCGGTCTGCTGGTGACGCAGCTGGTCGCCAACGCCATCTGGGCCGGACAGCTGCGCGCCAAGGCGCAAGTGGAGGCGCAATCGGCGGCGCAGTATGTGGCGCACAGTGCCTCCGCCGCGATCCGTTTTTACCGTAGCCTGCCCCTCAGTTATCGTGTGCTGGTGATCCAGCAGATGCGGGAGATGGGCGGCACGCGCTTCTTCGTTCACCTCAATCACGCCTACGTTCCGGTTAAAGAGATTGCACCACACCCGCTGGCGGAAAGCGTGAAGACCACGTTGGGCGCAACGCTGAAAGGCGACTTGCCGCATTTGCCGGCCGCGCAGCTGGCCTTCGCCTGGCCGGATCAGCTGGTGGTGTCGGAAGACGCGCACCTGAGCGATTTGCCCGATGCCTGGGTCCAGCACATCCTGCTGGTGCAGCCGGAACCCGCGCCGATACTGGTGATCCAGACGGAGCTTGAACCGGGCAACTGGCTGTACATGGCGGCGCTGATGCCCAATCCGTATTTTTTGAGTGGGAACGATCCGTGGGCGTGGGACCGGCTTGCGCTGCAAGGACTGTCGCTGGCGGCGGTGCTGCTGCTGTGCTTATTGGTGGTGCGCTGGATTACGCGTCCGCTGGCGGCGCTATCCGATGCAGCCGGTGCGTTCGGGCAGGGCGAGCATGCGCCGCCGCTGCCGGAAACGGGCAGCCGGGAATTCATCAACACGGCGCGCGCGTTCAGCGCCATGCGCGAACGCATCCAGCGCTATATCGAGGACCGCGAGCGCTTGTTCATCTCCATCTCGCACGATTTGCGCACGCCGATCACGCGCCTCAAGCTGCGCTCCGAACTGCTGGATGACGAAGTCCTGCGCAACGAATTCGAAGAAGACCTCGACGAACTGGATATGATGGTCAAGGGCGCGCTGCAATGCGTGAAGGACAGCGACATCCACGAAAACCCGGCCGAGATCAAGCTCGATGCGCTGCTGGGACGCATGGTGCGCAGCGCGCGGCTGGCGGGGCATGAGGTGGGCTATGAAGAATCCGGCCTGACGGTGCGCGGCAAGCCGCTGGCGCTGAAACGGGCGATCGGCAACCTGCTGGATAATGCGCTGTACTATGGCAAGCGCGCCGAAATCAGCACGCGCGCGGAAACCGGGGCGGTGGCGATTGCGGTGCGCGATCACGGACCGGGCGTGCCGGAGGATGCGCTGGCCAGTTTGTTCGATCCCTACATGCGGCTTGAGCATGGCCGCGAACAGAATGATAATGGCATGGGGCTGGGCCTCGGCATCGCGCGCGGCGTCATCGAGGCGCACGGCGGACAACTGATATTGGAGAACCATCCGGAGGGCGGCCTGTACGCCACCATTCGGCTTCCGGCATGAGAGAGACAATGAAATCGATGAGCATCAAATCCATTGCGGCGCTGCTGCTGGCTTGCGGCGCGCTGAGCGCGCAGGCCGCGCCGGAGCAGGTCAAGATGCGCTGGGAAGTGCTGCGTACGGAGCTTAATCCGCAAGGCAACCGCACCCACGCGCGCCTGAGTGTGACGGCGCTGCGCGGCCAGTCGCTGCCGGCGCAAGGCTGGTCGCTGTACTTCAACTGCATGGAAGGCGTGCTAACCGGACCGTTGCCTGGCCATCTGGTGCTGGAGCAGGTCGCGGGCGGCAGCTTGTTCCGCGTGCGTCCCACGGCAGGCTTCAAGGGACTGCCGGCCGGCCGCACGCTCAACGTGGACTATGACTATCCAGGCCTGATCATCAAGATGGCGCGCGCGCCGCTTGGTCCTTACCTCGTGTTCGACGCTGCGCCGGATGTGGCTTACGCGGTCAGCGATTTCCAGCTGCAACTGCCAACGCGCCCGGAACAGCTGAAGCGCCCGGCGGGCCGCAATACGCTGGTGACGCCGCAGGATGTCTACCAGCACAACGCGCGCGCCGATGTGCTGCCTGCTACTGCGCTGCCGCCGCTGTTCCCGACGCCGCTGGCATTGAAGGCTGGCACCGGCCGCGTGCAGCTGCTGCGCGCACCGCAAGTCATCTCCGGCCCCGGCCTGCAAAATGAGACTGCGTTTGCACGTTCGCTGTTCGCGCGCTACCTGCCGCAGGGCGATACCAGCCGTGCGGCGGTGCCGCTGCGTTTGCGCATCGGCGCGGTGGATGGGCAGGTGTCGCCGGAGGCGTATGAGCTGACCATCGACGCCAACGACGGCATCAACATCATCGGCAATACTGCTGCCGGCGTCGCGCGCGGCCTGCAATCGCTACACGACCTGCTGCCGCTGCCTTCGGACGCCGTGCAAATCGAGCTGCCGGAACTGGAGATCACCGATGCGCCGCGCTTTGCCTATCGCGGCTTTCAGCTGGACGTGGCGCGCAACTTCCAGCCGAAGGACGTAGTGTTCAAGACACTGGACCTGATGGCGGCCTACAAGCTGAATAAGCTGCACTTCCATATCACCGACGATGAAGGCTGGCGGCTTGAAATTGCTGGCCTGCCCGAGCTGACCACCATAGGCGCGGTGCGCGGCCACAGTGCGAAAGAGGGCGTGCGGCTTCCACCGACCTACGGCTCCGGTCCGCGCGCTGACGATCCGCATGGCAGCGGCTTTTACACGCGCGCAGATTACATCGAGATCCTGCGCTACGCCGCCGCACGCCACATCGACGTGATTCCGGAAATCGAAATACCGGGCCACGCCCGCGCCGCCGTCAAGGCGATGGAAGCGCGCTATCGCCGCATGCAGGCGGCGGGTGAGCAAGGCGCGGCCAAGTACCTGCTTAATGACTTCGATGACCGCTCGGTGTACAAGTCGCCGCAGGAATACACGGACCACGTGATCAATCCAGGCCTTGAATCGAGCTACGCGTTTATTGAGCAGGTGGTGTCGCAAGTAGCGTCGCTGTACCGCGAGGCCGGTGTGCCGCTGAAGACCATGCACATGGGCGGCGACGAGCTGCCGCATGGCGCGTGGGAGCAGTCGCCGGTCAGCCGCGCCTTGATGCAGAAGGAAAAACTGACCACCACCGCCGACCTGTGGGACTACTTCTACAACCGCGTCGACGGCATCCTGCGCAAGCACGGGCTGTATTCGTCGGGCTGGGAAGAGATGGGCGCGCGCCGTTCGGCGCAAGAGGGCGGGCAGCAGCAGCCGAATCCCCGCTTCACGCAGCGCGGTTTCAGTCTCTATGTGTGGAATAACACGCCGGGCAACGAGGACTTTGCCTATCGCCTCGCTAACGCAGGTTATGACATCGTGCTGGCGCCAGTCACCAATATGTACCTGGACATGGCGGCCAATCCGAATCCCGAGGAGCCGGGCGTCAACTGGGGCGCTTACGTGGAGCTGGACACAGTCTACGATTTTAAACCGTTCGGTGCCAGCTTGACTGACACCGGTCGCCGTCATATTCGTGGCATCGAGGCCACGCTGTTCTCGGAAACCATCCGCGATGCCAGTCGCCTCGATTACCTGATGATGCCTCGCCTGCTGGCGGTGGCGGAGCGGGCCTGGGCCGCCGACCCGGCGTGGGCGCAGGAGCCGGACGCCACGCGCGCCGCCGCGCTGCATCGCGCTGCGTGGTCCGGCTTCGTCAATGTGCTGGGGCAGCGCGTGCTGCCGCGTCTCGACCTGGAACGCGGCGATGTGCGCTACCGCATCGCGCCGCCGGGCATGGTGGTGGAGGGCGGCAAAGTGCTGGTCAACCACGCGCTGCCCGGCCTGACGCTGCGCTACACCACCGACGGCAGCACGCCGACCATCCGCAGCAAAGTATTCATCGGGCCGATTACAGCCAGGGGCGTGATCCAGGCCGCAGCCTTCGATCGCACCGGCCGTGCCGGGCTGGTGGCGCGCATCGTCAATCGCTGAACATCCCGCGTTTTTGTCGTCCAGCCCCCGATTTTTGCAGTTTGTCGCAATCCCCGGGAGGCGGGCCGCGGGGCGGGAGTATGATATTTGGACCACTATCCGAGGATTTCCCCAATGAAGAAGCTTTTCCAGTTTGGCCTGCTGTTCGCTGCCTTCTGCGCCCTGTTCGGCCGCGCGGTTGCCGCCGATGACACTGAAACCCGCTCGATTCCCATCGACGCCCGGGTGGTGCGGGTCAAGCTGGACGGCGTGATCGACCTCAAGCTGCGCCAGGGTGACATGCCCTCGCTGCGGCTGATAGGCGTGAAGCGCGAACTCGAAAAGCTGACCGCTTCGCAAAGCGGTGACACCTTGCATCTGGAAAGCGATAGCCACGGCGTGAAGATCGGCCGTGGCAGCACGCGCGCCGAGCTGGTGCTGCCGATGCTGCGCGAGGTGGTGTCGGAAGGTGTGGGCTCGATCGAGATTAACGGCTTTAGCGGCGATGAGCTGGAGTTGACGATGGACGGCGCTGGCACCATGAAGGTGGTGTGCGACTACAAGTCGCTCAAGGCCAACCTCGGCGGCGTGGGTAGCATGAATTTATGGGTGAGCGAGAATGAACGTGTCGACCTCGACCTGCGCGGCGCCGGCTACATCACGCTGGGCGGGCGCAGCAAGCTACTGAAGGCCAACCTGGGCGGCGTCGGCGGCCTGAATGCGCAGCAGTTCCAGGCGGACTCGGTGAATGTGGAACTGAGCGGCCTGGGCAACGCCACCGTCAACGCCAAGACCAACGCGACCTTGAGCCTGAGCGGCCTGGGTTCGGTCATTGTGTACGGCAAGCCTCTGAACCGCAACGTCAGCGTTGATGGTTTGGGCAAAGTCAGCTGGAAATAACGATGAAAAAAATCCTACTAGCGATGATCATCGCACTAAGTTGGCAGCAGGCGGCGCAGGCGGGCTTTACCGAGGGCGCGACGGCCTACAACAGCAAGAATTACGCGGTGGCCCTGAAAGAGATACGGCCGCTGGCACAAGCGGGCAATGCGGATGCCGAGCATTTGATGGGCCTGATGTATTACATGGGCCGCGGCGTGCCGCAGGATTACAAAACGGCGCTGGAATGGCACCGCAAGGCCGCGCTTAAGGGTAAGGCCGATGCGCAGTATGTGGTGGGCGCCATGTATTACACCGGCAATGCGGTGATCCAGGACCACAAGCAGGCGGTGTCGTGGTTCCGCAAGGCGGCCGAGCAGGGCCATCCGGATGCGCAGCAGGTGCTGGGGCTGATGTACCGGTATCACATCGGCGGTATGCCGCAGGATAATGTCATTGCTTATATGTTGTGGAATTTGGCGGCGGCCAATGGCTCGATGAATGCGGGTGAGCAGCGCTCGGCCTTGGTCAAGACCATGACCCAGGAGCAGATAGAAGAGGGTCAGGCGCTGTCGGCCGCGTGGAAGCTGAATACGCCGTTGCCGCAAAAATCGCGTACGGGCGGCGGCTAAATACGGGCTGGCGTACAATCGCCCTTTTAACAGAGGGCGAAAGCATGCGCGCGATTGAAATCATCCAACCCGGCCCGGCCGATGTCCTGAAGCTGTGCGAACGCCCGGTACCGGTGCCCAAATCCGGCGAAGTGTTGATTAAAGTGCACGCCGCCGGCGTCAACCGCCCGGATGTGTTCCAGCGCATGGGCAATTACGCTCCGCCGCCGGGTGCTTCCGACATCCCCGGCCTGGAAGTGGCCGGCGAAATCGTCGATGGTGACCTCGACTACACAACCCTCGATATTGGCGACCAGGTCTGCGCTTTGGTGCAGGGCGGCGGCTATGCCGAGTACGTTGTTGCGCCCGTGCAGCAAGTTTTACCGGTGCCAAAAGGCTGGTCCATGCTCGAAGCGGCCACAATTCCGGAAAATTACTTCACAGTCTGGAGCAACGTTTTTGACCGCGCAAATCTGGCCGCTGGCGAGACTTTATTGGTGCAGGGCGGCAGCTCTGGCATCGGGGTGACGGCCATCCAGTTGGCCGCCGCTTTGGGGCACCGCGTGTTCGCCACCGCCGGCACCGATGACAAGGTTGCGGCCTGCGTGGCGCTCGGCGCTGAGCGCGGCATCAACTATAAAACCGAGGACTTCGGCGTCGTCGTGAAGGAACTCACTAACGACCGTGGCGTCGATGTAATTTTGGACATGGTGGCCGGAGACTACCTGCCACGCGAGGTTTCCTGCCTTGCGGACGATGGCCGCATCGCCATTATCGCCACGCTGGGCGGCGGCAAAGCCACGCTCGACATGGGCCAGGTGCTGCGCCGCCGCCTGACCGTGACCGGCTCCACGCTGCGTCCGCGCTCGGCCGAATTCAAAGGTGAGATCGCGCGCAAGCTGAAAGAAAAAGTGTGGCCGCTGATGGCTGAACGCAAACTGAAACCTGTCATCCACACCGTTTTCCCGTTGGAACAGGCCGCCGCCGCGCATGCGCTGATGGAGTCCAGCGGCCATGTCGGAAAAATCATGTTACAGGTGATTTGATAGGCAATCCGTTGTAAAATGCGTAGTAAATTTACGGTTTTAGCTAGCCGGGGATTCGCTTTGCCTGTTTGACCCTGCCTTTTCGGGCGCGGTAAAATGGCGGGTTGATTAATTATTAGGCTAGCTATGCGTCGCAAACTCGTAATCGGTAACTGGAAAATGAACGGCAACCGCGCCGGTAACACGGCACTGTTGTCCGGCATCGTTGCCGGTTTGAACGACGCAGTTGGCAAGCCTTGTGCTGATTGTGCGGTATGCGTGCCGGCTCCTTACCTGGCCCAGTGCCAGGCTGAGCTGGAAGGCACACCGGTGGCGTGGGGCGCGCAAGACCTGTCGGTACACGCCGCAGGCGCGTACACTGGCGAAGTGTCGGCACAAATGCTGGTGGACTTTGGTTCGACCTACGTGCTGTGCGGTCACTCGGAGCGTCGCGCTTACCACGCTGAGAGCAGCGAGCTGGTGGCGCAGAAAACTGTGGCAGCATTGGCGGCCGGCTTGACTCCTGTAGTATGCGTCGGTGAAACGCTGGCGCAGCGCGAAGCAGGGCAGACCGAAGCAGTCATCTGTGGTCAGCTGCAAGCGGTGTTGGATGTGTTGACGGTAGAGCAGGTTGCTAAACTAGTACTGGCTTATGAGCCAGTCTGGGCAATCGGCACCGGCAAGACTGCCACGCCGGAAATTGCACAAGCGGCGCACGCTTTCCTGCGCGCCCGCCTGGCGCAGAAAGATGCAGCGGTAGCACAAGGAATGCAGATTCTCTACGGTGGCAGCATGAAGCCGGAGAATGCAAAAGAATTGATGGCGCAGCCGGATATCGACGGCGGCCTGATTGGCGGTGCAGCGTTAAAGGCGACTGATTTCCTCGGGATTATCCAGGCCGTTTAAAGCACTGAATTTAAGCAGTAGAAACAAAACGATACAAAACTTTTATTTTGGAATGGAATAACATGGGCAGCTTGTTCAATCTGGTTATCGTAGTGCAGGTGGTTTCCGCAATCGCCATTATTGGTCTGGTGCTGCTGCAGCACGGCAAGGGCGCCGACATGGGCGCGGCCTTTGGTTCCGGCGCGTCCGGCAGTCTGTTCGGTGCTACCGGCTCCTCGAACTTCATGTCGAAGTCGACCGGCGTAGCGGCGGCGATCTTCTTCAGCGCCACCCTGGCACTGTCCTTCATCACCACCCACCAGACTAACAATGTCAGCGGCGGCGTGATGGATAAAGCAGTATCGGCAGCCCCAGCTGCAGCACCTGCTGTTGCACCGGCCGCACCTGCGGCACCAGCCGCTTCGACCCCGGCTCCTGCAAACTCGATCCCAAAGTAATATAATTACTGTCGTTATTTAGTGATGTTGGTATTTTTTTAAGTTGTTTGCTCATTGTTTTGGCAGTATCTTAGTGGTCAGCAAAATAATTAAAAGATTTATCGAGTTTCTTCTTGTTTTGACGCAATACGGGATTAACAACCGCGTGAAAACGAAGTAAAATAACGGCCTTATGCCGACGTGGTGAAATTGGTAGACACGCTATCTTGAGGGGGTAGTGGCGCAAGCTGTACGAGTTCGAGTCTCGTCGTCGGCACCAGAATATAGGCCAGCAAGGGTGGTACCAAGCTGGCTTTTTTACGAGGATGTGTCGTTCGATCCTGGTCTTCAGTAATACGATTGGGGCGAACGTTAAGCGCACCGCAAAACACCGCGATGTGTCCTTTCAACTGACCGTTCAACATAAGCTCATCAATCGTGAACCTCGAAAATTATCTCCCCGTTCTCTTATTTATTCTCATCGGTCTCCTCGTGGGTATCGGTCCCCAAGTCCTGGGTCACATCCTGGGTCCAAAAAAGCCCGATGCGGCCAAGCTCTCCCCGTATGAATGCGGCTTCGAAGCCTTCGAAGACGCGCGCATGAAATTCGACGTACGTTACTACCTCGTCGCAATTCTCTTTATTTTGTTCGATCTGGAAACGGCATTCTTCTTCCCGTGGGGCGTATCCATGCGCGAACTGGGCTGGCAGGGTTTCGTGACGATGATGGTGTTCATCGCCGAATTCGTGGTCGGTTTTTGGTATATCTGGAAGAAAGGTGCCCTTGATTGGGAATAAGCCATGGCTATTGAAGGCGTATTAAACGAAGGTTTCATCACCACCTCGGCCGACAAGCTGATCAACTGGGCGCGTACGGGTTCGATGTTCCCGATGACGTTCGGTCTGGCCTGCTGCGCAGTCGAAATGATGCACGTGGGCGCAGCCCGTTACGACATGGACCGCTTCGGCGTGGTGTTCCGTCCATCGCCACGTCAATCCGACGTGATGATCGTGGCCGGCACGCTGTGCAACAAGATGGCCCCGGCACTGCGCAAGGTCTATGACCAGATGCCAGAGCCGCGCTGGGTGATCTCGATGGGTTCCTGCGCCAACGGCGGCGGCTACTATCACTACTCTTACTCCGTGGTTCGCGGCTGCGACCGCATTGTGCCGGTCGACGTGTACGTGCCAGGCTGTCCTCCAACTGCTGAAGCCCTGTTGTACGGCATCATGCAGCTGCAGAACAAGATCAAGCGCACCAACACCATCGCACGCTAACGGGGGCGCTACAAGAAATGACTACTCATCTGGAAAAACTCCAAACCGCCCTCGGCACTGCCCTGGGCGATCGCGTTACTACGGTCGTTGCGCTGGGCGAAATCACGGTCACCGTGAAAGCCGCTGACTACTATGGCGTCATGCAAACGCTGCGCGATGATGCAGCGCTGGGCTTCGATCAAGCGATCGACCTGTGCGGCGTTGACTATCTGAGCTATGGCGAAGGTACTTGGGATGGCCTGCGTTTCGCAGTGGTCGTCCATTTGCTGTCGGTGAAGCACAACTGGCGCGTCCGTGTACGCGCGTTCTGCGCTGACGACGACATGCCGCTGCTGCCATCCGTGACCCCGCTGTGGCGTGCGGTCAACTGGTACGAGCGCGAAGCCTTCGACATGTACGGCATCCTGTTCGAGAACCACAACGACCTGCGCCGCATCCTGACCGACTACGGTTTCATCGGCCACCCGTTCCGCAAAGACTTCCCGGTGTCGGGCTATGTCGAAATGCGCTACGACCCCGAGCAGAAGCGCGTGATCTACCAGCCGGTCACCATCGAGCCGCGTGAAAACGTGCCTCGCGTGATCCGCGAAGAAAACTACGGGAAGTAAGAACATGGCAGAAATTAAGAACTACACCCTGAACTTCGGTCCGCAACACCCGGCCGCGCACGGCGTGCTGCGCCTGGTGCTGGAGCTGGACGGCGAGGTGATCCAGCGTGCTGACCCGCACATCGGCCTGCTGCACCGCGGCACCGAGAAGCTGGCGGAGCAGAAGACCTACCTGCAGTCGGTTCCCTATATGGACCGCCTGGACTACGTGTCGATGATGTGCAACGAGCACGCCTACGTCATGGCCATCGAAAAAATGCTGGGTATCGACGTGCCGCTGCGCGCGCAATACATCCGCGTGATGTTCGATGAAATCACCCGTATCCTGAACCACCTGATGTGGCTCGGTGCGCACGCGCTGGACGTTGGCGCCATGGGCCCGTTCCTGTACTGCTTCCGCGACCGCGAAGACCTGTTCGACTGCTACGAAGCCGTATCCGGCGCGCGTATGCACGCAGCGTACTTCCGTCCGGGCGGCGTGTACCGCGACCTGCCGGATGCCATGCCGCAGCACAAGCCGTCGATCATCCGTTCGGCCAAGGCCATCGACAAGCTCAACGAAGACCGTCAAGGTTCGATGCTGGACTTCATCGAGTCCTTCACCAACCGTTTCCCGACCTACGTCGACGAATACGAAACCCTGCTGACCGACAACCGTATCTGGAAACAGCGTACCGTCGGCATCGGTGTGGTGGCGCCTGAAGATGCGCTGGCCATGGGCTTCACCGGCGCCATGCTGCGCGGTTCGGGCATCCAGTGGGACTTGCGCAAGCACCAGCCGTACGAAGTGTACGACCTGATGGACTTCGACATCCCTATCGGCACCAACGGCGACTGCTACGACCGCTATCTGGTTCGTGTAGAAGAACTGCGCCAGTCGAACAAGATCATCAAGCAGTGCGTTGAATGGCTGCGTAACAATCCAGGTCCAGTCATGACCAGCAACCGCAAGGTTGCCCCGCCTAACCGCGTGGACATGAAGACCAATATGGAATCGCTGATCCACCACTTCAAACTGTTCACCGAAGGTTTCCACGTACCGCCAGGCGAAGCCTACGCGGCCGTAGAACACCCGAAAGGCGAGTTCGGTGTCTACATTGTGTCGGACGGCGCCAACAAGCCATACCGCGTGAAACTGCGCGCTCCAGACTATGCACACTTGCAGTCGCTGGATGAAATGGCGCGTGGCCACATGATTGCCGATGCCGTCACCATTATTGGTACGCAGGACATCGTGTTCGGCAGTATTGACCGCTAAGTGCGAGAGGCAAAAAGAATGTTGTTATCTGAGCAGTGCTACAAAAAAATCGATCGCGAGCTGGCCAAGTACCCAGACGATCAGCGCCAATCGGCCGTGATGGCCGCGCTGGCCCACGCCCAGGTTGAACTGGGCTGGATCTCGCCTGACACCATGCAGGAACTGGCTGACTATATCCGCATGCCGGCCATCGCCGTGCAGGAAGTCGCGACCTTCTACAATATGTACAACCTGAAGCCGGTGGGTAAGCACAAGATCACCGTGTGCACCAACTTGCCTTGCGCCCTGTCGGGTGGCGAGCGCGCGGCGCATCACCTGAAACAGAAGCTGGGCATCGACTACCGTGACACCACGGCAGACGGCGAGTTCACGCTGATGGAAGGCGAGTGCATGGGCGCCTGCGGTGACGCACCGGTGCTGCTGGTGAACAATCACCGCATGTGCAGCTTTATGTCGAACGACAAAATTGACTCCCTGGTGGAGGAACTAAAGAAATGACGTCACTCCACGACCGACACATTGATCCAGTCATTCTCGCCGGCCTCGACGGCGAGAATTGGCATTTGGAAGATTACGTCAAGCGCGGTGGCTACAGCGCGCTGCGCCGTATCATCGAAGAGAAAATCACCCCGGAACAAATCATCGCCGACCTCAAAGCGTCGTCGCTGCGCGGCCGTGGTGGCGCGGGTTTCCCTACCGGCCTGAAGTGGAGCTTCATGCCACGCCAGTTCCCGGGCCAGAAGTACCTGGTATGTAACTCAGATGAGGGCGAACCAGGCACTTTCAAGGACCGCGACATCCTGCGCTACAACCCGCATTCGCTGATCGAAGGCATGGCCATTGGCGCCTACGCGATGGGCATCACCGTGGGCTACAACTACATCCACGGCGAAATCTTCGACGTCTACACCCGCTTTGAAGAAGCGTTGGAAGAGGCACGTGCTGCTGGCTTCCTGGGCGACAAGATCATGGGCAGCGAGTTCAGCTTCCAGCTGCACGCGCACCACGGCTACGGCGCCTACATCTGCGGCGAAGAAACCGCGCTGCTGGAATCGCTGGAAGGCAAAAAAGGCCAGCCGCGCTTCAAGCCGCCGTTCCCTGCGTCGTTCGGCCTGTACGGCAAGCCGACCACCATCAACAACACCGAGACCTTCGCTGCCGTCCCGTTCATCTTGAACATGGGCCCGGAGAAGTACTTGGCGATTGGCCGTCCGAACAACGGCGGCTCGAAGATCTTCTCGATCTCGGGCGACGTTGAGCGTCCAGGCAACTACGAAGTCCCACTGGGCACGCCGTTTGCCAAACTGCTGGAACTGGCAGGCGGCATGCGCGGCGGTAAAAAGATCAAGGCAGTCATCCCTGGCGGTTCGTCCGCTCCAGTGGTGCGCGGCGAGATCATGATGCAAACCGACCTCGACTACGATTCGATCGCGAAAGCGGGTTCGATGCTGGGTTCGGGCGCGGTCATCGTCATGGACGAAACCCGCTGCATGGTCAAGGCGATGGAACGCCTGGCGTACTTCTACTTTGAAGAGTCGTGCGGCCAGTGCACCCCATGCCGTGAAGGCACCGGTTGGATGTACCGCATGATCCACCGCATCGAAAACGGTCAAGGCCGCAAGTCGGACCTGGACGTGCTGAACTCGATCTGCGACAACATCCAGGGCCGCACGATTTGCGCGCTGGGCGACGCGGCAGCAATGCCTATGCGTGCGTTCATCAAGCAATTCCGCGAAGAATTTGAACACCATATCGAGCACAAGCAATGCTGCGTGCCCGCATATATCTAAGCTGCGTCAGGTAACGATCATCATGGTTGAAATCGAAATAGACGGCAAAAAAGTCGAAGTCCCTGCTGGTAGCATGGTGATGGACGCCGCCAACAAATTGGGAACCTACATTCCGCACTTCTGCTATCACAAGAAATTGTCGATCGCTGCAAACTGCCGTATGTGCCTCGTCGAAGTGGAAAAGGCGCCTAAGCCTTTGCCAGCATGCGCCACGCCAGTATCGGCAGGCATGATTGTGCGCTCCGCTTCCGACAAGGCCGTACAGGCACAGAAGTCGGTGATGGAATTCCTGCTGATTAACCACCCACTGGACTGCCCGATCTGCGATCAGGGCGGCGAGTGCCAGCTGCAGGATTTGGCAGTCGGCTACGGCAAGGGCGATTCGCGCTACGAAGAAGACAAGCGCGTGGTAGCTCCTAAAGACGCCGGCCCGCTGGTCTCGATGCAAGAGATGGCGCGCTGCATTCAGTGCACCCGTTGCGTACGTTTCGGCCAGGAAGTGGCCGGCGTGATGGAACTGGGCATGATCGGCCGTGGCGAACACTCGGAAATTACCGCCTTCGTCGGCCAGACCGTGAATTCGGAAATGTCCGGCAATATGATCGACCTGTGCCCAGTTGGCGCACTGACCTCGAAGCCGTTCCGTTACAGCGCACGTAGCTGGGAACTGTCGCGTCGTAAATCGGTCTCGCCGCACGACGGCCTGGGCGCCAACCTGATCGTTCAGGTTAAAGGCGGCAAGGTCAAGCGCGTACTGCCACTGGAAAACGACGCCGTCAACGAGTGCTGGATTTCCGACAAGGACCGCTTCTCGTACGAAGGCCTGGACACCGCTGACCGTCTGACTCAGCCGATGCTGAAGCAGGGCGGCGAGTGGAAAGAAGTCGATTGGCAAACTGCGCTGGAATACGTGGCGCACGGCCTGAAAAACATCAAGCACGAACACGGCGTCAACGCACTGGCATCGGTCGCTACCCAGCACTCGACGCTGGAAGAGCTGCACCTGCTGCAAAAGCTGACCCGCGCCATGGGTTCGGACAGCGTGGAAACCCGTCTGCGTCAAAGCGATTTCTCGCTGGACGTAACGCCTTGGCTGGGCATGTCGATCACCGAATTCGGCGCACTGAACCGCGCTTTTGTGATCGGCTCGTTCCTGCGTAAGGATCACCCGCTGCTGGCCACCCGTCTGCGTACCGCAGTGAAGGGCGGCGCCAAGCTGTCGATCCTGCACGCAACCGACGACGACCTGCTGATGAACGTAGCGAACAAACTGATCGTTGCTCCATCGGAGTGGCTGTCGGCGCTGTCGCAAGTTGTAGTGGCCGTAGCGAAAGCCAAAGAAGTGGCAGCTCCTGCCGGCTTCGACGGCGTGCAAGTTTCGGACGCGGCGACCGCGATCGCTGCTTCGCTGCTGTCGGGCGAGAACAAAGCCGTCTTCCTGGGCAACGCTGCAACCCAGCACCCACAAGCTGCCGCGCTGCACGCAGCCGCACAGTGGATCGCTGAACAAACCGGCGCCAAGCTGGGCTACCTGACCGAAGCAGCCAACACCGTTGGTTCCTACATCGTCAACGCCAACGCCGGCAAGGCAGCTGCCTTCACCGAGCCGAAGCAAGCCTACCTGCTGCTGAACGCCGAGCCAGAACTGGACGCGTACAACCCACAAGCTGCCGTCGCCGCGCTGAAAAAAGCCGAGATGGTGGTTGTGATGTCCGCTTACAAACACGGCCAGGACTACGCTGACGTGCTGCTGCCGATTTCGCCATTCAGCGAAACTTCGGGCACCTTCGTCAATGCTGAAGGCCGCGCACAAAGCTTCAACGGCACCGTCAAGCCGCTGCTGGAAACCCGCCCTGCGTGGAAAGTCCTGCGCGTGCTGGGTAACGTACTGGGCCTGCCGGGCTTCGACTACGACACCTCGGAAGCGATCCGCGACGAAGTGCTGGGCGCCGGCGTGACCGACGTTTCGGCCAAGCTCAACAACGTATCGAAACTGGCTCTGACCGCTGCTACCGCAGTGTCGACCGGCACCGAACGTATTGCCGACGTACCGATTTACTTTGCCGACGCCGTGGTGCGCCGCGCCGAGTCGCTGCAGAAGATGGCCGACGCGGCTGCGCCGCAAGCGCACCTGTCGAGCGCTCTGGCACAGCAACTGGGTGTAGCCGCTGGCGACAAGGTCAAAGTATCGCAAGGTTCCGGCAGCGCGATTCTGGTCGCCGCTGTTGACGCCAAACTGCCAGCCAACGCCGTGCGCGTGGCCGCTGCTCACGCATCGACCGCAGCACTGGGCGGCATGTTCGGTTCCATCACTGTAGAAAAAGCAGGAGAGGTGAAATAATGGCTCTGCCTGAATTCGTCACATCGCTGTACACGCTGGGCGAGACCAGCGTGCTGGCGCCAGTCTGGCCTGTGCTCTGGGCACTGATCAAAGTCCTGTGCGTGCTACTGCCGCTGATGGGCCTGGTTGCTTACGCCACCCTGTGGGAACGTAAGTTCATCGGCTGGATCCAGATCCGCGTCGGTCCTAACCGCGTTGGTCCATTGGGCCTGCTGCAACCAATCGCTGACGCGCTGAAGCTGCTGTTCAAAGAGATCATCACCCCGGCCAAGGCTAACCCTGGCCTGTTCGTGATCGGTCCGATCATGACCATCATGCCGGCACTGGCGTGCTGGTCGGTGGTGCCGATGGGCCCGCAAGCTGTGATCGCTAACGTCAACGCCGGTCTGTTGCTGCTGATGGCGATTACTTCGATGGAAGTCTACGGCATCATCATCGCCGGCTGGGCGTCGAACTCGAAGTACTCCTTCATGGGCGCGATGCGCGCTTCGGCACAGATGATCTCCTACGAAATCCCGATGGGCTTCGTACTGGTGGTGGTGCTGATGGTGTCCGGTTCGCTGAACTTCATCGACATCGTTCAGGGTCAAGAGCGCGGCATGTTCGCTGCCCAAGGCCTGAACTTCCTGTCGTGGAACTTCATTCCGCTGCTGCCGCTGTTCGTGGTCTACCTGACCTCCGGCCTGGCCGAGTGCAACCGTCACCCGTTCGACGTGGTGGAAGGTGAGTCCGAGATCGTTGCCGGTCACATGGTGGAATACTCGGGTATGGCCTACGCCATGTTCATGCTGGCCGAATACGCCAACATGATCCTGATCGCCACGCTGGGTTCGATCATGTTCCTGGGCGGCTGGTCGGCGCCGTTTGCCTTCCTCGAATTCTGGGGCGGTTTCGGTGGCTTCTTCTGGTTGTTCGCTAAAGCGTTCTTCCTGGTCTCCGTCTTCATCTGGGTGCGCGGTACTTTCCCACGCTACCGTTACGACCAGATCATGCGTCTGGGCTGGAAAGTGTTCATCCCGCTGACTCTGGTGTGGCTGGTGCTGGTTGCCGGCTGGATGCAGACCTCCTGGAATATCTGGAAGTAAGGAATAAAGATTATGGAACGTTTAAAAGATTTCGTCGGCAGCTTCATGCTGACCGAGCTGATCAAAGGGATGGCGCTGACGGGCAAGTACATGTTCTCGCGCAAAATCACCGTGCAGTATCCGGAAGAGAAGACGCCGATGTCGCCTCGCTTCCGCGGTCTGCACGCGCTGCGCCGCTATCCAAATGGTGAAGAGCGCTGTATCGCTTGCAAACTGTGCGAAGCAGTGTGCCCGGCGATGGCCATTACCATCGAATCGGAACAGCGCGACGACGGTTCGCGCCGTACCACGCGTTACGACATCGACCTGACCAAGTGCATCTTCTGCGGTTTCTGCGAAGAGTCGTGCCCGGTTGATTCGATCGTTGAAACGCACGTGCTGGAATACCACGGCGAAAAACGCGGCGATCTGTACTACACGAAAGAGATGCTGCTGGCCGTAGGCGACCGTTATGAAGACGATATCGCCGCAGCCCGCGCAGCGGACGCTCCTTATCGCTGACGAAACGCGGGCCGAACTTCGGTGAGGCCCGCAACAGCGATTTGATCAACAAACTGTACGTCTCTTGGGTTAGTTATGGAATTTAAAACTATTTTGTTCTACGTCTTCGCGGCCATCATGGTATTGGCCTCGACGCGCGTAATTACGGCCCGTAATCCGGTGCATGCGGCACTGTTCCTGGTGCTGGCGTTCTTCAACGCCGCCGGCATCTGGATGCTGCTGGAGGCCGAGTTCCTGGCCATCGTGCTGGTACTGGTCTACGTTGGCGCCGTGATGGTGCTGTTCCTGTTCGTGGTGATGATGCTCGACATCGACACCGACAAGCTGCGCGAAAACTTCTGGGGCTACCTGCCGGTTGCCTCGCTGGTTGGCGTGGTAATCGTGCTGGAAATGGCTGCTGTGCTGTGGCGCTCCTTCCTGTCGTTCGACCAGCAGGCAGTCAATGCCGGCAATATCGGCGGCACCAAGGAACTGGGCCTGCTGATCTACACCAAATACATCTACGGCTTTGAAATCGCCGCCGCCATCTTGCTGGTCGCGATTATTGCTGCTGTAGCGCTGACCCTGCGCAAGCGCAAGGACACCAAACACTTCGACCCAGCCGACGCTGTCCGCGTCAAGCGTAATGACCGCCTGAAGATCGTCAAGATCGACCCGGTCAGCGCGCGCGCAGCAGGCGCGGCTGACTCGAATTCAGAAGTTAAGGAGGCACCATGACTTTATCCCTGGCTCACTACCTCGTCCTGGGCGCGATCCTGTTCGCGATCTCGATCGTTGGTATTTTCCTGAACCGCAAGAACATCATCGTCCTGCTGATGGCCATCGAACTGATGCTGCTGGCAGTGAATATGAACTTCATCGCGTTCTCGCATTACCTCGGTGATGCGGCAGGCCAAATCTTTGTCTTCTTTATCTTGACCGTTGCTGCTGCCGAATCGGCCATCGGCCTCGCGATTCTGGTGGTGCTGTTCCGTAATCTGGACACCATCAACGTAGAAGACCTGGATAGCCTGAAGGGCTAAGTTTTAACCTCCGAAAAATAACGATTAAGGTTCATCATGGCGGGTACACTTAACGCTAATCTCTTGCTAGCCGTACCGCTGGCGCCCCTCGCGGGCGCGGCGGTAGCAGGTTTGCTGGGAACACAATTCTTCGGCAACGTGGTCGGTCGCAAGACCGTGACTGCGGCGACCATCCTGGGCGTGCTGGTAGCATTCATCATTTCGGCGTTCACGCTGAATGATGTGATCAACGGCGCAGGCTTCAACGGCACCATCTACAACTGGATGACCGTGGCCGGCATGAAAATGGAAGTCGGCTTCCAGATCGATTCGCTGTCGGCGATGATGATGTGCGTGGTGACCTTCGTGTCGCTGATGGTGCACATCTACACCATCGGCTACATGGCGGAAGACGAAGGCTATAACCGCTTCTTCTCCTACATCTCGCTGTTCACCTTCTCCATGCTGATGCTGGTGATGTCGAACAACTTCCTGCAGCTGTTCTTCGGCTGGGAAGCAGTGGGCCTGGTGTCTTACCTGCTGATCGGCTTCTGGTACACCCGTCCGACCGCTATCTTCGCTAACATGAAGGCCTTCCTGGTCAACCGTGTGGGTGACTTCGGCTTCATCCTGGGTATCGGCCTGCTGCTGGCTTACGCTGGTTCGATGAACTATCAGGAAGTATTTGCCAAGCGCGAAGCGCTGGCGCTGCTGACCCTGCCTGGCACCGACTGGATGCTGCTGACCGTGGCCTGTATCTGCCTGTTCATCGGCGCGATGGGTAAATCGGCGCAGTTCCCACTGCACGTGTGGCTGCCTGACTCGATGGAAGGTCCAACCCCGATCTCGGCACTGATTCACGCGGCAACCATGGTTACCGCTGGTATCTTCATGGTGTCGCGCATGTCGCCGCTGTTCGAACTGTCGGATACCGCGCTGTCGTTCATCATCATCATCGGCTCGATTACCGCGCTGTTCATGGGCTTCCTGGGCATCATCCAGAACGACATCAAACGCGTTGTGGCTTACTCGACCCTGTCGCAGCTGGGCTACATGACCGTGGCGCTGGGTTGCTCGGCTTACTCGGTAGCTGTGTTCCACCTGATGACCCACGCGTTCTTCAAGGCACTGCTGTTCCTTGGCGCTGGTTCGGTCATTATCGGTATGCACCACGATCAAGACATCCGCAACATGGGTGGCCTGCGCAAGTACATGCCGATCACCTGGATCACCTCGCTGCTGGGCTCGCTGGCTCTGATCGGTACGCCGTTCTTCTCGGGCTTCTACTCGAAAGACTCGATCATCGAAGCCGTGGCTGAGACCCACATCGTTGGTGCTGGTTTCGCACAGTTCGCCGTACTGGCTGGCGTTTTCGTGACTGCGTTCTACTCGTTCCGTATGTACTTCCTGGTATTCCACGGCGAAGAGCGTTTCGGCAAAGCCCACGCACACGACGACCATCATGCTCCGGCTGTTGCCGCACATGACGACCACGGTCACGACGACCACGGTCATGACGAAGACCACGACGACCACGCTCACCATGGTCTGGAGCCTGGCCAGAAACCGCATGAATCGCCATTCGTGGTCTGGTTCCCGCTGGTTGCGCTGGCGATCCCGTCGGTCATTATCGGTGCCCTGGCTATCGGTCCTATGCTGTTCGGTGACTTCTTCAAAGGCGTGATCTTCGTCGGCGAAAACCACCACGCAATGGAAGAGCTGGCACACGAGTTCCACGGTCCAGTCGCCATGGCGATCCACTCGCTGACTTCGCTGCCGCTGTGGCTGGCGATCGCTGGTGTGGCATCGTCGTACTACTGCTACATGATCAATCCACGCGTACCAGCATGGTTCTTCGCCAAGTTCCACGCTGTGCACACGCTGCTGGACAACAAGTACTACATGGACAAGTTCAATCAGGCAGTCTTCGCAGGCGGCGCACGTCTGCTGGGTGAAGGCCTGTGGAACTTCGGCGACAAGAAACTGATCGACGGCCTGCTGGTGAACGGCAGCGCCAAACTGGTTGGTTGGTTCTCGACGCTGACCCGCCTGGCGCAGACCGGTTACATCTACCACTATGCGTTTGTCATGATCCTCGGCATTCTGGGGTTCCTGGTCTACTTCCTGCCGTTTTGGCACGCTTAATTAGCTGATACGCAAAGAGATAACGATAACCATGATGCAGTCCACCATATCTACTCTACCTCCGTACCTGAGCCTGGCGATCTGGCTCCCGATTGTTTTCGGTCTGATCGTCCTGGCTGTAGGCCGTGACAGCAACGCGGGCTTTACCCGCGTGCTGACCCTGATCGGTTCCATCGTCAGCTTCGGCGCGACGATCCCGCTGATCACCAACTTTGACAATGCCGCCCACGGCATGCAGTTCGTCGAAAAAGCGCCGTGGATCGAGCGCTTCAATATCTGGTACTCGCTGGGTATCGACGGCCTGTCGCTGTGGTTCGTGCCGCTGACCGCCTTCATCACCATCATCGTGGTGATCTCGGCCTGGCAAGTGATCCAGAAGCGCGTCGCTCAATACATGGGCGCGTTCCTGATCCTGTCCGGCATCATGATCGGCGTGTTCACCGCCACCGACGGCCTGCTGTTCTACTTCTTCTTTGAAGCGACCCTGATCCCGATGTACATCATCATCGGTATCTGGGGCGGCGAGAACCGCGTGTATGCGTCGTTCAAGTTCTTCCTGTACACCTTCTTCGGCTCGCTGCTGACGCTGGTTGCCATCGTCTACCTGTACAACGTGACCGGTAGCTGGGACATCCTGTACTGGCACAAAACGCCGCTGACGATGAAAGAACAGATCTTCATCTTCCTGGCCTTCTTCATGGCGTTTGCCGTGAAAGTACCGATGTTCCCGGTCCACACCTGGCTGCCGGACGTCCACGTGGAAGCGCCAACCGGCGGTTCCGCTGTGCTGGCTGCGATCATGCTGAAACTGGGTGCTTACGGCTTCCTGCGTTTCTCGCTGCCGATCACCCCGGACGCATCGCACTACCTGTCGGGCTTTGTGATTACCCTGTCGCTGATCGCCGTGATCTACGTCGGCCTGGTGGCACTGGTACAGAAAGACATGAAAAAGCTGGTCGCCTACTCGTCGATCGCGCACATGGGCTTTGTGACCCTGGGCTTCTTCGTCTTCAACAACATGGCAGTGCAGGGCGCCATCATGCAAATGATCTCGCACGGTTTCGTGTCGGGCGCAATGTTCCTGTGCATCGGCGTGCTGTACGACCAGGCACACTCACGCAACATCGCCGACTACGGTGGTGTGGTCAACAAGATGCCTAAGTTTGCTGCCTTCTTCATCCTGTTCTCGATGGCCAACTGCGGCCTGCCAGCAACCTCCGGTTTCGTCGGCGAGTTCATGGTGATCCTGGGCGCTACCCAGTACAACTTCTGGATCGGCCTGCTGGCAGCAACGGCGCTGATCTTCGGTGCAGCGTACTCGCTGTGGATGGCCAAGCGCGTCATCTTCGGCAAAGTGGCTAACCACCACGTGGCGGAACTGGTCGACCTGAACGGTCGCGAGTTCTTCATGCTGGGTATCCTGGCTGTTGCAACGCTGTACATGGGCCTGTACCCAGCACCATTCACCGACACGATGCAAACCTCGGTCGCTGACCTGCTGGCGCACGTCGCACACAGCAAGCTGCCTTAAGTAGAACGGAAACACATAAATGATTACACCTAATCCACAAGACGCCGCAAACGTCGTGAACCTGGTCCCGGCGTATGCCGAGGTCGCGCTGCTGATCGGTGCTTCTGCCATCCTGTTGATCGACATGTTCCTGTCCAAGGCACAGCGTTCGATCACCTACGTGCTGTCCCTGCTGACGCTGCTGGTTTGCGCCGGCTTCAGCTACTGTGACTTCGCTTCGGGCTCGACGGTCTATACCTTCCACGGTATGTTCGTCTCCGATCCGATGGCCAACCTGCTGAAACTGTTCACCTACCTGACCGTGGGTATGACGCTGGTGTATTCGCGCCAGTATGCTGACGACCGCGGCATGTTGTCCGGTAACCTGGGCGGCGAGTTCTACGTGTTGGCGCTGTTCGCCATGCTGGGCCAGCTGATCATGATCTCGGGCTCGAACTTCCTGTCGATCTACCTGGGCGTGGAACTGATGTCGCTGTCGCTGTACGCGCTGGTGGCACTGCGCCGCGACAACCACAAAGCGACCGAAGCTGCGATGAAGTACTTCATCCTGGGCGCACTGGCGTCGGGCTTCCTGCTGTACGGTATCTCGATGCTGTACGGCGCGACCGGCACGCTGGACATCCGTGGCGTTTCGGCTGCTGTGGCTGCCGGCACCATCAAGCCGACCATCCTGGTATTCGGTATCGTATTCCTGGTGGCTGGCCTGGCCTTCAAACTGGGCGCCGTACCATTCCACATGTGGGTACCGGACGTCTACGATGGTTCGCCAACTGCGGTGACCCTGCTGCTGGGCGGCGCGCCTAAGATCGCTACCTTCGCTATCTGCATCCGCCTGCTGGTGGAAGGCCTGCTGCCGATGGCATTCGACTGGCAGCAAATGCTGCTGGTGCTGGCTGTGCTGTCGCTGGCGATCGGTAACCTGACCGCTATCGCGCAGACCAACATCAAGCGTATGCTGGCTTACTCGACCATCGCTCAAATCGGCTTCGTGCTGCTGGGCCTGCTGTCGGGCGTGGCTGGCACCACCGACCGTACCGGCATCGCTGCTGCGTACAGCGGCGCCATGTACTACGTGATCACCTATGTGCTGACCACCGTTGGCACCTTCGGCACCTTGATGCTGCTGTCGCGCGCCGGTTTCGACGCCGATAACATCAGCGACTTCAAAGGCCTGAGCAAGCGTAGTGGCTGGTTCGCAGTGGTCATGACCATCCTGCTGTTCTCGCTGGCTGGCGTGCCTCCGATGATGGGTTTTGCTGCCAAGTTCGCCGTGCTGAACTCGGTGCTGGGCACTGGCCAGATCTGGCTGACCGTGTTCGCAGTGATGTTCTCGCTGATCGGCGCGTTCTACTACCTGCGCGTTATCAAACACATCTGGTTCGATGAGCCAGAAGATAACACCCCGCTGGCAGCATACGGTGACGTCAAGCTGGTCCTGAGCCTGAACGGCCTGGCCATCGTGGCACTCGGCGTACTGCCTGGCCCGCTGCTGGCAGCGTGCCTGACCGCCATCAAGGTAACCCTCGCTACCTGATGGATACCTCCAGCGCCGGCTGGTTGGTGATCGCGATTGCAATCGCGGCTGCCAACCTGCCGTTCTTCAACGACAAAGTCTTCGCGCTGCTGCCGGGTAAATGGCAGCGCAAGCCGCTGTATGTGCGGCTGCTGGAAATGGCAGCGCTGTACTTTGTCGTTGGCTTCATTGGCTTCACCCTCGAAGACCAAATTGGCACGCGGTTCCCGCAAGTCAAAGAGTTCTACATGATTACCGTGCCGCTGTTCGTGGTGCTTGGTTTCCCCGGTTTCATCGTCCGCTACCTGCGCAAGGCTCACGGCTGATACACTATCGTTCTTCAACGATGTGGAGCAGTGATGGACAATCTCAAAGAAACGCATGTAGACGGTGAACTGGTCTACCAAGGCCACTTCCTCAAAGTCCAGCGCGACACCATACAACTCCCCGACGGCAAGCGCACTGCGCGCGAATACATCCTGCATCCTGGTGCGGTGGTGATTTTGCCGCTGCTCGATGACGGCACGGTGCTGATGGAGCGCCAATATCGCTATCCACTGCGCGACGTGTTCATTGAATTCCCAGCCGGGAAAATCGACAAGGGTGAAGACACACTGGTCGCGGCCAAGCGCGAGTTGGAAGAAGAAACCGGCTACAGCGGCGGCGAGTGGCAGTTCGTCACCAAGATCCATAATGCGATTGCGTATTCTGACGAGCATCTCGACCTGTATCTCGCTCGCGGCTTGAAGGCCGGCGCTTCCAGGCTGGACGAAGGCGAATTCCTGGAGACCTTCACCGCCACCATCGACGAGCTGCTGGAGTGGGTACGCACCGGTAAAATCACCGACGTGAAAACCGTGATCGGCATCTTCTGGCTGGAGAAGCTGCGCGCGGGCGACTGGAAACTATGAAAACCGTTTTGGCTCTTGTTGGCTTGCTCGCCGTTGGTGGTGTGCAGGCGGCGGAGCGCACGCCGTTCCAGATACGCTGCGAGGACTCGATCAGCAAAACTGTGTCGGTGCTGTCGTCGCAGCAGAACGGTTTCACCATCAACAACCAATTGCCATACCACGCGCTGACCGTTAAAGCCGGTAGCATGGACAACCGCATGGAGACGCTAGGCCTCACCGTGACCAAGGGCCTGTACAAGGTCAAGCTGGGCGGGCCGGTGCTGCAGGATGCGGCCAGCGGCTACGAGTGCATCGCGCCGAAGGTGGATGTGTCGTTGAATTATTCGCCGGTGCTGATCTACGTCGGCAACGAGTTCGCGCCCGGTACGTGCCCCTACAAAGAGATCCTTGAACACGAACAGCGCCATCTTAAAGCCTATATGGACAACCTGGCGCGCGTGGAAAAAGTGGTGACGGAAGCTCTGAATAAACGCTTCGCCGGACAGCCGATGTATGCGCCGTCTGGCACCGCCATGTCGGCGCTGGAACATGAGATCAGCAGCACGTGGTTCCCGTTCATTCAAAGCGAATTCGATAAAGGCAAAATCGAGCAGGCCAAGATCGACACACCGGAAGAATACGCCCGCTTGGGCAAGACCTGTAATGGCGAGATCGCGGACATCATCGCGCGACGCCGCAGATAAAGAAAGTTATGACGAAATATTTTGCACTGCTGCCAGCCGCCGGTGTCGGCGCGCGCATGGCGGCGAATGGGCCGAAACAATATCTGACCGTGGGCGGCAAGCCGATGCTGCGCCACGCGGTTGACGCCTTCCGCGCGTCGCCGCTGGTGGCGCACACCTATGTGGTGGTCAGTCCCGATGATGGCGTAATTGATTCCGTGTTGCCGGCCGATCTGGATGGCGTGACGGTCCTGCGCTGCGGCGGTGCGACACGCATGGACTCCGTGCTGAACGGCCTGCGCGCGCTTGACGGCCAGCTTGCCGATGGTGACATGGTCATGGTCCACGACGCCGCGCGACCCGGTCTGACGCCAGCGCTGATCGCGCGCCTGATCGAAGGTGTTGGCGACGACCCCGCTGGCGGCCTGCTTGCCTTGCCAGTGGTCGACACCATGAAGCGCAGCGCGCCCGGAGCCGAAGGTGCGAGCGTCAGCGCAGCGACCGTGCCACGCAACGGCCTGTGGTCCGCACAAACGCCGCAAATGTTCAGCTACGCGCTGCTGCTGCGTGCCTTGGGCAGCGCCCCCGATGCCAACGCCATCACCGATGATGCCAGCGCCGTCGAGATACTCGGCTACGCGCCACGGCTAGTCGAAGGCCATCCACGAAATTTAAAAGTAACGCTGCCAGCGGATATCCGCATCGCCGAGATGTACCTGGCTAACAAGGAAGACTAAACATGAGCAAACTCCCATTCCGCATCGGCCAAGGCTATGATTGCCACGCGCTGGTGGAAGGCCGCAAGCTGATCATCGGCGGCGTCGATATTCCTCACCACGTCGGCCTGCTGGGGCACTCGGATGCCGACGTGCTGCTGCACGCTATCACCGATTCGATCCTGGGCGCCGCCGCGTTAGGCGATATCGGCAAACACTTCCCGGACACCGATCCTGAATTCAAAGGCGCGGATTCGCGCAAGCTGCTGAAGGAAGCGGCAAAGCGCGTAGTGGCGACCGGCTACAGCATCGGCAACATCGACTGCACCATCATCGCCCAGCGTCCGAAAATGGCGCCGCACATCACGACCATGCGCGCCAACATCGCCGAAGATTTGGGCGTGGACATCAGCCAGATCAACGTCAAAGCCAAAACCAACGAAAAGCTGGGCTACCTTGGCCGCGAAGAAGGCATCGCCGCCGAATCGGTCGCGCTGCTGATTGCCATTTAACCATTCGGGGTCAGCTCTGTCATTTGGACAAGCGTGGACAATCTTTGAGAAATATCAAAACATTTCGTCTAATTCTGGGGCAGATCTCGTAGTCGGATTTGTAGCAGGAGCAGAGCCGAAGGATTTGAGATATCTCAATTGTCGTTCCTGCTTGTCCAAATGACAGAGCTGACCCCGAATTTCTTGAGGAGTTATGATGGCACGCGATATTTATGCTTATCGGCAGTTGGTGGTGGAGTCGGTGGAGGAGGGCGGACGGGTGGTGATGCGGCCGGCGTCTGGCCAGGCTTATGCCACTGATCTGAATGTGCATTGCTCGCGTCACTTGAGTGACACGAGCGTTTATCCGCTTGGGACTGTCTTTCTGGTCAACGCTAAATTAACTGATCGCCTCGGCGGCGATCAGTATCTCTACGTTTGGCATGGCGATGAAATCAAGGTGCTGTCGGACAGTGAGGCCGAGGTGTTTCTCGGCGCTTACCGTCGCGTTCGTCTTTAATGCACGGCGTGCAGTTTGACTGATGGCTGGCCGTCATCTTTGGCCCACACGGCAATCAGTACTGCCATGGCCAGCGCCAGCGCGCCACCCAGTGCCATCGCACCTGACACACCAGTGTGATCGACCGTCATGCCGCCCACCAGCGCACCGCTGGCCAGCGCGATCTGCACGATCGAGACGAACACCGCGCCACCGCTTTCCATCGCATGCGGCGCCGCCTGGAAGATCCAGGTCTGCACCGAGATCGGCATCATGCCAAAGCCCACGCCCCACACCACCACCAGCGCCGTTGCCGCCCACGCATTTGCGCCCAGCAGCGGCAGCGCGCCGATCGCCACGCCCAGCGTGATACCGGTGACGATCAGCGAGGTGCGCACGCTACGCGCCACCAGCGTACCGCCGATCAGGTTACCGACGAAGCCGGCCGCGCCATACGCCAGCAGCAGGGTGCTGATGGTGGTCGCGCCCAAGTGCGTCACCTGGCTGAGGAAGGGCGTGATGTAGGTGTACGCCGAGAACTGGCCAAGGAACACCAGTACGGTCGCCAGGATGCCCAGCCGCGCTTTTGATACGCGCAGCAGTTCCGGCAGCTGGCGGAAGGTGATGGCTTTTTCCGGCGGCAGTTTGGGCAGCAGATACATCTGCGTCAGCAGTACCAGTAGGCCGACCACACCGGCTGCTTCGAAGGCGGTGCGCCAGCCGAACAGTTCGCCGATGAAGGCGCCTGCCGGCACGCCGGCCACGGTGCCGACCGAGACGCCAGCAAACACCACCGCAGTGGCGCGCGTCGCCGCTTCCGGCGATACCAGCCGCGTACTGAGCGCCGGACCGATGGCCCAGAAACCGCCGACACCGATGCCCAGCAGCGCACGTCCGATCAGGATCAGCGGGAAGGAGTGCGATAGCGCGACCAGTGCATTCGACAGCACCAGCGTCGCAGTCAGGCCCCAGATCACGTAGCGGCGATCGGTCTTGCCGACGCCGACGGTAACCAGCACAGCCGCCAGCGCCGCCACCAGGCCGGGCACGGTGACCATCATGCCGGCGATGCCTTCGGTGACACCCAGCTCGGCGGCGATGGCAGGCAGCAGGCCGACCGGCAGGAATTCAGTAGTCACCAGCGCAAAAGCGCCAATGGCGACCGATAGCACGGCTAGCCACGGCGAACCATGCGGCGGACGAACGGGGGTGTTAGTGGGAGAGGACGCTTCCTCGCGGAGCGCATTGTTTTGGTTTTGCATGACGAATTCCTTAGATCGGTAAAAATGCTTGAGTTTTTTACTGGTCGGTTCATAATGTCGGTTGGGAAGTACTTTGTCAATGAATTTTTAACCGAATGGTATGAAAGAGCGAAAAATCGGCCGCCCACGCACCTTTGATGCGGACAATGCGCTGGAAAAGGCCATGAAAGTGTTCTGGGAGAAGGGCTACGAAGGCAGCTCGCTGCCCGAGTTGACCGAGGCCATGGGGATGAACCGTCCCAGCCTGTATGCCGTCTTTGGCAACAAGGAGAATCTGTTCCGGCTGGCCCTGGAGCGCTACGGCGCCACGCACGATCCGCTGTTCGACGCCGCGCTGGAGCTGAAAACCGCGCACGCCGTGGTCGAGCACTTCCTGCGCGGTAACGCCGACGCCCAGACCGAGGAAGAAGCGCCGCACGGCTGCCTGGTCATCAACGGCGCGTTGGTCTGCAGTGATGACGCGCTGCCGATCCGCAATTCTCTGATCGAACGCCGGGCAGCTGCCGAGGTGCGCCTGCGCGAACGCTTCGAGCGCGCCAAGGTAGAGGGCGACTTGCCGGCCGATTTCTGCGCCAGCCAGATGGCGCGCTACGTGATGACGGTGTCCAACGGCATGGCCGTACAGGCCGCCGCCGGTGCGACCCGCAAGCAGCTGCAGGAAGTGGTGGACCAGGTGCTGCGCGGCTGGCCCGCATAATTGCGTTGCTTTTCACATACAAATTTTGTCAATATGAAATTTATATTGCAAATTTGAAATTGAAGGGTACAATGCTTTCATCGTACTCACCTCTTCAGGAAGCCCACCATGAAAACCGCCCGTCTGATTCAAGCTGTCGCCATCGCTGCTTTGTTCGCTACCGGCGCAGCTTCGGCTGCTACCAATCTCATCACCAATGGTGATTTCGAGAGCTATTCGGTCTACGTGCCGAACGGTGGCTACACCATGGTGGGTGCAGGTTCGAGCGCCATCACCGGCTGGATCGTCGGCGGCGTGTCGGTGGACCTGATCAAGAATAGCTACGGTTCGGTTGGCGCCAACAGCACCAGCGTGGACATGCTGGGCACCCCAGGTCCTGGCGTGTTGTCGCAGTCGTTTAACTACGCCGCCAACACTACTTACAACCTGTCGTTTGATGTGAGCCGCAACCCTAACGGCAGCTACACCGCCGTGCAAGTGGATGTGAACGGCGTCAGCAACCTGTACGTGGGCACCAGCACCCCAACCACCTACAGCTTCTCGTTCACCACCGGCGCGACCGGCGGTTCGGAACTGCTGAAATTCAGCAGCGTTGGTGGCGACGGCTACTCGGGCGCAGTGCTGGACAACGTCAAGCTGACCGCCGCCGTGCCAGAACCAGAAACCTACGCCATGATGCTGGCTGGCCTGGGTCTGGTAGGCTTCGCAGCCCGCCGCAAAAAACAGGCTTAATCAGTCGCGCTGTCCTCGTCCTCGTCCTCTGTGTCGGGGACGCCGTTTTTCACGGATTCGCTGCGGGCGACATCGAGCGCAGTCTTCAATTTTCCAGCGTTGGCCATGAACTGGTCGACACTGCGATTCTCACTATGCCGTACTTCCGGCGGCAGCAATACCGACATATAGAGTTCATCGGCCGCACGGCCTGTGCTTTGCAAGTTGGCCATTACCATCAGTCCTGAACCTGCCAGCAGCATCACAGTCGCCGTGATCAGGAAACGGCGTGGATGATGCGGTTTGATCGTCAGCAGGTGGAAGAACACCATGCCGCAGGCGATCGCCAGCGTGACCAGGTTGCCGTAGCGTGTCAGCGATTCGGCCGACCAGGCATAGGCCAGCACCGAACTGGCCGCACGCCACAAGCCTACCGTCGCCAGCGCACTGCCCAAGATGAACAGGTGCCGCCCCATGCGCGCGTGACTGCCAAATAAACGGTTCGCCAGCGCCCACACACCAGTCCACAGCAAGCCTGCCGCAAGGCTGGAGGCCAGCACCAGTAGGTAGCGGATCAAAGCAAACGGCTCGACGTCGGACAGCCAGGTTTCCAGGCAGGTGAACACCGCAATCAGCAGCAGCCCAATGGTGGCGGGCGTTGCGCCTTCCCAGCCGTGCATGGTGGTGTCGGCGATTTCCGCCGCGACCGGGAAATCGTAAGGCCGCACGCGCAGCCGCGTATGGCCGAGGCGCACCACGGTGTTGCCGTCCAGCGTGACGATGTTTTGTCGGCGGCCCTTGTAGACCGTGCCGTTCTTGCTGCCGAGGTCGCGCAGCACCACTTGATTGTGATCGTCCGTTTCAACGATGGCGTGGCTGGCCGCGCTGTGCGCATCATCGAGGATGATCTCGTTATCGTAGCTGCGGCCGATGCGGATCGGCAGCTGCGCCACTTTGTGCCGGTGCAGCACGTCGCCATTGCGGGCCAGGATTTCGATGAAGTAGGGAGCTTTCATTTCCCGCCTCCTTTCTTCGGCGCCAGCGACAGCGAATCGAGGAACACGCGCGACAGGCGCAAGCCGTTTTCATACGACACGCCGCGCGCATCCAGCCGGCTCTGGAGGCTCATCATGCCTTGGTCGGTGCTGGCGGTCAGCAGCGCGAAGTCGTACAGACCGGCGAACTTGCGGTAGGCGCGCACGCACAGCACGGCGCGCAGCGGCAGGTCTTTGTTCTTCACAAAATCTTCGGTGCAGTTAGGACCGGTCATGCGCGCATCCTTGTTGCTGCCGAAGTGTTCGTTCTTGAAGGAGGCGGTGGCCAGTTGCGCAAAGCGCAGCTTGTCGAGGCTGGTGCTGCGCAAGAATTGATGGCGGATGCTGACCTGCCCGGTTTGCAGCGAGCCGCTGACGAAGATTGCGGATTCCATCGCGCAGCTGGCGTCGTCCACCGTGAACGGCTTGTCGGCCTTGACGTTGGAGCGCCCCCAGCAGCGCATCTGTTCGGACTCGCGCACCGGCACCTGATACGGCCCCATCGGCTTCAGGCTCAACGGACTGGCCAGCAGCTGGTTGACCATTGCGGTCTGGTGCTTGAGCAGCTGGCTAGCCACCACGGCGGTGAAGTCGGTCGGCGCTTTCTCTTGTGCTTCGACTTTTTTCAGCAAGTCCTGCGCGTAACGGGCCGGCACCAGGAAGCTGACCAGTTCGCCATCGAGGCGCTTGGAGACGTTGATGCCGGCCACCGAGCCATCGGCCGTTACGCTCGGTCCGCCGCTCATGCCGGAGTTGATCGGGCCGGTGAACATCAGCTGGTCGTAGAAGCTGCGCGCGATCACGCCGTTGTAGGCGCCTTCGGAAATCGCAAAGCCGAGGTCGAGCGGATTGCCCATTGAGTACAGGTATTGGCCTTGGGCCAGGCGCGCCAGCTGCTCGGGCATCTTGAAGAAGCCGGTACCGTTGCGGCTCACGCGCAGCACGGCCAGGTCATGCAGCACATCGACCGCCAGCAGTTCGACATTGCCGCGCTGGCCGCTGGTGTCGATCCATTCGCCGACGTAGGTGGCAGGGTCGAGCGCGAATTGCGATACCACGTGGTAGTTGGTGACGACCAGATTGCTGGTGCCGATCAAAAAGCCGGAGCCGACCGAGGATTGCGTGCGGCCGCTTTTCAGCAGTGAGCGTACTTGCAGGATGTCGTTCTTGGCGGAGGCATACAGATGCTGGGCCGCGCTGGAGGGCGGCGGCAGCGGGGCGGTCTCGCTACCGGCTGCGTCGGCTGACGCGGCCGGCGGCTGGGCTGCGGGAGGAGTCGGGGCGGCCAGCGCGATGCCGGCGTAGCCCCAGGTCAATGCAAGTAGTGCGGCGAGCTTGATGACTTTCATGCAGTCCTTAAAACGTTACAGCGCGCCATCCTCCACCGGCGCCGGCGTCAGCGGCGTCATCATGTGGCCCAGCTTGGCGGCCTTGGTATCCAGATAGTATTGGTTGAAGGCGTTGCGGTTGACTAGCAGGGGGACCCGCTCGGCCACTTCCACACCCAGTTTGGTCATGGCATCGATCTTACGCGGATTATTGGTCATCAGGCGTAAGCTTTTCACGCCGAATTGTTCCAGCATCGGTTTCACCAGGCCATAGGTGCGCTGGTCGGGCTTGAAGCCCAGCTGTTCGTTGGCTTGTACCGTGTCGGCGCCGGCTTCCTGCAGGCGATAGGCGCGGATTTTGTTCAGCAGGCCGATGCCGCGGCCTTCCTGGCGCAGATACAGCAGCACGCCGCGGCCTTCGTCGGCGATTTTCTTCAGCGCGCCTTCCAGCTGGGCGCCGCAGTCGCAGCGCTGCGAGAACAGCACGTCGCCGGTCAGGCACTCGGAGTGCACGCGCGCCAGCACCGGCGCGCCGTTGCCGATATCGCCCAGCACCATGGCCAGGTGTTCCTTGCCCGTGGCCGGTTCCACGAAGGCGTGCAGGGTGAACTGGGCCCACGGGGTTGGCAGGGCGCAGGAGGTGACGTAATTCACTTCGTCTTGGGACTGCGACATGGTTTTGCTCTTTATTCTGTTCTGATCAAGTAAAAAAGGTGCGCCGGGCTGTTCCAACAGACCCGGCGCACCCTTCATGATACCAAAAACGGAAGAAACTTATTTCGGCAAGTCAAATACCAGTACTTCCGCCGCTTTGGCTTGTTCCAGCGTAACCAGCGCTTCGTCGGTGATCTTGAGTGCATCGCCGGCGTTCAGAGCCACGCCGTTGACCGTCACATCGCCACGGATTACGTGGACATACGACTGGCGACCGGCTTTCAGCTCATGCTTCAGGCTATCGCCCGAGGTCATGATGGTGGCGTAGATGGCGGCATCCTGATGGATCAGCACCGAGCCTTCGCGGCCGTCGTTCGAGGCGATCAGGGCCAGCTTGCCCAGTTTGCTCTCCGGCGTGAAGTTTTTCTCTTCATAGCTCGGTGGGATGCCGACCTGGTTCGGTTGAATCCAGATCTGCAGGAAGTGCACCAGTTCGCTACGATCACCGTTGTACTCGCTGTGACGCACGCCGGTGCCGGCGCTCATGCGCTGGACGTCGCCGTAGTGCAGCACCGAGCCGGTACCCATGCTGTCCTTGTGCTCCAGCGCGCCGCTCAGCACGTAGGAGATGATTTCCATATCCCGGTGGCCGTGGGTGCCGAAGCCTTGGCCGCCCTGGACTTTGTCTTCGTTGATCACCAGCAGCGGGCCGAAGCCGACGTGTTCAGGGTCATGGTAGTGTCCGAACGAGAAGCTGTGTTTGGAATCCAGCCAGCCGTGGTTAGCTTTGCCGCGCGATTCAGATTTACGTACTTGCAACATGGTGGGCTCCTTTAATGTGCGATAATTTTGAAAGCGATGGACACATTGTAGACCCGCATTTCCGAATAAAAAAACGGAAAATTTACCCCTCTACTATCGAAAATTTCGAATGCTTAGACTCAGCCTGGAAGCCCTGCAAATCGTGGACGCCATCGACCGGCGCGGCTCATTCTCGGCCGCCGGCAAGGAATTGCACCGCGTGCCGTCGACGATTTCCTACACCGTCAGCAAGCTGGAAGACGACCTTGGCGTGCAAGTTTTCGAACGCAACGGCCCGCGCGTCGAGCTGACCAAGGCTGGCGCCGAATTGCTGAAAGAGGGACGCTACCTGCTGAAGGCTGCGCTAGATCTGGAGCACCGCGTGCGCCGGGTAGCGTCCGGTTGGGAAACCGAGCTGGCGGTGGCGATGGATTCCATGTTCTCGCCGTGCATGTTCCATGACGACGTGCCGGCTTTTTACGAGGTGGCCAAGCAAACCCGGCTGCGCATCGTGCAGGAAGCGCTGTCCGGCACCTGGGAAGCTTTGCTGGAACGCCGCGCCGACCTGCTGGTGGGCGCCGCCGGCGATGGCCCGGCCGGCGGCGGCTATGTGTCCGAGCCGATCGGCAAGATCAACTTCGTGTTTGCGGTGGCGCCTTCGCACCCGTTGGCGGCGGTGGAGGGGACGCTGGGCAGGACGCATTTGCAACACCATCGCGCCATCAGCGTGGCCGACTCGGCGCGCCAGATGGCGCCGCGCACGGTTGGTTTGTTGCTCGGCCAAGACACGCTGACCGTACCCGACATGAAGACCAAATACCAGTACCAGCTGGCCGGCATGGGCTTCGGCTTCCTGCCCGAACCCTGCGCGCGCGCCGCCATTGCTGCGGGTCTGCTGGTCGAGAAGCAAGTGGACGAGCCGAAACCCGCCGAGACCTTCTACCTGGCCTGGCGCAGCGGCGAAAACGGCGCAGCGCTGAACTGGTGGCTGAACCGCATGCGCCAGCCTGGCTTGTTCGAGCGACTGGTCAGTCACCTACCATCATAATATTGACTAAAGCCAATAATTTCGGAGTACCATAGCAGGATAATCGACCGTCTCCCGTTGGAATTTTTCATGACCGTATCGACCGCCATGCCGCCCGTGTTCCTGCATCCTCTGGCCGACCGCAACGGCAGTCCGGCGGCATTGCTGTTTGATGCGTCGCGCCTGCCTGCTGGCGCGGCTGAGTTGCCCGTCGCGCTGCTGGAAGAGCTGGCGGCGGGCAGCATGAATTGCTTCTACCGCGCGGGTACCTCGCAGGAACTGAATGCGGCCTTGGCACAAGCCGGCTGGAAGGTGCTGATGGCCGACAAAGTCCAGCAGGCCGATGCCGCGCTGCCCAAGGACTTGCCGCCAGCGGTGCAGTGGATCGAAGGTGAATGGTTCCTCGCGCTGCCTGCCAAACCAGTCGGCACGCAAGCGGCCTCGCGCGCGCTGGCGCTGCAGCTGGTGCAGCTGGTCTCCGCCGATGCCGATACCCACGAAATCGAAGCGCTGCTGCGGCAAGACCCCACACTGTCCTATCACCTGCTGCGGCTGGTGAATTCGCTGGGCATGGGCACTGGCCGCCGCGTTACCAGTTTTTCGCAAGCCATTTTGATCCTCGGTCGCTCGCAGTTGCGACGCTGGCTGAACCTGATGCTGTTCTCGTCGCGTGAAGGCGACCAGCGCTCGGCTATGCTGCTGTCGCGCGTGGCGGTGCGGGCGCGGGCGATGGAGCTGCTGTCCAAAGCCTGCGGCGAGGACAAGCATCACCAGGAGCAAGCCTTCATGGTCGGCATGTTCTCGCTGCTGGGGGTGTTGTTCGGCATGCCGCTGGAGGAGGTGCTGAAGCCGCTTACCATCAGCGAGTCGGTGCAGCAGGCCCTGCTCTCGCATGAAGGCGAACTGGGCCAGCTGCTGTGCGTGGTTGAATCAGCCGAGCACGAGCACTACGAAGCGCTGGCCGCCTGCCTGGGGGCGCTGCAAGTTGATATCGCCACCTTCAACCGCATCGTCGTCGACGCCAATTTGTGGATGCAGAGCGTGGCGGCGGGCAAAACTGGAAGCCCCCATGCGTGATGCCATCGAGCGTTGTCTTGCCCTGAGCCGCCAAGCCCGGAGTGAACAAGGCGACGCGCTGGCACAGACATTAACCGCACTCGATGCGGCACTCAAGGAAGCACAATCAACCTTACGTCCGGCCGATATGGCGGCACGGGACACCACACTGGCACTGGACCTCACCGGCTACGTCACCGCCTGGAGCGATGGCGCGGAGCAGATGTTTGGCTACACCTCGGCTGAGGTGATCGGCCAGCATGTGCTATTCCTGTACGCGGAAGACGATGACGACGGCAATATCGCCGAGCTGTTCTTCGAGCACAATCCTGGCGATGCGGCAGCGCGCACCGAGGTGCGGCGGCGCAAGAAGAGCGGTGAAATCATCTGGGTCCATCTCGACATCGAACTGCGCCACGAAGATGGCGAGCCAGCCGGCATGCTGGTGCGGCTGTCGCAAGCCAACCAGGCCTTGTCGGATATGGACAAGGTCAACCTGCATGCCCGCATCATCGAAGACAGCGAGCAGGGCGTGCTGATCACTGATGCGCATGAACGCATCGTCTCCATCAATTCCTCCTTCACCCGCATCACCGGCTACACGCCGGCCGAATCGATCGGCAAGACGCCGGACCTGCTGCGCTCCGGCGTGCACGATGCCGACTTCCGCGCCAAGGTGCGCGAGGCCATGCAGGGCGGCGGGCCGTGGCGCGGCGAGATTATCGGCAAGCGCAAGAACGGTGAGATGTTCCCGCAATCGGTGACTATCAGCGCGGTGCGCGACCAGAACGGCAAGATCAGCCACACGTTCTCGCTGTTCTCCGACATCAGCGTGCACAAGGATGCCGAAGCGCGCATGCAGCGCATGGCCAACTACGATCCGCTGACCGGCTTGCCCAACTTGTGCCTGCTGACCCAGCTGGTCGGACAGGCGCTGGCCGAGACCAAGCGTTCGGGCGAGCAGGGCGCCTTGATGGTGATTGAAATTACCCGCATCGGCGCCATCAGCGATACGCTGGGCCATGAAATCGGCAACGAGCTGCTGTGCGAAATCGGCCGCATCTTCCGCGGTTCGCTGCGCGAGGCCGACGTGCTGGCACGGCTGGACGGCCACCGTTTCGCCATCGCGCTGCTGCATGTGGAGAAGCGCGAACACGCAGGCATCGTCGCCAAGAAGCTGTTGGGCGCGCTGGCCGCGCCGATTGCGATTGCCTCGCACAGCTTGCAGGTGGGCGCGCACATCGGCATCACTTCGTACAGCGAGGACGGCCTCGACGTGCCGACCCTGATACGCTGTGCCGACGTGGCGGTGGCTAAGGCGGCGCAAAGCATCGAGTCCAACTTCCTGTTCTACAGCGAAGAGATGAACCAGCGCGCCAAGGAGCATTTGCGCATCGAGAGCGAGCTGCGGCAGGCGCTGGTGAACAACGAGCTGCAACTGTACTACCAGCCCAAGGTGAGCTTGCGCAGCGGCCGCATCGTCGGCGCCGAGGCGCTGCTGCGCTGGCGCCATCCGGTACGCGGGCTGGTGTCGCCGGGCGTGTTCATTCCGGTGGCGGAAGAGACCGGGCTGATTCTCGACCTCGGCACCTGGGTACTGGAAGAAGCTTGCCGCCAGGTGCGCGAGTGGCGCGACACCAATATGATCACGCCGCCGATTGCGGTCAACCTGTCGGCGCGCCAGTTCGATAACGAGCTGCCCAAGCGCGTGGCGGCGGTGCTGGAAAAACATCGCGTGCAGCCGGACCAGATCAACCTCGAAATCACGGAAAGCCTGCTGGTGCGCGGCACCGACAAGGTGATCGCCATCATGAACCAGCTGGTGGCGATGGGCATGGCGCTGGCGCTGGACGACTTCGGCACCGGCTATTCCAGCCTGGCCTACCTGAAAAAATTCCCGATCAGCACCCTCAAGATCGACCGTTCTTTCGTGATTGGTTTGCCCTACGAAGAAAATGATTGCGCCATTGCGCGGGCTATCGTGACGATGGCGCAGCAGTTGCGGCAGGAGATCGTGGCGGAAGGCGTGGAGACGGCCGAGCAAATGGCGTTCCTGCGCGAACTCGGTTGCGACCAGTTGCAAGGTTATCTGTTCAGCCAGCCGGTGCCAGCGGCGGATTTCGCGGCCATGCTGCGCGAAGGGAAGCGGTTGGCGTTCACCCCGCGCTGATCCTGCCTCCTGCCCAAGAGGGAGGGACCGCAGGGACATGCCGTGCTACCTTGGTTATTGCCGATTCCGGCAATAACCGACCAGGAGGAGTACATCATCATGACTGCCTTGGCTTCACTTTCGTTTCGTATTTTAGGCCTCGCCCTTGCTGTCATGGTGACGACGGCCCAAGCCGCGCCTGCGCCGGCCATGCAATCCGCCACCCGGCTGACGTTTGGCGATGACCATACCTTGTTTGTCGCCGACTGGAAGGGCGCGCGCATCTACGCCTTGCCGGTGACGACGCCGGCCAAGGCGGCCGGCAAGCCATTCAACCTGAAGGATGTACAAGCGCCGATTGCCAAGACGCTGGGCGTGGCGCCAACCGCCTTGCGCTTCGAGGACCTGGCGGTGCAGCCGGGCAGCGAGGTGGCGTTTGTGGCGGTGACGGTGCAGGGCGCTAAAGGCAAATCGTCGCCCGCCATCGTTACCATCGACGCCAGCGGCAAGGTGCAGCGGCTGGACCTGTCGAAGGCGACCGGGTCGGCTGCCATCACGGATGCGCCAGCGGCCGACGCCACCTTCTGGCGCGACGTGCCGGTGCAAACCCTGACCGTGACGGATATGCGCTTCTATCAAAACAAGCTGTACGTGGCGGGCCTGTCCAACCGCAGTTTTGCCTCGACCTTGCGGGTGTATGACTATCCGTTCAGCGGTGCGGCGAAGGCCACCACCATCGAGATGTATCACCCGGTGCATAACCAGATCGAGACCCGTGCGCCGATCCGCAGCATGACAGTGATGACCATCGCCGGCGAGCCAACGCTGGTGGCAGCCTACACCTGCACGCCGCTGGTGCTGATCCCGCTGAAGGACTTGAAAGACGGTGCCCACATCGCTGCCAAGACGGTGGGCGAACTGGGCTGGGGCAGTGCGCCGAACGGGCTGGTTAGCTTCAAGCAGGGCGATACGGAATATGCGTTACTGGTCAATTCCAGCCGCTCGGCGGATTTGCTGAGTGCTGCAGAACTGGGCAACGGCGCCGCCGCGCCGGGATTGAACACGCCGATCGAAGTGCCGGCCAAACCGTATTCAGGCGTGAAAGCGCTGATGACGCCGATGGCGGCCACCATGCGTGTCGATAACCTGAATCCGGAACAGCTGCTGGCGCTGCGCCGCGACGATGCTACCGGCCAGGTGCAGCTGGTGTCGGTGCTGAAGGGCGCCTACTTGCGCCTGAGCGATTTTGTGAACGAGTATGACTTTGCCGATTATCGCTATCCGGATGGGGACAGGTACCGTGATTTCCACAAGTACGCCCGTGGCCTTGAAGGCTATCCTGAACTGGCGCGCTAGCGCGCTGCTGCTGGCGTTGCCGCTGATTTCGTCGGCGGCCACGCTGGTAACGCCATCGGGCCCGGCGGTGCCGGAGAATTTGCTGCGCATCGTGCTGCATCTGGACGCGCCGCTGAAAGCACCGCTGGAGATGCGGCACGTGCTATTGTCTGATGCTGATGGCGTGCCCATCGACGGTGCTTTCCTCGATCTGCCACTGGCCGGACGCGATGGCAAGTCGCTGACGCTGCTGCTGCATCCGGGCCGCATCAAGACCGGTGTGGGGCCGAACTTGAAGGTGGGGCCGGCGCTGCATGCCGGGCAAAGCGTGGTGCTGCGCATCGATGATCCGCAGCTGGGCCGGATGGTGGAAAAACGCTGGCAAGTGCAGCCGCCGCTGCGGCAAGCGATCACGCCGCAGCAGTGGACTTTGCAGGCCGTCAAACGCGGCAGCCGGACGCCGTTGCGGGTGGTCTTCCCAACGGCGCTGGATGCCGATGCAGCGCCGCTGCTGGCGCTGCAAGGCCCAGGCGGGACGCGCGTGGCTGGCACGGCGCGGCTGGCCGCCGGCGAAACTGAATGGCGCTTCACGCCGGCGCAGGCATGGCGCGCCGGCAGCTATGTGCTGCGGGTGCATCCGCAACTGGAGGACCCGCAGGGCAATCGCTTGTGTTCGGCATTTGAGCAAGCCGGGCAGAGCGCTCAACAGTGCGACGACGAAGGGCGGCGCGAGTTTATCATCGACTAACAACCTTTTTGGAGACTGTCATGCTTAAACGTACCTTTGCAGTATTGACGCTGGCTTGTGCCGGCCTGGCCATGAGCGGCTGTACCACCACTACCGGCGCGGCCAAGCCTAGCAGTTCGGCCGTCAAGACCGAGATCGAGCAGGGCGCGTACAACACGCTGGAGCGTTTGTACAAGGAAGTCAAAGGCTCGCGCGAGCTGGTGCAAAAGGCCAATGGCGTGCTGGTGTTCCCGAATGTGGTGGCGGCCGGGCTGGTGGTAGGCGGCGAATACGGCAAGGGTGTGCTGCGCACCGGCGGCCAGACAGCCGATTACTACAGTGTGGCCTCGCTGTCGGTGGGCTTCCAGGCTGGCGCACAGTCGAAGGCAGTGGTACTGTTGTTCATGAGCCGCGAGGCGCTGGACAAATTCCGCAATGGCAAAGGCTGGACCGCTGGTGTGGATGGGTCGGTGGCGTTGATTAAAGTGGGCGCCAATGGAGAAATAGATACCAACACAGCCAATAATCCTGTGCAGGCATTCGTCTTAACCAATGCTGGCCTGATGGCCAACCTGAACCTCGAAGGCACCAAAATTTCTAAACTTGATTTATAAGGCAATAATGACCCGTCACATCCTGGACCAAGCCCGTATCCATCCTGCCGCACTGGCGCAGATCAGCAGCTATCACAGCGAGCTGATCGCCGAAGTGGAGGCCGCCATCGCCGCTAACAAGGTGGTGGTGATCGGCATGGGCTTGAATCCTTTTCCGGCCAAGGCGCGCAAGATCCTGGATGCGCAAGGCATCCAGTACAAATATCTCAGCTACGGCAATTACTTCTCGACCTGGCGTCCGCGCCTGGCGCTCAAGCTGTGGAGCGGCTGGTCGACCTTCCCGATCATTTTCGTGAACGGCACCCTGATCGGCGGCGCGACGGATCTGCAAAAGCTGATTGCCAGCGGTGAGCTGGCGCGCTTGCTGGCTTAATCCGGCTTGACTTCGTCGCTGAGCTTTTCGGTCAGCGCCTTGAGGGCCGGCGGCGCCTCGTCCAGATGGTAGCGGACGCAGTGCGCTTGCTGGCCGTCGTCCACTTCCAGGTCGTATTGAAAGTCCCATGACTTGGGCGCTTCCTTGACCAGCTTGGGATGCAGGGCGAAGAAGTCGCTGGCATACAGCAGCTTCTGCACTTCATCGGCCTGGTCGGCCGGCAGCTGGGCCAGGTCGACGGTGCGCGTTTGCGCGCCGGCCGGTCCGGCGAAGCCGCCTGTACATTTCAAAGTCAAACGCATGATGCGTCCTTCACGCTACGCCGACCACTTTCCATGCCGCTTGAATGGCATGCTGCTCGGCTGAATTAACTCCATACAGCAGCGCTGCTGAATCCGAAGTGGCCTTGGCCATGTCGGCAAAGGTGGAGTTGGAGGTCAGCAGCGACAGCGCCTTGTACCAGATCGGCCCGGCCTTGTCCCACGCATTGCCCTTGAGCGCGATGGCCGCTGCGTAAAACGCGTGGTTGGGGATGCCGGAGTTGGTGTGAACATCGCCGCCTTGCACATATCCTGCCATGTTTTTCGGCTGGTCGTCGCCCGACCAGGTGAGCTCCTTGTTGCCAGGATCGGCCATCGAGCGCAGCGCCTTGCCGACGGCCGGCGCCATGATGCCAGCGCCGATCAGCCAGTCGGCCTGCTCGACGTTCTGCTTGAGCGTCCACTGCTTGACGATGCTGCCGAACACGTCCGAGATCGATTCGTTGAGTGCACCGCTCTGGTCGGCATAGACCAGTCCGCCCGGTACCGCATATTGCGTGACGCCGTGGGTGAGTTCGTGGGCAATGACATCGATGGCGCCGGTGAAGCCGAGGAACAGCTTGCCATCGCCATCGCCGTACACCATTTGCTGGCCGTTCCAGAAGGCGTTGTTGAAGTTGGTCTGGTAGTGCACGGTGGAGTCCAGCCGCAGGCCCTTGCCGTCGACCGAGTTGCGCTTCAGGACTTCGCGATAGAAGTCGTAGGTGGCGCCGGCACCGTCGTAGGCCTGGTTGACGGCCTTGTCGCTGGACGGTTTGCTGTCCTCGCCGCGCACCAGTTTGCCGGGCAGGGCGGTTTTGTGCTGGGCGTCATACACCGTGCGGCGCTTTTCGCCGGTGGCTGCGACCAGCCCCATCACCAGCGGCGCGACCGAGCGCTGGCCACGCAGGTGGGCCGACAGTTCGACCTGGTCGAGCAGGCTGTGGCGTTCGCTGGCGCTGGTGGCTTCGTCGGCCAGCTGGCGCAGCATCTTCGACGGGATGATAAAGCAGGTGCAGCCGTGCGCGTGCTCGTCCATGACGTTCTCCAGAAACAATGCAATAACGTATTTATACACGGATTTGCATTGCCGGGATGTCACGCTTGCCGCCCGGTTTGCCGATTTGGCAATCGCATGGCAAGATGCCGAATTATTTAATTAAAACACCATGAAACTAAAGCAATCTTTATCGATTCTACTGGGCTTGTCCCCGCTGGCAGGCTGCATGACCCAAACCAGCACCTTGGGAAACGCCGGCAAGCTTGAGGACAATGAGTATGGCTATGGCTGCTGGTGCCGGTGAAGCCGGGGCGTTATTGGCTGGGGAATGTGCAGGCGGGTTTCTACGGCGGCTACCACGTCGAAACTGAATTGCATGCACCGTATCCGCTGATTACAGTGCGCAAAGGCGAGATCACTTATGCAGGCAGTATTCAGGTGATCTCCAAGCTGGGGCGGAATGTGGAGGGCTAGGTCCGAGGCTGACATCGCGGCCATGAAAAACATGGATGCGCGTGTTGCCAAGCTGCCGGTATCCAACGGCTTGAAAAATAATACACACTAAGAGAGAAATAATGGTTTTTGCCCTGAAGTCCTTGAAATATTGCGCCGCCGGCGTGTTCGCGGCAATCGTGCTGAGTGGCTGTGCCTCGGTGAAAAATCGCACCGGCGATGCCGAACCTTTGGCCGCCAGTGGCACCGGCTATGTGTTTGCCAGTGTGATGGCCCGGAATGAGTCGTCTGATCCGGAGTTGAAGCTGGGGCAAATCGCGCTGGTAAATGCTTTCTTCCATCCGGTGGATGAACCCAAGAAGGTTGAGTTCGTCGTCATGAACGATTTGAATCCCGATATGAAACGCGCCAAGCTTGAGAGCGGCGGGGGCTTCCGCACCTTTGTGTTGTTGGCCGTCAAACCGGGCAAATATAAGCTGGGCAAGGTCATCGGCTCGATGACCGCTTATCGCAAAGAAATCAGCCGTGAGATGGTGGATATGCCGGAAATCGAGGTGCGCGAAGGGCAGGTGTCCTACGTTGGCAGCGTGCGGATCATCACCGGTGTCGGCAAGGGCTGGCTGTTTGGGCAGGCCCTGCCCGCGTCGGCCGGTATTTCCGTGGTCGACGACTATGCACAAGACTTGATGGCGATCAAAACGCTGGATACGCGCTTGAATACCTTCAAGTTCTCGAACGGTTTGACCGGGAAAGTGCGCTAACGGAGCGGGTCGAGCAGCATGCGCAAGTTGTTGTGATCGATTTCGTACATGAGTGCGATTAGCATGCCGAGTTCGCCCGAAGGAAAACCTTCACGGGCGAACCAGCCAAGATAATGGCCCGGCAAATCCGCAATCTTGCGGCCCTTGTATTTCCCGTAGGGCATTTCCCGCGTCAGCAGCAGGGCGAGTTTTTCTGAATTCACTTTGAATCTATTGGTGTGAGAGTTCGATAGGATTTTGCTTTAAAATCACGCTAGAATGCCAGATGATAACCTTTGTTTCTGGAGATTAGTCACCTGAATGGAGCTAACATGGAACAAGAGCATGGTGTGCGGAATGTGAACAAGAGCGCGTTTGGCGACTTTATCGATTTTGACCTGCGGGTAGTCGATTCATGGCGCCAATGCCGCATTTCGGGCACGGCTTTGGTGATGCTGGGAAGCCCCGCCAAGGTATCCGGTTTGAAAGCATTCGAGTTGTATGAAGCGCGCATCGGCCAGATTGCCGCGAGTCTCTCGACCACCCGTGCAGGTGGTGGCCGTCTAGCAATCATTTCCTCTGATATTTGACTTTCGCTCCCTGAGATCCACTGTATTTCCCCATGCTGACTAACCTGTGGTACGTAGTGCTGCCGTCTTCGCAACTGCGGGATGGCTTGAAGTCTGTACAAATGCTGAACCAACATTTTGTCGCTTTCCGCGATGCTGAGGGAGTGGCGCGCCTGCTGTCGGATATCTGCGTTCATCGCGGTGGTGCCTTATCGGCCGGCGCCAAAGTAGGCGACAGTGTGCAGTGTCCTTATCATGGCTGGCGCTTTGGTCCCGACGGTGTCTGCACGCATATTCCGGCACAGCCGCAGCTGCGTATTCCCGCCAAAGCAAGGGTGGATGCGTACCCGACCATCGAGCGTTACGGCTGGATCTGGGCATTCCTCGGCGATTTGCCGGAATCCGAACGTCCACCGCTGCCGCGATTGGATTGGGTCGATGATCCCCATGTGCGGGTGGTGTCCGGGCACTTCGACTGGAATGCCAGTTGGGATCGTGTGATGGAGAACGGTCTCGATTTTGCGCATGCGCCATTCGTCCACGGCAGCACTTTTGGCGACCCGGACCATCCGGAGATGGGCGCGTTCGAGGTCGAACATGAAGCATGGGGTGGCAGCGCGCAGATGACGATGCGCCGCCCGGTACGTAAGGGCTGGCGCCGGCAACCTACCGGCGAGCATGTGGAGGTCGCCACGCGCCCCGGTTTCCATCTATCCGGTCCATGCGCGACGCTGGAAGTCGCGCCGCGTGACGGCTGGAAGATTCATATTGTTTCGGCCCACGTACCGGTGGACGGCCAGCGCACCCGTACTTGGTGGATGATGGGCCGCACCTTCCTGCGCTCGGCGCTGTTTGACCGTCGCGTTATCGCCAGCAACCTGAATATTTTTAAGCAGGACCACGTCATTCTCAGCAAAGTGCGCCCCGAGCGCGTACCGGACAGTTGGCAACAGGAAGTCTCGGTCAAGTCGGATGCCCTGCAAATTGCCTTCCGCCAGAAAATCAAGGAACTGGAACAGCGCGGCTGGCGCATCGACGAAGACCGCGTGGCGCGCGAGTTCACCGGCCGTACTGCCTGCGTGGTGCCCAGCCCGCAGCGCCGGGAAGGGGGAGCGTGGGCCATCGAGGCTATTCCAATTATTGCCTCATAATCAAAGATGTTTTTGGTTTTCCTGTCTTTCTCTCACTAACGAGAACCCGGATACTGCATGACTTCAACTTTTCAGGAGTTATGTCATGCCAATTGCACTGCTTGCGCTGACCATCAGCGCGTTTGCCATCGGGACTACCGAGTTTGTTATTGTCGGCCTGCTGCCGACTATCGCCGCCGATCTGGGCGTGAACCTGCCGTCGGCCGGCCTGCTGGTCAGCCTGTATGCGATGGGCGTGGCCATCGGCGCGCCGGTGCTGACCGCGCTCACCGGCAAAGTGCCGCGCAAGCTGCTGCTGGTGTCGCTGATGGTGCTGTTCACTCTCGGCAACCTGCTGGCGTGGAAGGCGCCCAGCTACGAATCGCTGGTGATCGCCCGCATCCTGACCGGCCTCGCGCACGGCGTATTCTTCTCGATCGGCTCGACCATCGCCACCTCGCTGGTGCCGAAGGAGAAAGCGGCCAGCGCTATCGCCATCATGTTCACCGGCCTGACCGTGGCGCTGGTAACCGGCGTGCCGCTCGGGACTTTCATCGGCCAGCATTTCGGCTGGCGTGAGACTTTCCTTGCCGTGTCCGCGCTGGGCGTGCTGGCAGTTGCCGGTAGCGCGATTTTTGTGCCCTCGACCATCACCCACAACAAGCCTGCCTCGCTGCTGCAGCAAATGAAGGTGCTGGCCGAACCGCGCCTGCTGCTGGTGTATGCCATCACGGCGCTCGGCTACGGCGGTTCGTTCACGGCTTTCACCTTCCTCGCCCCGATCCTGACCGACATCACCGGTTTCAGCGTGAATGCGGTGGGTCTGGTGATGCTGGTGTACGGGGTATCGGTCGCGGTGGGGAATATCTGGGGCGGCAAACTGGCCGACCAGCGCGGTCCGGTGGGCGCGCTGAAGATCATCTTCCTCGGCCTGGCCGCTGTACTGCTGGTGCTGACCTTCACCGCACCGTACAAATGGCTGGTGCTGGCAACTGTACTGGCGTGGGGCGCGGTGGCGTTTGGTAACGTGGCCGGCTTGCAGGTCTACGTGGTGCAGCAGGCTGAACACTTCACGCCGCGCGCTGTCGATGTGGCTTCGGGCCTGAACATCGCTGCGTTCAATCTCGGTATCGCCGGTGGCGCCTGGGGTGGTGGCTTGATCGTCGAACATCTGGGCCTGGTGCATACCGGCTGGATCGGTGCATTGGTGGTGCTGGGCGCCTTCGGCCTGACCGCGTTGAGCGGCCGGCTGGATCGCCTGAATCCCCGCTCGGCCAGCGTTGGCGGCGCCAAGTCGATCCACGCTGTGGCGCACTGATTGAGGTATATTGGCGGCGATTTGATTCACTCGCCGCTAATTGCCCATGTCCGCAGTCTCCCTGTTTTGCCTCGTCTCCGCATATTTCGCCTTGCTGCTGGTGGTGGCGTGGCGCACGTCCCGTAACGCCAATAACGATAGCTTCTTCATCGGTAACAAGAGCAGCAACTGGATGCTGGTCGCGTTCGGGATGGTCGGCACCACGCTCAGTGGCGTGACCTTCATCAGCGTACCTGGCGCCGTCGGCCGCGATGGTTTCGGCTACCTGCAAGTGATACTCGGCTATGTGCTGGGCTATATCGCTGTCGCTTACATCCTGCTGCCGCTGTACTACCGCCTCAAGCTCACTTCCATCTACACCTATCTGGAGCAGCGCCTCGGACCGCGTTCCTACCAGAGCGGCGCGGCTTTCTTCATCATCTCGCGCACGCTGAGCGCATCGGCGCGGCTGTATCTGGTGGTGAACATCCTGCAGCTCACCATCCTCGATAGCATGGGCGTGCCGTTCTGGCTGACCACTGCCGTGATCCTTGCCATGATCCTGCTGTACACCTACGAAGGCGGCGTTAAAACTATCGTCTGGACCGACGCCCTGCAAACCACCGGCATGGTGCTGGGCCTCGTGATCTGCGCCGGCTGGCTGCTGCACGAGATGAACCTCTCGCCACTGGACAGCATCGCGCAAATGCAGGCGCACGGCATGACGCGCGTGGTTACGTTATCGGTCGACAGCCCGGCCTACTTCTGGAAGCAGGTGCTGGCCGGCTTCTTCATCGTACTGGCGATGACCGGCATGGACCAGGAGACCATGCAGAAGAATATCTCCGTCAAAACCCTGCGCGATTCGCAAAAGAACATGCTGCTGCTGACCGCTGTACTGACGGCTGTACTGGTACTGTTCATGTACCTTGGTGGCTTGCTGTACCTGTACGCCCCCACGGCAGGTGTATCGGCAGTGGGCGACAAGATCTTCCCAACTGTGGTGATGGCGCACATGCCCGCTGTATTGCAACTGATTTTCTTCATTGGCCTGATCTCGGCGCTGTTCCCGAGCGCGGACGGCGCCATGACCGCGCTGACGTCCTCGTTCAGCATTGACATCCTCGGCATCCAGCGCCGTAGCGACCTGACGGAGGCGGCGAAGAAGGGCCTGCGCCACCGCGTGCACCTGGTGTTCTGCGCCGTCTTCCTGACGCTGGTGCTGATGTTCAAATGGGTGGATAACGCCAGCATGGTGGGCCTGGTGCTGAAGCTGACCGGTTATACCTATGGCCCGCTGCTTGGCCTGTTCGCCTTCGGCATACTGACCCGCCGCGCGGTGCGCGACCGCTGGGTGCCGCTGGTGGCGTTGGCAGGACCGCTGCTCTGTTATGTCATTGATTGCAATCAGGAAAAGCTGTTTGGGACCTACCGTATTGGTCTGGAACTGCTACTCTTGAACGGTGTACTGGTCTTTACCGGTCTATTGCTTATCTCGAAAAAGCAGTATCATCATTGCAAATAACGCAACCACTGGAGTGTTGATGAGCCAATCGCCGTTTTCCTATATCCGTAACGGTTTCGCCTTTTTCTGGCGTGCGCTGGACGCCGGCCGCCGTACGATCCTCAATCTGATTTTCCTGTTTATTTTGCTGGCGCTGTTGTACGCCATCTTCGGCGGCGGCGCCAAGCCGTTGCAACCCAAGACCACGCTGGTGCTTGAACTGAAAGGCCAACTGGTGGAGCAGTCGAGTGTCAACGCGCGCGATGCGCTGGTGACCAACTTGCGCGGCGGCGACGTGCACAAAATGATCCAGCTGCGCGACCTGCTGGCCGTGCTGGATCAAGCGGCCAAAGATCCCGATATCGGCGCAGCCGTGCTGCTGACCGACGAGCTGCAAGGCGCTGGCCAGGCCTCGCTGCGCGAGGTGGCTGCGGCCATTGATCGCTTCAAGGCGTCCGGCAAACAGGTGGTGGCGTGGGGCTCCAGCTACGACCAGCGCCAGTACCTGCTGGCCGCGCATGCCAATGAAGTCTACCTGCACCCCATGGGCATGGTGCTGATCGAGGGCTTCGGCCGCTATCGCAACTACTACCGCGACGCGCTGGATAAGCTGGGCGTGACGGTCAACCTGCTGCGCGTCGGCACCTACAAGAGCTTCGCCGAGCCGTTCATCGCGAATGGTCCGTCGCAGGCCGCCAGCGAGGCGGAATCGTATCTGAATAATGCACTGTGGAGCGCCTACACCGACAACGTGGAGAAGGCGCGCAAGCTGCCGCAAGGCGCGGTGATGAAAACCATCAACGACCTGCCGGCCCAGGTGGCGGCGGTGAATGGCGACCTGGCCAAGCTGTCGGTGTCGACCAAGTTCGTGGACGGCCTGAAAACCAAAGATGAAATCCGCCAGCTGATGATCAAGCGCGGCGCCGCTGACACTGAGGGCAAGAGCTTCCGCCAGATCGCCTACGAGGACTACCTTGCCCGCGTGCCGCGCAAGCTGACCGGCGACGCCGTCGGCGTGATCGTGGCGCAGGGCGAAATCAGCGACGGTACTGCCGGGCCGGGCTCGATCGGCGGCGATTCGACTTCCAAGCTGATACGCATGGCACGCGAAGATGACAGCATCAAAGCTGTGGTGCTGCGCGTCGATTCGCCAGGCGGTAGCGCGTTCGCATCGGAGCTGATCCGCCGCGAACTCGAATTGACGCGTGCTGCCGGCAAACCGGTGGTGGTTTCGATGGGTAACGTGGCAGCTTCGGGCGGCTACTGGATTTCGATGTCGTCTGATGAAGTGATCGCCGAGCCGACCACCATCACCGGTTCGATCGGCGTGTTCGCCATCTTGCCGACTGCCGACAAGGTGATCGACAAACTGGGCATCCACACCGCCGGCCAGCCGACGACGTGGCTGGGCGATGCGGGCAATCCACTGCGTCCACTGGACCCGCGTCTCGGCCAGGTTATCCAGGGCAGCATCAATCACATTTACGCGGAGTTCACCACCAAGGCTGCCGCTGCGCGCAAGACCACGCCGGAGAAGATTGACGAAGTGGCACAAGGCCGCGTGTGGACTGGCTCGCAGGCCAAGGAGCGTGGACTGGTTGACCGTTTGGGCAGCTACGGCGATGCGTTGAAATCCGCAGCAGCCCGCGCCAAACTGCCAGCCGATTATCGCGTGGTGTATGTGGAGCGTGATGTCAGCAAGTTTGACCGCGTGGTCGAAATGCTTGGCGGCGGTGCAGCGCAGGCGGCCGCGCAATCGACCCTGCAGTCGATCGCGCAAGCCGTGGCAGCGCAGCTGAAGCTAGGCGCTGCCGCCAGCACCGGCCTGCCGCCAAGCGCCGCAAGCGGCATTGCGAACGACTTTGGCTGGCTGTCCGACATCACGGCGCAGAAAAAACCGTTCACCGCGATCACCCACTGCCTCTGCGAATCGCCTTAATCGTCTTAAATTAACGGCAGCGTAATTTCAAAGCAGCTGCGTCCATCTTTCATCAGGGCGCAGCGTGCTTCGCCGCCGTGGCGGCGGGCGATCTGGCGTACCAGCGCCAAGCCCAAACCGGCGCCCGTGTTATCCAGCGTGCCGCGACGGCGGAAGAAGGGCTCGAACACGCGCTCGAATTCCGGGTCCGGTACGCCCGGTCCTTTATCCCACACCCGCAATGTTGCCTCACCACCGGCGCAGCTGATTTGCACGCTGGCCGGCGCCACGCCGTGGCGGTGCGCGTTTTCCAGCAGGTTGCGCAGCAGGCGGCGCAGCAGGCGTGGATCGCCTTGCATCAGGGCCGATTCACCGTCGAGTTCAACGTCGTCGTAGTGCGCGCATTCTTCTGCGGCCAGTGCCAGCAGGTCCAGTTCTTCCGTGTCGGTGTTTTCCTGGATGGCGCCGAGGCGGCTGGCCAGCAGGATTTCATCCAGCAGGTGATTCAGTTCGGCGATGTCCTGTTCCAGGCCTTTGCGGCGTTTCGGATCGATACCTTCCGGGATCAGCTCCAGCGCCAAGCGGATGCGCGCCAACGGCGTGCGCAGTTCGTGCGAGGCGTTGGCCAGCAGCGTTTTATGCGCGCCTACCAGCTGCTCGATCTGGTCTGCCGCGCGGTTGAAGCTTTGCGCCAGCCGCGCCACTTCGTCCTTGCCTTCCACCGGTACGCGCGCCGTGAAGTCGCCAGCACCGAGTTTTTCCACGCCCATTTGCAAGCGCTCCAGCCGCTTGGTCAGGTGGCGCACCAGCGGGAAGGCGGCAACGCCAAGGCCGATCGCCAGCAGCAGCAAGGCGTTGTGCAGCATGGCCTTCGGGCGCGTGAAGCCCAGCGGTTCGCTCGACAGCAGCTTGCGGCCATCAGGCAGCCGCACGAAAGATTCCGGCGGCGGACCGGTCACGCCTTGGCGGCGCCAGTGACGTGCCGGGATTTGGTCGCCGACCACGGCCAGCGGACGCCAGTCGTGCGTGTATAGCGTCATATGGGCGTTGAGGCCAGCGGCGACGCGGACCAGGGCCGCTTGCTGTACTTCGGGCGGTGCGTCGATAGGCGCCAGCACGTTCTGCATCACTTGCGCCAGCGTGTTGTTGGAGCGTTCCAGCGGGCTGCCGCTGCGGTTCCAGATCATCACCACGGCAAAGGTGAACAGCACCAGGATAAACAGCAGCGCGACGTAAAAGCGGAAGTAGAGGCGCGGAAGGCCCATGCTGAAGCGGGCCATCAGTCTTGCACCTTGGCGAACAGGTAGCCGGCGCCGCGCACGGTGATGATGCGGCGCGGCTTTTTAGGATCGTCTTCCACGGCGGCGCGGATGCGCGACATGTGGACGTCGATGGAGCGGTCGAAGGCTTCCAGCGGTTCGCCTTTCAACAAGTCCATCAAGGCATCGCGCGACAGCACGCGGCCGGCGTGCTTGGCCAGCACCAGCAGCAGGTCGAACTGGTAGGCGGTCAGCTCGCACGGCACGCCATCCAGCTTCGCTGCGTGGGCGGCGGGATCGATTTCGAGTCGGCCGAAGCGCAGGAACTCGGTGCTGGCCTGCGTACCAGCGGTGCGCGGTGTATCCAGATGGCGTAGGTCGACGCGGCGGCGCAGGATGGCGCGCAGGCGCGCCAGCAGTTCGCGCGGCTCAAATGGCTTGGGCAGGTAGTCGTCGGCGCCGATTTCCAGACCGACGATGCGATCGATGGCGTCGCCGCGCGCGGTGAGCATCAGCACCGGAATGTCGGAGGTGGCGCGCAGTTTGCGGCACACGTCCAGGCCATCCATATCGGGCAGCATCAGGTCCAGGATCACAGCGTCGATGTCGGCGGCGGCGATGTGTTCCATCGCGGCGCCGCCGGTCGGCGCGTGGGTAACGCGGAAGCCCGCCTGGCTCAGATACTCGGTGAGCATCTCGGCCAAACGGGGGTCGTCTTCAACTAACAGAATGCGGTCTACAGGGTTCATGCGGTTTATTTTATTACATGCCGCTGAATCGGCGTTCGTGTTTGCCCAGATGTTCGGCCAGTTTCTTGCGCTGTTCAGGCGTCAGTACGTCGCCGACATCGGCCACCAGCTGTACCAGCCGCTTCGAGGCCTTGTCGGCCAGCGCCAGGCCTTGCTGGCGCGTGGCTTCCAGTCCGGCGCGGTCGATGGTGGGCGCGCTGGCTTGTTCCAGTAGTTTTTTGTGCAACTCGTGCAGCTGTTCGTGCAGCGGTTTGAGGTCGGCCATCGCGGCTTGCACCAGCGGGTCGATCTTGGCTTTTTGCGCGTCGGTGGCTTGCACTTCGGCGTACAGGCGGCTGATGTGCGAGCCGTGGCCGTCGCCGTGATGGCGGTCGACGGCGTAGGCACCCACGCCCACGGCCAGGGTGGAGCCGAGCAGGAAGGCGGCGATGGTCTGGCGGTTGAAGAAGTTCATGATTGTCCTCGGTGAGTTGACAGTGGAGCCAGTATGCAAGCGGCACGTTGAGGAGCGATGTCGGCCCGGTAAAGATATGTAAAGCTAGATGAAGGATAAGTGCGCAAAGTCCTTGATTTGTAGCGAGTTTGTATCGCTATCGCGGCATAGACAGACATCGCCGGAGGCTTATGCTAGAGTCCTCGCATTGATAGTCATGGCGCGTTTGCCATGGCCACGCACGCCTACAAAAAGGATAACGATGGATTCGCAAGCCAAGCCGACTTTGAATGCCAACCCACCTAAACGCAGCCGCAAGATGGTCGGCAGCGTCATCGCCGTCGCCGTCATGGCGGCACTGGGCGGTTTGGCGTGGTACCTGACGCACCAGCCGGCGGGCGCCGGCGGCGCGGCCAGTGCGCAAGGCGCGGGCGGTCCTGGTCCCGGCGGCCCTGGCGGTCCAGGTGGTCCAGGTGGCGGTGGCCGCCGCGCACCGGCGACCACGGTTGGCGTGGCGACGGCGGAGAAGGCGGATATTCCGGTGACGCTGGAAGCGCTGGGCACGGTCACTGCGGCAGCTACCACCACGGTGCGTCCACAGGTATCGGGCATCTTGCAAACCGTGTTGTTCAAGGAAGGCCAGATGGTGAAGGCAGGGCAGGTGCTGGCGCAGATCGATCCACGCCAGTTCGAGATGTCGCTGATGCAGGCTACGGGTAATCGCCAGCGCGACGAAGCGCAGCTGGAAAACGCCAAGCTGACGCTGAACCGCTATCGCACGCTGTTGGGCCAGGACTCGATCGCGCGCCAGGACGTGGATACGCAGGCGGCGCTGGTCAAGCAATTGGAAGGCACGGTCATGACCGACAAGGCAGCCGAAGGTACGGCGCGCCTGAACCTCGGCTACACCAAGGTGATTGCGCCGATCTCTGGCCGCGTGGGCTTGCGCGCGGTGGATATCGGTAACCTGGTGGGCTCCAGCGATACCAACGGCATCGCCACGATTACGCAGCTGTCGCCAATTGATGTGGAATTCTCGATCCCGCAGGACAGCGTGCCGGAAGTCGCGCAGCGCGTGAACGACGGCGCCAGCCTGCCAGCGCTGGCGCTGGACCGCACCCGCACCAACACGCTCGATAGCGGCAAATTCTACGCGCTGGATAACCAGATCGATACGCAGACCGGTACCGTCAAGGCCAAGGCGCGCTTCGCCAACGCCAAGTTTGGACTGTTCCCTAGCCAGTTCGTGAACGTGCGCCTTGAACTGCGCACCATCAAGGACGCCGTCATGGTGCCGGTAACGGCGCTCCGCCACGGTACCAACGGCGACTTCGTGTACGTGCTGAAGGAAGACAAGACCGTCACCGTGCGTGCGGTCAAGCGCGGTGCGTCCGCCGTGGACAAGGTGCAGATTGCCGAAGGCCTGAAACTGGGTGAGCAGGTGATTACCGAGGGCGCCGACCGTTTGAAAGAAGGCGCGAAAGTGACGCTGCCGGGCCAGGGCGCTGGAAAAGGCGGCAAGGATGGCAAGGACGCTGCCTCGTCGCCGAACGGTGAACATCATCGCCGCAACAAGGAAGGCGCGGCAAAGCAATGAGTCCATCCGCACCATTCATCCAGCGTCCGGTAGCGACATCGCTGCTGATGCTGGCGATCGTCCTGGCGGGTATCGTCGGCTTCAAGTTCCTGCCTTTGTCGGCACTGCCACAGGTGGACTTCCCAACGATCCAGGTCCAGACGCTGTACCCGGGCGGCAGCCCTGAAGTGATGGCGCAAACCGTGACCGCGCCGCTGGAGCGCCAGTTCGGCGCGATGGCTGGCCTGTCGCGCATGAGCTCTACCAGCGCCGCCGGCGTCTCCATCATCACCCTGCAATTCGCGCTGGGGCAGTCGCTGGACGTGGCCGAACAGGAAGTGCAGGCGGCGATCAACGCCGGCAACTCGCTGCTGCCGACCGACCTACCGGCGCCGCCGGTCTACGCCAAAGTCAATCCGGCCGACGCGCCGGTGCTGACGCTGGCCATCACCTCCGACACGATGCCGCTGACGGAAGTGCAAAACATCGTCAACACGCGCCTGGCACTGAAGATCAGCCAAGTCTCAGGCGTCGGCCTCGTCACACTGAGCGGCGGCCAGCGTCCTGCGGTGCGGATCCAGGCCGACACCAACGCGCTGGCGTCCTACGGCCTTGGTCTCGACACGCTGCGTACCGCCATCACGGCCGCTAACGCCAATGGCGCCAAGGGTTCCTTCGACGGCCCAACCCGCGCCTACAGCATCAACGCCAACGACCAGCTGGTGACTGCCAAGGATTACAAAGAACTGATCCTGACTTACAAGAACGGCGCCCCGGTGCGCTTGGCCGACGTTGCTCAAGTAGTGGACAGCGCCGAGAACGTGGAACTGGGCGCTTGGTCCGGCACCTCGGCCGGTATCAGACAAGCCATCATCCTCAACGTGCAGCGTCAGCCTGGCGCCAACGTCATCGCCACCGTGGACGGCATCAAGGCGCGCCTGCCGGAGCTGCAAGCAGGCCTGCCAGGCGCCATTCATATGGAAGTGCTGAGCGACCGTACCACCGGCATCCGCGCCTCGGTCGAACACGTGGAGATTGAACTGGTGCTGGCGGTCGTGCTGGTGGTGCTGGTGATCTTCGCTTTCCTGCATAGCTTGCGCGCGACCGTGATTGCCTCGCTGTCGGTGCCGATTTCGCTGATCGGCACCTGCGGCGTGATGTACTTGCTCGGTTATTCGCTGAACAACCTGTCGCTGATGGCGCTCACCATCGCCACCGGTTTCGTGGTCGATGACGCCATCGTCATGATCGAGAACATCGCCCGCTACATTGAAGAAGGCGAAACGCCGATGGCTGCCGCGCTGAAAGGCGCCAAGCAAATCGGCTTCACCATCATCTCGCTGACGGTGTCGCTGATTGCGGTGCTGATTCCGCTGCTGTTCATGGGCGACGTGGTGGGCCGCCTGTTCCGTGAATTTGCAATCTCGCTGGCGATTACCATTTTGATTTCCGCCGTGGTGTCGCTGACGCTGGTGCCGATGATGTCGGCGCGCTGGCTGAAGAACCACGCCGACGAAAAGCCAACCCGCTTCGCACAGCGCTTCCAGCAATTCTTCGACTGGGTGATCCATCACTACGATACCTCGCTGACGTGGGTCATCAAGCATAGCGGCCTGACGCTGCTGGTAGCACTGGGCACCCTGGTGCTGACGGCGGTGCTGTACATTGTGATTCCAAAAGGCCTGTTCCCGACCCAGGACACCGGCCAGCTGCAAGCGCGCGTTGAAACCAGCAAAGCTGTTTCGTACGACAAGATGGCGGACCTGCAGCAGCAAGCTGCCAAGGCAATCCTCGAAGATCCGGACGTGAACAACCTGAGCTCCGTGGTGGGTGTGGATGCGGCCAACAACACCATGCTCCATACCGGCAGCATGCTGATTAACCTGAAGCACGAGCGTACCACCAGCCAGCAGGAGACCATGGACCGCCTGCGCGCACGCGTGGCCGAGATTCCGGGCCTGATACTGTACGTGCAGCCGACGCAGGACTTGACCATCGACGCTGAAAGCGGACCGACCCAGTTCCGCGTATCGATCGAAGGTGCGGACAACGCCACCGTCAACGAATGGGCGACCAAGCTGGCGGCGCAGATGCGCACCAAGCACCAGATCCGCAACGTGGTGTCGGACGTCGGCGCCAGCGCCAATGCGGCTTACGTCAGCGTGGACCGCGACACGGCTTCGCGCCTGTCAGTGACTGCCGCCGCGATTGACGATGCACTTTACAGCGCGTTTGGCCAGCGCATCGTTTCGACCATCTTCACCGAGACTAACCAGTACCGCGTGATTCTTGAAGCGCGCCGCGACGACATCAGCACGCCGGCCGATTTGGGCAACCTGCAGCTGAAGACCGGCTCCGGCAAAGCCACGCCGCTGTCGGCGGTGGCCACGGTAACCGAACGTCCGGCGCCGCTGCAAGTCACGCACGTGGCGCAGTATCCAGCCACCACGCTGGGCTTTGACACCGCAGCCGGCGTCTCGCTGGGCACCGCCGTGGACAGCATCCGCGAATCCGCCGCCGACATCAAGATGCCGGCCTCGGTGACCATGACCTTCCTCGGCGCAGCCGGTGCATATCAAAACTCGCTGTCGAATCAACTGTGGCTGATCCTGGCCGCCGTGATTTGCGTCTACATCGTGCTGGGCGTGCTGTACGAAAGCTATATCCACCCGCTGACCATTTTGTCGACGCTGCCGTCGGCCGGCGTAGGTGCTTTGCTGGCGCTGCTGATTACGGGGCAGGGACTGGGTGTGATCGGCATTATCGGTATCATCCTGCTGATCGGTATCGTGAAAAAGAACGCCATCATGATGATCGACTTCGCGATTGAAGCGGAGCGTGATGAAGGCAAGCCGCCGCGCGAAGCGATCCACCAGGCCGCGCTGCTGCGTTTCCGTCCGATTCTCATGACCACGCTGGCCGCGCTGTTTGCCGCCGTGCCGCTGATGCTGGGCTTTGGCGAAGGCGCGGAGCTGCGCCGCCCACTGGGCCTGGCCATCTTCGGTGGCCTGATCCTGAGCCAGATGCTGACGCTCTACACCACGCCGGTGATCTACCTCGGTTTCGACAGCCTGGCGCGCCGCCTGCGCGGCAAGCCTGTGGCGCAAGCTGAAGGTGGTGCGCTGTGAATCTGTCGTCTCCATTCGTCAAGCGCCCGATTGCGACCGTCCTGCTGACGGTCGGCGTGGCGCTGGCCGGCATCGGCGCGTTCTTCGTGCTGCCGGTGGCGCCGCTGCCGCAGGTGGATTTCCCGATCATTTCGGTGAACGCCACGCTGCCGGGCGCCAGCCCGTCCACCATGGCGACCAGCGTCTCGACGCCGCTGGAGCGCCATCTCGGCACCATCGCCGGGGTCAACGAAATGACCTCGCAGTCCAGCACCAGCACCTCCAACGTCATCTTGCAGTTCGACTTGAACCGCAATGTGGACTCGGTGGCGCGCGAAGTGCAGGCCGCAATTAACGCCAGCCGGGTCGACTTGCCGGCTACGCTGCGCAGCAACCCGACCTACCGCAAGGCTAACACCTCGGGCGCGCCGGCCATGATCCTGGCGCTGACTTCCAAGACCCGCACGCCGGGCCAGATTTACGATTCGGTGTCCAACATCGTGCTGCAACGCCTGTCGCAAGTGACCGGCGTAGGTGACGTGGAACTGGGCGGCAGCTCGCTGCCCGCCGTGCGTGTGGAACTGAACCCGTACGCTTTGAATAAGCAAGGTTTGTCGATGGAGGACGTGCGCGCTGCCGTCCAGGCTACCAACGCCAATCGCCCACGCGGTGCGATCCAGGGCGATGGCCGCCGCTTGCAGATTTACTCTGAATCGGCCAACGCCGTGGGTGGCCGCAGTGCTGCCGACTACCGTAACCTGATCGTCGGCTTCCGTAATGGCACGCCGATCCGCCTGCAGGACGTGGCGGAAGTAGTGGATGGGGTAGAGGACAATAATAACCTCGGCCTGTTCAACGGCGAACCGGCCATCATCGTCATCCTGCGTTCACAGGCCGGCGCCAATGTGATCGAAACGGTGGACAGCGTGCGCGCGCAGCTGCCGCTGTTGCAGGCGCAGTTGCCGCCGGATGTGACGATTCAAGTCGCCAGTGACAGCACCAATTCGATCCGCTCCTCGCTGCACGAAATTGAAGTCACGCTGATCATCTCGATCCTGCTGGTGGTGCTGGTGGTGAGCGTGTTCCTGCGTAATGTGCGGGCCACGATTGTGCCAACGGTGGCGACCATCGTGTCGCTGCTGGGTACTTTCGGCGTGATGTACCTGCTGGGCTTCAGCCTGAATAACCTGTCGCTGATGGCGCTGACCGTGGCCACCGGCTTTGTGGTCGATGACGCCATTGTGGTGCTGGAAAATACCACGCGCCATATCGAGGCCGGCATGGACCGCTTCAAGGCGGCCTTGCTGGGCGCGCGCGAGGTGGGCTTCACGGTGCTGTCGATCAGTCTTTCGCTGATCGCCGTGTTCATTCCATTGCTGTTCATGGGCGGCCAGTTTGGCGCACTGTTCAAGGAATTTGCCATCACGCTGTCGGCGGCGGTGATGATTTCGCTGGTGATCTCGCTGACTACCACGCCGATGATGTGCGCGTGGCTGCTGTCGCCGGATGCGCATGAAACCAAGCCGCCGGGCCGCATTGCGCGCTTCTTCGAGCGTGGTTTCGACATGCTCCTCAAGGGTTACGAGCATGCGCTGGACTGGGCGCTGCACAGCGTGTGGCTGGTGATGCTGAGCCTCGTATTCGTGATCGGCCTGAATTTCTACCTGTTCGCGGCGATTCCGAAAGGCGGCTTCCCGCAGCAGGACACGGGCCAGATCAGCGGCGGCATTCGCGCTGACCAGAGTATCTCGTTCCAGGCCATGCAGGGCAAGCTGCGCCAGCTGGTCAACATCATCAAGGAAGATCCGGATGTGGCCACGGTGGTGGGCTTTACCGGCGGCCGTCGCGCCGGTGGTGGCTTCATGTTCATCAACCTGAAGCCGGCCAACCAGCGCACGGTGGCAGGGCAGGCGGTGATTGCGCGGCTGCGGCCGAAACTGGCCAAGGTCACCGGCGTGAGCTTGTTCCTCAGCCCTGTGCAGGATCTGCGCGCGGGCGGACGTTCGGCCAACGCCAACTTCCAGTACACGCTGAAGTCCGACAATCAGGCCGACCTGAAAAAATGGGCCACGCGTCTGGCGGAAGCGATGAAGAGCCAGAAGGCGTTGACCGATGTCGACTCCGACCAGGCCGACAACGGCGTGGAGACCTTCGTCACCATCGACAAGCAAAGCGCGTCGCGTCTCGGCGTGTCGACCAAGGATATCGACAATGCGCTGTACAACAGCTTTGGCCAGCGCCAGGTAGCGACTATCTACGATGAGCTGAACCAGTATCACGTCATCATGGAAGTGCCGCGCTGGTTCGCCAAGAGCCCGGAAGCGCTGAACGATGTGTATGTGCCGTCAAAAGGCCTGCCTTCGCCATCGGCTTCCAATCCGAGTGGTGCGCCGACCGTAACTACGACCACCACCAGCGCTTCCGGCGCTACCACGACCACCGCCACGGCGGCCAACGTGGCGGCGCCGGCGGTGAAGGATGCGTCGTCCGGCTCCGCGCTGAGCACCACGGCCACCACCATGGTGCCGTTGTCGACGCTGGCGTCGTTCGCTGAAAGCTCGGCCGCCACCTCGATCAACCACCAGGACGGCGAACTGGCCACCACCATCGCTTTCAACCTGGCCGACGGCGCCAGCTTGTCCGACGCTGCCGCGCAAATCGCGCAGGCGGAAGCGGAAATCGCCATGCCGAATAATGTACGCGGCAGCTTTGCTGGTTCGGCCAAGGCGGCGCAGGACAGCAACAAGTCCTTGCCGCTGCTGATCCTTGCCGCCATCGTGGTGATTTACATCGTGCTGGGCATCTTGTACGAAAGCCTGGTGCATCCGGTGACGGTGCTGACTACCTTGCCATCGGCAGGCGTGGGCGCGGTGTTGGCGCTGTTGATTTTCAAGATGGAGTTCTCGACGATTTCCCTGATCGGCATCTTCCTGCTGATCGGTATCGTCAAGAAGAACGCCATCCTGATTATCGACTTTGCGCTGGAGACCGAGCGTTCACGCGGCCTGCCGCCGCTTGAAGCCGTGCGCGAAGCCTGCATGCTGCGCTTCCGTCCCATCCTGATGACCACCGTGGCCGCCGCACTGGGCGCGCTGCCGCTGGCGATTGGTTTCGGCGAAGGCTCGGAACTGCGCCAGCCGCTGGGCGTCGCCATTATCGGCGGCCTGATTGCCAGCCAGTGCCTGACACTGCTGACCACTCCCGTCGTCTACATTTTGATGGACAAGCTGCGCCGCCGCAGTCCGTCCGAACAACAACTGAGCCGCATGATCACACCATGAGCAAATACGCACCAACTCCCCGTTATCCCTTGATCGCGCTGGCCGTGGCGTCGGCGCTGCTGACCGCCTGCTCGGTGACGCCAACCTACAAAACGCCGGATGCACCGCAGCCGTCGGCCTACAAGGAAGCGCCGGGCGACGCCGATCGCGCCGCCGCCGGCTGGACCGCCGCTGCGCCGGCCGACACGCTGGAACGCGGCCCATGGTGGCAGTTGTTCGGCGATCCGCTGCTGAACCAGATGGCCGATACCATCGAGGTGAATAACCAGAACGTGGCCGCCGCTGTGGCCTCGTACGCGCAAGCGCGCGCCATCGTCGCCGAGCAGCGCGCCACGCTGTTCCCGAGTGTGGACCTGAACGGCAGCGCCACCCGCTCCGGTGGCGGCGGTGACACCAAGACCGCCAACCAATACCGCGCCAACATCGGCGCCAGCTGGGAACCTGACGTGTGGGGCAAGCTGCGCGCCGGCGTAGGCAACGCCAACGCCAGCCTGCAAGCCAGCGCTGCCGACCTGGCCGCAGCGCGCCTGTCGGCACAAGGCGAACTGGCCACCAACTACTTCTCGCTGCGCCAGACCGACGCCGAGAAAGCGCTGTTGGACGCCACGGTAGACGGCTACGCGCGCGTGCTGCAAATTACGCAGAACCGTTTCGACGCCGGCATCGCCGCCAAGTCCGACCTGCTGCAAGCGCAAACGCAGCTGGCCAGTGCGCAGATCGACCAGATTACGCTGGTACGCCAGCGCGCCACTTACGAACACGCCATCGCCGTCTTGCTGGGCAAAGCGGCCGGCGACTATGCGTTGGCGCCGGCCGAGTGGAAGATCGTGGTGCCGGACGTGCCGACCGGCGTGCCATCGACGCTGCTGCAGCGCCGTCCTGACATCGCCGCTGCCGAGCGCCGCGTGGCTGCCGCCAACGAGCAAATCGGCATCGCCCGCAGCGCCTACTTCCCGAGCCTGAACTTGACTGGTTCCTTCGGCTACGGCGCGGCGTCCACCGGCGGCTTGTTCAACGCTTCCAATAATTTATGGTCGCTCGGTTTGTCGGCGGCGCAGACGCTGTTCGACGCCGGCGCCACCAAGGCCCGTGTCAGCGGCGCTGAGGCGGCGCGCGACCAGGCCATCGCCAGCTATCGCCAGACCGTGCTGACCGCGTTTGCCGATGTCGAGAACCAGTTGACCGCGACCCGCACCTTGGCGCAGCAACAGGACCTGCGCAAGACTGCATCCGAAGCGGCCGACCAGGTCGAGGTGCAGATGCTGAACCGTTATCGCGCGGGGCAGGTCAGCTACAGCGATGTGGTGACCGCGCAAACCACGGCGCTGAGCGCGCGTCGTTCGCTGGTGCAGGCGCAGGTCGACCGCCAGACTACGGCGATTGCGCTCATCCAGTCGCTGGGCGGCGGCTGGCATGCGCAGAAGGACTAAGCTGCAGGAGTAGGCTGATATAATCATCTGGCAAGATTAATGATATGCCACGATGACCAAAAAAAGCGCTCCTTCTGCTGCCGCAACGCTGATGCCCATCGTAGGCATCGGCGCCTCTGCCGGCGGGCTCGATCCGATCTGTGAGTTCCTGGTCAGCGTACCGCCAGCAAGCGGCTTCGCCTATGTGGTGGTGCAGCACCTGGATCCACTCCACAAATGCATGCTGCCGGAACTACTGCAGCGCATGACCACCATGATCGTGTGCGAGATCGAGGATGGCATGGCGGTTGAGGCCAATCGCGTCTACGTCATCCCGCCCAACCACGACCTGAGTGTCGAGCACTATCACTTTGCGCTGCACCCGGCCAGTGGCCGGCGCGGGCACCACCTGCCGATTGATATCTTCTTCAAGTCATTGGCTGCGCATAGCCGCGATATCGCGGTCGGCATCGTGTTCTCCGGCATGGGGGCGGACGGCTCGCTGGGCATGAAGGCGATCCGCGACAATGGCGGCCTGACGCTGGCGCAGCTGCCGTCGTCGGCCCGTTTCGATCCCATGCCGTCCAGCGCCATCGCCGCGCGCGCGGTGGACATCGTCGATCTTCCGGGCCAGATGGCGACCCGCATCGCCGAGTGGTGGAGCACGCAGGAATCCGGCCTGCCGGAGCAGGCGATGATCCAGCGCGAGGGCTTGCAGCAGTTGTTCCAGCTGCTGCTCAAGCAGACCGGCGCCAACTTCTCCGACTATAAACTGAGCACAGTCCTGCGCCGTATCGACCGCCGTATGAAGCTGCGCCAGTGTGGTTCGCTGGCCGACTACGTGAAGTTCATGCGCGCCAATCCTGCCGAGGTGGAGCTGCTGTTCAAGGAATTGCTGATCGGTGTGACCAACTTCTTCCGCGATCCCAAAGTGTGGGAATACTTGATGAACAGCGCACTGCCGCAGCTGATCGCCGAGCATCCGGAAGGCGCTTCCTTCAAAGCCTGGGTAGCGGCTTGCTCGACCGGCGAAGAGGCATACTCGCTGGCGATCGCCTTCAACGAGGTGCTGGAACGCCTGCGGCCGACAGCGCGCTACACGCTGCAAATCTTCGCCACCGACCTTGACGACGACGCGGTTGACCAGGCGCGCCAAGGCGTATTTGGCGCCGACATTGAGGCCGATATCGCGCCAGATATGCTGCAGCGCTACTTCATGCTGGCCGAGAAGGGCGGCTATCGCATCCGCAAAGATGTGCGCAACATGATCATCTTCGCGCGCCAGAACGTGATCTCCGATCCACCGTTCACCAAGCTTGATATCCTGTGCTGCCGCAACCTGCTGATCTACTTCACGGCCAAGCTGCAAGAACAACTGATCCCGCTATTCCACTATGCCCTGCGCACCGGCGGCCTGCTGATGCTGGGTAGCGCCGATACGCCGGGCCACTTCAGCGAATTGTTTACGCCGATGGCCGGGGCAGGGCGCATCTACCGGCGACTGGACGCATCCATCCATCGCGTGGCAAACTACTTCCCAACGCGCGTTAGCAGCGCGTCGACGCCTACTGTTATTGAACCTATCAATCCTTCCATGAACGGTAATCTCCAAAACCAGGTCGAGCAGCAGCTGCTCAAGAAGCATGCACCGGCTGCGGTGTTGCTGAATGCCCACGGCGACATCCTTTACATCCATGGCCGCACCGGGGCGTATCTCGAACCTGCGGCGGGCAAAGCCAATTGGAATATCCATGCGATGGCGCGTGATGGGCTGCGCCACGAGATGGCGGAGCTACTTAAGCGCGCCACGCAGGAGCAGGGCATGATTGCGGTGCGCGGCTTGATCCAGCGCGACGAAACCGGCAAAGGTTCGCACGCGCTGGACCTGACGGCGGAGGCGATGTCCGAAACCGGCCCGCTGCCCGGCACTGTGCTGCTGACTTTCGCCAGCGTGCCGCTGCCGCCGAAGAAGCGCCGCACCCGCTCCACCAATCCCTATGTGCTGGAGCTGGAGCAGCAACTGGCGCAATCGCGACTGGAGATCCAGGCGGTGCGCGATGAGATGCAGGCCTCGCGCGAAGAACTCAAGTCGGCCAACGAGGAACTGCAATCGACCAACGAGGAGCTGCAGTCCACCAATGAGGAGCTGACCACTTCCAAGGAAGAGATGCAGTCGCTGAACGAGGAGCTCTACACCGTCAACGCCGAGCTGCAATCCAAGGTGGACGACCTGTCGCTGGTCAACGGCGACATGAAAAATCTGCTCAACAGCACCGACGTCGCCACCATCTTCCTCGACAGCGAATTGCGGATCCGCCGCTTCACCGACCAGACCACGCATATTTACAAGCTGATACCGAGCGATGTTAATCGCCCGCTGAGCGACATCGTCAACGACCTGCTGTACACTGACCTGGAAGAAGATGCGCAGCACGTGTTGCGCACCCTGGTGTTCTGCGAGAAGCAAATCGAAACGCGCAGCGGTGGCTGGTACACCATGCGCATCCGGCCTTACCGCACGGTGGACAATGTGATCGACGGCGTCGTCGTCACCTTCATCAACATCACGGAACTGAAGCAGATGGAAGCGCGCCTGCTGGTGCAATCCAAGGACACTGACCGCAAATGATCAAACGCTCGCGCCCTGAGCTGGATCCTGGCCAGCTGCGCGAGATCGCGGAGTGGACGGCGGCATCGCGGTCAAACCAGCCCCCGGCCGATGCCGATAGCGATCAACTGAAGCACTGGCATGAGCTGCAAGTGAGCCAGATCGAGCTCAATATGCAGCAGCAGGCGCTGGCCGAGCTGCAAAGCGAGCGCGATGAAGCGGACGTCATGCACCAGCGCTATGCTGCGCTATACGACCAGGCGCCGGCCGGCTACCTGTCGTTGAACAGCGGCGGCGAGATCGTTCGCGCCAACCTGGCTGCCGGCGAATTATTGCAGTGCCGGCGTGATGCCTTGATCGACAAGCGTTTCGAACAGTTTCTGGCGCCGCAGGCGCAGATCGGGTGGCGGCGTTTCCTGAATCAGTTGTTTGAAAGTGGAACACGCGCCGTGATGGAGGCGCCGCTATTCGATCCGGCTACGCCGGACGGCGCCTCGGCGCAGCGGCGCGTACGCGTTGAGGCTAATCTGGATGTGGAGCTGTCGCGCTGCCGCATGATCCTCACCGACATCGGCACGCCCGATGTGCGCGACGCTGCCCGGTTGCGCGCCATGCGGGTGCTGGACAATATCAACGAGGGCGTTCTGGTATGTGATGTGGCGCAGAACATCGTCTCCGTCAACCACGCATTCACCGTGTTGACCGGCTACCCGGTAGAAGAGGCACTGGGCCGCAATCCGCGTTTCCTTGGCCGACAGGATGCCCATCCACGTGGCTATCACGCCAGCGCCATGCACCAGCTACGCACCGCAGGGCGCTGGGAGGGAGATGTCTTCAATCGCCGCCGTGACGGCTCCGCCTACGTGGCGCATATGTCGCTGACGGTGATCCGCGACGACGATGGCGCGATCAGCTATTTCATCGGCGTGTTCTCGGACGTGACGGCGCAGCGCGAAGCCGATGCCGCGCAACTGCGCTGGTCGCAGGAGCTCGATGCGCGAGTAGAGGAGCGCACCGCCGAGCTGCTTGAGTCGCGCGAGCAGCTGCGCAAGCTGGCGGTGCATCTGGAGGTGGTGAAAGAGGAAGAGCGCAAGCGCATCGCGCGCGACGTGCACGATGAACTGGGCCAGAACCTGCTGGCGCTGCGTATCGACATGTCCATGCTCAGCGCACGTACCAGCGTGCAGCATGGATTGCTGCACCAGCGCGTGAATGCGGCGCTGGAAACTGTCGACGCCACCATTCGCAGCGTGCGAGGCATTATGAACGAACTGTGGCCGCCGGTGCTGGATCTCGGCTTGGCGGCGGCACTGGAGTGGCAGGCCGCTGAATTCCGCAAACGCAGTGGTCTGGCCTGTATGCTGGTGCTGCCGGAGGAGGCGGCGCTGGGCGGCGTGTCGCAGGATATGGCGACGGTGCTGTTCCGCGCCGTGCAGGAAGCCTTGAGCAATGTGCGCCGTCATGCCGCGGCCAGCCGGGTCGAAATCGCGCTGTCGGCGAGCGGCGGGCGGCTGGTCCTGAGCGTGGCCGACGATGGTGTGGGCATGGAGCCATTGAGTGATGCGCGGCGTGGTGCCGACGATTCCTTTGGCCTGATCGGCATGCGCCAGCGCGTGACGGCGCAGGGCGGCCGGCTCGATATCGCCAGCCCGGCGGGCGGCGGCTGTAGGCTGACGCTGAGCTTCGATCTATAATATCGGCGCCGTAATTCAACTGGGGCCGTATCTTGTTAAAATATTTAGTCATTCCAGCCGCGCTGCTGTGCGCCACGAGCGCACATGCAGACGAAGGCCAATGGCAGCCATACCAGCTGCCGCAACTGAAATCCGAACTGAAACGCGTGGGCATCGCCATCCCGGCGGAAAAGCTTGCCGATTTGTCCAAACACCCGATGAGCGCCATCGTGTCGCTGGGCGGCTGCTCGGCGTCGTTCGTGTCGGGCGACGGTTTGGTGGTCACCAATCACCACTGCGGGTACGGCGCCATCCAGCGCAACTCGACCCCTGAACATAATTACATCGCCAACGGCTTCCTCGCCAAGACCCGCGCCGAAGAGCTGCCGGGCGGCCCGAATACGCTGGTGTACGTGACCGACAAAGTGGAAAACGTCACCAGCCGCGTGCTGAAAGACGTAACGCCGGCCATGAGCGGCAAGCAGCGCAGCGAAGCGGTGGAGCGCGCCATCAAGGCGCTGATCGCCGAATGCGAGAGCGACAAGTTCTATCGCTGCTCGGTGCCGGCTTTCCATCGCGGCCTTGAGTACTACCGCATCCGCCAGATGATGATCCGCGACGTGCGCCTGGTGTACGCGCCGGCCAACTCGCTGGGTGACTTTGGCGGCGATATCGATAACTACGAATGGCCGCGCCACGTTGGCGACTACTCGTTCCTGCGCGCCTACGTCGGCAAGGATGGCCGTCCCGCCGATCCGTCGCCGGACAACGTGCCTTATAAATCCAAGGACTTCCTCGTCGTTTCGGCTGCGGGCCTGAAGAACGGCGACCCGGTGCTGTTGGCCGGCTACCCTGGCCGCACCAGCCGTTACAAGCTGCCGGCGGAAATCCGCTACGCGCGCGACGCCGCTTATCCGGCCAAGGCTGCCGAGATTCAGTCGGACCTGAATGTGATCGCTGAAGCCACCGCCAGCAGCGAAGGCAACGCCGTGCGTTACGCCAGCGTGGTGAAGAGCCTCAATAACGTGATGAAGAAGACGCGCGGCCTGGTGGACGGCTTCGCGCGCAAGGACATCGCCGCCATCAAGGACGTGCAGGACGCCGAGTTCCGTGCGTGGTACGGCAAGCAACCGGCCGCCAACAAAGCCTTGCTGGCAGAACTGGATGCGCTGATCGCCGCCGACATCGCCCTGAGCGATGAGGAATTCGGCTACGGCGTGGCCACCACCGGCGACCTGCTGAAAAGCGGCAGCACCCTGTATCGCCTGGCGCAGGAAAGCGCCAAGCCGGATGCGGAGCGCGAGAGCGGCTACCAGCAGCGCGATTTGGCCTTCATCAAGGCGCGCCTGAATCGCCTCGAGCAGTCGTATGTCGGCAGCGTAGACCAGGCTCGCTTGGTCGCGGCCCTGCAGCGCTACGCCAAGCTGCCAAAGTCGATGCACGTGAGCGGCCTCGATGGGTTGCTGCCATCGGTGGACGCCGTGCCTGCGTTGTTCGCGCAGTCGCAGCTGGGCGACACCGCGCAGCGCCTGTCGTGGGTAGGCAAGGACGCCGCCGCCATTACCGCGTCCGATGACGCCTTCCTCAAACTGGCGGTGAAGATCGATGGCGTGACGCAGTCGCTGAAAGAGCGCCGCAAGGAATTGGATGGTAATCTGGAACGCGTGATCCCGCAGTACATGGCGGCCGTCATCGCGTGGAAGAAGTCGCAGGGCAAACCGGTGTATCCTGATGCGAATTCGACGCTGCGTGTGACTTATGGCACCGTGTCGCCTTACTCGCCGAAGGACGGCATCACCAAAGGCCCGTTCACCACCATCGAAGGCATCGTTGAGAAGAACACTGGCAAGGAACCGTTCAATGCGCCGGCCAATCTGCTGGAAGCCATCAAGGCCAAGCGCTATGGCCAGTTCAAGGATCCGATTCTGGGCACCGTGCCGGTTGACTTCCTGACCAGCGCCGACACCACCGGCGGCAACTCCGGTTCGGCGGTAATGAACAAGAACGGTGAGCTGATTGGCCTGAACTTTGATTCGACCTACGAGTCCATCACCAAGGACTGGTACTTTGACCGTGAGATCACCCGCGCCATTCACATGGATATCCGGTATATGCTGTGGGTGATGGCGGAAGTCGATCATGCCGACAACCTGCTCAAAGAAATGACTATCAAGTACCCTAAAAAATGAATACGCTGACGCTCCTTCTTGCGAGTTGGATAAATACTGCAAATATGCCATTACACTTGGCAGTATTTGCCACGACGCCGTTGGAGCTGTTGTCGTTCATTTTGTCGGTGGCGACGGTGTGGTTCAACATTCGCCAGAGCCATTGGGGCTGGTTGTTTGCGATCATTTCGTCGGCCACTTACGGTCTGGTGTTTTTTGGCTCGCGGCTTTATGGCGACATGGGCTTGCAGCTGGTATTCATCGCTGTCTCGATCTTCGGCTGGTATCAATGGCTGCATGGCGACGATAGCCACGACAAGCTGCCCGTCACTTCGCTCGACGCGCGCGGCCGCTGGACCGCTGCCGCTGCATGGCTGGGCGGCTTTGCGGTGCTGGCGTGGTTCCTCAAGACCTACACCGATACCGACGTACCGAACTCGGACGGCTTCCTCACTGCTGGTTCGCTGGTCGGTCAGCTGCTGCTGTCGCGGAAGAAGATCGAGAACTGGCACGTGTGGATCATAGTCGACGTGTTGTACGTGGCGCTGTACCTGCACAAAAACCTGATCCTGACCGCGATCCTGTACCTGGTGTTCGTCGGCATGGCGATCGTCGGTCTGCGCGCATGGAGTGGCGACGCCGATACGGGCGGCCGCCGCCTCGCAATGGAATAAATTCGGAATGAAACGCATCGCCATCCTCGGCACGGCGTCCTCCGGCAAGACCACGCTGGCCGCCGCGCTGGCGCAGCGCTATGGCACCGTGTGGGTGCCGGAATATTTGCGGGAGTTTGTCGACACGGTAGAACGCGTGCCGGTGGAAACGGACCAGATCCACATCGCCCGCACGCAGCTGGAGCGCGAGGCCGAAGCTGCGCTGCGCGCGCAGCACCTCCTGTTTTGCGATACCACGCCGCTGATGACGGCAGTCTACAGCCGCCACTACTTCGGCGGCATCGATGCGCAGCTTGCGCCGCTGGCGGATGCCCATCCGCAGCGCTACGACCTCACAATCGTAACGGCCGCCGACATTCCATGGGAAGCGGATGGGTTGATGCGGGAAAATGAGGAAGTCAGCATCACGATCAATCGCATGCTGATGGAAGAGCTGTCGGCACGCGGGATTCCCTACGTGCCGGTCAGCGGTAGCGTTGAGCAGCGCGTCGCCGCTGTGGCGGACGCGCTGGCCAAACTTTAAAGGTCGAACTGCGCCGAGATGCGGAAGGTGCGCGTAGCACCCGGCATCAGGTAGCCGCCCAGGTCCGGCGTTACATCGCGCCAGTAGAACTTGTCGAACGCATTGTCGATACCGGCGCGGAAGGTGGTGCCAACATCGCCGATGCGGGTGGCGTACGATGCGCTCAAATTCACCACGTGGTAGCTCGGTACGAACACGGTGTTGGCCGCGTCGAAGGCTTTCTTGCCCGAGTACTGCCAGTTGGCGCCGACTTTCAAGCCTTCCACTTGCGGCACTGCGTAATCGGCGTACACCGACGATTTGAACGCGGCGACGTCGGTCACGCGCTTGCCGTCGAAGTCTGTCGAACCGGTGTCGTGCTGCTGCGTGTTCAGCGCGGTGGCTGATACGCCCACCGTCAGCTCGCGGGTGGCACGGCCGTTCAGTGCTACTTCCAGGCCGCGGTTCTGCGCTTCGCCGTTACGCACGTAGACCTGGTTGGCGTCCGTGTATTCCAGGCCTTTGCGGATCTGGAACAGCGCCACGGTGGCGCTCAGGTCCTGGCGGATGTCCGCTTTCACGCCCACTTCCACTTGCTTCGATTTGCTCGGATCCAGTGCGCGGTGCTGGTTGACGGTGCCGATCGGCGCCACGCCGCCATGCTCCAGGCCTTGTGCGTACGAGACGTAGGTTGACACGTTAGGACGCAGGTTGTACACCAGCGCCACGTTTGGCAGCCAGAAGCCGATATCGGTGTGTGCGTACGGCAGCACCGTCACGCCTTTGTCATCCTTGCCCACGTATTCATCGCGCTTGACTTGCACGTAGCGTGCGCCGGCGTGCAGCTTCAGTTGCTGATTCCGGCTGACGATGTCTTGTGCGAACAGGGCGCGTTCATTGTCGCGGCGGCGTTCGGAGACTGGGCCACTGTCGCCCGGCGCAGGCGCTACCACTACCGGATGGTAGATGTTGCTGACGCCCGACAAGTCGTACAGGTAGTCGCCCCATTTTTCGCTGTTCTTGAAGAACGATGCGCCGCCGGTGAATTCATGCTTGATGCCTGCGGTAGCGAAGCGGCCTTGCAGCAATGCTTGCGCGGTCAGCGGCGATTTTTTCTCGCCCTTGCTGATGTAGTTGTAGACGTCATAGTCGCCATTGCCGCAGAAGCCAGGGTACAGGTCCTGATCGCCGCAGCCGTAAGGGAAGGCGGTGTAGTCGTCGCGCTTGAACTGGTGCTGGTTGGCGCTGATGGTGGCGTTCCACTCCGGCGAGAACTGGTAGGCGAAACGCACGCCGACGTTGCTGCTGGTGGTTTCCACCGGGCGGCTCCACGGCTGGTCGTTCAGCATGGTGTCGGCATCAACCTTCGGCAGGGTGGCGTTGTTCAGCAGCTGGAAGCCCGGCGCGGTGATTTGCGATTTGCGCTGATAGTCGCCGTCGATCTGCAGCAGCGCTTGCGGCGAGAGTTGCCAGTCGAAAGCGGCGGAGACGAATTTGCGGTTGCCGTCCGCGCCCTTGATGTAGGAGCGCAGGCGTTCAGCGGCGGCGTTGATGCGGTAGCCGAAGCGGGTATCTTCAAAGCGGCCGCCCAGGTCGACGGCGCCGTACAGCGTGCCGCGTTCACGGGTTTCCAGCACCACGCTGCGCAGCGGCGTGTCGGTCGGACGCTTGGTGACGAAGTTGATGATGCCGCCCGGCGCGCTGACGCCGGCCTGCAGGCCGGACAAGCCTTTCAGTACTTCGATGCGTTCCTTGTTCTCCAGCGGGATTTGGGTGTCGCCGGTGATGGCAGTGCCGTCCTTGCGGTAGCTCGACGCGTTATCGAGCTTGAAGCCGCGGATCGAGAACTGCTCGGCGTAGCCGACGGCGTTGTAGGCGTCACTCAGGCTAGCGTCGAATTTGGCGGCGTCGGTGACGGAGCGGATTTGCAGGTCCAGCATCTGCTGGGACGTCAGCACGCTGACCGAGGCTGGCGTTTCCAGCAGCGGTGCGTTGGTGAAGCCGGCCACGCTGGCCGTGCTGGCGCGGGTTTTGGCGGCGGTAACGACGACTTCCTGCAACGGCTGCTCAGGTGCGTTCGTTTCTTCAGCGCGCACGGCGCCGGAAGTCATCTGTAAAACCGCCAATGCGATGGCGGACACTGCGAAGTTTGGTGTGGACATATCTGCTCTCTACTTGTTCGGCTGGGAGCCGCGAAGAGAGCCATCAAAGGAGGGGAGAACCACATTTGCGCTTTCCTTCGCTGGCATTATCCAGATCAGGTACGAAGGGTATCTCTCACCCGGAAACGACGTTCCCAGGACCCCTAGCGAGCCGCCAGTGTAACACAAGTGTCACGCACGCCTTGCCGGCGATGGCGTGCGCCGTGTTTTGCGCGGCGTGGCTACACTGCGGACTTGCGCCGCTGGGTGCTGTTGAAAGGATGTGAATGAAGCAGTCGTATCAAGAGGGGAGCTGGTTTGCCGTGCCATTGCTGGACGGCGGCTATGGTTGGGGTTTGGTGGCGCGTCTGTCGCCCGGTAGTAAAATCATGCTCGCGTATTTGTTCGGTCCCAAGCTGGCGCGCTTGCCGTCGGCGGATGAGTTGAATACCTTGCGTCCGCAGGACGCGGTCAAGGTGCTGCGTTGTGGTGACATGGCGCTGGCCAGCGGCCATTGGCGCGTGCTGGGCGAAATCGATATGTGGGATGCCGCCATGTGGCCGGTGCCGCAGTTCCTGCGCCGCGCCGATGCGCTCAAGCGCGCGTGGCGCGTGACGTATGCCGATGCGGACCCGAGCCGTTCGGAGCGCGAGGAATCAGTCCCGTATGAGCCCGACGGGCTGGAGGCGGATTCGCTGTACGGCTATGGTTCGGCCGAGCTGCTGTTGACCAAGCTACTGGAAGCGCCGGATCATCCGATCAATCAGCAGCGCAGTTGACGTTCCAGGCCGCGTATTCGCCGCGGCTCTTGCGCACGGCAACGCGCACGTGCGTGTCGCGGTCACTCTCGAACACCATGCCCACCATTGCTGGAGCGCCGTTGGATGGCGGCGCCGGCTCGATGGCGCTCAGGCGGAAGGTCAGGGCGCGTTGGCGCGCGCAGCCAGAATTGCCGGCGAACAGAAGGCGGGCGCGCAGCAGCAGCTCGCGGTGCTGGCGCAGCAGCGCGGTGGCGTCGGCGTTGGCAACGGCAGGATCCATGCGCACGGTGTACTGTGCGGCGGCGCAAACGACGTTTGGTGTCGCCAGCCAGACGTACCATTCCGGCTCGGCGGCTGATTGCTGCCAGCGCTGGCCTTTCGGCGCCTTGGCGTCGTACAGATAGCTGGTGCGGACCTGGCGGCACAGTTCTGGCGAATGGTGGCGCGGTGCGGAATCGACGCGTGCGATGACTTGCCACGGTTCGCCGCGACGGCGCTGGATGTCGAAGGCAGGGGCGAACAGCGACGGACCGCCGCTGACGCGCGCCGGCACTTGTTCGCGGTAGAACTCATCGAAAGAGTTGCGCTCTTCAGCGCTTGGCTCGCGTGTTTGCATGGCCGGCGCAGCATGGATTGCGCCGGCGACAGCGGCGGCAATCAAAAATACCCACCGCATCACAGTCCTTTCATCACGATCTGGATGTGCAGGCCGCCGCCTTCGCGGTTGCGTACAATCAGCTCGGCATTATGGCGCGTCATTACGCGGTCGACGATGGCCAGGCCCAGGCCTGCGCCGTTGGCCTGGCCGCGCGCCGCATCCAGCCGCGTGAAAGGCTTGAGCAGTTGCTCGATCTGCTCCGGCGGCACGCCGACGCCATGATCCTGCACTTCAATCGTCACGCGTTTCGACGTGTGCATGCCTTTGACGCTGCACTTGATGTCAATCTCGGTGAGATCCTGTCCCGGCGTCTTGCCGTAGCGGCGCGCGTTCTCAATCAGGTTATTGATCACGCGCTTGATGTCGGTGGCGTTGCCCATTGCGTGCGCGCCTGGTGCGATGTCGGTGTTGATCAGCACATCCGGTAGGCGCGACGCCTCATGCGCGGTATCGCTTAACAGCTCGCTGATATCGATGTTGATAAAGCTGGAAGCCTCGGTCGGCTTGGCGTAGTCGAGGAACTGGCCGATGATGGCGTCCATCTGGCCGATATCGGACTGCATGCCTTCGCGCGCATCGTCCGACAGGTGAGCCATCTCCACCTCCAGCTGCATGCGCGCCAGCGGCGTGCGCAAATCGTGCGAGATGCCCGCCAAAATCACCGCACGGTCGGATTCAACTTGTTGAAGATCGTCGACCATCTGGTTGAAGCTGCGGTTGGCCTCCATGATTTCGAGCGGGCCTTTTTCCGGCAGCGGCGCCGGGCGTTTGCCTTGTGCGAAATCGCGCGTGGCCTGCGTCAAACGGCGCAGTGGAAGATTGATCAGGCTTGAAATAAAGGCGGCGCCCAGCAGTGACACCACCGACACCACGCTGGCCCAGCCCAGCCACTGGATGCCGGTCAGGCCGCGTATGCGTTCGCGTTCCAGCATCAGCCAGTACTGGTCATCATCGATATTGAAGCTGACCCAGAAACCGGCCACCCCATTCACCTTGGCCGAGAAGCGCGTATCTGCACCCAGCTTGGCCTTCACCAGCTTTTCGATATCCGGCATCAGCGCGTTGTCGGCCGGCGGTTCGACCTTGTCGTCTTCCTCCAGCGGGAACACGCGGATGCCTTCATTCGACACCAGCTCGAACAGCAGTTCGCGCCGCAGTTCTGGCGCTGAGTGAGTGAGGGCGGCGTGGGTGATGGTGACCACCGAGATCACCTGCGCGGAGATTTGCTGTACCTGCGGCTCGTGCTGCACCACGCTGATCATGCCGACCCACGCCGTCATGCTGGTGGTGGTCAATGCGCCAAGCAGGAAGAAGGTGCGCCAGAATAAGCCGCTTTTCAGGCTGGCGAGGCGTAAGGGAAACGGCAACTTCATATTAGCGAGGCTGACCCTCCGGGATGAACACATAGCCCAGGCCCCACACGGTCTGGATGTACAGCGGGCTAGATGGATCCGGCTCGATCAGTTTGCGCAGGCGCGAAATCTGTACGTCCAGGCTGCGGTCGAACACTTCGTATTCGCGGCCGCGTGCCAGTTCCATCAGCTTCTCGCGCGACAGCGGCTGGCGCGCATGGCGGGCAAACACTTTCAGCACCGAGAATTCGCCGGTGGTCAGCGGCACGGTCTCGCCATTTTTCTTCAGTGTGCGCGTGCCCAGGTCCAGCACGAACTGGCCGAACTCAAAGGTCTGCGGCGTTTCCGATGGCGCACCCGGGATTTCGTCCGGGCCGCGGCGACGCAGCACGGCGCCGATGCGGGCCACCAGCTCGCGTGGGTTGAAGGGCTTCGGCAGGTAATCGTCCGCGCCCATTTCCAGGCCGACGATGCGGTCCACGTCTTCGCCTTTGGCGGTCAGCATGATGATCGGGGTCTGATCGCCGGCGCCGCGCAGGCGGCGGCAGATCGACAGACCGTCTTCGCCTGGCAGCATCAGGTCCAGCACCAGCAGGTCGTAGCGCTCGCGCAGCCACAGCTTGTTCATGGCGGTCGCGCTTTCGGCGGTGAAGACGTTAAAGCCTTGTTCTGTGAGGTAGCGGCGCAGCAGGTCGCGCAGGCGCACGTCGTCGTCGACCACCATGATCTTGGCGGCGTGGCCGTTCGAGCTGGCGGTGTTGTTGCTGGATTCTGTCGGTGTACTAGTCATTTGTCAGCCAGATTTGTCTTATTCATGTTGCTATGGTAACGTCATAATCGTCCTGCGAAAACGCGCACGGGACAACCCATTACAAATTATTACAAACTTTACCCAATTAGCCTTACCCCCTCGGTCAAAGCATCATACACTGCGGGCATAGATTCAGCTCCTTAGGAACGCCATGTTCATCGATCACAAAAAAATATCTGCGGCAGCTAGCGCATCTTTTTGCGTTCGATTTTTCTCGGCTTCCGTGCTGGCCTGTTGTGCCGCGCTGGCCCATGCGGATGGCGGCGATGGTCCGCGCCGCGAAGCGCCGCAGCAGAATCAACAGCAGCAGGGCGCGCGCAGTGAGCAGCGCCCGGCCGCCAACGACAATCGCCAGATGGATCCGCGCAGCTACGAAGCACGCGCGGAAGAACAGCGCCGCGCCATGCAGGAAGCCAGCCGCAATGCGGAAATGAACCGCCGCGTCGGCCGCATGACGCCGGACGAACGCCGCGACCTGCGGCGCCAGATCAACGAAGTGGGCCAGGATCTGTACGCCAACCCGCCACGTCGTTAATTGCCAGGCAATTAAACATATCAAAACAATATAATTAATATTTAAATTGTATTGATGTGTATCAATAACTTCACAGTTGTGCCGTTTTCGGCATCAATTTTCCTTCTTTTTTCATGGTCTGCGTGTAAGATAAATTAATCACACGCAACGCCTTCCGGCCCGAGCGTGCCGTTTGGAGGAAGACCGTGGTTCAAGACGTTGCATCCGCAGCGCTAGCCGCCGGCCAGGAGCCAGAAGCTTCCGGTCCCGGCTTGCCTATTGGTTTGGGAAAGCTGGCGGACGGAATTTACATTGATTTGGGCATGAGCAAACCATCGCTGGTCGCCGCGATAACGCACGTGTTCCAGTCAGGCTGGTATTTTGTCGGCCTCAGTTATCCAGCACTGCTGAAAGCTTTGTACGATGTGGGCCCGGCGCTCGCTCCCGGCCAGCAGTCGCTGCGCCTTGCCGACGATGTGCGCGTTTTCGACGGCAACCGTCTGGCGCTGTACAAGTCGCCGAAGATGAGTCTCTCCTACGCCGAATACTATTTTCAGCAGCTGTACCAGGAAGAGATGACGCTGCCGGATGGCACCGTGATCCCCGAACGTCCGGTGTATCTCGACATCGACGAATTCATCGCCGACATGTGGAACAAGGGTATTCGCTTCGGCATCGACGTGGCGGCTGTGAAGGCGGCCATGACGTCGACCAAACCTGATCGCATCACCTTTGCTACCGATCTTGATCCGGAAAAAGGGCAAGATGCGACGGTGGTGGAGGTGTCGTCGGACCTGCACCGCAGCGATGCACCCAAGGCGCGCGCGGACGGCCGCATCGATCTGCAAAGCTTCCAGAACCGCTTCCCGCAAATCAAGGCGAATATGCAGCTGCTGAAAAAGCTGCCGCCGATACCTGGCCTGCCTGGCTTTGATCTTGCAGGCCGCAAGACCGATCCCGAGCCGCCCAAAGATTTGACGCTGCGCTTCCTGGCTGGCGAAGGCACGGAAGCGAAGATGTTTGAAGACGGCGAATACCTGGTCTCCACGCGCGAAGGCTTTCTCAGCGTGGACTCCAAGTCGAACCGCATCTCCATCAACGACAAGATCATCAGCCTGGAAGGCGTGAGCGGCCGCACTACCGGCAACTTGCAGCTGGCCGGCGCGTATGAAGAATATGGCGACGTGCAGGAGCAGCGCGAAGTCACCGGCAGCGACATCACGGTGCACGGTAATGTCTACGGCAATATCAGTTCGCGCGGCGGCACGGTGGTGCTGGATAAGAACCTGGTCAGCGGCAGCGTGCATAACACGGCCGGCAGTATCAACATCGCTGGCGTGGCGTCGAATGCTGTGATTTACGCGGCTAACGGCGCCGTCACCATCAATCGCGCCGAGAACTGCGTTATCTCCGGCACCAGTGTGAAATTGGTGGAGGCATCCAACTGCGAGATCATCGCCGATGAGGTCTTCATCGAGGTGGCCGAGGGCTGTGCAGTCGCAGGCCGCAACGTGGAAGTGGAGAGCGCCGGTCCGCGCCGCCGTGCCGAAATGCTGATCTACGTGTTGGTGAAAGACGTGACGCAGTTCGATCAGGAGATCGAAGAACTGGAGCAGCGCGTGGCTGCGTTTGCGCAGGCGAATGTCGCCAGCCAGGAAGAGATCACGCGCCTGTCTACATTGCCCGATGTGCGCCGCTACCTCGCGCTGGCCTCCAAGCTGCGCACGCAGGAACTGGTGCTGACGCCGGAACAAGGCCAGCACCTGCGCAAGATCGCCGGCGCGGTGGCGGAGGAGATCAAGGTGCTGCACAAGCTGCAGCAGGATTTGCAAGTCGGCCAGACGCAGCACAAACTGCTGCAGGACCGGCTGGCGCGCGTGATCGAGCAAAAGGTGGAAGCAGCCGGCATCTCGCGCTGCGGCCTGCACATGGTCAGCGGCGAGACAATCGTGCGCACCATGCCGTTCGCCGGCGACACTGCAGTCATGCGCGCGTTGCCGCCCAAGGATCTCAAGCAGCGTTTGCGCGGCACGCCGACTGGCGGTGAATTGCTGTTTGCGGAAGGCGTGGGTTCGCTGGACTGGCATTTGAATCCGCGCCAGCGGTTCGCGCCCGCTTGAAGCGGCTGGCGCAAGCAGTGCGTAACATGCTAATCTTGGACTAACATCAAAAAGTGAAGGGCCGGATCGGCCCGACGTACATCTTCCTGGGGATTGCACTGTGTCAGACGACGCTACGGCGCTGGAACAAACTGCGGAAGGCGATCTGCCTGCAGCGATCGTCAAGCGGGCGGACGGCATCTACTTTGCAGCCGATGCCGCGGCAGTGGCTTGCTTGTCGGCGGTCAGCCAGATCTTCCTGAGCAGCGCCTTTTTTGTCGGTCTCGATTATGCGGTGTTCAGCAAGATGCTGTACAACGTGGGGCCCGATTTGCCGGACAGCCTGCGCGACAAGCCCCTGCTGCGCTTTGCCGATAGCATCGAGCCATTCCATGCGGCGCGGCGCGCGCTCTACAAAACCGTCAAGATCATCAACGGCGAAGCGGAGTACTACTTCGAGCCGGTGTTCTTTGAGGTGCCCGATATGCCGCCGCAGCCGGCGCGCTTGAACTTCGACGAATTCGTCTCCGACATGTGGGTCAAGGGCATCCGCTTTGGCATCGATGCGCCGGCGGTGCGCGATGTGATCGGCACGGGGCGGCTATCGCGCCTGATCGTGGCGCGGCGCTTGAACGCTACGCCGGGCAAGGACGCTACCATCGTTGAAGTGTCGCAGGATATCCACCGCAGCAATGCGCCGCTGGAGAAGGCCGACGGCAAGCTCGATTGGCAAACCTTCCAGAACCGCTTCCCGCAGGTGAAGCCCAACGTCAAACTGCTGCGCAAGGTGCCGCGTACGCCGGGTGTTCGCGGTTATGAATTGTCTGGCCTTGTGCTGGAGCCGCCGGTGCCCAAGGATATTGAGCTGGCCAGCGTGGCCGGCGAGGGCACGGTGATTGAGAATCTGCGCGGCAGCGAGTTTTTGGTGTCGGCGGTCGAAGGTTTTTTGAGCGTGGACTCAGGCAGCAAGCGCTTGTCGATCGGGCCGAAGATTATCAGCCGCGAAGGCGTGAGTGCACGCACCACGGGCAACCTGCAGCTCACCGGCGAGTATGAAGAATTCGGCGACGTGCAGGAACAGCGCTCGGTCGAAGGCGGCAACATCACCATTCACGGCGACGTGTTCGGGAACATCATCTCGCGTGGCGGCGACATCGTGCTGAGTAAAAATCTGATGGGCGGCTCGGCCACCAATGCCGACGGCGCAATCCGCGTGCAGGGCGTGGCCTCGGGCGCGGTGCTGCAGACCAAGCGCGGTGAGATCGCGCTGGCGCGCGCTGAAAGCTGCATCATCACCGGCACCCGCGTGGTGATCGGGGAGGCCAGCAACTGCGAGATCATCGCCGAGGAAGTGGTGATCAAAGTGGCCGAAGGCTGCGCCATCGCCGCGCGCAAAATCGAAATCGTGCACGCCGGGCCGCGCAAGCAGAACGAGATGCTGTTGTACGCGCTGGTGCCGGATACCTCCAAGTTCGACAAGAAGATCGCTGAACTGCAGCCGAAAGTGCAGCAGGCCGCGCGCGAAGCCGACGTGCGCAAGGCGGAGATGGACGCCATCACCAGCCAGACCGAAGTCCGTAACTACCTGACGCTGGCCACGCGCGTACGCAAGCGCGAAGTGACGCTGACGCCGGAGCAGGAGCCGCTATTCCACAAGATGGCGGAAAGCGTCGGCCCATCGCTGCGGCAGGTGGCGAAGATTTCGCTGAAGGTGAAAGCGGCGCAGGTGCAGCAGGAGCAGGCGCAGGAAGAGGTCAACCAGGTGCAGCGCCAGAAGAGCGCCGTTCAGCGTGGTGCGCGTTGCGTAGTGGAGCTACTGACCGGCGACGTGCTGCTGCGGACCATGACCTTCGTGCCAGGCGAACCGCCGCCCTACGACCGGCCGGCCAAAGAAGTCAAAGCCAAGGTACGCACCGCCGTGCCGGGTATGACCGTACTGCACAGCGGCCACATAGGCCCGATCAACTGGGCGCCGTATTTAGCGGATTAGTCGCTGCGAAGCGTTGCGACCAGTTCGCGCGCGTAGCCGGGGAGGGTGGCTTCGTCGCGCACGCAGATCAGCAGTTTTCGGTCGGCCCAATCATCGCTCAACTTTACGATGCGCAGGTCGTCAGGACTGCGGCGCGCTGCCGTTTCAGGCAGGATGGCCACGCCCGCGCCGCTGGCCACCATGCGGCAGATGGCTTCAAAGCTGCGCAGCCGGATTTTGCAATGCATGCGCCGTCCCAGTCGCGCTGCTTGTCCTGCGGTGTACTGTTGCAAGGCGCTGTCGCCGGCGAGGCCGATAAAGTCGTGGTCCAGCGCAGCGGCAAACCCCATGTGGCGTTTGTGGCCCAGCGTCTTCGCCAGCGGATGGTTGCGCACCATGACCAGTACTAGTGGATCGTCGCGGAAGGGGAAGGTTTGCAGCGCCGCGCGGTCTGCTGCGTCCGTGATGATGCCGATGTCCGCCGCGCCATCGGCAACTGCCTGCACGATATCGTGGCTCAGGCGCTCTTCGAGATTGATGCTCAGTTGCGGATGCGCGGCCAGGAAGGCTGCCAGCGCATCCGGCAAAAACTCGGTCATGGCGGAGGTGTTGCACAGCAGGCGCACCTGTCCTTTGAGGCCGCCGGCAAATTGCGCCAGTTCGGCGTGCATGTCTTCCACCTGCCGCAGCACGATGCGGGCGTGCTGCAATAGTGCGCGTCCGGCCTCGGTTGGCTCGGCACCGCGTCGTCCGCGCTGGAGTAGCGGCACGTTGAGCGCTTCCTCCATGCCGCGCACGCGCGCGCTGGCAGAGGGCAGCGCCAGATGCGCCAGCGCTGCACCAGCTGTGATGCTGCCGCTTTCGGCGATGTGGACGAATAGCTGGAGGTCGGTCAGGTCGAAGCGCATAGCCTATGTTTTATCCGAAGTCTGGCTCAGTATATTCCAGATATTCAGCCGCCGTCCGGCGCGGCACAATGGCAGGCATGGATACCTTATTTATTGCTGCAGTTTTCGTACTGGCCGGTGTTGTTAAAGGCGTCACCGGCATGGGCTTGCCGACCGTGGCTGTGGCCTTGCTTACTCTGCGCATGTCGCCGCTGGAAGCCGCCGCGCTGCTGATCGTGCCTTCGTCTGTGACGAATGTATGGCAACTGGCAACCGGACCGGCGTTATATCCGCTCTTGCTGCGCTTTCGCTGGCTGCTGTTGGCGGTTTGCGCCGGCACGGCGTGCGCGCCACTGCTGGGCGCTGCGGCGTGGAGCGGTGCAGTGCTTGGGTTGGCGCTGGTGGGCTATGGCGTGCTGGGACTCACGGGCTGGCGCATGCGCGTCGCGCCATCGGCCGAGCGCTGGGCGGGACCGCTGGCCGGTGCTGCCACTGGTGTCATGGCCGGCGTCACCGGCGTGTTCGTGATGCCAGTCGCTCCTTATCTGCAAGCGCTCAACCTGGGCAATGATGACTTGATACAGGCCATGGGCATGGCCTTCACCGTTGCCACGCTGGCGCTGGCGGTGATGCTGACGGTGCGCGGCGAATGGCACGCAGCGGCGGCAGGCAACTCCTTGTTGGCGCTGATCCCGGCCGTCGCCGGCATGCAGCTCGGCCAGTGGCTGCGCGACCGCATGCCGCCGGCCGTGTTCCGCCGCTGCTTCTTCATCGCGTTATTGGCGCTGGGCGTGCACCAGTTGTTCAGAATGTGACTTTGCCGCGCATCTGTTTGCGTTCGCCATCCTTGGCTTTGCCGTCAAGGCGACGGCGCTGCGAGCTATAGGTCGGCTTGGTGGCGCGGCGGATGGGCGGCAATACGGACACGCCATCCACCATCTCCTGCAAGCGGCGTAAGGCATCCTCTTTGTTCGCCTCAAGGCTGCGCGATTGCTGTGCCTTTAGCACCACCACGCCTTCACGCGTAATGCGGCTGTCGCGCAAGGCCAGCAGGCGCTCCTTGATATAGTCGGGCAGCGACGAAGCGCCGATGTCGAAGCGCGCATGAATGGCGTTGGACACCTTGTTCACATTCTGCCCGCCCGGCCCCTGGGCGCGGATGGCGATGAATTCGACGTCGTGCGGATGGATGATGTTCATGTGGCGATTGTAGCAAACATGCGGCTTGCGCCGGGTTAGCTTGATGCGCCTCAACGCCTGCGGGCGATCGCGCGGTTAGGATGGCACTTGCTGTTCCCCGAACGAAAGGATCATCATGTCTTCTTCGATAACGCAAGCCGCCGCCGGCGAGGCGCGCCAGTATCTGGTTTTCAGGCTCGGCGGACTCGATTACGCGCTGGATTTCAATAAGGTGCAGGAGCTGCGGCCCTTGCAGGCATTGGAGCGCTTTTCGTCGGATGGGGAAATTGTCACCGGCGTGGTGGTATCGCGCGGGGTGATTATGCCGATTGTCGACATGCGCATCGCCTTCGGTCCGCGCCCGCCGCAGCATGATCCGCTGACGGATGTGATCATCCTCAAGCTGTCCAGCTGCGTGATGGGGATGGTGGTGGATGGAGTGACGGATATCGTAGCGCTCAAGCCGGAACAGATCCAGCCGATTGCCGGCGCTGGCGCAGTTGATTACCTGACCGGCCTTGGTGAACTGGATGGACGCCGCCTGATCGTGGTCGACATCGATAAGCTGATGTCGATCCGCAAAGTGCAGTTCGGCGCCCGGCAGGCGGCTTAGGTTTAACCCAGTGCTTCCAGCTGCTCCTGCAATTCCAGCCACTCGCCTTCCAGATCACTCAAATCCTTGGTGATGGAAGTCTGGTCAGCCAGTAGCTGTTTCAGCTTGGCCTTGTTGGCGGCGTCGTAGATCGACTCTTCGCCCAACTGGGCATCGACGTCGGCCTTCTTCGCCGTCAGCTTGGCGATCTGCTCGTCCAGCTTCTTGATCTTCTGCTCAATCGGCTTGCGCTCTGCGGACAAGCGCTGGCGATCTTCTGCTTCTTTGCGTTTCTGCTCTTTGCTTAGCTGCGGCGCAGGCGCTGCAGGCTTGGGCGGCGCGACCGGCGACTGCACCGGGAACGCCGTCTTGTTCTCTTTGCCCGCAGCCGGCAGCACGTCGGTGCCCTTACCCAGCTTGGTCTGGAACAGCCAATCCTTGTAGTCATCCAGGTCGCCGTCGAACGGTTGCAGCTTGCCGTCGGCAACGATGATGAATTGGTCGGTGGTTGCGCGCAGCAGGTGGCGATCGTGCGATACCACCACCAGCGTGCCTTCAAACTGCGCCAGCGCTTCGGTCAGTGCCTCGCGGGTTTCCAGATCCAGGTGATTGGTTGGTTCATCAAGCAGCAGCAGGTTAGGGCGCTGCCACACGATCAGTGCCAGTGCCAGGCGCGCCTTCTCGCCACCGGAGAACGGCGCGATCGAGCTGGTGACCATGGTGCCAGGGAAGTTGAAGCCACCGAGGAAGTTGCGCAGTTCCTGCTCGCGCGTGGTCGGCGCAATCTTCGCCAAGTGCCACAGCGGCGATTCGTCGTGACGCAGCATCTCCACCTGGTGCTGGGCGAAGTAGCCGATGTTCAGCCCTTTGCCGGTGGTTGATTCACCGGTCAGCGGCATCAATTCGCCGGCGATGGTTTTGATCAGCGTCGACTTACCGGCGCCGTTAATGCCCAGCAGGCCGATACGCTGGCCGATTTGCAGCGAGAAGTTGATGTCGCGGACGATGGTTTTCTCGGAGATGTCGCCAGTTTTTTCGTCTTCGCTACGGTAGCCGGCGTTGACGTCTTCCATCACCAGCAGCGGGTTAGGTGCGTTCAGCGGTTCACGGAATTCAAACGAGAATTCGGCGGCGGCGCGCAACGGCGCCAGTTCTTCCATCTTGGCCAGTGCCTTCATACGGCTCTGTGCCTGACGCGCTTTGGAGGCCTGTGCCTTGAAGCGGTTGACGAAGGATTCCAGGTGGGCGCGCTTGCGCTGCTGCTTTTCCAGTGCGCCGGCGGCAAGAATCATCTGCGCTGCGCGTTGGCGCTCAAACGCCGAGTAGTTACCCGAGTAGCGCTTCAGTTTGCGCTCGTCGATGTGCACCACAACGTTGACGATTTCGTCGAGGAAGTCGCGATCGTGGGAGATGATGAGCAGCGTGCCGGTGTAGCGTTTCAGCCAGTCTTCCAGCCAGATGATGGCGTCCAGATCCAAGTGGTTGGTCGGTTCATCGAGCAGCAGCAGATCGGAAGGGCACATCAGCGCTTGCGCCAGATTCAGGCGCATACGCCAGCCACCCGAGAAGCTGGCCACCGGCTGCTGCATCTGGTCGAGCGAGAAGCCAAGACCCAGCAGCAGCTGTTCACCGCGCGACTGCACGGTGTAGGCGTCAGCGTCGGCCAGCGCGCTGTAGATTTCGCCCATGGCGATGCCGTTCTCGTTGGATTCCGGCTCGGATTCCAGGCGTGCCAATTCGGCTTCCAGCTTGCGCAGATTGACGTCGCCGTCGATAGCGTAATCGAGGGCAGCGCGTTCCAGCGGCGGGGTTTCCTGCGCCACGTAAGCGACGCGCCATTTAGCCGGGAAGTCGATATCGCCGGCGTCTGGATGCAGCTCGTTGCGCATCATCGCGAACAGGCTGGATTTGCCGGCGCCATTGGCGCCGATCAAACCGATTTTGTCGCCCGGGTTGAGGGTAACGTCGACTTGTTCCAGCAGCGGCTTCACGCCGCGCATCAGGCTTACTTGGTTGAAGCGAATCATAGTTTACAGTTTCAGTTGGTCGGCCGTCAGCAGGAAGACCATGTCGTCGCCGTTGCTGGTGGTGAGCCAGGTCAGGCCCATTTCACCGAATGCAGCTTCAGCGAATTCTTTTTCATTGCCGATTTCGACGATCAGGATACCGTCGTCGGTCAGGCGTTCAGCAGCACCGGCCACGATGCGGCGCACCAGGTCCATGCCGTCCTTGCCACCATCCAGTGCCAGCTCAGGCTCGGCGCGGTATTCCATCGGCAGTTTGCTCATCGAGGACGAGTTCACGTACGGCGGGTTGGTGATGATCAGGTCATACTTCTTGTTCGGCACATTGGCGTACAGGTCGGACTGGATCAGCGTCAGGCGGTTTTCCAGTTCGTAGGTGGCCACGTTGCGCTTGGCGACTTCCAACGCGTCGGCCGAAATGTCGACCGCATCCACCGCCGCATCCGGGAAGGCGTCCGCCATCATGATGGCGAGGCAGCCGGAGCCCGTGCACAGTTCGAGGATGTTGGCCACGTTCTCAGGCTCGTTGACCCACGGCGCGAAGTACTCAGGAATCAGTTCAGCGATGAAGGAGCGCGGCACGATGGTACGCTCGTCCACGTAGAAGCGATAAGAGCCCAGCCACGCCTCGTTGGTGATGTAGGCCGCCGGCACGCGTTCGTCGGTGCGGCGGCTAATCACGGCCATCACCGCCGCCACTTCTTCCGGCAGCAGCTTCGCATCGAGGAATGGATCGAGGCGGTCCAGCGGCAGCTTGAGCGTGTGCAGGATCAGGTAAGCTGCTTCGTCAAACGCTTCCGCGCTGCCGTGGCCGAAGAACAGCTGGGCAGTGTTGAAGCGGGTGACGGCGTAGCGCAACAGGTCGCGCGGCGTGGTGAATGGAGTGGTGGTCATGGCTTTTATTATGTGAGCAGGTTTTCCAGCGTGCGGCGATAAATATTCTTCAGCGGATCGACGAAACGCAGTTCGATATGCTCATCGATCTTGTGAATGCTGGCATTCGGGGGGCCGAATTCTATCACTTGCGGGCAGATCTGCGCGATAAAGCGGCCGTCCGAGGTGCCGCCGGTGGTCGACAGTTCGGTGTCCACGCCGGTTTCCGATTTGATCGCCGACGACAGCGCATCGCTCAGCGTGCCGCGCGGGGTCAGGAACGGCAGGCCGCTCAGCGCCCATTTCAGGTCGTAGTGCAAATTGTGCTTGTCCAGGATGGCGTGCACGCGGCGCTTCAGGTCTTCGTGCGTGCTGGCGGTGGAGAAGCGGAAGTTGAAGTCAACGACCATCTCGCCCGGAATGACGTTGTTGGCGCCAGTGCCGGCGTTAATGTTCGACATCTGCCACGAGGTAGGCAGGTAGTACTCGTTGCCGTGGTCCCATACTTCCGCTGCCAGTTCGGCCAGCGCTGGCGCGCCGAGGTGGATCGGGTTCTTGGCCAGCTGTGGGTAGGCGATGTGGCCTTGTACCCCTTTGATCGTCAGTTTGCCGGACAGTGAGCCGCGACGGCCGTTCTTGATCATGTCGCCCAGCGTTTCGTCCGAAGTCGGTTCGCCGACGATGCAGTAGTCCAGCGTTTCGCCGCGCTCTTTCAGCATATTGCAGACGATGACGGTACCGTCGGTGGCCGGACCTTCTTCATCGCTGGTGATCAGGAAAGCGATCGAACCTTTGTGGTCGGCGTGCTTGGCGATGAACTCTTCGCAGGCCACGACGAAAGCGGCGATCGAGGTTTTCATGTCGGCTGCGCCGCGGCCATAGAGCTTGCCGTCGCGGTGCGTAGGCGTGAAGGGCTGCGAGCGCCATTGTTCGACTGGGCCGGTCGGCACCACGTCGGTGTGGCCCGCAAATACCATCACCGGCGAAGTGGTGCCACGGCGCGCCCACAGATTGGTCACGCCGTTCGATGCGATGGTTTCGCAGACGAAGCCCAGCGGGGTCAGGATGTCGATCAGGTGCTGCTGGCAGCCTTTGTCGTCCGGCGTTACGGAGGACAGGGAGATCAGCTTTTCGGTCAGCGCCAGGGTCTTGGATGGAGTCATATCAGCTATTGAAAATTTGTTGGTACTGCGCGTCGGAGAAGCCGACTGCGAAGGTGCCGCTCTTGTCCAGCACCGGGCGCTTGATCACGGATGGATTTTCCAGCATCAGGGCGATGGCCGCTTCGTCGTCAACGATGGACGCCTTGCGTTCATCGGACAGGGCGCGCCAAGTGGTGCCCTTGCGGTTCACCAGTACATCGCGCGACAGATGTTTAAGCCAGCCTGCGACGATGTCGCGCGAGAGGCCCTGCTTTTTAAAATCGTGGAAAACAAAATCCTGCTGCTGGTCGGCCAGCCAGGTACGTGCTTTTTTGACGGTATCGCAGTTCGGGATACCGTAGACAGTAATGGTCATGATAAGTCGGGAAAGTTAGACCCGATAGGATACCACGCCGGAGGGGCTTCACCACTGATGGCGGCCACTAAGCATCCCAGCGCCAGGCCTGTTGTAGCCTGGCCTGCAGATAGTCGATGAAGGCGCGCACGCGTGGCGCCAGGTTCTGGCTGTGCGGGAAGATGGCCTGCAGCGGCGCGGTCGTCATCGAATGGGCGGGCAGCACGCGCTGCAAGCGCCCGGCGAGGATGTCGTCGCCCACGTCCCAGATCGATTTGACTACGATGCCTGCGGCTTGCAGCGCCAAGGCATGCGCCGCCTGGCCATCGTTGGTAATCAGGGCGCCGTTCACGCGCACCGCCACCTGTTCTTCGCCATGGAATCGCCATTCTGCGCGGCGCTGTTCGCCGATCAGGATGCAGCGGTGCTGCGCCAGTTCCGCTGGATGCGAGGGTGTGCCGTATTGCGCCAGATAGGCCGGCGCAGCACAGGCCACGCGATAGTTGGGCGCCAACCGGCGCGCCACCAGTGTGGAATCTTCCAGGCTGCCGAAGCGGATGGCCAGATCGTGGCCGCTTTCCAGCAGGTTGAGTACCGCGTCGCTCAAGTCCAGTTGTATCGCCAGTTGCGGGTGCTGGCGCTGGAAGTCCGCCACAATCGGAACGATGTGCTGGCGGCCGAATTCTCCCGGCGCGGTCACACGTAGCAAACCGCTGATCTCGCGCCGGCTGCTAGACAGCAGTGTTTCCGCTTGTTCGATTTCGTCGAGGATGCGCAGCACGCGCGCGTGGAACAGGGTACCTTCTTCGGTCAGCGCCTGGCGGCGCGTGGTCCGTTGCAGCAGCCGGACGCCGAGGCTTTTCTCCAACTGCGCCATGCGCTTGCTAATGACCGATAGCGGCAGGTCCAGCTCACGCGCAGCGGCCGACATGCTGCCCGCGCTGACGATGCGTGCAAAGGCGGATAGGGCGGGCAGGTCGTCAATCATGGTGGTTGATTATTCGCGAAATGGAAAATATGTATAACCCAAAAGAGGCTATTTCTGCGAGTTGCAGGCTCCTATTATAGCTACATCGACTACCCAACTATTGCTGAAGGAGAGATGATGAAGTTATCCGCCGAACCGGCGAGCAGCGCGCGCCGTCAATTCCTGGGCCAGGCCGGCGATTTCTGGCCCGGTAATGCGCGGCTGGCGATTTCGATTTCCATGCAGTTCGAGGCGGGCGGCCAGCCACCGAAGGGTACCGACAGCCCATTCCCGAAAGTGGGCGAAATCGCACCCCGGCGTAGTTTTCATGCGCAAGGATGACATAGCACGCTTTGCAGCAGGCAGCACGAACACCTTACGTGAAACCGAAACCATTTAATTCAGGAGAATCATCATGAGCAAACTCGAAGGCAAAAAAGTACTGGTTGTTGGCGGCAGTTCCGGCATTGGCGAAGCATCGGCGCAAGCGCTGGCAGCGCTGGGCGCAGAGGTGACAATCGCCTCGCGTGATCCGGCCAAATTGCAGGCAGCGGCGGAGCGGCTGGGTGGTGCGGTGCGCACTGCTGTTCTGGATACCTCGAACGATGCCGCCGTCGAAGCGTTCTTCGCTGCGCAGGGGGAATACGATCATGTGGTGATCTCGGCGGCGCAGACGGCGTCCGGGCCGGTGCGTCAGCTGCCGCTGGTGGATGCGTATGCGGCCATGAACAGCAAGTTCTGGGGCTCGTACCGTGTGGCGCGCGCCGTCAAAATCGCGGCTGGCGGTTCGTTGACGCTGGTGTCGGGCTTCCTGGCCAATCGCCCTAGTAAGACCTCGGTGCTGCAAGGCGCGATCAATGCAGCGCTGGAATCGCTGGGACGCGGGCTGGCGCTGGAGCTGTCGCCGGTGCGCGTGAATACGGTGTCGCCGGGGATGGTCGCCACGCCGATGTGGGGCGGCAGCGATGAGGCGCGCACGGCCAAGTTTGACGCCGTCGCATCGCGGTTGCCTGCGCAGCGCATCGGGCAGCCGGAAGACTTGGCCAACGCCGTCGTCTATCTGGTCACCACGCCATATGCCACTGGCTCCACGGTGCTGGTGGATGGCGGCGGCATAATCGCTTGAGTTTAAGTATTGAGCGTGAACTCGGTGAACGAGGCCTCGCTGGGCGAGGCCTTGGGGGCTTCCGGCTCGTCGGCCTTGGCGAGTTTGCTGTCCGGGCCATTATTCAATAGCCAGAGCAGGTTGGTAGCGGAATCCGCGTTGGCCAGCGCTTCGTCCTGGCTGACCAGGCCATCCTGCACCAGCTTGAGCAAGGCCTGCTCGAACGATTGCGAGCCGGGCGACATGCTCTTTTCCATCGCCTCCTTGATCTGGCCAATTTCGCCTTTCTCGATCAGGTCCGCGATGTAGCGGGTGTTAACCATCACTTCCACCGCCGCCGAGCGCGTGCCGCCGTTGAGCGAGCGGACCAGCCGTTGCGACACGATGGCTTTCACGGTGCTCGACAAATCCTGCAGCAGCGCCGCGCGGTTTTCGATCGGGTAGAAGCTGATGATGCGGTTTAAAGCGTTGTAGCTGTTATTCGCGTGCAGCGTAGCCAGCACCAGGTGGCCCGACTGTGCGTACGCCAATGCGGCGGCCATGGTTTCCTTGTCGCGGATTTCGCCGATCAGGATGCAGTCCGGCGCCTGGCGCATGGAGTTGCGCAGCGCGGTGTAGAAGTCCTTGGCGTCGCTGCCGATCTCGCGCTGGTTGACGATGGATTTTTTATTGCGGAACAGGTACTCGATCGGATCTTCCAGCGTCAGGATATGGCCGGAGCGCAGTTCGTTGCGATGATCCAGCATCGAGGCGATGGTGGTCGATTTGCCGGAGCCGGTGGAACCCACCAGCAGCAGCAATCCGCGCTTTTCCATGATCAGGTCTGCCAGCACCGGCGGCAGCTGAAGGTCGGCCAGCAGCGGAATGGTAGCGGGCACAAAGCGGAACACGGCGGAGATGCTGCCGCGCTGCTTGAACGCGGACAGGCGGAAGCGGCCCAGGTTAGGCACCGATACGCCCATGTTTAATTCATTGGTGGCGGCCAGTTCGTCCATCTGCTCCGGCGTGGCGATTTCCGCCAGCAGGGCATGAATGTTTTCTGGTTCCAGCTTTTGCTGGTTAATGGGAATCAGGTTCCCATTGATTTTGATGTGAACCGGAGAGTTCACCGCGAAGAACATGTCCGACGCGTTTTTTTCCTTCATGAGTTGGAACAGGCGGTCCATGGCCATGGTGAGTCTCCGGTTTAAATCACTTTAGATACCGCGCAGCAGTTCGTTGATGCCGGTTTTTGAGCGGGTCTGTGCATCGACGCGCTTGACGATCACCGCGCAGTACAGCGAGTACTTGCCGTCGTCCGAAGGCAGCGAGCCCGATACCACGACCGAACCCGATGGCACGCGGCCGTAGGTGATTTCGCCGGTGGTGCGGTCGTAGATCTTGGTCGACTGGCCGATGTACACGCCCATCGAGATCACCGAGTTCTCTTCCACGATCACGCCTTCAACGATTTCCGAACGCGCGCCGATGAAGCAGTTGTCTTCGATGATGGTTGGATTGGCTTGCATCGGTTCCAGCACGCCGCCGATGCCCACGCCGCCCGACAGGTGGACGTTCTTGCCGATCTGCGCGCACGAACCAACGGTGGCCCAGGTGTCTACCATTGCGCCTTCATCGACGTAAGCGCCGATGTTGACGTAGGAAGGCATCAGCACCACGTTCTTGGCGATGAAGGAGCCACGGCGCGCCACAGCTGGCGGCACCACGCGGAAGCCGCCCTTGGCGAAATCTTCAGCGGTGTAGTTGGCGAACTTGGTTGGAACCTTGTCGTAGAACTGCATGGTGCCATCCGATGGCAGGACCACGTTGTTCTCCAGGCGGAACGACAGCAGCACGGCCTTCTTGACCCACTGGTTGACAACCCAGGTGCCGGTGGCTTTGTCGGCCACGCGGATGGTGCCTGCGTCCAGGCCTGCCAGCACGTGGTTGACGGCGTCGCGCAGTTCAGCCGAACCGTTGGCTGGGTTGATGTTGGCGCGGTCTTCCCATGCCTGGTCGATGATCTGTTGCAGTTGTTGGCTCATGATTAACTCAATCTTATTTGTTAAGGGATTTGCAGAATTGGACGATGCGCTGCGCGGCTTCCAGGCCTTCCGCCGTTTCGGCGACCAGCGCCATGCGGATGCGGTTGCGGCCAGGGTTGATGCCGTGCGCTTCGCGCGCCAGATAGCTACCCGGCAGTACGGTGACATTATATTCGGCGTACAGGCGCTGGGCGAATTCGGTGTCCGACAGGCCGGTGCGGCTGACGTCGGCCCACAGGTAGAAACCGGCGTCCGGGAGTTCCACGTCCAGCACTTCCTTCAGTAGCGGAGTGATGGCGTTGAACTTGGCGCGGTATTGTTCGCGGTTTTGTTCGACATGGGTTTCGTCGTTCCAGGCCGCGATCGACGCAGCTTGCACGGAGAGGCTCATGGCGCCGCCGTGATAGGTGCGGTACAACAGGAATTTCTTCAGTACTTCGGCATCGCCGGCCACGAAGCCCGAGCGCATGCCCGGCACGTTGGAGCGCTTGGACAGGCTGCTGAACACGACCAGGCGCGCGTAAGGACGCTCGATGGTGGCGAGGCCCAGCTGGTGGGCTGCTTCCATCGCGCCCAGCGGCGGCTGCTCGCCGTGATAAATCTCGGAGTAGCACTCGTCGGCGGCGATCACGAAGTTGTAGCGCTCCGACAGGGCGAACAAATGTTCCCAGTCAGTCAGCGACAGTACCGCGCCGGTCGGATTGCCCGGCGAGCAGACGAACAGCAAAGCAACACGCTTCCAGACTTCTTCCGGAATGCTGTCGTAGTCGCAGCCGAAATTACGGGCCGGGTCGGAGTTGACGAAGTACGGCTCGGCGCCAGCCAGGTAGGCCGCGCCTTCGTAGATCTGGTAGAACGGATTCGGGCTGACCACGATCGACTTGGCATCCTTGTCGATCACCGCCTGCGCCAGCGCGAATAGTGCTTCGCGCGAACCGTTCACCGGCAGCACCTGTGTGGCCGGATTCAGTTTCGGCAGGTTGTAGCGGCGTTCCAGCCAGGCGGCGATGGCGTTGCGCATCTCCGGCGAGCCTATGGTGGTCGGGTAGATGGCGAGGCCGTCGACATTGTCGATTAGCGCCTGCTCGATGAATTGTGGCGTAGGATGCTTTGGTTCTCCCATGCCCAGACTAATGGCCTTGTGCTGAGGGCTGGCAGTGACTTGCTCAAACAGCAGACGCAGTTTTTCGAACGGGTAGGGATGAAGCTTGTCGAGAAGTGGATTCATAGTCTTTGATTATAGCGCCTCCACGCCTGCACGGTCATCCATGCTAAATTATTAAAATAATTGAATAGGCAACCGTGGACGGGACAATGGAGACAAACGAGATCGCACTGGAGACGCAAGTCAGCCGCAAGGTGATGGCGGCGCGGCTGGCCATTGGGCTGGTTCAGGGACTGCTGCTGTATTGGCTGTACGCCGCCGCCCGTGACCTGGTGTGGCCTGCCACCGCGCCATATGTGATGGTGCCGTTGATGATGGTGCTGCTGATACTGCCGGTGCTGCTGATCTCCAGTCTTGGCCACCTCAAGCCGAGCCAGGCGGCGGTCTGGCTGATGGTGGCGCTGGCTGTGTTGCTGCTCCTGTCGTTCCATGACGCGTGGCGCGGCATGAATTCGCATCCCTTGCTGAACAACTGGGAGCAGAAGCCGTTTTACTCGCCGTCGGAACTGCTGGTGTTTTTCAGCGTCGTGTTTTTTTTCATCGCGCATACCCTGGTGCTGGCCGGTACGCAGGAGGGCCGGCGCATCGCCAGTTACAACACCTACTTCGAAACGGCATGGAAGCTGGCTATACAACTGTTGTTTTCAGCGTTCTTCGTCGGCTTGCTGTTCGTCGTGCTGTTCATGGGCGCGGAGTTGTTCATGCTGGTGAAGCTGGAATTCCTGCGCAAGCTGCTGCAGGAATCCTGGTTCAATGTGCCGGTGATTTGCACCGCCTTCTCCTGCGCCCTGCACGTGACGGACGTGCGGCCTGCTATCGTGCGCGGCATCCGTACCTTGCTGCTGGTGCTGATGTCGTGGATTTTGCCGGTGGCCGTGGTGCTGGTGACGGGCTTCCTTTGCGCGCTGCCATTCACCGGTTTGACGGCGCTATGGGAGACGCGCCACGCCACTTCGGTGCTGTTGACGGCTGCGGCGGTGCTGCTGGTGCTAATCAACGCGGCGTTCCAGAATGGCGAGGCGGTAGTGGCCTTGCCGTTGCGCGTGGGGGCGCGCACGGCGGCAATCTTGATCCTGCCGGTGATCGCGGTCGGCGTCTACGCGCTGGGACTGCGGGTAGCGCAATATGGCTGGACGTCGGACCGGGTGATCGCTGCGGCTTGCCTGCTGGTGGCGGCGTTCTACGCCATTGGTTATTTGTGGGCTGCGTATCAGTACGACACGTGGCTGCTACTAGTCAGCGTCGTCAACGTGTGGGCTTCCTTTTTGGTGCTGGCAGTGCTGCTGGCTTTATTTACGCCGATTGCCGATCCGGCGCGTATCGGCGTAAATAATCAGATGGCGCGGCTGGCGAACGGTAAAACTGCTGCCGCCAAATTCGATTTCCGCTATCTGCGATTTGAGGGCGGGCGTTATGGGCAGGAGGCATTGGAGGCGCTGAAGCAGCGCAGCAGCGGGCCCGATGCCGAGTTGCTACGGCGCGAAGCCGCCGCCGTGCTGGCGCTGGCGCCGAAGGATCGCTGGATGCTGCCCAAGAAATTCACTGCACCGGTTTCGGTTGCCGCGAACCTGAGCGTCTGGCCTGCGGGTGTGCAGCTGCCGGCCAGCTTCCTCGCCCAGGAATGGGAGCTGACGCCGGACGATCAAAAGCCCGGATGCCTGAGCCGCAAGGAAGCCAAGTGCGACGCCATCGTGCTCGATGCGGATGGCGATGGCAAGCCTGAAGTACTGCTGGTGGAACAAGAGCGCGGCAATGCTGGCTATCTATTTGCAGAGGCGAGCGATGGCAAGTGGATCGTCGCTGCATCCGTGAGTTATCGCGAAACCGCCTGCAAGCCGCTGGTGGAAAAACTGCGCAAGGGCGAATTCAGTTTCGTCGCTCCGCGTTTCAAGGAGCTGGATGTCGGTGGGCGGCGGGTCACGTTCGATAACACGAACTTGCCGGTACCGGAGTGCAGCACGATTAAGTAACAGCGCCTTAAGGGCGTGGCGCAGTTGCTGCCGGTATGCTCGCCACCAGAAAATCGATAAAGGCGCGGACGCGGGCCGGTTGTTGTTGGCGGCTCGGGTAGTAGGCGTACAGGTTGGCCGAGGGCAGGGTATAGTCGGGCAGGACGACTTGCAGGCGTCCGCTGTCCAGATATTTCGCCGCGTCCCACTCGGAGCGCAGCAGGATGCCGTGGCCGTCCAGCGCCCAGCCCAATACCACGTCGCCGTCGTTGCTGGACAGGCTGCCGTGTACTTTCACAGTTTCGTGCTTGCGGCCTTTTTGCAGCTTCCATGTGCTGTAGCTGTCGTCGTTTTGCCGGTGCAGGATGCAGCGGTGCTGCGTTAAGTCCTGCGCCGTGTGTGGCGTGCCATTGCGCTTCAAATAGCCCGGCGAGGCGCACAGGTAGCGATGGTTGGACAAAATCTTGCGCGCGCCCAGCCGCGTATCGGGCAGCTCGCCGAAACGGATGCCCAGATCGTAAGCGTCTTCCACCAGGTTGATGGCGCGATCGGTCAGCTGCAACTGTACTTCCACCTCCGGATAGCGCCGCGCGAACGCCGACACCAGCGGCGCTATGGTGGTGCGGCCGAAGCCCAGCGTGGCGTTCACCCGCAACAGCCCCTTGGGCGCCGCGCGGCTGCTCGACACTGATTCCTCCATGTCGCGGATGTCGGCCAATATGCGTGTGGCTTGCGTCAGGTAGGTTTCGCCCTCACTGGTCAGGCTTACACGGCGCGTGGTGCGGTTCAGCAGGCGCACGCCGAGGCGCTGCTCCATCAGCATCAGCCGCTTGGTGACGGCCGGCGGCGTCAATCCCAGTTCGCGCGCGGTAGCGGCCAGGCTACCCAGCTTTGCCAGCTGCACAAAGAACGACAGCTCAGAGGTGATATCGTTATTCACTTGAAGTTAATAAAGGAATGAATTTTAGTGAATTATACGACTATCTTTCAAGAGTAAGCTGTGGTCATTGTTCAACGGAGACCGCATCATGAAAATCGTCGAGATTCGCGAAAAAACCATCCCTATCAGTTCCCCGATCCGCAACGCTTACATCGATTTCAGTAAAATGACGCTGAGCCTGGTGGCAGTCGTCACTGACGTTATCCGCGATGGCAAACCGGTAGTCGGCTACGGTTTTAATTCGAATGGCCGCTACGGGCAGGGAAAATTGATGCGCGAGCGTTTCATCCCGCGCATCCTCGAAGCGGATCCGTTTTCGTTGCTGAACGACGATGGCACCAATCTTGATCCACACAAAGTGTGGGACTGCATGTTCACCAACGAGAAACCGGGCGGCCACGGCGAACGATCGGTCGCCATCGGCACCATCGATATGGCGATCTGGGATGCGGTGGCGAAGATCGATCGCAAGCCGCTGTTCCAGCTGCTGGCAGAGCGTTACGGCAGCGGCACGCCGGACCGCAAGGTGTTCGTCTACGCCGCCGGTGGTTATTACTATCCGGGCCAGAGCCACGACGCGCTGAAAGACGAAATGCGCAGCTACATCGATCGCGGCTACACGGTGGTGAAGAAAAAAATCGGCGGCGCTTCGCTGGACGAAGACCTGCGCCGCATCGACTCGATCCTGAGCGTGTTGGGCGACGGCCAGAAGCTGGCGGTGGACGCCAATGGCCGCTTTGATCTGGACACCGCCGTCAAATACGCCAAGGCGCTGTCGCAGTACGATTTGTTCTGGTACGAGGAAGCGGGCGATCCGCTGGACTTCGAACTGCAAGCCACACTGCGCAACTACTACGATAAACCGATGGCCACCGGCGAGAACCTGTTCTCGATGCAGGACGCGCGCAACCTGATACGCTACGGCGGCATGCGCGCAGACCGTGACTGGCTGCAGTTCGATTGCGCGTTGAGTTACGGTCTGGTGGAGTGCCTGCGCACACTGGACATGTTGCACCAACACGGCTGGTCGCGCACACGCTGCATTCCGCACGGCGGCCACCAGATGTCGCTGAATATTGCGGCCGGCCTGGGGTTGGGCGGCAATGAGTCCTACCCGGACCTGTTCCAGCCGTTCGGCGGTTTTCCGGATGGCGTGAAAGTCGATAACGGCTATATCACCATGCCGGAACTGGTGGGCATCGGCTTTGAGGGCAAGTCGAATCTCTACAGCGAGATGCAGGCCCTCAGCGCGTAACTACGCGGCTTTGGCCAGTGCCTGCGGGCCGTTCCACACTTGCTGCGCCACGCGCATCATGTTGCGGCCCAAGACCAGTTCTACTTCGTTGTCGCTCATGCCGACCTTGCGCAGCGCGGACGGCAGTTCACGCCACACTTCCGGCGGCGTGAAGCTCGGCGGATGGTTCATGTCGTAGCCGGCGGAGGCAGGCCACCAGTGCGATGGATCGAATTCGCCCGGTGGCGTGTCATCCAGGTCGGATTGCTGGAAGCAGAGATCCAGCCCGATGCCGACGTGCTTTACGCCCACCAGGTTGGCGATATAGGCTGCATGGCGCGCTACATCCTCGGCACACGGCTGCTCGCTGCCGAGGAAGAAGGACAGGCCGGACACGCACACCACGCCGCCGGTACCGGCGCAGGCGCGAATCTGTTCGTCGGTGACGTTGCGGCCGTGCTGCACCAGCGTGTACGGATTGGCGTGGCTGAAGATCACCGGCTGCGACGAGGTGTTCATGATTTCGAGGCTGCATAGGCGGCCCGTGTGCGAGCAGTCCATCAGGATGCCGTTATCGTTCACCGCTTCCACCATGCGATGGCCGAGCGGCGTCAGGCCGCGCGACACGTCATGGCAGCCGTCGGCCACGCTGTTGTTACGGTTGTAGGCGAAGTGGATCTGCCGTACACCCAGCTGCGCATACAGCGCCACCATGTCCGGCTGGTCCAGCAGCGGCATTGAACCTTCAAGATCGAAGCTGATGGCCATGCGGCCGTCGGCGGCAGCTTGAATGATATCGTCCACGCTGGACACCAGCACGTAGCGGTCGGGATCCGCCGCGATGGTGGCGCGGTAGCCGGCAATTACCGACATCACTTGCGACACCGGATTCATATCCGCACCCACATTCAGCGAGACATAATTGACGCCGGAAGCGTGCAACCGGCGCACCGGCGTAAAGTCGGCCAGCGGATGTTGCGGCAGGCAAGCGTGGGCGTCCCAATTGATCATGATCGTCAGCGTGATGGAAAAGGCTATATTCCCATGAATTGGCTGCGGAGGGCAAATTTGCCGCATGCTTTATACTGGCGGCTTTTCACCCGTTTATCCGAAGGCCGACATGTCTTTTTCTACGCTGGGCCTCGCACCCTCACTGCTTAACGCCATCACCGAAATCGGTTATCAGGAGCCCACGGCCATCCAGAGCGCCGCGATTCCCGCTATCCTGCGCGGCGAGGATGTGCTGGGGGCTGCGCAAACCGGCTCTGGCAAGACGGCGGCATTTGCGCTACCTCTGCTGCAATCGCTGCTCGATAAGCGCGGCAGCCATCGCCAGTTGCATGGCCTGATCCTGGTGCCGACGCGCGAACTGGCGTCGCAGGTGGCGGATGCGATTCGCTTGCTGGTGTCGCATTTGCCGACCACGCTGAAGGTGCAGGTGGTGTTTGGCGGCGTGTCGATCAATCCACAAATGCTGGCGCTGCGCGGCGGTACGGATATCCTGGTCGCCACGCCGGGACGCCTGCTGGACCTGATCGATCATAACGCGGTGAAGATTTCGCAGACGGCCATGCTGGTGCTGGATGAGGCGGACCGCCTGCTGGATATGGGCTTTAGCGAGGAACTGAACCGCATTCTCGAACTGCTGCCGAAGCAGCGCCAGAACCTGTTCTTCTCAGCGACTTTCCCGTCGGCGGTGCAGAAGCTGGCGGATAGTCTGCTGAACAAGCCAACGCGTATCGAGGTGCCCGCCGAGGAGGGCAACAAGCCGGATATCGCGCAGCGTGCCATTCAGGTGGATGTAGCGCGCCGTACCATGCTGCTCAAGCACCTGATCCTGGAGCACAAGTGGCGTGGTGTGATGGTGTTCGTCGCTACCAAGTATGCTTCTGACCTCGTGGCCGATAAACTGAATCGCAACGGCATTCACGCGGCATCCTTCCACGGTGAGCTAAGCCAGGGCGCGCGCACCCAGACGCTGACCGATTTCCGCTCCGGTTATTTGCAGGTACTGGTGGCGACTGACGTGGCGGCGCGCGGGATCGACATTGCGCGTTTGCCGGCAGTGGTGAACTACGATTTGCCGCGTTCCGCCGTCGATTACACGCACCGCATTGGCCGTACTGGCCGGGCAGGCGAGAGCGGCGTGGCGATCAGCTTTATCACTGCAGAAGCGGAGCAGCATTTCCGCCTGATCGAGAAGCGCCAGAACCATCGCGTGGCGCGCGAAGTCATCGCCGGTTTTGAGCCGACCGAGCTTGCGCCGGTGGTCAGCGCCGTTACCGATGTGGAGAACGGCGGTATCAAGGGTAAGCGCAAGAGCAAGAAGGACAAGCTGCGCGAAGCCGCCGCAGCTGCCGCCGGCGAATAAGCCGCTCAGCCGCCGCTGGCGCGGAACTGGCGGCGATAGACGGACGGCGACGTACGCAGCGCGGTGCGAAAGTGCTGGCGTAGCGACATCGCCGAACCGAAACCCGCTTCCTGCGCCACGACTTCAATCGACACATCGCTGGTCTCCAGTAACCGCTGCGCATGCGCCACGCGCTGGTTGAGCAGCCACTGTTTGAACGAGGTGCCGGTGGCGTCGCGGAAGTGGCGCGTGAAATTACGGCGGCTCATGACTGCACGCGTGGCCAGCGCATCGATGCTGTGATCATCGGCCAGATGCCGGTTGACCCAGTTAAGCACTTGCGCAAAGCGATCGTCGCTGCCGCTGACCGGCACCGGGCGTTCAATGAATTGCGCCTGCCCGCCTTGCCGGTGCGGCGCCACCACCAGCTGCCGCGCCACGTGATTGGCCGCCTCCGCGCCGCACAGCTGACGTAGCAGGTGCAGGCAGCAATCCAGTCCCGCCGCCACGCCGGCGGACGTCAGTACATCATCATCCACATACAGCACTTCGCGGTCCACGCAGACCGTGGGGTGGCGCTTGGCCAAAGCATCCGCAAACTGCCAGTGGGTGGTGGCGCGGCGGCCGTCCAGCAGGCCCGCTTCCGCTAGTGGAAAAGCGCCGAGGCACAGGCCGACGATACGCGCGCCGCGCTTGTGTGCACGCTTTAGTGCCTGCAGCAGGGCCTCTGGCGCGGGACGGCAATCGTCATGCCAGGTCGGCAGGATGACGATATCGGCGCGGCTTAAGGCCTGCAAGCTATGTGGAACAGCGATATCGAAGCCGCCGGTGGTGCGCAATGGCGACGGATCGCCCGAGCAGATTTTCAGCTCGAACCCTGCATCGCTGAACACCATGCCGGGCACGGACAGATGGAAGGGCGTGATGCCGTCGAAGGCAATCACTGCGATCTTGTAGCGGAAAGTAGTCATGGCCCGATTATATCGTTTGTATGCCTTCGGGCCGCTGTCGATCGGCGGCGTGGAAGCGCACAATGTCTCTCATCGTAACCCAATACAGGAGAAACACCATGCGCCGTGCCCTGATCGTCGTTGATGTGCAAAACGAATACTTCACTGGCAATATGAGGATCGAATACCCGCCGGTGGCGGTTTCGCTGCCGAATATCACGCGCGCGATGGATGCAGCCCGCGCCGCAGATATTCCGGTAGTGGTGGTGCAGCATGATGCGCCGGAGGACTCGCCGATATTCGCCAAGGGCTCGCCGTCATGGCAATTGCACGAGGAAGTGGCGAAGCGTTCGGCCAATCACCACATCAACAAAGTCCAGGCCAGCGTGTTCACCGGCACCGATCTGGCGCAGTGGGTCGCCGACAACGGCATCGATACGCTGGCCATCGTCGGTTACATGACGCACAACTGCGACGCAGCCACTATTTTCGAAGCGGCGCACCAAGGATTATCGGTGGAGTTTTTGTCGGATGCCGGCGGTTCGCCGTCCTACGAAAACGCGGCCGGCAAGGCCAGCGCGGAAGAGATACACCGCGTGTTCAGCACTGTGTTCCATTCCGGCTTTGCGGCCGTCGCCAGCACGGAAGAGTGGATTACCGCTGCACGCGAAGGCAAGGCGCTGGAGCGCGACAATGTTTACCTGTCGGTCCAGCGCACCTTAAAAGCTTAACCGCCGACGCGCTTCGGTTTGTGGCCGAGTTTCGTCAGCTCGGCCATCACGCGCTCGCAGTGGTCGCCCTGGATTTCGAGCACACCATCCTTGACGGTGCCGCCGGAACCGCAAGCGCTGCGCAGCTGTTTTCCGAGCGTCGCCAGTTCGTCGGCAGCCAACGGTAGGCCGCGCACCAGTGTGACGGTCTTGCCGCCACGTCCCTTGGATTCGCGCGACACCTTGATGTTGCCGTCGCCGGCCGGTTTGGCCTTGGAGGCCGCTTTGCAGGTGCAGTCGCTGAGCGGCTTGCGGCAGTCCGGGCACATGCGGCCCGTTTCGGTGGAGTAGACGAGTGCCATCATTAATCTTTCAATAGTCGCGGCATCAGGATGTCGAAGAAACGCTTCTGGTCCGAGGCCAGGCATACGTTGGCGTTCGGTGTGCCGGGCTGCTCGCGCGTGTAGCCTTCGTTATCGACTACGATCCGTAGTGGCGTGGTTGGACACACGGAAGGATCGATCATCCACGCCACCGGCACCACATCGAACAGGGATGGCATATTGCTGGACCACGGCTGGTAGGCATCAATCCACTGATGGTAGAGCAGCGCCAGTTGGTCGGTGACCGCAGAGCCGTGGCCGAGCAGGGCATTGCGTTCCACTTCATCGAGGCGGATCTGGGTTGAATCCACTGGCATCATCACAATCGGCACGCCGGAGGTGAACAACTTTTGCGCGCTGGCGATATCGGACACGATGTTGTACTCCTTGTCGGCCGGGCGGGATGGCACGTACTGCGACTTGCGGTAACCGCTGCGCACCGAGCCTCCCATCATGGCGACCTGTTTCATCTTGCCGAAGGTGGCGGCGTCGCGTTGGATGGCCACACCGACATTGGTCAGCGGGCCGAGGGCCAGCAGCGTGATCTCGCCCGGCTGGCGCTTGATCTGCTCCAGCATGAAATCGACCGCATCGATTTTGGCCGGCAACTGGCCGCGCTGCGCATAGCGCGCCTGTGTGAACGGCTGCGGATTGCCGGTAGTGCGGATGCCTTGCGCTACCGGGATGCGGCTATGGCCAGTCTCGCGCAGCATGCGTTCCAGCAATTGCGCGCGCAGTGCGGTGTCGCCCCATGCGGTGGTGATGCCGACGATCTCAATCTCAGGACTTTGCAGCAGCAGGCCGAGGGAGAAGGCGTCGTCGATGTCGTCGCCGATGTCCATGTCGACGATGACCTTTTGCGGCGCGGCCTGCGCCAGCACGGCGCACGACAGCGCCAGTACGGAAAACAGCCCGCGCAATGGGCGGGCGAACGGGTAAGCCATGTCTATCCTTGACGCGTTGAAGCGTGGATTTTACAGGATACGGTGCCCGGTTGCCGTCAGCCGCCGACCAGCGCCATGCGGCGTTTGATGCGCTGGGCTTCGGCAGTGTCTCCGGCTTGTTCGGCGCGTATGGCTTGCACGCCCAGCCATGCCAGCAGCGGCCGGCGCCAGCCTTGGGCGGAGGCTGTGTCCACGGCATCTGCCAACAGTTGCGGCGTGGCGTGGCCGGCCCGCAGCAGCACGCCGCTGGCGACCAGCCGGGAAAGCGGATCAGTGATGGCTAGCACCGCGCTAGACGCCGCCATGTCGGTGGCGGCGGCGGCCACTGCCCGATGCGCTTCCGGCAGCAGCGCGATATCCGGCGCGGCTCCGCTGGGCAGGCGGCCAGCGAGGTAGGTGGCGTAGGCGCGGTCGGCGGGGCTGGCGTCGACGGCCACTTTGTCGTAGACGGCGCAGTCTTCGAATACCAGCGAGGCTACGCGTGCGGCGCAGCGGATCAGTTCCGCGCGAATGATCAGGTCTACTTTGCCGGTGCTGGCCAGTGCCTCGCGGGCACGCGCCGATTCAGCGGCTTCCACGCGCGCATTGCCTTCCATGTAGGCCGCTGTTGCGCGCTCGATGCTGCTGTGTGCATTCATCTGCCAGTCTGGCACGGGCGGATTGTTGCCGCAGCCGGCCAGCAGCAACGTGGCGATAACGATGGTCCTCTTCATGGCAATTTGATCTCCATGTCGCGCTTGAACGGCCACTTGCGGTTGATTTCATTCACTAGCTGCTCCACCCGCCGCAAGCTGCTTTCCACCTCGCCGCGCAACGTACCCAGGTCCTCCGTGGCTTCCTTGGTATTCGATGCTACTGCCTGCGCCTCGACCAACACTGCATCCATTTTCTTCAGCGAGTTGCGCGCATCAGCCAGCAGACCGTTAAGCTGCCGGATGGTGGCTTGTGCATCCGTCGCCACACCCGCCGGACCGAAGACCCGCTCGTCGGCGTGGCCGATCAGGCTATCCGCCTTGGCGGCCAGCGCATTTACTGTGACCAGCAATGTGTTGGCGCGCTCCGTCAACTGCTGCGCGCCTTTGTCGTCGCCGGCGATCAGGCCCATGGCGCCGTGCGGGCCATTGAGCTTGCCGGTCACGCCGGCCACGTTGGCCAGTGACGCGGCCAGCGCCGAATTCTCCGCCGTCAGGTCGTTCAGGTTTTGCAGCAGATCCCTGGCTGCCGCCAGCAGACGTGGAATCTCCGCCGCTGAGTCGCCCACCAGCAGCGTGCGCGCCGCGCCATCTTCCAATGGCGGATCGGCGGGAATGCCGGTGAAAGCGCGCAGCTTGGCGCCGCCCACCAGTCCTCGCTCCAACGTGAAGATGCTGGAGCTGCGAAGCCAATGGGCGTCCTGGCGCGGCACATCTACCACCAAGCGCGCCTTGCCTTCCGGGCTCAATTCGATGCGCCGCACGCGGCCTATGGGAAAGCCGGCGAAGGTCACGTCCATGCCCACCACCACACCCTCGGAATCGTCGGCCTGCAAGATCAGCGTCTGCGTCGATTCGAAGGCGCCGCGCGCATACAGCAGATACAGCGCCGAACCAAGCACCAGCGCCACCATCAGCACCAGCAGCACGGCAGCCTTGAATTCGGCATTGTGTACCGGTGCGGTTTCATGTTCCTGTTCTGTCATATCAGTAGTAATTCCCCATGAGCGAAGCGACTTCGATCAGCAGCATCAAGCCAAACACCCGGACCATGTCCGCCAGACCGTGCGAGATGCGGTTCGAGGTTGCCATCGGTATCAGCCCGACCGCAAAGCTGAAGAATACAATCTTCAGCACCAGTATCAGCGTGACCGCAGGATTGAACACCTGTCCGACCACGCGCGTGTAGCCGGCCAACGCCCATGGCGTGAAGCCGTACAGCGAAAGATAAGCCAGGATCAGCGTCAGCACGCAGCTGACTGCCGCCAGCATCCACACCGCAAACACGCCGGCCGCCACGCGCGGGAAAAAATCGCGATGCAGTTCGCCACCGCTGGCAGCACTCGCTGCATGACGGCTCTGCGCCAGTTCCAGGCCTGCGGGCAGGGTGGTGCGCAAAGCGACGAAGGCGGCGGCGGTCAGGGGAATCAGCTCCAGCACCAGCACGCGCACCACCATCTCCAGCGCAAAGCGCGACAGGCCGTAGCTCTGCGAGGTCACCACCACAATCCGGATCAGCACCAGGCTCACCAGCGCGGACAGCACGCCAAACCAGGCCAGGTTGGACACAGTATCCGTCACCAGGTGGCGAGCGAGGATGGGACGCTGCGCGCGACCGTAGCTGGCCGGCGTTAGCGCCATGGAAAACATCAGCACCGCAAAATGCAGCAGCCGCCACCAGCCGTGCAGCGCGGTGACAACGCCTTGGTGCAGTCTTTGCAGGATGCCCGGTGTGGATGCTTGCGTATTCATGTTGGCATATTAGCACCGCCGCGAATCCGGCGGTCACACGCTATTTCTCCGGGAAGCTGGCGATGATGGCGTCGGCCGCCGCGCGTACCCGGGCGCTGCGGCTTAAATCGCTATGCATCACCAGCCAGGCGTCATACTGGTCCACGCGTTCGGGCCAGATGCGCACCAGCCGCTTGTCGCCGTCGGCCATGTGGCATGGCAGTTCGGCCATGCCGATACCTTGCCGCGCCGCTTCCAGCATCGCCATTCCGCTGTTGACCTCTAACGCCACGCGGGCGTTGTGCACCGGTTCGAGGCAAAGCTTTTCCTGATGACGCGGCGCGACCGAAGCCTGGTAGATGATGATGTCATGGCCTGCCAGACCATTGCCTTGTTGCGGCATGCCTTGCGCCTTCAGGTAGCCAGGCGTGGCGTACAAACCCATGCTGCGTTTGGCCAGGTGGCGCGAAATCAGGTCAGGGCTGGTCGGTTTGAGCGTGCGCACCGCAAGATCAGCCTCGCGTCGCGTCAGGCTGGTGATTTCGGTGCCGGTAGTGAGCACGATGCGGATGTCTGGATGCTGCTTGTGCAGCCGCTGCATGGCGCCGATCACGAAGTGCGCGGCCATCGTGTCCGAGGTGGTGACGCGCACCACGCCGGACAGGCGATTGTCGATGCCCTGCATCTCGCGCTGGAACTGCAGCGCCGCGTGTTCCATTTTCTCTGCGGCGTGGACTGCCATTTCACCGGCCGGCGTGGCCATGTAGCCGGACGGCGTACGCAGGAACAGGCGCGCGCCGAGCGAGGTTTCCAGGGCGTTGAGTCGGCGGCCGACGGTGGCCTGGTCGATATCGAGCGACGCGGCGGCCGAGCGCAGCGTGCCTTTACGGTAGATGGCGAGGAAGATGCGGGCGTTATCCCAGTCCATGAGGGGCTCCAGCGTGATGCATTTTTGCATCAGAGTGCTGATGTTATGCGTATTTACTGCATCACGCAAGCGGCCTACCATGTGCGCATGAATACATCTACTGTAACGGCGCCGGTTCGCCATGTGCCTCCTTTGTTGATGCTGATGACGCTGGCCATCGGCTTTGTGATGGCGATGATCGATGTCACTGCGGTGAATACTGCGCTGTCCGACATTTCTGTCAGCCTGTCGGTGCCGCTCACTGGTTTGGTGTGGGTGGTAGACGGCTACACGCTGACTTTTGCCGCGCTGCTGATGGCGGGTGGCGCGCTGGCTGACCGTTTGGGGCCGAAGGCTGTCTATCAGGGCGGCTTGAGCGTGTTCATACTCGGTTCGATATTGTGTGCGGTGGCACCGAGCGGTCATGCGCTGATTGCGGCGCGTTTGCTGCAAGGCGCGGGTGCGGCGTTGTTCATGCCGAGTTCTTTGAGTTTGCTGACGCATGCTTATGAAGACCAGGCCACGCGGGCGCGCATGCTGGGCACGTGGTCGGCGATTGTCGGCTGTTCGTCTGCGGCGGGGCCGCTGGTGGGCGGTTTGCTGGTGCACGAATTTGGCTGGCGCAGTGTGTTCTGGGTGAATGTGCCGATTGGGTTGCTGGGCATTGTGCTGACGCAGGTGCTGGCGCCAGCTACGTCGCGGCATGAGCGCGATTTGTCGATGTGGAGCCATGCGCTGGGCGTGGCGGCGTTGGCTGCGCTGAGTTTTGTGCTGATTGAAGGGCCGGCGCTGGGCTGGACATCGGTGGCGGTGCTGGGTGCTGCGGTAGTGGCGCTGCTGGCGGCCGTGCTGCTGGTGCGTAGGGAGCGGTCCGGCGCGCATCCTTTACTGCCCAAGGCGTTGTTCGAAACGCCGGCGTTTGCGGCGGCGAATGGCGTGGGCTTTTTGATTAATTTTGCGGTGTTTGGGCAGTTGTTCTTATTGAGTTTATTCATTCAGCAGGGTGGGGCGGATGCGCTGCAGACTGGCATCAAGCTGATACCGATGATGGCGGCTTTCGCGGTGGGTAATTTGACGTCGGGGCGGATTACGTCGCGCGTAGGAACGCGGCCGCCGATGATGTATGGCTTGATGGCCGGCTTGGCGATGGCGGTATTGATGCTGGTTGGCCTGCGCCCGGATACGCCTTACTGGTTGCTGGTGATGGCGGCGGTGGTGATGAATGTCGCCATCGGGATTGCGATTCCGGGGATGACGGCGACGGTCATGCTGGTAGCGGGGAAGGAGCACGCTAACAGCGCCGCTGCGGCGCTGAACGCCAACCGGCAGATCGGTGCGCTGGTTGGCGTGGCGATGATGGGCACTGTGATGCACGTTGCGCCGTCATGGGCAACGCGGCTGCCGATGGCGTTCACTTTGATCGCAGCGGCGTATGCAGGCGCGTTATGCCTGGTCTACCGCTACGTCAAACCCGCACTGCCACGCGGGGTCTGACCCCGTACGGGGTCAGACCCCTAAGCGGTCAAGCTGGCGTCGTGGCTAAAGCATGTGGGTTTAGATGCCGTGCTTTTTACGCCATTCGATCATTTCGGCGATGGTCAGGATAGGCATTTGGTGCAGTTCTGCGAAGCGCTCGATATCGGCGCCGCGCATCATGGTGCCGTCCGGGTTCATTAGTTCGCACAGCACGGCCGACGGGTTCAGACCCGCCATCGTCGACAAATCCACCGAACCTTCGGTGTGGCCTTTGCGCGCCAATACGCCGCCCGGCGTCGCACGTAATGGGAACACGTGGCCCGGATGTACCAGGTCCGACGGCTTGGCATTGGCCGCCGTCGCTGCGCGGATGGTGGTTACGCGGTCGGCAGCCGACACGCCAGTGGTCACGCCTTCGCGCGCTTCGATCGACACCGTGAACGGCGTGCCATAGCGGCTGCCGTTATTCGCGGCCATCATCGGCAATTCCAGTTCACGCACTTTGTCTGCGCTCAGGCACAGGCACACGATGCCGCTGCATTCGCGGATCATCATGGCCATCGTTTGCACGGTTATTTTTTCAGCGGCGACGATCAGGTCCGCTTCGTTCTCACGGTCGAAATCATCAAGCAAGATGACCGGCACGCCGGCGCGCATGGCTTGCAGCGCCGCGTGGATGCGGCCTTCCAGATCATCGGATACGATGGAGTAGGGGGATACTGCGGTTTGGTCCAGCATAGTGAAACGCTCCTTGTAAAAGTCAGGAACGCGACAGGGCAAGCGAATACGCGCAGCCAGCCGCGCCAAAATGGCGAGCAGGATGCGTTCAAGCGCACATCTTCTTTCATCCGGACTTTAACCGTCGGCCCTGGAATTACACCAGATCTGCGCATTACTGCGCTCGCGGGCTTAGTTGGGTAACTTTACCGCCGGTGGGGAATTACACCCCGCCCCGAAGACGTTGTTAGTACCTGCCAGGCGGCAGGCAGCAAGGATTCTAGCCTAAATTGAGAAATTCGGTGTATGGTAGCTATTCTCTAAAATTCCAAGTATCCGGAGACGAAGTTGACCAACCTGCGTATTTTGTCCGGCGCTGTACTTCTGGCGTGTACTTTCCTGGCGCAAGCCGACGATCTCCCCCCACTGAAGCTGAGCGACACAATTCCAGTTGGTCCGCAGGTTAAGGTTGGTAAATTGGCCAATGGCCTGACTTACTACATCCAGAAGAACGGCCGTCCTGAGAACAAGCTGGAACTGCGGCTGGTGGTCAAGGCAGGCTCCATCCTCGAAGACGCCGATCAGCAAGGCCTGGCACACTTCACCGAACACATGGCGTTTAACGGCTCCACGCACTTCAAGCGCAATGAGCTGGTATCGTATTTGCAATCGATCGGCGTGAAGTTCGGCGCGGACCTCAACGCCTACACCAGCTTCGACGAAACCGTCTACATCCTGCCGATACCTACGGAGAAAAAGGAGGTCGTTGAGCAGGGCTTCCAGGTGCTGGAAGACTGGGCCCACGGCCTGTCGTTTAACGACGAGGATATCGATAGCGAACGCGGTATCGTGCTGGAAGAGCTGCGCCTCGGTAAAGGCGTGGACGACCGCATGAACAAGATCGTGCTGCCCAAGGTGTTGAACGGCTCGCGCTACGCCGAGCGTATGCCGATCGGTAAAGAGGACATTCTCAAGACCTTCAAATACGACGCCATCAAGCGCTTCTACCGCGACTGGTACCGGCCGGACCTGATGGCGGTGGTGGCAGTTGGCGACATCGAGCCGGCCGAGGCGCAGCGCCTGATTGAGCAGCATTTCAGCAAGTTGAAAAATCCAGCCAAGCCGCGCCCGCGTGAATACGCGAAGATCCCGGAGCGTCAGGATTCCGAAGGCATCGTCTTCACCGACAAGGAAGTCAGCGCCAATACGGTCTACATCCGCTACCCGATCCAATTACGGCCGACCGACGATACGATCGGCGATTATCGCCAGAAGCTGATCGAGGGTATGTACAGTTTTATCCTCAGCCAGCGCATGTATGAGTTGACGCAGCAAGCCAACCCGCCGTTCCTGCAAGGCGGTAGCGGCATGAACAAGATCGTACGCGGCTATCGTTCCTTCGGCGCTGGCGCAGTGCTGGGCAAGGGCGGCGTCACGCCGGCCATCAATGCGCTGGTGGAGGAAGATCAGCGCGCGCGCCAGTACGGCTTTACCACGTCGGAAGTGGAGCGCGCCAAGAAGGGCATGCTGCGCAACTATGAACGCATGTACAACGAACGTGACAAGTCCGATTCGTCCGGCTATGCGGCGGAGTACATCCGCAATTTCCTCGAACAGGAATCCATTCCCGGCACCGCCGCCGAATACCGCTACGCGACAGAACTGATACCGGGCATTACGCTGCAAGAAGTGAATGCCGCCGCGCGCGCCGCCATTCCGGAAAACCAGAGCAAGCTGGTAATTTACGCTGGCGTCGACAAACCGGGCGTGGTCCAGCCCAAGGCCAATGAACTGGTGGGCATCGCCAGCGCAGCGGAGAAGATTGCCGTCCAGCCGCTGGCGGACAAGGTCTATGCAACGCAGCTGATGCCTAGTTTGCCCAAGGCCGGCAGCATCGTCAGCGAAACTGTCGACGCCAAAATCGGCACCACGCAGCTCACGCTCAGTAACGGCGTGAAGGTGGTGCTCAAGCCGACCGATTTTAATAACGACCAGGTGATCCTCGGTGGCTTGCGTTACGGCGGCTGGTCGCTGCTGCCGGATAGCGATGTCTTCGCGGCGCACTATGCCAGCAGCATCGTCGGCCAGATGGGCGTGTTGAACTACTCGCCCAACGATCTGGTAAAAGTCCTGGCAGGGAAGAGCGTCAGCTCCAGCGCCAGTGTCAGCTCGCTCAATGAATCGGTGGGCGGCAGCTCCGGCAGCACCGACGTGGAAGCCATGCTGCAATTGGTCTACTTGCAGATGACGCAGCCGCGCAAGGACGTGGCCATCTACAGCGCCTATGTGGACCGCCAGCGCGAACTGGCGCAGAACAATCTGGCGCGGCCGGAATCGGTGTTCTACGATACCGTCACCGCTACGCTGTACAACAACAGCCCGCGCGTGCTGCGCGCCGCCAAACCGGCCGACTTCGACCAGCTGGCGCTGGACCGCGTGCTCGATATCTATAACAGCCGCATGTCCAGTGCGCGCGACTTCACCTTCTTCATCGTCGGCAGTTTTGACGTGGAGAAGATTAAGCCGCTGATCGCGACTTACCTGGCCAGCTTGCCGGTGGGTGAGATTCCGGTGGCCTTCAAGGATGAAGGCGTGCGGCCGATCAAGGGCGTAGTCAAGAAAGAGGTGCATGCCGGCTCAGAGCCGAAGAGCACCATTTCGCTGTCCTTCACCGGCGACATTGAGTACTCGCGCGCCGCGCGCATGCGCATGCAGGCGCTGGTCGAGGTCATGAACATCAAGCTGATTGAAACGCTGCGCGAGAAGATGGGCGCGATGTACAGCGGCGGCATGAGCGGTTCCATGAGCCGCATCCCGTACGGGAATTACGCCATCAACGCCAGCCTGCCGTGCGCGCCGGAGAACGTGGACAAGGTGCTGACCGCGACTTTTGCCGAAATCGAGAAGATCAAACAGAACGGCGCGGAAGAGGCGGACCTGAACAAGGTGAAGACGGCATGGATCAAGAGCTACCGGAAAGGTATGCGCGAAAACGGCTATTGGATGGCGTCCCTGCAGAATGCCTTCTTCAACAATAACAATCCAGAGGATATACTGACGTACGAGTCGCGCGTGAACGGTTTGACCGTGGCGGACCTGAAAGAGGCCGCGCAGCGTTACTTTGACACGAATAACTACCTGCAGGTAGTGCTGTACCCTGAGAAGTAAGGAGTCATCATGGCAAAGAAAAAGGAAGAAGTGGATCCAGAAACCCTGGAGCTGATTAACTGGTGCATCGAAGTGGAGGGCTTCCTGGTAAAAGGCGGCGCGACGCTGGAACAGGCGCAGGAGCACATCGAGGAACAGGTGGAGTGGTTCACCGACCAGTTCTATGAAGGGCTGACGCCCGAGGAAGCGGCCAAGGAAGCCTTGGCTTAAATCTTAATCCGGCTGTGCGCCGTGGTGTTCATCATGGCATACGACGCACAGCTTATTCCCCTCCGGGTCGCGGAAGTAAGCGCCGTAATAATTGGCGTGGTACTGCGGCCTCAGTCCCGGCGCGCCTTCACAGACGCCGCCATGCTCGCGCGCTGCTGCATAGGCGCGATCCACCATTTCCCTCGACGTTGCCATCAGTGCCAGCATTTGGCCGTTGCCGCATGCCGCCGGCTGGTTGTCGTACGGCGCACCGATGATGAACAGCGGCCGGATGCCTTCCGCCGGCTGCCACGCCGCCCACGGCCGGTGGTGGTCGATAAAACGCTGGCGCGCGCCAAGTTCCGCCATCAAGGCGCTGTAGAACGGCAGTGTCTCCTCGAAGTTGTTAATTCCCACATAAACGTGCGACAGCATTGCGTCCTCCGGCGAGTGAGTATATCGTCAACATTTGGAGATATAGTGTACGCGGAGACGAGCACAATATGGAAAAAAACATCATGGAACTGACCCCGGGCATGGCGCCGCCAACGCGCAGCATTCCAGACCTGCCGGGCCCCAAAGGCCGGCCGCTGCTGGGGAATGTGCGCGAGATCCGCGCCCGGCCTTTTCACCAGGTGCTGGAAGACTGGGCGCGCGAGCATGGGCCGATGTACCGCTTCCGTATCATGCGCAGGCAGATGCTGGCGTTTTCCGACCGTGAGCTGATCGGCCAGATGCTGCGCGACCGGCCGGACGTGCTGCGCCGCTCGACCCGTTCGGCCGACATGCTGAATGAAGTCGGCACGCGCGGCCTGTTCACCGCCGAGGGCGAGGATTGGCGCCGTCAGCGCAAGCTGGTGATGCGGGCGCTGACGCCGGAGGTGATTCATAATTTCTTCCCCACGCTGGCGGCGATGACGGACCGCCTGCGGCTGCGCTGGGACAAGGCGCTTGCCGCCGGCCAGTCGGTGGATGTGCTGCGTGACCTGAAAGCCTACACGCTGGATGTGACCATCGGGCTGGCGATGGGACAGGACATCAACACGCTGGAGCTGGAGGAGCATCCGCTGCAGCGCGATATCGAGTTTCTCTTCAAACTGGTGGCGCGCCGTTTGACCACGCCGTTTGCTTACTGGCGCGTGCCGGTGCTCAAGCGCGCGCAGGATCACGAGGCCACGGCGGCGTCGGCGCGCATTCAGCAGGCCATCTTTGGCTTTATTGCGGACGCGCGCAAGCGCATCGCGGACAATCCGGCCTTGCGCCAGAAGCCATCCAATATGCTGGAAGCGCTGATCGTAGCGCGCGATGAACCGGATTCCGGCTTCACCGATGAAGAAGTGGTGGGCAATGCCATCACGATGGTGTTTGCGGGCGAGGATACGACCTCCAACACGATGGCGTGGCTGCTCGAATTTTTAGGCGATCATCCGCAAGCCGCCGCCCGCATGGCGGAAGAGTCGCGGCAGGTGCTGGGCGAACGCGCCGTGCTGGATGACTACCACTTGCTGGATCAGCTCAAGTACATCGACGCCGCCACGCGCGAAGCCATGCGCCTCAAGCCGGTGGCGCCGTTCATGGCGGCGGAGGCCAATCAGGATGTGGTGCTGGGCGATCTGGCCGTGCCGGCGGGGACGGTAATCTTCCTGCTGCTGCGCCATGCGTCCGAGCGCGATTGCGAGTTGGCGCAGCCGGACCGCTTCATGCCGGATCGCTGGCTGGAAGCAGCGAACGGGCAGGGTGATGATCCGGGCCGCAAGCTGTATCCGTTCGGCGCCGGGCCGCGTTTCTGCCCGGGGCGTTACCTGGCGATGGCGGAGATTAAGATGGCGATGTCCATGCTGATGCGGCATTTTGCGCTGGAGCGCGTGCCCGGTGCGCCGTCGGCGAACGAGTGCTTCACCTTCACCATGACGCCGGATGCGCTGCCGGTGCGGCTGGTGCGTCCATAAAAAGGAAGAGATCATGTTCAGGAAAATCATCATCGGCTTGTCGGTATTGATTCTGATTGTGCTGGCGGTGGCGGCCATGCAGCCGGCGACCTACAGCGTTACGCGCAGCATTGCGATCAAGGCGCCGGCGGAGCGCATCCAGCCGCTGATCAGCGATTTCCACAACTGGACGCTATGGTCGCCATGGGAAAAGCTGGATCCAGCCATGAAGCGCACCTACAGTGGTGCGACCAAGGATCTGGGCGCGGTCTATGCTTGGGAAGGGAACAAGAATGTGGGCAGCGGCCGCATGGAGGTAATCAGCCTGACGCAGCCGGCCAAGGTTGGCATCAAGCTGGATTTCTATGCGCCGATGGCGTCGAGCGCGATGACCGACTTTGTGCTGGATACAAAAAATGACACTACGACCGTCACCTGGACCATGTCCGGCAAGACCGACTTCGCGGCCAAGCTGATGACCATTTTCGTGAGCATGGATAGCATGATCGCGCCGGATTTTGAGCGTGGCCTGTCGCAGATGAAGGCGGTGGCGGAAAAATAAGCGGAGGTGTGCGATGCGGATGCGATGCTTGGCATTGATGCTGGCGCTGGCAGGCGCGTTGGCGCAGGCGGCGGCGCCTGAGGCGTCGTCCGAGATGCCGCTGCGGTCCGATCATCCGCTGATCGGCACATGGCGCATCACACTGCCGGATGGTTCCTGCAGCGAGACCTACCGCGTCCGCGCCGACGGCACCACGCTGGTGTTCAGCCGCGAGGAGGTGGCGGAATCGGTCTTCACTATTAGCGACCAGCCGGACAAGGACGGTTTCTACGAGGAGACCGATACCATCGTCAAGGACAACGGCAAGCGCGATTGCAGCGGCGAGGTCACCGCGCCCGGCAAGCCGATCACCAATTACCTGCAATTCCACCCCAGCGGCAACCTGTTCGTGATGTGCGTGGAGCGCAGCCTTGACCGCTGCATCGGCCCCTTCATCCGCGTGCGCGGCAAAGCGATTTAGCTATTGCGGTAGGCGCCGGGATTCATGCCAGCCCATTCCTTGAACGCGTGATTAAACGCGCTCTGTTCCTGGTAGCCGAGCAGGAACGCGATGTCGATCAGGCTCAGTTCCGGGCGCCGCAGGTAATCCTTGGCCAGCGCAAAGCGCGCCTGGTCCAGCACCTGCTGGAAGGTGGCGCCGGCTTCGCTTAACTTGCGCTGCAAGGTGCGCGGCGAGAGTTTCAGTTCATCGGCAATCGTGGCGAGGCGCACCTGCCCATGCGACAGCCGCGCCACGATGGCGGCATGCACTTGCTGTGTAATCGCTGGTTGCGCTGGTTGCGCTGGTTGCGCCGGTTGCGCCGTTTGATTGGCGGCGCGTTGTTGCAGCAGCTGTTCCGCGTGCTGCTGCAGAACCGGGTACAGGCTGACGTCTGCATTCGGCACCGGCCACGTTAGCAGGGCGGCATTGAAGCTGGCGACGTTGGCTTCCGCGTTGAAGACGGGCAGGTCGCCCAGCACGCGCGCATATTCGTCGCGCAGTTCTGGCGGACCGCCGTCGTGCATCAGCCGCAGTTCGTTGGCCGGCAGCGTAATCCCGGCCAGCCAGTTGCTGAATACCCGGATGCCGGAGAACACGCTGTCCGCCAGATGGCGCTGCGCGCTGCTGTAATTGCTGTGCCACGTATAGTGGGCAAGGTCGTCGTCAATGGTGATGCTGGAGCGGCCCAGGTCATGCGCCAGCTGCTCGTAGCGCATGGTTTGTTCGAACACTTGGCCGAAGTCGCGGCAGCTCAGCAAAATCAAGCCATACACGGTGTAGTTGCCAAGCTTGACGCACTGGCCCACGTGCAAGCCGAAATGCGGATCGTTGGCCAGGTCGGCGGCGATGTCGAGCAGGCGCACGTAGTCGTCGGCGGCCAGGGATTCCGGCAGCGGCTCCAGCGTGCCGGCCGGCAGATGGGCCGCTTGCTCCAACGCTTGCGCCGTCACCCCGCGCTGGGCGGCGGCTTCTAGTAAAGGCTGAAGATAAGAGCCCGCCACGCGGCTGGCATGATCGAACAAGGCTGGTGTCATGAATGCGCAATACCGGCGAGCGGCATTGTTTTAATCTCAGGGGCTGGATACTCAGTATAACGGAGATGGCATAACTATGAGACGCTGGAACGGTTGGGGAGACGATGCAGTGGAGTTTGCGCTGAACGATGAGGCGTTAGCTTTTCTCGCGCAGCGCGTTGGTGCGGGCAAGCCGGCGGCGGATGCCGGCTATGAGCAGGCCTGCGCGCAGATTCAGGAATCGCGCCTGCCGCCGCATCGCCTGATCGACACTTCGCCCGAGGTCCGGCTGCGCAATGCGCTGGGCCAGAGTTTGCCGGACTGGCTGCGTTTGCGCTATGGCGTGATCGGTGCGGCACCGGATGGCGTAGCCTATCCGGAGAGCGCGCAGGATGTGCGCGATCTGCTCGATTACGCGCAGCAGTTTGGGGTGGCCTTGATCCCTCAGGGCGGTGGCACCAGTGTGGCCGGGCATCTGACAGCACCCGCTGGATTGCCGTCGTTGACTGTGAATATGACGCGCATGCGGCAGCTGCTGTATCTCGACACCGAGTCGCAGCTGGCGACATTTGGTGCGGGCGTGCTGGGACCTGATCTGGAAGCACAGCTGCGCGCGCGCGGCTACACGCTGGGCCATTTCCCGCAATCGTTTGAATATTCCACCTTGGGCGGCTGGGTCGCGGCGCGTTCGTCGGGCCAGCAGTCCTTGCGCTATGGGCGCATTGAGCAGATGTTCCGCGGCGGCTCGCTGGAGACGCCATCGGGCACGCTGCATCTGCCGACTTTCCCGGCATCGGCGGCGGGGCCGGATTTGCGCGAGATAGTGCTGGGCTCCGAGGGGCGTCTCGGCATTTTGACCGAGGCCACGGTGCGCGTGACGCCGGTGCCGGCGTATGAGGCGTTTCATGCGGTGTTCTTCCCAGATTGGCGTTCGGCGGAGACGGCGGTGCGGCAGATCGTGCAAGCCGGTTTGTCGCTGTCGATGCTGCGGTTGTCGAATCCTTTGGAGACCACGACGATGCTGGCGCTGGCCGGCCATAAGAAATTGATTGGACTATTGGAAGGCTACTTGTCGCTGCGTGGCTGCAAGGAGGGCAAGTGCATGCTGATGATAGGCGTGAGCGGCCGCAAGTCGCTGGCGCGGACGGCCTTGCGCGAGGCGCTGGCTTTGACTTTGCCGCAAGGCGGCGTGCACGTGGGCCGCTACATGGGCGACAAATGGAAACAGAACCGCTTCCGCAATGTCTATCTGCGCAATGCTGCGTGGTCGCATGGTTATGCCATCGATACGGTGGAGACGGCGGTTGATTGGCCGCGTGTGGAGATCATGATGCGATCGGTGGAGGCGGCGGCGAATGCGGCGCTGGGTGCGCACGGAGAACAGGTGCATACGTACACGCACTTGTCGCACCTGTATGCGCAGGGCGCCAGTGTTTATACGACCTTTGTGTATCGCCTGGCCGGTGATTATGAGTCGGATCTGGCGCGCTGGAAGTCGCTGAAGAAGGCGGTGTCGATGGCGATTGTGGAGAATGGCGGGACCATCAGCCATCAGCATGGCGTCGGTTCGGACCACGCGCCGTACCTGGCGGCGGAGAAGGGGCAGTTGGGGATATCGTCGCTGCGGGCCTTGTTTGAGCATGTGGATCCGCAGGGGATTATGAATCCTGGGAAGCTGCTGCCATGAGCAGGCAGGTGGCGCTGGCCGGGCCTTGGGACCTGGTCGTGATCGGCGGCGGGATTACCGGCGCAGGTATTTTGCTGGAGGCGGCGCGACGCGGTTTGCGTGTGCTGCTGGTGGAGCAGCGTGATTTTGCGTGGGGCACGTCGAGCAGGTCTTCAAAGCTGGTGCATGGCGGCTTACGGTATTTGAAGGAAGGCCAATTCGGCCTGACGCGCGAGTCGGTGCATGAGCGCGAGCACTTGCTACAGCAGGCGGCGGGTTTGGTGGAGCCGCAGAGTTTTGCGTTCGGCGATTATGTGGGGCGCAAGCCGGGCAAGCGGGCGTTTTTGGTCGGACTCGCGATTTATGATCGCATGGCGGGCCAGCGTGGGCGGCACTATTTCGAGCGCGATGAGTTTGTGGTGATGGCGCCGAATGTGGCGACCAAGGGCCTGCAAGGCGGCATGGTCTACACGGATGCCAAGACTGACGATGCGCGCTTGGTGCTGCGCGTGCTGCAAGAAGCACGTAAGCACGGCGGCGTCGCCGTCAACTACATGGCTGTTGAATCGCTGCTGCACGAAGGCGAGGCTGGCAACGTGTGCGGCGTGCGACTGCGCGACGGCTTGGGCGGCGCGCAGCACGAGGTTCGCGCGCGGCTGGTAATCAGCGCGACGGGTGCATGGGCCGACCGCTTGCGCGCGACCGAGGGTGCTGGACATCGCCTGCGGCCTTTGCGCGGAAGTCATCTGGTGCTGCCGGCGTGGCGGCTGCCGCTGGCGCAGGCGATTAGTTTGATGCACCCGGTGGATGGCCGCCCGGTGTTTGCCTATCCTTGGGAAGGCGTTACGCTGGTTGGCACGACGGACGTCGACCACGCCGACGACCTGTCACGCGAAGCGGCCATCACGCGCGCGGAATGCGATTACCTGATGGCCGCCTTGCGCACCCAATTCCCGCAACTGAACCTGACCGACGACGACATCATCGCCACCTACGCCGGCGTGCGTCCCGTGATCGACAGCGGCCAAGCCGATCCCTCCAAAGAAACGCGTGACCACGCATTGTGGCTGGAACACGGCCTGCTTACCGTCACCGGCGGCAAGCTGACCACCTTCCGCGTGATCGCACTTGATGCACTCAAGCTGGCGGCCACACGTCTCCCGGAGCTGCAAGGGCAACTGACGCCGCAGCCGGTGTTCGCCGCCGCACCGCCGCTGCGCTACACGCCCGAACTCCCGCCCGGCCAGGCGCAGCGCCTGCAAGGCCGTTACGGGGCGGCAGCGCAAGCGCTGGTCGATGCCGCGCAAGCCGGCGAACTCGCATATATCCGCGGCACCGAAACCATCTGGGCGCAGCTGCGCTGGGCCGCGCGCAAGGAAGACGTGTGCAAGCTGGAAGACCTGCTGCTGCGCCGCACCCGCATCGGCATCCAGCTGCGCGGCGGCGGCATTGACATCCTGCCGCGCATCCGCAGCATCTGCCAGCTGGAACTCGGCTGGAGCGATGAGCGATGGGACGCTGAGCAAACAGACTACCTGGCCCTGTGGACCACGCATTACAATTTACCAAAACAATAACGAGACATCACATGGCAGACCAATACCTGCTCGCTATCGACAACGGCACCCAAAGCGTGCGCGCCTTGCTATTCGATTTGAACGGCAATCTCGCCGCCAAATCGCAAATCCACCTGCAAGCCTATTTTTCCGAACATCCCGGCTGGGCCGAGCATGATGCTGAAGGCTATTGGGATGCCGTGGCAGCTGCCTGCCAGCAGCTCTGGCGTTCTACCGATATCCCGCGCAGCGCCGTCCAAGGTGTGGCCGTCACCACCCAGCGCGGCACTGTCGTGAATCTTGATCGTGACGGCAAGGTGCTGCGCCCCGCCATCACATGGCTGGACCAGCGCCGCGTCGGCAAGCAAAAGCCACTCAGCCTGTTGTGGCGCACCGCCTTCAAACTGGCGCGCGTGGAAGGCACCATCGAATACTTCCGCCGCGAAGCGGAGATCAACTGGATCGCCGAGCACCAGCCAGACATCTGGAACAAGACGCACAAATACCTGCTGCTCTCCGGCTTCCTCAACTACCGCCTGTGCGGACGTCACGTTGATTCGATTGGCTCGCAAGTCGCCTACCTGCCGTTTGATTACAAGCGCCATCAGTGGGCCGGTGCGCGCGACTGGAAATGGGAAGCGCTGAAAGTCCGTGCCGACATGCTGCCCGAGTTGGTGGCACCGGGCACCATCATCGGCGCCATCACCGCCGCCGCCGCGGAAGCGACCGGCATCCCGCAAGGCACGCCGCTGGTGGCTGCAGCCGCCGACAAGGCTTGTGAAGTCATCGGCGCGGGCAGTCTTGAGCCGCACATCGCCTGCCTGAGCTACGGCACTACGGCCACCATCAATACCACCAGCAAAAAGTACGTCGAAGTCACACCCTTCATTCCGCCATATCCTGCGGCGGTGCCGGGCGCGTACAGCACCGAGGTGCAGATCTTCCGCGGCTATTGGATGGTCAACTGGTTCAAGGAGCAGTTCGGCCATCTTGAACAGATGGCCGGTGCGGAGCAGGGCATGGCGCCGGAGGCCATGTTCGACCAGCTGGTGAACGAAGTGCCGCCTGGTTCCATGGGGCTGATGCTGCAGCCGTACTGGAGTCCCGGCATTCGCATTCCGGGGCCGGAAGCCAAGGGCGCAATGATCGGCTTTGGTGACGTGCACACGCGTGCACACATGTATCGGGCCATCCTCGAAGGCCTGGCCTATGCGCTAAGGGAAGGGAAGGAGCGCATCGAAAAGCGCAGCGGCGTGGCGGTGACGGAACTGCGCATCGCCGGCGGCGGTTCGCAAAGCGACGCGGCCATGCAGCTGACGGCCGACATCTTCGGCTTGCCCGCTGCTCGCGCACACGTCTACGAAACCTCGGGACTGGGCGCGGCGATTGCGATTGCGGCAGGTCTTGGCTTGCACAAGGACTTTGAAACCGCCACCCGCGCCATGACGCGCAAGGGCCGCGTATTCCATCCCATTGCCGCCAACCAGAAAATCTACGACCAGCTGTACCGGCGCGTCTACCTCAATATGTACAAACAGCTGCAGCCGATGTACCAGCAAATCGCCGATATTACCGGTTACCCGGAACAGCTCTGACCAGGTTCTTGACGGCGGCCAGTGAGGCGCCGCTGGATTTGGTGGCTTGCACCTGATTGCGGCCGCCTTCCTTGGCCGAGTACATGGCACGGTCGGCGGCGACGAACAGCGATTCGGTGTTGTCCAGCTGGTGCGGATGGATGGTCGCCACGCCGATGCTCACCGTCAGCCACGCCGAGGTGGTCGAACGCGGATGGGGAAGCTGCAGCGATTCAATGTGCGCGCGGATCGATTCGGCCAGCAGGTAGGCCGAATCGCCGTCGGTTTCCGCAAACAGCAGCACGAATTCCTCGCCGCCGTGGCGCGCCGCCAGGTCGGTCGGCCGCAGCGCGTGCGAGGCGATGGCTTGCGCTACTTGCTGCAGGCAGGCGTCACCGGCCGAGTGGCCCAGCGTGTCGTTGTACAGTTTGAAGTGGTCCACGTCCAGCACCACCAGCGACAAAGGCTGGCCGCTGCGCATGGCGCGCTGCCATTCTTTTTCGAGGAAGGTGTCGAAGTGGCGGCGATTGGCGATCTTGGTCAGCGGGTCGACCATCGCTGCGCGCTGCAGCGCATCTTCTGATTGCTTGTGGTGCGTGATGTCGTGCAGCAGGCCGATAAACAGCGGCTGGCGCAAATACATCGGCGTCAGCGTCAGGTCCATGCATACCGAGCTGCCGTTGCGGTGGCGGATGATCACTTCGCGCGTGCCGTGATTGTGCGCCGTGTGCGGTGCGGCGGCGTAGCGGGCGAAGTAGTCGAGGTATTCCTGCGCCACCAGTGGATTCAGCAAGTCGGTAATGCTGCGTCCCGCCAGCGGCTCCACCTGGTAGCCCAGGTATTTGTCACAGGCCGGGTTGGTCATCTGGATGCGGCCATCGGCTTCGATGATCAGCAAGCCCTCGGCCATGTTGTTGACGATGGTGCGCAGGCGCTCGGCCTGTTCTTCATGGGTCTCGCTCTTGCTGCGGATTTGCAGTTGCGTACGCACGCGCGCGCTTACTTCCGGCATGCGCAACGGCTTGCTGATGTAATCGACCGCGCCGATATCGAAACCAGCCACCACATCGTCGGTGCCAGTGCGCGCGCTCATGAAGATGACGGGAATGCGCTGCGTCGATGCCTGGCTTTTCAACTGGCGGCAGGTCTCGTAACCGTCCATGCCCGGCATGACGATGTCCAGCAAAATCAAATCAGGATGGACGCGCTGCGCGATTTTCAGCGCGCGCTCGCCGGAGGTCGCGACAAAAGTCTGGTAGCCCTGCTGGACCAGCATCTTGCGCAGCGCCCCGAGATTTTCAGGTGCATCATCAACGATCAATATCGCGGCATCGCGCCGCGTGGCGTAGCTTAGACTTCCAGGAATCATTGGGAATCGCCTTTAACCTGGTGGGTTGCGTTGGCGTGAGACGGCAGTTGCGCGGGTGGGCAACGGCGAGGGCAAGCGAAGGTGATGGGTACGCGTTTCAACAAGGGCACGCCTGATATGAAAGTGACTATCCGTCCAAATCATAACGCGTTGCAAGGGTTGCCGGGGAAAAATAATCCAGCGATTTTCGAGGATAGTCTCGGTTGTGCCGAAGCGCAGCCAGACTTGCGCCTATTGGTATAAGTAATGTTGGCGGGATGCTAAAGGATTCAGGTGTTTTTGTGACTATTGGTGATAAAGTCAGCGCCGGCGGTGTTGTATTTTTGTGGGCGGCGAGCGCCGCCCACGGATGTTGCGAATGTGCTGCTAGTGCTTAGATCTTGGCGGCGATCAGTTTGCCGAGGATCTCGATGCCCTGGCGGATACGCTCCGGCGGCACGGTCACGAAGGACAGACGCAGGGTGTTGGTTTCCGGCTCGTTGGCGTAGAACGGCGAACCTGGTACGAAGGCCACTTTCTGCGCGATCGCTTCATCCAGCAGCTGCATGGCGTTGATATGCTTCGGCAGCGTAACCCAGATGAACATGCCGCCTTCCGGTTTGGTCCACTCGACGCTGGCCGGGAAGTGCTGGGCCATTGCGTCCAGCATGACCTGGCACTGGTCGCCGTACAGGGCGCGGATTTTTGGAATGTGCTGGTCGAGGAAACCATCCTTGATGACTTCGTGCACCACCATCTGGGTCAGCTGCGAAGTGTGCAGGTCGGCCGCTTGCTTGGCCAGTTCCAGGCGGCGTGCCAGTGGCAGCGGGGCGCAAACATAACCGAGGCGGATGCCAGGGGTCAGCACCTTGGAGAAGGAGCCCATGTAGATTACGCCGTCCGGGTTCATCGCCACCATCTTCGGCGATGGCTCGCCCTTGTAGCTCAGCGAGCCATAAGGATCATCTTCGATCAGCGGCAGGCCGTGACGGGCGCAGGTTTCCACCAGTTCCAGGCGGCGCTCAACCGACAGCGAACGGCCGGTTGGGTTCTGGAAGTTAGGCAGGGAGTACAGCAGGCGCGCGCCTTCTGCCACGGCGTCGATCGACGATGGCACCAGGCCATGTTCGTCGGTGGCCACCGATTTGAATTCCGGCAGGTAGACCGAGAACGCTTGCAGGGCGCCCAGGTAGGACGGGGTCTCTACCAGTACGCGGCTGCCTTCGTCGATCAGCACTTTGCCCAGCAGGTCCAGTGCTTGCTGCGAACCGGAGGTCATCAGGATTTGTTCAGGGACGATCTTGGCGCCGCCGGTCGACAGCGAGTCGGCGATCCATTGACGCAGCGGGGTGTAGCCGTCGGTCGGACCGTATTGCAGGGCCACTTTACCGTTCTGGGTCAGCACCTTGTCGTAGGCGACTTTCATTTCTTCGACCGGGAAGGTGGCAGGCGATGGCAGGCCGCCGGCGAAGGAGATGATCTCTGGCTGCTGCGTGATCTTCAGGATCTCGCGGATGAAGGAAGCTTGCAGCTGCTCGGCGCGTTCAGCGAAGCGCCATTCGATCGGGTTTGGATTTTCGATTTTCATACTTGTCTCACTAAGGGATGCTATTTGTACTTACGCGACTTCTGCGATCAATTCGATTTCCACGCAGGCGCCCAGCGGGATTTGCGCCACGCCGAAGGCCGAGCGGGCGTGCTTGCCGGCGTCGCCGAAGACTTCGCCCAGCAGCTCGGAAGCGCCGTTGGTGACCAGGTGCTGTTCGGTGAAGTCTGGGGTGGAATTCACCAGGCTCATCACTTTGACGATGCGCTTGACGCGGGTCAGGTCGCCGCCGACGGCCGCTTGCAGGGTGCCGATCAAGTCGATGGCGATGGCCCGCGCGGCGGCCTTGCCTTCAGCGGTGTCGATGTTCTTGCCCAGCTGGCCGACCCATACGCTGCCGTCGGCGCGTTTGGCGATGTGACCCGATAGGAATACCAGATTGCCGGTTTGGGCGTACATGACGTAGGCGGCGGCTGGCGTAGCCGGTGCTGCCAGGGTGATATCAAGCGCTTTTAGTTTTTCGTAAACAGACATGTGGTTTCCAGTTGTTAGATGTTTTTTGTGTTGAGACTGATATTGTACTCTTGCCGCAGGGGATGCTCACAATAGAGGCAAAATCAAGATACTGTATGGTGTCAGCCCCGTTTTACCTGCATTTTGCGGCCCGTGCCCACCACCGCGATGACGGCAATTGCGAAGATGACAGTTTGCCATTCCAGCGCCTCGCCCAGCACCACGGTAGCCGCCAGTACAGATAGAAAGGGCTGCACTAACTGTACTTGGCCGACCCGCGCCACTCCACCCAGCGCCATGCCGCGATACCAGAAGAAGAATCCGATAAACATTGAAAATACTGAAACGTAGGCGAAGCCGGTCCATGCGGCGGCGCTGGCGTGGGCGATTTGCGGCGCCTCGTGCCACGCCAGCCAGCCGACGACCGGCAGCAGCAGCGGCGCGGCCAGCACCAGCGCCCAGCAGATGGTTTGCTGTCCACCCAGCGTTTGCGAAAGGCAGCCGCCGGCGGCGTAGCCCATGGCTGCCAGCAGTACAGCCAGGAAGATGGCGATATCGGCCGCGTGCAGAGTGCCGCCGCTCTGGCGTAGCGCAAAGCCTGCTACCAGTACAGAGCCTAAGATGGCCATGATCCAGAAGCCTTTGGACGGTTTTTCACCGCCCAGCAGGGCCGCGAACATGGCAGTGGCCAGCGGCAGTACACCGACCAGTACAGCGCCGTGGGCGGCGGGCAGGCTGCGCATGGCGACGGAAGTCAGCCACGGAAAGCCAATCACGCAGCCGATGGCGACCATCGCCAGTGCGGGCAGGGCGCTGCGCGGTGGCAGCGGCGCGCGTTTCCAGTACAGCCAGCCGCCGGCCAGTACAGCTGCCGCCAGCGCGCGGCCGAGGGCAACGAACATCGGCGACAGGCCGTCGGCGCTGGTCCCTGCGCCTACGGCCAGCCGGGTGAAGGGGAGCGTCAGGCTGAAGATGGCGACGCCGATCAGGCCGAGCAGCATGCCGTTCGTTTCGTCGCTCCAGCGGCGGTGGGTGGTAAGAGTGGGTGCGATAGGATTCATGGTTTAATCCTACGTGACAAAACCAGTACAGTGCCAGTACACTTGACAACATAATTCCTCATACTGTGACGGTAAAATGACCAATACACGACCACGCACTTCCCTGTTGGGCGCCGCCGCAGCAGCAGCGGCGGAGGCAGTCAATGAGGCGCTGGCCGCCGCACACGCCCGTTCAATCGCGGCACAGACGCCCGGGCCTGCGGTGGCGTCCGTGCCGGTGTCGGCACCGCCCAAGCCCGCAGCAGGGCCGATGATCGGTTTGCTGCTGCGCGAATCGGGCGAAACGCTGATCGACCAGATCGTGCGTTCGGTGGCGGCGCGCATCGACGACCGTCTGCTGCGCGGCGGCGCGCGCATGCCGTCGATCCGCTCATTCGCGGCTTCGCACAATGTGTCGGCATTTACCGTGGTGGCCGCGTACGACAAACTGGTGGCCACCGGTTATCTTGAGTCGCGCCGCGGCGCAGGATTTTTCGTGCGTGAGCGGCCGGCGATGGCGCTTAACCACGCCGACAGCGGTGCGGCGGTCGCCCCGCTGCGCGCCGCACAATCGGGCTTCGATTCCAAGCCGATTGACGTAGTCTGGCTAGTACGGAATATGTTCCGCCAGATGCCGCACCAGCAAATGCCCGGCTCCGGCGTGATGCCGCCCGAGTGGCTGGATGGCCCGGCCATCGCCAATGCGCTGCGTGCCGTCAGCCGCCAGAATCCTAATCTGCTCCTGAGCTATGGCGTGCCGCAAGGCTTCCTGCCACTGCGCCAGCAGCTGCAGCACAAATTGGCGGAACTGGAAATCGCCGCTGCGCCGGAGCAAATCGTCACCACTGCCGGCGTGACGCAAGCGCTGGACATGGTGGCGCGCGAATTCACCCGTCCTGGCGACACCATCTTCGTCGACGATCCGGCCTGGTTCCTGATGTTCGGCTCCTTCGCCGCGCTGGGGGCGAAAGTGATCGGCATCCCGCGCTTGGCCGACGGCCCGGATATCGCGCGACTGGCGGAGCTGGCGGCGCTGCACAATCCCAAGCTGTACATCATCAACTCCGTGCTGCACAACCCAAGTTCCACCTCGCTGTCGGCGGCCAAGGCCTTCCAGGTACTGCGTCTCTCCGAAGAACACGACTTCCTGATCGTGGAAGACGATATCTACTGCGACCTGCATCCCGGTAGCGCCGTGCAGCCGGCTACCCGATTGGCGGCGCTGGACCAGCTGCAGCGCGTGATCTATCTCGGCGGCTTCTCCAAGACCATGGCCGCCAACCTGCGAGTGGGCTTCATCGCCACCTCGGGCGAACGCGCCGAGCGGCTGGCTGACCGCAAGATGCTGTCCACGCTGACCACCAGCGATATCGGCGAACGCGTGGTGTACAAAGTGCTGTCCGAAGGCTCCTACCGCAAGCACGCCGACCGCATGCGCGCGCGATTGGACGGTATCCGTGCCAAGGCCCTGCGCCAGATGGAGCGCGTCGGCCTGAAAGTAGATGCCTCGCCGCCGGCCGGTATGTTCGTCTGGGTCGATGCGGGCTGCGACACCAACGTCCTGACCGAGCGCGCCATGGCGCACAACCTGCTGCTGGCGCCGGGCAGCCTGTTCTCGCCCAAGCAGCTGCCGTCCACCCGCATGCGCCTGAACGTGGCGGCGATGCAGGAACCAGCCATCTGGCGCTTCCTTGAGCGGGAACTCTTGAAATAGCCCTTATAATCCCCACGTCGTTTAAATCTCAACCAATCAACCATAAGACTATCTCCAAATGGCCGATACTGAAAAACAAACCCTTGGCTTCCAGGCCGAAGTGAAACAGCTGCTGCAGCTGATGATTCACTCCCTGTACTCCAACAAAGAGATTTTCCTGCGCGAGCTGATTTCCAACGCGTCCGACGCGTCCGACAAGCTGCGTTTTGAAGCCATCAACAACGACGCCCTGTACGGCAACGACCACGAACTGAAGATCAAAGTCTCGTTCGACAAAGCCGCGCGCACCGTCACCATTTCCGACAACGGCATCGGCATGAGCCGCGACGAGGCGATTTCGCACCTCGGCACCATCGCCAAATCGGGCACCAAGGAATTCTTCGGCAAGCTGTCCGGCGACCAGCAGCAGGATGCGGCCCTGATCGGCCAGTTCGGCGTGGGCTTCTACTCCGGCTTCATCGTGGCCGACAAGATCACCGTCGAATCGCGCCGCGCCGGCGCCGCTGCGTCGGAAGGCGTGCGCTGGGAATCGGCCGGTGAGGGCGACTACTCGATCGAGCAAATCGAAAAAGTCAGCCGCGGCACCGATATCATCCTGCACCTGCGTGAAGGCGAGGACGAGCTGCTGTCGTCGTGGAAGATCAAATCGATCATCCGCAAATACTCGGACCACATCTCGCTGCCGATCGTGATGCAGAAAGAAGAGTGGGACGAAGAGAAGAGCGAATCCGTCCTCAAAGATGAACTGGAAACCGTCAACCAGGCCAGCGCGCTGTGGGCCCGTAGCAAATCCGATATCACGCCGGAACAGTACGAGGAATTCTACAAACACGTTTCGCACGACTTCCAGCCGCCGCTGACCCACACTCACAACCGCGTGGAAGGCCGCAGCGAATACACCCAGCTGCTGTACATCCCAACCAAGGCGCCGTTCGACCTGTGGGACCGCAACAAGCGTGGCGGCATCAAGTTGTACGTCAAGCGCGTGTTCATCATGGACGATGCCGAGCAGCTGATGCCGACCTACCTGCGCTTCGTCAAAGGCGTGATCGATTCGGCCGACCTGCCGCTGAACGTCTCGCGCGAAATCCTGCAAGAGTCGCGCGATGTGAAAGTGATCCGCGACGGTTCGACCAAACGCGTGATCGGCATGCTGGAAGAACTGGCGAACGCTGATGAGCAGGAAAAGAAAGACAAGTACCAAACCTTCTGGACCGAATTCGGTCAGGTGCTGAAAGAGGGCATCGGCGAAGACGCGACCAACAAGGACCGCCTGGCCAAGCTGCTGCGCTTCGCTTCGACCGCCAACGACAGCGATGAGCAAATCACTTCGCTGGAGCAGTACCTCGCCCGCGCCAAGGAAGGCCAGGACAAGATCTACTTCGTCACCGCCGATAACTACGTGGCCGCGAAAAACAGCCCGCACCTCGAAATCTTCCGCAAGAAGGGCGTCGAAGTGCTGCTGCTGACCGACCGCGTGGACGAGTGGATGCTGTCCTTCCTGACAGAGTTCGAAGGCAAGGAACTGGTCTCGGTAGCGAAAGGTGGCCTGGATCTGGGCGCACTGGAAGATGAAGCCGAGAAGAAGGAACACGAAGAGACTGAAACCTCGTACAAGGATCTGGTTGAAAAGATGAAGGAAGTGCTGGCCGATAAAGCCAAGGACGTGCGCGTCACCTTCCGCCTGACCGATTCGCCGGCCTGCCTGGTGGCGGACGAGCACGAGCTGTCGGGCAACCTGCTGCGTATGCTGAAAGCCGCAGGCCAGGCCGCGCCTGAGTCCAAGCCTATCCTGGAAATCAATCCTGATCACCCGCTGGTGCAGCGCCTGAAGGCCGAAGACGTAGCCAGCTCGTTCAGCGACTGGTCCAACCTGCTGTTCGATCAAGCCTTGCTGGCAGAAGGCGGCTCGCTAAGCGATCCTGCCTCGTTTGTGAAGCGCCTGAACGAACTGCTGCTGGCGAAATAAGCTAACTCCGGGGTCAGGTCCCCCATTTCTACACGGGCTGGGCGCTGCCGTGCAGTACGGCGGAGGCCGTGTAGAATTGGGGGACCTGACCCCGGAGTTGCTTATGAAGAAAACCGCACTTGCGCTGGCTGTTCTGGCCAGCGTGTTCCTCGCTGCACACGCGCAAAATCCCCTGCCGAGCGAAACGCCGGATGAATTCAAGGCGCCGGTCGACAGCTTCGACTATATCAAGCGCTCGGTGATGATACCGATGCGCGATGGTGTCAAACTCAATACCGTCATCGTCATTCCGCGCAAGGCCCGCAACGCGCCGATGCTGCTCACCCGCACGCCGTACAACGCGGCCGATATGACCAATCACGCCGAGAGCTCGCAGATGGACGTCATGTTGCAGGGCTACGATAACCTGCCGGATGTGATCGGGAAGGGCGGCTATATCCGCGTGGTGCAGGATGTGCGCGGCAAGTACGGCTCGGAAGGCGATTACGTGATGAACCGGCCGATGGCGGGGAGCGCGTTCAACGCTTCGCAGGTCGACCATTCCACCGATGCCTGGGATACCATCGAGTGGCTCACCAAGAATGTGCCTGAGTCGAACGGCAAGGTCGGCATCATTGGCGGTTCTTATGATGGCTTCACGCCGCTGATGGCGCTGGTGAATCCGCATCCGGCGTTAAAGGTGGCGGTGCCGATGAATCCTATGGTGGACGGCTGGCGCGGCGACGATTGGTTCCATCACGGCGCGTTCCGGCAGGTGAATCTGGCTTACATCATGGAGCAGGTGGTCACGCGCCGCAACGACGCGCACTGGTTCACCAGCCATTACGACGATTACGATGTATTCCTGCGTGCCGGTTCGGCCGGCGAGCTGGCGCGCCAGCGTGGCGTGGAGCAGAGCGGCTTCTGGCGCAAGGTGGCGGCCCACCCCGCCTATGACAGTTTCTGGCAAAGCCAGGCGGTGGACCAGATCCTCGCCAAACAGCCGGTCACGGTGCCGACGCTGCTGGTGCACGGGTTGTGGGATGCGGAGGATATCTACGGCGCCATTGCGGTCTACAAGGCGATCAAGCCGAACGACAAGGACAACAAGGTGTTCCTCGTGATGGGACCGTGGAATCACGGCGGGCAGGATGGCGATGGCAGCTCGCTCGGGCCGGTCAAATTCAGTAGCGATACCGGTTTGCATTTCCGCGAAGAGATCCTGCTACCTTTCCTTGACAGCTATCTGAAAGATGATGCGCCGGCAGCCAAGATCGCGCCGGTAACGGCTTTCGAAACCGGCACTAACAAATGGCGCGCGCTGGATACCTGGCCGGCAGGCTGCACCACCGGCTGTGCGATTGCGCCGGCCACGCTGCGCCTCGGCGCCAATGCAAAGCTGAACCTGACCAACTCCGTACCAGCGCCACTTAATGCGCCATCGCAGAAAAACGCCTACGACGAATACATCTCCGATCCGGCCAAGCCGGTGCCGTACCGCCAGCGCCCGATCCCGCAGTTCGGCTACGACGAAGCCAAGGGCCAGACCTGGCCACGCTGGCTGGTCGATGATCAACGTGAAGCGTCGGGCCGCACCGACGTACTCACCTACACCACCGGCGTGCTGAGCGCCCCGGTCAAAATCAGCGGCGAACCGATTGCCAACTTGCTGGCCTCCACCAGTGGCACGGACGCGGATTGGGTAGTGAAACTGATCGATGTCTATCCGGATCAAGTGGCCGCGCAACCGGCGATGGGCGGCTACCAGCTGATGGTGTCGGCCGATATTTTCCGTGGCCGCTACCGCGAGAGCTGGGCCACGGCCAAGCCTATCGTTGCCAACGCGCCGCTGCCATACCGCTTCTCGCTGCCGACCGCCAACCATGTGTTCCTGCCGGGCCACCGCATCATGGTGCAGATCCAGTCCAGCTGGTTCCCGCTGTACGACCGCAATCCGCAGACCTTTGTGCAGAATATCTTCTACGCGCAGCCTGCGGATTACAAGAAAGCGACCCAGCGCATCTACCACGACAGTTACATTGAGCTGCCGCTGGTAGGCGCCACCGTCAAGTAGATTTGCGGCGGCGACGCGCCATCATCAGCACGGCCGGCAAGCCGAGACCCAGCATGCCTATGCTGACTGGTTCTGGCACTGGTGAAGTCGGTATAAGGAAGCCGCGGATTTCGCCGCCCGGGAAAGCGCTGCTATGGATGTTGAGGTAGGCACTGCCGGAGTTCAGCCCGGCGAACAAGGCCGCTTCCGCACCGGTAGTGCTGCCGCCGTGCGTCGTCAGGAAGTCGGGATCCCAGCTGCTGGCCAGTGACGTATCAAAGATGTGGTGATAGGCGCCGGTCTGTACGCCGAGCGGGAAGCCGGTGAAAGTGGGGATTTCGGTCGCCACGCCAGCCGTGCCGTCGCCCGGCGTGCTGGTGCAGCAATGAATGTGCGAAGCCGCGCTATCGCCCAGCAGGCCGGCGAAGGCCTCGCCGATTTCCAGCACGTGCGTGGTGGCGTCGAACTTGACGGTCGCCGCGCCGATACCTTCTGAAGTATTGGGCACGGCTTCCTTGGCGCCAGTGAGGATGGTGGTGTAAGTGGCGGCGCTGGCGCCGGCACTGACGATGGCGGCGCACAGCAAGCCTGCCGCCACAGCTGCGTTACGAATACACTGTTTCATGGTTCCTCCCTTGTTAGTGTTTAGATTAGAGAGGAGATCCGTGAGAGAGTTCCCGTATCAGAGCGCTGTTCGGAGTGCAAAAAGTTCCGGGAACAGCACGACGTCCAGCATCTTGCGCAGGTAGCTGACGCCGGCCGTGCCGCCGGTGCCGGTCTTGAAGCCGATGATGCGCTCGACCGTAGTCACGTGGCGGAAGCGCCAGAAGCGGAACGCGGTTTCCATGTCCACCAGTTTCTCGGCCAATTCGTACAGCGCCCAGTAACGGGTGGGGTCGCGGTAGACTTCCAGCCAGGCGTTCTGTACCGAGTCGTCTGCCACGGTAGGCAGGCTAGGGTCGGCGTTCAAGCGTTCGGCGGAAATTGGCAGGCCGTTACGGGCCAGCAGCTTGATTGCTTCATCGTAGATCGATGGCGTGACCAGCGCTTCCTGCAGCAGCGGGAATTCCGGCGTGGTCGCATGGACGTTGAGCAGGGCCGCGTTCTTGTTACCGAGGATGAACTCGATTTCACGGTACTGGTAGGACTGGAAGCCCGACGACGCGCCCAGGTAAGGGCGAATCGCGGTGTATTCCGGCGGCGTCATGGTGGCCAGCACGTCCCAGGCGTGTACTAGCTGGTCCATGATGCGGGCCACGCGGGCCAGCATTTTGAAGGCCGGCGGCAGGTCGTCCGCTTGCAGGTGCGTGCGCACGGCGCGCATTTCGTGCAGCATCAGCTTCATCCACAGTTCGCTGGTCTGGTGCTGGACGATGAACAGCATCTCGTTATGATTCGGCGACAGTGGGTGCTGGGCGTGCAGGATCTGGTTCAGGCCCAGATAGTCGCCGTAGCTCATGTCGTTGCTGAAGTCCATTTTGGCATCGTGCCATTCAGCACTGCCATGCATAGGGCATTTATTTTCGCTCATACTGTTTATCTCGTTTTCAGGTCACGCTTAAGTCACTGCATCGCGTTTGGCGTCGACGTTGTAGTCCTGGCGGTCCAGGATCTCGCGCAGGATTTCCACCGCATCCCATACATCAGCATAGCTGGTGTACAGCGGCGTGAAGCCGAAACGCATGATGGCCGGTTCGCGGTAGTCGCCGATCACGCCGCGCGCAATCAGGGCTTGCATCACGGCGTAGCCGTGCGGATGGGTGAAGCTGACGTGGCTGCCGCGCTGGGCGTGCTCGCGCGGCGTCACCAGACCCAGTGGATGGGCGGCGCAGCGGGCTTCCACCAGTTCAATGAACAGGTCGGTCAAGGCCAGCGATTTGCTGCGGATGGCCGCCATCGTGGTCTGGCGGTGCACGTCCAGGCCGCATTCGACCAAGGCCAGCGAAACGATAGGCTGGGTGCCGCACAGGGCGCGGGCAATGCCGTCGGCTGGTTTGAAATCGGGCGCCATCGCGAACGGATAGGCGTGACCCCACCAGCCTGACAGCGGCTGCTGGAACTTGGCCTGATGTTTCTTCGGCACCCAGATGAAGGCCGGCGCGCCCGGGCCGCCGTTCAGGTACTTATAAGTGCAGCCCACCGCCAGGTCGGCGCCGTCGGCATGCAAGTCGACCGGCACTGCGCCGGCCGAGTGCGCCAGATCCCACACAATCAATGCACCGGCGGCATGGGCGAGGGCGCTGCTGGCCTTCATATCGTACTGGTGGCCGCTGCGGTAGTTCACGTGGGTCAGCATGACCACTGCGGTGTCGGCGCCGATGGCGGCCGGCAGTTCTTCCGGGCTGTCGATCAGCTTGATGCTGTAGCCGCGGTCCAGCCAGGCGGTCAGGCCCTGTGCCATATAGATGTCGGTCGGGAAGTTGGAGCGTTCGGTGACGATCACGCGGCGGCCGGCGCTTGCCGGGTCCTGCGCCTGCATCGTCAGGGCCGCAGCCAGCGCCTTGAACAGGTTGACCGAGGTGGTGTCGGTGACCGCCACTTCGCCATCGACGCCGCCGATCAGCGGGGCCAGCAGGTTGCCGAGGCGCTTAGGCAGCTCGAACCAGCCGGCAGTATTCCAGCTGCGGATCAGGTCATGGCCCCATTCCTGGGCGATGACCTGCTGGGCGCGGACGAGGGAAACTTTCGGGCGAGCACCCAAAGAGTTGCCATCCAGATAAATAACACCGGCCGGCAGGTCGAATTGATCACGGAGTGGGGCGAGCGGATCATGCTGGTCGCGCTCCAGGCAGTCGTTGCGAGTGGTCATTTTGATCGATGCTTGAGGTCTAAAGTAGCGAGTTTAACCTGAAAAACAGCCCGTTGAGCCGCTTTTTCACCGGCATTATCGCCAGCAAACCCGCATGAATGCTGGACTTGAGCACTTTTTTAAAAATTTTTCGATTTTTTTCAAAAAAACCCTAAAGTTCCCCAAATCGCTGCCGTTACCGTTCTTAGATGAGCAAAAAAGCGCGCATCAGGCGGGTTAAAAAAATTTTGAAAGATTTTTAAAAATATTTTCGAAAAACCCTAAAGTTCTCAAAAGAGCTGCCGTTACCGGATTAGATGTCGCAAAAAAGAGTCGTTTTACCGCTTTATTTTTTCGATCAAAACAGGGGTTTCTTGAAACTTCCAACCCGCTTGAAACCCGCGCCGCAAGGGCGTGGATGAGTGATCTGCGAGTGTTTGTCAGACAAACACCGACAGGTCGCGTTCGCTATTTCCCGACGTAAAATACGGAGAGTTGCCTCTTCTCGGTCTCATGTTGCTCAAGCAGAATGTATCTCAACGGAAACGCAAACGTGTTCCGACAGAGAGAAACCTGAGGAGTGGGAAAATGACTGCAAACGACATGATGGCTGAAATTCGCGACGCAAACCTGAGCTATCTGATGCTGGCTCAGCAAATGATCCGCGCCGACAAAGTCACCGCAATCTTCCGCCTCGGCATCGCCGCCGAAATCGCCGACCTGATCGAAGGCATGAGCAACGCGCAGATCCTGAAGCTGGCAGGCGGCAATATGATGCTGGCCCGCTTCCGCTTCGACGACAGCGCCATCCTCTCCATGCTGACCAACTACAACAAGGACCGCGTACTGGCCCAGTCGCACGCCGCCATCCTGATGGCCGGCCAGCCGGTCGAAGAGATCGTTTAATAGCAGCGCAGCGGAGCACAGATCATGGCCACGAAGAAAAGCGTCGTTACGGAAGCCCAGGAAATCCAGCTGGCCATTGAACTGATCCAGCTCGGCGCTCGCCTGCAGTTGCTGGAGTCGGAAGTGTCGCTGTCGCGCGAACGCTTGCTCAAGCTGTACAAGGAACTGAAGGGCGTATCGCCGCCGAAGGGCATGTTACCGTTCTCGACCGACTGGTTCCTGACCTGGCAGCCGAATATTCACTCCTCGCTGTTCATCAATATCCACAGCTTCCTGGTGACCCATGCTGGCGCTACCGGCGTCGAAGCGGTGATGAAGGCCTACAAGCTCTACCTCGAACAAATGCCGCCCGAACCAGGCGAAGAACCGCTGCTGTCGCTGACCCGCGCCTGGACCCTGGTGCGCTTCTTCAGCAGCAAAATGCTGGAAACCGCGCCGTGCACCAAATGCCAGGGCAAATTCGTGGTCAACGCCATGGACTTGAACGGCAGCTACGTCTGCGGCCTGTGTCACATGCCTTCGCGTGCCGGCAAGACCAAAAAATCCCGCGACGCCGAGGCGCTGGCTGCGTAAAATGCGCGGCGTGACCTTAACCTATCTCCAACGTATCTCCCGCGCGCCCGCCGTGCGGGCCATGCTGATCCAGTGCGGCGCCATGCCGCTCACGCTGGCCATCATTTATGTGATGGCCAGTTTTCGTTATCCCGTCGATTACCTGACTGTGGCCGTGGTGCAGGGCCTGCTGGCCGCGTTCCTGACCTGGAAGCTGGCGCTGGCCGGCTGGTGGCGCGCCATCCAGCTGCTGTTTCCGCTGGCAGTGCTGACCGCGCTGGCGCTGCAGCTGCCATCGTGGCTGTTCGGCGCAGCGTTCTTGCTGCTGCTGGGCTGGTACTGGTCGACCTTCCGCACCCAAGTGCCGTATTACCCATCCGGCCCGGCCGTGTGGGATGCGGTGCGCCAGCTGCTGCCGGCCGATCGTCCGCCGCGCGTGATCGACATTGGCAGCGGCCTCGGCGGCTTGGTCATGTATCTGTCGCGCACGCGGCCGGATGCGGTAGTGGCGGGCATCGAGCTGGCGCCGCTGCCGTTCTTATATAGCTGGCTGCGCGCCAAACTGGCCGGCGGCCGCGCCCAATTCCTGCTTGGTGATTACGAAAAACTGGACTTCAGCCGCTACGATCTGGTGTTCGCCTACTTGTCCCCAGCGGCCATGCCTGGCCTGTGGCGCAAGGTCTCCGCCGAAATGCGCCCCGGAGCTATGCTGGCGAGCTATGAATTTATCGTCCCGGAAAGATCACCCGATCGCATCGTGCATGCGACAGAGGGCGACGTTCCACTCTACATATGGTACTTTTAAGCATCATTTGACGTTATTCTCTTGCCCGCTTACCCCTACTCAGGATATTGTAGTTCTATATGTAAATTATTTAAAAACCGGCCCCGCTCAGACACAATTCGGCCGGTTTTCGCACTGGGGAGTCAGGACACTTGTTAGTCATCATTGGATATGTAGTGGTCTGCGTCGGCGTGTTCGGCGGGTTTGCCATGAATGGCGGGCATCTGGCCGCGCTGATGCAGCCGCTGGAGGTGGTCATGATCGGCGGCGGCGCGCTGGGTGCTTTCCTGGTCGGTAACAACGCCAAGACCTTGAAAGCGACGCTGGCTGCGCTCCCGACCCTGTTCAAGGGCTCGCGCTACAGCAAAGATCTCTACATGGAGATGATGTCGCTGCTGTTTGACGTGCTGTCCAAGGTGCGCAAGGAAGGCCTGATGTCGATCGAAGGCGATATCGACAGCCCCGAGCAAAGCCCGCTGTTCAGCAAATACCCGAGCGTGCTGGAAGACCATCATATCGTTGAATTCATGACCGATTACCTGCGCCTCATGGTGTCGGGGAATATGGATGCGTTCCAGATCGAGAACCTGATGGATATCGAGATCGAGACCCACCACCACGAGGGCGCCGCGCCGGCCCACGCCATCGCCAAGCTGGGCGACGGTATGCCGGCGTTCGGTATCGTGGCGGCGGTGATGGGCGTGGTGCACACCATGGAATCGGTGGGCTTGCCGCCGGCCGAGCTGGGCATCCTGATCGCGCACGCGCTGGTCGGTACCTTCCTCGGTATTCTGCTGGCTTACGGTTTCGTCGGCCCGCTGTCCAGCCTGCTGGAGCAAAAGCTGGATGAGTCGACCAAGATGTACCAATGCGTGAAGGTCACGCTGCTGGCCAGCCTGAACGGCTATGCACCAGCGCTGGCGGTGGAGTTTGGCCGCAAAGTGCTGTACTCGACCGAGCGTCCTACCTTTAGCGAGCTGGAAGACCACATCAAGAAATCGAAGTCGAAGTAAGCCATGCAGCGCACTAACACCAGTTTAAGGAATCATCATGGCTGAAGAGGGCTTACGGCCTATCATCGTCAAGCGCATCAAGAAAGGCGGCGGCGGACACCACGGCGGCGCCTGGAAGATTGCGTATGCCGACTTCGTGACGGCAATGATGGCCTTCTTCCTGCTGATGTGGCTGCTCGGTTCCACCACCAAGGGCGACCTCAACGGTATTTCCGAATACTTCAAGACCCCGCTGAAAGTAGCGATGGAAGGCGGCTCCGGCAGCGGCGACAGCTCGTCCATCATCAAGGGCGGCGGCAAGGACCTGACCCGCACCGACGGCCAGGTCAAGGCCAGCGACGATCCCAGCACCAAGAAAACCTTCAACCTGACCGCCGCCAAGGCCGCGATGGAAGCGGAAGAAAACCAGCGCCTGAAAGCACTCAAGGAAAAGATCGAGAACAAGATCGACGCCAACCCGCTGCTGAAGAAATACAAGGAGCAACTGCTGCTGGACATCACCAACGATGGCCTGCGGATTCAGATCGTCGACGAGCAAAACCGCCCGATGTTCGCGCTGGCCAAGGCCGAACTGCAGTCTTACACCAAAGACATCCTGCACGAGATCGGCTTCGTGCTGAATGACGTGCCGAACCGCATCGGCCTGTCCGGCCACACCGACTCCACGCCGTATATGAGCGAGACCGGCTATAGCAACTGGGAATTGTCGGCGGACCGCGCCAACGCCTCGCGTCGCGAGCTGATCGCCGGCGGCATGCAGGATTCCAAGGTGCTGCGCGTGGTCGGACTGGCCTCGGCCGTCAACCTCGACAAGGCTGATCCATTCAACCCGATCAACCGCCGCATCAGCATCGTGGTGATGAACAAGCGCGCCGAAGAGAGCGTGCTGCGCGACGGCCGCAAGATGGAAGTCGGCGCCGAAGACGACGCTGCACCGGCCGCTGCCGCCGCCGCGCCGGCTGCACGCTCCGGTCCGCCAGTAAGAAAATGATGTACGCAAAAGCGCAAGTGAAGTAGAACGAGACTGTTATGACGAGAAAAAAAATTCTGGGTTCCCACGTCAAGCGCCTGCTGTCCGGCGTGTCTGACCACGGTCGCCGTCACCTGACCGAAGTCGAGACCGACCTGATCCAGACCGGCCTGTTGCTGGAGGAAGCGATAGAAAAGCTGTCCTTCAACTTCATGGCGATCCACCAGACGGTGGAGGCGGAGCAAGCCACCATCCAGCTGCTGCTGGACGGCGGTACCGCCACTCCCGAACAACGCGCCCGGCTGGAGGCGCTGCAAGGCCAGGTGGGCAACTATGTGAATGCTGCCATCACCAGCCTGCAATTCCAGGATATGACCAGCCAGCTGCTGGACCGCACGCTCAAGCGCGTGACCGGCTTGCGCGAATTCCTCGGCACCCTGGGCGCGCATGGCTCGGAAATGCTGCCCGACAGCGACAACGAACAAATCGTTGAACTGCTGGGCAAGGTCAGCATGGCGCTGGCGATACAGAGTTTGGAACTGCGCAGCGTGTTGCGCAAAGCAGTCAGTCAGCAACACCTGGAGAGCGGCGACATCGAGCTGTTCTAAAACTAAATAACAATTTGATTTACGAGTGAGAATAAAGATGGCTAAGACTATACTTGCGGTTGATGATTCCAGTTCCCTGCGCCAGATGGTGGCCTTCAGCCTGAAAGCGGCTGGCTATCAAGTGGTGGAAGCCGTGGACGGCCAGGACGGCCTGGAAAAAGCCAAGCTGCAGAACGTCGACATGGTGCTGACCGACCAGAATATGCCGCGCATGGACGGCCTGGAACTGATCAAGCTGCTGCGCGAACTGCCTAGCTATGCCAAGACTCCCATCCTGATGCTGACCACGGAATCGTCCGACGAGATGAAAGCCAAGGGCCGCGCCGCCGGCGCCAATGGCTGGCTGGTCAAGCCTTTCGATCCACAGCGGCTGATCGAGGTCGTGAAAAAGGTGATTGGTTGATCTAGAGAGCGCGCAATGATGCTGACCGTACATAGCGTACCGATTGGAGTATCACCATGACCATCGATATAAGCCAGTTTTACCAGGTCTTTTTCGATGAGGCCGAAGAGCTGCTGGCTGAAATGGAGCGGCTGCTGCTGGCCGTCAATGTGGACTCGCCCGATGCCGAGGACCTGAACGCCATCTTCCGCACCGCCCACTCTGTCAAGGGCGGCGCGTCGACGTTCGGCGTCACCGACATGACCGAGGTGACCCACGTTCTGGAAACCCTGCTGGACCGCATCCGCAAGGGCGAGATGCGGCTCACTGCCGAGCACGTCGACGCCTTCCTGGCCGCCAAGGACATCCTCAAGATGCAGCTGGACGGGCACCGCCTCGGCAGCAATGTCGACCAGGATGCCGTGGCCAATGTGCGCATGATGCTGCAATCGCTGGCGCAAGACGTGCCGGTGGGCGCGCTGGCGCCAGTGGCGGCCTTCAATGCGCCGGAAGTCCAGGTGGTCGATCACAGCGGCGGCCGCCGTTACCGGCTCGAATTGCCGGCCATGCAGCACCGCGAAGTGACGGCGCTGGGCGAAGAGCTGGGCCTGATGGGCCATGTCTCGATTACGCCGCTGGACAAGGACCGCAACGCGATGGTGGTCACCACCCGCGAAAGCCTGGATGACATCATTGCCATCTGCTCGTTCGTGCTGAATCCGGAAGAGATGAAGATCAGCGAGCTGCCGGCCCTGAACGATGACCAGGCCAAGCTGGAAGACGCCGCGCGCGCCAAGGTGGAGGACGAGCTGGGCTACGGCTTCTTCGACGTGGCCGAACTCAAGCCGGCCCATGCCACAGGCGAGGGCTATGGTTTCTTCCAGCCGCTGGAAGAAATCCGCGCCAACGCCAACGCCGCCTCCGACGATGCGCAAGGTTATGGTTTCTTCCAGCCGGTGGAGCAAATCCGCGCTGCCGCCGGCATCGTGATCGAGACGCCGCCGGAAGAAGAAAAGAAAGTCGTCAAGAAGGAAGAAAAGGAAAAAGCGCCGGCGCAGGGCGCGGAATCGGCCTCGATCCGGGTGTCGATTGAAAAAGTCGACCAGCTGATCAATCTGGTCGGCGAGCTGGTGATCACGCAAGCGATGATTGAGCAGCGCGTCGATTCGCTGGATCCGATGGTGCACCAGCGCCTGTTGAGCAGCGTCAGCCAGCTGACCCGCAATACCCGCGACTTGCAGGAATCGGTGATGTCGATCCGCATGATGCCGATGGACTTTGTGTTCTCGCGCTTCCCGCGCATGGTGCGCGACCTCGCGACCAAGCTGGGCAAGAAGGTCGACTTCATTACCAATGGTGCCGCGACCGAGCTGGATAAAGGCCTGATCGAACGCATCGTCGACCCGCTGACCCACCTGGTCCGCAACTCGATCGACCACGGCATCGAGATGCCGGAAGTGCGCCGCGCCGGCGGCAAGAGCGATGCCGGCCGTTTGTTCCTGTCGGCCTCGCACCAGGGCGGCAACATCATCATCGAGGTATCGGATGATGGTGGTGGCCTTAACCGGGAGCGGATACTCGCCAAGGCCGAGCAGAACGGTTTGCCGGTCAGCGATAGCATGAGCGATGCCGAAGTCTGGCAGCTGATCTTCGCGCCGGGCTTCTCGACTGCCGAAACCGTGACCGACGTGTCCGGCCGTGGCGTCGGCATGGACGTGGTCAAGCGCAACATCACGGCGATGGGCGGGGTAGTGGACATTCGTTCGGCCAAGGGCTTTGGCACCACCATCTCGATTTCGCTGCCGCTGACGCTGGCGATTTTGGATGGCATGTCAATCCGCGTCGGTGAAGAAGTCTACATCCTGCCGCTCGGTTTCGTGATCGAATCGCTGCAGCCGGTGCCGGAAGACGTCAAGGAAATCAGCGGCAAGGGCCGCGTCATCAAGGTGCGCGGGGAATACCTGCCGCTGGTGCCGCTGCACCAGATGTTCGACATCACACCGCGTTTCAGCGACCCGTGCCAGGGTATTGTGATCATCGTCGAAACCGACGGCCGCAAGGCTGGCCTGTTTGTGGATGACCTGGTCGGCCAGCAGCAGGTGGTGGTCAAGAACCTGGAATCCAACTACCGCAAGGTGGCCGGCATTTCGGGCGCAACGATTTTGGGCGACGGCGGCGTGTCGCTAATCCTGGACGTCGCCGCGTTGATACGCTCGTCGCGTCAGCTGGCAGACGAATCGATTTTTTCTTCATAGGGGGCCAACATGGCAGAGATAAAAACCGCAGTCGCCGCAAGCGACATCGCCGGCCACGAATACCTGGCCTTCAAGCTGGGTTCGGAAGAGTACGGCATCGACATCCTGAAAGTGCAGGAAATCCGCGGCTACGAGGCGGTGACCCGCATTGCCAACGCCCCGGAGTTCATCAAGGGCGTGATCAACCTGCGCGGCATCATTATTCCTGTGGTGGACATGCGAATTAAGTTCAACCTGGGTTCGCCGGTGTATGATCAGTTTACCGTGGTCATCATTTTGAACATCGCCGGCCGCATCGTGGGCATGGTGGTTGATTCGGTGTCCGACGTCACCACCCTGACGCCGGAGCAAGTGAAGCCGGCGCCGGAAATGGGCACCGCCTTCAGCAGCGATTACATGATCGGCCTGGGCACCATCGATGAGCGCATGCTGATCCTGGTGAACATCGACAAACTGATGTCCAGCCCGGAAATGGGCTTGATCGAACAACTGGCTGCCTGATTCATTCAGGGCCAACTCGCCGGCGCCGCGACCCCGCGCCGGTCTCGCATTACTACGGACGCGTCCCAAAAAGAAGGCCGCGCCGCCACATCACGACACACAGCATAGAAAGAGGGGAGATTCACAATGAATTTACGCGACTTCAAAATCGGCGCTCGTTTGCGTATCGGTTTCGGCATTATTTTGCTGATCTTGGTCGCCATCGTGTTGATGACCAACTACCTGAACTACAGCAATAAGAACAAGCTGACCCAGGGATTGGAAACCGCCACGGCCAAGAACCTGGAAGCCGGCACCATGAAGAGCGCCATGCTGCAAACCGGTATCGCCATGCGTAATATCGGCCTGCAGTCGGACGTCAGCCTGATGCAGAAGGAAGAGCAGAAGGTGAAAGACCAGCGCGCCCGCTATGAAAAAGCGCTGGCCGAACTGAAAGCCCAAAACCTGAGCGACGCCGAGAAAAAAATCCTGACCGATCTGGCGGCGCTGGACGCCGACACCGAGGCCGCCTTCAAGGAAGCCATCGGCCAGATTCTGGCGTTTAACAGCGAAGGCGGCGCGAAAGTGATTTCCGGCCGCATCGACCCGCTGAACACCCAGACCCTGGAACTGATTAACAAGCTGGTCGACATGCAGCAAGCCAGCGCCAAGGAAGTGATGGCCGGTTCGGTCACCGCCGACCGCAGCCTGATGGTAGTGCTGTTCGTGCTGGGCGGCGTCGCTGTGGCGCTGGGCGTTGCCTGCGCTACCGTGATCACCCGTTCGATTACCGTGCCGCTGTCGGGCGCAGTCGAAGTGGCGCAGAAAGTGGCGGCCGGCGAGCTGACCTCGCAAGTCCAGGTTGAAGGCCAGGATGAAACCAGCGAGCTGCTGCAAGCACTCAAGGACATGAACGAAAGCCTGGCCAAGACCGTGGGCGATGTGCGCACCGGTACTGAACTGATCTCGACCGCCTCGCAGGAAATCGCTTTCGGCAATGCCGACCTGTCGGCCCGTACCGAATCGCAGGCCAGCTCGCTGGAAGAAACCGCGTCCTCGATGGAAGAACTGACCTCGACCGTGAAGCAGAACGCCGACAACGCCCGCCAGGCTAACCAGCTGGCGGTCACCGCCTCGTCGGTGGCGGAAAAGGGCGGCACCGTGGTGTCGCAGGTGGTGGAGACCATGGGCTCGATCACCGCATCGTCGCGCAAGATTGCCGACATTATTTCGGTCATTGACGGCATCGCCTTCCAGACCAACATCCTGGCGCTGAACGCGGCAGTGGAAGCCGCCCGCGCGGGCGAGCAGGGCCGCGGCTTTGCGGTGGTAGCGTCGGAAGTGCGTAACCTGGCCCAGCGGTCGGCGGGTGCAGCGAAAGAAATTAAAGAGCTGATTAGCGACTCGGTTGAGAAAGTCGACGCCGGCAGCAAGCTGGTGGATGAAGCTGGCCAGACCATGGACCTGATCGTGACGTCGATCCGCCAGGTGGCCGACATCATGGGCGAGATCACCGCCGCGACGCAGGAACAGAGCAACGGCATCGAGGAAGTCAACCAAGCCATCTCGCAGATGGACGAAATGACCCAGCAAAATGCCGCGCTGGTGGAAGAGGCTGCCGCTGCAGCGGAGAGCATGCAAGAGCAGGCCGAGTTGCTGTCGCAAGCGGTCAGCATCTTCAAGCTGTCGCATGACGACGCCGCGCGCCGTGCTGCACCGGCTCCGGCCGTGCGCCGTGCACCGGTCGCTGCTGCACCGGCCAAGGCTGCAGCGCCGGCCATCGCCGCACCGCGTCCGAAACCAGCAGCACCGAAGAAAGCCCCAGCCGCCGCTGCATCTGGCGGCGATGAGTGGGAAGAGTTTTAAGCGTTACCGTCGCTCCCGCGTAAGCGGGAGTCCATGCTGAGTATGGATTCCCGCCTGCGCGGGAACGACGTTGGCATAGTACGTCGAAAAAGGATTTAACATATGCCGCAATCAAAAGATACTGTCAAAGAATTTGACTTCAACGCCAAGGATTTCGAACGCGTTCGCGGCTTGATTTACAAGCGCGCCGGCATTTCGCTGGCCGACAGCAAGCAAGAGATGGTCTACAGCCGCCTTGCCCGTCGCCTGCGCGCCACCGGCATCGATTCGTTTGCCAAATACCTCGACGACCTGGAAGCCGGCCGTCTCGGCGAAGAGTGGGAATCGTTCACCAACGCCCTCACCACCAACCTGACCTCGTTCTTCCGCGAGGCTCACCACTTCCCGCTGCTGGCCGAACACATCAAGGGCAAGCGCGAGCCGCTGACCATCTGGTGTTCCGCCAGCTCCACCGGCGAAGAGCCGTACTCGATCGCCATGACGGTGTGCGAAGCGTTCAACACGCTCACGCCCAACTGCCAGATCATCGCCACCGACATCGACACCAACGTGCTGGCCCACGCGGCCAACGGCGTCTATACGATGGACCGGCTGGACAAGATGCTGCCCGAGCGCCAGCGCCGCTTTTTCCTGAAAGGCAAGGGCGACCGCGAAGGCCACGCCCGCGTGCGCCAGGAATTGCGCAATATGATCACGTTCAAGCAGCTGAATTTGCTGGCTGATGGTTGGCCGATCAGCGGCCAGTTCGACGTCATCTTCTGCCGCAATGTGATGATTTATTTTGACAAAGCGACCCAGCGCAAGATTCTTTCGCGCTTCGTGCCGCTGATGAAACCGGATGCGCTGCTGTTCGCAGGGCACTCGGAGAACTTCCTGTATGTCTCGGAGTCGTTGAAACTGCGCGGCAAGACCGTCTACGAACTGGACGATAACGCTGCGGCCCGCAAAGCACCGCAACGCACATGAGAATAAAACATGGACCTCGAACAATTTGCCACGAACGTTTATTACGATAGGACGTTCGACTGCCAGGCGGCCAAGATTTTGCCGGGCGAGTACTACCACACCAACAAGGACATGCTGATCGTGACCGTGCTGGGCTCTTGTGTGTCGGCCTGCATCCGCGACCGCACCACCGGCCTGGGCGGCATGAACCACTTCATGCTGCCCGATGGTGGCGGTGATGCTGGCAGCCCGGTGTCGGCCTCGGCCCGTTACGGCACCTACGCGATGGAGATCCTGATCAATGACTTGCTCAAGGCCGGCGCCAAGCGCGAAAATCTGGAAGCCAAGGTGTTTGGCGGCGGCGCGGTGCTGAAAGGCTTCACGGCGATTAACGTCGGCGAACGCAACGCCGCCTTCGTGCTGAATTTCCTGAAGGTGGAAAAAATCCGCGTGGTGGCGGAAGACTTGAACGATATTTATCCACGCAAGGTGTACTTCTTCCCACGCACCGGCAAGGTGCTGGTCAAGAAGCTGATGCAAAGCCATAACGACACCCTCGTTAAACGCGAAATCGAATACGCCAGCCGCCTTAAAGTGGCACCTGTGGGCGGTGAGATTGACCTGTTCTAAATGATTGAGAAGGTAGTACTGTGATGAAGACCAAAGTCCTGGTGTGCGACGACTCCGCACTGATCCGCAGCGTGATGACTGAGATCATTAATTCCCAGCCCGACATGGAAGTGGTCGGCGTGGCGCCCGACCCGCTGGTCGCGCGCGAACTGATCAAACAAACCAATCCCGACGTGCTGACGCTGGACGTCGAGATGCCGAAAATGGACGGCCTCGATTTTCTGGAAAAACTAATGCGCCTGCGGCCGATGCCGGTGGTGATGGTGTCCTCGCTGACCGAGCGCGGTTCCGAGATCACCATGCGCGCGCTGGAGCTGGGCGCGGTCGACTTCGTCACCAAGCCGAAGATTTCGATCCAGGCCGGCATGCGCGAATACACCGAGCTGATCACCGATAAAATCCGCGCCGCCTCCAAGGCCCGGGTGCAGGCGCGCCGCCTGCCGCAGCCGGGCGCCGAGGGCCACGCTGCGACGCCGCTGTCGGCCTTGCGCAACCCGTTGCTGTCGTCGGAAAAACTGATCATCATCGGCGCCTCCACCGGCGGCACCGAGGCGATCCGCGAATTCCTGATGCAGATGCCGTCCGACTGCCCGGGCATCCTGATTACCCAGCACATGCCGGAAGGCTTCACCCGCTCGTTTGCCAAGCGGCTGGACTCGCTGTGCAAAATCTCGGTGCAGGAAGCCCAGGGCAATGAGCGTGTGCTGCCGGGGCACGCCTACATCGCGCCGGGCCACTCGCACCTGTACCTGACCCGTAGCGGCGCCAACTACATGACCCGCATCGACCAGGCCGAGCCGGTTAACCGCCACCGTCCGTCGGTGGATGTGCTGTTCCGTTCCGCCGCGCAGTGCGCCGGTAAAAATGCGGTTGGGGTTATCCTGACTGGCATGGGCAAGGATGGCGCAGCCGGTATGTTGGAGATGAGGAACGCTGGGGCGTATAATTTTGCGCAGGACGAGGCAAGCTGCGTGGTATTCGGCATGCCGCGTGAGGCGATTGCAGTGGGAGCGGCGCATGAAATTGGCGCCTTGCAAGCACTGCCGGGCATGGTACTAGGTTATCTCGCACAGCACGGGATGCGCGCACTGCGTGTTTAAATCACCAACTGTGACGTTTTACTGCTACTTTGTTCGCCTTCAAGCAACGAAAATGCTATCCTACAACTTGTTGCCAATTGTAGGCACTATTAACAACCGCGTAGAGAATCAACGGAGCAATTCATGGCTGATCCAAAGATGAAATTTTTAGTTGTTGACGATTTTTCGACGATGCGTCGCATCGTCCGAAATCTGTTAAAAGAACTGGGTTATGCCAATGTCGACGAGGCAGAAGATGGCGTGATGGCGCTGGCCAAGCTGCGTGCTGAGACGTTCGACTTCGTCGTGTCCGACTGGAACATGCCGAATATGGACGGTCTGACCATGTTGCAAAACATCCGTGCCGATCCAGCCCTGGCCAAACTGCCAGTGTTGATGGTGACTGCCGAAGCGAAAAAGGAAAACATCATCGCGGCGGCGCAAGCCGGCGCCAACGGCTACGTGGTGAAACCATTCACCGCAGCTACGCTGGACGAAAAACTGAACAAAATCTTCGAAAAACTCGGAGCTTAATATTGTTGAGTAATAAAGCAGGTTCGCGGGTCTTGATTACGGGATAGTGCCATGCACCAAACCAACTTCCTCGTCCGCGAACCCTTGCTTGACCCGAAACAACGGGTCGTAGGCTACGAACTGACGTGGCAGCAACCCTCGGCTGGCGACTCGACGCTTGATGCGCTGGAGTCGCTGGTGGGGTTTGTTGCCAGCCAAGTCCTCGATGAGGATGGCGGCTGGCTGCTGCGTGACAAGACTCTTTTCCTTGAAGCAGTGCCGGCGATGCTCTCGACCGACGCGCTGCACGAATTGCCGCCACAGCACACCGTGCTGTCGATCAAGGCGGCTGAACTCGCAAATCCCGATACCATGGCTGCCGTGCAAGGCTTGCGCGCGGGCGGCGTTGGCGTCCTGTTGCGCGAGGCCGACCTGACCCGTATTGGCAGCCGCCTGTCGACCATGTCCTCATATGTGGAAATGCGCTTCACCGGTGCTGATGTTGGCACGCAGGCGCGTACCTACGCGGCCTTGAAGCAGTCTTCGGTGGGCATGATTGCGCGTCCGGTCAGCAACTGGGCTGACTTTGACGCCTGCGCGGCGCTGGGACTGAACGCCTTCGTTGGCAAGCTGCACCTGACACCGCGTCCGTCGACCGATAGCAAGGGCCTGAATCCGGCCCAGACCATCATCATGCAGCTGATGCAGATGGTGCGGCAGAATGCTGACATCGCCCAGCTGGAGGCGGTGCTCAAGCGCGACGCCACCCTGTCGTACAAGCTGCTGCGCTTCATCAACTCGGCCGGTTTTGGCGCGGGCAGGGAAGTGCAGTCCTTGCGCCAGGCCCTGACCTTGCTGGGCTACACGCCGCTGTACCGCTGGCTGACCTTGCTGCTGGCAACGGCCAGTACCTCGGGCTATTCGCCGGTGCTGCTGGAAACGGCGGTGGTGCGCGGCCGCCTGGCTGAGCTGCTGGCGCAGTCGGCGCTGGGCAAGAGCGAGGCGGAGAATGTGTTCGTAGCGGGCATGTTCTCGCTGCTGGACCGGCTGCTGGGCATCCCGATGCAGGAAGTGCTGGCCAACATCCAGCTGTCCGACGACGTGGTGACGGCGCTGCTGACGCGCAGCGGCAAATACGGCCCTTACCTGGCCCTGGCCGAAGCCTGCGAACTGAATTCCGACCTGGTGGCCTCGCTGGCCGCAACGCTGAAGTTGAGCCCGCTGGACGTCAACAAAGCCCACCTTTCGGCCCTGGCCTGGGCCCAAAACGTCGCTGCCTGATCTACATCAAACACTGAACGTGTAGTCGTTGACGCCCCGGCTTGCGCGGCGCAAGATGGCTTCACTATGAACGCCAATTCCGACAGAGAGTACATCGACAACAAGCTTGGCGACGTCCGCACCGCCGTTGACGACCTGCGCGTAACGATGAACGAGCGGTTTGATGCGCTACGCCAGACGATGGACGCACGGTTTACTGCCACCGACACCAAGATTGATAGCATCGCCCCCAAAATCATCTCCGATTTTATAAAGTGGGGAGTCGGGCTGTTTGTTACCACGATCGCATTGAACGTGGCGTTAGTCAGCGTGGTATTGCATGTGGCGTTGCGGGAGCCGCCGCCATCACCGCCGCCCGCGGCGGCGCCGGTCCAGCCCATCAGCACGCCGTCAGTCATTATCCAGCTAACGCCGCAGGGCGCGACCGTGTTACCAGCCGCGCCGTCTGCGGCTAAGCCTTAGATTTCCAGGTTGTCGATCAGGCGGGTCGAGCCGAGTTTGGCGGCGGCCAGCACCACCAGCGGTGCGCCTTGCGCCAGGTCGCCGGCGTTCGGCGGTTGCAGGTCGTTGCGCTTGCGGATCGAGATGTAATCCGGCTTCCAGCCACGCTTGGCCAGATCGTCCATCGCCTTGTGCTCCAGCTGGAACACGTCCAGATGCCCGGCGCGCACTTCATCCGCCACAGCATTCAGCGTTTGATACAGCGCCGGCGCCTCGGCACGCTCCGTCTCCGACAGATACATATTGCGCGACGACAGCGCTAGGCCGTCATCTGCACGCCAGGTATCGGCCGCGATAATCTCGGTTGGCATGGCAAACTGGCGCGTCATGTTACGGATGATCATCAGCTGCTGGTAATCCTTCTTGCCAAATACGGCCACGCGCGGCTGCACGCACGAGAACAGCTTGGTCACCACCGTGCACACGCCGTTGAAGAAGCCCGGACGGAACTCGCCCTCCAGCGTATTGCCGAGGCCATCCGGCGGCTGCACGCGGTATTCCTGCGGCTCCGGATACAGATCCTTCTCGGTCGGCGCGAACAGCACGTACACGCCTTCCTTTTCCAGCTTCTCAACGTCAGCCTGGAAGGTGCGCGGGTATTTGTCGAAGTCCTCGTTCGGGCCGAACTGCAGGCGGTTGACGAAGATCGACGCCACCACAGGGTCGCCGTGCTTGCGCGCGAGGCGCATCAGCGACAGGTGGCCTTCGTGCAGATTGCCCATGGTCGGCACAAACGCGGTGCGCAGCTGGCCGCTCAGTTGGTCGCGCAATTCTTCAATCGAGGTGATGATTTTCATGGTGTAGACTCATTCTGGTTGCCAGCTTACGCTGGCGAGTAGGCCAGTCGCACATAAATCGGTGCGAACGGTTCGGCCTGGGTAATTTCAATCAGGGTTTCTTTGGCCAGCTCCAGCAGCGCCACAAAATTGACCACCACCACCGGCACGCCGCCGGCGATGTCGAACAAGTCGGCAAATTCCACGAAGCGGCTCGATTGCAGGCGGCGCAGGATGCCGGTCATGTGCTCGCGTACCGACAACTCCTCGCGGCTGATTTTGTGGTGCTGGGTCAGCTTGGCGCGCTTCATCACGTCCAGCCAGGCTTGCTGCAAATCGACTGGCGCCACCTCCGGCCAGGTCGGAATCAGGCTTTGCTCGATGAAGATCTGGGTGCGGACAAAATCGCGGTCGACTTGCGGGATCGTGTTCAGGTCGTAGGCGGCCAGCTTGATCTGTTCGTATTCCAGCAAGCGGCGCACCAGCTCGGCGCGCGGGTCGTCGGCCTCGATATCGAGATCGGCCTGGCGCTGCGGCAGCAGCATGCGCGACTTAATCTCGATCAGCATGGCCGCCATCAACAGGTATTCCGCTGCCAGCTCAAGGTTGGATAGGCGGATCTGGTCGACGTACTTCAGGTATTGCAGCGTCAGCTGCGCCATCGGAATGTCGAGGATGTTGAAGTTTTGCTTGCGGATCAGGTAGAGCAGCAGGTCCAGCGGACCTTCGAACGCGTCGAGGAAAATTTCCAGCGCGTCGGGCGGGATATACAGATCGGTCGGCAGCTTGAGCAGCGGCTCACCGTAGAGGCGGGCATGGGCCGGGACTTCCGCCACGGCGGCATCGTTGGCCGCAATGTCACCAACCGGAAGGCCGTCATCGGCTTCCGGTACTGGCGGCGCCAAGTCAGCCGTATCGTCTGGCAACATCCTTGCCGCCCCGCGCGTGTCTTAGACCTTGTTCTGGTAGACGTAAGCTTGTTGCTTGACGGCCGAGGCCAGCTGACGCTCTTGCTCATCCAGCGAGACCGGAGGACGATCCCACAGCAGCGCACGGCCTTGTTGTTGGCCAGCTTCAATGCCAGGATTCTTTTCCTTCAACGCCTTGATGAACAGGGTGTGCTCGGATTCGTACATCGAATGTTGTTTAGAAAGTTTCATATTATCTAAGTGGGTGGATCAGCAACGGCTATTTTACCGCGCCCCGGCGTTCCCGCGCTATTTCTATCGCTCGCCAGGCACTGGTATCAGGTATGCTTTAGCCGATAATGTTGCAGCTTTTATAAAAAATGACTTCACGCCTCACGCCCAAAACCGTTTTCCTGCTCACTTTGCCGCCCTTGCTGTGGGCCGGCAACGCCATCGTTGGCCGCCTGCTGCACGACATGCTGCCGCCGGTGTTGCTGAATTTCCTGCGCTGGGCGATTGCCTTTTTCCTGCTGCTGCCGCTGGCTGGACCGGTGTTCCGCCGCGACGCCGGACTGTGGCAACACTGGCGCCGCTACGCTGTACTGGGCCTGCTCGGCATCGGCATGTACAACGCGCTGCAATACATGGCGCTGCAAAGCTCGACGCCGATCAACGTCACGCTCGTAGCGTCCGGCATGCCGGTGTGGATGATGCTGACCGGTTGGCTGTTCTTTGGCGTGCCGGTCAACCGCAAACAGGTGGCTGGCGCGGTGCTGTCGATTGCTGGCGTGTTGCTGGTACTGGCGCGCGGCGAATGGCGGCACGTGCTGGAGTTGCGGCTGGTGGCGGGCGACTTGTTCATGATCCTGGCGACCATCGCGTGGTCGCTGTACAGCTGGCTGCTGTTGCGGACCAGGGAGCCGGCCGCCATCCGTGCTGACTGGGCCAGCTTCCTGTTGGCGCAGGTGGCGTTTGGCGCCGTCTGGTCGGGTGGCTTCGCACTGGGCGAGCAGGCGCTGGGGGCGATTCCGGTGCAGTGGAGCTGGACGCTGGCGGCAGCGTTGCTGTACGTGGCCACGTGCCCGGCCATCATCGCCTTCGGCTGTTGGGGCGCGGGCGTGCGCGAGGCCGGGCCGTCGGTAGGTGCATTCTTTGTGAATCTGACGCCGCTGTTCACTGCCGTGCTGTCGTCAGCCTTCCTCGGCGAAACACCGCATGGCTATCACGCCGCCGCGTTTGTGCTGATTGTCGGCGGCATCGTGGTGTCCGCACGCCGAAGCTAATCGCCGGTCGCGGCCTTGAGCGCGTCGATGAAGACGCGGACTTTTTGCGGCAGGTGCGAGGTGGCAGGGTAGAGCGCGTGGATATCGCTCTCGGATAGCGACCACTCGGGCAGCAGGCGCACCAGACGGCCAGCCGCCACGTCGTCCTGCACCGAGAACGTGGTGGCGCGCAGCAGGCCATCGCCGGCCAGTGCGGCGGCGCGGCTGGCGTAGGCCGTGTTGGTTGAAAACACGATGTTCTGCAAGCGCACTTCGTGCGTCGCACCCGCAGCGTTTTCCAATGTGAAGAAATTCGACTGCGCCACCACCGTCAGCGCAATCGCCGGCAACTGTGCCAGCTCCTGCGGCGTTGCTGGCGTGCCGTGCTGCGCGATAAACGCCGGGCTGGCCACCAGCCAGCGCCGCAAAGTACCTACCCGGTTGGCCTGGTGACCCGAGTCGCCCAGCTTGCCGAGACGGACCGCCACATCAATGCCCTCCGCGATCAGGTCGATGCGATGGTCGGCACACACCAGATCCACTTTCAACGCCGGATGTTGCGCCCGTAGCGCCGACAGCAGCGGCGCCACCACCAGCACGCCATAGTCGATGGGCGAGGCTACGCGCAGTGTGCCTTGCGGGCTGTGGCGGCCGGTGCGCGCCTGCTCGATCGCTTGCGTGGCCGATTGCAGCAACTGGCGGGACGCCTCGTAAAAATCACGCCCGGCCTCGGTCAGGCTCAGCTTGCGGGTCGAGCGCAGCAGCAAGCCGACGCCGATTTCCTGCTCCAGCAACTGCATATGCTTGCTGACCATCGACTTGGCCAGCCCCAGCCGCTCGGCGGCAGCCGTCAGCGAGCCGGCCTCGACGACGGCGACGAAGGTGGTCAGGCGGTTGAGGTTGATGGCGCTGAGATCGATCATGTGCTGATTGTACACTTTAAGTGGACTCTGATTCCGGTTTTGTCCGGCTTATCAGCACGATGATAGCTCCCTATACTGGCTTCATTATCCAATTACCCACCAAGGAGTCATCATGAAACTGTACGGCATCCCGCTTTCTGGCCACACCCACCGCGCGCACCTGTTCCTGAGCCTGCTGAACCTGCCGCATGAGGTGATTGCTGTCGACCTGAAAAACGGCGAGCACAAAAAAGAGCCGTTCCTGGGCATGAATGCCTTCGGTGAAATCCCGGTGCTGCAAGACGGCGACGTCACGCTGGCCGACTCGAACGCCATCCTGGTCTATCTCGCTTCCAAGTACGACGATAGTGGCCGCTGGCTGCCGCGTGACCCGGTCGCTGCCGCCAACGTGCAGCGCTGGTTGTCGGTCGCTGCTGGCAAGGTCGCCTTCGGTCCGGCCGCTGCGCGCTTGGTCACCGTGTTCGGCGTCCCGCTCGATCATGCGCGCGCACAAGAGCTGGCCGTGCGCCTGTTCGACGTGATGGAGCGCGAACTGCAAAGCCGCCGCTGGCTGGTCGGCGATCACGCCACCATTGCCGACGTCGCCGCTTACAGCTACGTCGCCCACGCACCGGAGGGCGGCGTGTCGCTGAAACCCTATCCAAACATCCGCGCCTGGCTGGACAATGTCCGCGCGCTGCCGGGCTTCGTGGCGATGCCCGCCACCAAAGCAGGTCTTGCACCCGAGGAGAACTAAATCATGACCCCCTTCCACGCTGGCGAATTGGCGATCCAGGAGCGCGTAGGCGTGCGCGATCACATGGCTGGCGCGGCTGCATTCATCCGCGACTACTTGCCGGAGCAGCATCGGCAGTTCTATGGCCAGCTGCCGTTCTTCTTCCTCGGCGCGCTGGACGCGGCGGGGCAGCCGTGGGCAACCATGCTGGCGGCCGAGGCAGGCTTCGTCAGCTCGCCGGATGAACGCACGCTGCACATCAGCGGCGGCATGCTGGCGGGTGATCCGCTGGAAGGGCAATTACACGCAGGTGATCACGTGGGCGGCCTCGGGCTGGAGCCGACCACGCGCCGCCGCAACCGCGTCAACGGCGAGATCGTCGCGGCGGACGAGGGCAGCCTGCGCATCGCCGTCACGCAAAGCTTTGGCAACTGCCCGCAGTACATCCAGCACCGCCAGCACAGCGCCGCGCCGGATGACGGCCACAAAGTGCAAGTACTGCGCGGCGTGGCGCTGACGGCTGCCGACCGAGAGTTGATCGCACGCGCCGATACCTTCTTCATCGCCACCGCCAACATGAATGAGGAAGCGGGCCGTGGTCGTGGCGTCGATGTGTCGCATCGCGGCGGCCGGCCAGGCTTCGTGCGCATCGACGATGAGCGCACGCTGACCTCACCCGAATTTGTCGGTAACTTCTTCTTCAACACGCTGGGCAATGTGAACGAGTATCCGCGCGCCGGCCTGCTGTTCATCGACTTCGAGCGCGGCGACATGTTGCACATCGCGGTCGACGCAGAGATCATCTGGGACGGGCCGCAACTGCAAGCCTTCGCCGGTGCCGAGCGCCTGCTGCGCTTCCACGTGCGCGAAGTAGTGCGCAACGTCGCCGCGCTGCCGTTCCGCTGGACCGACGCGAAGCCTGCCATGCAAGTGGCACGTACCGGCAGCTGGAGCGAAGCGGATAGCGCGCAGTCAGCCGCCATGCTGTCGCAAAGCTGGCGTGCGTTCAATGTGGTAAAAGTGGAGCAGGAAAGCGATGACGTGAGCTCGTTCTACTTTGAACCAGCTGACGGTCTGGGTGTGGCGGCGCACGAGCCGGGCCAATACATCTCGCTGCGCGTGCCGGAATGGGCAGAGGGCGGCGCGGCTTTGCAGGAACGCAGCTACACGATTTCCGATGCCGCCAATGGCCGCAGCTACCGCATCAGCGTCAAACGCGCCGGTGTGGTGTCGTCTTGGCTGCATGCGCATCTCGCGCCGGGCGGGCAGATTGAGTTGATGGGGCCAGCAGGGGACTTCACGTTTGAAGAAGGCACAGGGCGGCCGGTGGTAATGCTGTCGGCCGGCATCGGCATCACACCGATGATCGCCATGCTGAACAGCGTGTTGGTGAACGGCAGCCGCACGCGGCACCGGCATCCGATTTACTTCATCCACGGCGCACGGGAAGTTGCGCATCCGTTTGCCGTGCACTTGCAAACGCTGGCCGCAGGCCACAGCAATCTGGCAGTGCACATGCAGCGCAAGCGCATCGACATCAACCTCCTGCGCGAACTGCCGAAGGACGATTACGACTATTACCTGTGCGGCCCGGCCGGCTTCATGCAAGCTATGTACGCCGCCCTACGCGAGTTGCACGTGCCAGACCAGCGCATTCGCCTCGAATCGTTTGGGCCCTCCAGCCTGCTGCGCAGTACGTCGTCCCTTACGTCGGCGGCATAGGCGGCCGGCGAACCGGGTCCTTGATCTCCGGATGCGGCGTGGTAGGCGCGGCTTCCGGTGTGGCGGCTTTGCCATTGTGCTTGCCGCATTTGGCGCTATTGGCGGCAGTAGCTTGGCTGGCCTTGGCCTGCACTTCGACGCTCTCGCCGCCACTGGCATCAACGCCGCCTTGCATGCCGCTGCAATCCGACTTGCCTGGCTTATTGGCTTTGGCGGCCTTGGTTTTGACTGACGCATCGGGATTGGCCTGCTGAGCAACAGCCGTTGTACCAAGCGAGCCCGCCAGTAGCAATATCGCCCAAGTGTTCTTCATGATTACCTCCATAGGAAGCAGTCATTGTTTCATCGTGATGCGTGTGTCAGTGTAGGACGAACACTTGTGTGAATGTCAGTACCGCAGCAGGCGGCGCATGACGAGGGGGGCGGGTTCGAGCGGATTGGCGTGGGAGTATTCCAGCTCTTCGGCCAGCTCGAACTCGTAGGCGGTGTAGAAGTCGATGAGTTTGGGCTGGCCGGCGCGCACTGCCAGCCGCACTTCCTGCACGCCGGCGGCCAGGCTGTGGTGGATCACCGCTTCCAGCAGGTGCTGAGATAAATTGGTGCCGCGATACTCCGGCAGCACGCCCATGCGGCAGATTTCCCACACGTCCGGCTCCGCATCCAGCGGCAGCCAGCGCACCGAGCCGATCGCCTGATCGTCGACCATCAAAACAAAACCGCCGCCATCGCGCAGATGTTCTGCAACGATGACGGCGGTTTCGCGGTGGCCGCTGGAAGTAACGCTGACCTTGCCGGCCCACGCAGCACGCGTAAGACCGGCGATCAGTTTGGCATCGTCCTTCGTTGCCTCACGTACAACAATACGCACCACAACGTTCATGCCGGCAGTCCTTAGCTGATACGCATGCCTGGCTCAGCGCCTGGCCATGGATTCAGGATGTAGATCCCTGGCTTGGTTTTCTCATCCACTGCCGAAGCAGCCATAACCATGCCTTCCGATACGCCAAACTTCATCTTGCGTGGCGCCAGGTTGGCGACCAGCACGGTCAGCTTGCCAACCAGGTCTTCCGGCTGGTACATCGACTTGATGCCCGAGAAGACGTTGCGCAGGCGGCCTTCGCCAGCGTCCAGCGTCAGGCGCAGCAGCTTGTCCGAGCCTTCCACGTGTTCGCAGTTGACGATCTTGGCGATACGCAGGTCGACTTTGAAGAAGTCGTCCACCGAAATTTCCGGTGCAATGACTTCGATGCCGGTTTCGGTCACGGCGACAGCTGGCGCGGCCTTGGCTTTGGCTGGCTTCTCGGCTTTGACGACTGGTGCGGCGGCAGCGGCTGCACCAGCGGCAGGCGCGTCAAACAAGTCTTCAATCATCTTCGGATCAACGCGGGTCATCAGGTGCGAGTACGCGCCGATGGTGCGGCCCAGCAGGGCGCTCGATACCACGCCGTTGGCGACATTGGTTTGCGCCCAGTCGAACTGCTCGTCGTTGAGGAACTTGGCCACGTTGGCAGCAACGCCCGGCAGTACTGGCGACAACAGGATGGACAGCTGGCGGAACAGGATCAGCGCGGTGGTGCAGACGTCGTGCAGTTCAGCGACTTTCGATTCATCCTTGGCCAGTATCCACGGCTTGTTCTCATCCACGTACTGGTTGGCGAAGTCGGCGATCTCCATGATCTCGCGCAGCGCTTTGCCGAATTCACGCGACTCGAAGTTGGCGGCGATGTTGGCCTGGCGTTCCACGCCGTCCGCCGTCACCAGCGCGCGCTTGATCCACGACTGCGCGTTCTCAGACAGGCTGGTCGCCAGCTTGCCGTCGAATTTCTTGGCGATGAAACCGGCGCAGCGCGAAGCGATGTTCACGTATTTGCCGATCAGGTCCGAGTTCACACGCGCCACGAAGTCTTCGCCGGTGAAGTCCAGATCTTCCACCTTGGAGTTCAGCTTGAAGGCGATGTAGTAGCGCAGCCATTCCGGATTCATGCCCAGGTTCAGGTAGCGCAGCGGCGAGATGCCGGTGCCGCGCGACTTGGACATTTTCTCGTTGTTGACGGTCAGGTGGCCGTGCACCGCCACGCGCATGCGCTCGATGGTCGGGTGATCGGCAAACTTCAGCATCGCTGGCCAGAACAGCAGGTGGAACGAGACGATGTCCTTGCCGATGAAGTGAATTTGCTCGGCTTCAGGATCTTTCAGGAAGGCGTCGTAGTCCAGACCTTTCTTGCCGAAGTAGTTTTTCAGCGAGGCCAGGTAGCCAACCGGCGCATCCAGCCAGACGTAGAAGTACTTGCCCGGTGCGTCAGGAATCGGGATGCCGAAGTACGGCGCATCGCGCGAGATATCCCAGTCGGCCAGCTTTTCGCCGGCTTCGCCCAGCCATTCGGAGACTTTGTTGACCATCTCAGGCTGCAAGCGGCCTGGGGTGTTCAGCCAGTCGCGCAGGAATTCGTAGCAGCGCTTGTCCGACAGCTTGAAGAAGTACTGTTCCGACGGTTTCAGCACCGGCGTCGCGTTGGTGAACACCGAGAATGGATTCACCAAGTCGGTTGGCTGGTAAGCTGCGCCGCACACTTCGCAGTTGTCGCCGTACTGGTCTTTGGCGCCGCATTTCGGGCATTCGCCCTTGATGTTGCGGTCGGCCAGGAACATGCCTTTGACCGGATCGAAGAAACGGTCCACGGTCTTGGTCTGGATCAGGCCAGCGTCGCGCAGCTTGCGATAGATGCCCTGCGACAGTTCGACGTTTTCCGGCGAATCGGTCGAGTACCAGTTATCGAAGGCGATGTGGAAGCCATCCAGATACTGGGCGCGGCCGGCAGCGATCTTGGCCACGAACTCCTGTGGCGTGATGCCTTCCTTCTCGGCGGCGATCATGATCGGGGTGCCGTGGGTGTCATCGGCGCCCACAAAGTGGACTTCGCGCGCAGCACCGCCGTCGCGCTGCATTCGCTGGAACCGGACCCAGATGTCAGCCTGGATGTACTCCATCATGTGGCCAATATGGAAAGCGGCGTTTGCGTAGGGCAGGGCAGTGGTGACGAACAGCTTGCGAGTCATGGTTGTTGCACTTTGTGGGTGGAAAAGGAGCATTTTAACAGCGGATGCTGCGATTGCGCAGGTTGCGCTAGAATGAGCACCTAATTAACGGAGAGTTACATGAGCATCGCAGTAGAAGACGTCAAGGCCGCCCTGTCGAAAATCGTTGATCCAAATACAACGAAAGACTACGTGAGCGGTAAGTCCGTGAAGAATTTGAAGGTCGATGGCAGCGCAGGCAACGATATTTCGCTGGACATCGAACTGGGCTACCCTGCCAACAGCCAGATCGATAGCATCCGCAGCAGCGTGATCGCCGGCCTGAAGACCTTGCCTGGCGTGGGCAATATCAGCGTCAGCGTCTACAGCAAGATTCTTGCGCACACCGTGCAGCGTGGCCTGAAGCCGATGGTGAATGTGAAGAACATCATCGCGGTGGCCTCGGGCAAGGGCGGTGTGGGCAAGTCGACCACCGCCGCCAACCTGGCGCTGGCGCTGGCTTCCGAAGGCGCTTCGGTGGGCCTGCTGGATGCCGACATCTACGGCCCATCGCAGCCGATGATGCTAGGCGTGTCCGGCCGTCCTGAAACCAAGGATGGCAAATCGATGGAGCCGCTGGAGAACTACGGCGTGCAGGTTTCCTCGATCGGCTTCCTGATCGATCCGGACGAGCCGATGGTGTGGCGTGGCCCGATGGTCACGCAAGCGCTGCAACAGCTGCTGGAGCAAACCAACTGGCGCGACCTGGACTACCTGATCGTCGACATGCCGCCGGGCACCGGCGACATCCAGCTGACGCTGTCGCAAAAAGTACCGGTCACCGGCGCTGTGATCGTGACCACGCCGCAGGATATCGCGCTGCTGGACGCGCGCAAGGGCCTGAAGATGTTCGAGAAAGTCGGCATCCCTATCCTCGGCGTGGTGGAAAACATGAGCGTGCACATCTGCACCAACTGTGGCCACGCGGAAGAAATCTTCGGCCACGGCGGTGGTGAAAAAATGTGCAAGGACTTCGGCGTGGACTTCCTCGGCGCGTTGCCGCTGACGATGGCCATCCGCCAGCAAGCCGATTCCGGCAAGCCAACCGTGGTCGCTGACCCGGACGGCAAAGAAGCGGCGATCTACAAGCAAATCGCCCGCAAAGTGGCAGTACAAGTGGCTGAAAAAGCCAAGGATATGACCAGCAAGTTCCCTACCATCGTCGTCAAAAACGACTAAACAGGAGAAACACCATGATGAAATCGGTATTGGCTGCAGCATTGATGACCCTGAGCGCTGCGGCGTTCGCCCAGCAATCGGTGTCTTTCGTCGAGCCTGCAAATGGCGCGACCGTAAGCAGCCCTTTCAAGGTCAAGTTTGCAGTGTCGGGCATGGACGTCAAGCCGGCCGGCGACATGACGGCCAATACCGGTCACCATCATTTGCTGGTCAACGCCACGCCGATTAAGGCAGGCGAAGTGATCCCGGCCGACGAAAAGCACATCCACTTCGGCAAAGGCCAGACCGAGACCGAGCTGACTCTGCCGCCGGGTAACTACACCTTGACCATGCAATTTGCCAACGGCCTGCACCAGGCTTACGGCCCGGGCATGAACAAGGAAATAAAGATCACCGTCAAGTAATGCCTGCACGGCCGGCCGTTCTCAGCATCCGCAAAGCCCCGCGCCAGCGCCGCGCCGCGCATACGGTGGACGCGATCCTGGAAGCGGCTGCGCTGGTGCTGGAGTCGGATGGGCTGGAAGGCTTCAACACCAATGCTGTCGCCCGCCGTGCCGGCGCCAGCATCGGCACGCTGTACCAATACTTTCCCAGCAAAGATGCCTTGACGCTCGCGCTGCTTCAACGCGAAGAAGGCACGTACCGCGAAGCGGCCGCCGCTGCCGCCGCGCTGCCGGACTGGCGCGTAGCGCTGACCACCTTCATCCAGGTCTCCGCTCGCCAGCAGCTTGCACGACCCAACCTGGCACGCCTGCTGGATCAGGAAGAAGGCCGCCCCGACATCCGCGCCGCGCTGGACAAAGGCCACAGCTTCATCATTCTGATGGCCGCGATTTTAGAAAAGGCCGCCGCCCACGGCGACACCATGCGCGCCGCCGCCGACCTGCTAGCCATTATCCGCGGCATGACCGACGCCGCCGGCGAACGCGGCGAACGCGACCCCGCCGATCTGGCCCGCCGTATCAGCGCCGCCGTCTTTGGCTATTTGAGTCTCTATATATGAACACTACTTTGGAAACGCCGGCGCTGTTGCTGGATGAGGCGCGCATGATGCGCAATGTGGCGCGCATGCAGTCGCGCATGGATCAGTTGGGCGTGGCGTTTCGGCCGCATGTGAAGACCAGCAAGTGTGTCGAGGTGGTCAAGCGGCAGATGGCGGCTGGGTCGCGTGGCATCACGGTGTCGACGCTGAAGGAGGCGGAGGAGTTTTTTTGCGCCGGCATCAACGATATTCTTTATGCAGTCGGCATTGTGCCGAACAAGTTGGATCATGCGCTCAAGCTGATCCGCGATGGTCTGCGCCTCACGCTGCTGCTGGAGTCGGTGGCGATGGCGGAGCAGGTAGCGCGGCATGGCGCCGAGCATGGCGTCTGCTACGACGTAATGATCGAGATCGACACCGACGGCCACCGCTCCGGCGTTAAGCCTGACGATCCGGTGCTGCTGCAAATCGCCGCTGCGCTGCAAGGCGGGGCACGCTTGAAGGGCGTGATGACGCATGCCGGCGCTTCGTATGACTGCAACACGCCGGAAGCACTGCAAGCGATGGCCGAGCAGGAGCGCTCGCGCTGCGTCGCCGCTGCCACGCTGCTGCGCAACGGCGGTCACACTTGCGAAGTGGTCAGCGTCGGCTCGACGCCGACTGCGCTGAGCGCTCAGCATCTGGACGGCGTGACCGAGGTGCGCGCTGGTGTCTATATCTTCTTCGATATGGTGATGGCCGATGTGGGCGTTTGCACCATCGATGAAATCGCGATTAGCGTGCTGTGCACGGTCATTGGCCATCAGCCCGATCAAGGCTGGGTCATTACCGATGGCGGCTGGATGGCGATGAGCCGCGATCTTGGACGCGACCATCACGGCTACGGCATGGTCTGCGACGGCGATGGGCAGCCTGTGCCGGAACTGGGCTTCGGCAAAGCCAACCAGGAACACGGCGTGCTGCAATGGCGCCGTGAGCCAGGCGTAGATATCACCCAGCGCTTCCCGGTCGGCAGCAGCCTGCGCATTCTACCTAACCACGCTTGCGCCACGGCCGCGCAGCACGGCAGCTACCACGTGATTCCGCAAAACGGCGGTGACTGGCCGGTCTGGCCGCGCTTTAACGGCTGGTAAAAGCGAGCAATAAGCTCAAGGTGGCCGTAAGTCCTTGAGCCGCAAGGCTTTTCGGCGGTGGGAAAGCGAGTTGAGGGCAGGGCGCCCGGAATCTATTCTGTTGACTTCACCAACAGGAGAAATACCGATGAAATTTAATCACCTCAGCTTCCCATCCAGCGACGTGCGAGCCACTGCCAACTTCTTCGTGCAGCACCTCGGCTGCTCACTGGAGTTCATCAGCCCGGCCGCAGCCATGCTCAAGCGCGCTGGTTTCGACATCGTCATCGAAGCCAAAGACCATACCGTGGTGTGGCCGCACAACTTCCATCTCGGCTTTGAGCTGTCCTCGGTTGACGAGCTCAGCGAGCTGTATCAGCACCTGCTGGCGCAAGGCGTGACCATGCAAACCGGCCTGTTCCAGCATGAGCGCGGTTCGCGCTTCTTTTGTGCTGCGCCGGGCGGCCTGTTGTTCGAAATGAACACCCGCGCCGATGCCCACGAGCGCTATCGCGCCAGCTTTGAGCGCCAAGCCCGTGCCGACGCGGTAAAATAGCTGCTTTTACATCTCAGCTTTTTACTTCGATGAACGCACCAGCCAAGCCTATCCGCACCCGTTTCGCTCCTAGCCCAACCGGTTACCTCCACCTCGGCGGCGCCCGCACGGCGCTGTACTCGTGGGCCTTCGCCCGTCACTTCGGCGGCACCTTCGTGTTGCGTATTGAAGATACCGACCTGGAGCGCTCCACCCCGGAAGCCGTGCAAGCGATTATCGAAGGCATGGAATGGCTGGGCCTGACCCACGACGAAGGTCCGTTCTACCAGATGAAGCGCATGGATCGCTACCGCGAAGTCGTCGGCCAGATGCTGGAAGCCGGCACCGCCTACCACTGCTACTCCTCGCAGGAAGAAGTGCAAGCCATGCGCGACAAGGCCACCGCCGCCGGTGAGAAGCCACGCTACGATGGCACCTGGCGTCCGGAAGAGGGCAAAGTACTGCCGGCGATTCCAGAAGGCCGTAAGCCAGTGGTTCGTTTCAAGAACCCGCTGGATGGCGAAGTGACCTGGAACGACTTCGTCAAAGGCACTATCACGATCGGTAATAAAGAGCTGGACGATCTGGTGATCGCTCGCCCGGACGGCACGCCTACTTATAACTTCTGCGTTGCCATCGACGACCTGGACATGGAAATCTCTCACGTCCTGCGCGGTGATGACCACGTCAACAACACGCCACGCCAGATCAACATCCTGCGCGCCATCGGTGCACAGTTGCCTGAGTACGGCCACCTGCCGATGATCCTGGGTTCGGACGGCGCCAAAATGTCCAAGCGCAAGGACGCAGTCAACGTCATGCAATACCCGGCCGAAGGCTATCTGCCGGAAGCCATCCTGAACTATCTGGCGCGCCTGGGCTGGAGCCACGGTGACGACGAAGTATTCTCGATGGAGCAGGTGTGCTCGTGGTTCGACGGCTCGCACCTGTCCAACTCGGCCGCACAGTTCAACATCGAAAAACTGAACTGGCTGAACAACCACTATATTAAGCAAGCCGACAACGAACGTCTGGCCAGCCTGGCTCAGCCACGCATGCAAGCCAACGGCGCCGTGTTTGAAGGCGCGCCGGCGCTGCCTGTTGTATTGGGCCTGCTGAAAGAGCGTACTAATACTGTCAATGAACTGGCCGATGCCGCCATGCTGTTCTACCGCGAGCCGCAGCCGGATGCAGCTCTGCTGACTCAGCACTTCACCGACGCTGTTAAACCAGCACTGGCTGATTTCGCCGAGCGTTGCAAAACCGTTGAGTGGAACAAGGCCGCGCTGGCCGCCATGATTAAAGAAGTGCTGGCTGCACACGGCCTGAAGATGCCGCAGATCGCCATGCCGCTGCGTCTCTTTATTACTGGCCAGCTGCAAACGCCAGCGATTGACGCCGTGCTGGAAATCTTCGGTCGCGACACCGTTGTGGCGCGCCTGGCAAAGTTCCTCTAAGTTTTTCATTGAAGCAGGGGCAAAGTTGCAAAAGGGTATTTGCATAATACGGAGCCTCTGCTATACTCTTGTCTCTCGCGCAAACGGGGGTATAGCTCAGCTGGGAGAGCGCTTGCATGGCATGCAAGAGGTCAGCGGTTCGATCCCGCTTACCTCCACCAGTTTGCAGAGAAATGTAGTACGGTAGTTCCAAGGTCCCCATCGTCTAGAGGCCTAGGACATCACCCTTTCACGGTGAGTACCGGGGTTCGAATCCCCGTGGGGACGCCAGCTTCGCCAAGGCTGGTTTGCAGTAAAGCTTCTGTGCCCTGAGGGGGTATAGCTCAGCTGGGAGAGCGCTTGCATGGCATGCAAGAGGTCAGCGGTTCGATCCCGCTTACCTCCACCAACATGCACAGGAGATTGTTGTAAAAGGTAGTTCCGAGGTCCCCATCGTCTAGAGGCCTAGGACATCACCCTTTCACGGTGAGTACCGGGGTTCGAATCCCCGTGGGGACGCCAGCTTCGCCAAAGCTGGTCGGTAGTAGTGGATGTGTTTTACGCCCGGGGGGTATAGCTCAGCTGGGAGAGCGCTTGCATGGCATGCAAGAGGTCAGCGGTTCGATCCCGCTTACCTCCACCATTAGCGTAGAATGCATATTGTATTGAGAAGTTCCTTGGTCCCCATCGTCTAGAGGCCTAGGACATCACCCTTTCACGGTGAGTACCGGGGTTCGAATCCCCGTGGGGACGCCAAAAAGCGTAAAGAAATGATCAAGCCGCCATGAAGCGGCTTTTTTTACGTCTATCGTTTTAAGCGCAGGCTTTGCCGTGATCGGCGCGGTTGCCTTTGGCCTTCGCTTCCGACTCGCTCATGTATTCACCGGCTTTGGTTTTGCCGTACCAGCGGCCACCTGGGCAGTGATACACCTTTGAATCTGTATTGACCCAGACTTTGCCATCACCACCGCTTGCGGCTGCCTTCGCGGGTTTTGCTGCGGGCGCAGGTGCGGCGGCAGGTGCGGGTGCTTCGGCAGGCGCTGCGCCAGCTTTTTTGTCGACGCCGCCGTGTCCGCGGCAAGCACCTTTCAATGTGGCGCCGGAGTAGGGCGTTCCATCTTTGCAGGTTGCGGTAACGGGTGTCTGAGCGTAGGCAGAGAAGTAGAAGGAGATAGCAAGTACGGCCGAAAACAGGATTTTTTTCATGACGAACTCCCAGCGAGCACGGAAATACGTGCGTGTCTTGATGGTATTGGAATTTTTCGATTCCCCCTTCCTTCTTGTTCAGCCCGGCGTCATACTTGTTGTTTTCCCATCGTCGCGCTTGCTATGAAACTCAGTCTAAAACTCCCCCTCGCTTTTATCGCTGTCCTGCTGGTCGCGCTAGTGGCTGGATTGGTGGGCATATACAGTCTTAATCACGTTGTAGTCGATTCCGGTAAGACGGTGCAGGACAATTTTGCACGCGAGCGTGCAGTCGGTTACATCGCTGTCGCTTACAAGGTGGAAGTCCTGCACTGGAAAAATGTGCTGCTGCGGGCGGCCGATGCGGCTTCCCAACAACAGGAGTGGAATGCTTATCTGGCAGCCGAGACGGAAGTCGATAGCAAGGCGCGAGCGGTGCTGGCGCAACTGGATGGCGATGCGCGCCGAACCATGACGCGCTTTGTCGAACTGCATGCGCAGCAGAAGGCGCGATACACTGCGGCGCGCGCCATGCTGGCCGATGGTGGCGCAGTGACTGCTGCGGATGCCAGCGTGCGCGGCATCGATGTCGAGCCGGCCAGCTTGCTGGCGGATAGCATCGGCCTGCTGACCAAGTCCAGCGCCGCGATTACCGAGGAGGCCGCCGCGAGCGGCTCGCGCACGGTCACCGTGACCACGGTGCTGATGCTGCTGGTGGCTGCGGTGGTGGTGGCGGCCAGCCTGGCGCTGAGCCGCACCATCGTTCGTCCGTTGCAGCATGCACTGTCAGTGGCGCAAGCGATTACGAAGGGCGACCTCAGTGGCCGCAAGCCGCCGCCGCGTCCTGATGAATTGGGCCAGATGCTGAGCGCGCTCGGCGAGATGACCGCCAGCCTGCACCGCATCGTGACGCAGGTGCGCGGCGGCACGGAGGCGATTGTGTCGGCGTCGGCGGAAATCGAGTCCGGCAGCGCCGACTTGTCCGCGCGCACCGAGCAGCAGGCTGGCGTGCTGGAAGAGACTGCTGCGTCGATCGAGCAGCTGACGGCCACCGTGCGCCAAAATGCCGACAACGCCGACCAGGCGCGCGAGCTGGCGGCCGGTGCGGCCGATGTGGCGCAGCGCGGCGGCGAGGCAGTGGCGCAGGTGGTGAAGACCATGGCTGGTATCCAGCGTGCAGGGCAGGAGATGGGGACGATCATTGCCACGATTGATGGCATCGCTTTCCAGACCAATATCCTGGCCCTGAATGCGGCGGTTGAAGCGGCGCGTGCCGGTGAGCAGGGGCGCGGCTTTGCTGTCGTGGCCAGCGAAGTGCGCACGCTGGCGCAGCGCAGTGCCGAGGCGGCGCGCCAGATCAAGCAACTGATCGAAGCGTCCAGCGAGCAGATCGAGCAGGGCGGTGTGCTGGTCGATCGCGCTGGTGCCACCATGACTGAACTGGTGGGCAGCGTCAGCCGTGTTAGTGACATCATTGCGGAGATCAGCCACGCCAGCCAGGACCAGCGTGCCGGTATCGAGCAGGTCAACCAAGCCATTGGTGACATGGACCAGGTGACGCAGCAGAATGCTGCATTGGTGGAGCAGTCTGCCGCAGCGGCGGGTGCGATGCGCGAGCAGGCGGTAGACTTGGCGAAGGTGGTCGACGTGTTCGAGCTGAAGCGCGCGCGTTACTGAGATTGCCGTGATTCCGTTGCAGGGCTGCCAATCTTGCTGTGATTTTTCAGCAAAACAACGGTTTGCTATTGCGTTCGGGGAACTACGCTGCCATAATACGCGCCTTGGAAATGTCCCCATCGTCTAGAGGCCTAGGACATCACCCTTTCACGGTGAGTACCGGGGTTCGAATCCCCGTGGGGACGCCAACAGATATTTCCAGGTTGAGTAGTAAAAGGCCAGTACGGACAGTTTCTGTCCCCATCGTCTAGAGGCCTAGGACATCACCCTTTCACGGTGAGTACCGGGGTTCGAATCCCCGTGGGGACGCCAAATCATGCAAAAAGCCGCCTAGTGCGGCTTTTTGCATTTCTCAGGTATCATCCAGCCTCGATTTTAGCTTGCTCACCATGACTCCATTCCGCCGCCTCGATCTGTTCTGCCGCGTTGTCGACAACTACGGCGATATCGGTATTTGCTGGCGTCTTGCCAAACAGCTGGTGCGCGAGCATGGTCTGGCGGTGACCTTGTTCGTGGATGATCTGGTGAGCTTCCGGCGCATCTGCCCGCAGGTTGATACGGCTGCCGAACGCCAGCAAGTAGACGGTATCACCGTGCGCCACTGGCGTGGCCAGGACGGCGTCTACAGCAAGGACGAAGTGGCCGACATCGTGATCGAGTTCTTTGCGGTCGATCTCCCGCCCGGCTACATCGATGCGATGGCGCAGTGCCAGCCGCGCCCAGTGTGGTTCAACCTCGAGGGTCTGACAGCGGAGGAGTGGGTGGAAGGTTGCCATCGCCTGCCGTCGCTGCAGCCGCGCTCGATGATGAAGCACTTTTTCTTCCCCGGCTTCACCGATAAAACCGGCGGCCTGCTGCGCGAGGCGGGACTGGAACAGGAGCGCCTGCAATTTGACACGCCGGCCTTTTTGCGGACGCTGGGCCTGACGGACGCTGAAATCGCATCGACCAAAATTTCGCTGTTCTGCTATCCGCACGCGCCGGTGTCGGCCTTGTTCGAGGTGTGGCAAAACAGCGCCCAGCCGATCACCTGTCTGGTGCCGGAAGGTGTGGCGGCCGATGCGGTACGGGCCTTCCTAGGCGATGCAGGCCGTGTTGCCACCCAAGGCGCGCTGACGGTGCGCGTGCTGCCGTTCGTGCCGCAGCCGGACTACGACAAACTATTGTGGGCCTGCGACCTGAATTTCGTGCGTGGCGAGGATTCCTTCGTGCGCGCACAATGGGCTGGCAAGCCCTTCATCTGGCACATCTACCCGCAAGACGAGAATCTGCATCACAAAAAACTACGCGCCTTCCTGCAGCGCTATGCCGGCGAATTGCCGGGCCTGGCTGAATTCGCCCTGCGCTGGAATGGCGCGCCGGTACGTGGCGAGGCTGATAACTGGGCCGCCTACTGGACTGCACTGGCAGCCGAAACCGGCGCCGCCACGGCCCGCGCCGCCGCATGGCAGCAGCAGATGCTGTCACACGGCGACCTGGCCTCCAATTTGCTGGCGTTTGCCGCCACGCTGAGATAGGCGCTTAGCCAAAAAACAGGTACAATGCCGGGTTGAACTCTGTACCGCTTTTTTCGATCAAACGTCAGACGACGATGATCTTTACGCAACCACCTTATTACATAAATTCGCTATGAAACCAGCAAAAGAAATTCGCGTCGGCAACATTATCATGGTTGACGCTAAGCCATTCATCGTACTGCGTTCGGACGTCAACGGTTCGAGCCGCACTGGCTTCACCTACAAATGGAAAATGAAGAATCTGCTGACCGGCGCTCCATTCGAAAGCGTGTTCCGCGGCGACGACAAATTTGACGTAGTGGTTCTGGACAAGAAGCCAGTAACCTACTCGTACTTCGCAGATCCATTGTTCGTGTTCATGGATGCTGACTACGAACAGTACGAAATCGAAGAAGAAAACCTGGGCGACGCCCTGAACTACCTGAAAGACGGCATGGAATGCGAAGCCGTGTTCTACGACGGTAAAGCCATCTCGGTTGAACTGCCAACCACCATCCAGCGTCAGATCATCTACTCGGAGCCAGCAGTTAAGGGCAACACCTCGGGTAACGTGACCAAAGAAGCCAAGCTGGAAAACGCTATCGAATCGAAGCAGTTCTCGATCCAGGTGCCACTGTTCGTGTCGCAAGACGACGTCATCGAAATCGACAGCCGTACCAACGAATTCAAGAAAGTTGTTCGCGGCTAAGCGATAACTTTTTAGTAAGGAGCACGCCCGCGCAAGCCGGCGTGCTTTTTTTTCATTAATTTTTGTGGTGTAACTAGCAAGGTGCTGATATATTAATGCAACGCAACAAATGCGGCGCATTAATGCAACCAACCACGAGGATGGCATGAATCGCAGGGATTTCGTAAAACTCGGCACGCCGCCGGGTAAACAGCTGGGCACCGGTGGCATCCTCGACGCCGGTGTCGACGAGCAGCAGCGCTTGATGGAGGCCGGTAAATTGACGTCGCATTGGCTGACGTCGCAGTACCTGACGCGCATCAAGCTGGCCGCCAAGCCGGGGATAGAGATCTATTCGCACGCGCTGAAGACCGCGCTGGATATGGACCGCGAGCGCAACCTGAAACGGGTATGCGGGCCGCTGCACGGCATTCCGGTCCTGCTTAAAGAGGGCAGCGAAGTGGCTGGTGTGCAGCTGCGCGCCGCCGGCGCCGTCATCATCGGCAAAATCAAGCATGACCAGTTGGACGCCTTGACGCTGTCGTCGATCCTGGGCGTGGAGCGGCACGACCCGATCATGCAGGAGCACCACGCCGGCATTCAAAACGCGCTGCTGGACTTGAAATCGCGTGGCGCGCTACTGGTCGATAAAGCGATCAGCGTGCTAGTGTTTCAGCACGTGGCGGAAAGTGGGCTCGATGCCCATCGCGTGCAGGTGCCGGACGATCTCTTCCAGCGTAGCATCCTTCAATAGCAGGCCGGCGGGCATGGCGCCCGGCTGGCTGGCGGCAGTGGTGCCCGGCGCCGGTGCGGCATCGTGCTTGCCCCGCAGCGTGGCTATCGCCTGCGTGAACTCTTCTTCGCTGATGCTGTTTAAACGGTCGAGGAATGCAGCTTGCGCGGCATCCGGCGGCGCCATCTCCAATCCTAAATCCTCTGCCAGCGCGCCGCCCATACTTGGGTTGACGAATGCGGCCCACAAGCCGGTGGCACGGTTTTGCGATGGCGGCAAATCGATGCGGCTACGCCCGAAATCAATCTGCTCATCTTCAAAGTACGCCTTATGCAGCAAGGCCAGGAACTGTTTTGCCTGGGTCTCCGGCACCGGCTGCGCCAGCGACAACCACAAACGATAGCACTCGCCGCCCGATACGCTGACCGCAGGTGCAGGCAAGCCAAGCTCCGTCTGCAGTGCATTGGCGACATCGCACAGGCGCGCCCAGTGCTGCTCGTCGGCGGCCTTGTGGAAGTCGATCACCAGCGTGCGCACCATGCCGCCAGCGTTGACCAGGTCTATCGTCGGCGCATCGTATTGCTTGCCGGCGAACAGGTACAGTCTTTGTAGTTCAGATGTTAATTTTTGCATGCTTCCATTGTACTATGCAGCTTGTCGCAGCCGTGGCGCTGCATCACCTGGGGAGTCTTGATGCGTAATGCAGTTTTTGCAGTTTTTGCAGTTTTGGCTTTAAGCGCAGGTTGGACGATGGCGAGCGAATTCGCTACACCGCATCGTTTCGATGTCGGTGGTGGGCGCAAGATGAATATGTATTGCAGCGGCCAGGGGCCGCTCACCGTGGTATTCGACGCGCCGTCCGGTGATGCCGGCTGGTCGTGGTATCGCGTGCAGCCGGAAGTGGCGAAGCATGCGCGGGCCTGCGTGTTCGACCGCGCTGGCTTCGGTTTCAGCGATCCGGTTCAAACGCCGAATACCTCCGAGAGCGTGGCCGAAGACTTGCATAAGCTGCTGGCCGCAGCAGGCGAGAAAGGCCCGTACGTCATGGTTGGCAATTCGCTGGGCGGCGCTAATGTGCAGGTATTCACCTATCGTTATCCATCCGAAGTGAAAGGACTGGTGCTGGTGGAAGCGCAGCACGAAGACGAAACCATACGCCTGAACAAAGTCACGGACGGCAAGATAAAACAGATTTACGCGATGGTCGAAGGGCAGGGTAAATACTGCCTGGCAGCTGCGCGCAAAGGCTTCGCTAAAGACGCCGAAGCGCAGAAAAACTGCATCGGCGAACCGCTGGAAAACTTCGGTCTGCAACTCGGTGCGGCGGTGCTGGCCTCCGAGTCCAAGCTGTCGTACTGGCAGGCCAATGTGGCGGAATATGCAGCCATTGCTAAAAGCGACGAGCAGCTGCGCAAGCTGCGTCGCCCATTTGGCGATATTCCGTTGGTGGTGCTGACGCGCGGCGTCAGTCCCTACGCGGTGCCGGACCAGCCGCAAAGCGCGATGAACAAGGCCACCGAAGATGAGAACTTCGCGGTGCAGAAGGAGTTCACCAAGCTGTCCACGCGCAGTACACAGCGCGTGGTGGCCGGCGCCAGCCACGTGATTCAGGGCGAGAAACCTGAAGCCGTGGTGGACGCGGTGCTGGAAGTGCTGAAGCAGGTCACACCGTAACGCCCAGCTCCTGCAGGATTCGCTCCTTCATCTGCTGCAGTTCGGGGTTGGAGAGCTTGCGCGGATGCGGGTGCGGTACTTCAAACACCGCCTGGATGCGGGTCGGACGCGGCGACAGTACCAGCACGCGGTCGGCCATGAACAGCGCTTCCTCCACATCGTGCGTAATCAGCAGCACGGTGTGGCGTTCTTCGCCGAGGATGCGTAGCAGCTCGTTGCGCATCTTCAGGTTCATCAAGGCATCCAATGCGGAGAAGGGTTCGTCCATGTACAGGATCTCCGGCTTGACCACCAGCGCCCGCGCGATCTCCACCCGTTTCAGCATCCCACCCGAGAGTTCGTGCGGATAGCTGTTCTCGAAGCCCTTGAGGCCCACCATGTCGGCATAGTGGTCGGCCAGCGCTGCCTTGTCGCCGTGGCCATCGCCGGTCAGGCCGAACATCAGGTTTTGCTGCACCGTCAGCCAAGGGAACACGGAGCCATGCTGCGAGATGGCGATGCCTTTTGGGCTAGGGCCGTGCCGCACCACGCCGTCGATGCGCACGTCGCCTTCGCTGGCCGGCTCGAAGCCGGCGATCATTTTCATCAGCGTCGATTTGCCGCAGCCGGATGGACCGACGATGGCGACGAATTCGCCGTCCTTCACGGACAGGCTCACGCCGTCCACTACCTGCAGGCCTTTGAAGTGCTTCTTGATGTCGTTGACGACGATCTTAGCGTCCATAGCGCCACCTTACCGATTTGAGTCCTTCGAGCTTGCGCATTACCACGTCCAGTATCAGGCCGATGATGCCGATGATGATCATGCCGGCCACCACCAGGTCGTAGCGGTTGCCGGCATTCCGCGAATCCATGATCAGGTAACCGAGGCCGGAGCGTAGCGCGATCATTTCGGCCGCCACCACTACCAGCCAGGCCACGCCCAGCGCGATGCGCATGCCGACGATAATCTCCGGCAGCACCGCAGGAATAATCACCTGGCGGAACAGCACATAGCGCGAGACGCCGAAGTTCTCGGCCGCGCGCAGGTAGCGCCGTTCGATGGTGTGCACGCCGGCGGCAGTCTGCACGATCATTGGGAACACGGAGGCGATGAAGATCAGGAATACCGGCGACAGGTTGCCGACGCCGAACCACAGGATCGCAATCGGAATCCATGCGATCGGCGAGATCGGGCGCAGGATCTGGAAGATGGGATTGAGCGTGATGTAAGCGCCTTCCACTCGGCCCATCCACAGGCCAAGCGGAATCGCCACCGCTGCCGCTAGGCCGAAACCGCAGCCGACCCGGAACAGCGATGCGCCGATGTGCTCCCACAGCGTGCCGTCTTCCACCAGCTCCATTGTGCCGGTGACGACCTGGCCCGGCGTGGGGAAGATCACGCTTTCGGTTTGCACCACGATCACCCACCACACGGCGATCAGTGCGAGCATCACTGCCAGCGGCGGCAAGATGGTTTTGAGTTTTTCCATGCTGGTCCTGTGTGATTTATCTGTGCATCTTTTTCCATGCGCGGACGGCACGCCATTGCAGGCGTGGCCAACCGGCGGCTGGCATTTCGTCCACCACCACTCGCATTTGTCCGCTGGCGTGTGCGGTGCAGGCGAAGTCGTTGACGGAGACGGTTTCAAACGGCAGCCGGAAACTCTGGCCCGGCATGATGAGTACTGGTCCGAAAATCTGCGGCACGTTGTCGAGATTGCGCAGCAGGAGTACATCGTTGGCGCCGTGCGTCAGGTGGATTTCTGGTGGCAGGATCTCGACCTTGTCGCCGGCCGCGCGGCGCGCGTAGGTACCGGCCGGGATCTCAAATAGTTCGTCGCGCGACGCCAGCGCAATCGGCGCATAAGCCGCCCACGCGGTGAGGACTAGCGCAGCAGCGCACAGCGCGCCCACGGCCAGCAGGAGGCGGGAGCGCGGCATCTTCAATTTTTCAGCAGCAGTTTGACGTCGTGCACCACATCGTCGGCGGTACGGCCGTAGGGCAGCAGTGCGCGCAGCTTACCGGCGCGGTCGACGAAGTACAGGTAGGACGAATGGCCGATGGTGTAGTCCTTGCTGCCTGCAATTTGCTTACGGGTGGCGGTGATGCCGTAGTCCTGGCGTACCTTGGCCATTTGTTCCGGTGTGCCGGTGGCGCCGATGAAGCTTGGATCGAAGGCGCGCAGGTAGGTGCGCATGCGTTCTTCCGTGTCGCGTTCCGGATCAACGGTGACGTAGATGACTTGCAGCTCGGCGGCCTGCGCGCCCAGCTGCTGGCGAGCCTGCGCCAGCTTCGCCAGCGACACCGGGCAGACATCCGCGCAGGAGGTGTAGCCGAATTCCAGCAGTACCAGCTTGCCACGGTACTGGCTCAGTTTCAGCGGCTTGCCGTCCGAACCCTTGACGCTGAAGTCGGGCGCCATGCGGGGCGGATCGAAGGTGCCGGCTTTGAGGCCGAGGTTTTCTGCGGCATGGGTGCTGATGGCTGCGGTGCATGCCGCCAGTAGCAGCGTGGCGAGGAGGGTCTTCACAGGCTGATGGTCACAGGTTTGATCGCTTTGACGAAGCTGTCGTCCACATAGTTTTCGTAGGCGATGGGGCGCTTGATGGTGCCAGCTTCAATCGACAGCTGCATCAATTCGTCGAACTCCGCGCGGATCATGCGCAGGTCACCATAGGTAACGCGGTCGGCCGGGTTCTGCATCACGAAGCGCAGCACGTTTGGATCCTGGTTAAAGTACTTACGGCCGGCGGCGATGGTGACGGCTTTCTCGCGGCTGGCCGGCGTCGAGTCCAGCCAGTTGCCGGCCGCCTGCACGTAGTTGACCAGTTCCTGCACCAGCGGGCGGTTTTCCTTGATCAGCTCTTCGCGCACGGTGAGCACGCAGCAGATGTAGTTGCGCCATTCGTCGCGCGTCATCGCCAGCGGACGGGCGTAGCCGGCACGCTGCGCTGCTGCACCAAACGGCTCGCCGGTGCAGTAGCCATCGACCGCCTTGGCGTAAAGCGCAGCCGGCATGTCGGGCGGCGCCATCTCGACGATCTCAATATCTTTCGGCGACATCTTTTCTCGTGCCAGCATCTTGCGCAGGAACAGGAAGTCCACCGCAAAGCGGCTCGGAATGGCGATGCGCTTGCCTTTCAGGTCGGCGAATTTCTTGTGGCTTGAATCGGTGCGCACCATGATGACCGCGCCCGAGCGGTGGCCCAGCGAGACGATCTTGACCGGGATGCGCTTGTCGGCCAGGTCCATCACCAGCGGCGCCAGCATGTATGCGGCTTGAATGCGGCCCGTCATCAGCGATTCCTTGACCTCGGGCCAGCCGTTGTATTTGCTGTATTCAAAACCGCGCGGCAAGGCGCCGGGTTTGCCGGTGGCTGCTGCCTTGGCCATGCAGGCCACTGGCAGGGTAAGGTTGCAGGTGACGGGCAAGCCGCCCACCTGGATCGGTGATTCGGCGGCGCTGGCGCTGGCAGAGGTCAGCAGCGGCAGCGCCGGTACGGCGGCAGACAGCATGCCTCCCAGCAGTTGGCGGCGTAGAGGCGAATCCACTTCTGGTGCTTCCGGAGCGTACATGGCGTGTCTCTTCCACCGTATTGTTACTGTAATTGTACTACATGGCTTTGTGTACCAATACAGCGTCGGCCCTGTACAGGTCCGGTGCGATGCGCTTGAGGTCAACCAGCTTGGGCGCGTCGTTGTAGACGATGTAAGGATCGCTTGGATGCAGTGTGAGGTAGTTCTGGTGGTAGGACTCTGCGGCGTAGAATTTCTTGTCCATCTCGATCTTTGTCACCAGCGGCTTTTTGTAGGCGTGCGAAGCGTCCAGCTGGGCGATGTACTTTTCTGCCACCGCGCGCTGCGATGCCGTTTGCGGGAAGATGGCCGAGCGGTACTGGGTGCCGCTGTCCGGTCCCTGGCGGTTCAGCTGCGTCGGATTGTGCGCCACCGAGAAGAATACCTGGAGCAGCTTGCCGTAGCTGATTTGCGTTGGATCGTAGGTGATCTTCACCGATTCCGCGTGACCGGTATCGCCGCGTTCTACCCATTCATAGCTGGCGGTGCGGGCTTCGCCGCCGGTGTAGCCGGAAACGGCGCTGGTTACGCCCTTCACGTGCTGGAACACGCCTTGTACGCCCCAGAAGCAGCCGCCCGCAAAGATGGCGGTTGCTGAGTGTTCGCTGCCGGCCGGTTCATCTACGGCAGGCGGTGCGATGACCACGGCTTCCTCAGCCGCGCAGGCGGTGAGGGCGCTGAGCAGTGCGATTGGTGCGGCGAGTTTGAGTACGATGTTTTTCATGTTGATGCTCCTTTTAACCGAAGGTGAAGACGTAGGCTTGTACGCCTGAATCGAGGAATTCAATGCTGAAGGTGTGGTCACCCACCGGACCCGATTGGCGCACCAGCTGGTACAGGCGCTGGCTGTCGATGGTGCCGCTGCCGTTGGCCGCGACATCCGCGCCGTGGTCCTTGCCCGGCGCAGCGCCGTCGATGGTCACGCGGAAGCGCACTGGTTTTCCGTCCTTGCCCGGGCCGAGCACGAGGTGCAAGTCACGCGCATGGAAGCGGTAGACGATGCTGCCATTGGCTTGGTTCAGCGTCACTTGCTCCGGCTGCGACAGCCAGTTGCCGGCCAGGCCCCACTGGTTCAGCGCTGGTTTGGCAGGCGCCGTGTATTGACGGGCGGCGTTGGCTGCCTGCTTTTCCGGTGAGGCGAAGTTTTCGGCGCGGTCGTAGCCCAGATAAGTCTCCGGCGAGCTGACTTGGCCCATGTCTGACTGCTGCTGGATACCTTGTGCATCTTCGGCGCTGACCACGGTGTTGGTGACGTCTTTGCGGCCGGCTTCTTCCAGCAACTGCTGGATCACCTGCTCCGACTCGGCGTAGTCGCCTTCACCGAAGTGGTGGTGGCGGATCTGGCCTTTGGCGTCGATGAAGTAATGTGCAGGCCAGTACTGGTTGCCGAAGGCGCGCCAGATGGCGTAGTCGTTGTCGATCGCCACCGGGAAGTTGATGCCTTGATCTTTCACGGCCTTACGCACGTTGTTGACGTTACGCTCGAAGGCGAATTCCGGCGCGTGCACGCCGATCACCACTAGCCCTTGGTCGCGGTACTTGTCGGCCCAGGCCTTGGTGTAGGGCAGGGTGCGCAGGCAGTTGATGCAGGAGTAGGTCCAGAAGTCGATCAGCACCACTTTGCCTTTCAGCTGTTCAGCGGTCAGTGGTGCGGTGTTCAACCACTCGACCGCGCCGTTCAGCGACGGCAGCTTGCCTTCAACCGGCAGCGTGTCGGCTGCAGGGGTCATCGCCCGCCGCGCCATCATGGCCGGGCCGCCAGCCATCGCTGTCCGGGACATCATCGCGCCGCCTGCTGGTGCCTCTTTCGGCTCGCCGCGCGGGGCCAGCGTATCGATCAGTTTTTGCTCCACGCCAGAAGTGGCGACGGTCGACACCTCTTTCAGCAAGCCGGTATCCAGCCCGGTCGCAATTGCCGCCACGCCGGCCAGCATTGCCACGCCTAGGCCGCGGCGCACCCATTCGCCAGCGCCCAGCGAACGCTTCATCACGCTGAAGACTTTGCCACCGACCAGCAGCGCCAATGCCAGCGAAGTCGCCGCACCAGCCGCATAGGCCAGCAGCAGCAAGGTCGTGCCGACGCTGGCGCCGTTCAGCGCCGCGCCAGTCAGCACAAGGCCCAGCACCGGACCGGCGCACGGCGCCCACAGCAAACCAGTCGCCACGCCAAGCAGGAAGGACGAGCTGGCGCCGGAGCGCTCGCTGTCGGCGGCTTTGTTGGACAGTTTATCGCCCAGCGCCACCAGCGGCTTGGTCAAGCGGTCCGCCAGGTGCGGCAGCAGCAGCGTCAAGCCGAAGAAGGCCATCAGCAGCAGCGCAATCCAGCGTCCATACTGGTTGGCTTGCACCACCCAGCCGCCGCCGACTGCAGCCAGCGTCGCTACCAGCGCAAAGGTCAAGGCCATGCCGGCCAGCAGCGGCAGGCCGCTACGCACAAACGGTTGGCCGGTGCGGGCAAACACAAACGGCAGTACCGGCAGGATGCACGGGCTGAGGATCGTCAGCGCGCCAGCGAGGTAAGAGAGCAGTATCAGTAACATGATGTGATCCTCCAGTTAAGCTTCGCCGGGAGCGAAATTGAGCGCCACGCCGTCGATGCAGTAGCGCAGGCCGGTCGGTTCAGGGCCGTCATCGAACACGTCGCCCAGATGGCTGCCGCAGCGGCGGCACACCACTTCCACGCCATACATGCCGAGCGAAGTAGTGCGGCTGGTGTTGACGCCGCGCTCCAGCGGCTTCCAGAAACTTGGCCAGCCGGTGCCGCTGTCGAATTTATTCTTCGACGAGAACAGCGGATTCTGGCAACCGGCGCAAACGAATTTGCCGGCGCGGTGCTCTTTGTACAGCGGGCTGCTGAACGGCCGCTCGGTGCCGTGCTTGCGCAGCACCTCGTACTGCGCCGGCGAGAGCAGGGCGCGCCATTCGGCGTCGGTGTGGGTGACTTCCCATACGGCGGCCGGTGCTGCCTGCGTGGCGCGGTAGGCGATGCCTGCCAACAGGGCGGCGCCGCTGGTCAGGATGAAAGAACGTCTGTTAGTCATGGTGTCCTCCGTAAGTGGAATAACGATGGAGCCATTCTGCGCCCAGAGTGATGTCAAGATCCTCACGAAAACTTAAACGATTTGTGATACTTTTCAGTGTGAGAATCCTGCACAATGACGGACATGGAACCAGCTAAACGTGTACTCATCGTCGAAGACGACATTCATATCGCAGACCTGCTGCGCATGCACCTCCAGGATGAGGGGTATCAAGTCACCCATTGTGCCGACGGCACGCAAGGCCTGGCGCAAGTGCGCACCGGTGGCTGGGATGCGCTGATCCTCGACATCATGCTGCCCGGCGTGGATGGGCTGGAGATTTGCCGCCAGGCGCGCGCCATGACGACTTATACACCGATCATCATCACCAGCGCGCGCTCCAGCGAAGTGCACCGCATCCTCGGCCTTGAACTGGGCGCGGACGATTACCTGCCCAAACCATTCTCGGTGCTGGAGCTGGTGGCACGCGTGAAAGCCTTGCTGCGCCGTGCCGACGCCATGTCGCGTAGCCAGCGCGCCGAAGGCGGCCTGCTGGAACTGAACGGCGTGCGCGTCGATCCACTGACGCGCCAGGCTCACTTGCAAGGTAGCGCGCTCGATTTGACGCCGCGCGAATTCGACCTGCTGTACCACTTCATCAAGAATCCCGGAAAAGTATACTCGCGGCTCGATCTGCTGAATCAAGTGTGGGGCTACCAGCACGACGGCTACGAACACACGGTCAACACCCACATCAATCGCCTGCGCGCCAAGATAGAAGCCGATCCGGCCGACCCGACGCGCATCCTCACTGTATGGGGCAAGGGCTATCGCTACGCGGGCAGCGCATGAACCTGACTCTCTCGCAGCGTCTATCGCTGGCGTTTTGCCTGCTGCTGCTGGTGTGCTGCGGCGCATCCGCATGGCTGCAGATCCGCGCCAACATCATGCACGAGAAGGAAGTGGTGCAAGGCCTGTCGCTAGGACTGGCGCGCAGCATCGCGCTCGATGCACAACTGATGCAGGCCGACGAGGAGGGGGGCGCACAAGGCCCGGCCAGCGAAGGCCTTGGCCCGGCCGCCGTACGCCGCCTGTTCGGCAAACTGATGACCGTGAATCCCAGCGTGGAAGTGTATTTGCTCGATAACGACGGCCGCATCGTCGGCCACGCCGCGCCGGCAGGTCACCTGAAGCGCGACCATGTCAACCTCGCGCCTATCCAGCGCCTGCTGAACAAGGAGGCCTTGCCGATACAGGGTGATGATCCGCGTAGCGAGCGTGGGCGCAAGGTCTTCAGCGCCGCTTTCCTGCGCTCGGGCGAACAGAAAATCGGCTACATCTACGTAATCCTGCAAAGCGAAGAACACGACCGGCTGGCGGCACGCGCGACGGCCAGTTCGGTGCTGCGAACGACCTTGTGGTCGATGGCGGTGGTGGCGGCGCTGGTGCTGGTGGCTGGCCTGATCGCCTTCCGTCTGATCACGCGGCCTTTGCGCCGGCTGACCACTACCATGCAGCAGCTGGACACCAAGGCCGACCAGCTGGTGCTGCCCGAACCGCAGCGCGGCGGGCCGCGCGACGAAATCGCGATTCTGGAGCAGTCCTTTGCCGACATGGGGGCGCGCATCAACGAGCAATGGCAGACCATGCGCCAGCTGGACCACGACCGGCGCGAAGTGGTGGCCAATATCTCGCACGACCTGCGCACGCCGCTGGGTTCTTTGCACGGCTATCTCGAAACGCTGTCGCTGAAAGATGAAACGCTGAATGCGGCCGACCGCCAACGCTACCTCGGCATCGCACTGGCACAAAGCCAGAAGGTGGGGCGGCTGGCACAGGCTTTGTTTGAACTGGCGCGCTTGGAGCACGGCTCGGTGACGCCGGAACTGGAGCCGTTTTCGCTATCTGATTTGATACAGGACGTGTTCCAGAAATTCGAACTAGCGGCACAAGAGCGCCATGTGCGCCTGATGGCGACGCTGCCGCATCCCGCGCCGATGGTGCGCGCGGACCTCGGCATGATTGAACGCGTGCTGACCAATTTGTTCGACAACGCGATCCGCCATACGCCGTCCGGCGGCGAGGTGGAAATCACGGTCACGCAGGCGCAGGGCGGCAAGGTGGAAGTGACGGTCGAGGACACTGGACCGGGTGTGCCCACCGCCATGCGCGAAAGCCTGTTCCGCCGCCCGGTTGCGCTGCAAGGCGAATATCGCGTCGGCGGTTTGGGACTGTTGACGGTCAACCGTATCCTGCAACTCCATCGCAGCAAGATAGAACTGGTCAGCGAGGAAGGGCTGGGCGCCGTGTTCCGTTTTACGCTGGATGCAGCGTAAGCGGCGAACGCCACTCGGTCAGGTAGTGCTGCGGCGTTTTGCCGAGGATGCGGCGGAACATGGCGCTGAACGCACTCGGACTCGCATAGCCCAGCGCTGCTGCAATCGCACCCACGCTGTGGCCTTGCGCCAGCCGGCCGAAAGCTTCGGCCAGATGCACCTGCTGCACCCATTGGCGGTAATGCAGGCCGGTCTCCTTGGGGAATAGCCGGATCAGCGTGCGCGCGCTGGCGCCTACTTCATCGGCCCACTGCTCGATATTCCGGCTGCTGCCTGGATCGGCCATGATGGCCGTGCACACCGCCACCAGCCGCCGATCGCGCGGCCATGGGATCGCAATCGGCACCGTCTCCGCTGCCGCCAGTTCGGAGAGAATCAGCATCGCCAGATGCTCGCCGCGTCCGGGGAGCGGATATTCGATCGGTTCATCCAGCAGCGCCAGTATCAGCTCGCGCAGCAGGGGACTGACTTCGATCACGCGGCAGTTATCGCCGTAAGCCTTGGCTGCATTGGCCTCCACGTAGATGGTCCGCATGGTCACCTTGCTCAGTGACGACCAGTGATGCACCACGCCGGGCGGTATCCACAGTGCGCGGCGCGGCGGCAGTATCCACACGCCGGCGTCGGTCTGCACCCGCATCAGGCCTTCGGTGGCATACAGCAGCTGCGCGCGTTCGTGGTGGTGCGGCGCGACCGAGGCACCATGCGCCTCATCGCGCGCCATTGCCGTGACGACGCGCGGCACGCGCTGGTAGTCGCGGTGATCGCTGCTGCGGGGAGTGTGGGCCATTGTCACTTATTCGACGAAAGTTGGAATATCAGGGTTTATTCACTATATTACACTGGGCCGCATGAATACTACTGCCACTACCATCAGCCGTCCTCACGGCGAAACCGTCATGCAGATCCTCGGCGCCGTCGCGCTGGTGCATTTGCTGAACGACCTTACGCAGGCCATGCTGCCTTCGATCTACCCGATGTTGAAGGCAGAATTTCGCCTGAGCTTCACGCAGGTCGGCCTGATTACGCTGACCTTCCAGTGCACCGCCTCTCTGCTGCAGCCGTGGATTGGCCTCTACACCGACCGCCGCCCGATGCCCTTCCTGCTGCCGATGGGGATGGTGGCCACGCTGATCGGCGTGTTGATGATGTCCTTTGCATCGACCTTCCCGTCGCTGCTGTTGTCGGCGGCGTTGATCGGCGTTGGTTCCTCGACCTTCCACCCGGAGGCCTCGCGCGTGGCGCGTGCCGCATCCGGCGGCCGTTTCGGTTTTGCGCAGTCGCTGTTCCAGGTGGGCGGTAACGCCGGTTCGGCGCTCGGCCCGGTGCTGGCGGCGGCCGTCATCATCGGCCGTGGCCAAGGGAATATTGCGTGGTTCGCGCTGCTGGTTGCGGCGGCGATTGCGGTGCTGGTGTTTGTGAGCCGCTGGCACAGCCATCACCTCGCGCAGCCCCGTAAAGCCGCCCCGCAAGCCGTTTCGTCTTTACCTAAAGGCCAGGTTTATGGCGCGCTGACGGTGCTGGCGCTGCTGGTCTTCTCCAAGTACATCTACATGTCCAGCCTGACCAGTTACTATACCTTCTACCTGATCGATAAATTCGGCGTGTCGGTGTCGTCGGCGCAGATGTACTTGTTCCTGTTCCTGGCGGCTGTTGCTGCGGGTACCTTCATGGGCGGCCCGATAGGCGACCGCATAGGCCGCAAGCGCGTGATCTGGATTTCGATTCTGGGCGCGGCGCCGTTCACGCTGGCGTTGCCGTATGTGGATTTGTTCTGGACTGCGGTGCTGACCGTGGTGATCGGCTTTGTGATTTCGTCCGCATTCTCCGCCATCGTGGTGTTTGCGCAGGAGCTGGTGCCAGGCAAGGTCGGTATGATCGCCGGGATCTTCTTCGGCTTGATGTTTGGCGTGAGCGGCATCGGTGCCGCAGCGATGGGCCATATCGCTGATGTCAGCGGCATCGCTTATGTCTACAAGCTGTGTTCCTACTTGCCGCTGCTGGGTATCTTGACGGTGCTGCTGCCGCACATCGAGCAGCAGCGCCATTGATGGTGATTACTCGCCGATAAAGCGCATCTTGAAGTTGCGGCCTTTGATGGCGCCGAAGTCGCCGCCCAGCGGGTTGCCTTTGTTCAGGCGCGCGTAGGCGTCATAAGCCACGCGGCGGTCAAGGGCCACGTAGGTCTGGAACTCGGTGACGTTGATTTTGCCCACTTGTTCCTTGGCCAGACCAGCGTCGCCGGTCAGTGCACCTAGCACGTCGCCCGGACGCAGCTTATCCTTTTTACCGCCGGAGATCACCAGCGTCATCATCGGTGCTGGATCGACGCCGTATTCGTTGTCGTCGAGGCTAGCGAGATCGAACCAGTCAACCGGCTGGCCCTGATATTCCTCGATCAGCTTGACCCACTTCTTCTCATTCGGCGCGCACAGCGACAGGGCCAGGCCTTGTTCGCCGCCACGGCCGGTCCGGCCGACGCGGTGAATGTGCACCTCGGTGTCCTTGGAGACGTCGACGTTGATCACTGCTTCCAGGTTCGGAATATCGAGGCCGCGCGCGGCGACGTCGGTTGCCACCAGTACCGAGCAGCTGCGGTTGGCAAACAGGATCAGGATTTCATCGCGCTCGCGCTGTTCCAGCTCACCGTACAGCGTCAACGCGGAGAAGCCTTTCTCTTGCAGCGATTCGACCAGCTCACGGCACTGCACTTTGGTGTTGCAGAAGGCGATAGCCGATACCGGTTTGTAGTGACCCAGCAGGCGCGCTACCGCTTCATTGCGATTGTCAAAACCGATCTCGAAGAACAGCTGTTCGATCTGGCTGTTGTCGTGCTGCGCTTCCACCGTCACTTCGACCGGATCGACCAGGAAGTCGTCGGTGGCGCGGCGGATGTCGTCCGGGTAGGTGGCCGAGAACAGCAGGGTTTGACGGCGTTTCGGGCAGGCGCTGACAATGCCGGCGATTTCGTCGTAAAAGCCCATGTCGGTCATGCGGTCCGCTTCGTCCAGCACCAGCGTGCTGACTTTCGACAGGTCCAGCGTGTTGCGGCCCAGGTGATCGCGCACGCGGCCCGGCGTGCCGACGATGATGTGGGCGCCGTGTTCCAGCGAGGCGATTTGCGGGCGCATCGGCGAGCCGCCGGTCAGCACCAGCACCTTGACGTTGCCGGTGGAACGGGCCAGGCGGCGCAGTTCACCTGCTACCTGGTCGGCCAGTTCGCGGGTCGGGCACAGCACCAGCGCTTGCACCGCGAACCACGCAGGATTCAGCTTGTGCAGGATGCCGATACCGAAAGCGGCGGTCTTGCCGCTGCCGGTCTTGGCCTGGGCGATCAGGTCGCGGCCTTCCAGTACCGACGGCAGGCTTTGCGCCTGGATCGTGGTCATCTCCTTGTAGCCGAGCGAGTCGAGGTTTTCGATGAAAGCGGGATTCAGCGGCAGGCTGGAAAAGGCGGTGGATGTCATGGCGGCGGACCTGTTAAAAAAGGACGTGGACACAGTCTAACAGGCGTGTAGCCGTCACTGTGCGGGAAGTGGTTGAGAGGTGTGCGGATGTTGTACCGGTGCTGTACCGGTTCAATCCCGCTTCCATACCGGCAAACCGGTCAAATCGAGATTATCGTCGCGTACCCAGATCGGCAGACCGCTGTTATCGGTCGGCTCCAGCAGTTCCAGTTGCTCTTGCTTGAGCGCGGAACGGCGGGCGCGTGGCGGCGGCGGACGCTTTGCTTCCGGTTCGAGCGGCGCGGCAGGTGCAAAGCCCGGCAAGTCGAACGTAGCGTTATCTTTTTTATCTCTCATCGGGAAAAAACAAAAGCCCGGCTGGATTAGTCGGGCTTCGTGAACTTACAGAATTGCGCGCAGTGTAACACAAAGCGCAATATCAGCGGAAGCTCAGGGCCCCCGTCAGGTCGCCCGGCGGCGTGGCGTGGCGGGCCGCGAAGGCTTCGTTACGGGTCTTCAGGCCTTCCAGCAGCGGCAGGCTGTGCAGGCGGGTGATGAAGCGCATAATCGAGGTGGTGTCGTAGAAGCTGTGGTCCACATGGCCTTTTTTCGCATGCGGCGAAATGATGATGGCCGGGATGCGCGAGCCTGGGCCCCAGCGGTCGCCTTTCGGCGGCGCCACGTTGTCCCACCAGCCGCCATTTTCGTCGAAAGTAATCACCACCAGCATGTTCTTGAACTGCGGGGATTTCTTCAAGTGCTCGATTACGTTGGCAATGTGGGCATCGCCCGATTCGATGTCCGAGTAGCCGGCGTGCAGGTTGAGGTTCCCCTGCGGCTTGTAGAAGGTCACTGCCGGCAGCTTGCCGGCCACCGCGTCGGCGATGAATTTGTTGGAGATCGGGCTGTCGCCCAAGCCGCCGTCGCGCAGGTGTTCTTCGCGCGCCTTGGTGCCCGGCGCGAACTGCTGGAAGTAGTTGAACGGCTGGTGGTGGTACTGGAAGTTCGGCTTCTCGCCGCCGCCGCGCGCATCCAGCGCCGCCTGCCACGCACCGCCGTACCACGCCCAGCTCACGCCTTTGCGCGACAGCAGGTCGCCGATGGTGTCGTATGTTTGCGGTGGCAGGGTGTTGGCGTCTTTTGGATCGGCGTGCAGCGGATCGCCATCGTAGGCCGCGCGGATGTAGCTTGGCTGGTAGGGCGGAGCCATGGTGTTGACCGCGTAACCGTCCGGCGTGATGGCGCCGTTGTTGACGAAGTGCGGATGACCGTCCAGCGCGGACGCCGGCGATTCCGGCGCGGTGGACAGGCGGTAGCCGGTCGGGCCGTCATCCAGCACGGCGATTTTCTTCTTGGCCGCAGTGTCCTTGGCGTCGAAGTATTCCGGCACGCGGCCGCTAATCAGGAACTGGTGGTTCAGGTAGGAACCGCCGAAAGCCGCCATGAAGAAGTTATCGCATAGCGTGTACTGTTCGGCGATCTTCCACAGGCCGAGGTTTTTATTGGTCTCGCTGTAATAGCCCATCACCATGCCGCCGGTGTTGCCCCATGCAGCGAAGCCGTCGTTCTTGCCGCCGTTGATCTGCATCTGGTTCTGATAGAACAGGTGCCACAGGTCGCGCGTGATGACAGCTTCCGGCAGCGGCTTGCCTTCGGTGTCGACCAGTTTGAATGGGCCGTTCGGCAGGCCTTTGATGTCGTCTTCCTTGACGGCGTACTTTTTACCGCCGATGTCTTGCGTGTTCGGCACCATGCCGCCCCAGATTTTCGGCAGCGTTGGCAGTACCGAGCCATCACGGTCGCGCTGCGCGCAAGCGGCGGCCGGCGCGGCCGATAGCGGATTGGCGGTGCCGGGGAAATTGGCAAACAGGTTATTGAAGCTGCGGTTTTCGAGGTAGATCACTACCACGTTCTTGATATTGGCCTTGAGCTTATCGTCGAGCGAGCCCTTGGCGCCGGCTTTTACAGGCGCAGCTTCGGTCAGCACGGGCAGGGTAGTCGCCAAGCCGGCAGCGCCGGCGGCCTGGAAAATACGGCGGCGGGAGGGATTGGCCGGAGCGTCCTGTTCTTGTTGTTCTGCTGCTGGTACTTGATCCTTCACGCGCGCCTCCGGGCTAACCTAAAAGGGCAATTGTGACAGCTTTGTGACGAATTTGGTATGGCACTAGATTGATACGCTCAGGGCTGATCGACAAACGGGCGGCAGTCGACCGGGATGTCTATCATGATGGTGGTGCCGGTTTCGATGGAGCTGTCGACGGTGACGCTGCCGCCGTGGCTTTCGGCCACGCTTTTCACGAAGGGCAGGCCGAGGCCCCAGCCGCGCTTGTCCTTGGCGCTGCCGTCGCGCCACAGGTATTCGAAGATCTGGCCGTAGTGTTCCGGGCTGATGGGATTGCCGGTATTATGGACCGACATCAGCATGCGGCCGTGCGTTTCGCCGATCTTGATTTGCACGCCCTTGCCGTCGCCGTACTTGATGGCGTTGACGACCAGGTTTTCCAGCGCGCGGCGCAGGGAGTTTTCGCACCAGTAGCCGACCACCGGACGGCCAATGACCGAGCAAGTGGAGGTGTCGCTGACGCTGGTGTTTTCGCACACGTTGGCGGCCAGTTCCAGCGCATCGAACTTCGACAGCTGCAGCGGCAGCTTTTCGCCGCGCCCGAGGCTCAGCGCGTCCAGCAGCTCCTCGATCATGCGGCCCAGGCGCTGGCTGTTGTCCAGGATGCGCTTGGCGATGGCCGGCGTGCGGTCGGCGCTGGCGCCGATGGTGAGCAGGTGCGCGGAACTGACCACCACCGACAGCGGATTGCGCATGTCGTGCGACAGCGAGGCGGCCAACTTGTTGCGGAACGAGTCGTGCATGGCCGTGAACTGGCGGATCGATTCGCGCACCGCGCTGTCGATCGAGCTGTTGACGATGCCCCATTCGGCGCGGCTCAGCGTGACGCCCTGTTCGTCGGCGATGCGCGAAAACGCATCGCGGAACAGTTGGTATTCGTGGACGATCTGTTCGGGCTCATAGGCCGTCATGCGGGCGCGCTCGTCGCCATGCGTAGCGGCGACGTTATTGCTGCTGGTGGCCTCATCGCGCGGATAATTCGGCGTAAGCGCCTCGGCAATATTGTCGTAAAAGATCGGCAGGGTATTGAGCAGCGTCGGATGCAGGATGTGCTTGGCGCCGTCGATCTGCGCGCGCACGTCGCGCTCCCAGGCGGCGAAGACGGCGTCGCGCATGGCCGCCACTTGTATCGAGGTAGCCGACAGGCCCTTGTGATTCAATTTTTGATCTGACGACAGCATGCTTGGCCTTCCTCGCAGAGGTGTGCTGATTCATTTTAGAGAGTGAGCTAGCGGACGAGGATTAGGGCCACCAAGCGGATATGTCGGGCCATGATACAGAATTGCCGACCATCGCACCAGCAATAGCAAAAAGCCGTTGATTCCTTATCGAAATCAACGGCTTAGCGTATTCTGGTTGCGGGGACAGGAGAGGTGCCCTGAGCCACTTTGAATCTGGCAGAACCGCTGAACCTAAAGGCGAAACGCAACTTTGAGCTTACGGGTGCGGGGTTCAAGAGGACGTGCCATGAAGTGTATCACTTTAGCGTTTAGAAGAGAGCGTTCTCAGTCGTAATAATTATTTTTTTGCAAAAAAAAAGAGTCTACCCAAATGGTGACTCTTTTCTCATATACAATCTTTTTCGGTGCCAGTGCTTGGCACCTCCTGTGCCTTGCGAGGAACAAGCTCTGAGCAGTTCACTGCTCAGAGCCGCACCAGGAAGAAAAGGAGCGGATATGGGGAAATTCCTATCCAAGCCCTGGGTGAAACGATTGTGGGGATGCGTCCAAGCAATGCTTTGGGCAATTTTCTGGGTTCTCATCCTGACTACTCCAGCTTGGTAACAAGTTGAGGTAGTGAAGCGGGGGAGTTCGCAGCTCTCCTGCTTCTTCTTCCTTATAGCTTTTAGATCTGTTTTTGTCAATAGGGTGGGCGGTAGGTTCAACGAGGTATCTAAATACAAGTAAGTATGAAAATAGAGGAAGCAGTCATACACCTGGCACGCCAAGGTTAACAGTTGCGTTGTTAACTCAGTTCACCACTACAAAGACAATGCTCGTGAAACAATAAGGCCGGCTCTCGCCGGCCTCTTTTTTTGCTAAGGTAGCTTAGTTCATAAGGTCGAGTAAACCGGCATCAGTAACGATGTGTATTCTCGCCCGTCCGTTTGAGTCGACGGATTTGCAGTGGAGGTCAAGAACCAGCAGGCGCTTACCCGTTAGGCAAGCGGTTAACTGACTGCTCTGGGCCAACGGTTTCAACCGCAGAGGCTGCATAGATGCACAGTTGACGCCTACTAGGCGAGTGCGTGTGCGTTAGATTTGATGCGGTGCTGAGCGGCTGGGGAGAGCACGCTGTTTTTAAGTGCGGCAGGATGAGTGGCGTAGAAGCGTTGGCAAAACTCGAGGACAGCACTGCTCAGTGTCGCAATGGAAGCTGGCTTGGCTTTCAACCAATGAAGCTGATGACCATCAAATTTTAAACGTAGGAAGCGACGAGATGACTCGCCATTGCTAATCAGAAGGTCAAGCAAAACGTCACCTTCATACCCTCTCGAAAGAAGGGCTTTTTCTAACTCAGCCATGTAGGAGTCTGGGCGAGCACTATCCAACGAGAAGCAAATAACTGCTTGCCCTTCAGGTGCTGCTAAGACTTCGAAATGTTTGCTGAGTCGTTTCATTTTGGGATCTGAGATGCGGTCTGCTCGATTGTCCTCAAAACATCATGCACGATACTGACAGCTTCTTGTTTTTGTTCAATAATTCGCGATAGTTCAATGTTTGCATCGGCGTGGAATAGGCTGTGCCGATGTTTATTATATAAGTCATATGACTTTTCCACAGCGGCAACAGTGTGCTGGCAGTTGATTTTCGCACAAACGCCACTTTTCAGCTTAGGACCATTGAAACTACTACCAAAGCCAACAACGTTTTGGATAGGCATGTCATGCTCAGCCATGAGTGCTTTCATGTAGGCTTCCAAGCCTTTGAGAGCTGGGTAGGCGAACGCCGAATAATCGGTCAGCTCAACGTTCAATTTCATCAAGGCGAGCGATGGTGCGATGATTGCGGCACCGGCGTCCCCCAGTATTTCTACGGCACTAGGTGTCCATTGCTTGAGCTCTTCTAGCAAATCTTTTGCCTTCACTTGCGGAAGGTCAAACGCTACCAGTTGAGCCTGGACGATTGCCTGCTTATCAGGGACAAGTTCACACAACACTGCCGACACTATGCCATAGACTTCACGTGCTTTGCCCTGCATCAAAAAACGTCCGGTGTTGTAACGGTGAATGACTACCTCGTCACCATGAGCTTTTTTAACTCTAAAGCGAACGCCATGCTCCAGTTGCTCTTGCGTCACTTGGAATTGCCAATCATCGCTAAGATGTCCCTCACGTTCTTTTCGATCTGCCCCTTCTCCCAGCCTGACGCGGGATTGCAGAACTCGGCATCGAACAAGTAATGGCTGACCATGGCTGAGAACCGGGCATTGACGTCACGCTCTTTGCCAAGCTTCACTTTGTCCACGGCCGTTTTCATGTTGTCGTAGATGCCCCTCCGTGGCACGCCACCGAAAGCCAAGAATGCATGCTCGTGAGCATCAAACAGCATCTCGTGGGTTTGCAGCAGATATGCTTTTAAGAAAAACGCCCGGCTATGGCTCAGCTTGAACTGAGCGATCTGGAGCTTGGTTCGCTCGCCGGCAATCACGGCCCAATCCTCGCTCCAATCGAACTGAAAGGCCTCGCCAGGAGCGAAACTCAGAGGCACGTATGTTCGTTTGCTCGCAGAATTGATAATCATCTAGCCGTCCTCCCTTCGGCCGAGCCGAGGAATAAAGTCACGGTACGAATCCGAACTTTATCGAGGAGGACGTCATGTTATTTTGTGGCATTGATCTTCATTCCAACAACTGT
>NZ_WWCN01000012.1 GCF_009857445.1 Duganella flavida
GCTGGCTGGCGGCGCCGCGCGTGCGGCTGGTGACGCGCTTTCCACTGGGCCTGTTCCGCGCTTGGAGTTACTGGCGGCCGGACGCGCGGGTGCTGGTGTATCCGGCGCCCGAGCTGCCGGCGCCGCCGCTGCCGTCCAGCGGCGCGGCCAGCGAGGATGGGCATGGCACGGTGGGCCTGGATAATTTTGCCGGCATCCGCAGCTATCAGCCCGGCGATCCGCTCAAGCATCTGGCGTGGCGGCAGATTGCGCGCCATGATCCGGCACTGGGCGGGCAGCTGGTCAGCAAGCATTTCGAGGGCGGCGCGGTGGCCGAGCTGTGTCTGGATTTTGCCGCGCTGCCGCTGGCGATGGACCTGGAACGCAAGCTGGCGCGCATGGCCAGCTGGGTGCTGCAGGCGGAGCAACGCGCCCTGCCCTACCGCTTCCGCCTGGCCCAGCACGACCTCGGCCCCGCCCTTGGCGACGCCCACCGCGCCGCCTGCCTGCGCGCGCTGGCCTTGTTCGGCAAGGAGGGACGATGAAGCGCTTCGCGCTGCGGCTCACGCGCGACAAGGCGGATACGCTGCTGTTGCTGGTCGCCGCGCTGATGGTGCTGGCGCCGCACGCGGCCCACTTGCCGCTGTGGATCAGCGCCCTCACCGGCGTTACCCTGCTGTGGCGCGCGGCGCTGACGTGGCTGGGCAAACGCCTGCCGCCGGTGTGGCTGCTGGTGCCGATCGCACTGGCGGCCATGGCCAGCGTCTACCTCACTTACCGCACCTTGCTGGGCCGCGACGCCGGCGTCGCCATGCTGGTGCTGCTGCTGGCCTTCAAGCTGCTGGAGATACACGCCAAACGCGACCTGTTCGTGCTGGTCTTCCTCAGTTTTTTCGTACTGCTGACCAGCTTCCTGTATTCGCAGACCATACCCAGCGCGCTGTGGGTGGCGCTCACGCTGGTGGTGCTGCTGACGGCCCAGCAATCGTTCCAGTACACCGGTGCGGTGCCGCCGCTGCGCCGGCGCCTGCGCAGCGCGGCCATGCTATGCCTGCTGGCGGCGCCGCTGGCGGCGCTGCTGTTCATCGGCTTCCCACGCATCCAGGGCCCGCTATGGGGCTTGCCCGGCGATGCGCTAGGCGGCAAGACCGGCTTGAGCGACAGCATGGCGCCCGGCACCCTGTCCTCGCTGGCGCAGTCCGACGAGCCGGCCTTCCGCGTGCGCTTCTTCGGCGCTGTGCCGGCCCAGCAGCAGCTGTATTGGCGCAGCATCGTGCTGGGCGACTACGACGGCCGCACCTGGACCCGGGTGCCACGCAAACGCGGCCTGCAGCGGCTGGAGATCGCCATCCAGGCGCGCGGCCAGCCGCTGCGCTATGAAACCACGCTGGAAGCCAGCAACACGCGCTGGCTGGCGCTGCTGGAGCTGGCCGCGCCCGGCGTGCAGCTGCCCGGCCAGCGCCTGCGCGACACCGACGAGATGGAGTGGCACACGGTCGATCCGGTGACGCAGCGCCTGCGCTTCCACGCCAGCGCCTATCTGGATTTTGCGCTGCAGGCCGGCGAGCAGCCGCAGCACATGGCGCGCTGGCTGGAGCTGCCGGCCGGCGTCAATCCGCGCACGCTGGCGCTGGCGCAGCAGCTGCGCGCGGCCCAGCCCAACGCCGGCGCCCAGCAGCTCAGCAACGCGGTGCTGGCGCGCTTCCGCACCCAAGGCTATAGCTACACGCTGGAACCGCCGCTGCTGGGGCGCGACGCGGTGGACGATTTCCTGTTCGGCAGCAAGGCTGGTTTTTGCGAGCACTACGCCGGCGCCTATGTGGTGCTAATGCGCGCCATGGGCGTGGCAGCGCGGGTGGTGACCGGCTACCAGGGCGGTGAGCTGAATCCGGTCGACGGCTACCTGACGGTGCGCCAGTCGGACGCCCACGCCTGGGCCGAGATCTGGACCCCGCAAGCGGGCTGGCAGCGGGTCGACCCGACCGCCGCCGTGGCGCCCGAGCGGGTGCAGCGCAACCTGGCGCGCGCCCTGCCGCCCCCGTCCGGTTTCGGGCTGGCGCCGCTGCTGGAATTGCAAAACGATCCCGGCTCGTGGCTGGCGCAGCTCCGATACAACTACGCAGCGTTGAATAATTCTTGGAATCAATGGGTACTGGATTACAATCCAGATAAGCAGCGAAGTTTCCTCGAAGAACTAGGCGCCACTTTCGGCAATGCGCGCAGTGCGCTGGCGGCGCTGCTGGTGGCCGCGCTGGTGGCGCTGTGGCGCTGGCGGCAGCAGCAGCGACCGACCGATGCGCTGGACGGCTTGTATGCGGCGTTTTGCCGGCAGCAGGCGCGCCGTGGCGTCGCCCGCTTGCCAGCCGAGGGACCGCACAGCTACGCGGCGCGCTTGCGGGCAGCGCCCGGCAGTGCGGCACAGCACGCTGCGAGGGACCAGTTTTTGCACCTGTACGGTGGCCTGAAGTATGGCGCCGGCGGGACCGAATCACGCTCGGCGTCGCTGGCGACGCTGAAAAATTTGCTACCTTTATGCCGATGAAAACCCTGATTACCGCCCTGCTGTTGAGCGCCGCCGTTGCCGGCCAGGCCGCTGCTGCCGTCGATCCGTATGGCTACACCCTGCCGCCTAGCATGCAGAAAAAGAAAAAGCCGGCGGCCGCCAAGAAAAAGGCCGCACCGGCCGTCGACTATGTCGGCGAGTACGTCAACTTCGGCGACTGGAAAGAGGTGCGCGCCTTCCTCGACGACCTCGCCACGCGCGATGGTTTCGACCGCGCCGAACTGAATGCCCTGATGACCCAGGTGCGCTATGTTGACGCTGCCGTGCAGCTGGTGAAACCGGCGCCGCCGGGCAAGCCGAAAAACTGGCAAGCCTACAGCAAGCTGATGATCGACCCGGTGCGCATCGACGCCGGCGTCAAGTTCTGGAACGAGAACAGCGAGGCGCTCAACCGCGCTGAATCGCTGTACGGTATTCCGGCCGAAATCCTGGTCGGGATCATCGGCGTGGAAACCGTGTACGGCCGCAACACCGGCCGCTTCCGCGTGCTCGATGCGCTGACCACGCTGGCGTTTTCGTATCCAGAAGCGCCGCAGCGGCGCGAGCGCATGGAATTCTTCCGCGGCGAACTGGAAGCGACCTTGCTGTTCGCGCGCCAGACCGGCATCGATCCGCTGTCGCTGAAAGGCTCGTTTGCCGGCGCCATCGGCATGCCGCAATTCATGCCCAGCAGCGTGATGAAGTACGCGGTCGATTTCGACGGCAGCGGCAAGATCGATTTGCTGGCCTCCAGCAGCGATGCGATTGGCAGCGTGGCCGCCTTCCTGGCTGGCCACGGCTGGCAGCGCGAACAGGCCGGGCCACTGGTGTATGCGGCCAGCGTCTCGCCCAACCGCGCTTGGGAAGCCATGACCAACCAGGGCCTGGTGGCCAAGTACCGCGCACCGGAGCTGGGCGCGGCGGGCGTGACCACGGCCACGCCGGCGCCGGATCAGCTGTATGGTCTGGTGGATTTGCAGAATGGCGCCGAGCCCACCGAGTATTGGCTGGCCAACGCCAATTTCTTTGCCATCACACAGTACAACCGCAGTTATTTCTACGCCATGTCGGTGGTGGAGCTGGGCCAGGCGGTGAAAACGGCGCGCGGCGGTGCGCCGGCGGCGGGCTTGCCTTCAGGAATGTAAGCAAGCGTAAAAAACTTTGTCCCGTGGGCTTGCTCACGGTATTGTTTAGTTGACACTTGGAAATTATTTATGCATGCTGCGGAGAAGGCAGTCAAAAGTGGGCAGCTTTGCAACGGAATTGTTATAGAATTAACTTTAACCGTTAATTAAAAGTGCGCACCGGCAGCATATCATACGAGACGGTGTATAATTCTCACACAATGTTGCAGTCGGACAACAATACCCTGCGGGAAGTGTGTTTTTTTTATTGCTGCTGAGTATTAGATTGCAGACTGTTGTACAATTGTGTATATATTATGAAACTTGTTATCCTGGAACCCGTGTCCGTGTATGAGTACTCCTGGTAAGGATGGACATAGACGCAGCAAAGCCCCGAGTGTTGTACTTTGCAGGACAACTTTACTGAAGGAAAAGACGACATGACAAACCAAGTCGGCATAGACATGAACAACGATGCGGATGGCGATGATCTGCTGCAATACAATCCCAACCGCCTGCTCGATACCCTGATCGAGAACCTGCGTCTGAAAAACGATGCAGCGCTGTCGCGCGCACTGGAAGTAGCACCGCCTGTGATCAGCAAAATCCGTCACCACCGCCTGCCAGTCGGCGCTTCGCTGCTGATCCGCATGCACGAAGTATCGGACCTGAGCATCCGCGACCTGCGTTATTTGATGGGCGATCGCCGCAACAAGTTCCGCATCAGCGACAAGCAATTCAAGCCTAAAGAAGGCGAAACTCCAGGCGGCAGCAACAACGGCTAATCCAGCCCGCGTTAGCAGTACCTGATCAGAGTGCCCTCCTCCCTTATCAAGCAAGGGACGAGGGCATTTTGTTTTTAGGCCGCGCCGTTAAGCTGGAAACACGCCGGTGGACAGATAGCGATCGCCACGGTCGCAGACGATGAACACAATGGTGGCGTTTTCCACGGTGTTGGAAATGCGCAGCGCGATTTCGCAGGCGCCGGCGGCGGAGATGCCGCAGAAGATGCCTTCCTCAGCCGCCATGCGGCGCGCCATGCGCTCCGCCGCCGCTTGCGACACGGCTTCCACGCGGTCGACGCGCGAACGGTCGTAAATCTTCGGCAGATACGCTTCCGGCCATTTGCGGATGCCGGGAATCGACGAGCCCTCTTCCGGCTCGGCGCCGATGATCTGGACTTCCGGATTCTGCTCCTTCAGGTAACGCGAGGTACCCATGATGGTGCCGGTAGTGCCCATGGCGCTGACGAAGTGGGTCACGCGGCCGTCGGTGTCGCGCCAGATTTCCGGGCCGGTGCTTTCATAGTGGGCGCGGGCGTTGTCCTGGTTGCCAAACTGGTCGAGGATGATGCCCTTGCCGTCCTTTTGCAGCTGCTCGGCCATGTCGCGCGCGTATTCCATGCCGCCGGTTTTCGGCGTCAGCATGATTTGCGCGCCGTAGGCGGCCATGCTCTGGCGGCGCTCGACGCTGAGGTTTTCCGGCATCAGTAACAGCATCTTGTAACCGCGGATGGCAGCAGCCATCGCCAGTGCGATGCCGGTGTTGCCGCTGGTGGCCTCGATCAGCGTATCGCCCGGCTTGATGTCGCCGCGCTCCTCGGCCCGTTTCAGCATCGACATGGCGGCACGGTCCTTGACCGAGCCGGCCGGATTGTTGCCTTCCAGCTTGCCGAGGATGATGTTGTTGCGGGCCGCCGCTTCGGCGCCGGGCAGGCGCGCCAGCTGCACCAGCGGCGTATTGCCGATCGTATCTTGCAAAGTCTTGTAAGCCATCGTCTTGTTGTTTGAGTTCGCCAAAACAAGCATTTTAGCCGAGTTGCCAGAAAGCGTACGGCTCCCACTTAAGACTTTGGACTGGGACGGCCGCTTGCGCTAGACTGGCAACACTTGTGCAACCATCTTCATATGCGGAATTCTCATGGCCACCACTCCCTCCGACTTGCTGCCCGAACTAACCCCGGACGATCCGTCGCCGTCGCTGGCCCACAACCTGGAACAGCGCAAGCACCAGATGTTCCCCGTGCTGAGCGCGGCCGACATCCGCCATATGCACCGTTTCGGCCATGTGATGTGCTTCAAGCATGGCGAAATGATTTTCGAGGCCGGCAAGACCAGCTTCGGCCTGATGCTGGTGCTGCAAGGCGGAATCGAGGTGAATCGCTATGATGGCCTCGGCAACACCTCGTACGTGACCACCCACCAGCCCGGCCAGTTCAGCGGCGAAGTGGCACAGCTGTCGGGCCGGCCGTCGCTGGGCAATGGCCACGCGGTGGGCGAGGTGGAAGTACTGGTGGTGCCGTCGGACTCCTTGCGCGCCTTGCTGGTGGCACATGCGGATCTGGGCGAGCGCATCGTGCGCGCGCTGATCCTGCGCCGTGTCGGCCTGATCGAGCAGGCTTCCGGCGGACCGGTGATTGTCGGGCCGCGCGGGCATGGCCGCATCCACACGCTGCAGACTTTTTTGGCGGCCAATGGCCATCCGCACATCGTGCTCGATCCCGAACATGATCGCCAGGCGGCCGATTTGATGGCGCATTACCAGCCGCGCGCGGAAGAACTGCCGCTGGTGGTGTGTCCGGATGGCGTGGTCAAGAAAAACCCGAGCGTGGTCGATATCGGCCGCTGCCTCGGCATGCTGCCGGAACTCGATACCGACAAGGTGTGGGATGTGATCGTGGTCGGCGCCGGACCGGCCGGGCTGGCCACGGCAGTGTATGCGGCCTCGGAAGGCCTGTCGGTGCTGGCGCTGGAGACGCGCGCTTACGGCGGCCAGGCTGGCGCCAGTGCGCGCATTGAAAACTATCTCGGCTTCCCGACCGGCGTCTCCGGTCGCGCGCTGGCAGGCCGCGCCTACGTGCAGGCGCAGAAGTTTGGCGTTGAGGTCGCGATTCCCGCGCCGGCCGGACGGCTGGTGTGCGACACCTATCCGCTGCAAGTGGAAATGTGCGGCAGCCTGCAACGCTTGAAGGCAAAGACCGTGGTGCTGTCGTGCGGCGCGCGTTATCGCCGGCCGTCGCTGGCGAATCTCAAGCAGTTCGAGGGCAAAGGTGTTTACTACTGGGCTTCGCCGGTCGAGGCCAAGCTATGCAAGACGGAAGAGATTGTGCTGGTCGGCGGCGGCAACTCGGCCGGGCAAGCGGCGGTGTTCTTGTCGGCCTATGCGTCCAAGGTGCATATGCTGATCCGCAAGGAGAGCTTGTCGTCCACCATGTCGAGCTATTTGATCGAACGGATTCAGGCCACGCCGAATATCGCGCTGCACACCTGCACCGAAATCATCGCGCTGGAAGGCGATGAGGATGGCCTCAAACAAGTCCGCATCCGCAACGCCAAGACCGAAGAAGAATGCGATTACGACGTCTGCCGCGTGTTCCTGTTCATCGGCGCCGATCCGAACACCGGCTGGCTCAGTGACTGCGGCGTCGACGTCGATCCGCATGGCTTCATCCGCACCGGCTTTGACGTGACCAAGTCGCAGTGCAAAGCCAACTTCGCCAACGGCGTCTACCCGAAAGACCTGCCCTCGCGCGCCGCCTTGGAAACCAGCGTGCCGGGCGTATTTGCCATCGGTGACGTCCGCGCCACCTCCACCAAGCGCGTCGCCGCCGCCGTGGGCGAAGGCGCCGCCGTGGTCTCGCAAATCCACCAATTCCTCGCTAACCTGCCGCTCGAAAAATTGCGGAGCTGAGCGCATCGAGGCGATGAGGACGCGTCGCCAGCAATTGGCCAAAGAAGGCCAGCGTCGGCGCAGACGACAGGAACACCAGTTGTTCCTTGTCGGGCTGCGCATACCAATCGGTGCTGTTCAGCCATGTGCATAGTGCCTCATCCAGCCTGAACTCACGCGCCTGCTCTACGCCTTGGAAAGACTTCATCAGGTCTACATCAGCTGGATTGCGTAAGGCGGCAAGTGCAATCAGGCATACACGCGTGCGCTGCGCGTTAGGCACTCCTCGCTGAAGTAATTTTTGATAGTGAATCGCCCTCCATGTCCAGCAACATCCTAAGCGCAACGGCTCGAATTGCGCCAAAATGTAATCTGCTGCAGAAAGGTAAAAACTGTCTTGCAATTCTGGCGCCAGGCTGGCACACAGTTCCAGCGCGAATCAGCGTTAGCTCAAACTTTTCCAACCATCCGGCATAATCGGCCCGGCCGGCGCTATGCCAGCGCAAGATCATTGGCATCGCAGCTAACAGCTGCGATGCGGGTAGAAAAGGTAATAGCGTCATCAAGGCCGTCCGCGCAGCGCGCTGCACTTGGGGCACCCAGTCATTCAAGCGCTCTACCACGACCGGCAACAACTCTGGCAGCGCCAACTCTACGATACGCTTAAGCACCACTTCACGCATATAGCATGTTGGATGCGCAGCATGCTGCAGTAAAAATTCGGCAGACTCCGTAGTACTGATTTTTTTAAACAGCTCCGCATAGTAATGATTGATCGGCGCAGACGCAGAAGGAGTCACAAGCAAAGGCGCAGCTACGGGCGCAGGCGCTGGCGGTGTCTTCCTGAGGACATAGGGCGGTGAGGTGTCTGCCAAATCCTTAGCGGGAGGTTTTCTCTTTTGCCTTTCTCTTTTTGTCTCTTTCTCTCTCTTTTGAACTCTTCGCTCTCGCTCCTGTCCAAGAGACAGAAAGAGATAAAAAGAGAACGAAAGAGAAAGGGGAAAAAAAATGTGTCCCGCTAAGGAAGAGAAAACTAGCACGCCGCCTATACTCCCGGCAATCGTTTATAACGAGCTGCGCAGCTATTTGCGCGAGAGCGGCAGCACGCTGTCGCGAGCGAAGCGCTGATTAAGGCCGTCCAACTCTGGAGCACCGCCTGCCCAAATACCGCCGCGCGTGGGACTTGCTGGAGGACGTCGATTAAGCTGCTTTGATGCGGCGCAGTTGGGCGGCCTGGTAGGCGGCGAAGGCGTTGTCGAACAGGGTGCGGATTAAGGGATCGTCGACGATATCGGCGTCCGCTGGCGCGCCGTTGATGCGCATGTACATGGAGGTGAGCGATTCGCCTAGCGCCAGTCCTGCGTACAGTTTGGCGATTGGGATTTCGGTATGCCATGTTGGCACTTCTTCGTCGACGGCCAAGGCGATGCTGTCGCCGTGGATGCGGTAGCGGTAGTGCTGCGCGCTGCCTTCGTGGTCGTAGACGGAAAGCCGCCACACGCATGGCGTGGCGAAGTAGCTGTCTTCAGGAAGCTCCATTTCTTCGTAGCGCTCTAACAGCCCGCTATTGCAGAACGCCTGTACCTGCGCGGTTTGCTCAAAGGTCAACGCGGTGAAATGGCGTGCGATGTCGGCAGTTGGTGGCGGCACGGTGTCGGGATCATATTCGTAGTCGACATCTTGCTCGCCTACTGGCAGCACCCACGGCAGCGGTGCGGCGGGCGTGAGCGCATCGGCGGTCAGTTCGACGGCGACTGAAGGATTGAGGCGAACCACCTGCGCAGCCGGCAGCCACTCGCCCACCGCTTGCGCGAACTGGCGATAGGTGATCGGGAACATCGCGTGGTTGTACCACGACCAGGGCTCCTGTCGGAACTGGCAGGAACTCGGTACGACGTAGCGCGGCGCCAGTGCCTGCAGCTGCTCTGGCCATTCCTCTGGCAGTTCGACTGGGCCGCGCTCTGCGCGTGAAGGCGCAATCACGTCCACTTCGCGCATGGTCTGGAATGGCCACAGCACCATATCCCACGGTGCGTAGGGTTTGAGCTGCTCCAGCGTCTCCGGATCCATCCACGAATCGACCACGTTGAGCACATTCAGGCCTTCGGCGCGAATCTGGAACATCGAGTCCACATCCGCCTCCAGCGCGCGGCGCGGGATTACTTCAAAAGCGCCCACCAGTACCGGCAGGTCCAGCGCCAGCGGCCGCACGTCGACGAAGCCCAGTTCACGTATCATCGCGAACAATTCATCGAACAGGCAGTAGAGGTAGACCGGCGTGGCGCGGTCCAGCAGATCCAGGCTCTCCAGCGAGCAGTGATCGTCATGGAAGTGCGAGATGAACACCGCATCCGGCCGCAGCGCCCTCACCTGCGCGAGGTCGAAGCGCACGTCCGGATACGCGTGGCAGTTGCGGCTGAACGGGTTCTCGAACACAGGGTCGAACACGATCTGCGTGCCGCCGCTTTCGAACACGTAGCCGGCGTGGAGGATGCGGGAAATCTTCATCAGCGCAGCGGCGTTGGATAGCTGGCCGGGCTGACGTTGCCGTCAACATCAATCGCCTGCACGCCGAAGTACACATTATCCTTCGACTGCGGCATGGTGAACTCAGTCACCTTGCCGACGAATTTGGAGCCCTGCCAGTCAGCCGCCGTGGTATCACGCCAGACGATGCGATAGCCCGCCAGATCAGGCTCGCTATTGGCCTGCCAAACCAGCTCGGTATCATTCTGCAGTTTGGCGGTACGCACCTGCACCTTTTGCGGCGCAGCCGGTGCCAGGGCCAGCGACGATAAGGCCGCCGCATTCACGCGCGCGACCTGGGCGATGTAGTTGTAGTCGTTGTACTGCGGCAGATCGCCTATCAGCACGCCGTTTTCGGTACGGATATTCTGGTGCTGGTGATTGAAATCCTCGGCCGGCTCGGTGAAGCGCAAGGCCGCATAGCCGCGCTCCAGGAACGGCATGTGATCGCCGCCACGCAAGTAGCGGTCGCGCCGCTGGATTACGTTGACTTTAAACTTCGGCACATAGCGCTCGCCCGCTTCCTTCACCGCACGCGCCAGTTGGCGCGACAGCGAATCGTTCTCGCCGCCGGTCTGGATCAGCGTGCGCACCGCATCGCTGTTTTCCTTCTGCACCGGCAGGCCTTCTGCGAACAGGCGTACTTGCGTATCGTCCTGCTTGCCGTGTTCATCGCGCGAGCTGCCGATGATATCGTTGGTGAACATGCCGGCGATATTCAAATTCTTTTGCTTGGCCTGTTCCGCCCAATGCGCCGCGCCCAGCAAGCCCTGTTCCTCCGCCGCCACCGTCATGAACACCAGCGTGGCGTCGAATTTGTACTTGGCCATCACGCAGGCCATCTCCATCACGGCCGCAGTGCCGGAAGCGTCGTCGTTGGCGCCGGGCGCGTCGCCGCTGGCGTCCATTATGTCGGTGTTGCGCGAATCATAGTGGCCGCTGACCACGTACATGCGCTCCGCTGACGCAGGCTGCGCGCCCGGCAAAGTCGCCACCACGTTCACGATTTCAGTCGGACGGCTGATGCGCGCGGAGACCGGCGCGATATGGCTGTCAAACTCCACCTGCAACGGCGTGCCGGCGCCGCAGCGCTCCAGCTCCGCCTTGATCCAGCGCCGGGCGGCGCCGATGCCCTCAGTGTCGGACACGGTGTCCGACATGGTGTGGCGCGTGCGGAAGCCCACCAGCTTGCGAATAGTCGCTTCAATACGTGCAGGGGAAATCTGTTTGACGATCTGGTCGATCTGCGCCTGATGACGTTTGGTATCAGGTTCGGCGGCCATGGCCGGCGCTGCGATCAGCAGGGCCAGCGCAATGGGCATTAACTGTGGTTTGAACTGCATGCAGCGCTCTCCGTGGTGGGAGCCCGCAGCAGGGCGCTGCGGGCCGTTGGAAAGCCACTATCTTACTTGCTGGACTTGGCCGGTGCACCATCTTTCGATTTGCCGTTCACTTGCAGGCCGGCCTCGGACAGCTTGATGGCGTTTTTAGGACCGATACCCTTGACGCGCTGCTCGAGATCCGGCCAGTCCTTGAAATCGCCCTTCTTGCGTTCTTCGAGGATGGCCTTGGACTTGGCTGGCCCCAGGCCACGGATGCCGTCCAGCGCAGCCGCATCGGCCTTGTTGACATCCACCTGCGCCCAAGCCGCCGCCATCGACGCCAGCATAGCCAGCAACAGCAATAGTTTCTTGATCATCGTAGTCTCCATTAAAGTGAAAAGGAGCGAAAATCGCCCCTAGGATCACCTTAACGGAGCGCGGCAACCGCGCAGTTGAGCCAGATCAAGCGCCGAACAATTCCTCGCGCGTGACGGTGGCCGTACCCAGTTTGCCGACCACGATGCCGCCAGCGCGGTTGGCGGTTTCCACCGCTTCCTGCCAGCCGGCGCCGGTGCCCAGCATGCAGGCCATGGTGGCGATCACGGTATCGCCCGCGCCGGAAACGTCAAACACCTCGCGCGCCTGCGCCGGCGTGTGGTACTGGGCGCCGTCAGTGTACAGCGTCATGCCCTCTTCCGAGCGGGTGAGCAACAGCGCATCGAGCTTGAGTTCCACGCGCAGGGCTTGCGCCTTGGCGGTCAGCTGCTCTTCGCTGTTCCACGATCCGACGATGCGCTTGAATTCCGACTTGTTCGGCGTCAGCACCGTGGCGCCCGCGTAGCGCGAGAAGTCGTCGCCCTTCGGATCGACCATCACCACCTTGCCGGCCGCACGCGCGGCGGCGATCATGTCGGCCACCGCCACCAGGCTGCCCTTGGCGTAATCCGACAGCACGATCACATCGTAATCGGCCAGCAGCGCCTTGAACTGTTCCAGCTTGTCGCGCAAGACCGTGTCGGTCGGCGCTTCCTCAAAGTCAATGCGCACCATCTGCTGCTGGCGCCCGATCACACGCAGCTTGATGATGGTGGAAATCGCTTCGTCGCGTTTCAGGTAGCTGCGGATGCCGCCACCGGCCAGCAGCGAGGCCACTTCATCGCCCGCCTCGTCGTTGCCGACGATGCCCAGCAAGCCAGCCTGCGCGCCCAGCGCCGCCGCGTTGCGCGAGACGTTGGCGGCGCCGCCGAGGCGCGCCTCGCGCTTCTCGATGCGCACCACCGGCACCGGCGCTTCCGGCGAGATGCGGCTGACCTCACCGAACCAGTAACGGTCCAGCATCACGTCGCCCGCCACCAGGATGCGTACTTTATCCAGATTCGTCGTCACGGTGCGGCCTCGTTAAGTGCGGGTCAAAATCGAACGGCCGATGCCGTGGTATTCAAACGCCGCTTCCGCCATCACTGCCGGCTCGAACAGGTTACGGCCGTCGAAGATCACGGCCTGCTTCAAAGCCGCCTTGATCTGGTCGAAGTCCGGGCTGCGGAAGGCCTTCCATTCGGTGACGATGACCAGCGCCTCGGCATCGGTCAGCGCATCTTTCGGGCTGGCGGCAAAGCGCACGCGCGCCAGTTCGGACGGCGTCAGGTCAAGCGCCAGCACACGCTTGGCTTCCGCCATCGCCACCGGATCGTACACCGCCACCGTGGCGCCGGCGTCCAGCAGCTGGCGCAGCAGCACGCGCGACGGCGCTTCGCGCATATCGTCGGTATTCGGCTTGAAAGCCAGGCCCCACACCGCAAAGTGCTTGCCGCTCAAGTCCGCGCCAAAACGCTGGACGACCTTCTGGCCCAGCACCAGCTTCTGCTTGTCATTAACCGCTTCCACCGCGCGCAGGATCAGCAGGTCTTGCGAGTACTGGCGCGCGGTGCGCTCCAGCGCCTGCACGTCTTTCGGGAAGCACGAACCGCCGTAGCCGGCGCCAGCGTACAGGAAGCTATGGCCGATGCGCGGATCGGAGCCGATGCCGTGGCGAACCGCCTCGATATCGGCGCCCACCTGGTCGGCCAGGTTGGCCATCTCGTTCATGAACGAGATGCGGGTCGCCAGCATGGCGTTGGCCGCGTACTTGGTGAACTCCGCCGAGCGCACGTCCATCCAGAAAGTGCGCTCGTGATTGCGGTTGAACGGCGCGTAGAGCTTCTTCATCTTGGCGGCCGCTTTTTCGCCTTCAGCCGAATTGTCATGGCCGATGACGATGCGGTCCGGGCGCATGAAGTCTTCCACCGCCGCGCCCTCTTTCAGGAACTCCGGATTCGACACCACCGAGAAGCTGGCTGCAGGATCGCCTGCGCGCGCCGCCAGCTCTTCACGCAGGGCCGCGCTGACGCGGTCCGCCGTGCCCACCGGCACCGTCGATTTGTCGACGATGACCTTGAAGCCGGTCATGTGCTTGCCGATGTTGCGGGCCGCAGCCAGCACATACTGCAAGTCGGCCGAGCCATCTTCATCGGGCGGCGTGCCGACCGCGATGAACTGCACTTCGCCGTGCGCCACCGAGGCCGCAACGTCGGTCGAGAACTGGATACGGCCGGCGGCGCGGTTGCGCGCCACCACTTCTTCCAGGCCCGGTTCGTGGATCGGGATGCCGCCGTTATTCAGCAGGTCGATCTTTTTCTGGTCGACGTCGAGGCAGAACACGTCGTTGCCCAGCTCCGCCAGGCAAGCGCCCGTAACCAGACCTACATAGCCAGTACCGATGATGGTGATTTTCATGATGGTGCTCTTTTCAATTCATTACGTTTAATTCTTCGGTGCGGCGCGGCGGGTAAGTCTCCCACTTGCTGCAGCCCGGGCATTGCCAGTAGAACTGGCGCGCCTTGAAGCCGCAGTGGCTGCACTGGTAGCGTGCCAGCTTTTGCGTGTAGCTGTGCACCAGGTTCTTCACCATCGACAGCTCCGGCATCACCGCCGCCGGCGCGTCCATCAGGCGTGCTTCCAAAAATTTGTCCAGTCCCAGCAAGGTCGGCGTGCGGCGCAGCTGTTCGCCGACCAATTGCTTGGCCGCTTCCACGCCATCCAGCTCCAGTACCGCCTTGTACACCACTTCCACCAGATCGATGGAAGATGCTTGCTCAAGATAGGATTTCAAGAGGTTGACGCCTTCTTGCGGCCGGCCCACCTTGCGGTAGCCGTCCATCAAACGCGGCGCCACCAGCGCCACGTGCGGCACGCTGATTTGTTCGACGCGGCGCCAGGTCAGCAGCGCGCCTTCAAGGTCGCCCTGCGCCAGCTGGGCGTCGCCGGTCAGCAAGGTAGCGCGCACATTGACACGGTCCGCTTGCAGCGATTTATCCAGCAGCGCCAAGGCTTGTTCCGGATGCAGGTGCACCAGCGCGTCCTGCGCCAGCTCGCAGTAGAACTGGGCGATTTCCTTCTGGCGCGAACCGGCGCCTGCTTCTTGCAGGCCGATCGCCGCCTCAATCGCGCGCGGCCACTCCTTCTCGCGCTGGAAAATCTCCAGCAGCGCGCGGCGCGCCTGCGCCGCGTAAGTGCCGTTGAGCAGCGAGTTAAAGGTCTCTTCGGCGCGGTCCAGCAGGCCGGCCTTCAGGTAGTCCATGCCCAGCTCATACTGCGCGTGCTCCTTCTGCTCCTGCGGCAGGTCGGGCCGCGCCAGCAGGTTCTGGTGCACGCGAATGGCGCGTTCGGTCTCGCCGCGGCGGCGGAACAGGTTACCGAGCGCGAAGTGCATCTCAGCCGATTCCGGATCGAGGCGGACGATTTCGATAAATGCGTCGACCGCCTTGTCCGGCTGGTCGTTAAGCAAGAAGTTCAGGCCCTTGTAATAGCCACGCGGCAGGGTGCGCGATTCCGACAGCAGCTGGCGGATATCGACCCGCGCCGCGACCCATCCCAGGCCAAAGAAGACCGGGATGCCCAGTAACCACCAGAGTTCAAATTCCATGCTAATTCTGTGTCATTGTTATTGTTAATTATTGTGTCGGCACGCTGTCCGGCTGCGGCGGTTGATTCGCCTGCAGGGCCGACGCTTGCAGCGTGTGGACGGCGGCCTTGTGCTTGTTAGCTTCGCGGCGGTGGCGGAATACCGTCGGCGTCAGCGCCAGCACGCCGAGTACGGCGCCGGCCACAAAAAAGCCCAGCAGCATCAGCACCAGCGGGCCACGCAGCTCGTAGTGCAGGAACAGTTGCAGATCGACTTCCTGCGAGTTCTTCAGCGCGAAGCCGAAAAACAAGACGAAGATGATGAAGCCTATGAGGGTGGAGATGAATTTCATCAGCCAAAGTCCTGTGGAGTAGTTCCGAGAGCGCCAGTATCGCACCTCGGGCAACAAAAAAAAAGCGGCATCCCGAAGGACGCCGCTTTTGTAACTATGGAATGCTTCAGTCCTCGATGATCGGTTGCCCGACCATCGCGTCAACCCGCTCGCGCAATTGCTTGCCTGGCTTGAAGTGCGGCACCCGTTTTTCCGGCACCATCACCTTGTCGCCCGACTTCGGGTTGCGCCCGATGCGTGGTGGCCGGCTGTTGAGGGCAAAGCTGCCAAAACCGCGGATCTCGATGCGCTGACCCGTCGACAAAGCGTTGGTCATCGCATCCAGGATGGTTTTGACGGCATATTCCGCATCTTTGGCCACCAGCTGAGAGTAACGCTCAGCCAGACGGTTAATCAGTTCGGACTTAGTCATCGACTAGTTCTTAGTTCTTGTTGTCCAGCTTAGCTTTCAGCAGTGCGCCCAGGCTGGTGGTGCCCGAAGCAGCGTTGCTGTCCGAAGCGATGTTTTTCATCGCTTCAGCGGTGTCAGCCGAATCTTTCGCTTTGATCGACAGCTGGATCGAACGTGCTTTACGGTCGATGTTGATCACCAGCGCTTCGACGGCATCGCCGACTTTCAGGTGGGTGCCAGCATCTTCCACGCGGTCACGCGAGATTTCCGAAGCGCGCAGGTAGCCTTCAACTTCTTCCGACAGTTGGATCACGGCGCCTTTAGGCTCTACCGATTTCACGGTACCGTTCACCAGCGAACCTTTGTCGTTCATGGCGGCGAAGTTGTTGAATGGATCACCTTCCAGTTGCTTAACGCCCAGGGAAACGCGCTCACGCTCAACGTCGATCGCCAGCACCACGGCTTCCAGTTCGTCACCTTTTTTGAACTTGCGTACGGCTTCTTCGCCGGACTCGGTCCACGACAGGTCGGACAGGTGTACCAGGCCGTCGATGTTGCCAGCCAGGCCGATGAACACGCCGAAGTCGGTGATCGATTTGATCGCGCCGCGGACTTTGTCACCCTTCTTGTGGGTGACGCCGAAGTCGTCCCATGGGTTAGCTTTGCACTGTTTCATGCCCAGCGAAATACGACGACGCTCTTCGTCGATTTCCAGAACCATCACTTCTACTTCGTCGCCCAGTTGGACAACTTTGTTAGGAGCGACGTTTTTGTTGGTCCAGTCCATTTCGGAAACGTGTACCAGACCTTCGATACCTTGTTCCACTTCAACGAACGCACCGTAGTCGGTCAGGTTGGTGACTTTACCGAACAGGCGGGTGCTCTGTGGGTAGCGACGCGACAGACCGGTCCATGGGTCATCGCCCAGTTGCTTCACGCCCAGCGAAACACGGTTCTTCTCTTGATCGTACTTCAGGACTTTTGCGGTGATTTCTTGACCAACGGTCAGTACTTCCGATGGGTGACGCACACGACGCCATGCCAGATCGGTGATGTGCAGCAGGCCGTCGATGCCGCCCAGATCCACGAACGCGCCGTAGTCGGTGATGTTTTTCACAACGCCGGTCACGACCGTGCCTTCTTTCAGCGTTTCCATCAGTTTCTGACGCTCTTCGCCCATCGAAGCTTCGATGACAGCGCGGCGGGACAGAACGACGTTGTTACGCTTGCGGTCCAGTTTGATAACTTTGAATTCGAGGGTTTTGCCTTCGAATGGGGTGGTGTCTTTCACCGGACGGGTGTCAACCAGCGAACCCGGCAGGAAGGCGCGGATGCCGTTGGTCAGAACGGTCAGGCCGCCTTTGACTTTGCCATTGACGGTACCGACGACGATCTCGCCCGATTCCATAGCTTTTTCCAGTGCCAGCCACGACGCCAGACGCTTGGCTTTGTCGCGCGACAGGATGGTATCGCCGAAACCATTTTCCAGCGATTCGATGGCCACGGAAACGAAGTCACCTACTTTGACTTCCAGTTCGCCTTGGTCATTCTTGAATTCTTCAACAGGGATGAATGCTTCCGATTTCAGGCCGGCGTTGACGATCACGAAGTTGTGATCCAGACGAACGACTTCAGCCGAGATCACTTCGCCCGAACGCATGTCTTGACGCGACAGGGATTCTTCGAAGAGGGCTGCAAAACTTTCCATATTAGACATTGTATTTCCAGGTTACCAGTAAGGCCCGCGGACTGCGGCTTCAACTGGGTTAGGTTAATAAAGAGGCTACTTTACTACCGAGGCGTACCATGCCAGCACCTGATCGACCGCTTGATCAGCAGTCATTTCAGAGGTATCGAGCACCAGTGCACCTTCTGCTGGGGCCAGCGGCGCGATGGCCCGGTTTGTATCCCGGTCGTCCCGCGCCTGCAAATCCACCAGTAGGTCTTGCATATTAGCAGAAAATCCCTTGTCGATCAATTGCTTATAGCGGCGCCCGGCACGGGCCGCTACGGAGGCCGTCAAAAACACCTTGAGCGGGGCGTGCGGGAAGATCACCGAGCCCATGTCGCGGCCGTCCGCCACCAGGCCGGGCGCCTTGCGGAAACCCAGTTGCAGCCCCACCAGCGCGTGGCGCACGGCCGGGAACGTGGCGATCTTGGAGGCGGTGTTACCCACCTCCTCGGCGCGGATCGCGTCAGTGACGTTTTCATGCGACAGGATGATATCGCCGCCCTGGAAACTGCAATGCAGGTGCTCGGCCAGCTTGGCCAGCGCGTGTTCGTCGGTGAGATCGGTGTCGCGGCGCAGCGCCGACAGCGCGGTCAAGCGATACAGGGCGCCCGAGTCCAGGTAATGGAAGCCGAGCTTATCGGCAACGCGATGTGCGACCGTGCCCTTGCCGGATGCGGTAGGGCCGTCGATGGTGATGACTGGAATCTGGGAAGTTGGCATATCAGTTATTTTGCGATTTCTGCAAACGCTTTAAAGTATTCAGGGAAAGTCTTGTTGACGCATTTCGGATCGTTGATGCGCACCGTGGCGCCCTTGCGCGCCGCGCCATCCAGCGAAGTCAGCGAGAAGCACATGGCCATGCGGTGATCGTCGTAAGTATCGATGGTAGCAGGCGTCAGCGCGGCCGGCGGCGTGACCTTGATGTAGTCCGGGCCCTCTTCCACGATGGCGCCAACCTTGCGCAGTTCGGTCGCCATGGCGGCGATGCGGTCGGTTTCCTTGACGCGCCAGCTGGCGATATTGCGCAGCGTCGACGGGCCGTCGGCGTACAGTGCGGCGATGGCGATGGTCATGGCCGCATCCGGGATGTGGTTGAAGTCGGCATCGATGGCTTTCAGCACGCCGCTGCTGCGCGCTTCGATCCAGTTGTCGCCCATGGTGATCTGCGCGCCCATCTGCTCCAGTGCGGCGGCAAAGCGCACGTCTCCCTGGATGCTGTCCTTGCCCACACCCTCCACGCGCACCGGACCGCCAGCAATCGCGCCAGCCGCCAGGAAGTAGGACGCCGACGACGCGTCGCCCTCAACGTGAATCGTGCCCGGCGACTGGTAGATCTGGCCCGGCTGGATGGTGAACGACTCCCAGCCGGTCTGTTCAACCTTGACGCCAAAGCGGCGGATCAGGTTCAGCGTGATTTCGATATACGGCTTGGAAATCAGTTCGCCAATCACGTCGATGGTGATCGCATGGTCTTGGGCCATCAGCGGCGCCACCATCAGCAGCGCCGTCAGGAACTGGCTCGACACATCGCCGCGCACCGACAGGCGCTCGGTGGTGATCTTGCCTTGCTTGATGTGCAGCGGCGGGAAGCCCGGATTACCGGTGTATTCAACATTGGTGCCGGCGGCGTTGAGCGCGTCGACCAGATCGCCGATCGGGCGCTCGTGCATGCGCGGCACGCCGTGCAGCGTGTAGTCGCCGCCGATCACCGCCAGCGCTGCGGTCAGTGGACGGATTGCGGTGCCGGCGTTGCCCATGAAGAGATCCGCCGATTTATCCGGCAGCACGCCAGCCACGCCGGTGACGTGGTGGATGGTGCCGGTAGCGGTTTTCTCTTCGGTCCATTGCACGCCGAGGGCGCGCAGCGCGGCCAGCATCACGGCGGTGTCGTCGGAGGCCAGCAGGTCAACGATGGCAACCTGCCCTTGCGACAGCGCGGACAGCAGCAGGATGCGGTTGGAGATCGATTTGGAGCCCGGCAGGCGCACAGCGCCTTGCACGTGAGGGACCGTTTGCAGGTCGATGAATTCATGAGTCATATTAGTCAGCCTTATCTTGCGATGGTGGCGCTTCGGCCGTCTCGATCGCGGTTATCCATTGGTGGCGGGCGTGTTGGGCGTTGCTGTAGACGCGTTCCAACCCTGCGCCGTCGCCGGCGGCCAGTTGGGCGCGCAGCGCGGCCAGTTGCGCCATGTAGGCATCCAGTTCGGTCAGCAGGGCCGATTGGTTGGCCAGGCTGATATCGCGCCACATTTCCGGCGACGAGCCGGCGATGCGGGTGAAATCGCGGAAGCCGCTGGCGGCGTACTGGAACAGCAAGTCGGCATGCGGTTTCTTCGCGACGTCGTCTACCAGCGCGTAGGCCAGCAGGTGCGGCAGGTGGCTGACAGCGGCGAACACTTTGTCGTGTTCTTCCGGCGACAGGCGGTGGATGATGGCGTGGCAGGCGCGCCATACCAGGGCCACGCGCTCGACGTCTTCGGCGGTGTTTTCCGGCAGCGCAGTGATCACCACCTTCTTGCCGACATACAGATCGTCGATGGCCGCATCCGGGCCGTTGGTTTCGCGGCCGGCGATAGGATGGCCCGGCACGAACTGCGCCACCTTGTCGCCTAGCGCGCGGCGTGCTGCGGCCACCACGTCGGACTTGGTGCTGCCCGCATCGGTGACGACAGTGCCGGCTTGCAGATGCGGCGCAATCGCCACCAGAATCGCCTCGGTCTGCGCGACCGGCGCGGCCAGCAGCACCAGGTCCGCGCCGTGCAGCGCATCAGCCAACGACGCCGGCTCGCTCGCCACGGCTATCGCGTCAACGATGCCCAGCTCCAGCGCGCGCGCCATCGATGCAGCCGAACGACCGACGCCGACGATGGTCCGCACCGCGCCGGCTTTCTTCAGCGCGCGCGCGAAGGAGCCGCCGATCAGGCCAACGCCAAAAATAACGACTTTGTTCAGCATTACTCCGCCAATGCTTTCGCCAGCGCCGCGATGAAGACTGCATTCTCCTGCGGCAGGCCGATGGAAATGCGCAGCCACTCCGGCAAGCCGTAATTGCCGACCGGGCGCACAATCACGCCTTGCTTCAGCAAGGACAGATTCACACGCGCACCAGCGCCAGCGTCGCTGCCGACCTTCACCAGCACGAAGTTACCGTACGACGGCACATACTCAAGGCCCATCTGCTCGAAGGCCTCAACGAACTGCTGGTAGCCAGCCGCGTTATTGGCTGCGCTCTGCTTCAGGAATTCCTTGTCGTTCAGCGCCGCGATGGCCGCCGCCTGCGCCAGCGAATTCACATTGAACGGCTGGCGAATACGGTTCATCAGATCCGTCAACGCCGGCTGCGCAATCGCGAAGCCTACGCGCAAACCTGCCAGGCCATACGCCTTCGAGAAGGTACGCGAGACCAACAGGTTAGGATATTTCTTCACCCACGCTGCCGACTCAAACTGATTTTCTTCGGACAGGAATTCGTTGTACGCCTCATCCAACACCACCACCACGTGCGCCGGCACCTTGGCTACAAACGCCTCAATCTCCGCCGCCGGAATGAAGGTGCCAGTCGGGTTATTCGGATTGGCGATGAACACCAGGCGCGTATCTTCACGAATCGCCGCCAGCATGGCCGGCAGGTCATGGCCATGCGCCTTGGCTGGCACCACGATGTGCTGCGCGCCCACGCCCTGCGTCGCCAGCGCATACACCGCGAACGAATACTGCGCATACACGATTGATTGGCCGCGCTCCACAAACGCATGCGCGGCGATTTCCAGGATATCGTTGGAGCCGTTGCCCAGCGTGATCCAGTCCGCCGGCACGTCATAGCGCTTGGCCAGCGCGCCCTTCAAATCAAAGCCGTTGGCGTCCGGATAGCGCCCCAACTCCGCCACCGCAGCGGCCATCGCCTGCTGCGCCGATGCCGGCACGCCGAACGGATTCTCGTTCGACGCCAGCTTCACAATGGTCGCCTCATCAAGGCCGAATTCACGCGCGACTTCCGAAATCGGTTTGCCGGCCTGGTATGGTGCGATGGCGCGGACGTATTCCGGGCCGTAGTTCTTGCTGCTCATGTTCTCTCTCTTCGAAATCAGGTCAGGCTGACAGGGTAGGAACCCAGCACCTTGAAGAATGCGGCGTTGCCTTGCAGCTCATCGAGCGCCTTGGCGACAGCGGGATCCTGCACATGGCCTTCGACGTCGACGTAGAAGTAGTACTCCCACGTGCCGGTGCGCGCCGGGCGCGATTCGAAGCGCGTCATCGATACGCCATGCTGCGCCAGCGATCCAAGCAGGCGATAAATCGAACCGGCCTTGTGCGGCGCCGCCAGTGCCAGCGAGGTACGGTCCTCGCCCGACGGGCCAGCGTGCAGCGAGCCAATCACCGCAAAGCGCGTGCGGTTCGACGGGTCGTCCTGAATATTGGCCTTCACGGTCCCGAGGCTGTAACGCACGCCTGCGCGCTCGCCAGCGATGGCCGCCAGCGAGTGATCGTCACGCGCCATGCGCGCTGCTTCCGCATTCGACGATACCGCGCGGCGTTCGAGGTCCGGATAGTTATTATTCAACCAGATCTGGCACTGCGCCAGCGCCTGCGCATGCGCGCAAATCGCCGTGACGCCTTCCATATTGCCGGTGCCGGTCAGCAGGCTGTGACGCACCGCGATCGACACTTCACCGCTGATGGTCAGCGGCGTATGCAGCAGCAGGTCCAGCGTGCGGCCGATGGCGCCTTCGGTCGAATTTTCAACCGGCACCACGCCGAATTCCGCCGTCCCTGCTTCGGTAGCGCGGAACACTTCATCAATCGACGAGCAAGGCAGCACATCCACCGCCGTGCCGAATTGCTGGTACACGGCTTGTTCGCTATAGGTGCCGGCAGGGCCAAGGAAGGCCACGGTCACGCGCTTCTCCAGCGAGCGGCAAGCGGACATGATTTCGCGCCAGATAGTTTGCAGCTCGCTGTTGCCCATCGGGCCAGGATTGCGCTCCGCCACGCCGCGCAGCACTTGCGCCTCACGTTCAGGGCGGAACACCGGCGCACCGGTTTCGGCTTTTACATGGCCTACTTCCTGCGCCACTTTGGCGCGCTGGTTCAGCAGGTCCAGAATCTGCGCGTCGATCGAGTCGATCTGTTCGCGCAATGGTTTGAGTTTATCGTTCATGGTTATCGGCCAGCGAATTCGTTCAAGTAGTCTACGAGCGCTTGCACGCCCTCGATAGGCATCGCGTTATAGATCGATGCGCGCATACCGCCGACGGACTTGTGGCCCTTCAGTTGCAGCAGGCCGCGCGCTTTGGCGCCGGCCAGGAATGCTTCGTTCTTGCTTTCGTCCTTCAGGTAGAAGGGCACGTTCATGCGCGAGCGGTTAGCCGGCGCAACACGGTTCTGGTAAAAATCATCGGCGTCGAGCGCCGCGTACAGCAGTTCCGCCTTGGACTTGGCGCGCTGCTCCATCTCGGCCACGCCGCCCTGCTGCTTCAGCCACTGGAACACCAGGCCGGCAATGTAGATGCCGTAGGTAGGCGGCGTGTTGTACATCGATTCGTTATCGGCCACCAGCTTGAAGTCGAACGCCGATGGGCAGACCGGCAGCGCCTTGCCCAGCAAGTCGTCGCGAATAATCACGATGGTGACGCCGGCCGGGCCGATGTTCTTCTGCGCGCCGGCAAAGATCACGCCGTACTTGGCGACGTCGATCACGCGCGACAAAATGTGCGAGGACATATCGGCCACCAGCACGCGATCGGCAAAGCGCGCATCGCTGAAATCCGGCTGGTACTCAACGCCGTCGATGGTCTCGTTGGTGCACATGTGCAGGTAAGCCGCGCCGGCCGCTGGCGTCAGCTGCCATTCGGCTTGCGGCGGCACCGCCGTGGTATTCGACGCGGCGGTATTCACCTTGGCGTATTTGCCGGCTTCCTTGATGGACTTGGCCGACCACGAACCGGTGTGAATGAAATCGATGGTTGCGCCTTCAGGCTTGTGGCCCAGCAGGTTCAACGGAATCAGGGCGTTCTGCGACAGACCGCCGCCCTGCATGAACAAAATCTTGTAATTGTCCGGCACTGCCAGCAGCTCGCGCAGATCGCGCTCGGCCGCCTTGTAAATCGACATAAACTCCGGTCCGCGGTGGCTCATCTCCATCACCGACATACCGCTGCCATGCCAGTCCAGCATTTCAGCAGCAGCTTGCGCCAGCACTTCCTTCGGCAGTACCGCAGGGCCGGCGGAGAAGTTAAAGATTTGAGTCATTGCGTTCCTTGTGATGATATTAGGGTTTGGGCTGGTTATTCAGGGCCGCGCTAATGCGGCGAGCCATGATCTGCTGCCCCATGCGCATGCTCTCGCCCATCAGCTTCGGCATGGCAGCCAGCATGCGTTCGCCCAGCGGCGTGCGGTAGAACGCGGAGATCTGATGCAGCTCATCGACGGTAAAGGTGTTGGCCCAGACCGGGATGGTTTCGGCGATGATGTCGTCGACCAGCGTCGGATCGTTCAGGGTAGCCTGGATACGCTCGACCCGGGCCGGCAGTTCCGCTTCCATCTTGATGATAGCGGCCTGCTTATCCTGGTCGCTCATGCGCGGATCGTTCTTGATCACCGTCTCGGCCGAATTATGGATCGCCGTCGCCATCCCCTGCGACATCTGCTGCAGCGCATTGGTCATGGTGGCGCGGTACTTCATGGAGTCGAACATCTCCTTGGCCGCCGCGATCGCGGCCGGATCGGGTGCTGGCCCTTGGGCCGGAGCCTCGGCAAACGCCGGCGTGGCGCTAGCCAGCACCAGAGAGGCCACTACTGAAGCGAGAATTTTTTTCATGCCAGTGTCCTATAAATAAAAACGGGGCCAGTCTGCGCCGCATTACGCGACAGACATGGCCCCGCTGGTCCGGGCTTGCGCCCGGCTTGCTCAACCTTACTCGGCTGCTGCGTCGTCCGGCTTGGAATCCGGGCCCGGTTCCAGCTCGACTTCATCGATATCGGTTTCCACCACGCGCTGCAGGCCAGACAGCTTGGTGCCGTCCTCCACGGCGATCAGGGTCACGCCCTGGGTCGCGCGGCCCATCTCGCGGATTTCTGATACGCGGGTGCGTATCAGCACGCCGCCGGTGGTGATCAGCATGATCTCGTCGGTCGAATCCACCAGCGTTGCCGCCACCACGCGGCCATTGCGTTCCGAAGTCTGGATCGCAATCATGCCCTTGGTGCCACGGCCGTGACGGGTGTACTCGGTGATCGGAGTACGCTTGCCGAAACCATTCTCGGTGGCGGTCAGCACCGACTGCTGCTCGTTCTCTGCCACCAGCAGCGCGATCACGCGCTGGCCTTCGTCGAGGTTCATGCCGCGCACCCCGCGGGCGTTACGGCCCATCGGACGCACGTCGTTCTCGTCGAAGCGCACGGCTTTGCCGGCGTCGGAGAACAGCATCACATCGTGTTCGCCATCGGTCAGCGCAGCGCCGATCAGGAAGTCGCCTTCGTCCAGGTCGACCGCGATGATGCCGGCCTTGCGTGGATTGCTGAAGTCTTTCAGCGGCGTTTTCTTCACGGTGCCCAGGCTGGTGGACATGAAGACGTAGTGGTCTTCAGGGAAGGTGCGGTTCTCGCCCGACAGCGGCAGGATCACCGTGATCTTCTCGTTGTCCGCCAACGGGAACATGTTGACGATAGGCTTGCCGCGCGAGTTACGCGAGCCTTGCGGTACTTCCCATACCTTCAGCCAGTACATGCGGCCACGGTCGGAGAAGCACAGGATGTAATCGTGCGTATTGGCGATGAACAGCTGGTCGATCCAATCTTCTTCCTTGGTCGCCATCGCTTGCTTGCCACGGCCGCCGCGTTTCTGCGCGCGATATTCGCTGATCGGCTGCGCCTTCATGTAACCGGTGTGCGACAAGGTCACCACCATGTCTTGCGGCGTGATCAGGTCTTCGGTATTCAGGTCGCTGGCGTTGTGCTCGATGTTGGAACGGCGTGGATCCTTGGTTGGATCGCCGAACTCGCCCACCATCGAGGTCATTTCGTCGGTGATGATGGTGGTCACGCGGGCCGGCTTGGACAGGATGTCCAGCAGGTCGGCGATTTCGGCCATCACGTCCTTGTACTCGTTGACGATCTTGTCCTGTTCCAAGCCGGTCAGGCGTTGCAGGCGCATCTGCAGAATCTCTTGCGCCTGGTCGTCGGACAGCTTGTACATGCCATCTTGCTGCATGCCGTAGTGTTTCGGCAGGTGTTCCGGACGGAAGGCGTCGATGCCGCCAGCCGTCGGGCCTTCGCCGGTACGGGCCAGCATCTCGCGCACCAGCGAGGAATCCCACGAACGGTCCATCAGGGCGCTCTTTGCCAGCGGTGGCGTTGGCGCGGCCTTGATGATGGCGATGAAGTCGTCGATGTTGGCCAGAGCCACCGCCAGGCCTTCCAGCACGTGGCCGCGTTCGCGCGCCTTGCGCAGTTCGAACACGGTACGGCGCGTTACCACTTCGCGGCGGTGCGACAGGAAGCACGACAGCATTTCCTTCAGGTTCAGCAGCTTAGGCTGGCCGTCGACCAGCGCCACCATATTCATGCCGAAGGTGTCTTGCAACTGGGTCTGCTTGTACAGATTGTTCAGCACCACTTCTGGTACTTCGCCGCGTTTCAGCTCGATCACCACGCGCATGCCCGATTTGTCGGACTCGTCGCGGATGTCGGAAATGCCTTCCAGCTTCTTGTCGCGCACGTTTTCAGCGATGCGCTCCAGCAGCGATTTCTTGTTGACCTGGTAAGGCAGCTCGTCCACGATGATGGCGGTGCGGCCGCCGTCCTTGCCGTACTCTTCGTAGTGGGTCTTGGCGCGCATGACCACGCGGCCACGGCCGGTGCGGTAGCCATCGCGCACGCCCGAGACGCCGTAGATGGTGCCGCCGGTCGGGAAGTCTGGCGCCGGGATCAGTTCGATCAGTTCATCGATCGTGCATTCCGGGTTGTTCAGCACGTGCAGCGCGCCGGCAATCACTTCATGCAGATTGTGCGGCGGAATGTTAGTGGCCATACCCACCGCGATACCGGACGAACCGTTGATCAGCAGGTTGGGAATGCGGGTCGGCAGGACGGTTGGTTCTTTTTCCTTGCCGTCGTAGTTGGGCTGGAAGTCGACCGTGTCCTTGTCGATGTCGGCCAGCAGTTCGCTGGAAATCTTGTCGAGGCGGCACTCTGTGTAACGCATTGCTGCAGCGCCGTCGCCGTCGACCGAGCCGAAGTTACCCTGGCCGTCGACCAGCATGTAGCGCAGCGAGAAGTCCTGCGCCATCCGCACCAGCGTGTCGTAAATCGAGGCGTCGCCGTGCGGGTGGTACTTACCCATGGTCTCACCCACCACACGGGCGCATTTGACGTAAGGACGGTTCCACACGTTGTTCATTTCGTGCATCGAGTACAGGACGCGGCGGTGTACAGGCTTCAGGCCGTCACGCACATCCGGCAAGGCGCGGCCGACGATCACGCTCATGGCGTAATCGAGGTAGCTCTTGCGCATCTCTTCTTCGAGGGAAATCGGGATTGTTTCTTTTGCGAATTGATCCATTGGCCGGTCGTTTTACTGTGGTTTGTTGAGCCTCTCCCAAGAGACAGGCAAGCGTACGATTTTAGCATGGGCGCACGGCAACTAGCGGAAAACCGCAGTAGCCCAGCATCCATGCGGTGTCGCGTGCGTGTAGCGCTAGTAACAACTTGTAATATTCATGACACATTACTCAATTATTATCGACAATCACGTTGCAACAAAACAACATTTTGGTTGAACGCGAAAAGCCGCCATGTTGAAGCGATTTAAACGACTTTCATCGCTTGTGGCAAAATGGACGAGAAGTCAATTGCTTGAATCACAAGCGGAAAACGAGGCTGACGCCCCTGCGTGGTAGAATTCGCCCCACGCAAAGAACTCGCCGCGCAGTTTTCTGCAGATAGACATCACCCCGAAAGGAAGAAAAATATGAAAAAACTGATTTCGATGCTGGCCATCTCGGCTGCATTTGCCGGCTCCGCCATTGCGCAGACCGCACCAACCGCGCCACCGTACGCTCCAGTCACCCAGGACATCAAAGCTGCCACCCCGAAAAGCGCCTACGTGCAAGATGCACGCGGCGTGATCGCGCGCGATCCGTTCGGCCTGTGCTGGCGCACCGGCTACTGGACCCCGGCTGACGCCGTGCCAGGTTGCGATCTTCCGATCTGCGTTGAGCCAGAGAAGCTGGAAAACGGCAAGTGCGTAGCACCGCCGCCACCACCAGCCGCGCCTGCTCCAGCACCGGCTCCAGCACCAAAACCAGCCCCAGTGCCAGTACCAGTGCCAACCGCACAAAAAGTGAGCTTCGCCGCTGACGCCTTCTTTGACTTCGACAAGTCGGTCCTGAAACCAGAAGGCAAAGCCAAGCTGGACGATCTGACCTCGAAACTGGGTTCGATCAACCTGGAAGTCATCATCGCCGTTGGCCATACTGACTCGGTGGGCTCGGATGAGTACAACCAGAAGCTGTCGGTACGCCGCGCTGAAGCCGTCAAAGCCTACATCATCTCGAAAGGCGTAGAAGCCAATCGCGTGTACACCGAAGGCAAAGGCGAGAAGCAACCTGTAGCGGATAACAAAACCGCCGAAGGCCGCGCTAAAAACCGCCGTGTAGAAATCGAAGTGGTCGGCACCAGCAAATAATTGCTAGCGTTCCACTGAGGAAGGCCTCCGTCAGCCTGAGCGCGCTCAAGATCGCGCTCAGTGCAGACGGGGGCTTTTTTATTTAAAGACTTGTTTGAGCGACTGCGCCGTCACCGACGCATCGGTCCAGGCCTCCACTTGTACCACGCTGGCCTTGGCCAGCTTTTTTCGCATAGCTTGCGACAGCGGCCCAAACCGCTGCACCAGAACCCGCTCCAGCACCGCCGCACCTCCTTCCGCGCGCCCCTGTTCCAGTCCTTGTTCCAGTCCTTGTTCTAGTCCTTGTTCTATTCCTTGTTCCAGCCCCTGCTTCAGGCCTTGCTTCAGACCTTGCTTGATACCTTTCTTGATGTAGTCATCAACGATGAGTTGTTCCAATGGGTTAAGCAATCTCATTTCGTGCTCCTTTTCCAAGCGAAGGGCGGTCCGCCAGAAACGCCGCTCAAGCGGCTCAGGCAAGCTCATCATCCAGTTGACCGCATTGAATAACACGATTATGCGCCTCGGCTTCCAGTTATGCTGAAACAGGAGCCGTGTCAGGTGCAGCTTGGCCGCATAGCGTTTGTCCGGGTCATGATGAGTCTGCTGCGTAAGGTAGTGAGCCAGCGATAGCCAGGCAATCGGATCGTGCGAGGCCTCCAGCGCAGCGATATCGGCGGCATAATCGAGCAGCTTGGCGGTAGTAAAAGCGAATGTCCTGCCTTCCATGCGCTGGCGGAAGCTGCGCGGCCGCCAGTTGGGATCCGCATCGGCCAACAAGACCAAACTGATAACTGGCAGGCCGAACGCCTTGCCAATCCGGTAGTTATAGTCATGTACACGCCGCGCCAGTGCAGCATCGTACTGCGCCTGGATTTCGATATGAACCAGCACCTTCCGCTGGCGGCCGACGCGCAAACAAACCTCCACCACCAGGTCAGCCACCATGACATCCGGCGCGGCGCCGAACCCAGCCAACTCCTTGTCGCGGAAGCGCGGCCGTTGCCGCCAGTCGATGCGGGCGCTGAAGTCCGGAAAGTAGAAATCCATAAAGGGATGGACAGCATGCGTCACCGCTGCTTTCCAGGGCAAGTCGTAACAGGCTGGTGGGACGGGATTCGACATGCACCCAGTCTGCCGTCGCCTCACGGCCGGCCCTATGACAAAATGCAAAGCGGGTTAAAATAGCGCATTCACTTTTGCATAAGAAAACATGAACGCTGATCCATTAGAACTGCAAAAATTCGCCGAACTCGCGCACCGCTGGTGGGACCCGACCTCTGAGTTCCGTCCGCTGCACGAGATTAACCCGCTGCGCCTGGAGTGGATCAACGCGCGCGCGCCGCTGGCCGGCAAGAATGTGATCGACATCGGCTGCGGCGGCGGCATCCTGTCGGAATCGATGGCGCGCAAGGGCGCCACCGTCACCGGCATCGACCTCGGCGAAAAAGCCCTGAAAGTGGCTGACTTGCACTCGCTGGAATCGGGCGTGCAAGTGCGCTACAAGCTGATCGCCGCCGAAGAGATGGCCGCGCAGGAAGCCGGCCAATACGACGTCGTCACCTGCATGGAAATGCTGGAGCACGTGCCAGACCCGGGCGCCATCGTGCGCGCCTGCGCCGCGCTGGTGAAGCCGGGCGGCCACGTGTTCTTCTCGACCCTGAACCGCAATCCGAAAGCTTACCTGTTTGCCGTGATCGGCGCCGAGTACATCCTGCGCATGCTACCAAAAGGCACGCACGACTACGAGAAATTCATCACCCCATCCGAGCTGTCGCAGTTCATCCGCAGCGCCGGGCTGGAAGTGCAAGGCTTCAAGGGCATGGGCTACAACCCGCTGACCAAGATTTACTCGCTCAACGACGACACCAGCGTCAACTACCTGGTGGCAGCGCGCCGTCCACTGGAAGTCTGAACATGAGCACGCCGAACGCCCCGCGCGCCATCCTGTTCGACCTCGACGGCACCCTGGCCGACACCGCGCCCGACCTGGCCGCCGCCGTCAACCTGCTGCGCACCGTACGCGGGCTGGAACCGACCGCCTACGACATCCTGCGCCCGACCGCCTCGGCCGGCGCGCGCGGCATGATTGGCGCCTCCTTCGGCCTGGCGCCGGAGGACGACGGCTACGCCGAACTGCGCGACGGCTTCTTCAGCAACTACGAAGCGGCGATGGCTGTGCACAGCGGCCTGTTCGACGGCATCACCACGCTGCTGGACGGCATCACGGCGGCCGGCCCGCAATGGGGCATCGTCACCAACAAGCCGAAGCGCTTCACCGATCCGCTGCTGCCGCAGATCGGCCTGGCCCACGCCGCCTGCGCCATCTCCGGCGACACCACGCCACACGCCAAGCCCCACCCGGCGCCGCTGTTGGAAGCGGCGCGCCGCCTCCAGCTGGCGCCGCAAGACTGCTGGTACGTGGGCGATGACGTGCGCGACATTCAGGCCGGCCGTGCCGCCGGCATGCTGACCATCGCCTGCGGCTGGGGCTATTGCGGCCCCGTCGAGCCGCAACATTGGCAGGCCGACTATGTGTTCCAGCAACCGGCCGAGCTGCTTGCCCTGCTGCAACAGGCCCACGCCACTGATTCCGTTGTATAGACGAATCACTGCATCGCTTTTTAGTTGCCGCGTGGAAAAAATGGGTATAGGCTCGCAGCCATACTCATCCACTCAGGCGCAACATGACTACCTTGCAGCCGGCTGCCCAAACCCCGCAGCCAAACGCCGATTCCCTCCTTTCGCTGCCGCAGCGCACCGCTGCGCCGCAGAGCTGGATGGTGCGCGTTAGCGACGCCAAGTACTACTGGTACGACCTGGCCGCCGGCATTGCCGACAAGCCCGACATCCGCGACCCGATCGGCCGCTACATGCGCCGCATGCAGTTCGAGCTGGACGCCACCGCTGAGCAGCGCCACCTGTTCTTTGCCGTCACCCGCCCGCGCGTGCGCTTCGACGTGGCCGGCATGGTGCAGTGGGGCTTCTTCTCGCTCAAGCTGACCCTGCCGCTGCTGCTGGGTGTGGAACAGGCCAAGGACCACATCACGGTCGAACTCAAGGTACCGTTCGCGGCCACCATGAAAAAGCCCAGCGTGACCCTGACCGAGCATTTCATCAGCCTCAACTGGGGCGGCCTGGTGGAAGTATTTTCCGTGCACGACCTGCTGCAAACTTACGCCCACACCCTCAAGCTGCCCAGCAAGGTGGCCTACGTCGGCCAGACCCGCGATCCGGACGGCCGGCTCGGCAAAGGCCGCCTGCCGGCCATGCACAAGGTGCGCGCCCAGTTCGGCGACGACTACGACACCTTGCTGCTGGTACTGGGCACTACGGTGGAAGTCAGCTGCGCCGAAGGCGACCCGGCCGATCACGAGCTCAACGCCCACCCGCAGGCGGCCGACGCCCTGCACGCCGAGCGCAGCGACATGATCGAAGCGGCGCTGATCCGCTACTTCGAAGGCAGCAATCCGCGTCTGCACGGCACCGAGGAACGCCAGCAGCGCAGCGAGCGCGTGGTCGCAGTGCAGGCGGCCAACCACCTGGTGCAATACACCATCGACCTTGAGTTACCCGAGATCGGCTACTACAACCACCTGTGTTCGGAATTCGTCAGCTCGGCGCGCCGCCATTTGCTCAGCTGTTTCATCGCCGATGGCCAGGCACAAGTTGCGCCCATGCCACTCCCCGCAGCCGCCAAGGGTAACAAGGCCTGAGTAGTGTTACATTGAGATGCTTTATTGCTTTCGGGGCAGGTTTCCACATGGAAATATCGCGCCGCAGGCACTATAATCCACCTCACTATGACACTTGGACCTGGAGCACGCACGATGAGCAATGACGACGACGATTATCCCGATCCGTCGCCGGAAGAGCTGGGCATAGGTGCGCTGTTCGACGAAGCGCCCGAGCCGTTCCACGACCTGATTGCGCCGCCGCCCGACGCCATGGAAGAGTTGCTGCCGCTGATGCCGCAGCGCAGTGCCGCGCCGCAGACCTGGGTGGTCACCGTGGCCGATGCCAAATTCCACTGGTACGACCTGATCGCCGGTTTCCCGGAAGTGCCGGACATCCGCGACCCGGTCGGCCGCCACCTGCGCCGCATGCAGTTCGACCTTGAGGCAACCTGCGAAAAGCGCCTGATCTACTTTGCCGTCAACCGCCCGCGCGTGCGTTTTGACACGTCGCGCAGCACCAGCTGGGGCTTCTTCTCGCTGAAGCTGACGGTGCCGCTGCTGGTGGGGCCGGAAGAGAAAAAAGATACGCTCACCATCGAGCTGACGGTGCCGTTTGCGGCCACGCTGAAAAAGCCGTCGGTGGTGCTGACCGACCGCTTCCTCACTCTCAACTGGGGCGGCCTGGTCGAGGCGCTGTCGATTCACGACGTGCTGCAGCAGTATGAGAACGACCTCGAATACAAGACCGAGGTGCAATACGTCGGCCAGACCAAGGACCCGCTGGGCCGCCTGGCGCGCGCGCGCCTGACGCCGGTACAGCGCGTGCACCAGAAGTTCAGCGAAGACAACGACATGCTGCTGCTGATCCAGCGCTTCAATGTCGAGGTGATGTCGGACGACGGCGACCCGGCCGAGCTGGAAGTTAATCAGAATCCAGTGGCGGCCGACATGCTGCTGAAGGACCGCATCGATGTCATCGAGTGCGCCCTGATCCGCTACTTCGAAGGCCCGGAAATGCACGGCCGCAGCGACAAGGAAGCCGAGGTGCGCAAGCAGCGCCTGCGCGAGGTGCAGGCGTCCAATAACCTGGACAGCTTCCGCATCGACCTGCGGCTGGAAGACGCCGGCAAGTACCACGACCTGGCCTCGCGCCACGCCAGCCTGTCGCGCAACCACATCATCGACTGCACGCTGTCGGACGGCAACGTCTTCGTCACCCGCGTGCCGGACAAACCGGCCAAGCCCGGCAAGTCTTAAACTGCCGCCAGCGCCTGTTCGAGGTCGGCCAGCAAATCGTCGCTGTGCTCGATGCCGATCGACAGCCGCACCGTATCCACCGTCACCCCCGCCTTGGCCAGTTCTTCCTCGTTAAGCTGGCGGTGGGTGGTCGACGCCGGATGGCAGGCCAGCGACTTGGCGTCGCCGATATTCACCAGCCGCGTGAACAGCTTAAGCGCATCCTGGAAGCGCGCGCCGCCCTCTACCCCGCCCTCTACGCCAAAGGTCAGCACACCGGACGGTCGGCCGCCGAGATATTTGCGCGCCAGCGCGTAGTCGCGATGGTCTTCCAGCCCGGCGTAATTGACCCACTTGACCTTGGCGTGGCGCTTCAGGAAATGCGCCACTTTGCTGGTGTTTTCGACGATGCGTTCCAGCCGCAGCGCCAGCGTCTCGATCCCCTGCAAAATCAGGAAGGCGTTGAACGGCGACAGCGCCGCACCGGTATTCCGCAATGGCACCACGCGTGCACGGCCGATGTAGGCAGCCGGGCCCAGTGCGTCGGTGTAGACCACGCCGTGGTAGGACACGTCCGGCTCGTTGAGGCGCTTGAAACGCTCCTTGTGCTGCGCCCACGGGAACTTGCCGGAATCAACAATCGCGCCGCCGATCGAAGTGCCGTGGCCGCCCAGGTATTTGGTCAGCGAGTGCACCACAATGTCGGCGCCGTGCTCGATCGGGCGCAGCAGGTAAGGCGTGGCCACGGTGTTGTCGACGATCAGCGGCACGCCGTGCGCGTGGGCGACGGCAGCGATCGCTGCGATGTCGGTGATGTTGCCGAGCGGGTTGCCGATCGATTCAATGAACACGGCCTTGGTGCGCTCGTCGATCAGCTTGGCAAACGACGCGGGATCGCGCGCATCGGCAAAGCGGGTAGTGATGCCGAACTGCGGCAGCGTGTGGGCGAACAAGTTGTAGGTGCCGCCGTACAGCGTAGCGGCGGAAACAATGTTGTCGCCGGCTTCGGCGATGGTCTGGATGGCGTAGGTAATGGCCGCCTGCCCCGACGCCAGCGCCAGCGCGCCAATGCCGCCCTCCAGCGCCGCCACCCGTTCTTCCAGCACATTCTGGGTCGGGTTCATGATGCGGGTGTAGATATTCCCCTGCACTTTCAGGTCAAACAGGTCGGCGCCGTGCTGGGTGTCGTCGAAGGCGTAGGCCACGGTCTGGTAAATCGGCACCGCCACGGCGCGCGTGGTCGGGTCCGGGCTGTAGCCGCCGTGGACGGCGATGGTTTCCAGTTTCATGCTGTCTCCTTGTTGGTTGGTGCAGCCAACGGTAGCGGGAATCGGCGCGCATGGCCACGAATGATTCCAAAAAAGCAAATGCGCAATCTGGATAAGCTATGCTGTCACAAACCGCGCGGCTGGCGCGTCTTGGATGGATGATGAGCGACACCTCCACTTTTACCGCGCTGCGAGCGCGCCTGTTTTCGATTGCCTACCGCATGCTGGGCACCCGCGCCGATGCCGAGGACGTGGTGCAGGACGCCTGGCTGCGCTGGCAAGCCAGCGACCGCGACGCTGTGCAATCGGCCGAGGCCTGGCTGGTGACCATCACCACCCGCCTGGCTATCGACCGCCTGCGCACCCGCGCCAGCGAACGCGAGGCCTACGTCGGCTGGTGGCTGCCCGAGCCCATCGTCGAGCTGGACGAGCACACGCCGGAAAGCCACGCCGAGCTGGCTAGTGAAGTATCGATGGCCTTGCTGTGGGTGCTGGAGCGGCTGTCGCCGGAAGAGCGCGCGGCCTTTTTGATGCGGCAAGTGTTCGAGCACGATTACGCCGACATCGCCGCCATCCTCGGCAAGAGCGAGGCGGCCTGCCGGCAAATGGTGCATCGGGCGCAGGAGCGGGTGCAGCAGGACAAGCCGCGCTTCAACGTGCCGCAGGCGCAGCATCACGCGCTGCTCGGACGCTTCATCGCGGCGGCGCAAGTGGGCGACCGCAGCGCCATGAAAAGCATGCTGGCCGACGAGGTGCAACTGGTGGCCGACGGCGGCGGCAAGGTCAACTCCTACCTGCACATCTTGCACGGTGCCGGACGCGTGGCCGGCTCGTTCTGGTCGCTAGAGCACCAGTATCCGCAGCAAGTGGTGTACCGGCAGGCGCGCGTCAACGGCGGGCCGGGTCTGGTGCGCTATGTCGATGGCAAGCTGGAGTCGGCGCAGGCGTTTGTGATCGAGGGCGAGCGCATCGTCGCCGTGTTCATCGTGCGCAATCCGGACAAGCTGGTGGGCGTGCCGCAAACTATTTTCTAAAAGCGGTCACAAGCGGTGCGGATGGTCCGTCTTACAGGGTATGGAGGGCGCAATGGTGTGGCCTCCGCTTTCTCTGAGAGGCATCATCATGACCCAAGCTCGCATCCCCTTCTTCCAACTTGCGCCGGCCAACCTGCAGGCCATGATCGCGCTGTCCGGCTCCGTCAAAAAAAGCTCGCTCGGTTCGCGGCTGGTGGAGCTGATCAACTTGCGCGTCTCGCAAATTAATGGCTGCGGCGTGTGCGTCGATATGCACTGGCGCGACCTGATCAAGCAAGGCGCCGAACCGCGCCACCTGAACGCGCTGGCCGGCTGGCGCGAAGCGCCGTTCTTCAGCGCACTGGAACGCGCCGCGCTGAACTGGGCCGAAGCCGTCAACGCCCTGCCCCAGCGCCAGCCGAGCGACGACGATTTCGGGCAACTGACAGAACACTTCACCGACAATGAAATCGCCGAGCTGAGCTACGCCATTGCCGTCATCCGTGCCTGGAACGTGATCAACGCCAGCCTGCACAACCAGATTCCGGAAGTTCCGGCGCCGGGCTTCTAATCAAGGGCTGCAAACAACTCGGCGGCCCAGTCGATGAACACGCGCAGGCGGTTGCTGACGTAGCGGTTGGAGGGGAAGACGACGTAGAACGGATACGGTTCCGGCTGCCATTTGTCGAAGATGGGCACCAGCGCGCCACTAGTCAGGTGCGGTGCAGCGGCGTATTTGAAGGTCTGTATCACGCCCAGCCCGGCCAGGCCCGCGGCGACGTGGGCGGTGCTCTCATTCACGCCGACCGCGCGCGTGCCGTGGATTTCCAGTTTCTCGCGGCCCTTGGCGAAATTCAGCGGCAGGCTGCGGCCGGTGCGGGTCGATAAATAATGCGCGATGACGTGGCCTTCTTCCAGTTCTGACGGATGCTTGGGCATACCGTACTCGCGCAGGTAGGCCGGCGTGGCGCAGGTCACCCACGAAGCGCGGCCGATCTGGCGGCCGACCAGCGACAGGTCGGTCAAGGCGCCACCACGGATCACACAATCGATGTTATCGCCGATCAGGTTAACGTGCTTGTCGGAGACGCCCAGGTCGACCCGAATGTCCGGGTAGCGCGCCAGGAAGCCCGGCAAAGCTGGCAGCAGCACCATGCTGGCGGTCGAGCTGCCAGTGTCGATGCGCAGGTGGCCGCGCGGGCGCGACTGGGCGGTGCTGAAGCTGGCGTCCACATCGTCCAGCTCCTTCAGCAGGCGCTGGGTCTTCTCGTAATACTGCGCGCCCTCCGGCGTGACCGACACGCGCCGCGTGGTGCGCAACAACAGCTTCACGCGCAGGTGCGCTTCCAGTTGCTGGATCGCCTTGGTCAGGCTGGCATTGGGCATGCCCAGCGTGTCAGCCGCTTTGGTGAAGCTGCCCGCCTCCACTACGCGGGCAAAGGCGCGGATCGCCTGCAATTGGTCCATGTGGCCCCTCACTATTCACATATGGGAATAATCCATTTCGTTACAGCTACTTTATTCAATAGTTCGCCGAGCGTAAAGTGGATTCCGTCGTCAACCATATTCCACTAGGAGCCATATCATGAACAATGCACACAAACTCGCAGGCAAAGTAGCACTGGTTACCGGCGGCACCACCGGCATCGGCCTCGCTTCGGCGCAGGATTTCGCAGCACAGGGTGCGCTGGTGTACATCACCGGCCGCCGCCAGGCTGAACTGGACGCAGCGGTGGAGACCATCCGCGCCACCGGCGCCACCGTCTACGGCATCCAGGGCGACATCGCCAATCTGGATGACCTAGACCGTATCTACGCTGAAATCAAAGCACGCTCGGGCCATCTGGACGTACTGTTCGCCAACGCCGGCGGCGGCGACATGATGCCACTGGAAGCAGTGACCGAAGAACACTTCGACCGCATCTTCAACAGCAATGTGAAAGGCACGCTGTTCACCGTGCAGAAAGCGCTGCGCCTGCTGAAAGACGGCAGCTCGGTGATCCTGACCGCCTCCACCACCTCGGTGCAGGGCACGGAAAACTTCAGCGTCTACAGCGCCAGCAAGGCGGCCGTGCGCAACTTCGCGCGCAGCTGGCTGCTGGACCTGAAACCGCGCAACATCCGCGTCAACGCCATCAGCCCGGGCCCGGTGCATACCCCTGGCCTGGCCGGGCTGGTGCCGGAAGAACACCAGAGCGGCCTGCTGGGCCACTTGGCCTCGCTGGTGCCGATCGGCCGCCTCGGCCAGCCATCCGAAGTGGCCAAGGCCGTGACCTTCCTGGCTTCCGATGACAGCACCTTCATCAACGGCATCGAACTGTTTGTGGATGGCGGCATCGCCCAGATCTGAGGCAAACAAAAAGGCCGGACCTCAATGAGGCCCGGCCTTTTCGAATCCGCCCTACCAGGAGCGAAATTACGCTTTACGGCGACGCGCTGCGAAGCCCACCAGGCCCAGGCCTGCCAGCAGCATGGCGTAAGTTTCTGGTTCCGGCACGGCGCCGGTGACGCTGACAAGGTCAACCATGCCGTCGGTGCTGTCGGTGTTCACGCTGGTGTCGCGGAACAACAGCTTGGTACTGCTGCTGTTGGCCACGAAGGTGAACGAATATGGCGACACCAGAGATGCCTGGTTGTGGTTGCCGTAGGCGCTGACGTCCAGCGAACCCAGTACCGCCAGGCCGCTCGAGGCTTCAACCGTCATGGTCTGCAACGCGCTGCCGGAGATGGCGCCGTAAGAGAAATTCACGGTGTAGGTATTGCCGGCAACGGTCGCCAGGTCCTGGAAGATGGTGCCGCCGGCCATTTGGCCCCAGCCGAAGAAGGCCGCTGCCACGCCGTTGGCTGCAGGATAGCCACTGCCGTCGATGCCGCAGCAATTGATGTACGCCGAGACTGGCGCGAAACCTGCGGTCTGGGTCGAGCCCCAACCAGCACCGCCGTCTTCGAAGCTGCCGTTGGTCACCAGTTCAGCGGCGCTGGCGCCTGCTGCTGCAAAAAAGGCCAGCAAGCTGGCGGCAATAATTTTTTTCATGGTGAGCCCTCGGTTTGATGTACATAGAAACAACAGTGATTGCTATTTTACATCAAAATTCGGCGCGTGGGCACGATATTCTGCGAGTGCTAGCGGTGGGCGTAGACAAAAGCGTGCAGGCGGACATCGGCGATGTCTTCGCTGGCGAATAACAGGCTGAAGGCGTCGCTGGGGCCGTCGCGCCGGCCGGTGATGCAGCAGCCGTCCTTGACCACGAGCGCAGTCAGGATCCGGCCATCGCGCAGCTCCACATCGACCACAAGGTCATCGACGCTGAGTTCCGCGCCCAGCTTGGCGGTCAGGTAGCGTGGTATCAAAATGCCCAGCATGATGGGACCTCGTTACAGCTTGCAGGCCCATAGTATCTCACAAACCGCCTCAAAATTGAGCAGATAAAACAAAGGCCCCGATGCTTGCGCGGCGGGGCCTTTGTGGTCATGCATCCGGATGGTGGAGCTGGCGTCAATCGAATCGCTGGACCGCTGCAGAGGGGAAAATTGACATTTCTACTCGCCCTTTTCCAGAATAGCGTTCCAGTTCCGCCCCAGTTACATTTTGATATGCAAAATGGGAGCTGCGGGCATACAAAGTGACGAAAAAATAGCCGAGAAAGAGCGGGCGGGATATGTGAAGTTAGCTAACCTAGCGGTTTGCTAACTTCACTTCCCTTATTCGCGCCTGCGGTGCTCAACGGGAACCTGCCCTGCGGTGCCTTTGCTGCGTCCGCAGCGGTAACCAGACTCATTGCACTATTTGGCGGCATAGATTACGTGCTCACTCAAAACCCAGTAAAAAAGTGAGAATCAACGCATTTTCCCTGTTGCCATACTGGTATGCTTTACGGCAGTTTTTTCTTTGCCTGAGACGCCTCTTAGCCAGAAATGGATGACATCGCACTGAAAGACAGGATGAAAATGAGGCTTAAGAATTTTATCGCCGGCGGCATTGGAAGCGGCTTTGGGACCATCATTTGGAAATGCTACAACAGGAGTTGGTCGGAGGTGGATTGGTTCAAGGTCGGCTTCATCACCCTATTCACGATTTTAGTAGCCGCTCTTTTTTCTATTTCGCAAACAAACCAAAAGCAGGATGAGTGACGCTAACGGTTAAAAGCGGCCGGAGTGGACAGGCCTCAAAAGCAGACATTGACATACGGAGCACCTTAGTTGAAAAACCATATTACGTTGCGGGATGTTCTGATTGCCACTTTCGTTTCGATTGTGCTCACCAATCCAGTTCGTGCTGAATATGTCGAGCCCAACATCAAACATGCGCCATATGGCGAGGTCAAGGTCGTCGTGCCAATTACTAGCGACGATCCGGCAGTTTGGTTATTCCGACTGCGCAACGTTGGCAACGGGATAACGGTCACTGGTGGATTGGGTGGCGGCATGCAGGTGAAAATTGTGATGTACGGTGCTGGCATCAAATTGCTATCGCAACCGATCGATCCCAAGATCAAGGAAGCCATAGACGCCGCACGTGCCGCAGGTGCGCAATTTAACGTTTGCAACGTCACACTCAAGGGCATGAAATTGGACTGGCATGCACTCTACGGACTTAAAGAAGAGGATATTGTTCCTTCCGGATTTGCCGAGGTTGGCTGGCTTGCCAGTCATGGTTGGGCTGTTGATCCCGCAAATTAAGTTATTCCTAGGGATTAGGGCGGGTCGCGGCAAGGAGAGGACTATTTAGAAAAGCAGTCGATCACTGCCACTGATATGGACAGATTCAACATGAAATTGAAGTTATTCATCCTTGGCGCTCTTGTGCTCTGCACATCGATTGCCGCCAATGCCGCCAACAGCGATGATGTCAGCATCAGCGCTGTCGCCAATAGATTTGTGGACGCGTTACAGCATCAACGTTATCGGGATGCAGCCGCCATGTTTGTACCGCGAGGAAGGGAAGATATCACTACCACCGAGCACGCGCTTCAACGAATCGACGATGGTGTTGGTAGTTTCTCAACGCTACATCTTGTCGCGGCGCTACCTGATGGTAGAAGCGTGAAGCTGGAAGTTGCTGCATATCAAAATGCACCATTGGATGCTCAGAAGTTTGTTCAGCTTAGATATGTTTCCACGGCTAGCGATGGACAACAGGTTTTTTACGAGTTGAACCTTACCGCTGACGGTATGCCACCACAGATTTTATCGTTCGGGCTACACCTCCCCACAGCCGATACGCAATCTTCCAAACGCGCGAATCAGCTCGTCAACACCATTAAACATTGAAGCTTACTTAAAGACGGCAGCAAGCGGCCAATATTGGACCTTGAATCTCTGACCTCTGCAGAATGTTTGTTCATACGTAGTCGGCCGCCAATGAGGATATCGTTAGCCTTCCGCAAGGCTAACGAACCAATATGTGAAAGTTAAAATGACAAAAAATTAGTTTAAGTCGGCAACTTCTCACATGTGTATTGTTCTGTGCACTCGCCGTCGCAATCACACTCATCTTTAACCGCCGGCCATACATTTCTACGATTCTCGCCGCCCCTCACTCTTCCTCCAATTCATTGTCGGGCTTGCAATGGGAGCATTGTACTGGGCGGCATCCGCCAAAGGGTTCAAATACATGGCCAAACATCAAGCAACACAGAGCACCGTCGAGAGGTACGCGCGTTTAAACCTTCGCGGCTGGAAATCGCCCCAAAACCGGTAGAGATCGTCCAAGCATCGGGACTCCATTGGGTGGCAGGTAGTCTTTTCCTATCTGTAATTCTCTTGAAACTTATCCAAGTTACAATGCTGGCTAGTAGATACATTACGTTACACTCTGTTACGTGATCTCTATTCCCTCTATGTTTTTGATTATTTCCATGAAGAATATAAATGTTGCCATGGGACGCCCAGGCGCTTTTAGTGCGGTACATAGGTCTACTCAAGAGCTCGCGCTCAGTATGCGCAGCTGCGCACGTAGGGCAATGTGGGGAGTCGCTGGCATCCAGGGTTATCGCAAGCAGGTGGCGACGTTCGAACGCTTCGGTTTGGAAGATATTCAACGCTGGCAGCAGAGTGAACTGACACAGTTGACCAGACAAGCGCTGGCCTATGTGCCGTTCTATCGTCAGCGTCGCCATCTCTTGCAAAATGTCGAGTCCGCTAACCTCGAGACTTGGCCCATTTTGCAAAAAGCTGATGTAATTAGCGGTGGCAAAGATTTTTACTCTGAAAATGTTTTTCTGCGTAGTTTCACGGCAACCAGTGGTAGCACAGGATCCCCGATGACTATCATCCGCACGCCGAGATCGACCGCGTACGAGCGCGCGTTGATCGAGCGTCAGTTACGTTGGGCAGGATGGTCTCGCGGGGACCGGCGTGTATGGTTGCGTGGCGACGATATCATACCGCTGCAGCACTGGACGGGGCCATTTTGGCGTCATAATGTTGCAGAGCAGATGCTGGTATGTTCCTCTTTTCACCTCCGGGACGACACGATCGAGCATTATTTACGAGCGATTACCGAATTCGATCCTGTGATTATTCAGGCCTATCCTTCTTCGATAGCTTGTGTGGCGCGCTGGCTGCTTGCGAACGGCAAACGCTATCTTGGCCGCAAGCTGCGCGGCATTGTGACATCCTCCGAAACATTGTCCGACGGCGTTCGACGGGACATTGTTGCTGCGTTTGGCGTGGCCGTGTTTGACTGGTACGGCCAAGCGGAGCGCGTGAGCTCGATCGGCACCTGCTCGGAAGGCACTTATCACGTCATGGAAGACAGTGGTTTCGTCGAATTTTCCCCACAGAATAACGGTACGGCAATGGTTATTAGTACAGGCTTTGGCAATGCGGCCATGCCCTTGATCCGCTATTACACTGGAGACGCTGTTGTACCGAAAGCACCGGGGTTCCGTTGTGGATGTGGCTCGCAGTTCCGCGCTTTAGAGAAAATTGTGGGACGCGAAACCGATAAGATAGTCACGTCGGACGGTAGAGAGCATGTCATGCTTGACTTCATCTTCGACTATCTTTCAGGACTGAAAGAAGGGCAAATCGTACAGCAGGGACTTGATGATATTTGCATTAATGTGGTCTTGCATCCGGGCTATACGCTTGACGACGTTGAGCCCGCCGTGACGCGGGCGCGCCAGCGCTTCGGTGCCCATGTGACAGTCCAACTGCGTCTTCTTGATTACATTCCACGTACATCGGCCGGAAAGTTCCGTCTAATCGTCGATCAGCGTAAGCCCAACACAGCATCTCTAGAGGCGATCGAATAGCAGGCAGAAGAGCGGCACTCTTGGATGCTCCCATAGTTCCGATTTGCACGCGCAAAAAGAAAAAGCCCCTGAAATGAACTGACCCCAGTTCGTATTTGGATGGCGGCGGACGTTCGTGCCATGCTGGACGGGCTCTCATAGTAAAAAACCCGCTCGGAGGCGGGTTTTTTGTACTACTGAGCTTGCTTAAAACGTATAAGTGGTGGAGCCGGCGTCAATCGAATCGCTGGATCGCTTCATAGGGAAAATTGACAATTCCAAGCGCCCTTTTCTAGAAGTTACCCCAAAAGTGACCCCACTTATCGACGGGTCAGAAATAGACCACCGCGCGAAAGCTCTGCTCGTCCTGGAATCACTAAACACCAGCGGCAAGCGCAGCAAGCGAACCGACAAGGCACGAACTATCGACTTCTGACTGTAGCTGCCAAAATAAGTAGCAGGACGATGCGCTTGAAAATGTACTTAGTGCCACGTCAGTTGAGCAAGAAGAGCGAAAAATCTCATTAAGTGGCGCAAAAATAACATTCTAGTTCCGTCCCAGTTACATTTTGATATACAAAATGGCATCTGCGGGCGTACAAGGTGACGCAAAAATAGCCGAGAAAGAGCGGGCAGGATATGTGAAGTTAGCTAACCTTGCGGTTTGCTAACTTCACTTCCCGTATTCGCGCCTGCGGTGCTCAACGGGAACCTGCCCTGCGGGGCCTTTGCTGCGTCCGCAGCGGTAACTAGACTCATTGAACTACTTGGGGCAATAGATGGCGTACTCACTCAAAACCCAGTAAAAAAAGTGAGAATCCACGCATTTTTCCTGTTGGCAAACTGGTATGCTTTACGGCAGTTTTTGCCTTGCCTGAGACGCCTCTTGGCCAGAAATGGATGACATCGCACTGAAAGACAGGATGAAAATGCGGCTTAAAAATTTTATCGCCGGCGGCGTTGGCAGCGGCTTTGGGACCATCATTTGGGAATGCTACAACAAGAGTTGGGCGGAAGTGGATTGGCTCAAGGTCAGCTTCATCACTCTGTTCACGATTTTAATAGCCGCTCTTTTTTCTATTTCGCCAACAAACCAAAAGCAAGATGAGTGATGCTAATGGCCAGAATAGGACATTGAACGAAACAACGTTCATCAAGATGACGATGCGAAAGCTTCCAGCTGAATCAGAACGGCAAGATCGACCTCGCGCGCCTGCCTGCGCCGGCCGATGAAGGGAAGGCGCGGTTGGAGGCGGTGCACGCGCCCCATGAAATGCTGTCCACGAGTTCTGGTGCAAGCTGGTGGTGACGATGGCATCAGGCAACGCACCAACTTTTTCGACGTGGGCGGCGATTCGCTGGCACTGATGGCGGTCAAGCACGAGCTGGATTTGCAGTACGGCCACAATATCGACCTCGTCACGATCTATGGCAGTCCCACCATCGCAAGCCTGGCCGAACTGATCGCCGAAGTCGAACCGATGGTCCCATCGGGCATGCTGCGGCCACGCCGGAATCTGAACAGCGCGCGCCGTCAACGTCTGGCCCAGTCAAAAACCACTACAACCTTCTCACAGTGCAAGGAAAATCTATGATGATGTCTGTACGCGCGCTCAACCTGATCACTTTCGGCTTGCTGGCCCTGGCGGCCCCGCTGCCCCATGCCGCCTCGCTAACCAGTCCGGTCAAGGTCACCGGTGGCGCCATCGTCGGCATCCAGTCCGACACCCACAGGACCTATTTGGGTATCCCGTTCGCCGCGCCGCCGGTCGGCGATTTGCGCTGGCGAGCGCCGCAACCCGTGCTGCCTTGGACGGGCGTGAAGTCGACCACCAGCTTCTCTCCGGCATGCGCCCAGACCGCCGACTGGATCCCGAATCCGAAAAGCGAGGATTGCCTGTACCTGAACCTCTGGACACCTGAAAAAGCGCACAAGCTGCCCGTCATCGTGTGGATTCATGGCGGCGGCATGTATGGTGGCACCGCCGCCGTCCCCGTCCAAGACGGCGCCAATCTTGCCAAGCGCGGCGCGGTGGTCGTCACGCTCAATTATCGTCTCGGCATTTTCGGCTTCTTCGCGCACCCTGAACTGAGCGCCGAATCGCCCTCGCACACCTCCGGCAATCAGGGCATCCTGGACCAGGTCGCGGCATTGCGCTGGGTAAAAGACAACATCGCGGCCTTCGGCGGCGACCCTGAGCGTGTCACGATCATGGGCAATTCATCGGGCGGCGAATCGGTCGGGTTGCTGGTCGCCTCACCACTGGCCAAAGGCCTGTTCCAGCGTGCCGTGGCCGAAAGCGGCAACGACGCCATGCCGATCCGGCCTGACGACAGTCACCGCTTCAACCAGAAATCCGAGGCCGAAGCGAAAGGCCTCGCGCTCGCCAAGTCCGTCGGCGCAGAACATCTGGCCGATCTGCGAAAGCTGAGTGTGAAGGACATGCAGAAGCCGGCGTGGCTGCCGCGCACCTTTGTGGACGGCTACCTGCTGCACGCCGATCTGACCACCATTTACCGCAACCACCATCAGAACGATGTGCCGCTGCTGGTGGGCTGGACTGCCGAAGAAGGAAAGGACCTTGCAGGAGAAATCCTTGGCACCCAAGAAATCAACGCCACCAAACACCGTGAACTGGTGGCCACGCTGCTGGGTCACGCGCCGTCCGAGCGTATGCTGGCGAGCTACCCGGGCGGCAGCGACGCGCAAGCTGTCGCGTCCATTCACCAACTAACCAACGACTGGTGGGGCTGGCGCATGGAGTACTGGGCTGCACTGCAGGCGAAATACGGCCATGCCAAACCGTATGTCTACTACTTCGCCCACCGCCCGGCCACGCCACCGACGCCATGCGACTGGGGCTGCGGCGCTGGTCATGGCGTGGAGATTCAATACCTGTTCGACAACCTGGACACCGACGGACGCGCGTGGACGCCTGCAGACCGGCAGTTAGCCTCACGTCTGGCCGACACCGTAATCCAGTTTGCCAGCACCGGCGCTCCGACCGGAAAAGGCCTGCCGGCATGGCCCGTGTTCAACGGCACGCCAGCGACCGCGCTGCGCATCGGTAGCGAGGCGGAACTGAAGGAGCATCCGCTGCCCGATTTCACCCTGTTTCCACAGGTCTCGGATTAGGCATCGCCCCACCACAGTCCCCCGTAATTCAAACAATTGGAGAATCAGCAATGACGTCTTTTCATGCGATCGGCGTAATCGCGTTTTGCTTGACGGCCCTCGCGACCCGTGGCGGGCACGCCACCGACCTACCCAGCCCCTCGTAAAAGTGACCGGTGGTGCTATCGCCAGAGTGCGCGCCGACGGCCTGAAAACCTATCTGGGCAAACCGTTTGCGGCGCCACCGGTTTCGATTACTCAGCATATCTGTTGCCACCACTATCCAAGAATGACTTCGATGCATTCTATGATGAGTGACTGCTCAGATCAGGACGTGAAACAACTATGGACGAATATGGGCAACTCATTTTTCTTCAAGGGCGTGCGAGCTCGTGGAATAAGATGGCAAATCGGTTCGGGCTCTGTGAAACACGTTCGTACTGGCGGTAGGCACATTGCGTTACTATGCCGCTGACGGACAGGCGGCCCGACGTAAGGCACCGAGAAGTCATTAAAACATAAGGTGAAAGTTGAGCACGAAACTGTTTGCAACTATTTCGGTTGTCGTCGATCTGGATGATCCGGCAGAGCAATTTTTAGCTCAGAGATTTATGATTGAAGCGCTCGGAAGAGTTACGCAGCAATTACCTGAGATTGCCAGATCCGCTGCGGCAATAGCAAATCGATTCATCACTGGCGTGGCAGGTGCTGAGGAAGTTATTGGCGAGCGTGTACACCTTTGGCAAGCCATTGAAGGGCGGGATCAGTCCAGCGAGCCAGAGGTTTTGAAAATCAGAACGGCCATATGCGTCCTACACCCAATGGATATGGGAGCTACTGCTGACACACTGGAGCTTTTTTTCGCATTTTGGCAGCGCGGAGGCTTGGGATTGCCCGAACTGGAAGCAGCCGTTAAAAACAAGTTCGGCATCTGACGGCCATTAGCGGTCTTCGCGACATTGGACAGCACATTATTAACCTAAGAAATAAAAGTATGAAGATGGTAGCGAAATTAGTGCTGGTCGTGGCTGCAGCGACCGGTAGCGCACAGGCGCACGACGTCCCTGTGAACTGCGAAGATTGCGCAGATTGGAACAAGCCGATCAAACCGTTCAATGTGTACGGAAACACTTGGTACGTTGGCGTCGATGGGCTGTCATCCGTTTTGCTAACCGGACCCAAGGGCCACATTCTTCTTGATGGGGGGCTACCGCAATCGGCGCCACTAATAGAGGCGAACATCAAGGCGCTGGGCTTTCGGATGAAGGACGTGAAACTCATCGTTAACTCGCACGCCCATTGGGATCACGCAGGAGGGATCGCGGCGCTGCAGCGTGCCAGCGGCGCAGTCGTGGCCGCTAGCCGCTCGGGTGCGCTGGCTCTGCAGAGCGGCACCAACGGCCTGGACGATCCACAGTATCAGGCCGATCCGGTGGTGCATGTCGCCAAGGTGGCGAAGGTTAAAGTGGTTCGCGACGGAGAAATTCTAAAGGTCGGCCCAATTAGCGTGACCGCTCACATGACGCCGGGCCATACGCCGGGTAGCACAACCTGGATCTGGGCTTCGTGTGAAGGTCAGCGATGCCTCGATGTAGTGTTTGCCGATAGTCTCAATTCTTACGCAAGCGGCGATTTTAAGTTCACCGGTAATGGCAATACGCCAGATATCTCAGCCTCATTCGCGGCAAGCATCGCCAAGGTCGCGGAGCTAAAGTGCGACATCATTATTCCAGTACACCCGGGCTTTACTGATGTGATTGAAAAGGCGGCAGCTCGCACGCCGGACAGCAATCCGCTCATCGACTCCAATGGATGTCGTGCGTATGCTGCGGAAGCCAGCGAACGCCTGACCAAACGCCTTGTGCAGGAACGCGGCGGGTAGAATTGGCCAGGATAGACACGTTTTCGTGAGTTCGACAAGGAAACTTTTTATAGCATTGCTAAATGCCAATTCAAACTTCCTGCCGATACAATCGAGCCTCGGTGGATGCAGATGACTTACGTATGGTCGCTCCAGTAAGCTATGCGTCCTTTCGGCCAATAACGGACCCACACTCGGGGAGTGATATCTGAATGAAGTTAGAAACCGTCTCGAACATTGAGATTGCACCTGACGATTCGTTGTTGGTGGTCGGATTAGAAGGCGGCGGCAGTCCCTCCTATCAGTACGTTTATCGTGCTGCGGCCGGAGTTTATTGGGACAATATCGCTGGTGCTTTCAAGCTTGGTATGAAGAACGATAAACGCTTTGCCCATTGGTTTGCTCACCTCAGCGAAGTGCTGGAGGACGAAATGAATGTTCAGTTGCACGTTGGGGGGCAGACGGCATGGACCAATGTTCCCAATGACGTCCGAAGTGAAATAGAGTTATCCAACGACAGGCTGTAAGCGGCCAAGAGCCGACAGTGGAAACAGTTAGTGAAAAGCTAGGACGAGCTAATGATATTTAGTGCAGCCAAGAAGATTGCCGAATGTTGGATTTCTGTCGCAACCGATGGGCAAGCAGTATTGGACAGAGAAAAAGTGGTTGCTCTGCCGTATGGGTGGGTATTCTTCTACAACGCACCGGAGTTTATTGCGGACCGTACCAAGATTGAATTTTCTTTGCTCGGTAATGTACCAATACTCATTGAACGAGTGAATGGGGAGTTACGCGTGCTGGGACCTCGACACGAAGAGCGCCTTCGAGAACTCGAACTGGAGCTACCGGAAGCACGCCTACGTATGATGCCGGAGCTTCCCAGTTGGTAAGCCTGAGCGGCTGTCTAATTTCGGCCAGTACCGGCCAGTGGAATTTTGAATCGATAGCACCGCTTTAGGAAGGCTTTTGAATGGCATTCATCCTTCGCACAGCTGCTGCGGGATTGATAGGAGCTGTATCCTACCTCTTTGTGCGCTCAGCATTACACCCTCACGGCTGGGGGCTGCAAAGCTCACTATCCGATTCCGAAAACTATCTGGCTATTGGAATTGCTGTGATTGTTTTCGGATTTGTTCTATGGCGGCTCTGCAAACAAACCTGGGGCAAAGAGCAAATGGAGCAGCTTTGGGATATCGACGACTAGAGTTGGCGCTTTCGGCCAAGACCAGCGCCGACACGGAGAGTCATGCATTCGTGACATCCAGCGACAATTGCCACGTCGCAATTTCGTTATACTGCGCCGAGCATGAGCTCAAAGCGGCACCTCGCGCATTCAGAGGTATTTAAACAAAGGCTTTCGCACTATGCGTTTACTGCTTGCTCTCGTCCTTCCCTGGCTCAGTTTCTTCACTATCGGCCGTCCGTTTGCCGGCATCGTCTGCTTGCTGCTTCAGCTAACTGTCATCGGTTGGATTCCCGCAGCCATATGGGCAGTTTACTCCCTGTCGCAGTTCAAAACCGACCAAAAAATCGAACGTGCGCTTCAACAGCGGCGCTAAGCCCAGGTCATAAGGCCAATATGAACTCTAAAGAGGATGGCTCCTACTTCCCCTTTAGGTCTGCTTCGGCCTCGCAGCGACAAACCGTGAACCCTGCTTCGGCAGCGTCCGGCCAATAGCAGACTAGGAAAGCATGGAACAGTTTGAAACAGTTGAAATGGCGAGCGGAGGGTTGGCTTTAGTGCTTGAGCCACACGCTGCCTGGGAGGAATTTCCAATTCTTTCAAAGATGTGGATATCGAGATTGGATGCTCACCCGACAACTAAGCCGGTCATGACGTGTGATGAATGCTTGGTTGACGTCGAAGTCAACGGGGGGGCGGTTTTGGATTACATATGACGATTTTCAATGCAGCATCCAACTGGAGCCCAAGAACCCGAAGGACAACCACATTGTCATTAGACTTCGCGAGGAATTTCACGCAGCTCGTTAGCTGTGCGCAATCGGCCAGTAGCCGCCGGTCAGACGAGTGTAAAAAATGAGTTTTTTGTTGAAAACTTTGAATCCAATGAAGTCTTTGCGATTCTGGTCACTAATGCTAGAGACGTATATTCGGCAATTGACAGCCTGCGCTTCCGCCCGTACGACTCCTTAAAGAACTTGGTGATTTTGTAGTATAAGGAGCAAATGAAAGCACTGGCCCTTACCGCAATTAAGTTCTATCAACGGAACATTTCGCCACATAAAGGCTTTTGCTGCGCTTACGCCGCTTACACGAGCGACGCTAGCTGTTCGGAGCTCGGCTATCGCGCAATCCGGCGCTTTGGGGTTTGGGATGGACTTTTCGTTCTGGACCGTCGGCTTGCGCGATGCGGAATGGCGAATCGAATTGCAAAGGGTTCGCGGTCGATGGGGATGCGGATGCAACGGCAATCTGGCTATATCGACTGTGGTGGTTGCGATACCGGTGGTTGCCATGCCTCTGGTTGCGATACTCCACTCGGCGGTTCCAATTGGTCGTGCCACGAATTCTTGAAAATCCTGGACGGCTGCTCCGGATGCAGCTGCGATTGGCCTGCTCGCGGCGGCGCGGCCTCTAGCTATCGCGAGGGTACTCCAGACAACGAGGAAGCCGTCAGGCGGCGTAGCCGACTCCTGCGCGAGGCGAATACCCCCACCGATCCGCCGGCGTCGTAGTTAATTACCGTTAGAAAATGTCCCGACGGCGCGGCGCTGGCCTGGCGTGGAAATTGGTGAGTTTTGCAGATGAGCAAGCTGTTATCCTAACCGGCCTGTGGCGTGTTCGGCCAAAAGCTGTCCTTCAAGAAAGATATGAGCACACTTACTTCAACCGGATGGATTCTCCTAGCGCTCGCTGTGGTGACGCTTGCCCTAGACGCAATCGCCGTGCGAAAGGTATTGGCCTCGCCATTTTACGAGCCCACGCAACGGTGGGCACAAGCAGCTCTTATCTTGCTTGTGCCAATATTCGGTGCTTACCTAACCTGGTACTTAGCACGTGAGCACGTCCCACTCTTCCAATCGCCGCCAGTTGACCACGTTAAGGATATTGATCCTACCTGCGGCGATATTGATTATCATGGATGAAATTACCGAGACGGCATACGGCCAAAAGCTGCCATCCGAAATCTGATCAGGTAAATTGACCCAATGAGTTTGGAAGAACATCAGTTCCGCAGAGAGATTTCCCCTGCCACACGAGACGAACTTGAACAGCTGATTTCCGACGGCTACTGGATTCACAAGGAGTGGAGTAACGGCATCGAGCTAAGAAAAGGTAAGAAATTTCGGAGCTGGGTCCTGTTCTTGCAGGTGTTTTGTCCAGTATTGTTATTTCCAGGGTTCATGCGCAGTGTTGTCGATAACCTTTGCGGCTATCGATACCGTCTGATAGTGACTATCGATGTCGGTGAACCGAAAATTATAATGGTCTGACACCGGCCAGTTCCGAACCGTCAGCAATCTATGCAATAAATCTTAAAGACATAAACCTGAATGCAGCTCTCTGATGCGATTTTCCTAACTAGGCAAATGCCTGAAGGTGCGGTTGTCTGCGCACGCGCCCCGTTCGTCCGAGAGAGCGAAGCGATCATCACAACGCTCACACCAGCCTATGGAATTCCTGATGAGGCGAAATTACAAGGTTTTACATACTTTCTCGAGGCTTCTGGAATAGACGAATTGCTGGAAATGATTTCTCGAAAACAAGCATCCCAGGAGACCAAAGTAGAGTTTGTGTGCCACTATGCGAGCCATGATGCTTATCCATCCTGGTTTTACGAATTGGCAGACTTTTAACGGCCAAATGCGGACGCTTTGAAAATATGGCTTACTCTGGAAAAATTGTTTTGTTTTCGAAATCCGGATATCGTTCCGAGCAGGACGATGGGTTTCTACGCGAATTGCTTCAGGACCGTATTGAGCTCTTTTGTGTACTCGGCCAAGACGCCGATAAATGGGAGGATGCTCTGGACTGGATTTGCGTTGGCACGGATGGGAGTGGACAGCATCTCATCATCACTACCTGCCATCGGAACGAATCGCTAGAAGAGGTGGTCGCGTTCGCGCAAATGTTTGAAACCGGCCACGAGCATACGGTTCAAGTTGTCGAGCGATAATGCTGCAACCGGCCAAGAACAGACATTGATAGGAAATGCGCTCCACATGCAAACTTTGAATGGATGGGTAGCGAACTGCATAGCAGGCGGAGCCGTATTGGGCGGACTCCCGCTGTTAGCAGCGCTAGTTTCATTTATGCAATTGATGGAGGCACGGAATGCCGGACATCCTTATAGTGGAGATGCGATCGGTTTAGCGATAATGTCGATCGTAGCTTTCGGAATTGCTGTGGTTAGTCTTCTAATTGGAACTGCGTATTTTTCATATAAGCGCACGCGGCATCAGCAAAATCCTAAACGTTGGCACATGATGGCATTGATCTGGGTTACGGTTGAGGTTGTAGGTTCTTTTTTATACTTCGTTTTTTTCTGAATCCGATCGTTATCGGCCAGGAGCTGCCATTTGTCGAAAATGCCATCTTTTTTGTCTTGTTCAACGTAAAAAATTGTTATGAAAATCTGCGCCACGAACAAATCGGCTTCATTGACCGGACTTTATGTGGGCCTACTTGGGCTGATAGTCGGTCCGGGCGTGGATACTGGAGGTTCTTTGTGGCTCGTGGTTGCCGCGATTGCATTCGCCATGCCTGCTTATTTTTTCGTTTTCGGCGTCCGTCGTGTTGATATGGTGGGGCTATGGATGCTTGAACCTGCGCTTCTTAAACGCCTTGCTCTATGCGGCGGCGCCGTGGTACCTGTCTGTACACTCGCGCAAATTGGCTTTATTGTTTGGCAAGGCCGTTTGCCCTAGCAAACTGGTTACTGGTATGCACATCCACAACACTTACGTTTTCGGTGCAGTTATCGTAAGTACGGACGGCCAAGTTCGGCCGGAAACTGCCGCTCGGACAGAAATAGAGGATTCTATGTTTCGCTTCGCTGCCTTCGACTCAAAACCTGTCGTTCAGGGAGCGATTAAAGGCACTTGTTATGCTGCAGTTGGTTTGCTAGGCTGTGGTTTAATTTCACTAATGTTAATTCTATTCGATATCCTCATCGGCGTACCGGCTGGAGGAGGTGGACTTGCTCTAATGATCCCTTTCGGCATCGGTCCAATAGTATTGCTAGCTGGAGCACCTTGGAGTTTTATTGCGATGAAGATGCATAGCCCATTGTTTATCCTTACAGTGATCGTGGGAGGTGCTCTACTAAACGGAGCATTTATAGGCGCGATGTGGAGAATATGCAAAAGCCTACTTCGAGGCAAATAGATCTTGGCGGCAACCGGCAATAACAGACACAAAAATTTTTAAGAAATCATATGGTAGATATGCAAGAAAATTCACTTGAGGTGGCTCTCCGTTTGGCAGCAGATACTCCTAGTCATCGGCCAGTTTTATAGTATTTTGCTCGAATCATCAGTTTACATCCTCAGCCCACAGGATGAATTTTCTAATGGAGTACAAAAGCTGGAGGCTGGCGAAAAAATATCGATTCAAAATTGGGTGAATAGTGATGATTCCCCTTTCATTCCTTTTTTCACTTCGCTGAATACTTTGCAAAAAGCTATAGAAACAGAGAGCTCCTTTATGGAGCTGCCGGCAAGGGCTTTGTTTGAAATGACCAAGGGAGCGTCGTTCTTTTTAAATCCAAAATCGCCTTATGGAAAGGAATTCTTTCCGAATGAAATTGAGGCGTTACTTTCCAATGGCGTCAATCGCCTGCCAGAGAAGCGAATAACGACTGAAGAGACAAAGGTTCTACTTGGGCAACCAGAAAAATATCCCTCTCAGATGACGGACTCTTTGGCTGCGTTGTTTTCCAAACGAAGCAACGTAAAGGCTGCCTATTTGGCACTAATGCATAATCCTTCGCAAGACGAAAAGCCGCACCTTTTAATTGGTATCGAAGCCGAGCAAAATATTGAGAAAATTATTCGAGAGGCTGGTGTGGTTGCTGGAGATACCGCACCCGGCGGAGAGCCAGTTGATCTCGTTCGTATCGAACGCCATGACCAAGGACTGAGTCAATATTTTATTCAACAGGTAAAACCGTTCTACAAACGGAATTGGAGCGGAGCGGTTAAATCTGCGTTTGGGTTGGATCGAATATGAAAGCATTTGCCGACCGGCAGCAATGGGGCGGGAACAGCGGTCGCCAAATTTTAAACTCATCGTAGCAAACATTATTCTCCCAACTGATCGTTTTTTAGCTGATCGAGATAATCTGACCATTTTTGCATCATTTTTTTACGTTCTGGTAAGTGTGCGGTACGGTTATATGCTCTGCCGTTAGGATCCCTGACCGCGTGCGCCAGTTGGTGTTCGATCAGGTCTGGCCGGACGCCAAGGACTTCATCCAAGATCGTGCGGGCCATAGCACGGAAACCATGCCCGCTCATCTCCTCTTTTTGAATACCCATGCGGCGCATTGCGGCCAAAATCGCGTTATCGCTCATCGGACGGTCACTGCTTCGAGCGCTGGGAAAAACGTACAGCCCATCGCCCGTCAATGATTCGACTTCTCGCAGGATGGCGAGCGCCTGCACCGACAACGGAACAATGTGTTCAGTATCTGTCTTTGAAACATGAAACCGCCACTCTGCTCCAGTCAGGTCAAAGTCGCACCATCTGGCGGTACGTAGTTCGCCCGGCCGCACAAAAACCATGGGGGCTAACTTTAACGCGCATGAGACCACCAACGAACCTTCATAGCCATCCAAAGTGCGCAGCAATCCGGCTACTCTGGCAGGTTCAGTCAGCGCTGAGAAATGCGTCCCGCGCACCGGCGGCAAAGCCCCCCTCAAATCTCCCGTAGGATCGCGATAGGCGCGTCCAGTGGCCACGGCATAGCGGAACACCTGTCCGCAGTTGCCGACCGCTCTATGGGCCGTTTCAAGCGCTCCACGCTGCTCTATTCGCCGGGCGATGGATAGCACCTCTGGAGCGGTGACGTCGGCTATCGGAAGCTCGCCAATCCACGGAAACACGTCCCGCTCCAGCCGACGCAGAATTCGGTCACTATGGTGGTCTGCCCAGATGGGCGCATACTTCGCATGCCATTCCCTTGCAACAAACTCGAAACTACCCGCAGCCTCTGCTTGCCTGGCAGTTTTTTGTGCTTTCCTATGCAGACCCGGATCAATGCCATACGCTAGCATCCGTCGCGCCTCGTCACGCCTCTCTCTGGCGTCTTTCAGTCCGATATCAGCGTAGACGCCGAGAGAAAGCAATTTTTCCTTGTCAGCAAACCGATACTTGAAGCGCCACCATTTGCCACCGTTCGGCGTGACGATGAGAAAAAGCCCACGCTCGTCGTACAGCTTGTACGGCCTGTCCGCCGCCTTGGCATTCTTGATTTTTACGTCGGTGAGTGGCATGGGGTACCTCCATTGACGCATTGGAGTTACCCATCCCATCGAAAGTTCCAGCGCAGACTTGATGCACCTCACATTGACTGAGTGCCCTCGAAAGTGCGGGATGTGAGGACACTGCGGGGGCAGCGGCGGCAATTGGGGTAACGACTTGCCGCTTGCAGCAACTACCCTTTGAAGTTACCCCACTTCGTAGTTGGATGGCGGCGGACGTTCATGCACCATGCTGGACGGGCTCTCATAGTAAAAAACCCGCTCGGAGGCGGGTTTTTTGTACTACTGAGCTTGCTTAAAACGTATAAGTGGTGGAGCCGGCGGGAATCGAACCCGCGTCCGCAAGCACTCTACAGACAGTTCTACATACTTAGCACTATCATTTAATTTAACCGGCACGGCACGGATGTGCACGTTACGTACCAGCGATTCACCTTAGATTTAGCGCTGCTTCAAGTGACCCGTCACAGCGCGATTCCCTGTAAATGACTCCATGACTTTTAAAGGTCCGCCCCAGGGAAGAAGCGTTTAGGAGCTAACAGCCCTTAGGCTGCCAGTGCGTACGAGTTATCGTTTGCAGTTATTGATTTCTGGGTGTATTTACGAGGTAACCAGGCCTCGGTATGCCCTGCTCTGCTTTGCAACCCACGTCGAAACCAGGTCGGCCCCACAGACTTACTATTTTACCGTAGTTTGCAATTACCCGCCATCCACGTCAAATGCCCGTAACAATCGGCCGTTATGATGGCAGCAGTTCTCACATGGAACGACTAATTAGCCCCTACGGGCGGCTACTACCGGCGCCGGCGGTCGGGAAATATACCGGCACCAATTCCTTACCAGTGGCCTGTTTTGACAAGCAAGCTGGCCATCCCCAGCAACGTGGCAGCGATCAGGCTCACCAGCCAGCGGAACTGCACGTCACTGCGGTCTGCACTCCGCCTGCTTTCGGCAAACAACGCATCAAAGCGCCCAGTAGTCTCCCGCGCCAGCGCTTCGATACGTGCCGTGGTTTCCCTGCGCAACTCGTCAATTTGGGCTTCAACCAGCCGCGTGTTTTCAATCGCCTCCTTGTGCGAGTCGGCGATGCGGGCGTTGCCTTCGTCGAATCGGGCGCCCATGTCCTGCCTGAGCAGGTCGATTGCAGTATCCATCTCCTCATCCTCCGCAGCACGATTGCCATTGTCAAGCTGAGCCAATGCGTTCATGGTCGCTTCCTCGGTCATACCGACGAGCTTAGGACGGGAATTTTGGCCGATTCTGATCTGAGGCAAAGGTGTGCTGTTGTTGCGCCGCAGCACACGATCGTAGTTTTGTGAACGTGATACCAACACTGCATTAAAATGGCAGTGTTATCCCTCCAGCGCCCGACACCGCCATGCCCGATGCCGCCGTCCTAGCTGTCCCCGGCCCGAAGAAACGCGGGCGTCCCCAGAAAGGGGAAGGCGGCGGCTTGCGCGCCGAACTGATCGAGAAGTCCGCCCTGTTGTTCCGCACCAAGGGCTATGACAACACCACCGTGCGCGATATCGCCGCCGCCGCCGGGATCCAGGCCGGCAGTTGGTTCTACCATTTCAAGACCAAGCAGGACATCCTGGCCGCCATCATGGAGCAAGGCTTGCAGCGCGCGCTGGCCGAGATCGAGGCCATCGCCGTGCAGCCGCTGGCGCCCAGCGCCCGGCTGCACCGGCTGGTCGAGACCCACCTGCACACCCTGCTCGCGCCCGACCACCATTTCATTGCCGTGCTGCTGTATGAATGGCGCTCGCTGGACCAGGCCTCGCGCACGCGCCTGGTGGCGCTCAAGGACCGCTACGAGGCGGTCTGGGACGAGGCTATCGCCGCACTGCACCATTCCGGCGCCTGGGGCCTGCCCTCGGAATTCGACCGCCTGCTGGTGTTCGGCGCGCTCAACTGGACGGTGCAGTGGTACAAGCCGGGCAGCGGCGCCGATGTGCCGGAGCTGGCGCAACAGGCCATGCGTTTCATCCTGCGCACGGTGCCGCCAGTTGAGGCACAATAGAGCATTCGCGCTATTGTCCCAACCAGCCAGGAATTGCCATGATTTACGAAGTCGCCGAGTTGTACATCAAGCCCACCGAGCATGACGCCTTCCAGGCCGCCGTCGCCCAGGCCGTACCGATTTTCAAGGCTGCCGCCGGCTGCCTGTCGATGCGCCTTGACCGCGATATCGAAGTGCCGGACACTTACCATCTGGTGATCGGCTGGCAGACGCTGGAACATCACACGGTCGATTTTCGCGGCAGTGCCGGCTTCCAGGACTGGCGCGGGCTAGTCGGCAGCCACTTCGCGCAGCCGCCCAAGGTAGAGCATTTCACAACCGTGGTGGCCGGCTTCTAAGCCCCCATCGCGCACCATGTGTCTCAGCAGGAGGCCATCATGACCCGCACCATCCATCGCAATTTCGAGCAGCTGACCGACGCCGAGAGCGCCCGCAGCGCCTTGCTGTCCAGCGGTTTTCCGCAGTCCAGCGTCAAGCTGACCAAGCACACCACGCTGCCGCCCAGCGTGGCCACCAGCACGGTCGGCAATTTGCTCGACTCGCTCACGCCGGGCGGACCGGCGGCTGCGGCGGCCGCGCGCCAACGCAGCGGCGCCATGCTGACCGTGGATATCTACGATGACGACGACCGCGACAAGGCCGATACCATCATGGGTGGCTACGGCGCACGCGAAGCCTGAAATACTTAAGCTAGCGCCGCCGCGCCCTTGCCGGCCGCACAATCTGTGCCGTTGCTGAACTGGCGTACCATCCAGGCGCCGGCGTCGGCCACGGCCAGTGGCCGCGCATAGAAATAGCCCTGCAAGGCGTGACAGCCAGCGTCACGCGCGGCATTCGCTTGCTCCAGCGTTTCAATGCCCTCGGCCACCACCTGCAAGTCCAGCGCTGACGCCAGCCGGCAGATTGCCGTCACGACTGCCACCGCATCCGGCGCCGGCAGCGGCGAGATCAGGCCGCGGTCGATTTTCAAAGTGCTCAGCGGCAACTCGCGCAGCATGCTGAGCGAGGAGAAGCCGGTGCCGAAATCATCCATCGCCACTTCAATGCCAAGGTTGCGCAGTTGCTGCAGCTGGGTCTGGGTGTCGGCAAGGTTTTCCACCGCCGCGCTTTCGGTGATTTCCAGCGTCAGGCATTGCGGCGGAATGCCGGTCTCACGCAGCACCCGCTCCACCAACTGCGGGAAGCCCTGGTTCAGCAACTGCATCGGCGAGACATTGACCGCCACCGGCACGCACGCACCCAGTTCCAGCCGCCACGCGGCGATCTGGCGACAGGCGCGCTCCAGCAGCATGGCGCCCAGTTCCGAGATCAAACCAGTGCGCTCGGCAATCACGATGAAGTCCACCGGGCTGACCAGCCCGACGCCGGGCCGCTGCCAGCGCGCCAGCGCCTCCAGTCCCAGCAAACGGCCGCTGGCGGCGTCGATCTTGGGCTGGTAGTCGAGATACAGCTCGTGGTTACGGATGCCCTTGCGCAGCGCCTGTTCGTTTTCCAGCGCGCTGCTGGACATTTGCTCAAAGTGCCGCTCGGCCAGCGCCAGCGACGTACCGGGGATGCGCTTGGCCTGGTACATGGCGGCGTTGGCCGCGCGCAGCAGCGCTTCGGCGTTGCCGGCGTGTTCGGGGAACAGCGCCATGCCCATCGAGGCGTCGATCACGTAATCGCCGCCGGCCAGCTTGATCGGCCGCGCGCACGCCGCCTGCAAGCGCGCCGCGATGTCGCGCGCCATCTCGCCAGCGCCATCCGGATCGACGATGGCAAATTCATCGCCGCCCAGCCGCATCAGCTCAGCACGCGTGCCCAGCACCTGGTGCAACTGGGCAGCGAAAGCTTTCAGCACCTGGTCGCCGGCCACGTGACCTTGGCTTTGGTTGAACAATTTGAAGCGGTCGATATTCAGCACCACCAGCGTGCAGTGCAGCGAGCCGTCGGCGCGGAAACAGTGTTCTTTCAGGCGCTGCAGCAGCACGGTGCGGTTCGGCAGGCCGGTCAGCTTGTCGTGCGTGGCCTGGTACAGCAGCTCGCGCGCGGCGGCGTTGCGCTCAGTGTCGTCGGTGATCAGGATTTGCGTGGCCGGCTGGCCGTCCCACTCCACCCGCCACGCTTCGAAGCGCAGCTCCAGTTCGCGGCCACCAGCCACCGCCCGCCGCCCTTCCCAGTTGGCGAGGTCGCTGTCGCCGCGCTGCAGCTGGCTGTGATAACGCTGCAGCAGCTCATCGCTGAAGGCTTCCGCCGGCAAGTCAGCAAACTGCACGTAGTTGCCAAGGCCGAGCGGCATGCCGTAGATCTGCCGCACTGCCGGATTCGCGTACAGGATGCGCGCGCCGTCGGTCACCACCACGCCCTGCACCGAGTGCTCGGTCAGCAGCTGGAAGCGCGAGGCCAGCTTGCCCGCTTCGCGCAGCGCGCCATCCAGCGCCGACAGCACGAACACCACGCCTATCATGGCGCGCAACACGGTGGCGATGATGATGTTGGGCGCCAGGCCCTGCTCGCCGTAGGCTACCACCAGCAGCTGGTTCAGGCCGAGCGCCATCAGCAGCGGACCGGCCAGCCGCACGGCGGCGCCGGTGCGCCACAGCCAGTGCGTGGCCAGCGTGCCGACCGTCACCAGTACACTCATATTGAACAGCGACCAGTACAGCAGCTTGCCGTGGTCGGGCGGCAGCAGCAAGGCCGCCAGCGCCAGCGCGATCACCAAAGCGACGGCGCCGCGCGGCAGGCTGCGGCCCGACAGCTGCATGGCGCCGGAAGCGAGAAACAGCAGGTTGGGAATCGCGCCCACCACCACCACCGGCAAGCCCAACGACTGCCACGGCGCCGGCGCTTCGGTGTACAGCAGGTAGCCCAGCGGCAGCAGCGCAGCAAACAGGGTCGAGCAGCCCATGTCGCGCGCGAAGGTTTGGGCGCGGTGGCGCTGCCACACCAGCAGCAGCATCACGCCGACCACCACATACACGCCGCCGTTCAGCAGGAACAGCGCCTTCATGCGGCCGCTGGATGATTGAACACCTGGCGCAGATAGGCCAGGAAAGTCTCGTCCTTGCACACGGTCTTGCCCGGCGCATCGGACAGCTTGGCCACCGACTGGCCGTTGCAGCACACCAGCTTCATCACGATGTTGAGCGGCGCCAGCCCGACGTCGTTGGTCAGGTGGGTGCCGATACCGAAACCGGTCATGATGCGGTCGTTGAAATGGCGGTATAGCGCGATGGCGCTATCGAGATTCAGGCCGTCCGAGAACACCAGCCGCTTGGTCTTGGGATCGATGCGCAGCGCGGCGTAGTGCGCGAGGGCTTTTTCGCCCCACACCACCGGATCGCCGGAGTCATGGCGCAGGCCGTCGAACAGCTTGGCGAAATACAGATCGAAGTCGTCGAGGAAGGCGTCCATACCCACCACGTCAGTCAGGGCCACGCCGAGGTCACCGCGATATTCCTGCACCCACGCTTCCAGCGAGGCTTTCTGGAAATCGCGCAAGCGCACGCCGAAAGCCTGGAACGATTGCATATACTCATGTGCCATGGTGCCGATCGGGATCAGGCCGAACTGCATGGCTTGGTAGACATTGGAGGTGCCCTTGAAATACTCGGGCACTTCGCGCGCCAGGCGCTGCACCACTTCATCGTGCCAAGCGGCCGAGTAGCGGCGGCGCGTGCCGAAGTCGGATAGCTCGAACGGAAAACGGCGCGGTGCTTCGGCACTGAAGGCTTTCAGTGCGGCGATCTTGGCGCTGAGGCGCGCGCGGCCTTCGGTCAGCGCAGCCTCGGCATCGAAGCGGCGGAAATACAACTCGTTGACGATGTACAGCACATAGATTTCAAAACCCATCACGTGCACTTGCGGGCCGGCGGCGCGGATGGTCAGCGTGTCGCCGTCGGTAGCGACGTCGATGAATTTGCGCTGGAAGCGGAACACCGTGAGGAAGTCGACGAAGTCGCTCTTCATGTAGCGCAGCGAGCGCAGATAACTGAGTTCGTCGTCGCGGAAGCTCATCGAACACAGGTGGTCCAGTTCGCGTTCCACTTCTTCACGCAGGTCGGCCAGCGGAAACTGCGGCGTATTGCGGCACACGAATTCGTACTCGGTATGCGAGTTCGGATGGCCATGCAGCAGCGCCTGCCACATGGTGAATTTGTACAGGTCCGTCTCCAGCAGGCTACGGACGATGGGCTGCTTCATGCGCTCTCCGCAGCGTTGTCCAGCAACTCCGGCAGCACTTGTTCGCTACTGCGCAACTGCACGCCGCGCGCCTGCATGGCGCTCAGGAAGGCTTGGTACTGCGCATCAAAACCGGTGACCGGGCTGATGCAGTCGGTCAGCAGCACCAGCTTGCGCAACGCGTCGGCGCCGTATTCCTGTTCGAAGTAATCGGCGATGTGTTCGACCGTGGCCTTCACACAATGGCTGCCGGCCTCGCCGGCCACGTAGATGCGGTCGGCCTCGGCCAAGGTGCGCACGAATTTGGTGTTGAACTGGGTGTCGGGATCGTCGGCGTACGGCACTTCGGCCTGCACTGCCGAGTAGTGCTCGGTCCACGGATTGGAACCCTTGGCCAGCTTGGCGACGATGCCCAGCGAAGCTTCTTCCCAATGGCCGTAAGCGGCGTGTACATCGGCGTGGACGTTGTTGCCCCAGCTGCCGATTTCGCAGTGCACCGGCCATACCATCAGCTTGTAGCGGCCGGCCGCTTCCAGCTGGTCGAGATAGTTCAGCGCCAGCGGCAAGGCGGCGGGATGGCGCGGCGTGTACTTCTGCGCGCGGACCTCGGCGGCAGTGATTTCAGTGAACGGATTGACTGGCGCGCCATCGGCGGCGATCCAGAAGATGGGGTGGGCAATGTCGAAACGGTGATGCGAATCGAGCGTGACGCTCATGGCGCTGAGGCCGGCGCGGCCGCGATTGATCAGGGCCGCCAGGCGCTGCATGTCCTGATGTGCGCCCGGTACTGGCAAGGCCGGCGCAAGTGGCTGGCGGGTGACCGGGTCAAGCGGGCGGTAATTCTCTGGCAGGTCGCAAAAATCGTTCTGCGGGTCTATCATCAAGAGATGCAGATTCCGTTTCATGGAGGCTCCATTGCTGTAAGCCTCCATGATACCGCAGAGCGTCATTCCCGCGAATGCGGGAATCCATGCTAAGTACGCATTCTATGGACTCCCGCCTACGCGGGAGCGACGTCAGGCAGCAAGCGCTTCGATCTGGGCACGGCCCTTGGCGATGGCTTCTGCTACAGCGGCTTCACCCATGGCTACGCCTTCAGCGACCACGAAGGTAACGTCGGTCAGGCCGAGGAAGCCCAGCACCGAACGCAGGTAGGTGGTGGTGTGGTCGTAAGCAGCTGCTGGGCCGCTGCTGTAGGCGCCACCAGTAGCAACGAACACGATCACTTTTTTGCCGTGTACCAGGCCTTCAGGGCCGTTGGCGCCGTATTTGAAGGTGCGGCCAGCGCGGGCTACGTGGTCGATCCAGGCTTTCAGGCCGGAAGTCACGCCGAAGTTGTACATTGGTGCGCCGATCACGATGGTGTCAGCAGCCAGCAGTTCGTCCACCAGGGTGTCCGAGGTTTTGATGGTGAAGGCTTGCTCGGCGTTGCGCTGCTCGGCCGGGGTGAAGTAAGCGCCCAGCATTTGTTCGGTCAGATGCGGTACCGGGCTGGTGGCCAGGTCGCGGGTGACCACGGTGGTCGACGCGTCAGCTGCTTTCAGCTTGGCGATGAATTCGCTGCCCAGTTGGCGGGTCAGGGAGCCGGTGCTGCGCACGCTGCTGTCGATGTGGAGTACGTTTGCCATGATGCTTGGTCCTTTCGGTGAGGGAATGGAATCATCATAAAACGTTTATAATATCGATGAAATACTGTAAATTTAAATCCTACTTATCGATAAAATCGATCATGAGAGATCCCGGCCTCCCCTCCCTCGACCAGTTGCGCGTGTTTATTGCCGTCATAGACCACGGCGGTTTCGCCCATGCCGCGCGCGCCCTGCACCGTACCCAGTCGGTGATCAGCTACACCATCGCCAACCTGGAAGAACAGCTCAATGTCGAGCTGCTCGACCGCAGCAAGCGCAAACCCACCCTGACCGAGGCCGGCAAGGCGTTGCTGGCCGACGCCCGCGCCGTCTCGCTCAAGGTAGACGGCATGCGCGCCCGCGCCAAGGCGCTGTCGGCCGGGCTGGAAGCCGAGGTGTCGCTGGTGGTCGATGTGATGTATTCGACCTGCAAGCTGGTGCGCATACTGCACGCCTTCCAAAAGGAATTCCCGACCGTCTCCATGCGCCTGCGCACCGAGGCGCTGGGTGCGGTGACCCAGTTGGTGGCCGACGGCACTTGCCGCATCGGCATCAGCGGCTGGATGCCGGGCACGCCGGACGTGATCGAGCGCCAGGCGTGCGGCTTCGTGACCATGGTGCCGGTGGTGGCACCCGGCCATGCGCTGGCGCAGATCGAGGGCATCGTACCGACCGCCGTGCTGCGCGAACACACCCAGCTGGTGCTGACCGACCGCAGCACGCTGACGCAGGGACAGGATTTCGGCGTGCTGGCCCTGCGTGACTGGCGCTTGGGCGACCTCAGCTCCAAGCACGCGCTGCTACGCAACGGCATCGGCTGGGGCAATATGCCGCAGGAGTTTGTGCAGTGGGATCTGGATGCGGGCCGGCTGGTGCAGTTGCAAATCGCCGAGGGCAGCGCCTTCAGCTTCCCGCTGTACGTGATACGGCGCGGCGACGAAGAGCCAGGGCCGGCCACGCGCTGGCTGATGCAGCAATTCCTCGACGCCGGTCAGCAGGCCAATGCCAGCGGCACAGAAGGTGCGGACGGCGAGCACTGCCAGCCGCCGCACGGCTACCCGGCGCTGCAAGAACATCCGCCCAGCGCACGCCGCCCGAAACCGCCACAGCCTGACGCACCGGCCGGCGTGGCTGTGGCCGCGCCGATTTCGCTACGCCCGACTTAAGTTCCGGCGCGCGGGTTGAACGCCATCTCGCGCGCCATGGTCTGGTACAGCTCGCGATTGCGCTCGCTGTTTGCCGGCGGCAGCACCACTTCCAGCAGCAGGTATAAATCGCCCGCCTCCTTGCCAGGAATGCCGCGCCCGCGCAGGCGCAGCTTGCGCCCACTCTGCGAACCTTGCGGCACCGTCACATGCACCTTACCTGATGGCGTAGTCACCTCGATCTCGCCGCCCAGCGCCAGCTCCCACGGCGTCACCGGCACCGTCTGGTAGACGTCGCGGCCTTCGAGCCGGTAGCGCGACTGCAGGTTGAACTGGATTTCCAGATACAAATCGCCCGGCCCGCCAGCGCCCGGCTGCCCCTGCCCCGCCAAGCGCAGCTGCTGGCCCGCCGTCACGCCGGCCGGGATGCTGACGCTGAGATTGCGCTCGCGCGTGACGATGCGGTCTTGCGCATCGCGCTCGGCCAGCATCACACTGACGGTGCGGGTGGCGCCATGGTAGGCGTCGGCCACGTCGATGACGATGCTAGCGTGGCTATGCTCGCCACGGCGCGGAGGTTGCGGGCGACGACGGCTGGTGCCACCAAGATTGGCAAACAAGTCGGCAAAGAAATCGCTGCCCGCTGCATCGCCGCCGCGAAAACCGCCGGCGCCACCGCCAAAGCCATGCCCCCAGTCCGGCGGCGGACGGAATTGCTGGCCGGCCCGGTACTGATGGCCGCGCCCCAGCTCGTCGTAGGCTGCGCGCTTCTCGGCGTCGCCCAGCACGCTGTAGGCTTCGTTGATCTCCTGGGTCTTTTGCTGCGCGTCGGCCTCCTTGCTGAGGTCCGGATGGTATTTGCGCACCAGCTTGCGGTACGCCTTCTTGATGTCCTCGTCGCTGGCCGTCTTGGCCACGCCGAGCGTCTGGTAGTAATCCTTGTATTCCACGCTGGCACACTCCTTACTTGGCTTTTTTCGGCTCCACTTCGCGTACCGATGAAATCATATTATCAAAGCCTTTCAGTTGCACGTACTCGCCCTCCTTGAGCAGCATGCACTTGCCCTTGTAGTGCTTTTCCGCGCACACTTCCCAGCTACCCTTGTGCACCACCACGCTGGAGGTCTTGTCGTTGAAGCCTTGCAGGTCGAGGTCGGGCGCCGCTTCATGCAGGGTGATGGCCGGGCCGCCCAGATGCTCGCGCGTGTACAGCGTGATGTCGCCAGCCAACGCAGTGGCGCAAGCGGTGCTGAGCGCAGCGGCGGCGAGAATTTTGTGCATGGCGCATCTCCGAAAGGCTGAGCCAGCATCATAACGCGCAAAACTGTTGGCAACGCAGTAAAATTGTACGTTTATGTAACGCTCGCCCTTCACATGCCGCATACTTTTACCCTGCCGAACGTCCGGCGCGAAATCGCTTCCCTGTGGCAGCTGGCCTGGCCGGTGCTGATCGGCCAGTTGGCCAATGTCGGCATGGCCGTGGCCGACGTTGCCATGACCGGCCACAGCAGCGCCGACGAACTGGCGGCAGTGGCGCTGGGCGCCTCGGTGTGGGGCATCATCCTGGTGACAGTGACCGGCATCATGATGGCGGTGAACAGCATCGTCGCCCACGATGTCGGCGCCGGCGCGCTGGACAAGGTGCCGCACACGGTGCGCCAGGCTTTGTGGGCCAGCGTCGGCGTGGGCGTGGCGGCGGCGGTGCTGGCCAATTTGGCGACGCTGGTGTTCGACTACCTGCACCTGACGCCGCACGTGCAGGCACAAGCCTCGCTGTTCGTCCACATCATCAGCATCGGCCTGCTGCCGCTGGCTGCCTACCGCGCCCTGTACGGCTACAGCGCCAGCATCAACCAGACCAAACCGGTGATGGTGATCGCCCTGCTGGGACTGCTGTTCAATGTGATCGTCAACTGGCTGCTGATCTTCGGCCACTTCGGTTTGCCCAAGCTGGGCGGCGTCGGCTGCGCGGTCGCCACCGGCTTGTGCATGTGGCTGATGCTGGGCGCGATGCTGCTGTGGATCCGTTACGCGCCAGCCTACCGCGCCACCTATCCATTCACGCATTGGGAGTGGCCGCACTGGCCGGAAATCCGCACCACCCTGCGCCTCGGCCTGCCAATCGGCGTCACCTATTTTGCCGAAGTCAGCGCGTTTGGCGCGGTCAGCCTGCTGGTGGCACGCTACGGTGTGGTGGAAGTGTCGGCGCACCAGATTGCGCTCAACTTCAGTTCATTGACTTTCATGGTGCCGCTGAGCTTTGGCATTGCCCTGATCACCCGCGTCGGCCAGGCCATGGGCGAAGGCGATGCGGTGCGCGCGCGCTTTGTGTCGTGGGTCGGCGTCGGCATGTCGCTGGCGTTTGGCGCGCTATCGGCGCTGCTGATGGTGCTGCTGCGGCACCAGATTGCTGCCGCCTACACCTCGGACATCGCAGTGCAAACGCTGTGCGCCTACCTGCTGCTGTTTGCCGCCCTGTTCCAATTATTCGATGCGACGCAGGTCGCAGCATCGAGTGCCATCCGCGGCTACAAGGTAACGCGCGCGCCGATGCAGATCCAGCTGCTGGCCTTCTGGGGCTTCGCGCTGCCACTGGGCTGCTGGCTGGGACTGGGCCACGACATGGCGGCGGCCGGTTTCTGGATCGGCCTCACCATCGGCCTGACCGTGGCGGCGGTGCTGCTCAGCTGGGCGTTGCAGCGGCTGGCGCAGCAGCGCGTGGCCGAAGGAAAAACGGTTTTGGGACGCTGATTCCCAATCTTGTCGTCTCGCCACAGGCGATGCGCTCTGGTATCGTCTCGGCTTCTGCCAATAAGAGACCACTATGCGCTTCATACTTTGCTTCCTCGCCCTGCTGGCCGGCGTGCCCGCCTCCGCCGAACAATTGACGCTCGACCGCATCCACAGCGATCCATCGCTGAGCGGTCCCGGCATGCGCAGCGTGAAAGTGTCGCCCGACGGCGCCCGCGTCACCTTCCTGCGCGGCCGCGACGACAACCAGTTCCAGCTCGACCTGTGGGAATACAACCTCAAGGACAAGAGCCAGCACCGCCTGGTCGATTCCCAGCACCTGGTACCGGAAGAAAAACTGTCTGACGCGGAAAAAGCCCGCCGCGAACGCGAACGCACTGCCAGCCTCAAAGGCATCCTTAGCTACAGCTGGTCGCCGGACGGCAAGCGCCTGCTGGTGCCGATCGCCGGCAACCTGTATTTGATCGACGTGGCCAAGCCGGATGCGGCGCGCATGGTCGCTTCGGGCAATGTCACCGATCCGCAGATTTCGCCGCAAGGCCGCTATCTGTCCTTCGTGCGCGACCAGAACCTGTACGTCATCGACCTCAACACCGGCAAGGAAAAGCAGCTGACCACGGACGGCAAAGGCGCCATCCACAACGGCGAGCCTGAGTTCATCGCGCAGGAAGAAATGGGCCAGACCACCGGCTACTACTGGGCGCCGGACGATAGCGCCATCGCCTTCAAGCGTTTCGACGAATCGCCAGTGCCGATCGCGCGCCGCTTTGAAATCTATGCCGACCGCACCGATGTGATCGAACAGCGCTACCCTGCTGCCGGCGATCCGAACGTGCTGATCGAACTGAAGATCGTTTCGCCGGAAAGCGGCGCAATCCGCGACGTTGACCTTGGCGCCAACAAAGACATCTACCTGGTGCGCGCCGACTGGAGCGCCAGCAGCAAAGCGCTGCTGTTCCAGCGCCAGAGCCGCGATCAGAAGACGCTGGAACTGGTGTCGGTCGATGCCGCCACGCTGGCGCAAAAAGTGCTGGTCACTGAAACCTCGAAGACCTGGGTCAGCACCTCGCGCGACCTGCGCTTCCTGGCCAATAACAAGGGCTTCATCTGGTCGTCCGAGCGCAGCGGCCGCAACCACCTGTACCTGTACGACATGAACGGCAAGCTGTTGCACCCAATCTCGCAAGGCGAATGGGGCGTGGAGCAGCTGCTGGCAGTGGATGAAAAAACCGGCCGCGTGTTCATCGATTCCAACCGCGATGCGGTCATCGACAACCAGACCTACGCGCTCAAGATCGATGGCAGCAGCGCCGACAAGCCAGTGCGCCTGACGCAAGGCGATGGCTGGCACAACGCCGCCTTCGCGCGCAGCGGCGACGTATTTGTCGACACCTTCTCGAATCCGGACACGCCACCGCAAGTGAGCATCCGCCGCGCCGACGGCGCCATGATCGAATGGCTGGACCACAACCAACTGAACGCCAGCCACCCATACGGCAAGTATCTCAACGCCCACCTGAAAACCGAGTACGGCACGCTGAAAGCCAAAGATGGCCAGACTCTGTACTACTCGATGATCAAACCGGCCAACTTCAACCCGGCCAAGAAATATCCGGTGTTCCTGTTCACCTACGGCGGTCCGCACTCGCAGCACGTGCAGCGCAAGTGGGGCTACTTCTTTGACCAGTACATGGCGCAGCAAGGCTTCATCGTCTGGCGTCTGGATAACCGTGGTTCGGGCCGCCGCGAGCGCGCCTTCACCGATGCCAACTACCACCAGCTGGGCCGCGTGGAAGTGGAAGACCAGCTGACCGGCGTTGAGTGGCTGGGCCAGCAAAGCTACGTGGACGCCAAGCGCGTCGGCGTGTTCGGCTGGAGCTATGGCGGCTTCATGACCTTGCGCCTGCTGGCGGAAGCGTCGGACAAGATCGCGATGGGCGTGTCGGTGGCGCCAGTGACTGACTGGTCGCTGTACGACACCCACTACACCGAGCAGTTCATGGGCACGCCAAAAGAGAACGCGGCTGGCTATGAATATAGCGGCGTGTACTCGCATCTGGATGGTTTGAAATCGCCACTGCTGCTGGTGCATGGCATGGCGGATGACAACGTACTGTTCACCAATACCACGCGCATGATCGATGCGCTGGTGAAGCGTAACGTGCAGTTTGAGCTGATGACCTACCCGGGCGGCAAACATGGCCTGTCGGGCCGTCCATCACAGCGTCACGTATATGGCAAGATTGAGGCCTTCTTCAAGAAGAACTTGAAGCCTGAGTAAAACGAAAAAGCCGCTGGTAACAGCGGCTTTTTTTTGAGGCGATGGCAAGATTAGTTGCGATTGCCTTTGGCAATATCCTTGACAGCTTCTTTAGCGTCGCCAAAGCCCTTCTGCAGTTTGCCTTCAGCCTGTTTGTTCAGGCCTTTGGCTTGCTGCTCCGAGCTGCCTACCAGCTTGCCAGCTTCTTCCTGGATTTTGCCGCCAACTTCTTTGACTTTACCTTTGACTTGATCCTTGTTCATGATGATCTCCAAGTTGAGTAAGGAAGCCCAACTATAGTCCGTTCATGCCTGAGCTTCTGTGCGCTCGCGTACGCAGCGCCAAACACTGGCCAGCCAAGGCTGCTGGTCACGCGGCAAACCGGCCGGCCGATAATAGTGGTGGACGGCGACAAAACCCGCAGCTACCAAGTAGCGCTCCCACGTTTCATAATCGTAGTAGCTGCCGTAGCGCGGGCCGTTCCAGCCCTCGCGGTTATCGCCGCGCGGGTTGGAGCTGAACAGCACACCGCCGGTCTTCAACGCAGCGTGCAAGTCGCTTAGCACTTGCGGCAGCGCGGCGCTCGGCACGTGGAATAGCGAAGCGTTGGCATAGACGCCATCAAAATATTCAGCCGGCAAATCGAGCTCGACGAAATCCTGCTGCCACACCTCGCAGCCGCTGTAGGCGCGCGCCATCTCGACAAACTTCGCCGAACCATCGATGCCGATGGCTGCATGCCCCATCATCTTGAAAGCCTTCAAATCCCGCCCCGGCCCGCAGCCCAGGTCCAACAAGCGATGCGGCGCCGGCAACGTGATCGCCTCCAGCAAAGCCGCAATATTCTGGCTCACATCATGATCGATGGTGCCGGCAAAAAACTGCTCGGCATTGCGTTCATAGTGCTGCAGCGTGCGCTGCGTAATTTCGTCTATCTGTTTATCGTCCATACCGCTAGTGTACCGCGACACAGAAAAGCGACGAATCGCGAGTAAAACTCTTCTGTCATTCGAGGAATCGCTATATAGTTAGCCTATAGCAACGCGCTAATCACCAAGGAGATAAATATGAAACTTGATGCCCTGTTCCAGAATCCAACTGCGTTGCCCACCGCGCCCAAGGTCGTGGAAGAGCTGATCAGCAGTTTCGACAAGGCCAGCGTCTCGACCGAAGAGATCGCAAAAAAATTGTCGACGGATCCGGTGCTGAGCGCCAAGCTGCTGCGACTGGCCAACTCGGCCTACTACCATGTCTCGCGCAGCATTGGCACCGTCGAAGACGCCGTGCTGATGCTCGGCTTTGTCACCGTGCGTACGCTGGTGATCAGCTCCGGCCTGGTCAGCGGTTTCAAGACCGTGCCCGGCCTCGACCTCAAGCAATTCTGGCGCTACAGCCTGCACACTGCGGTGGCAGCCAAGTGGATCGCCAAGAAGACCAAGGAAAACACCGACCTCGCCTTCACCATCGGCATGATGCACGCCATCGGCCAGCTGGTGATCCATTCGGCCGCGCCGGAACAGGCGATGGCGCTGGATAAAGTGGCTGGTCCGCTGGATCCGCGCCGCCTCGACTCCGAGCAAGCGTCGCTGGGCTACACTTTTGCCGACGTCGGCGCCGAACTGGCCAAGCGCTGGAAATTCCCGCCTGCCTTCTCGGAAACCATTTCGGCCTTCCCGGAACCACACCACAACGGTGAGCTAAACCGCCTGGCCGCCGTGGTCGCACTGGCCGCATGGCGCGCGCGGGTGGCGTCGGCTGAGCTGAGCGACGAGGAAATCGCCGCCTGCTATCCGGTCGATCTGGCCGAAGAACTGGGCCTGGAAGACAACGCCCTGATCGACGACATGCCGCCACCGGACGAGTTGAGCGCTGGCCTGGAAGAGCTGGTGAAGTAAAAAATTAATTTTTAATCATCGAATCCGCCTGTTTTTACCGCAGGCGGATTTTTTTTCGATTTTTTTTCAAAAAACCCTAAAGTTTCCATTTCAGGCGACGTTAATCAGGAGGTGCGGTAATCCGCTTAACTTAGCCAGGTGGAAATATGACCTCTTCCGAAGTCCTCTCGATGTACGAAAACATTGCCGGTTTGACCAATCAAATGGCGACTGCTGCACGCATGGGAGATTTGGACGGTCTGGGCAAGCTGGAAAGCCAGTGCGCCGACGAAGCGCGCGCCGTGAGCACCGGCGTACCCGCCTTGGCCGGCGCACAACGCCTGCGCAAGATCGACCTGCTGAAACAAATCCTGGCCAACGACCGCGAAATCCGCGATGCGACTGATCCGTGGATGAACAACATCCCAGGCATGTCCCGCCAATAATCGGTTCAAGCCTCAAAAAAAAGCGCCTCACTGAGGCGCTTTTTTTATCACTGCTTACTGTTCCAGAGCCAAGCGCAACGACAAGGCGATGCCCTGCGCCGCTTGATTAATCTCTTCCAGCGACGGGAAGCTCGGGGCGATGCGGATGTGACGGTCTTTCGGATCCACGCCGTACGGGAAGGCCGCACCAGCCGGCGTCAGGGTAATGCCCGCCTCTTTTGCCAGCGCCACGGTGCGCTTGGCCGCGCCGTCCGGGGTGATCAGGTCGATGAAGTAGCCGCCATCCGGATGGGTCCACGACACGCCAGGCACATCACCCAGATGCGCCTGGAACTGCGCCAGCACCGCATCGAACTTCGGCTTCAGCAGCTGGCGATGGCGTTCCATCAGCGCTTCCACGGTCGGCAGGTCTTTCAGGAAGTTCACGTGACGCAGCTGATTGATCTTGTCCGGGCCGATGCTGCGCAGGCCGGCGTACTTGGTCCACCACGCGATATTGGCCGGCGACGCCGCCAATGCCGCCACGCCCGAACCAGCCCAGCTCACCTTCGACGACGATGCAAACACAATCGCGCGGTCCGGATTGCCGGCCTTGGCGCAGGCTTCCAGAATGCTGGCCACGGCCAGCTTCTGCTCGCCCAGATGGTGGAAGCGGTAAGCGTCATCCCACATCAGGCGGAAGTCCGGCGCTGCCGTTTTCATGGCGGCCAAACGCTGCACCACCGAATCCGAATAGACCACGCCGCCCGGATTGCTGTACTTCGGCACGATCCACATGCCCTTGATGCTGGCGTCTTCTGCCACCAGTTTTTCCACCAGGTCCATATCCGGACCGTCGGCGTTCATCGGGATGTTGATCATCTTGATGCCGCGCGCTTCGCAGATGGCGAAGTGGCGGTCATAGCCCGGCACTGGGCACAGGAAAGTCACCGGATTTTGCACCCACGGCGCGTGGCCAGGCACGCCATTCAGCAGGCTGTAGACGATCACATCGTGCATCAGCGACAGGCTGGAGCTGCTGTCCACCACCACTTGCGCGGCCGGCACATCCAACAACTGACCAAACAGCGCGCGCACTTCCGGCAGGCCGATGGTGCCGCCGTAATTGCGGGCATCGGTACCGTCGGCAGCGATGTAGCTTGGCAGCGCTGCGGTGAGCGCATTGGACAAGTCCAACTGCTCCGGCGCCGGTTTGCCGCGCGACATATCGAGTTTGAGGCCGAGTTGTTTGAAGGCTTGGTATTGGTCAGCTACGCTCATGGGACTCTTTCAATTGTGGGGAAAATACTATACCCCAGAATACCCAGGCGGATTCAGAGCTTAGCGTTATATGCTTATGCGTTCAGTGACTCAGGCGACCGATTCCGGCGTGCTTTCGGCGGCTGGGGCTGGCTCTTCAGGCTTTTTCTTGCGGAAGCCCTGCCAGATTTTCAGCGGACCGGAGCCAGCGCTGCGTTTGCGCCAGAAGACGAAACCGCCGCCCAACAGCGCCAGCAAACCGACGCCGCCAGCGATCAGCGGAATGGTGCTGGACGACTGTTCGGCAGGTTTTTCCTTTTCCTTCTTGTACTTCAGCTTGGGCAACACGCGCACCTGCTTGGTCGGCACCGACGCCGCAGCGCTAGCGGATGCCTCGCCCGAGGCCGATGCAGATGCCGCCGCCGCAGAAGCTGATGCCTCCGCCGACGCTCCTGCAGCCGCTTTGGCAGCATGCGCCTCCGTCTCGCCCTGCGCCGACATGCTGGCCGAGGCCAGCGACGCCCCATCCTTGCCGCCATGCTCGTCTTTGGCGCCATGTCCATCTTTGCCGCCCGCCGCCGCGCTGGCCGAACTGCCGGTCGCCGTCGCGCTACTTTTCACTGCCGCCTTCGCAGCATCAGCCTGAGTCGCCGCACTGGCCGTAGCGCTCGCCGCCTGGGCACCGCCCTTGGCCGCTTGAGCAGCCTGCGCCGCCGGAGCAGCCGCACTGGCCACTGGCACGCCATTCTTGCCAGCCGGCCCAGCCGGAGCGGCCGTACCGCCAGCACTGGCGGCACTGGCCGCCGGTACGCCTGGCTTGCCCGGCTGCGTTGCCTGTGCCGCTGCGGCCGGCGCCGCGCCGCCGAGCGCGCCTTGCAGCGCCTTCAGCTTCCCCTCCAGCTCAGTCAACTTGCTGGACATCTCGGTATTGCGCGCATCCAGCGCCACGCATTCCTTGGCGCTCATGCCGGTCGGCGCGCAGGAAGCGGGCGCTGGCCGCTTCACGCCCCTGGGCAGCGGTAGCGGCGCCAGCGGCAGCAAGGCTTGCGCCACACTTACCGGCACCTCCGCCGATTCATCCTTGTCAGACGGTTTAAGCGGCTTGCCATCAGCCGCCACCCACACGCCCGCGATGCGGCGCGCCTGCCCTGTCGCTGCGGCCTTCACCTCACCCGGCTTGCCCGTCTCCGCCTCGTGCACCGACGGCAGCGGCGCCGGTTTGGCGCGCTCGGGCATTGGTGCTGGCGCTGGCGCTGGGGCCACAGCAACTGCCGGCTTGGCAGCGTCAGCTGCAGCCGCCCGGGCTGCGCGCACCTGCGCCGTGATCTGCTCGGCCTGCGCCGGCGTCATCGCGCTAGCCGGCGGCATCGGCGGCGTCACCGCTGCCACCACCACCGGCGCAGGAGGCGGCGGCGGATTCGGATCACGCTGCAGCCATACCGTGGCCAGCCGCACATCCTGCTTGCCCGGCACACCCAGCTCAATATACACATGCAGATAATCGGCCTCCACTGCGCGCGTGGTGGTCACATGCAGCACCGATTTCTGCCCGCGCCTTTCCACCGCCATGCGCACCGTAGAGAGCGCCGGATTCATGTTCACATTGGCGCCGCGATACACATCGGCCGCTGCCAGCCGCGCCTGCAAGCCTGCCACTTCCTCCGGCGTCAGCGCCACCAGCTCGATATCGACCGCCAGCGGCTGGCCGATATACGAGCGCGGCGCAATATCGCCCAGCTCGGCCGCCTGCGCGGCGCCAGCCAGGCCGAGGGCCAGAATCGAAGTGGTTAAAAGCTTGTGCTGCATCATTGTATCGATCGCGGTGAGGCGAGAATTTCTAAAGTGTAACAGCTATAACGGCTGATTTTCCCGGTTTTGTAGCCCCCGGTTAATTTTTCCAAACTGCGCTACACTCAAACCACCTCCCCTCCCAAGGATCGCCTATGAACACCCGTAGCGAACGCGACAGTTTTGGCCCGATCGACGTCCCCGAGGCCCAGCTGTGGGGCGCGCAAACCCAGCGCTCCCTTGAACACTTCCGCATCTCCACTGAAAAAATGCCGACCGAGCTGGTCCACGCACTGGCCAGCGTCAAGCGCGCCGCCGCCCGCGTCAACCTCGACCTCGGTCTGCTGGACGGTCCGAAAGCCATCGCCATCACCCAGGCCGCCGACGAAGTGCTGTCCAACCAGCACCCGGGCGAGTTCCCGCTGGCCGTGTGGCAGACCGGCTCTGGCACCCAGTCCAATATGAACATGAACGAAGTGCTGGCTAACCGCGGCTCCGAGCTGATGGGCGGCGTGCGCGGCGAACGCCGCATGCTGCACCCGAACGATGACGTCAACAAAGGCCAGTCGTCCAACGACATCTTCCCTACTGCCATCCACGTGGCTGCGGCGCAGGCGCTGGCCCACAACGTGCTGCCGGCACTGGCCCAGCTGCGCGCCAGCCTGCACCGCAAGGCCGAAGCGTTTGCCGACATCGTTAAAATCGGCCGCACCCACCTGCAAGACGCCACGCCGCTGACCTTGGGCCAGGAATTCTCCGGCTACGTCGCCCACCTCGACTTTGCCGAACACGCCATCAAGGCTGCCTTGCCTGGCGTGCTACAGCTGGCGGCTGGCGGCACCGCCGTCGGCACCGGCCTCAACGCGCATCCCGAGTACGCCACCCGCATCGCCGCCGAGCTGGGCCACACGCTACACCTGCCGTTCCAGAGCGCCGACAACAAATTCGCCGCACTGGCCGGCCACGACGCCCTGCTGTCCGCCCACGGCGCGCTGAAAACGCTGGCCGCCGCGCTGATGAAAATCGCCAACGATGTGCGCTGGATGGCGTCCGGCCCGCGCTCCGGCCTCGGCGAAATCACCATTCCCGAGAACGAACCAGGCAGCTCCATCATGCCGGGCAAGGTCAATCCCACCCAGTGCGAGGCGCTGACCATGCTGGCGTGCCAGGTGTTTGGCAACGACGTCGCCATCACCATGGGCGGGGCGTCGGGCAACTTCGAGCTCAACGTCTACAAGCCGCTGATCGCCCACAACTTCCTGCAAAGCGCGCGCCTGCTGGCGGACGGCATGCGCAGCTTCGAGGAACACTGCGTACACGGCATCGAGCCGAACCGCGAACGGATTGCGGAATTGATGGAGCGCTCGCTGATGCTGGTCACCGCGCTGGCGCCGCACATCGGCTACGACAAGGCGGCGTCAATTGCCAAGAAAGCCCAGCACGAAGGCACGACCTTGCAAGAGGCCGCGCTAGCGTTAGGCTATGTGACGGCCGAGCAGTTCACGCAGTGGATCGTGCCACTGGAGATGACCAAGCCGGGCGCAAAAGGTTAAAACCCGTAAGAGTAGCGCACCCCAGTCAGCCAGTCCGGTTTGGCGGTGGCATCATGGCCGGGATTGACGCGCCACATCACGGCACCAGTCACCCGGCCACTCTTGCCATCACGCCCAAGCATGCGGCTGTAGCCGAATTCGAGGTCGCGCTCGGTAGCAGTCGGCCGCAGGTTGAGGGTGGGCGCACCCAGCGCTGCAACACCGGGATCGACCGACTGCGGCAGCGCGCCGCTGTACTCCAGCGAACCGGAACGCACCTTGGCCGGGATCGACAAGGTAAAGGTCAGGCGGTCATTCGCGGTGAAGATTTGCCGCTTCACATAGCCCACGCTATAAGCCACGGTACGCACCGACGACACTTGCGCCAGCAGGCTGTCCGGGCTGCCAATACCGTCGGTCTTGCCGTAGGAGGCCATCGCCATCAGCGAACTGGTCGGCGTGAGCGCGTAGCCTAGCGATAGCGAGGTGAAGGCGGTCGTCGGGCGCGCGTTCAGCATCATCGACAGGCTGTGCTGCTGGCCCGGCGCGCCGCCCGCCTCGCGCAAAATGCCGATGGTCAGGATACTGGTGCCACGCCCCATTTTCTTTTCGAATTCCGCGCTGCTGAGGAAGCGTTTGCTGTGTTCATTGAGCAGCGGGCCGAGCGGGTCGATCAGGGACAGGTGGTCCGGCAGCGTGCCGAAGCGCAAGCGTGGCGAGCCGGCCCAGGCGGCATAGCGCTGGGCACCGTCGTTTTGCAGCGTGTCGGCCAGCGCCGCCTGCCGATCGGCGCTCTCAAACAGCAAGGCCGCGTTGGCGCGCTTTTCGAAAAATGATGGAGTTTGCGTGAGCGCAAACGGATCGGATGCGACAGCGTCTGCGCCAAGCAGGCCCAGTGTCGCCAATGCCATAAGAAGCTTGTTCATCATGCAACTCGCTACAGTCGTTGCCCCTGCCTAAATATACAGCAGTTAATTCAGCATATGCCTTTCTTTTCCGCGTAGCAAATTAAATTCCCCGGCAGTGATGCGGTACACTGCGCGCCTGTCGGAATGCCGCTACACTAGCCAAAGGCTAGCGCGGCAGCCGATTTCACATCATGGCAACAGAGGATAAAATGCAGAAAGTAAGTTTTGAATTGAATGGCGAATTTGTTGAGTTGAATCAACTACTCAAACTGGTGGGCCTGTGCGACAGCGGCGGCGCCGGCAAGCAAATCGTCGCCAGCGGCGATGTCAAAGTCGACGGCAAAAAAGAGTTGCGTAAGACCGCCAAAATCCGCGCCGGCCAGCAAGTGAGCGTGGGTGATGTGCGGATCAGCGTGGTTGCGGTGTAATTGTACTTGCATTAGGGAAATTACGTCCTAAGCTGCAAGCAAGGGTCTGGCCTTGAGCGGGCGCAAAGTGGCGCACGCCGGCATGGCTATAGTGGCGTAGTTTGCCGCCGGCTTTATCAACCAGTTTTGACAGGGGGACGTCATGGACGGTCCTGCACCAAGCAGTCCCACCCAGGAACGATTGCTGGACGATTTGCGCCAGGTGATTGAGAACGCGGAAGAGCTGCTCAAGAATACGGACCAGTATCATGGCGCCTTGTACCAGGCCGCCCGCAACAAGCTGGCCGAAGCGCTGGCCACCGCCACCGAGGAACTGGCACGCTTTGAAGATGTGCAGATCGACCGCATGATCGAGCTGACCGACCTCGCCAGCCGCCTGCACCGCGACCTGACCGGCGAAGCCCGGCTGCTACGCGCGTTCCGGCGCGAGTCCTGATGCCACAATCACCGCGTGCGCCAGCCAGTGTTGCAGGCTGGCGGCGACGTCGAAATTGTCGTTCTGTTCAAATGCCGCATCGAGCGCGGCGCCGAAATCCCCTCCTCCTGCCAGCACGCCCAGCGCGGCGTGCCCGGCTGCGTCCAGCGGCTGCACGGTCGCGCGCCATTTGGGCCGCAGCACCATGGCGCGGCAAGGCTCGGTCATGTCCGTTGGGAAGCTGACGCCACTGCCGGGCTGGTGGGCCAGCCACAACGGCACCACCGCCCAATCCGATGCAACTAGCTGCAGCGCCGGATGCAGGCGGAAGCGCGTAGCTTCGATTTGTTCGGGTGCGATGGCGGCCAACTGCTGGGCGCTCATGCCTTCGGCCGATGGTGCGTAGTGGGCACGGTGCAGCAGCCATTCCAATGCTGCCATGTCGGGCAGGTAGGGCAGCTCGGCCACGTGCGGGAAGTCGCGCAGGAAGGTGCTGAAGTGGGCGCCGAAGTGATTCAGGTCAGCGTTGCCGGACGGGTGGGCGCGGCCGTAGGCGCGCGCGAGGCCGCCGAAGAATTCTTCACCCACCAGCGCCAGCACGACTGGGTAGGCTGCGGCCAGGGTCTTGGTCCAGGTGGTGGTCAGGTTGCCGCGATACAGAGCATAGCGGTGTTCCGCGTGGCCGTGCCCGTCGGAACACAAGGCCACCGCCTGCGGCGCCAGCTGCGCATCGAATAGCGCGCCGGCAAACAACTGCTGATGGTCGGCCAGCGCCAGCGACGACGACATGCTTGCGCCCTCGCTCGCAGGCACCTGCACCACTTCCGCGTCACGCGCAGCGGCGAGCCGCAGCGGCGCAGCGCGGGCGTGCAGTACGGCGGCTTTGTCGGCCTCGGCCAGCAGCACTTCCAGCGGCGGAATAGCGGTATCCCACTCAATCAGCGTCGGCAGCGCGCCGAAGCGGGCTAGCGCTGCCTCGTACAAGCGCCACACCGGTTCCGCCACGTTGGCGCCATGATGGTCGATTACCACCTCCGGCGTTACCAGATGCCCGCCCAGATGCAGCTCGCCCACGGTGCCGGGCGCAATCGCGGCAATGGCCGCCAGCGCATCCTCGCCGTGGTTGCATTGGTTGACGTAGAGGTTATTGATGTCCAGCAGCAGCCCGCAGCCGGTACGCAGCGCCAGCGCCGCCAGGAATTCCGCCTCGCTCATGGCGTCCGCATGGAAGCGTACATAACTGGAGACATTCTCCAGCAATAGCTGCCGCCCGAGCGCATCCTGCACCCGGCTCACGCGCTCACTGAGCAGGTCGAGCGCCGCGCGGTCTAGCGTCAGCGGCAATAAATCATTGAGCTGCCGGTCCGCCACCGCGCCCCAGCACAAATGCTCGGACACCAGCACTGGCTCAACCGAGCGCACCAGCGCACGCACGCGCTGCAAGTGTTCTGCGGAAAAGCCACGCGCCGAGCCCAGCCCGAGCCCAACGCCATGCAGGCTCACCGGATAATCGCGCCGCAATTGCTGCAGCACGTGCCAGTCCCAACCGGACTGGTCGAGATAATTCTCGCTATGCACTTCCAGCCACGCGGCGCGCTGCCGCCCGGCCAGGAACTGCTGGTAGTGCGGAGCCCGCAACCCTACGCCGACACCAAGCGTCATCTGCCCTGCTCCGCCTGCAGCGACTTACTTGGCCTGCTTGGCTGACTTGGCCGGCGGCGTGGTCTTGCCGCCGGTTTTCTCGCAAGTGCCCTTGGCAACAAACTTCCACTCATCCGGTTCGTTGTCCGCCTTGGCCTGGCCGGCGCAGGAGTGAGCAGCGGTGCCGCAATCGTTCTGGCCAGCCTTGGCCACGCCGTAGCATTTTTCTTGGTCGTCGGCAGCGGCGGCGGTGCCGGCTTGGGTGGCGCACACGGCGGCCAGGGCGGCCGCGATCAGGGCGTGACGTTTATTCATGAAGGTCTCCAGTGGAAAAAATGAAAGCACCCGCAGCGTACCAGCAATATCGCCGATACGCACCTGTCTGATCGAGGGAAATAAGTGTGCGCGAAAGCGCCGCGCACCGGATGGTGCGCAGGGAAAGTCGCGGCGCCTAGCGTGGGCCGCGCGAGACCGCTCAGGCAGTCGTGTTGATGTTGTTGCCGAGGTGGGACGGCAAATTCGGCACCGGCGGAATCGCCTCAATCAAGGCAGATGCGCTGGAAGCCTGGATATCCTGAGCTTTTTTCAGTACGGCAATACCGACGGCTTGCTTGGTGCCGGTGTCGGCAATCGTCGTCGCGGTCTGAGCAATTCCGGTAACGTCCATGGGGACCTCCATTGATGGCTATCACCTTATTTACGGACGTTATGGAAGTAACTTTAGGCGTTCGATGAATTTTTTTTCAGGTGCGTTAATAACCAGGCCAGTACTTGCTGTGGCTGGTTCAGGTCCAGCCAGGCCAGGCTGTCGCGGACACCGTCCGGACGCGCGTGGTCGGCCGCCACCGCCACCACATGTTCATCGTCCGGATACAGCGGCGCGCGGCCGCACGCCACCCGGAATACTTCCAGTTTGTCGATCGGATAGGATTTGAAGCCTTCAAGCAAGGTCAGGTCCGCAGGCGACATGCGCGCCAGTTGCTCATCCAAGGTCGGCTCGGGCGCACCGCGCAATTCGTGGATGATGGCATAGCGGAACGGCGAGCCCACCATCACCTCGGCCGCGCCGGCCGCACGCAGGCGGGCACTGTCTTTCTGCGGCGGTTCAAATTGCAGGTCGTGGTGGCTGTGCTTGATGACATTGACCTTCAGGCCCTGCGCCGCCAGCTGCGCCAGCAGGAATTCCAGCAGCGTGGTCTTGCCACTGCCCGAGGTTCCGACTACACCGAGGATTTGTTGCATTGCCTGCCCTTCTACGCCATCTGTCGATGCCCGACATTATACGCAGCAACGCAAGCGCCGGTTTATTGCTCCGGCTTGATGACAACGCTGCGGCCATGGCCGGCAGCGGACAGCAGGATCAGGCCGAGGCTGATCAACAGCAGGGTCAGGCCACTCGGCTCGGCGGCTTGCAGCATATCGGCAGCGTGGCTGCGCGGCATGTAGGCGATCGCGCCGATCAGGAATGGCAGAAACTTCAAATGTTTCATGATATTTCCATTGCAGAGTCACAATGATAGAAAAATACCATGTTTTCATGACAGGCGAATTACAGTTCAGTATGGAACGCGGTAACGATAGCCCTTGAAATTGAAAACCGCCTCTTTCGGCTGCAATTTTTCCAGCAGCAGACCGGGCGCAACTTCCTCGCCCTCGTGGCGCAAGATTTTGTCGACCAGCAACAACCGGTCAGCAGCGTTTTTCGAATAGATGTAGCCGCCCACCGTGACGGGCGGGATCGCGCGCTGGATAGGCTCCGGCAAGTCGCGCAGGTTGACCACAGGCTCTTCCGGCGCGACGGCTGGCTTGGCAGGCGTCGCGGCTACCGCCGGCTGCGGCGCGGGCGCGGAAGCGCGTGCCATGTTGGCAACCGATGGCGGCAGGTCAGCGACTGGAGCTGGCAGCGGCGCAGGGGCGGCGGCAGCGGCCACCGGCACTGGAGCAGCGGCAGGCGTGACAGCGACTGGCGCAGACAAGGTCGCCGGCACAGACACCGGCGCCGAAGGCGATTCCGGCGAACGCATGACCAGCACCAGCAGCACGCCGATCGCGGCCGCCATCGCCACCACGGACAGCATCAGCGGTTTGCTGAAGCGCACCGTCGCCGAGGCCGGGCCGTTGCCCTGCAAAGTCGGCGCGTGGATGGTGGGCGAGTTGCCAAGCTGGCGTTCCGCCTGCGCCTTCTTCAGCGCTTCCAAAATATAAGACATAGCTGTTACCGAGGTGGAGATCGCCCTATCTTAACGCATGCACAGTGCTTGACAAAGCCGCGGCACGCGCCAATACTATACCAAATGGTTAAGTATAACGACACCCAACTCGATCTCGTGTTTGCCGCGCTGTCCGACACCACCCGCCGCCGCGTGCTGGCGCAGCTGGATCAGGGCGCGTGCAGCGTGACCGAACTGGCGCAGGCGCACGCCATGTCGCTGCCCGGCTTCATGAAGCATCTCGCGGTACTGGAGGCGGCCGGCCTGATCGCGCGCTCCAAGGAAGGCCGGGTGGTGCGCTGCGCATTGGAGGCGGCGCCCATGCAGGAGGCCGCGCAATGGATCACTCACTACGAGCGTTTCTGGAACGGCCAGCTGGACGCGCTGGGACGCTTTCTGTATCACCAGGAGGAAATCGCATGCAAGCCAACGAAGTCCGCATCATCCGACATTACCCCACCAGCGCCGAACGCGTCTGGGCCGCGTGGACCGAGCCGCAGGCGCTGAGCCGCTGGTTTGGCGTCGATGCCCAAGCCGAATTGGACGTGCGTCCTGGCGGGCGTTTCCGCATCCGCTTCCATTCGCCCGACGGCAACGCCAATGAAGTGGGCGGCGAATACCAGGAAGTCACGCCGCCCAGCAAGCTGGTGTTCAGCTGGGCTTTTCACACCACGCCGGAGCGCATCTCGCGCATCAGCATCACCTTGCAGCCGGTGGCCGGCGGCACCGAGCTGACCTTTGTGCACGATCACTTCTTCGACCAGCAAGCGCGCGACAACCACGAACGCGGCTGGATGCTGTTCTTCACCAAACTAGACCAACTACTACAGGAGACTTGAGATGAAATACACGGGAAGCTGCCATTGCGGCCAGATCAAATTTGAAGCGGAAGGCGAGATCGGCAACGCCCTCGCCTGCAACTGCTCAATATGCCAGCGCAAGGGATCGCTGCTGTGGTTTGTGCCGCGCGCCAACCTGCGCCTGCTGACGCCGGAGGCCAACCTCAGCACCTACCTGTTTAACAAGCACGTGATCAAGCACCACTTCTGCGCCAAGTGCGGCATTCATCCTTATGGCGAAGGTGTAGCGCCGAATGGTGATGCGGTGGCGGCCGTCAATCTGCGCTGCATTGAGGACATCGACCTCAATGCGATTCCGGTGCACCACTACGACGGCCGCGCGATCTGATCAGCGCAAACGCGGTTCCTGCACGCCGCCCAGCTGGTACAGGCGGATGAAGGTTTTCGGGCCGGCCACGCCGTCGGCCTTGAGATCTTGTGCGGTCTGGAACTCGGTCAGGCGCTGGCGCAGCGCGCCTTCCAGTGGCTGGTTTTCCTGCGGCTTTTTCAGGTCGTAGATTTGCGACAGGCGCTTGGCCAGCCAATCCACGTCGGGACCACGATCGCCGCTGCGCACTTCGTCGCGCCACGCACGCGGGGCGCGCCAGTAGGTGATGTATTCGCCGTCGTAGCGAGCGGACAAGGCGTCTACACTGAGGGTCTGCGGTTTGCCGCCCGCCGCCACAATGGTGGCGGCGCTGGCGTCGAGTGCGGTCAGCAGCACGTAATTGGGTGCGGCGGGATCGTCGTGCAGCTTGAGCATGGCGGGACGGTCGAGCAGGCGCAAATCATCGATGCTGCCCTTGGCGGACAAGCAGCGCAGATTGGCGCGCGCCGCCGTCGGGCATGGATCGCCATCAACCAGCGTCAAGCCCCACAGGCCGGCCAGCTGGCGCAAGGCCGCAGCGCTATCGTGACCTGGAGCGGCTGCGGGCGCCGCGACCACCGCCACGGGAGCGACAGCCACAGGAGCAACAGCCACCGCCGGACGCGCGGCCAGATCGCGCGCCACCGACGCCATCGCTACACCATGGCGCACGCCCGGCATCAGCTGCCAAGCCAGCGCGCTGATCGCCACGCCGCCCAGCAGGCCAGCAACCAGCAACGGCCAGCGCGACGCTACGCCGCCGCGCGCGTCCGGCCCGGCTGCAGGCGCTGCATCCTGCCCGGCAAACACCTCGCTGGCAGCGCGTTTCAAAATCGTCCGCGACACCTGCGGCTGGTTCTCCACGTACGCGCCCAGCAGCGCCCGGTCGCACAGCAGGTTGATCCGGCGCGGCACGCCCTTGGTCAGCTTGTGCACCAAGCCCATCAGCTTGCGCGGGAACGGCGCAATCGCCGTCGCACCGGCCACGGCCAGACGATGTTCAATATACGTCCCGGTCTCCGCTTCCGACAGCGAACCGAGGTGATAGCGCGCAATCACCCGCTGCGCCAACTGCTCTAGCTCCGGCCGCGCCAGCATGCCGCGCAGCTCCGGCTGGCCGATCAAAATAATCTGCAGCAGCTTGCGCTCGCTGGTCTCCAGGTTAGTCAGCAAGCGCAGCTGCTCCAGCACCTCGGCCGACAAGTTCTGCGCCTCATCGATGATCAGCACATTGTTACGCGCCTGCGCGTGGCTGGCCAGCAGGTAGGCGTTGATCGCATCCACATAGCCCTTCACACTGACCGCCCCCACAGCCTGCGGCGCCAGCACGATTCCGAACTCATCGCAAATCGACAGCAGCAACTCCTCCACCGACAGCTTGGGGTTAAAGATGTAGCCGAGCTTGCAGTTCTCTGGAATCTGCTCCATGAAGCAGCGGCACACCGTGGTCTTGCCCGCGCCGATCTCGCCGGTCAGCAGCACAAAGCCGCCGCCGGAACCTATCCCGTACAGCAGGTGCGCCAGCGCCTCGCGATGGCGTTCGCTCATGAACAAGTAGCGCGGATCAGGCGCAATGGAAAACGGCGATTGCTTGAGGTTGAAAAAATGCGTGTACATGAAAGCCCAGTGAATGCGCGGTCGCCTATTTTAGCCGTTGTCGGACGGCAGGCGGCTGCACCGGCGGCAAGGGCTGGTACTTGGCGCAATAAATCTTGGACTTGGTATCGAAATACACAATGCGGCTGGCCGGTTTGGCCTCGCGCACCGGATAGGCCGAGGTGTCGATCACGGTGTAGTGCGTGCCCACCTGCTGGATGATGGCCTTCTCCAGATTCTCCGGCGTCGCCTCCGCCACCGCACCAACAAACACATAGGTGCTGGTATCATCGCTGACCATTACCTCGGAAATCGTGGTGCCCCACAGCGAGGCGCCGTCGGTCTTAAACCAGAACGCGCCGCCCTCGTGCTTGTAGGCCGCACCAAAATACTTGAGCAGATAGTTATAGTAGTAATTGTTATCGGTATGGTCGCGGCACAGCAGGCCGTTGCCGATGATGGTGCCAAAGGTGGTCGGCACCGATTGCGCGGACGCCATGCCGCCTGCCAGCGCCAGCAAGGCGCCAATCGCCGGGACGCGCGCTCGCATTACGTTTTAGATAACCACGCACGGTTGGCGCTGATGCGCGCCTTGGCCGTCGGCGGCAGGGCTTCGTAGCACCCTGGATACTGTTTCAAGGCATGCTCCCGGATTTCCTTCTGCAAGCCGTTAATCAAGAAAACATACAGCACACCACCGTCGCTGGTACTTTTGGTTCCCATATATTTGATCATGTGCTCTCCTTTCCAGCTTCGTCCATTATAAACAGTAACGGCTGCGCACACGGGAAGTTGAATGCGGTTCAGCCTCGTTTTTTTGCAGTTGATCCCACACTTCTGCACATCCGTCCCATGGCGCGCGACGGCGGCGCGCTTTTATCATATCGTCCAGTCCTCGCCACTTCCCATACCGAGACCAACATGAAGCAGACGATCAAACACGCCGCGCTGGCTACCACCCTGCTACTGGCTGTCACTGCGGCCCATGCCGCCGACAACAAGCAGGACGATAGCTACGGCAGCGAAACGCGCACCGTGGCGCCATTCACCAACCTCAACATCATCGGCCCGTTCCAGGTCATCGTGACCGCGCAGGCCGGCAACGCCATCGAACTGTCCGGCCCGCGCCGCCAGCTTACCGACATTGAAACCACGGTCGAAGGCGACACCCTGACGGTGCGCCAGCCGCGCAAGCAAAAAGGCTGGATCTTCAACTTCGGCTGGGGCAAGAACAGCAAGCCGCTGACCGTACGCATCAACGCCGCCAACCTGAAAAGCCTGCGCAACGCCGGCAGCGGCGACGTCGACCTGCAGCAATTCCAGGGCAAGCAGCTGACCCTGGTGTCGGACGGCCCGGGCGACATCCGCGCCAGCGGCAAGGTGGGCGACCTCAGCGTCACCTCCAACGGCAGCGGCGACCTCGACCTGCAAGCCCTGTCGTCCACCAACCTCAACCTGCAGATGAGCGGCCCCGGCGACGTCAATGCCAGCGGCGTCACGCAAGACCTCAACCTGGTGGTCAGCGGCTCAGGCGACCTGAACGTGGGCGACATCCACGCCAACCGCGTCAACGCCGCCCTGCACGGCCCCGGCTCGGTGGAACTGCGCGGCACCGCCAAGGAAATCCGCGCCGAAGTGCACGGCTCGGGCGACCTCGAAGCCTGCACCCTGAGCGCCGACGCCGCCAGCGCCACGCTGCACGGCCCGGGCGAAGCCTGCATCGCCGGCCACATCAAGAAACTCGACGCTGAAGTGCACGGCTCGGGCGACCTCACCGTGCGCGGCCTCGAAGCGCAAAGCGTGCGTGCCCGCCTGAGCGGACCGGGTAACATGATCCTGTCCGGCACCACCGCCGTACTGAGCGCGCAGGTCAGCGGTTCCGGCGACCTCGACGCACGCCAGCTGTGCACGCGCCAGACCGACGTCACGGTGCACGGCCCCGGCAATGCAGTGGTGGCAATGGCCGACAAAGCCGACGCCACCCGGACCCATCTGGTCACCTATCATCGTTGAAAGTGGCATGCAAATGCCACATTCAACAGCCTTCCCAAAAAATCAATTTTAACGATTAAAAACAGTCACTTACAAAACGATTCCAAGGAGACAACGCCAGTCCACTTCATTATTTTTTAATACCAGTTAAATACCTGTTGACAAGCTGGTTTGCCAACCCTATAGTGCCCTTCATCGCGGGCATCCCGGCACTAGCTTTCTCAGGTAAACATGATCGAATTTTTCATCGGCGTTGACGGCGGCGGCAGTGGCACCCGGGTGCGCCTGGCGCGCGCCGACGGCACGGAAATCGCCGAGGGCGCCAGCGGTCCTTCGGGGCTGATGCACGGCATCGACAAGGCCTGGGCCGCAGTCGACAGCGCGGCCGCCGTGGCCTTCCGCAATGCCGGCCTCGACTTCCCCAACCAAGACAAAATCGCCATTGGCCTCGGCCTGGCTGGCGTGCACAACCGCCAGTGGGCGGCCGAGTTCGTTACCGCCAATCCCGGCTACGCGCAAGTGGCGCTGGAAAGCGACGGTCACACCACCGTGCTGGGCGCGCACCGCGGCCAGCCGGGCGCCATTATTGCGCTGGGCACCGGCAGCGTCGGCGAAATCAAATTGCCAGATGGCCGCCACGTCGAAGTAGGCGGCTGGGGCTTCCCGGCCGGCGATGAAGCCAGCGGCGCGTGGATGGGCCTGCACGCCATCAACCACGTGCAGCAAGTGCTGGACGGCCGCATGCCTGCCAACGCCTTCGCCACCGACGTCGCCCATGCCTGCGGCGGCACCCGTAATGACATCCAGAACTGGCTGGCGCAAGCCACGCAAACCAACTACGCGCAACTGGCGCGCATCGTCCTGCAGCACGGCGAGAGCGACGACACCGCGCGCGGCATCCTGCTGGAAGCGGGCCGCCAGGTACAACTGATGGCCAACGCGCTGGATGCCGGCGGCACGCTGCCGATCGCCCTGTGCGGCGGCTTGGCTGCGCCGCTGCGCCCTTACCTGCCGGTCTCCATGTTGAAGCGCATCGTCAATCCGCATGGCGATTCGGCGGCCGGTGCGCTGCGCCTGATCCAATCCCGTTTCAAGGAGTGAGACCGTGCTAGCCCAGTTGAGCGACTTCACGCCTGACCCTGATAGCGATACCCCGCTGTACATGCAGCTGGCGAACAAGCTGTCGGATGGTATCGCCGGCGGCGACTGGCGCGCCAACGAGGCTTTGCCGTCCGAGCGCGTGCTGTCGGATATGCTCAACATCTCACGCGTCACCGCGCGCAAAGCCATCGACATGCTGTGCGAGCGCGGCATGCTGACCCGCAAGCGCGGCTCCGGCACTTACATCACGCCGAAGCTGGAGCAGCCCTTATCGCGCCTGACCAGCTTTTCCGAAGAACTGCGTGAGCGCGGCTTCACGGCGGGTTCGCGCTGGCTGCAGCGCGACATCGGCATCGCCTCGCCGGTAGAGCTGCTGTCGCTGGGCCTCTCGCCGAACATGCCGGTAGCGCGCCTGAAGCGCTTGCGCACCGCCGACGATGTGGTGATGGCGATTGAAACCACCACCATCCCGGCACAGTACATGCCGAATCCGCACAGCGTCAACGATTCGCTGTACGGCTATTTAGAAGCCAATGGCACCATCCCGATGCGCGCGCTGCAGCATATCCGCGCCGTCAACGCCAGCGAAGAACAAGCGCGTTTGGCCAACATTCCTGCGGGTGCCGCGATGCTGCATATCACCCGCGTCAGTTATCTCGACAACGGCGCTGCGGTGGAACTCACCCACTCGTACTGCCGGAGCGATTATTATGAATTCGTAGCGGAGTCGCGCAGATGAGCGATGCAATCAAAGGCAATATCCTGACACCGGCGGGCTGGATCCACGGTGAACTCACGTTTGACGAACGCATTGCGGCCATCATTGGCAGCAGCGTCGATCCCGCGCTCAACGAAGAAGTCTATATCCTGCCTGGCTTTATTGACCTGCACGTGCACGGCGGCGGCGGCAAGGACGTGATGGAAGGCGGCGACGCCGTCCACACCATCGCAGCGATACACGCAAAACATGGCACCACCAGCATGCTGGCGACCACCATGACCGCACCGCCGGAAGATATCGACCTCGCACTGCGCGGCATCGGCAAGGCCGCCACTGCGCGCGGCAAAGGCGAAGCACGTGTATTGGGCGCGCACTTGGAAGGCCCGTACATCAACTCCGGCAAGCTGGGAGCGCAGCCGCCTTATGCGCGCTCCGCCACACTGGCCGACGTCGAAAAACTGGAAGAACTGGCGCCGCTGCGGGTGATCACCGTGGCGCCGGAAATCGACGGCCACCAGGCGCTGGTGAAAGAACTGTCGGACGCCGGCATGCGCGTGCAAGTCGGCCATACGCTGGGCACTTACGAAGACGGCCTGGCCGCGCTGGAACAAGGCGCGCGCAGCTTCACTCACCTGTTCAACGCCATGCCTGGCCTGCATCACCGCGAACCTGGTATGGTCGGCGCGGCGCTGGCGCACGCCACCTACGCCGAACTGATACCCGACCTGCTGCACGTGCACCCGGGTGCGATCCGCACCGCGCTGCGCTGCATCCCAAATTTGTACTGCGTTACCGATTCAACTTCCGCCACCGGCATGCCGGACGGCGAGTATATGCTGGGCCGCCATAAAGTCATGAAATGTATGGGCGGCGTGCGGCTGCCTGATGGCACGCTGGCCGGCAGTACCCTCACTATGGACCAGGCATTGCGTAACCTGGTCGGACTCGGCCTCGATCTGGCGGATGCCTCGGCACGGGTCTCAACGTATGCGGCCGATTATCTCGGCCTGCAAGAGCGGGGCCGTTTGGCTCCCGGCGCGTTTGCCGACTTCGTAGTGCTCGACCGTGACCTGAAACTCAAAGCCGTCTATATCGAAGGAGAATTGTTGTGACCTCAATGATGTTGAAAGAAGCCCTGTCCGCAGCTGATTGCGTCGCCCAGCAACTGGCCGCCGACGGCGACCGTTACGCGGAACTGGGCCGCAAATTGAGGAGCACTTCCTTCTCGACCGCCCTGACCATCGCGCGCGGCAGCTCGGACCACGCCTGCGCCTACGTGGCTTACCTGATCATGGCCCGTTTGGGTCGCGTGGTGGCGTCGCTGCCGATGTCGCTGGTGACGCTGAACAAATCGCCGTTGATCACGCGTGACACGCTGGCCATCTCGATCTCGCAATCGGGCCAGAGCCCGGACGTGGTGGAGCCGATCCGCTACTTCCGCGATGGCGGTGCTACTACCATCGCGCTGGTGAACGATATCGATTCACCGCTGGCGCACGCCGCCGAATTCGCGATGCCGCTGCGCGCTGGTAAAGAGCAAAGCGTGGCGGCAACCAAGAGCTTCATCACCAGCCTGGTGGCCGGTGCGCGTTTGGTGGCCGCATGGCAGAATGATCCTGAGCTGCTGGCCGGCCTGGAAGCACTGCCGGAATCGCTGCGCGCTGCAAGCACCGAAGACTGGTCGAAGGCTGTAGAAGTGCTGACGCCTGCACGTAACATCATGGTGGTTGGCCGCGGCATCAGCTTCCCGGTGGCGTTGGAAGCGTCGCTGAAGTTTAAAGAAACCTCGGCGCTGCAAGCGGAAGCATTCAGCGGCGCCGAAATCAAGCACGGTCCAATGGCGCTGATTGAAGAAGGCTACCCGCTGGTGATTTTCGCCACCCGTGGCGCAACGCAGGCAAGCCTGCTGCAATTGGCTTCTGAGATGCGTGGCCGTGGAGCGCACGTTTTGCTGGCGGCTCCTGCCGATATCGCAGAACGCGACCTGACCTTGCCGGTAGCAGCAACGCCGGATCTGGATCCGATTGTGGCGATTCAGGCGTTCTACAAAATGGCGGCGGAACTGTCGGCCGCGCGTGGCATGGACCCAGACCAGCCGCGCCACCTGAGCAAAGTCACCAAGACTAACTAAAGCATGTTTGCTCGCCCGTCATTCCCGCGCATGCGGGAATCCATACTGAAGCGGCTCGCCCGCTCAGCATGGGTCCCCGCCTTCGCGGGGACGACGGTACTGCTTCTGGCGGCGAATTCCTTCGCCGCCGACAAGATCGAGTTCTGGACCTTCAGCATGAAGCCCAAGTTCACACCCTACTTTGAAACGCTGGTCCGGAACTACGAGGCGGCCAATCCCGGCGTGAAGGTCGAATGGGTGGACTTCCCATGGGATATCATCCAGACCAAACTGGTGACGCGCATCGTCGCCGGCACGCCGCCGGCGCTGGTCAACCTCAACGTGCCATGGGCCGACGAATTCGCCCGCGACGGCCTGCTCGCCCCTGTCGACAAGCTGCTGGCCGATGCCCGCCCACGCTACCTCGCCAGCACGTTGGAAGACCTCACCTTCAACGGCAAGACCTACGGCTTCCCGATGTACAGCAACGTCGCCGTCATCGCCTACAACACACAGATTTTCCAAGCCGCCGCCATCCCGCACGCGCCGCGCAACCTCGATGAACAACTGGCCTTCGCGCGCCAGATCGCCGCACGCACCGGCAAGGCGGGCCTGTGCCCTGCGCTGTCCAAGATCGATGGCCTGATGATGCAGCAAGGCCTGCCCGTGATCGAAAACGGCAAAGCCGTCTTCAACTCGCCCGGCCACGTGGCCTTGATCCGCAAGCTGGCCGAAACCTACAAGGCCGGCGGCCTGCTGAAAGACGCGCTGTTCGCCGAAGATAATTTCCCCGCCGCGATCGACGCCTACAAAGGCGGCCGCCTCGGGATGCTGCTCGCACCACCAACTGCGGTGAAGCGCATCGAGAGCGACGCCAAAGACATCTACGCCATCACCGACGTCGCCCCCGCACCGCTCGGCCCGACCGGCATTGCCGATGGTGGCTGGCTGATTCATTTCGGCGTGCCGAAAAATGTGGACGCCAAGCTGCTGCCAGCCGTCGGCAAATTTGCGCGCTACCTGACCAACGACGCCAACCAGCTGGCCTTCGCCAAGCAGGCCAGCGTTTATCCGGCGATGGCGCAGGCGGCCAACGATCCGTTCTTCACCACCGTGCCGCCGGGAGCCGGCGCGGCGGAAAAAGCCGTCGCTGCAGGCGCGGTGTCAATGCCACACTCGCACACCTTGTACGTAGCCGGCATCACCGACTACGACGAATTGCGCCGCTACCTCGTGAAAGCCGTTGAAGCCGGCGTCACCGGCAAGCAGGATATCCAGCAAGCACTCGACCAGGCAGTCGCGATCTGGAACAAAAAACTCGCCGCGCAGCGGAGCCATTGATGCGCGACACCCCAACCACCGTCGTTCCCGCGCAGGCGGGAACCCATGCTGAGTCGACTCGCTGGCGTTCTATGGGTTCCCGCCTGCGCGGGAACGACGGGGTGGCGTGGCTGTTTTTAGCGCCCGCGCTCGCGCTGCTGGCGGTGTTCTCGTTCTGGCCTGTGGCCTTTGGCTCGCTGCTGGCCTTCACCGACTACAGCCTGATACGCGAAACCCACTGGGTAGGCCTCGATAACTTCCGCTACATCTTCGACAACGAGATGTTCGTCACCGGCCTGAAAAACTCGCTGCTGTTTTTGCTGATGGTGCCCTTCGTGCAAATCGGCGCCTTGAGCCTCGCCGTTTTGGTCAACAACAAACTGCCCGGCATCCGCTACTTCCGCGCTGCCTTCTATGTGCCGGTAGTAACCACCGTGTCGGTGGTCGGCATCATGTGGGGCTTCATGTTCCACGAACAGGGCACGCTGAACTACGTGCTGCAAACGCTACAACTGGTGAACGCGCCGGTGGGCTGGCTGTCCAACGACACCATCGCCCTGTTTGCGATCATGTTCGTCACGCTGTGGCGCGGCCTTGGCTGGTACATGGTGATGTACCTCGCCGCACTGCAAGCCGTTCCCGCCGACATGCAGGAAGCCGCCATCCTCGATGGCGCCAACCGCTGGCAGCGATTCTGGAAAATCACCGTGCCGATGCTGCGCCCGACCATCATGGTCTGCTCCATCCTGTCCGTGCTGGCCGCGCTGAAAGCGTATCAGGAGGTCGACGTCCTCACCCAAGGCGGCCCAATGAACTCCACCTTCACCGGCCTGTATTACGCCTACGACCAAGGCCTCAAACATCTGAAGCTGCCGCGCGCACTGGCCGCCAGCTTCGTCGTCTCCATCTTCTGCGTTGGCATTGCCTTACTGTGCCTACGCTGGATCAAGCCTAAACACCGATGAAGACGATCACCCACTACCTGCTGCTGTGCGCCATCGCCGTGGTGTGCGTGTTCCCATTCTGGTGGACGCTGGTGACCGCACTCTCCACCGAAGGCAACATCTTCGCCTACCCGCCAACCTTCTGGCCACAAGCGCCGTCGCTGGCCAACTTCGCCGAAGTATTCAACACGCTGCCGATGTGGGCCTTCTTCCGCAACTCGGTCTTCATCGCCGCCTGCACCGTGTTCTGGAAACTGCTGCTGTGCTCCGCCGCCGCGTATCCACTAGCGCGCATGCAGTTCAAAGGCCGCAAACTGGTCTTCGGTTTGATCCTCGCCACGCTGGTGCTGCCGTCGGAAGTCAACTTCCTGGTCAACTTCATCACCGTGACGAAACTGAGCCTGGTCGACACCTACACCGGCGTGATCCTGCCCAACGTGGTCAACGCCGTCGCCATCCTGCTGCTGAAACAAGCCTTCGAAGAAGTGCCGCAAGACCTGATCGACGCCGCCCGCGTGGACGGTGCATCCGAGTGGACTATCTTCAGCAAAATCATGCTGCCGCTGATCGCCCCGTGGCTCGCCACGGTGGGTATCCTGACGGCGGTAGAAGCATGGAACGAATACATCTGGCCATCCATCGTGATGAGCAAACCGGACGAATTCCCGCTGTCGGTGGGCGTGCTGTATTTGCGCGGCACCTTCGGCAGCAGCACACGCGTGATCGCCGCCGGGACCGTGCTAACCATCCTGCCTACGCTGGCAGCCTTCTTATTTACTCAACGATTCTTCATGCGTGGCATGGACGGAGCAGTGAAATGACAACTCAAAACGAATTAAGCGAATTTAATCGACGAACCGCCGGCCAACTGATTATGATCCGCTTCCCCGGCACCGTGCTGGATGCGGCTACTGCCGATTTCCTGAAAGAGAACGGCATCCGCGCCGTCTGCCTGTTCCGTGGGAACATGACCGACTCCGAACAGCTGGCCAAGCTGACCGCCGACCTGCGCGCCGCCATGGGTCCTGAATCGCTGATTGCCATCGACCAGGAAGGCGGCGCCGTGGTGCGCTCGACCTGGGTGCCTGCACCACCAGCCGCCATGGGCCTGGGTGCAGCCGACGACACCGACCTCGCCTACCGCACCGGCGCCGCCGTGGCGCGCGCAGTGAAAGCGCTGGGCTTCAACTGGAACTTCGCGCCTGTGCTGGACCTGAACAACAACCCGCACAATCCAGTGATCGCGGAACGCTCCTTCGGCGCAGAGCCAAAGCGCGCCGCCGAACTGGCGATGTCGTGGATGGCCGGCAGCCATGCGGAAGGCGTGGCTTGCTGCGTCAAGCATTTCCCCGGCCACGGCGACACCAACGTCGATTCGCACCGCGACCTGCCGACCGTGAACAAACCTGTCGAAGAACTGAACCGCCTGGAACTGGCGCCATTTCGCATCGCCTCCGGCGCAGCACCGGCCATGATGACCGCGCACATCGTCTACCCGACGCTAGATCCTGAAAATCCAGCCACCATGTCGCGCCGCATCCTCAACGACCTGCTGCGCGAAGAGTGGGAATACAAAGGCATCATCATCACCGACGGCATGGACATGCACGCCATCGCTGGCCGCTATGGCGTCGGCAACGCCGCCGTGCGCGCGCTGACCGCCGGCGCCGACATGGTGATGGCGCTGGGCACCACCGAAACGCAGAACGAAACGTTGGACGCCATCGCCGCCGCCATCGCCTCGGGCGAACTGTCGCAAGCGCAGATCGACAGCCGCCTCGCGCGCCTGTCGTCGCTGGCCAAAGCCTACCCATGCAAACCGCGTTCGTACAAGGAAGACGCAGCCGACCGCGAAATCATGGCCGAGGGCTGGCGCCGCAGCCTGACCGCACTCGGTGAACTGCAACGCCCGGCCGCTGGCGCCAAAGTGCGCCTGATCGCGCGCGCAGATGTGGTGAGCGACGGCGTGTCCGAAGCTGGCGTCCCTGCCGGCGTGGTAGCCGACACCTTGCGCAAACTGTACGACGTGGAGCTGGTCACCTTCGCTGACGCCGACACCTTCGACTGGAGCGCGCTGCCGCAAGATGGCCGCTTCACCATGCTGGCCTCCACCTCGCGCCTGCGCTACAGTGAGCATGCCCGCAACACCTGGCGTCCGGACCTGCACCTGGCGCTGTGGAATCCATATCAGGCGCTGGACATCAACGCGCCAGCCCTGATGACCTACGGCTTCGCCCAGCCAGCACTGGGCGCCATCACCGCATGGCTGTCGGGTGAACTGCAAGCCACCGGCAACGCACCGGTACCTGGATTCCAAAAATAAAACAACACCGTCGTTCCCGCGCAAGCGGGAACCTATACTCAGCATGGATTCCCGCTTACGCGGGAATGACGAGCTGGTGGAGATAACACCGCATGGACAACAATCAAATCCGCAATCCGAAGCTCTGGGTGCCGACCTTGTACCTCGCACAAGGCCTGCCCTTCTTCGCCGTCGCCATCGTCGCCAACCAAATGTTGAAGAGCATGGGTGTGCCCAACGATGAGCTGAATCACTGGACCGCCTTGATCGGTTTTGCGTGGGTGTTCAAACCTTTGTGGAGTCCCTTCCTGGAACTGGCGCCAAGCAAAAAACTGGTGGTGACCTTCTTCCAGGTGTTCGGTGGCTTGTGTCTCGGCGGCGTGGCGCTGGCGCTGCAAGCGCCGTTCTGGTTTGCCGCCAGCATGGCGATGCTCGCGCTGGTCGGCATCTCCGCCGCCACCCACGACATTGCGTGCGACGGCTTGTACATCACCAGCCTCGATGAAAAAGGCCAGGCGCAATACGCCGGCTGGACCGGCACATTCTTTAACGCCGCTAAATTCTTCACCACCGGCGCGCTGCTGCTGTTGGCCGGCCACTTCGAGAAGACGCTGGGCGTGGTGCCGGCATGGACCATTTGCTTCTGCATTCTCGGTGCGATGATGATCGTGCTTGGTCTGTACAACGGCTGGGCGCTGCCATTGGCGAAGAATGAAGTCAGCGCCGATACCAACGCCGCCGCCATCGCCCGCACTCTGCGTGAAGTGATCGTGGAGTTCTTCAAGAAGCCGGGCATCTGGGTGTCCATCGTCTTCATCATTCTGTTCCGCGCTGGCGAAGCGCAAGTGCAGTCGATTGGCCCTCTGTTCCTGCGCGAAGCGCGTAACCTCGGCGGCCTTGGCCTGTCCACTGCGGAAGTGGGCGCGGTGTACGGCACCGTCGGCACCGTGGCCTTTTTGATTGGCTCCATCGCCGGCGGCTACTTTACTTCCTGGCTAAGCCTCAAGCGCGCCATTCTGTGGCTGATCCTCGCGGTCAATCTGCCGAACCTTGCGTTCTACCTGCTGTCCTACTTCCAGCCGACCGATCTGACCATCATCGGCGCTGCGCTCAGTGCGGAGATGTTCGGCTACGGTTTCGGCTTCGTCGGTTTGATCTTGTACATGATGCAGGTAGTCGCTCCGGGAAAATACCAAACCGCGCACTACGCCTTCGCTACCGGCATCATGCAACTGGGCTTCGTGCTGTTTAAATTATTCAGCGGCGATATTCAGATCGCATTGGGCTACCAGCACTTCTTCATCTGGGTGATGCTGTCCGCGATTCCGGTGGCCGTGCTGTCGCAGTTGATTCCGATGACCGCGCGTCCGCAGCCTAAGGAAGAAGCACAGCCAGCACCGCTGGAACAGGTGGTGTAAGCGCATGGCCAGCGTCAGTCTCCGTAACATCGTCAAGCATTACGACAAAACGCCCGTCATCCACGGCATCGACCTTGATATTGCCGATGGCGAATTCATGGTCTTTGTCGGCCCATCGGGCTGCGGCAAGTCCACCCTGCTGCGCATGATCGCGGGACTGGAGTCCATCAGTGACGGCGCGTTGCACATCGGCGGCATGCTGGCCAACGATATCGCACCGGCGCAGCGCAAGCTGGCGATGGTGTTCCAGTCCTACGCGCTGTACCCGCATATGACGGTGTACGAGAACATGGCGTTCGCGCTCAAACTGGCTGGCCACAAACCGGCCGAGGTGCAAGCCGCCGTTGAACGCGCGGCCGACATCCTGCAAATCGCCCCGCTGCTCAAGCGCAAACCGAAAGAGCTGTCCGGCGGCCAGCGCCAGCGCGTGGCGATCGGCCGCGCCATTGTGCGCAAGCCGGAGGTATTCCTGTTCGACGAGCCGCTGTCCAACCTCGACGCCAGCCTGCGCGTGCAGATGCGGGTAGAGCTCAGCCGCCTGCACAAAGAACTGAATACCACCATGATCTACGTGACCCACGATCAGGTCGAAGCGATGACGCTGGGCCAGCGCATCGTGGTGTTCAACGGCGGCCGCATCGAGCAAGTAGGCACGCCGCATCAACTGTACAACGCACCGGCCAACCTGTTCGTGGCCGGCTTCCTCGGCACGCCGAAGATGAATTTCATTCCCGGCGAAGTGGTTGCCGTGGACGGCGGCCGCGTGTCGGTGCGCCTGCCCGGCGGCGCCATCGTGCATGCCGGCAGCGTCGCCGGTGCGTCGTTCGGCACACAACCGGGCGACCAAGTCACGCTTGGGGTGCGCGCCGAGCACTTATCTATCGCTGCGCCGCAGCATGAAGACAATGTCATCCAAGTGGAGGTCGGCCACGTTGAGTACCTGGGCGACCAGTCCATCGTCTACACCACGCTGGACGGCCTGCCCGGTATGATCGCGGTGAAGCACAACGCCGAAGCGGCGGCGCTGCACGCCGGCAGTCCGGTGCAGGTCTACCTGCCGCCGTCGCGCTGCCTGCTGTTTGGGGCCGATGGCCGTGCACTGCAACACGCCTGAATTCGGAGTTCGAAGCGGTTTTATGTAACAATACGCGGGTTTACATCCCCCAGTTTGATTTAAAGGATAACCATGTCTCATATTCGTCTTGCTCGTATCAGCCTGCTGTTGGCCGCCATTGGCCTGAACGCCGCGCCAGCCATCCTGGGCATGGCCCCGGTTCAAGCCGCAGAAGAAAAAAAGCCTGAAGCACCGAAAGACGCTGTCCGTCCAGAGATCTACAAATTGATCGATCCAGCGCAGACCAAGCCGCTGCTGGATGCAAAGAACTACACCGAATTCCAGAGCCGCATCGACCAGGCTGCGGCCATGCCTAACCTCACCCCATACGAAACCTTCGTGCTGAACCAGCTGCGCGTGCAACTGGGTCAAGCCTCGGGCAACCAGCAGATGGCAGTTGACGGTTTGATCGCGATGGTCGAATCGGGCCGTGTACCGCAAGATAGTAAACTGCGCTTCATCGACGCTATCGGCAGCATCTACTACAGCAGCCTGAAAGACTTCGACAAGGCCATCAAATGGTTCGAGCGTTACGGCGAAGAGTCGGGCGACAAGAACAAGCAGCGCCAGTTCATCGTGCGCGCTTACTTCCTGAAAAACGACTTCGCCACCGCAAAGACCGAAGCGCTGAAAGACATCGCCGCCGCCAAGGCCGCGAATGTCGCGCCGCCGAAGGATGAACTGAACCTGCTGGGCAACGTCGGCATCAAGACCAAGGACACCGAACTGTATCTGCAAGCCGTGGAAGAGCTGACCCGCTACTACCCGACCGAAGATTACTGGAACGACCTGCTGAACCGCACCCGCGGCAAGAAGACCTACAACAACCGTCTGGACCTGGACCTGGTGCGCCTGAAAGCCGTCACCGTGCCGTCGAAGATGGAACCTGAAGACTACGCAGAACAGGCCGAACTGGCCGTGCTGGGCGGCTTCTTCACCGAAGCGAAAATCGCGATGGACAAGGGCTACCCGAACGGCATCCCGGCCGGCAAGGATAAAGTCGCACTGCAAAAAATCCGCGACAGCGCCAACAAAGGCGCAGCTGACGATGCGAAAAACATCGACAGCGGCATCCCTGCTGCACAGAAGTCGAAAGACGGTGTTGGCCTGGTCAACCTGGGCTTCAACTACGTGACCCTGGGCCAGTTCGACAAAGGCGTTGACCTGATGAAGCAAGGTATCGCCAAAGGCGTGGCCAAAAATCCTGACGACGCCAAGCTGCGCCTGGGCTACGCCCTGGCATTGGCCGGCAAGAAGGATGAAGCGGTTGAAGCGCTGAAGCCTCTGGCAACCGGCACCGACCCACGCGCCGACCTGGCTCGCTACTGGATCATGTACGTGACCGGCCCGAAAACTGCGGCGCCTGAAGCCAAGTAACTTGAAAAAGCCAGCTTTCGAGCTGGCTTTTTTTTACTTCATCGAGTTCCAAAGAGTGCGCAACATCTGGTGTTCGCTGTCGTCCGCACTCAGCTCCCAGAACATCGCACCGCGCAGGCCTTGCTGCTTGATGTAGCCGGCTTTCTCCTGCAGCGACTCGGGATCTTCATACGTAATCCACACCTGCCCTGCCGCGTCGTATAGGTACGGCACTTTGGCAGCGACATTGCGGAAACGCTTGCCCGGCTTCGCCAATACCATGCCGTAGCCGTATGAATTGCCGCCGTTGATGCCATCAGTGACGCCGCCCGCGCAAGGCTGGTACTGGCCATCGCCATCCGGCCCCGCCGCGCAGCCTTTCCAGCCGTAGCCATAGAACGGTACGCCCAGCACCAGCTTATCCGCCGTCACGCCAGCGCTCAAATATCGCTGCACTGAACCCGATGCGTAGAAGCCGTTGGCCATCACTGGATCTTTGGGATCGGCGTACAGCGCCGCGTGGTGGCCAGTGCTTTTCTCCCACGGCATGTGGTAGTCGTAGGCCATGATGTTGATCCAGTCCAGGCTACGCGACAGCTCCTTCACCCACGCACCGTCGCCGACGTAGTTGCCATTGGCGCCCGCCGCAATCGTGATGGTGTAATGCTTACCATCCTGCTGGCCCGCTGTATCGAAGGCCGCGCGCAGTTCGCGCGCCCACGTGATGAAGTTCTGCCGGTCCTCGGGACGCGCACACACTTCGCCCGCCACGCAAGGCACGCCCGCTTCACCGGGATATTCCCAATCGAGGTCCACCCCATCCAGCCCGTACTGGCGCATCGCCTTCAGCGTCGAAGCGATGAAGTTGGCGCGCGCCGGCGCCGATGCGGCGACGTTGGAGAAACGATTCGACCAATCCCACCCACCAACCGAGATCACCACTTTGAATTGCGGATGCTGTTTTTTCAAGGCCACCAGAGCGCGCAGGTTGGCGCTGTCCTCCGCTTCGTTACGCCATGCCAGCGCGCCGTTGAGCGGCTCCTGGCAGGCCACCACATAATTCACCGACGGTTCGGGATTGCCATGCTTGCCGTCCCAGCACAGGTCGACGAAGGCATACAGCGCCATCGTCAAACGGCTGGCATCGACCGCCGACACAGGGAAGGCTTCATGCTTCCAGCCAGGGTAATAGCCCACCACTTCAGACGCCAGCGCCGGCGTAAAAGCCAGCGCAGCCACCAAGGGAATTAATTTAGCTCGCATTCAGTTCTGCCACAAAGTCATACATATCGCCACGGAAGTAGGAGCGGCAGAATTCCACCGCGCGTCCGTCGCGCAAAAAGCCCAGCCGCTCCACCGCCAGCCCCGCATCGCCCTCTTTCGCTTGCAGCAGCATGGCCTGCTCCGCGTTCAGCAGCAGTGCCGACAAGCGCTGCAAGGCGCGCACCGGACGGTTGCCGGATTTTTCCAGCGCGTCGTACATGGAGATGTCCACCGCATCCAGCGACGGCAGGCAGGAAGCGACGATGGTCGCGTATTCCAGACACATGGGTACATCATCGGCATAGCGCATGCGGTTGAAGCGGTACACCTTGGAGCCGGGACTAAGCCGCAAGCGCATCGCTTCATCCGGCGTCACCGTCCCTTCCGAACGTTTCAGCCACACGCTGCGCGGCGTACGCCCGCGTGCACGCATATCTTCCGAAAAGGACGTCAGCTTGGAGAAGTTCTTTTCGATGCGGGTGTTGATGAAGTTGCCCGAGCCCGGGCGGCGTATCAGCACGCCCTCGCTCACCAGACCGTCGATCGCCTTGCGCACCGTGATGCGCGAGATTTCCAGGTCGGCGGCCAGCTGCCGTTCAGCCGGCAAGGCGTCTTCCGGCTTGAGTAACTGGAGCTCGATTGCAGAGCGCAAGGCACGCTGCAAGCGCTGGTACAAAGGCAGGTTACTGGTCTCATTGAGGTGCTGCCGGATGTGTACCAGTGGTGTCGTTTGATCGCTTTTCATAACGATGGTGACGTCCTCTCCGTAATTGTCCGACGATAATACCAAAAAAAGACCACAGCAAATCCAGCTGCGCTGCAACACTTCTTAAAAAAACCGATCAAATCGCATATCGCCTTTAGGTAAAGGCTTTATACGTGTTGCATACGCGCACACCCGCTTTCCATACCACCATCTATCCGGTCTTATGTGATTGCCTAAAAGATACTTTGTAGGCTGCATACAACATAACAAAAAAGAATTTTAAAGTGGTAGTGATCTGGTATTGAAACGCGAGTATATTGGCGTTGGATTGGTTTTGAACGTGATCTAAAAGAAGCACATCAACAATCAGGGGGCTCGGCGGAGCCTTCTTCAACGGGAGGGAACAATGCATCACAATTCGAATAACAGCAAACTGTCCAAGCTGACGCCTATCGCTACTGCGGTCGGCCTGATGATTATGGGCGCCGCAATGTCGGCACAGGCACAGGAAAAAACCGACGCACCACAAGAAGTGGTCGTGACCGGTATCCGCGCCTCGCTGCAGCAATCCTTGAACCAGAAGCGCAACTCCGACACGCTGGTGGAAGTCATCACCGCAGAAGACGTCGGCAAGATGCCAGACAAAAACGTGGCTGACTCGCTGCAACGCCTGCCAGGCGTGAGCGTGGCAGCAGCCGGCGGCGGCGAAGGCTCGTTCGGCGAGAACGACCGCGTGGCACTGCGCGGCACCCCGTTCGGCCTGACCCTGACCACCCTGAACGGCCACTCGGTATCGAGCGGCGACTGGTTCGCTGACAACATCGTCGGCGGTGGCCGCAGCGTCAGCTTCTCGCTGTTCCCATCGGAACTGATCGGCCGCGTGACCGTGCACAAAGGTTCGCAAGCCAGCCTGCTGGAAGGCGGCGCTGAAGGCGTCGTCGATATCGAAACCCGCAAGCCGCTGGACTTCAAGAAAACCCTCAACGCGCAAATCAGCGTTGGCGGCGTCAACTCGTCCAACTCCGGCAAGACCGACCCGCAAATCAACGGCCTGATCGCCTGGAAGAATGACCAGGGCACCCTGGGCGTGCTGGTACAAGGCTTCCACGAAAAACGTACCCTGAGCCGCGTCGGCCAGGAAAACCAGATCTGGTACGACCACGTTGATCCAGGCAGCCCGATCGACCAGGCTATCCCTGGCGCCGGCACTGCCATCAAAACCACGCCAGCAGCGGGCGCCATCGCCAACTTCCTGGGCGGCACCGCATGGTTCGAACAGAAGCGCACCCGTAACGGCGGCCTGGTTGACGTACAGATCAAGCCAAGCAGCGACCTGATGATCGACCTGACGGCCTTCCATTCGCACTTGGACGCACCGAACATCAACCACAACTTCATGCAGTCGCTGGGTCGTTTCCTGGCGCCGTCGTGGGCCACCACCAACTTCCCAACCGGCGCTGTCACTGGCACCCTGAGCAACGGCGTGATCACCCAGCTGAACGCTACCGTGCCAGCCAATTGCGCACCATGCGCCACCATGTCGAGCGCTGTGCAGGAAGAGTTCAGCCGTCCTGTGGCGGAATCGCAGTCGCAGTTCTTTGACGTCGATGCCAAATGGCGCGTCAACGACCAGCTGACCCTGAAAGGTCGCCTGGGCACCACCAAAGGTATCGGCAACACCGTCAGCGGCGCGCTGGGCGTCTGGATGCCATACACCGGCGGCAGCTACAGCATCAGCGGCGCAGGTTCGCCAGTGATCTACACCACCCCGGGCGCAGACAAGTTCTCGATCGGCGGCATGCAAGCCACGCCGTACACCTACGGCTCGCACGTGACCGCGAACGACAAGGAAACCTACGGTGAGTTGAACGGTACCCTGCGCGCTGACTGGGGTGCAGTCAGCACCGTGCAGTTCGGCGGCCGCGTGGCGGAGCACAAACGTGACCTGACCTCGATCGGTATCAACGCCCTGCCTGGCCTGGATTCGGTGGCCAACCTGCCGATGTCCGGCCTGACCTCGTTCCCGAGCGACTTCAACGACCTGGGCGCCAAAGGCGCCGGCTACTGGACCTTCTCGCAAGACGCGGTCAACGGCTGGCTGTCGAAATACGGCAGCTACTCGGGCGACCTGAAACAAAGCGAATTCACCATCAAGGAACCGACCCAGTCGGCCTTCGTGATGGCTAACTTCGCTGCTGAGAGCCTGTCCGGTAACTTCGGCCTGCGCGTCGTCCACACCACGGAAGAAGTGAACCGCTTCGAAATCGGCCCATCGGGCGGCTTCGAACCGAAGCGCTACTCCAACAGCTATATGGACTTCCTGCCAAGCGCCAACTTCCGCCTGGACGTCACCAAGGACCTGGTAGCCCGCTTCGGCACCAGCCGCACCATGGCGCGTCCTGAACTGGGCATGATGGCTGGCGTCGACCTGCGCGACGTACAGGGCACCGGTAACGTCGGTAACCCGAACCTGCGTCCGATCCGCGCCAACAACTACGACATGGGCGTGGAGTGGTACTTCGCACCGAAGTCGATGATCTCGGCGGATGCCTTCTACTCGGCACTGGACGGCTACGTCACCTACGGCTCCGGCACGGCGACCTTCTACAACCAGCTGCAAAAGCAGAACACCGTGTACCAGGTGTCGACCCCGGTCAACACCACGGCGGAAGTCAAAGGTCTGGAGCTGTCGTACGTGCAGGACATCGGCCGCGGCTTTGGTGTGAACGCCAACTACACCTACACGCTGGGTAAAGAAACCGGCCACGCACCTGGCTCGCCATGCGGCGCCCTGACCTTCCAGGACTGCACCCTGATCGGTACCTCGAAGAACGCCTACAACCTCGGCGCCTTCTACGAGCAGGACAAGTTCAGCGCCCGCGTGACCTACAGCTGGCGTTCGGGCTTCCTGAACGGCACCAGCCGTAACAGCGCCGCCTTCCAGGCGCCAATCGGCACCCTGTCGGCATCGCTGGCTTACCAGATCAGCGATATCTACAGCTTCACGCTGGATGGCAAAGACCTCAACAACCCGCTGGTGCGTTCGGTGATCCACACGCCAGGCGCGATGGACCTGCCAGGCTCGCTGTATAAGAACGGTCGCCAGGTGTACTTCACCTTGCACGCCAAGTTCTAAAACGTAGTCCGGACGGGGCCTTCGGGCTCCGTCTTTTTTTGTCGCAGCTTATTCTCATTACACCATCATGAACGTGACCTCGCCTCCCAAGAAAATCATCATCGTCGGCGGTGGCAGCGCCGGCTGGATGACGGCCCTGATGTATGGCGACGCCCTGATTAAAACCGGCGTCGAGATCACGGTACTGGAATCGCCCAGCGTGGGCGTGATCGGCGTCGGCGAAGGCTCGACGCCGGCGCTCAAGCGCTACTTCGACAGCCTCGGCATCGCCGAAGCGGAGTGGATGCCCGAATGTCATGCCACCTACAAGAGCGGTATCACGTTTGATGGCTGGTCCACCAAACCCGGATACGAAAGCTACTTCCACCAGTTCGCCACCATGGTCGATAACCTGACCCTGCCGAACTTCATGGAAAGCGTCCATTCACGCCAGCGCGGCGCTGCGATCGACGCCCGTCCCAACCGCTACTTCCTGTCGTCGCGTTTGAGCGACGATTGCCTGGCGCCGATCGGCGCCGAGAACTTCCCCTTCTTCACCACCTACGGCTACCACTTCGACGCCACCTTGCTGGGGCAGTTCCTGCACAAGCGCGCAGCCGCGCTGGGCGTGCAACACAAGGTCTGCCACGTGACGCATGCGGTGATGAACGAACGCGGCGACATCGCCGCCGTCGCCACGCAGGAAGGCGAACAGCTGGCAGCCGACTTTTTCATCGACTGTTCCGGCTTCTCCGCCCTGCTGATCGGTAAAACGCTGGAGACGCCGTTTGTCAGCTACGCGGATAATCTGTTCAACGACTCGGCGATTGCCATGCCGAGCGAGATCGGCGACAAGATCCCGACCCAAACCGTATCAACCGCCATGCAGCATGGCTGGGCGTGGAAGATCCCGCTCACCAACCGTTTCGGCAACGGCTATGTGTACAGCTCTTCCTTCGTCTCCGCCGATCAGGCCGAGCACGAACTGCGCGCCAAACTCGGTCTGCTGGAGTCGGACACACAAGCGCGCCACCTGAAAATGAAACTGGGCCGCGTGACCAAGCACTGGAACCGCAACGTACTGGCGGTCGGCCTGTCGCAAGGCTTCCTCGAACCGCTGGAGGCGACCGCGCTGTACCTGACGCAAATGACCGCTGCGATCTTCCTGCTATTCCTGGAAAAAGGCGATTTGAGCGAGAAGGCGCAAGACCTGTACAACCAGGAGATTCACGATTACTTCGACGGTCACCGCGACTACATCGTGGCCCACTACAAGACCAACAGCCGCACCGACACGCCGTACTGGCGCGCCAATGCGGAGAATCTGAGCGGCGTATCAGACTCGCTCAAGCACATCTTCCAGACCTGGATCGAAGGCAAGGATTTGGTAGCGGAGGTGCGGCGCCAGAACATCGAGCGCTTCTACCCGATCGGCTCCTGGTATGCGCTGCTGGCCGGCATGGGCACCTTCCCTGCTATTGAAGGCGGCGTCGCGGGCGACACGCTGGCGCCGCTGGACGACTTCATGCGCCGCTGCGCCCTCAACTTCCGCGACCATCGCACCGTGCTGGATGAAATGGCCAAGATGCGTAACACGTAAGCTCTTCATTGTGTAGTCTGTGCCCGCCACGGCTTTCCCCGGCCCTGGCGGGCTTTTTTTTCCGGCAGAATACACACGCGGGAGTGTTTTCCGAGGCCCGCTCGGGTTCGACGGACGTTTCTGCAGCAATCGTCAGTGCAGTCGAGCTCTGGCTAACAGATAAGAAACAGTTCCCGAAGACAGCCGATCCGAACGGCCTCCATGGCTATCAATGGAAATGTCTCTTTCTGCCCGAAGGCACCGTGCTACGCTCATGGAGTTACGGTGAGCACAATTATGCGCGCGTAGAGGGCGACCACATCATCCACAAAGGACGGGAAGTCAGCGAGCGCAGGCCCAAATGCATCCCCCATCCACACGGCTCAATGCCACCTCGCCTGAGACAGCGGCAGTGGAGGTTAGCGCGGCACGCCCCACCTCACTCCCCTCCGCAAGTGGCGCATCCGTCTTGAAGACGTCGCTTTCAATTAACAGAATTAAACGGCTACCTGTTTTCGCGGGTAAGAGAGCCGATTATTTCCGCAACTAGAACCGAACAAACTAAACACGCACCGAAATTAAGCAGTTGATTGCTAGCGGCACGGCGTGGCGCTACATTCAACGGCATGAGATATCTCCCCCTACTTCTGGCTCTTGCCCTGCCGCTGGCCAACGCTGCGCCGCGTGATGTGAAAACACAGGCGGTCTACGATTACCTGCTTGGCGTGTGGGGCAAGTCCACCATCGCTGGGCAGTCCGACCTGACGTGGCGCGATGCGACTGATATGGCAGAACGTGTGCATGCCGATATCGGCAAATATCCCGCGCTGATGGGCTACGATTTTATGAACTATGTCGACGCCACCGAAGGCGATGGCAAACACCAGACCGAGGAAGCCATCGCGTGGAACGCCAAGGGCGGCCTGGTCTCCTTCCACTGGCACTGGCGCATCGCCAACGGCAAGTTCTACACCAAAGAGACGCCCTACCGCCTGCCGGTCAGCGACTACCGGCAGATCGACGCCGACATCGACCGCATCGCGCTGGAGCTCAAGCGCCTGCAAGCGGCCAAGGTGCCGGTGCTATGGCGTCCGCTGCATGAAGCATCGGGCGGCTGGTTCTGGTGGGGTACCTCGCGCGAAGGCTATATCGCGCTGTGGCGGCATCTGTACGACCGCCTGGTGAACACGCACGGCCTGCACAACTTGATCTGGGTATGGAATGGACAAGACCCGGCATGGTATCCGGGCGACGACGTAGTGGACATCACCGGCTACGACATCTACGACAATACCTTCGCCGAAGCGTGGCGCAAGGCGCAGCAGCACAACAAGCCAATCGCGCTGACCGAGACCGGCCACATTCCCGATATGCAGGACGGCCAGCGCTGGCTATGGTTCATGGTGTGGAACGACGCGGCAGGCGAAGCCGGCGTCACCAGCCCGAATAATTTTTGGACCGGTGAACACCACAACACCAACGCCCACAAGCGCAAAATCTACGGCGATCCAAACGTCATCACGCTGGATCGCCTGCCGAAGTTTTAAGGCTTCTTGGCTTCCGCAGCTGCGGCCTTGGCTTCGTCGCCAGCGACAACCACCGACAACTTGGCTGGATCAATGTGCTTGCGGAAGGCCGCATTCACTTGCGCCAGCGTGGCGGCTTTCAGCTTGGCTTCGTACGCTTTGCTCCAGGCGTAGGTACGGCCCATGAACAGATTATGGTTCCAGCCCGACGCCACCACGCTGTCCTTGGCGCGGTTCTGCAAGCGCTGTTGCAGCAGGCCCGATTTGGCGCCGTCCAATTCCGCTTGCGTGAAGCCGTCTTTCAGCGCGCGCTCCAGCTCTTCGCGGATCGCGGCTTCCAGTTTTTTCAGGTTTTGCGGTGCGGCGATAGCGCCCATGCCGAAGTTACCAGCGCGGTCTTCATCACCGGCGTAGACGCCACTACCACCACCGTAAGACAAGCCATCCTTCTGGCGGATGCGGTCCATCATGCGCGATTTCAGCGCGCCGCCGCCGAAGATGTAGTTGGCCAGTTCCAGCGGCGCGTAATCGGCGTCGTCGGTATTCAGGTCGAGCGACATGCGCGCGTTGTAGGAACCGTTTTCCTTGTCCGGCGCATTCAGCGACGCGTGCAACGGCGCCTTATCCACGTTGGTGTTCAGGATGTGCGCATACGATGCCTTGCTGCTCCAGCCAGTGAAACTTTCATCGATGGTTTTGCTGATCGCTGCCTTGTCAAAGTCACCGACGATGGACAGCTGGCCGTGATCCGCACCGTAGAAGTTGCGGTGGAAGGCCACCACGTCTTCCAGCTTCAGCGCCTTGATGGCTTCCAGACGCTCAGCCACGGTCAGCGCGTTGCGCACATCGCCTTTTGGATAGTGGTTGAAGTGCTGCTCGATGGCTTCATTGGCCAGCACCTGCGGTTCGCTGCGCGAGTATTCCAGGCCAACGATCCACTGCTGGCGCAGTTGTTCAAACTCCGCCTGCGGGAAGCTGGCCTCCTTCAGCACGTGCGCCACCAGGCGCAGCGCCGCGTCGAGGTTAGGCCCCGTGGTTTCGAAGTGGTACGGCGAGCCGGTGATCTTCAGCTTGGAGAAGGCGTCAGCCAATTGCTCGCGCGTGTACTTGCTGGTGCCGCGCATAAGCATCTCGTTGGCGATGGCCGATGCCACAGCGGTATTGGCGAGGTTCTTCTCGTCGCCCCAGTGCAGGCTCAAACTCACCGCCACAGTTTCGCCGCGATTTTTCTTCGGCAGCAGCGCTACTTTCAGGCCGCCGATGGTTTTGATTTCCGTGCGGGCGTTGATGTTGTCCTGGCTCGGATCAAACACTTCCGAGGTCAGCACGCTGTCCTTGCCCTTGAAGTCCTTCAGCACTTCGGCCACGGTCGGCGCAGCGGGAATATCGACGCGCTGCGGATTGTCTTCCGGGATGAACTCCCCCACCACGCGGTTGTCGCGCTTCAGGTAGCGCCCTGCTGCCTCGGCCACTTGCTGCGAGGTGATCTCCGGCAGTTTGTCGCGGCCAAGGAACAGCAGACGCCAGTCACCCAGCGACACTTCTTCCGACAAGGTCACACCCACACGCTGCGGATCGTTGAGCGACTTCTCGATGTAGTTGGCGAAGTTGCGGCGGGTGCGCTCCATCTCTTCGTCGGTCGGCGGCGTTTTGGCGAAGCTCTCCACTGCCTCGGTCAGCGCCTGGCGCACCGGCTCCAGCGGTTCGCCCGATTTGACCACCGCGCCTATGATTTGCAGGCCCGGTGCATAACCGGTCATGCCGAAGCTGAACACCTGCGCGGCTTTGCCGCTCTCCACCAGCTGCTTGTGCAAACGGCCGGTCGGCTCGTCACCAAGGATTTGCGACATGAAGCTGATCGCATCGCTGTCAGCCTGCAGCGAGCTTGGAATCTTGTAGCCCAGCGCGACGATCTGCACATCGCCCTTGCGGCGCACGGTGAAGCTGCGCTCACCATCCTGCGTCGGCTCGACGGTCCAGAAAGGCGGCAGCACGCGCTTCGGTTTCGGGATCTTGCCGAACGAACCGCTGATCCACGCCAGCGTTTGCGCCGGATCGAATTTACCGGCCACCAGCAGCACCGCGTTGTCCGGCTGGTAGTAGGTTTTGTAGAAGGCTTGCAGGTTCTCGATCTTGACGTTCTCGATGTCGCTGCGGTTGCCGATGGTGGAGCGGCCGTAGGCATGTGCATCGTAGGCAATGCTCTGCATGCGCTTCAGCAGCACGCCGAATGGGTTGTTCTCGCCCGATTCGTACTCATTGCGGACCACCGTCATTTCCGAGTCCAGGTCCTTGCGCGCGACGAAGGAGTTGACCATGCGGTCGGCTTCCATATCGAGCGCCCATTTCAGGTTGCCCGGGCTGGCCTGGAATACTTCGTAGTAGTTGGTGCGGTCGTTGGCGGTGGTGCCGTTGAACTCCATGCCGCGTTCGGAGAACTCCTTCGGAATGGCTTTATTTTTCGGCGAGCCTTTGAACATCATATGTTCCAGCAAGTGCGCCATGCCGGTTTCACCGTAGTTCTCGTGGCGCGAGCCAACCAGGTAGGTGACGTTGACGGTGACGGTAGGCTTGGAGGCGTCCGGGAACAGCAGCACTTTCAGGCCGTTCGGCAACCGGTACTCGGTGATGCCTTCGACCGATGGCCCCTTGACCACGCCGGCCGGTAGCGCAGGCGCAGCTGGAGCAGCGGCCCAGGCAGATCCGGTAGCAACGAAGGACATTCCGCACAGCAGAAGGCTGGCGATGGCGGCGTGTTTCAGGCGGCTGTTGTTCATATTTTCTCGCGAAAAAAGATGGAACACGCAGCATACGCCCACCGCGAGGCGGTGAACAGATACTTAACAGATAATTAAGTGAGAATTAATTCTTTTCGGGAACCAGGCAGGCGTCGACCACTTGCAGGTCGTTGTCCTTGGCGAAGGACAGCACGAAGTGATAGGCCATCGGCTCCAGGCCGCGCAGCTTGCCATTGACCACCACCGACTTCACGCCGTTGACCACGGTCGGCGTCACGTAAGGCGAGAACTGCAAATGGGAGTCGCGGCCACCGCCGGTACCTTCCGGCTTGAAGCAGGCCATCACGCCGCACAGACGCTCAGCCCAGTCGCTGGGACGAAACTGCCTGCCATTGCTGGTTTGGCCAAGGATGAAGAACGAATCTTGCTGTTCTGCCGGTTTTTGAACGGACATAGGCGCGGCTGCTTCTGCGTGGATGAGGAAAGAATCTTACGTATTATATCTTATAGAAGACCTAAATAAGTAAGCCCTTGATTGGTAACGTCTTTTTCAAGGAAGATCCCACTTTGGTGCAGGAGATAGTTGCCCTGCACCACGGCAATACCGCTATTGTACCTGCTTCTGCCTATCCGCCGAACCAAACAGCGCTCGACAGCAGCAACAACAACAGCATCCACAACAACAGTGCGCGCCAGACCAGGCCGACCGTGCTCTGCAAAGCGCGGATGCTAGGCTCGTCGCCCGGCATCACATCCGGCTCGATTTCCACGTCCACCGTGGTGGCGTCGACGAATTGCGCTTTCACCGCGTTTTCCGCCGGCGTGCCGAGGCGCACACCCATGGCACCGCCGCCAGCCGACAGGATGATGCCAACCGCTTCATTCGACCAGCGGTGAGCGAAATTGCGCCAGGCGTAGATCGCATCTTCAAAGTTACCGACCACGGCAAAGGCCACGGCAGTCAGGCGTACCGGGATCCAGTCGATCCAGTAGAACGCGCGGGCGGCGAACTGGCCGAAGGCCTCATTGCGCATGTGTTCAGGCTCGTTCCAGGCGCGCGCCAAATGCTCGGAGACACGGTACATCACGGCGCAGGCCGGACCCAGCGGCATCAGGAACCAGAAGAACACACCGAACACATTGCGGTGCGTGGTGATCAGCGATTTCTCCACCGCCAGGCGGGTGATTTCGGCAGCTTCCATGCCTACCGTGTCCTGGCGGGTCCATTCGGCCAGCAAGACGCGCGCAGCGGCTTCATCGCCCGCGTTCAGGGCCAGCTGGATCGAAGTGAAATAGTGGCTGTAGTGGCGGAAGCCCAGCGTCAGGTAGACGATCAGCACGTTCCATGCAAAGGCGGCGTAGGTCAGCTCGTAGTGGCGCAGGACCCAGTAAATCACTGCGGTCGGCACCATCAGGAGGGCCATCATCAGGAACCAGCCCATGCGGCCGTGGGTCGAGTGGCCGGCGTTGAACCAGGTCTCCATCCGCAACGCCAGGCTCTTGATTTCGGCGTAGATCGGATTGTCTGCACGCAGTGGTTTCATCTGCTCGATCAGCAGCGCGCACAAGATGGAAAGAAAAGTCATGTATGTCCTTAAAATCGTCCGGCCTTAATGGTCGCTACGATAGCCTAGTTCTCACTCTGCACGCAAGAAATGGAACAGATTACGCAGCATGCCGGCTGTCGCGCCCCAAATGTAATAGCCCTCATACGGCATGGCGTAGAAGCTGCGGCGGCCGCCTGGCAGGTCCACAGACAGGCGCTGGTGGTTGGCGCCGTCCATCAGGAAGGCCAGCGGCACTTCAAAGATGGCGGCTACCTCGTCGGGATCGGCCGCCACCTCAAATGGCGGCTGCACCAGTGCCACCACCGGCGTGACGCAGTAGCCGGTGCCGGTCAAATAATTCGGCAGCATACCCAGCACGTCGACGTGGCTGCGCGCCAGGCCGATCTCCTCTTCCGTTTCGCGCAGCGCGGTGTCGATGGCATCGGCGTCGTAGTCCTCGGCACGGCCGCCGGGGAAGCTGACTTGGCCGGCGTGGTCGGTCAGATGGGCGGTGCGCTGGGTCAGCAGCACGGTCAGGCCGCTCGGACGCAGCACCAGCGGCACCAGCACCGAGGCCGGCGTCGGCGCACGGTCGTCGCGGCCGGGGATCACGCGCTCACGCTCTTCCGCCATCCACTCGGCGGGTGGCGCGGCAAAACGCTCACGCAGCCACGCGGGCGCCAGGCGCTCCAGCGCAACGGCGGGCTCGCCGGCGATGCCGTCTATCGGGAGTTGCTGGGGATCGAATAATGGCTTGACCAAGTGCATTCCTTAAAAACAAAAAAAGGGGCACCCACGGGCGCCCCTTCTCTCCAAACACAACCGATATTAAACGGCTGCTTTCGCCGCTGGGCGACGGTTTGGCAGTTTTTCTTTGATACGTGCCGATTTACCCGAACGGTCACGCAGGTAGTACAGTTTAGCGCGACGTACGTCACCGCGGCGTTTCACTTCGATCGAAGCGATCAGCGGGGAGTACAGCTGGAAGGTACGCTCAACGCCTTCGCCGGACGAGATCTTACGAACGATGAAGTTCGAGTTCAGGCCACGGTTGCGACGGGAGATAACTACGCCTTCGTAAGCCTGGGCGCGCTTGCGGGTGCCTTCGACTACGTTCACGTTAACGACTACGGTATCGCCAGGTGCAAAATCAGGGATGTTTTTGCCCAGACGAGCGATTTCGTCTTGCTCGAGTTGTTGAATCAGATTCATCTTAATGACTCCATAAACCATCGTGCTGGCGCGTTTTTAAATTGCCCAGTAGAGGATGGGGTTTAACAAAGCGGATTTTTATAAACCCGCCAAAAATTGCTCGTCGCGCTTGGTGAGCAGTCCTGCCTCACGCGCTTTGATAAGCAAATCCGGTCGCTTGCGCGCAGTCGCTTCCAGCATACGCTGGCGGCGCCATTTTTCAATCTCGGCGTGGTTGCCGCCCATCAGTACCGGCGGCACGCCCACACCTTCATACGTTTCAGGCCGCGTGTAGTGCGGCGAATCCAGCAGGCCGTTGAAGAAGCTGTCTTCAATTGCCGAGGCATCGGTGTTCAGCACGCCCGGAATCAGGCGGATCACCGCATCCATCAAGGCCATCGCCGGCAGCTCGCCGCCGGACAGCACGAAATCGCCGAGGCTGATTTCTTCATCGACTACCCGGTCCAGCAAACGCTGGTCCACTGCTTCGTAGCGGCCACACAGGATCACCAGACCGGGCTCCTGCTTCAGCTGCATCACGCGTTCGTGCGTCAACTGCTTGCCTTGGGGCGACATGAACACCACACGCGGTGCAGGCAGGCCGGCATCGGTCTGGCGCTGCTTGGCGGCGGCGATGGTCTGCTCCAGCGGCTTGGCCATCATCACCATGCCGGGGCCGCCACCATAGGGACGGTCATCCACGGTGCGGTGATTGTCGGTGGTGAAATCACGCGGATTCCACAGCGACAGGCCACATTTATTCTGTTCAAACGCACGCCGGGTCACACCCGACTGCGTCAGCGCGGTAAACATTTCCGGGAACAGGGTTACGACATCAAATTGCATGGCGAACCGCCCTCAATGTTTTACGCTTAGTAATCAAGGCCCCAGTCGACAATGATCTTCTTTGCTTCCTTGTCCACCTTGTTGATGAACGCGTCCACAAATGGGATCAGGCGCTCTTGCGCCGCAACTTCTTCGGGATTGGCGCCTGCGGCTGCGGCCGGCGTAATGCGCAAGATCGACTGTGGACCATTGCTCATCATGTCAGTCACGGTACCGAGATGCTCACCTTGGAGATTCTCTACTTCCAGACCGATCAACTCAGTCCAGTAAAATTCATCGCCGGTCAAGACCGGGAAGCGGCTTTGCGGAATCAACACTGCAGCGCCCTTGAGCGCTTCAGCGGCGTCCCGGTCAGACACGCCAACCAGGCGCGCTACGACATCGCCGCCATGCAGTTTGCACTGCTGGACGTCTACATCGCGCATCGCTGGTTTATCGAGCCACCAGGTTTTGACCTTGAGGAGTGCATCCGCATCTTCCGAGAAAGGACGGATCCTAACCCAGCCAGCAACGCCATAAGCACCGAAGACAAAGCCTACTTGTGCCAGATCGTCGGGGACTTGCACCCCGGATGCATTCTTATCGGTCAAACCAGTAACCAGACTTAGGCTGCTGCTTTTTTGTTCTGGGCGACCAGACGAGCAACGGTAGGCGACAGTTGTGCGCCGACGGATTCCCAGTGAGCCAGACGGTCAGCGGTAATACGCAGGGCAACTTCCTGGCCCGAAGCCATTGGGTTGTAGAAGCCAATACGCTCGATGAAACGGCCATCGCGACGATTGCGCGAATCAGTTGCAACGATGTTGAAGAAAGGGCGCTTCTTGGCACCACCACGAGCTAAACGAATAACGACCATAATATTTCCAAAAAATTTGTGCTAGGACGGAAAAAGCCGCGAATTATAGCAAGCTTTGCCGCGGAGCAGCAAGCGTTAATGAAATAATTGGGCATGTTGGGGTAATCAAAGATTATCCCCTGTTCCGGCACTTGGGGCAATAGCTTTGCCCGCAAAAAAGGCGTGCCGGGGGCCGTATTATGCCTGATACTGGTGGTTCACTGACTATTTTGCTGAACAACCATGACTGTTTTGCACCAGACCCGTCACAAAAACAAGACAATCGCCGCGCTGCTCGCCTTCCTGTTCGGCGGCATCGGACTGCAAAGACTGTATCTGGGAGGCTGGCGCGACCGCTGGCTGTGGCTGCATCTGGCCTGCTTGCCGGCCGCACTACTGGTGTCGCTGGCCGCACCGGAAGCCAACCCCTTCTACAAGCTGCTGCCGATCATCGTCTCGGGCCTGGCAGGCTTCCTCGAAGCACTGGTGCTGGGACTGACGCCGGACGACAAGTGGGATGCCCGCCACAACGCGCAATCGGGTCGTCAATCGGACACGCACTGGCCGGTGGCTGTGGTGCTGGTGGCCAGCATGATGATCGGTGCAGGCAGCTTGATCGCGACAATTTCTCGCCTGTTTGACTTGCTGTACACTGGTGGAGCCTACGGTTAATAAGGAGAACACCATGTCCCGCCGTTCCGTCACCACCGCCCTGCTGCTTGCCGCCCTCGCCGCCACGGCGCAGGCGCAAAGCCCCAAAGACCAGTTCAACGCCGAAAACAAACGCATTGCCACGCGCTACGCCGAGGATAAAAAACTCTGCGCCGACGAGCAGGATTCCGGCCAGCGCATGCAATGCCTGCGCGACGCCAAATCCGAGTTCGACAAATCAAACGCCATGGCCAAGGCCCAGTACAAAGCCAGCCCGGCCAAGCCTGGCGATTGCCGCGACTGCGGCAAAGTCACGCAAGTGGTGGCCGGCGAAAAAGCCGGCGAAGGCAGCGCGCTGGGCCTGATTGCAGGCGGCGTAGCAGGCGCCCTGCTGGGCAACCAGGTCGGCAGTGGCCACGGCCGCCAACTGGCCACCGTGGCCGGCGCAGCAGGCGGCGCTTACGCCGGCAAGAAGATCGAAGAGAACGCCAAGTCCAGCAAGCAGTGGACCGTGCACGTGCAATACGATGACGGCCACCAGGCCGCCTACACCTTCGACCACGATCCACAAATGATGAGCGGCGACCGCGTACAAAACGCCAACGGCAGCATCATCCGCAGATAAGGCCCTTATGACAGCACCCACCTTCCCCACCGAATGGCAAGCACTGGTTGACCAGGCGGCAAGCACCTTGCGCGCGTTAGCGCTGGATGAAACGGCCAAGGAAAAATTCTGCAACGATCCGCTGCTGCGGCCGTATATGCACAAGGTATCGCAGCGCTACGTGGCAGGCCAGACGGTGACGGAGGCGTTGCAGCGCGTTGAGCAGATCATCGCGCGCGGCCACGCGGCATCGGCCGAGTACATGGGCGAAAGCGTGCGCGACGAAGCCTTCGCCATGGCTGAAACAGACGTGTTCATGGAACTGGTGAAAGCCATCGGCCAGCGCAACCTGAATTGCTCGATCTCGTTCGACCTGTCGCACGTCGGCTCGCTGGTGGACAGCGAACTGGGCTACCGCAACGCGCGCCGCATCGCGCTGGCCGCCGCTGAAATCAACCGCGAGGTGATGATTTCAATGGAAGGCATCGACCGCGCCGACGATATCTACGCCATCTACACCCGCCTGCACCAGGACGATGAGCTGCACAACGTCGGCATCACCGTGCCAGCCAAGCGCCACCGCACCGCGCAGGACTTGCCTGCACTGATGAAGCTGCCGGGCCGCATTCGCTTGGTGAAAGGCGCCTTCCTCGAACCGGAAGGCGTGGCCTACAGCCGCAACAGTCCAGAGCTGGCCACCGCCTACCGCCGCTACGCGCAAGAACTGCTGCTGAGCGGCCACAAGTGCTCGATCGCCACCCATGACCGTAGCATCCAGACCAATATCAGCGACTTGATCCTGCAAGAACGCATCGACCCGCGCTGGTATGAGTTTGAATCGCTGATCGGCCTCGGCACTGAGCAAATCGACCAGCTACAAGCGTACGGCTTCCCCACCCGCGAATACGCGGTGTTCGGGCAGGAGCATTTCCTCTACGTGCTGAACCGCATCGCCGAGGAACCGATCCGCGTCTACCAGGCCATTCTCGACCTCAATGCAGGTTGAGCGCCACGAAGGACTCCACGCTGCCCGCCGCGGAGCGCGACGATGGGCGGGCGCCGGCTGCCACAGCCCACGCCAGCACCCAGTGGCCGGCCTTGATTTCCTCGGCCACGGTGTTGGCGTGCAGCAGGCGCTGGGCGGCTGCGTTCATGCGGCGGACGGCATAGGCCTTGCGGTCGGCGGTGGATGCGGTGTGAATGACGATAGGTTTCATGCTGGCCTCTCCAAGAGAATGTCCAGCTTGTACGCACCCAAACGCGCATTGGATTCAAAAAAAACGGCCCGAAGGCCGTTTTTTATTAGAACTGCTCGATATCGAGCGCCAGTACGCCGGCACTACCCTCGATCACCGAGGTGCGAATGCCCGAGGACTGGGTCAGGAAGTGGTCAGCGAAGAAGCGCGTGGTAGCGATCTTGGCTTTGTAGAAGCTGGCGTCACCGTCGCCGGCGTCCAGTTTCTGCTGCGAGATCACCGCTGCGCGCGCCATCTGCCAGCCGCCCAGCACGATGCCGGCCAGTTTCAGGTAAGGCACGCTGCCCGAGAACACGCCCTTGATGTCGGCCTTGATGTTGGCAACCACATAATCCACCACCGCTTCCAGATCAGCTGCACCTTGCGACAGGTGTTTGCGGATGGCGGCGAAATCAGCGCCTTCCAGCTTGGCCAGTTCCGCTTCGGTCGCGCGCACTTGGGCGATCAGGCCCTTGGCAACCTTGCCGGCGTCACGCACCGTCTTACGGCCGATCAGGTCGTTCGCCTGGATGGCGGTCGTGCCTTCGTAGATGGTCAGGATCTTCGAATCACGGTAGTGCTGCGCCGCGCCGGTTTCTTCGATGAAGCCCATGCCGCCGTGGATTTGCACGCCGTCGCGGGTGACGTCTTGCGACAGCTCGGTCGACCAGCCTTTGATCACTGGCACCAGATATTCGTACACGGCCTGGTTCTCGGCACGCACCTCAGCATCGGCGCTGTGGTGGGCCGCGTCGTACAGCGCAGCGCCAACGTAGGCCAGCGCACGCGCGGCTTCAGTTTGCGAACGCATATTCATCAGCAGGCGGCGCACATCAGGGTGATTGATGATGGCCACGCCGGATGGCGAACCGGTCAGGTCACGCGACTGCACGCGGTCCTTGGCGTAGGCCAGCGCGTGCTGGTAGGCGTGCTCGGACAGGCCGATACCTTGCATGCCAACGCCGAAGCGGGCTGCGTTCATCATGATGAACATGTATTCCAGGCCGCGGTTCTCTTCGCCCACCAGCGTGCCGATGGCGCCGCCGTTGTCGCCGAATTGCAGCACGGCGGTTGGCGAGGCCTTGATGCCCAGCTTGTGTTCGATCGACACGCAGTGCGCATCGTTGCGCGCACCCAGCGAGCCGTCGGCATTGACCATGAACTTCGGCACGATGAACAGCGAGATACCCTTCACGCCCGCCGGCGCATCCGGCGTACGCGCCAGCACCAGGTGAACGATGTTATCGGTCATGTCGTGATCGCCGTAGGTGATGAAGATCTTGGTGCCGAAGATTTTGTAGGTGCCATCACCCTGCGGCTCGGCGCGGGTGCGCACAGCGGCCAGGTCGGAGCCAGCCTGCGGCTCGGTCAAATTCATGGTGCCGGTCCATTTGCCGGTCACCAGCGGCTCCAGGTAGGTGGCTTTCTGTTCATCGCTACCGGCGGTCAGCAGCGCTTCAATCGCGCCATCCGACAGCAGCGGGCACAGCGCGAACGCCAGGTTGGCGCCGTGCAGCATCTCTACGCACGGGGTGCCGACCAGCTTAGGCAGGCCCTGGCCGCCGTATTCGGTTGGGTGCTGCAGGCCTTGCCAGCCGGCGTCGGCGAACTGGCGGAAGGCTTCCTTGAAGCCTTTGGTGGTGATCACGCCATCCTTGGTCCAGTAGCTCGGCTCTTTGTCGCCTTCGTGGTTCAGCGGGGCGATTTCACCGGCGACGAATTTCGCGCTTTCTTCCAGCACCGCTTCGGCGGTTTCCGGGGTGGCGTCTTCGCAGCCCGGCAGTTCGCTCACGGCTTGCAGGTTGGCCAGTTCGTTCATCACGAACAGCATGTCTTTGATTGGTGCTTGATATGGCATCTTCTATCTCCAAGAAAAAGGCCACGGCAACCCGGCGTTCCGGATCAGCGTGGCCTGAGAGGTGCTTTATGCGGGTTTAGCCCAGTTCAGCAACCAGTTGTGGCACGATGTCGAACAGGTCGCCAACGATGCCGTAGTCGGCAACGGAGAAGATCGGTGCTTCCGGATCTTTGTTGATGGCGACGATGGTCTTCGAATCTTTCATGCCGGCCAAGTGCTGGATCGCGCCCGAGATACCGACGGCGATGTAGAGGTTAGGCGCAACGATTTTGCCGGTCTGGCCAACTTGCCAGTCGTTAGGCACGTAGCCTGCGTCCACCGCAGCGCGCGATGCGCCCATTGCGGCGTTCAGCTTGTCTGCCAGCGGTTCCAGGATCTTGAAGGCTTCGCCCGAACCCATGCCACGGCCACCGGAAACGATGATCTTGGCAGCGGTCAGTTCTGGACGGTCTGACTTGGCGACTTCACGGCCAACGAAGGCCGATTTGCCAACGTCAGCAGCGGCAGCAACGGTCTCGGTCGCAGCCGAACCACCGGTGGCGGCAGCAGCGTCGAAGCCGGTCGAACGCACGGTGATGACTTTGACGTTGTCGCTCGACTGCACGGTAGCGATGGCGTTACCGGCGTAGATCGGACGCTCGAAGGTGTCCGGCGAGTCAACTTTGGTGATTTCCGAAATCTGGGCAACGTCCAGCTTGGCAGCGACGCGTGGCAGGATGTTTTTGCCGTAGGCGGTAGCTGGCGCCAGGATGTGGCTGTACGAACCAGCGATGGCCAGTACTTGCTCAGCAACGTTCTCAGCCAGGCCGTCAGCGAAGTACGCAGCGTCGGCCACGATAACTTTCGACACGCCGGCGATAGCGGCAGCAGCGCTCACAGCGGCGCCAGCGTTCGAGCCGGCCACCAGGACGTGCACGTCGCCGCCGCACTGGGCGGCTGCGGTCACGGTGTGCAGGGTGCTGGCCTTCAGGCTAGCGTTGTCGTGTTCAGCGATAACTAATGCGACCATGTTCGTTTCCTTTAGATGACTTTAGCTTCGGTGCGCAGTTTTGCGACCAGGGTGGCAACGTCCGGTACCGTGATACCAGCCGAGCGTTTTGCCGGCTCGGTAACTTTCACGGTTTTCAGGCGTGGGCTCACATCGACGCCCAGGTCTTCCGGCTTGATCACATCCAGCGTTTTCTTCTTCGCCTTCATGATGTTCGGCAGGGTCACGTAGCGCGGCTCGTTCAGGCGCAGGTCGGTGGTGATGATGGCCGGCAGGGTCAGTGCCAGGGTTTCCAGGCCGCCGTCCACTTCGCGGGTCACGGTGGCTTTGCCGTCTTCCAGCACCACTTTCGAGGCGAAGGTCGCTTGCGGCCAGCCCAGCAGCGCAGCCAGCATCTGGCCAGTCTGGTTGGAGTCGTCGTCGATCGCCTGTTTACCCAGGATGATCAGTTGTGGCTGTTCTTTGTCAGCCAGTGCTTTCAGCAGCTTGGCCACGGCCAGCGGTTCCAGTTCGGTGGTGGTTTCCACCAGGATGCCGCGATCGGCGCCGATGGCCATCGCGGTGCGCAGGGTTTCCTGGCACTGGGTTACACCAGCGGACACGGCGATCACTTCGGTGACCTTGCCAGCTTCTTTCAGACGGGTGGCTTCCTCCACCGCGATCTCGTCGAACGGATTCATCGACATTTTGACGTTGGCGATATCAACACCGGTGCCGTCGGACTTCACACGCACCTTGACGTTGTAGTCGACTACACGTTTGACGGGTACCAAGACTTTCATAGCTGTGCCTTTGGGAAAAAATAAGAATTCGGGACTTACAATGTGGGCTAGATTATATGAGAAATCAGGCTCGCACAAGAAATTTAAGCACGATCGTGCGTTTTTTAGCTAGTAGAAATCGTCTAAAAATAAAATCTTTCAGACGAACTTCTGGAAGGAAAAATACAGCGGCTGTTATTTGCGCTGCATCAAAAAGACAAACTCACGGCCGATCTGGACATGTGACAACAGGGCGTTGCCGGTTTGTTTGCAGAAAGCCTGGAAATCACGCACCGAACCAGGGTCCGTCGCCATAATACGCAACACCTCACCGCTTTGCAGCTCTGCCAGGGCCTTTTTGGCTTTCAGGATAGGCAACGGGCAATTCAGGCCGCGTGCGTCCAGTTCCTTTTGAAATTCCATGGTTTCGTTTTCAAGTATCGTGTCGCTCATCGAGAACCCGCTCTTTGGTTAGGTGTGTCGTCATACTACTCCTTTTCCGAGCGGATGACGCGCTGCACCAAAATAGTTCGTTCTACGTTGCAAGTTTGCAACGTGAACTGGAAAGTATACAACAGGACGCCACAAACAACAACGGCCTGCACATGGTCCGGAGACCACTTGCAGGCCGCATAAACACAGCTTTATAGCGGTTTTTGTTGCGTTTTTACGCCTTAGGCGCGCTCGCCCACCCATGCTGAAACGCCTGCCAGCGCGCCGGCCAGACCGGATGGATCGGTGCCGCCGGCTTGCGCCATATCAGGGCGTCCGCCGCCTTTGCCGCCCACTTGTTGTGCGACGAAGTTGACCAACTCACCTGCTTTGACCTTGGAAGTGCTGTCGGCAGTGACGCCGGCGATCAGGCTGACCTTGCCGTCATTGACCGATGCCAGCACGATGGCAGCGGTCTTCAGCTTGTCTTTCAGCTTGTCCATGGTTTCGCGCAGCGCGGTCACATCGGCTCCGTCCAGCGTGGCTGCCAGCACCTTGATGCCTTTGACGTCGACCGCTTGACCAGCCAGCTCATCACCCTGGCCTGCTGCCAGTTTGGACTTCAGTGCCGCCAGTTCTTTCTCCAGCGATTTCACCTGGTCCTGCACCGCGCCGATCTTGGCGGTCAGCTCTTCCGGATTCGATTTCAGTGCCGCAGCAGCTTCGTTCAGCTTGCGTGCCAGACCCTGCACCAGCGCCAGTGCGCCTTCGCCGGTCACGGCTTCCACGCGGCGGATACCGGCTGCAACGCCGCCTTCCGAGACAATCTTGAACAGGCCGATATCGCCGGTGCGCTGCACGTGCACGCCGCCGCACAGCTCTTTCGAGCTACCGATGTCCATCACGCGCACTTCGTCGCCATACTTCTCGCCGAACAGCGCCATGGCGCCGTGTTTGACCGCGTCGTCGAACGACATATTGTGCGACTGGGTCGCCACGTTCGCCAGGATCTCACGGTTGACGATAGCTTCTACCTGGGCGATTTCCGCAGCAGTCATCGGCGCGTTGTGGCTGAAGTCGAAACGGGCTTTGTCCGGATCAACCAGCGAGCCTTTCTGCGCCACGTGCGAACCCAGCACTTCGCGCAGGGCTTTGTGCATCAGGTGAGTAGCCGAGTGATTGCGGATGGTGCGGCCGCGCTTGGCCTCATCCACCTTGGCGCTCACTGCGTCGCCCACTTTCAGCGAGCCGGATGCCAGCACGCCGTGATGGCCAAATACATCGGCTTGAATCTTCAGCGTGTCGCTGACGTCGAACTGGCCGGCAGCAGCGGCGATCACGCCCTGGTCGCCCACCTGGCCGCCGGATTCAGCGTAGAACGGGGTGGTGTCCAGCACCACGATGCCCGACTGGCCAGCCGTCAGTTCCTGCACCGGCGAACCGGCCGAGTACAGCGCGATCACTTTGGCGGTCGCGTGGCTCAGGCTGTCGTAGCCGACGAATTTGTTTTTCTCGCCGGTGTACTCAACCTTGGCGTCTTTCACCGACTTGCCGCCTTTGCGCGACAGTTCCTGGCTTTCTTTCAGGGCAGCGTCGTAGCCTTCCTGGTCGAATTTGATATCGCGCTCACGGCAGATATCGGCGGTCAGGTCTGGCGGGAAGCCGTAGGTTTCGTACAGCGTGAAAGCGGTAGCGCCGTCGATGCCGGTGGCATCCTTGGCCAACTGGGCTTCCAGCACTTTCATGCCGGTTTCCAGGGTTTCACCGAAGCGCTCTTCTTCCGCCTTCAGCATCTTGGCGACGTTGTCTTTGGCTTCTTCCAGCTCTGGATAGGCAGCGCCCATCTCGATCGCCAGGTCGGCCACCAGCTTGTAGAAGAATGGCTTGGTCTGGCCCAGCTTGTGGCCATGACGCAGCGCGCGGCGGATGATACGGCGCAGCACGTAAGCACGGCCTTCGCTGCCAGGAATCACGCCGTCAACGATCATGAACGCGGCCGAACGGATGTGGTCGGCAATCACGCGCAGCGATTTATTTTCCAGGTCGGTAGCGCCGGTTTCGCGCGCAGCGGCCTTGATCAGGTTCTGGAACAGATCGATCTCGTAGTTCGAGTGCACGTGCTGCAGCACGGCGGCCAGGCGTTCCATGCCCATGCCGGTGTCCACCGACTGCTTCGGCAGCTTGTGCAGCACGCCCTGCTCGTCGCGGTTGAACTGCATGAACACCAGGTTCCAGATTTCGATGAAGCGGTCGCCATCTTCGTCAGGCGAGCCTGGAGGGCCGCCCCAGATGTCGGCGCCGTGGTCGTAGAAGATCTCGGTGCACGGGCCGCATGGGCCGGTGTCAGCCATCTGCCAGAAGTTGTCCGACGCGTAGCGCGCGCCCTTGTTGTCGCCGATGCGGATGATGCGCTCTTTCGGCACGCCGACTTCGTTAGCCCAGATATCGTAGGCTTCGTCATCTTCCTGATACACGGTGACGGTCAGCTTGTCGACTGGCAGCTGGTAGACCTTGGTCAGCAGTTCCCAGGCGAAGTTGATGGCGTCGCGCTTGAAGTAATCACCGAAGCTGAAGTTACCCAGCATTTCGAAGAAGGTGTGGTGACGCGCGGTGTAGCCGACGTTTTCCAGGTCGTTGTGTTTGCCGCCGGCGCGCACGCAGCGCTGCACCGAGGTGGCGCGGCTGTACGGGCGGCTATCGGTGCCGGTGAACACGTCCTTGAACTGCACCATGCCGCTATTGGTCAGCAGCAGGGTTGGATCATTGCCTGGCACCAGGGAGCTGGACCGGACAATGGTATGACCTTTAGATTCGAAGAATTTGAGGAACTTCTCGCGGATTTCAGATGATTTCATGTCGTAAGAGGTAAGATAGCTAGCTGGTGCAAAAGAATGATTATGCCACAGCCAGCCCCATTCTCCCCTACTAACGCGCTGCCAGCCGCACGACGCGCTCCGCTATTTCGCCGCTTCCAGCCACTTGGTATGGCACTGCCATCAATACTTCGCCGCCGGGCTCGCCGTCTTCGGCGCGGTTGATGCGCACTTGCAGCTTGCGGTCCAGTGCCACGAAGGTGTTTTTGCGGGTCGCCACCATGCGGTGCTGGCCCATGTCGCCGACTTCCCCGTAAATGATCAAGCCGACGCCAGTCAGCTTCAGTATCTGCCCGTTCGATAATTCATACGAGCCGCGGTACTCCCGCAACTCCACAGGATCGATATAGTTACGCCGGACCGGCTGGTCGATCGTCAGGCGCGGCGCCGGAATGGTCACACTTTCATCGCCCTGCTGCCCTTGCTGCCCTTGCTGCGCTTGCTGTGCCTGCCCCCCTAGCGCGGCCGCGCACAACGCCATGCCCAATAGCCATTGCATTTTCATGGTGAACTCCTGTTTTATTGTGATATCACGTGCCGTGGCGGCGACGCTCCAGCCAGTCTAGGCAGCGCTGGGCGGCGGGACATCGCTCAAACGACTAAGCACCGCCGGCGCGCCGTGCAGGATGGCGACCAGCTCGCCCTGCCGGCGCGTGCCGGTTTTGCGGAACAGCTTTTGCAAATGGCTTTTCACGGTGTGCATGCTGATGTCGAGTGCGCAGGCGATGTCTTCCAGCGCCTCGCCGTGCGCCAGTGCTTGCGCGATGCCAGCTTCGGCCGGCGTTAAATCAAACAGCTGCATCAGCAGCTCGCGCGGCAGGCGGTGGGTTTCGGGATCGCTGGCCAACACGATGGCACAGGCCGGCACGGTAGGGAGTTCGGGCGATGGCATCACAGGCAGCACCGTCAGCAGCAGCGGCTGACGGCCGCGGCGCTGCAAGCTCAACGCTTGCGGCGCGCCCTGGTCTTGTTGCGGATCGAGCGCTGCAGCCACCAGTTGCGCCAGCGATTTGTCACCGCACATGGCGTCCTGCAACAGCTTGTCACCATGCAGGCGCAAAGCTGTATCACGTTCCAGCAGCTCGGCAGCGGCAGCGTTGGCGTGCAGCAGATGCAGCTCCGCATCGACCACAAATACCGCGATCTCAATACGATTCAGCGCAGCATCAAGATAAGTGGCGAACGCGTAGGATGTGAGCATGCTTCCCCCTTCCAGGTACTGGACTAAGCTTAGAGGCCAGTCGATTGAATATATACTCGGAATGTCACGGGGATGTTAAAAGATTTCAATCAGACGCGCGCTTAGCGAAAGTCCGGGCCAATCAGGTCGATGCGGTCGGTGCAGAAGCCATCCACGCCCCAACTCAGAATTTCACGTGCACGTTCCGGCGTATTGACCGTGTAACAGAACAAGCCAAAGCCGGCGGCCTTGATAGCTGCGGCCTGTGCCTCATCAAGGTGCTTGTGGTTGGTGTGGATGGATACCGCGCCCAGCTCGCGCGCCACCGCTGCCCAATTGGCGGGCAGCGTATCGAACAGGCAGCCGCGCGGCACCTCCGGCGCGGCATCGCGCGCGGCGGCCAGCGCTTCCATGCTGAACGACGACAGCAGCGGCACGCGCGCCACATCGCCGGCGCGCAGCTCTTCTTCGAACAGGGCGCGCGTGGTTTGCGCCACCCAGCGTCCGGTCGCCGCATCATGACCCGGTGCGGGCTTGATCTCGACATTCATCCAGATGCGCTGCTCCTTGCAATAATCAATGAATTGGGTAAAGAATGGCACAGGCTCGCTGCGGAATGCATCACTGAACCAGTGGCCTGCATCCATGGCCGCCAGCGCCGCCGCATCGGTCTGTGCCACGCTGCCCCGCCCGGCCACGGTGCGGCCGAACTCGGGATCGTGCATCACCATACCGATGCCGTCGCGCGACAGCATCACGTCGAACTCGACGGCATGGAAACCGTAAGCCAGGCCAGCGCGCAGGCCGGCAACGGTGTTTTCCGGCGCCAGCGTACCGCCGCCGCGATGTGCAACAATTTTTGGATAAGGCCACATAGGTTCTGCCCCGGAGGTTGTGATGGCAAGGATAACAACGTTATCACGATTCGCACTATGGCTGCTACTCGCGCCGCTGGCCCACGCCGCTGCACCCACGCAGGACGAGGTGGTGGCGCGCGCCGCCGTGCTGTACGCGGACCGGCTGGCCGAACGCATCATCGACCACGACGCTTATTTCACGGCGCGCGTGCGCCGTATTGCCGATGTGCTGATCGCCCAGGCGCGGCGCGATTATCCCGACACTGCCAACTGGGCGTGGGAAGTCCACACCACCGACGATCCCGACCAGAATGCCGACTGCATGGCTGGCGGCAAAATCCTGGTCAGCAAAGCCTACGTCGAGCGCTTGCTCTTGAACGACGACGAACTGGCCATGCTGCTGGCGCATGAAATCGAACACGCCGCCTTGCATCACAACTGGCATGAGTACCAGGCAGCGCTGCGGCTGGACCCAGCATGGGAACAGCGCTCCTTCCTGGAACTCGAACACGCGGTTGACCACGACCGCACGCTGATGGCCAAGCTGGCCGCCACCAACTACGCGCAGGAAGAGGCAGCCGACCGCGAAGGCTTGAAGCTGGCATGGCGCGCCGGCTGGCCGGCCGAGCGACTATCCGGCTACTTCCGCAAGATGATGCGCGCCAGCGATAGTCCGCGCCTGAGCAAGGCAGATTACCCGTCGCCGACGCAACGTTGGCGCGCCGCACAGGCAGTGGCCGCTGACTTGCAAAAAAAATGAGGCGCGGCCACACTAGCGGCCTAAATTGCTCAAAAGGTAAAACATCCATGACAGCTCAAAAAGCGCTAGGCCATATTCGTGTGCTCGACCTGAGCCGCGTACTGGCAGGACCGTGGTGCTCGCAAAACCTCGCCGATCTCGGCGCAGAAGTGATCAAGATCGAACGTCCCGGCAACGGCGACGACACCCGTGCATGGGGCCCGCCGTACGCGCGCGATGCCGACGGCAAGGACACCACCGAAGCGGCCTACTACCTGTCCGCCAATCGCGGCAAGCGCTCGGTCACGGTGGACATCGCCAGCGCCGAAGGCCAGCAACTGCTGCGCGAACTGGTTGCGCAAAGTGACGTGGTGCTGGAGAACTACAAAGTCGGCCAGCTCAAACGCTACGGCCTCGACTATGACTCGCTGCAGGCGATCAAGCCGGACCTGGTGTACTGCTCGGTCACCGGCTTCGGCCAGGATGGTCCCTACGCGCACCGCGCCGGCTATGACTTCCTGATCCAGGGCATGGGCGGCCTGATGTCTGTGACCGGCGAGCGCGACGACCTGCCGGGCGGCGGTCCGCAAAAAGCCGGCGTGGCGCTGACCGATTTGATGACCGGCATGTACGCCACCATCGCCATCCTCGCCGCGCTGACGCACCGCGACCGCACTGGCGAAGGCCAGTACATCGACATGGCGCTGCTCGACGTGCAGGTGGCGATGCTGGCCAATGCCGGCAGCAACTACCTCAACAGCGGCAAGGCGCCCAAGCGCTGGGGCAATGCCCATCCGAACATCGTGCCGTACCAGACCTTCCAGTGCTCGGACGGCTACATCATCGTCGCCACTGGCAATGATGGGCAATACCAGAAGTTTGTCGAAGCTGGCGGCCGTCCTGACCTCGCCCTCCACGAACGCTACGCCACCAACCCGCTGCGCGTGAAGAACCGCGACGAGCTGGTGCCGATCCTGGCCGAGATGGTGCTGCAACAGCCGCGCGATTTCTGGATCGACAAGCTGGAAGAAGTGGGCGTGCCGTGCGGGCCGATCAACAACCTCGATGACGTGTACAAAAATCCGCAAGTCGAAGCGCGCGGCATCGTGATGGAAGTACCGCACCCCACCGCCGGCACCACCAAGCTGGTGCGCAGCCCAATGCGCATGTCCGCCACCCCAACCGACAACGCCGTCGCCCCACCGCTGCTGGGCCAGCACACCGAAAGCGTCCTGCGCGAGCTGCTCGGCCGTTCAGAAGACGACATCGCCGTCCTGCGCGCCAAGGGCGTGCTGTAAGCACGCTCATGCAGGCTTTGTGTCGCTCCCTGCCAGCGCGCGCGCCTGCCGCAAGCCGTCGACGATGACGGCATAAGCATCCGCGCGGCTAGCCGCGTCCATCGCGCGCAAGGCGTAGGACGGATGGTAGACAGGAATAATCCAGCGGCCTTCGTGCTGGAATGGCACGCCCAGCTTATCGGTGACGGTGGCCGCGCCGTCCTGCAATAGCGACTTGAGCGCCGTGCCGCCGAGGGCGACAATCACTCGCGGCTGCACGCGCGCCAACTCCTGCTCCAGCCATGCATGGCAAGCCGCCACTTCGCGCTGCGCCGGCGTCTTGTGCAGTCGGCGCTTGCCACGCGGCTCCCACTTGAAATGCTTGACGGCGTTGGTCAGGTAGACACTGAGCCGCGCCACTTCCGCCTCAGCCAGCGCGCGGTCCAGCAAAGCGCCTGCCGGCCCGATGAACGGCACACCAGCCAAATCCTCCTGATCGCCCGGCTGCTCGCCCACCAGCATGATGGCCGCCTGCGCCGGGCCGACACCGGGCACCGCCTGTGTGGCTTGCTGCCACAGCGGGCAGCGCCGGCACTGGTCGAGCGCGACCGGCGCGGCGCGCTGCGGCTGCGCACGTTCGGCAGCGATCGCGATGATGGCGCCATCGCGCTGGCCGACGGTCTCGGTCTGGCCGGTGCGGCGCGCGCCCAGCGCTGCCGCCGACACCATCTGCGGCACCACCGCCCCCTCCGGCAAATGCTTCCAGAAACGGGAGGGAATATGGCTGCGCATCAGGCCAGCGTTGAGCCGCGCCGGATTGAAGATGCTGCGGTAATAGGTCAGCCACAGCGCTTCGCCGGCATCGTCGATATCGGACGGGCCGCGCAACGCCGATGGCGCGATCTGCAGCGCGCTGCCATCCCACAGCGCGGCCAGACCCGGCGTGGCGATCATCCAGCTGACCTTGCCCATGCGCCGGGCAAAGTGCTGCGCCACTTGCGGCAGCACGTCGTGCGATGGTTCAAACCACGCGACGAAACGCGGAGCGCCGGCGGCGGCGTCGCGTTCGCGGAAACGGACGTAGGCGTGCATATCGTGCTGCTCGCGCCGCACCGCCTTGGCCATCGCATGCAGCCGCGCGCCGTCGCGGTCGGCAGGCGACAGCACCGCGCGGTCGCCACCATGCCAGCGCCACACCACTTGGTACAGCAAGGCCCAACGGTCGGGCACGCGGCAGCAGGCAGCGCACTCCAGTAGTTCGACCAGCTCGCGCGGCAGGCGGATGGCGACGGCGTTGGTTGGTCCGGCATCCGCAGCGCTATCGGCCACCCGATCCGCCACACTATCGGCGCCGGCAAACAAATCACCGCCATCCGGTGCGGCGATCCACTGCACCGATTCTGGCGCAACACCACGCGCCAGCAGCGTGCGGGCAGCATCGCGCCATTGCGCAAACGACTGCGCCAGCACCGGCACGCCAGCACCACCAACGCCCCCGCTCATGCCGCCTTCAATTCGGGCCACAATGCCATCTGCTGCGGCGCCACGTCGGCCAGCGCGCGGCGCAACTGCGACGAAGAGGTGCTGTCGCGCGCCGGGAAGTAATCAGCGGTGATGATGAAGGGCGCGACTTTCTTCATGCCGCAGCGCAGCCGCGACAGGTCGGCGTAGCGGATCTGGCGATGGCGCCGCAAGTCGATCAGGCGCTGGGCGTTGCGCAGGCCGATGCCCGGCACGCGCGCGATCAGATGCGGCTCGGCGCGGTTCAGGTCGAGCGGGAAATGCTCGCGGTGGGCCAGCGCCCACGCCAGCTTGGGATCGATGTCGAGCGCCAGGTTGCCGCCGGCCGGCAGCAGTTCGTCCGCCTGAAAACCATAGCTGCGCAACAGAAAATCGGCTTGATACAGCCGGTGTTCGCGCTGCATCGGCGGCGGCGCCGACGGCACACTGGCCGGGCTATCGGGGATCGGGCTGAAGGCCGAGTAATAGACGCGCTTGAGCTGGTAGCTGCCGTACAGCGTGGCGGCCGTCGACAAGATCTGGCCATCGTCACTGGCGTCGGCGCCGACGATCATCTGCGTGCTCTGGCCGGCCGGTGCAAAGCGCGGCGCGCGCGGTTCGGCGTGCGCTTCGTCGCGGCGGCGGCGGATGGCGCCCATCGCCAGTTTGATCGTGTGCACGCTCTTTTCCGGCGCCAGCCGCGCCACGCTATCGTGCGAGGGCAGTTCGATGTTGACGCTGAGGCGGTCGGCGTAGCGGCCGGCGGCGTCAATCAGCGCCGGGTCGGCGTCGGGGATGGTCTTGAGGTGGATGTAGCCGCGGAACTGGTGCACCTCGCGCAGTTCGCGTGCAATCTGCACCAGCAGTTCCATCGTGTAATCGGCCGACTGGATGATGCCGGAACTGAGAAACAAGCCGTCAATATAGTTACGCAGGTAGAAATCCGTCGTCAGCTTGACCACTTCAGCCACCGTGAAGCGCGCACGCGGCACGTTCGAGCTACGCCGGTTGACGCAATACTGGCAATCGTAGAGACAATAATTGGTCAACAGGATTTTGAGCAGCGAGACGCAGCGCCCATCCGGCGTGTAGCTGTGGCAAATACCCATGCCGGTGCTGGCGCCGATGCCGTCCTTGCCGACCGAATCGCGCTTGGGGGCTGCACTGCTGGCGCAGGATGCGTCATATTTAGCCGCATCGGCAAGAATCTCCAGTTTGTCCGACAATTTCATGGCCTGCTCCATTTACTGTATGCATATACAGTATAGCAAATTCCAGCCAGCCTGCGCCGTACAATCTGTTTCAGGCCCCATGCTGGCGGCCTGCTCCCGCTGCGATTAAACGCTCATATCACGCTTGAGTTCCTGCAGTTGGCTGTGCATGTCGGTGACGGCGCTTTTGATTTGCGCTGATAAGGTCGGGATGTAGTTGCAGATGCGCTTGGCGCGCTCGGCCTGCAGGTCCATGTCGCGGACCAGTTTGCGGATGCGCAATTCGTCCTTGGTTGGCAGAATGTCGCGCGCGTCGTCCGCCAGTTTGTCGATGCGCTCAAGACAGTCGCGCAACTCGCGCGGCAAGTTGGTCTCCGCCGAGGCGGCTTGCGCGGCCAGCCTTACCGCACGATCGACAAAATAAAACCGGTGCTGGATATCGTTGGTATGTAGCATGATGGTCTCCTCCTGTGAATCCGGATTCGACCCATCAGCGCCTCAGCAGTTGCAGCAATCAGGCGCGACACTGATGTAGATCAGCTTTCCTGCGGCATACGCGCCATATCGATGAAGGCACGCAAGGCCGACGACATGCGCCGCTGGCGCGGGTAGTACATCATCAAGCCGGTGCTGGGCGGACACCAGTCCTCCATCGCCAACGCCAGCCGCCCGGCCGCGATGTGCTCGCGTAAGCGGAACTCGGGCAGGAAGGCCAGCACCACACCATCCAGCGCCGCGCGCGTGGCCAGCTCGGAATCGCCGACCGACAAGCGCCCCGGCACATCCAGCTCCAGCTTGATATCGCCCTTGCCCAGCTCCCACTTGTAGACATTCCCGCGCGGGAAGCGATAGCGCACGCAGTTGTGCCGCGCCAGGTCGTCAGGATGCTGCGGCTTGCCATAGCGCGCAAAATATTCGGGCGACCCCACCACCACAAAACGCTGCGATCCCCACACGGGCACCGCGATCATGTCTTCCGGCACATGCTCTTCGTAGCGGATGCCAAGATCAAAACCGCGGTCGACAATATCGACCAGGCTGTCGTCGCTGACGACGTCCAGCGTAATGTCCGGATACGCATCCAGATAGCGCCGGATCAGCGGCCCGATCACCATCACCGCCGCATCGCGCGAGCTGTTGATACGCAGCGTGCCAGCTGGCGAGGCGCGGAACATATTCATCTCTTCCAGCGCCAAATTGACGCCGCCCAGCGCCGGCTGCAAGCGCTCCAGCAAATGCTTGCCGGCCTCGGTCAGCGCCACGCTGCGCGTGGTCCGGTTGAACAGGCCGACGCCGAGCCGGTCCTCCAGCGTGCGTACCGCATAACTGACCGCCGACGCCGACAAGGCCAGCTCGGCCGCCGCCTTGCGGAAGCTGCCATGCCGCGCCACCGACGCAAACACACCCAGGTGAGAGAGATTATCCAGCTGCATGATTGTGCAAATTTCCTGTTCAATTCATGCAGAGCAACTCGCTTGTTACCTGCACACTCACGGAATTATAGTGCAAGCGCTGACAATAATCGAAGGAGTCTCCCCATGTTTAAAGCCCAAGGCTACGCCGCCCACGACAAGCATTCCCACCTTGTTCCATTCAGCTTTGAACGCCGCGCGCCCGGCGTCAACGACGTGGTGGTCGAGATCCTCTACTCCGGCGTTTGCCACTCAGACCTGCACCAGGCGCGCGACGACTGGGGCGGCTCGATTTACCCGATGGTACCGGGCCATGAAGTTATCGGCCGCGTGACGCAAGTCGGCAGCGGTGTGCACAAATTCAAGGTCGGCGACCTGGCCGGCATCGGCTGCCTGGTCGATTCCTGCCGCCATTGCTCGGCCTGCGCGGAAGACCTTGAGCAATACTGCGAAGGTGGCATGACCGTCACCTACAACGGCCGCGAACGCGAAAGTGGTGCGCCCACCTACGGCGGCTACTCGGACATCATCGTGGTCGACGAGCACTTCGTGGTAAAGGTGTCCGACCAGCTGGACCTGAAAGCCGTGGCGCCGCTGCTGTGCGCCGGCATCACCACCTACTCGCCGCTGCGCCACTGGAAAGTGGGGCCGGGCCAGAAGGTCGGCGTGATCGGCCTCGGCGGCCTCGGTCACATGGGCGTGAAATTCGCCAAGGCCATGGGCGCGACCGTGGTGATGATCACCACCTCGCCGGACAAAGGCAAGGACGCGCAGCGTCTCGGCGCCGACGAAGTGCTGCTGTCCACCGATCCAGACGCCATGAAGGCGCACGCCAACAGCTTCGACTTCCTGCTCAACACCATCCCGGTGCCGCACGATATCAACCCCTACCTCGCGCTGCTGCGCCGCGACCGCACCATGGCCATGGTGGGCGTGCTGACCGAACTCGATCCGCCGCCGGCCGGTGTCAACCTGATCCTCGGCCGCAAATCGGTGGCCGGCTCGGCCATCGGCGGCTTGAAGGAAACCCAGGAAATGATGGACTTCTGCGCCGAGCACAACATCGTCAGCGATGTCGAGATGATCGCCATCCAGGACATCAACCAGGCTTACGAGCGCCTGGTCAAGAACGATGTGAAGTACCGCTTCGTGATCGACATGGCCACCTTAAAAGCAGCACCGTAAGTCGCAAGCACAGGCGCGCCCGCTCCGGGTGCGCGCCTTGTCTTGGACAACCCTGCATGAGCTAGCCGTGCGACAATTTTCCGCAGGTTTCGCTAACATCGGGATACATTATTTTCACCCGGGGCACACCGATGGACATCCTTCCGCAGCCAGCATACAGCCGTGCTCCGCAGCGGCGACGCTCCCAACGTGCCAGTAGCAAGACCTACGGCCCGGCCTTCGATCAGTTGTTTGGGACGAGTCCCTATTTCGCCTTTGCCGTCGACCAGGGCGGCAAACTGCTGGCATATAACCAGCATGCCTCCACCGTGCTGGGCCCGCTGCCCGCCCAGGCGCGCGCCAACACCCTGTACGCCACTTGGGTGCTGCCGATGCTGCAAAACGAGGCGCTGCCCACCGCCCGCATGCGCGGCTACTGGCGCGGCGAAGTGGAACTGAAAGGCGTCGACGGCAGCAGTCATCCGGTGACCCAGACCATCGAGTGGCGCGCCAACACCGAACCACCCTCCTTCCTGTGCCTGGCTTATCCGCTCGACGATTACGACGTCTATGAATCGCGCTTGCGCTTCAAGTATTTGTTTGAAGCCCATCCGCATCCGATGTGGGTGTACGACCTGCAGACTCTGCGCTTCTTGGTGGTGAACGCAGCCGCCGTAGCGCAGTACGGCTATACAGAAGCCGAGTTCCTGCACATGACCATCCGCGACATCCGCCCGCCCGAGCAGCTGGAGCGGCTGGCGCAAAACCTGGCCGCCGCCCCCGCCAAGGGGGCCGAGCAGTCCGGCGTCTGGACCCATCGGCGACGCGACGGCAGCCGCATGCAGGTTGACGTGTCCTCGCATTCGATCACCTTGTCTGGCCGCCCGGCGCGGCTGGTGTTCGCCCACGATATCAGCGAACGTGAGCAGTTGAAACTGGCGCTGCAATTGCGCGGGCGGGCGCTGGAGGCCAGCGTCAACGCCATCGTGATTACTGTCCATGCCGCTGACGGCGACCTGATCGAGTACGCCAACCCCGCCGTCACCCGCCTGCTGGGCCACACGCCTGACAGCGTGCTGGGACGCCGCCTGGAATCACTGCTGGATCTGCAGATGCACGACGAGCAGCGGCAATCGCTGTCTGCGGCCATGCAATCGCAGCAGGCGATGACACTGCTGCTGCGGCCGCGCCATCGCGACGGCGCCCAGCTGTGGACGCAGCTGCATGTGGCGCCGGTGCACGCCGCCGAGGGCGCGATCGGCCACCACGTCTGCGTGCTGACCGATATGACCGCCATCATGGAGTACCAGGCACAGCTGGAGCACCAAGCCAATCACGACGCCTTGACCGGCTTGCCCAACCGCGCCCTGCTGAAGGACCGTATGGCGCAGGCCGTGACCTTCTCGCAGCGCTTCCAGCACAGCCTGTGGCTGCTGTGTATCGACCTCGATAACTTCAAGCTGATCAACGATCATCTGGGCCATCAGGTCGGCGACCAGCTGCTGTGCGCCATCGCCCAGCGCCTGTGTGATGGCGCCCACGAGGGTGACACCGTGGCGCGGCTGGGCGGCGATGAATTCGTGCTGTTGCTGCCGGTGGCCAACCAGCGCCCGATGGCCAGCATCCTGGCGCTGTTGCAGGAAACGGTGGCGGCGCCGGTCACGCTGGGCGATCAAGTGGTCACCGTGACCTGCAGCATCGGCATCAGCATTTATCCGGCCGACGGCAGCGATGCCGACCAGCTGCTCAAGCACGCCGACATCGCCATGTTCCGCGCCAAGGAAGCGGGCCGCAACCAGTCGCAATTTTACGAGGCGGCGATGCACGCGCGCATCGCGGAACGGGCCCTGATCGAATCCGAACTGCGGTTTGCGCTGGCGCGCAATCAGCTCAGTCTGGTGTACCAGCCCAAAGTCGACCTGCACAGCGGCGCCATCACCGGCATGGAGGCGCTGATCCGCTGGCAGCATCCGACGCTGGGCGCGGTGTCGCCCGCGCGCTTCATCGGCGTGGCCGAAGAAACCGGCCTGATCGTCGCCATCGGCCAGTGGGTATTGCGCACTGCCTGCGCACAGAACAAGGCGTGGCAGCTGGCAGGCTTGCCGCCGCTGCGGGTGGCAGTGAATTTGTCGGCGCGCCAGTTCCGCGACCACATCCTGCAGCACGAAGTGCGCACTGCGCTGGAGGAGAGCGGACTGGAAGCGCAGTATCTGGAACTGGAACTGACTGAGAGCCTGATGATGAACAACGTCGACAATGTGGTCGCCGTGATTGCGGATCTCAAACAGCTGGGCATTGCGCTTTCCATTGATGACTTCGGCACCGGCTATTCCAGCCTCGCCTATCTGAAGCAGTTCCCGGTCGACTACCTGAAGATCGACCAGTCGTTCACGCGCGAGATGCTGACCGAACCCAAGGTGGCGGCTATCGTGCGTTCGGTCATCGCGCTGGGTCAAAGCCTGGGCTTCAAGGTGATTGCGGAAGGCGTCGAAACGGCAGAGCAGCTGGACTACCTGCGCCAGCACGCCTGCGACGAAATGCAGGGCTACTACTTCAGCCGGCCGTTGTCGCCTGAGGCCTTTGCCGAGTTGCTACGCCAGCGCTGATTATTTTTCCGCTTGCCCCAACGGGATTAGCGCACGCAGGCGCAGCGCAACCAGCAGCGCCAGCACCAGCGCACCGGCCAGCACCGCCACCACACCGGGCCAGCCAGCACGCCCCCACATCACGCCGGTCGCCGAACCGATCACGCTGGAACCGAGGTAGTAGAAGAACAGGTACAGGGCCGAGGCCAAGGCCTTGTTGCTGGTGGCGCGCCGCCCCACCCAGCTGCTGGCCACCGAGTGGGTGGCGAAGAAGCCGTAGGTGAAAATCGCCACGCCGGCCAGGATCAGCGGCAGCCAGTTTGACAAGGTCAGCAGCAGGCCGGTGAGCATGATGAGTGCCATCATCCACAGCACATTGCGGCGGCCGTAACGGTCGGCCAGCTTGCCCGCCCACACCGAGCTGTAGATGCCCAGCAGGTAGAAGAACGACACCGCACCCACCAGGCTCTGGCTCAGCGTGAACGGTCCGCCCAGCAGGCGATACGCGATGTAGTTGTACAGGCTGACAAACGCCCCCATCAGCAAGAAGGCCAGCACGAACAGCCACGGCAGTCCTGCATCCGACAGGTGCAGCCTGAAGCCCGACGGCAGCGAACGCCAGCCGCCATGCGCCGGCGCGAAGTGGCGCGACTCCGGCAGGCTGCGCCAGAATTCAAGCGCCGCGACGATGCCGGCCACGCCGACCATGCCCAGCGCCAGCCGCCACGAAAAATGGTCGCTGATGACCGAGGTAATCACCCGCCCCGCCATGCCGCCAAACGCGCTGCCGCTGATGTACAAGCCCATCGACAAGCCCAGCGACTGCGGTTCGATTTCTTCGCCGAGGTAGGCCATCGCAATCGCCGGCATGCCGCCCAGCGCCACGCCCAGCAAGGCGCGCATGGCCAGCAGTTGCGGGTAGTTGTGGGCGAAGGCGCACAGCAAGGTCATGACGGCGGCAATCGCCATCGCCGCCACCATCAGCGGCTTGCGGCCCAGACGCTCGGAGACGGCGCTGGAGGCCACCAGCGACAAGGCCAGCGCACCGGTCGATATGGACAGCACCATGCTGCTCTGCGCCGCGCTCAGGGCGAATTCGTGCGACAGCAGCGGCATCAGCGGCTGCACGCAGTACAGCAGCGCGAAAGCCGAGAAGCCGCCAAAGAACATGGCGCGGTTGCTGCGCTTGAATTCAGGGCTTCCCAAGGCGATACGTGGAGCGGTGGCAACTAACATGGCTGGCGATTCCGGAGAGATACGATGACTCATCTTAGGATTGCCACAGTAAGCTGTCCAATATATATTTAAACCGTCAGTCATACTTTTTAAAGATAATGGAATTACGCCACCTGCGCTACTTCGTTGCCGTTGCCGAAGAGTTAAGCTTTACCCGCGCGGCTGAACGCCTGCATATCGGCCAGCCACCGCTCAGTCACCAGATCCAGCAGTTGGAAGCGGAGGTAGGCGCGCAGTTGCTGGAACGCAGCAAGCGCTGGGTGCGCCTGACGGAAGCGGGCAAGCTGTTCCTTGAGGATGCGCGCCGCGTGCTGGCTTTGTCAGACCAGGCGATGCAGACCGCGCGCCGGGCCGAGCGTGGTGAGGCTGGCGAGCTGCGTGTCGGCTTCACTTTTTCGACGCCGCTGACGCCGCTGTTTGCGGCCGTCATCAACCGCTATCGCCAGCAGTATCCGGGCGTGCAGCTGACCTTGCAGGAGATGTCGACCATCGGCCAGATCGAAGCGCTGGCCGCGCGCGAGCTGGACCTCGGCCTGGTACGGCCGCCGGAACTGACCTTGCCGGAATCGGTGGAGTTGACGATTTTGCGGCGCGATCCGCTGGTGATGGTGCTGCCAATCCGCCATCCGCTGGCCCAAAAGGAAAGCATCGCCATCAATGATTTGAAAGGGGAACCGCTGGTGATGTATCCGGAGAGTGCCGGCACCGGCATCCATCCGCAGATCAATCGTCTGTGCCGGGAGGCCGGCTTCAAGCCGACCATTGCGATGGAGGCTGGAGAAGCCTCCACCATCATTGGCTTGGTCGCTGCGGGTTGCGGCGTGTCGGTGCTGCCGAGTTCTTTCGACATCATCCGCATGAGCGAGGTCTGCTATCGCCCGCTGGCCGATGCGTCGGCCACCACCGCGCTGTATCTGGCGAAACGCAAGGATGCCATATCGCCTTTAGTGGCGGCCTTCGTTGAAGTAGCCGCCGAAGCCAGCCGTCGCTCCCGCGAAAGCGGGAGTCCATAGAACGCGAGCTCAGCATGGGCTCCCGCCTACGCGGGAGCGACGTCAGGAGTAGTCCGCGTCGAGTTCGGAACCAGCGTAGTTTTCCAGTTCCGCGAACAGCGTTTTCATGGCCGTACGGCCCTTGATATTTTGCAGCACAGTACAGTGATTGCGATAACTCTCAATCCGCTCCAGCAGCACCGGATGATGCTGCACCGGCACCTTGGCCAGCAGCGCGGCCCAACCTGCTTCGTAGTCCGGCTTGTTCTTGCGCACCGCTTTGACGAAGCGCTCGAACTCCTTCTGGCCGGTACGCGCCACGATCATGCCGCCGCCCTCCACCGCAAAGATGATGGCCAGCGCAATCACGCCTTCCGCATTCAGATCGGCATCGCTGACCGGGCCTTCGGTGTTGTGGCGGCGCAGCCAGTTAGCCAGCCGCACCACCGCCTGCACTTCCTTGCGCTGCTTGAACTGCACCGCGTAACGCGCCGTGCCGTCCCAGTTCTGGTTCGGATCGGTCAGGCAAATGTCGACAAACTTGTCGCGCATGCGGCGTGCCGCGTACACGGGATCCGTGTCGTACTCGCCGACCAGCGCGTCTTCCGGCATCGCGACCAGATCCTTGATCATGCGGAAGCCCACCTGGAACGCGTGTTCCGCGCCTTCGTCGATCAGCAAGTCCAGCGCGGCCAAATCATCGCCATCCGGCAGCTCGTGATCCAGGCCCAGCGACACGCAGCCAGCGGTCAGCTGCAATGCCTTCTGGATGCCTTCTGCCGTGCGGTCGTTGGTGAACTTCTCGGCCACCATGGCAGTGATGCCGGTCAGTTCATCGGCCAGCGCGTAGGCGGCGTCATCGTCCGGATGGGCCACCAGTTGCTGGATCGCGCGCGTCAGGCGTGGCAGGCTTTCTACTACGAGTGCTGGCAGCATCGATGCACCACTCATCACGAGAAGATGTTGGTGCCGACCGAGCGGCGCGAGGTTTTCGCAACGCGCGTGGACGGTACTTGCTTGCGCAGGCGGTACAGCAGCTCTTTGGTCGAGCGCTGCAGGATGGTCGGCTCGGCGTCCGGATCATCGTCGTACTCGGCATCGGCCAGGTCGGCGCTGTGGCGGAATTCCGGGAACAGCTCGAACAGCGCGCGGTCCCAGCCGTCTTCCGACGCCTGCGCCAGCGCGATGGCCACCGGCACCACATCGCTGTCGGACGCGGTCTGGCCGGTCAGGTACGGACCTTTCGAAATTACTTCGCCGGCCACTTCCAAGATTTCCTTCGGCGCCAGCGAGAACAGGATGGCGAAGATGGTCGCGCCATGGTCGGTGGCCGAAGCGGCCGCCAGCAGTTCGTTGCGGCGCTCTTCGTCGTCGGTGGCAAACGCCACGCCGTGGATGTGGGCGAACAGCGATTCAGCGATGCGCTCAGGATCATCCTCGATCTGATCGTCCGGCCAGGTAGCGGCGATGAAGGCCAGGCTGTCCGCCCAGGCTTTCGGCGGCACCAGCAGGGTCGCCAGCGACATCTTGCCGCCGTCGAAACCGGCCATGTGCAGCGCGGTCACTTGCGGTGGAATGTTGTTGAGCACTTCCACCACGGCCAGGTCGCCGTACTGGTCGGCGGCTTCGGAAAACGCCTGCTCGGCATGGCTCAGCGAGCCGGCCAGCACCAGTTCCGTGACTTGCTTGCTCAGCGCAGGCAGGTTGCTCTTGATGTCATCGGACATGCTTATTCTCCATCCTGGTCGAACATCTGCGCGAAGTCGTCGCTCGCGCCATCTTCGTCTTCGATATCGTCGCCATCGTCGTTGGCCGACAGCTGGTCCAGCGACTGGTCGTCGTCGTCCCACTTGCGCGGATTCTTGTGCAGGAAGGCGGTGATGATGGCCTGGCGCGCCAGGTCTGGCATGCTCTCGCCGATTGCTTCATACATGCGCGCCGCTTCGTCGCCCTTGCAGGAAGCCATGGCGAACACGCGCGCGGCGTCGCCGAACTCGTAGTCTTCCGCTTCGGCCAGCAGGCCTTTCGGATTGTTGAACTCGATGTGGTCGACCAGCGCGAAGGCCAGCATGTTGACGTCCTCGATGCCGCCGCCGTCGGCGTATTCGCCCACCAGCGCGTCCACCATGCGCTGGTAGTTCTTGCGATCCGGCGGATCGCCCAGGATGCCTTCGATCTGGCCTTCCAGCTCGCGCGATTGATAGGCGAATTCCGGGTGTACTTTTCTCATTGCTTACTTTCTTAAAACAGGTTGGTTCACGCGGCAGGCAGCGTGGTGCCATGCAGGGCAAAGACCGAACGCCACAGCTGATACGCTTCCGCTTCCGCATCGATGATGATGCGGTGGTTGACGCTCTGGTTGTATTCTTCACGCTTGACCGGGTCCGACAGGATCTCGTAGGCCTTGGTCACTGCCTTGAAGCGCGCATCCGCGCCGGGCGCCGGATTGCGGTCCGGGTGATAACGCATGGCCAGCGAACGATAGACCTTTTTGATCTCATCTTCCGTGGCGTTAGGCGCGATACCCAGTGTGTTGTAATAATTTTCCATTTTGGAAACTCCGGGCTGTGTTGCGCTGCAAATAAATCGCAAATTAATCGATCATTATACCGTGCTGCCATATCCCCACTGGCAATACGGTAAAATGCAGCAATATAGAACTTTTGCACAGCCAACTTTCAGATGAGCAACGATAAAAACAGCCCAGCGCCAGCACTACCATCCAATTTCCTGCGCGCCATCGTCGAATCCGACCTCGCAGCCGGTACCCACGTCCGCGAAGGCATGCCGACCGTTATCACCCGCTTCCCGCCAGAACCGAACGGCTACCTGCACATTGGCCACGCCAAGTCGATCTGCCTCAATTTTGGGCTGGCGCGCGATTATCAAGGCCGTTGCAACCTGCGTTTCGACGATACCAACCCGGCCAAGGAAGAGCAGGAATACGTCGACACCATCATCGACAGCGTGAAATGGCTGGGCTTTGACTACGACTACCCGGCAGCGGGCGGCGGCGTTGAGCACCACCTGCACTACGCCTCGGATTACTTCGAGCAGCTGTACCAGATGGCTGAATACCTGATCGAGCAAGGCTATGCCTACGTCGACAGCCAGTCGGCCGAAGACATGGCAGCCAACCGCGGCAACTTCAGCACGCCGGGCACCAACTCGCCGTTCCGCAATCGTCCTGCGGCTGAATCGCTGCAGATCTTCCGCGACATGAAAGCCGGCAAATACGCCGACGGCGAGCACATCCTGCGCGCCAAGATCAGCGAAGATGCGATGTCGGCGCCGAATATGAACCTGCGCGACCCAGCCATCTACCGTATTCGTCACGCCCACCACGTGCGTACCGGCGACGCCTGGTGCATCTACCCGATGTACGACTACACGCACCCGATTTCGGACGCGCTGGAAAACATTACCCACTCGATCTGCACGCTGGAATTCCAGGACCACCGCCCGTTCTACGACTGGCTGCTGGAAACCCTGTCGAAAGGCGGCTTCTTCAAGCTGCCAGTGCCGCGCCAGTACGAATTCTCGCGCCTGAACCTGACCTACGTGGTCACCTCCAAGCGCAAGCTGCGCCAGCTGGTGGAAGAGAAGATTGTCGACGGCTGGGACGACCCGCGCATGCCAACCATCGTCGGCCTGCGCCGCCGTGGCTACACGCCGGAAGCGATCAAGCTGTTCTGCGAACGCATCGGCGTCACCAAGGCTGACGGCTGGATCGACATGAGCACGCTGGAAGGCTGCGTGCGTGAAGACCTGGATCCGAAAGCACCGCGCGCCACTGCCGTACTGCGTCCGCTGAAACTGATCGTCGACAACTATCCTGAAGGCCAGACCGAAGAGTGCACCTCGCCGGTCCACCCGCACCACCCGGAAATGGGCGTGCGTACCTTCCCGTTCTCGCGCGAGCTGTGGATCGAGGAAGACGACTTCATGGAAACCCCGGTCAAGGGCTACTTCCGCTACACCCCGCCGGTCGGCGACCAGCCGGGCAGCCGCGTGCGCCTGCGTCACGGCTTCGTGACCGAGTGCGTCGGCTACGACAAGGATGAAAACGGCAAGGTCATCGCCGTGCACGTGAAGTACTTTGAAGATTCCAAATCCGGCACGCCGGGATCGGACAACTACAAAGTCAAGGGCAATATCCACTGGGTATCGGCCGCTGCCGCGCTGGAAGCCGAAGTGCGCCTGTACGACCGCCTGTTCACCGACGCCCAGCCGGATGCCGGTGGCAAGGACTTCATCTCCCTGTTGAACCCGAACGCCAAGGAAGTGATCACCGCCTACCTGGAACCTGGCATGAGCGCCGCCCAGGCCGACCAGCGCTACCAGTTCGAACGCCACGGCTACTTCGTTGCCGACCGCGTCGATTCGCAGCCAGGCAAGCCGGTGTTCAACCGCATTGTCACGCTGAAGGATAGCTGGGTCGCCAAGTAAGCACCCTGCTCTTCCCTCCTAAAAACGGCACCAATTTGGTGCCGTTTTTTATTAACACTTCGTCTAAGACAAATGACATTCCAGCAAAATTACTTGACTTGCTGAATGGTTGTTTCCTATAGTCAAAAGACTATCGGTTGTTCAAGAGGATGCAGTGGCGGCATTTTTCGGTGCAAAACAGCTGTTTTCCTCATCGCGCCCCGTATGGTGGGCCGGCGTACTGCTGTCGCTCGGCATCGGCGGGCTATTCCACCTGGCAGCCGACAGAACCATCGATTACGACGCCAGCGAGCGCTTCCTGCACCAGGCGCAAAACGCGCAGTACAACATCAACTCGCGCATCAACGCCTACACCGACGTGCTGCGCGGCACCGCCAGCTTTTTCCACGCCTCGGAGAGCGTGGACCGCGACAGCTTCCACCGCTACGTCAGCGGACTCGATATCGAACACCAGTTCCCGGCGCTGGACAACATCAATTACGCCCAGTACGTGACGGCGAACGGCCGCGCCGCTTTCGAGCGCAGTCTGCCCGCCAGCAGCCGCGAGGCAGCGCTCGGCTATCCCGCCGACGCCGCCATCTCGCCGTCCGAGCTGCGCGACGAGTACTGGGTCCTGACGATGATTGAACCACTGGCCGAGTTCCGCGAAAAAATCGGCCGCGACATCAGCTACCGCTTGCCGGTGGCGCACGCGCTGGCGCAGGGGCGCGACCACGGCACACTGAGCGCATCCGGCACGCCCATCAACAGCGTGCACCAGCCGCAAGGCGCCGGGCTGGCGCTGCGGTTGCCGATCTACCGCCCAGGCATGCCGCTGGACAGCGTAGAACAACGCCGGGCCGCCTGCATAGGCTCGGTGGGCATCGGCTTCAGCGTGCCGCGCCTGATCCAGGCAGCGCTGGAGCAGATGCAGGTGCGCGACACCCGCCTGGTGCTGTACGACAGCGGCGACCTGTCCGGCAGCGCCCAGCCGCCGGCCGTGCGCCTGTTCGATAGCAAGCCCGGCACACCGGTCTCGCGCCCGCACGACCAGTTCAGTGTGACGCTGCCGATCGACTTCAACAACCGCCACTGGAGCGCCTACTTCAGCACGCCCAAGGCCAGCTGGTACAGCCGCTTCGACACCTGGCTGCCATGGCTGGCGATGGCCTGCGGTTTCACCGGTTCGCTGCTGTTCTACCTGCTGTTCCATACACTGTCGTCATCGCGCATGCGGGCCGTCAAAATGGCCAAGGAAATGACGCGCGAACTGCGCACCAGCCAGGCCCGGCTGCAGCAGTCACACCTCAAGCTGCGCCGGCTGGCCGCGCACGCGGACCAGATCAAGGAGCTGGAGCGCAAGCGCATCGCGCGCGAAATCCACGACGACCTCGGTCAGAACCTGCTGGTGCTGCGCATCGACGTCGACATGCTGTGCACGCGCACCCGCCACCGCCACCCGCGCCTGCATGCGCGCGCCCAGCACACGCTAGGCCAGATCGACCGTACCATCAAGAGCGTGCGCCACATCATCAATGACTTGCGCCCGACGGTGCTGGACCTCGGCCTCAACGCCGCAGTGGAATGGCAGATCGCCCAGTTCCGCCAGCGCTCCGGCATGATGTGCGAGCTGGTCGAGCACCAGGCCGAGATCCGCATCGACGACCACTGCGCCACCGCCTTCTTCCGGGTGCTGCAGGAATCGCTGAGCAACATCCTGCAGCACGCCCACGCCAGCCTGGTGCGGGTCGACCTGCGGCAAATCGACGGCACACTGAGGATGACCATCAGCGACAACGGCATCGGCCTGCGCGACGCCAGCCGCAACAAGGCAGGCTCGTTCGGGCTGGTCGGCATCGAAGAACGTATCAGCCTGCTGGGTGGCAGTTGCGCCATCACCGGCAGCCCCAACGGCGGCACCACCGTCGCCGTCAGCGTGCCGGTCAGCCGCGCGCCCAGCCGCGAGACGCCGGAACCGGCCATGGAATTCGCGCTGTAACTTTCCTTTCAAACATTGATTTACATCAAGGAACACATGTCTCCTACGGGCAAAATCAAGCCGCTCGCTGCTTCTTTTCAACCCGCATCAATACCGTAAAGGAATTTCGATGAATGCCCAAGACCTGCACGCCATCGCCGCCCTCGACCTGGAACCGATCAAAGTCAAACTGATGCACGCCGAATCCGGCGAAGGCTGGACGCTGGAACGCGCCAACGCGGTGGAATTTGAGTACCGCCGCTTCCTGATCCTGATGAAAAAATTCCCGAACGAGCAGACCGCGCCGCTGGTCGATGTCGACACCTTCTGGCATTACCACATCCTCGATACCATGAAATACGCCGCCGATTGCGACGCCGTGTTCGGCCATTTCCTGCACCACTTCCCCTACATCGGCCTGCGCGGCGAGGATGACGAGGCGGCCCACATCCGCGTCGGCCAGCGCATGAAAGAGTTGTATGAAGACACCTTCGGCGAAGATTATGTGCGGGGCGATAGCGCCCACTCAGGTGTGGTGACGGCGCCGGCCAATTTCGCTCACTCAGGCGTGGTCGGCGTGCGGTTTGCGCATTCCGGTGTGGTCGGCGCCCAGACGGCGCACTCGGGCGTGGTGGGAGCCAGCGTCACGCAGGCCCAGGCGGCTATCGCAGCGGCGCAACAATCGCGCTTTTACAGCCAGCGCCCGCGCCTGATGGCATAAAAAGCGAACGGCTTGCTCAAAAAAGTGGCATACTCTGTAGGATACGACAGAAGGGAGAACATCATGGCCGTCAACACCATCGCCTCCAGCACCAGCACCGCCGCCATTCAGCAAACCGCGCCGACGCGCCAGCCCGAGCAGGTTAAAGCTGTCGACAAACCAGCCGAGCGCGTCGCACAGCCAGCGCCGCCGCCACCGCCGCAAGCGGCTACCGCACCGACCGTCAACACCAGCGGCCAACGCATTGGTACTACGATCAGCACCTCGGCCTGAACCGGATCCCCTAAAAAAACGGCGCGTTACCTCTAAGGTACGCGCCGTTTTTTATTCCAGCTACCGGAATCAGGAAGCCATCATCTCACGCAGTTCGCGGATGCTGAAATCGCTGATTTCGTGCATGCGGATCAGGATGGTGGCGCCGATCGGCAGGGTGTTGTGGCGGATCTTGGAGATGACCGGTGGGGCTACTTCCAGAGCGCGCGACAGGGCTGCATCGTTTTTCAGCTGCAGTTTTTCGATGATGGCGTCCAGCACGCGGTTCGGGTTGTACGACGGCGACGCGGTGATTTCTTTGAGAGACATAATGTTGTAAGTAGGTTCTTTGCCACTTTTGTGTAGAAAAGCGACACATGGGTAAGAAAAATTTTTAGCTCAATTACCATTGAAGCACTACAAAACACAGACATTTATGCCTGTTTTTAGTGCTTAACCGAGATAATACACGTTTACGTTACAAAACGGCTAACTCATCAGACATTTCTGTGAGATTTAGAGAGATTCTAACCCTATTTTTTGTGCTAATGCGTTTTTTGTTGTAAAAAAAGGTATCAAACCATGTAAAGATCAGCTGGGACGGCGGACGCCGGCGGCAAGGAAACACCATTCAACGGCCAGCAAAGCAGCCAGTTGGGCGATCGAGCCTGGGAAGAACAACGAGGAGGAGGAAAGGTGTTCGGAATAATCAGCGCTGAAGTGCCAGCCTAACTGGTGGCGTATCTCTTCCGGCATGGGGGGCGGCCGGCGGCAAAACTCGCGTTGCCGCTGATGCATGTAGGCGCGGACTTGCTCCTTGGTCGGCTGCAAACTGGCTACCATGCGCGCACTCCTTAGTGGAAGATGGCTGACATTATCTTATCACGCAGTGACTTCCCTGATCTCCGTCCAACGTATTAACTTATAAGTTTGTCACATAAATCCCACGTTGCAATTGCACTAGTTTAATTTTAGTTATTTCTTTACGTATCTTTACAAAGCGCTTTACAAAGCGCGCAGCGTGTCTGCCACGGTTGGATAGCGCAAGCGCACGCCGAGTTCCCGCTTGATGCGCTTATTTTGCAAGCGGCGCGATTCCGACATGAATGACAGCAAGGCCGGCGTCACCACCTGCTGCAGCTCGGCGCGCGGCAGACGCGGCGGGCGCGGCAGCTGGAAAGCATCGGCTACGGCGTCGAAATAGTGGGCCATCTTCATATCGCTGTCATCCACCGCATGGTAGATACGATTCGGTAGCGCACGGAACAGCGCACGGGCGATGATGGCGGCCAGGTCGTCAGCATGGATGTGGTTGGTGTAGACATCGTCTGCCTCAATCAAGGCCGGCGTGCCCTGCTGCAAACGCTTGAGCGGCAGGCGGTCGGACGCGTAAATGCCCGGCACGCGCAGGATGGACAAGGCTGCCCCGCTGCGCTGCGCCCAGCGTCGCAAGGTGCGCTCGGCATCGACCCGGCGCAGCGCGCGCGGGTTGCGCGGCGCCACCGGACGGCTCTCATCGAACCGCGCGCCACCGCAATCACCGTAGACGCCAGTGGTACTGACATAAACCAAGCGCCCCTGCTCGGGTAAAATGGCGGTCAAATTGCGCGTGCGCGTGTCCAGCGCGCCCTCGGCAGGCGGCGGCGCCAGGTGGATGACCCACGGCGCCAGCCCGGCCAGGCGGCGCAAACTGGCGGGATGGTCGAGATCGGCCACCAGCGGCACCGCGCCGGCAGCACGCAATTCAGCACAGCGCTCCTGCTGGCTGGTGGTGGCAAACACGCGGAAATGACGGGTCAGCAGCGGCAACAGCCGCATGCCGACGTCACCGCAGCCCACCACCAGCACGCGCGGCCGGTGGCATTTTTGAATTTTGAAGTTTTTCATCAGGAAGATTGTATGACGTTTCAAATCACTGTACAGCCTAGCGGCCATCAATTCAGCTGCGAGGAAGACGAAACCATCCTGGCCGCTGCCATGCGCGCCGGCGTCGGCCTGCCTTACGGCTGCAAGAACGGCGCCTGCAGCTCGTGCAAGGGCAAGGTGGTATCCGGCTCGGTCAGCCACAAGCCGCACCAGGAACGCGCGCTGAGCAAGGAAGAAGAAGCGGCTGGCTACTCGCTGCTGTGCTGCGCCACCACCAGGGGCGACCTGGTGATCGAGGCGCGCGAAGTGGCGGGCAGCGATGATTACCCGATCCGCAAAATGCCGTCGCGCGTGGTGACGCTGGAAAAAGTGGCCGCTGACGTGATCGTCATGACGCTGCAATTGCCGGCCAACGAAACGCTGAAATTCCGCGCCGGCCAGTACATCGAATTCATGCTGCGCGACGGCAAGCGCCGTAGCTACAGCATCGCCACCGCGCCGGACCTGAACGAACCGCTGGCCCTGCACATCCGCCACATGCCGGGCGGCCTGTTCACCGACCAGGTGTTCAGCACCATGAAGGAACGCGACATCCTGCGCTTCGAAGGCCCGATGGGCACCTTCTTCGTGCGCGAAGATAGCGACAAGCCGATGGTGCTGCTGGCCTCCGGTACCGGCTTCGCGCCGATCAAGGCGATTGTCGATCACCTGCGCGCACAAGGCTCGCAACGCCAGATGACCTTGTACTGGGGCGGCCGCCGTCCGCAAGACTTGTACATGGATGCATTGTGCCGCGAGTGGGCCGCTACCCTGCCGAACTTCAACTACGTGCCAGTGATTTCCAACGCCCAGGACGAAGACAACTGGAGCGGCCTTACCGGCTTCGTGCACCAGGCCGTGATGGCCGACCTGCCGGACCTGTCGGGCCATCAGGTCTACGCCTGCGGTGCACCGATCATGGTGGACTCGGCAAAGAAAGATTTCGTCGCCCAGTGCGGCTTGCCGGAGGAAGAGTTCTACGCGGACGCCTTCACCACCGAAGCCGATATCAACGCATAACAGATCCATCCCAAAGGCCTTTCGGGATGCAGAGTCCCAAAAGGCTCTGCTCCCGAAAGAACCAATGTCAGCCAGTATCCCCGCCGCTTCCTCCAACGGTTTCAGCGTCCTGCGCCACCGAAACTTCGCGCTCTACCTGTCTGCCCGCACGCTGGCCACGCTGGCCGTGCAAATGCAAAACGTCGCCATCGGCTGGCAGGTGTATTCGATGACGCACAACCTGTTCGACCTGGGCCTGATCGGGCTCGCGCAGTTCCTGCCCTTCCTGGCCCTGATCCTGATCGCCGGCCACGCTGCCGACCGCTACGATCGCCGCAACCTGATCACCCTCGCTCTGGGCGCGCAACTGCTGTGCGGCCTGCTGCTGCTGGCCTTCACCACTACCGGGCTGACCGCCGTGTGGCCGGTGTTTGCGGTGCTGGTGGTGTACGGCAGCGCGCGTGCATTTATGGGCCCGGCTACGCAGGCCATCCTCGTCAATCTGGTGCCGCAGGAAAGCTTCAGCAAGGCGGTGGCGCTGAGCTCATCCAGCTTCCACGTGGCCGTGATCCTCGGCCCGACGCTGGGCGGCCTGTTCTACCTGGCCGGACCCAAAACGGTTTATATGATTTCCTCCGCGCTGCTGGTGGCGGCGGTGGTGATGATGGCGATGGTGAAATCGGTCAAGCAGGCCAGCGCCAGCGGACCGGCTTCGTGGCACACGGTGCTGGAAGGCTTGCGCTTTGTCTGGTCGAAAAAAATCGTACTGGGAGCCATCTCACTGGACCTGTTTGCCGTGCTGTTCGGCGGCGCCACCGCCCTGCTGCCGGCGCTGGCGCACGACGTGCTGCACATCGGCCCGAGCGGCCTCGGTGCACTCCGCACCGCGCCGGGCATAGGCGCAGCCTTGTGCTCGATCGCGCTGGCCTTCTTCCCGATTACACGCCGCGTGGGTGCGTGGATGCTGGGCGGCGTGGCCGTGTTCGGCGTATGCACCATCGTGCTCGGCGCGACCACCAGCTTCATCGTCGCGCTGGTCGCCTTGTTCCTGATGGGCGCGGGCGACATGATCAGCGTGTACGTGCGTCACCTGCTGGTGCAGTACGAAACGCCGGATGAAATCCGCGGCCGCGTCAGCGCGGTCAACTCGGTGTTCATCGGCGCTTCCAACGAGCTCGGCGAATTCGAATCCGGCATCACCGCCGGCTGGCTGGGCCTGACGCGCGCAGTGCTGTTCGGCGGCGCAGCGACCTTGGCCGTGGTGGGCGCATGGACCGTGCTGTTCCCGGTACTATCACGCATGGACCGTTTCCCGCATGAGGATAAACAATGAGTTTTCGCCTACCCTCCATCATCCACAGCCGTCCACACCTGAGCACCGCCATCGTGCTGGGCGTGGCGGCCGGCGCAGCCCTGCCTGATGCGTGGCCGTGGCTGACGCGGCTACTGGTGGGCTGGGACGTGCTGGTGTGGACCTATCTGGCAACGATGGGCTGGATGATGCTGCAAGCCGACCATCACGACATCAAGCGCGCAGCGTGCCGGCAAGATGAAAAAGGGCCGGTGATCCTGGCCGTGCTGTCGCTGGCAGTGATGCTCAGCCTGCTGGCCATCGTCTCGCAATTGGCCAACGCCAAAGCGTCCAGCGACCTGGTGGAGCATTACGCACTGGCTGTGCTGACCCTGACCGGTTCGTGGTTCATGGTCGGCGTGATGTTCTGTTCGCACTACGCCCACCTGTACTACATCGACGACAGCGACGACAAGCCGCTCGGCTTCCCCGACGATGACCTGGTGCCGAACTACTGGGATTTCCTGTACTTCTCGTTCACGATTTGCGTGGCAGTGCAAACCTCGGACGTCAGCGTGCGTAACCGCCGCTTGCGCAAGGTGGTGCTGGGCCAGTCGGTACTGTGCTTCTTCTACAACCTTGCCATCCTTGGCCTCTCTATCAACATCGCCGCCTCCTTGCTTGGTTAATATTTCGAACCGGAAATTAACGTGCACTTAAGGCTGGAAGGAGTAAGATGGTTATGCAGTCCAACAACAGGAGCAAGCGTATGCAAATCCAAATTAACACTGACAAAACCATCGAACGTCACTCTGGTCTCGACGAACACGTGCAGACTGTCGTGAGCAATGCCCTCCACCGCTTCGGCGAACAAATCACCCGCGTCGAAGTCCATCTCAGCGACAACCTGGGCCAGAAATCGGCCGATGGCGACAACCGCTGTTTGATGGAAGCACGTCTTACCGGACTTCAACCAATTGCCGTCAGCGACCACGCTGCCTCGCTACACCAAGCCATCAGTGGCGCTACCGATAAACTCAAGCGCGCCGTCGATAGCGCGGTCGGCAAACTGCATGATCACAAGCGCCACGCCGCCGGCGTAGGGTCGGCCTCGGCTGCAGTAGTGGCCGACGAAGAGGAAGAGTAAACCTGCAGTGGGAGCCGGTGCCTACCTTTGCGCCAGCTCCCGCAAGTACTTCAAACCTTGCAGCGACCGGCTGCCATACCACGACATCATCTCCCCATCCACCAGCAGCACTGGCTTGCCGATCTGGCGCTCCAGCATCTCCGCATGCGCTTCGGTGAAACGATACGGTTCGCTCGACAGCAGCACGCCATCGATGCTATCCCTCAGCTCTTGCGACCAGCGGAATTCCGGGTAGCGCGACTCGCCCAGGTCCGGCACCTTCCAGCCGATTTCTTCCAGCATGCGGGCGATATAGGTGTCCTGCGAAATGCTCATCCACGGATCCTGCCACACGCAGTACAACATGGTTTGCGGCGGTCCTTTTGGCGCGGCTTGCAGCAATGCGTACTCGGCCTCGAAGGCGGCGCACCATTCAGCCGCCTGCTGCTCGCGGCAGAACACACCGCCCATCAGGCGCGCCAACTCAAGATTGTCGCGCGGCCGCAGCGGGTGGGTAACGATCAGGTTAGGCACGAACTCGGCCAGCGCATCGGCGGTCGGCTTTTCGTTTTCATCAATGTTGAGGACGACGTGGGTCGGCGCCAGCTTGCGGATTTTTTCCAGGTTGACGTCCTTGGTACCGCCGACCTTGGGAATATCCTGCACCACGTCCCACGGATGGATGCAAAAGCCGGTGCGCCCCACCACTTGCGCGGCCAGCCCGAGGTCGCACAGCAGCTCAGTAATCGAGGGCACCAGCGAGACGATGCGTGCGTTCGGATCGGGCTGGTGCGCCGTGCCCAGCGCGTCGATGTAGGCCATGTTGTATCCAGTTAAGTTTTGATGTCGATATTGAAGCACTCCTGCCAGCATTCGTGCAACAATATGGCTCACATTGAACCTGTAATAGCCATTTTGCATGAAACAGATCAGCACCTTCGGCTCATCAAGCTACCAGATCAGCGATTTGCAGCTGCTGCGCAACTCTGACGATGATGCCGTCGTCGCCAAAATGCTGGCGCACTGCCCCATCATGCAGCTGGAAGCCGACGAAGCCGTCACCGAATCAAGCCGCGCCCGCCTGTACATCCTGCTGCGCGGCGCACTGTCGGTCACCAACGATACCCGCACCGGCATGGCCGATGGCACGGTCAGCAAGATCCTGCCCGGCGAAAGCGTGGGCGAGCAATCGGTGCTAGATGAGGAAGCTAATCTATCGCATATCGTCGCGCTGGAGCAAAGCGAGGTGCTGGTGGTCGAGGCCGACCTGGTGTGGCAGCTGATCGATGAATCGAATGTCCTGGCGCGCAACCTGCTGCGCCTGCTGTCCTTCCGCATCCGCGCCGCCAATGCGCAGTTGCGCCGGCGCCAGAAGCTGGGCGAGTTCTACCGCCAGCTGTCGATGATCGACGGCCTGACCAATCTATACAACCGCGCCTGGCTGAACGACCTGCTGCCGACCATGGTGGCCGCCGCCCACGGTTCCGGCGCACCACTGGCGCTGATCATGATCGATCTCGACCACTTCAAACGCTTCAATGACAGCAACGGCCACCTGGCTGGCGACGAAGCCCTGCGCTCGGCCGCGCAAGTGCTGAGCGGCGCGCTGCGCCCGACCGATTTCGCGGTGCGCTACGGCGGCGAGGAAATGATGGTGCTGCTGCCCGACACCAGCGACAAGGTGGCGCTGTCCGTGGCCGAACGCCTGTGCGAACGCATGCGGCAAGCAAAAGTGTTTGGCGATATGCGCCAGCCGCTGCCGCACATCACGGCCTCGTTTGGCGTGGCGGTGCTACAGCCGCAGCAGAGCGAGCAGGACCTCATCGCCACGGCCGACGCGGCGCTCTACCGCGCCAAGGAAAACGGCCGCAATCAGGTTGCGGCCTGAGCCGTTTCTTCGGTCTTCGGCTGGTGGGCAGTGAGGAAATCGGCATAGCCCTTCTGCACCAGATCGTAGGTCTTGTCGATATTGCTGGCGATGTCGCCATTTAGCACCTTCAAGCCCTGCAGCACGTCGCGTGCCTCTTTAAAGCCCTGGTCCACGCCTTTTTTCAGCGTATTGATGAAGTTGTTGAGCACCTCACTCTCATCCTCACCCGGATGCTGCTGCTTGAACGCATCGTAAAATGCGGTGGACAACGATACAATGCGGCCAGCCGTGCCTTCCGGTGTATTGTCTTGCGAGACGGCGTTCTGGATGGCGTTGTCGCCAAAATCGCCCTTGAGCGCCTCGTTAATGCCGGTCAGCGCGGTTTTCAGCACCACCGACAGCGGATCGTTGGAAGAATTTAACGACACCGTCAAGGAAGCTTGTACGATAGACGCATTAAGGTTGGCCTTGGCCCGGGCGGCGGGCGACAGCGTGCTGTCGTCCTTGGACTGGACCGACGCGGTTGTAGCGGCCGTAGCGGCCGTATTGCTGGACGTCGCGGAAACGGGAGTAGCCATAATATTGCTCCTCATTGAACACGCTGGAATTATCGGCAGAATTTAAAATAACTGTAGCACCTATGACCAATCAGACCTTTCTCTGGCACGACTACGAAACTTTCGGCGCGGTGGCGCGCCGCGACCGCCCGGCGCAATTCGCCGCGATCCGCACTGACGCCGACCTCAACGAGATCGGCGATCCGATCATGTTGTATTGCAAGCCAGCCAATGATTTCCTGCCTGATCCGCAATCTTGCTTGATCACTGGCATCACGCCGCAACAGTGTCTTGAATGGGGCGTGCCGGAGCACCAGTTTGCCGCCACCATCGAGCAGGCGTTCTCGCAGCCGGGCACGATTGGCGTCGGCTACAACACCATCCGCTTTGACGATGAGATCACCCGCTTCATGTTCTGGCGTAACCTGATCGATCCGTATGCGCGCGAGTGGCAAAACCAGTGCGGCCGCTGGGACTTGCTGGACGTGGTGCGCATGACCTACGCCCTGCGCCCGGACGGCATCCACTGGCCGACCAAGGAAGACGGCAAGCCGAGCTTCAAGCTGGAAGATCTGGCCAAGGCCAACGGCCTGCTGCACGAGTCGGCGCACGATGCGCTGTCCGACGTGCGCGCCACGATTGCACTGGCGCGATTGATCAAGCAGCACCAGCCCAAGCTGTTCGAGTTCTGCTTCGCGCTGCACAAGAAGGACCGTGTGGCGGATGAGATCGGCATGCATCTGGCGGCCAACCTGCGCCAGCCCTTCCTGCACGTGAGCGGCATGTTCCCGGCCGAGCGCGGCTGCATCGCGCTGGTGTACCCGCTGGGCACGCATCCGACCAACAAGAACGAGGTCATCGTCTGGGATTGCACCTACGATCCGAGCGAGCTGTTCACGCTGGATGCGGAGACCATCCGCATGCGCATCTTCACCCGCAGCGATGCGCTGCCCGAAGGTGTGACACGTCTGCCGGTGAAGAGCATTCACCTGAATAAATCGCCGATGCTGGTGTCGAATTTGAAGACCTTGTCGCCGGCGATGGCGAACCGCTGGGGCATCGATCTGGAGCAAGGCAAGGCGCACGCAGCGATTGCTGCAGCCGGACCGGATCTGGGCGCGGTGTGGGAGCAGGTGTTCTATCGTCCGGCCGGCGAGCCGCTCGATGTGGATGAGGATTTGTACAACGGCTTCATCAGCAAGGAAGACCGGCGCTTGCTGGATAGCTTGCGCCGTGAATCACCGGCACGGCTGGCGGTGGCGTCGCCATCGTTCAGCGATGGACGGCTGGCGGAGCTGCTGTTCCGCTACCGCGCGCGCAACTTCCCGGAGACGTTGTCGGAAACCGAGATGGAGCACTGGGAGCAGCACCGCGCTTCGCGCTTCTACGAAGGCTTGGGCGGTGGGCGCACGATTGACGACTTCTTTGCGCGCATCGACGAACTGCAACAGCAAGCCGACGAGCGCGCCGAGCAAATCCTCGGCGAGCTCTATGAGTACGCGGAGCTGGTCGCTCCGTCGCACTGAAACCCTAAGCCAAAAGGGGTCTGCCCCCGTACGGGGTCAGACCCCGGCATGCGGGCTGCGGGGTGTTAAGCGCGATATTGGTTAATGGCGTCGCGGGTTTCTAATGCGACGCGCCGCGCGGCCATTGCGAAGTCTTCCCCCGCATTGGGGGTCGCGTACAAAATCGCGCGCGAGGAGTTGATCATCATGCCGGCGCCATTCGCGGTACGGCCCGATTTCACGGTCGCCGCGATATCACCACCCTGCGCGCCGATGCCCGGCACCAGCAGCGGCATATCACCCACCATCGCACGCACTTGCGCCAGCTCTTCCGGGAAGGTCGCACCGACCACCAGCGCACACTGGCCGTTCTGGTTCCACTTCTGCGCCACCAGCTGAGCCACGTGCTGGTACAGCGGCTTGCCGCCCACGTCCAGGAACTGCAAATCCGAACCGCCCGCATTCGAAGTGCGGCACAGGATGATCACACCGCGGTCGCTCCACTCCATGTACGGCTCGACCGAATCAAAGCCCATGTAGGGGTTGACGGTCACCGCATCCGCGCCGTAGCGGTCGTACGCTTCGCGTGCATACTGGCGCGCCGTCGCGCCGATGTCGCCGCGCTTGGCGTCCATGATCAGCGGGATGTGCGGATAGTGCTCGCGCACGTAATCGCAAATCTGCTGCAGCTGGTCTTCCGCGCTCAGCGCGGCGAAGTAAGCGATCTGCGGCTTGAACGAGCACGCCAGGTCGGCGGTCGCATCGATGATCTCGCGGCAGAAGTGGTAGATGCCTTGCGGGTCGTTCTGGAACTGGGCCGGCAGCTTGGCCATGTCCGGATCCAGACCGACGCACAGCAGGGAGTCGTTAGTCGCCCAAGCGGCGGATAATTTGTTAATAAAAGTCACGACGGCCCCCTAAAGAAAATTGCAAACCCTCTATTGTAACCCGCCCGTACCGGGCTGTTAAAATTTGGGTTCACCACCAAAGAAAGACTACACCATGAAATTATCGAATAAAGTCGCTATCGTGACCGGCGCCACCCAGGGCATCGGCCTGGCCTGCGCCCAGCGCATGATTGCCGAAGGCGCCAAGGTCATGCTGGTGGACATCAAGCCGGAAGGCGCTGCTGCCGCCACCTCGCTGGGCGAAAACGCCCGCTTCTTCGCCGCTGATGTCAGCCAGAAGGCCGACGTTGACGCCATGGTGGCCGCCACCCTCGCCGCCTTCGGCCGCATCGACATCCTGATCAACAACGCCGGCGTCACCCACGCTGCCAACTTCCTCGACGTCTGCGAGGAAGATTTCGACCGCGTCATGCGCATCAACCTGAAGTCCATGTTCCTGTGCGGCCAGGCGGCGGCGCGCGTGATGGTCAAGCAGCAGAGCGGCTCCATCATCAATATGTCGAGCGTGAACGCGGAACTGGCGATCCCGAACCAAGTGCCGTACGTGGTGTCGAAAGGCGCGATCAACCAGCTGACCAAGGTGATGTCGCTGAACCTGGTCTCGCACGGCATCCGCGTGAACGGCATCGGCCCGGGCACCATCCTGACCGAGCTGGCCAAGAAGGCTGTCATGTCGAGCCCGGAATCGCGCCACACCATTTTGTCGCGCACGCCGATGGGCCGCTGCGGCGAGCCGGAAGAAGTAGCGTCGATCGCCGCCTTCCTTGCCAGCGACGACGCCAGCTACATGACCGGCCAAACCCTGTACGTGGACGGCGGCCGCCTGGCACTGAACTACACGGTGCCGGTGCAGGACTGACCAGTTATACGCCTGTCTAATGTCTGGTATCTGAAACGACAATTAGACACATATCTGGCAACGCAGCATAATTGCACCTGTCTCCACTATTCTCCTCCAAGAAAATAGTTTTAAGCCCGCTCAAGTCAGCGGGCTTTTTTTTTGCGTGCTGTCATGACGGCGTAATAATCGTTTCCTATACTGGCTACATCTTAAGTACATGCAACCGATAAGCATGACTGAAGACTAGGCGCACCGGGGAGCCCCGGTGTGCCACTCCCGTTTTTTTGCCGTGCATGGTATCGTCTGCCCCATGCTTAAACTCCTCCTGCTCACCTCTTCCCACGCCCGCCTGCGCTACTGGACCGCCATCGTGCTGTACCTGATGATCCTGGTGCTGGGCTCAATTCCCGGCGCACGTCATGACATCGGCGAAGTCGCCTCCGGCCTGATCTTGCACTCGATCGCCTACGCCGGGCTGGCGTTCCTGATTTTCACCGGCAGCCACGGCAGCCTCAAACTGCGCGCAGCCAAGGCCGTGCTCACCATCGCGCTGATGGGCGCGTTGGACGAGTTCGTGCAAAGCTTCTTCCCCTACCGCCACGGTGCGGTGTCGGACTGGCTGGTCGATTGCAATGCGGCGGTGTTGGCGTCGGCGTTTATGTGGGCTCTGTGGAGTCGCTATCGCATCCTTCCGGCAGAGTGATACCGCTGGTGGCCCGTTCTACATCCTGACGCATTTCCTGAAGTTGTTCGGCCTTGGCCACGCGAACCAAGCCGTGCAGTGCGTGAAGGTAAAAGTGCCGGCTGCGAACATCCTTGCAAGTGGCATCAATTAGCTCTTCGATAATGGTGTCTGTCACGCGTGTCAACATATCGGTGTCCTTTTAAGTGATACTCGACAATTATTGCGTGCGGGTAGCATCTTTCAATTGATGTATATCAATCTAAACCGCCGCCAAGGGAACGATATCCTGTCGCGCCTCTCTCACGCTATTTAGGGAGGCGAAAATGAAAAAGATGAATCTGTATGTAATGATGCTGTGCACGCTGGCCTTTGCGGCCTGTGCTGACAAGATGAACAAGAGCGCAAGTAACGATAGCGGCTACGCGCCCAGCGGCATGGCCGGCCCGGCGACAGCGGCCACGCAAACCGGCTACGGCACGGTGCAAGCCATCGACCAGCTGCAGCGGCAGGATATCGGCGTCGGCGTGATGGGCGCGGCGGCAGCGGGCGGCATGCCGGGCGATAAGCTCTACCGCGTCACCGTACGGCTGGACGACGGCAGCACCCAGATGGTGGCGCTGGAGTCCGCGCCCAACTACAAGATCGGCGACCGCATCCGCTACAGCAACGGCACGGTCCAGCCCTATTAATACAACTGCTCGACCTGGTAGCCGCGCCGCCTGAGCAGCTGCGGCAAGCCGTCATCCCCGACCAGATGCAGCAAGCCGACGCCGACAAAGGCCACCTGGTCCTGCTGCATGATGCGTTCGATATTCGCAGCCATCTCGGGATTGCGCTTGCCCAGCAGAACGCGGTTCATGAACCCAGCGCTGACGCTGTCGCCGCTGGTGGCGGAGCGCCACGCCGCGTTGATACCTGCACCATCAGCGGTGCTCCACGCTTCAATCAGCGCCTGTGATTTTTTCAGCGCATCGCCGTCGGCCAGATCGGTGAGATTTTCGAGCAGATACTGCTCTTGCTGGCGCTCGTCCAGACTATCGAACAAGCCCAACTGGTAATCCGCACTTTCCAGTTCGCGCACCGTTTTATCCTGCTGCCGCGCTGCCGCCAGCAACGCGTATTCAGCTGCCTGGCTGCGCTGGTAGCCATGCTGATCCAGTTCCGAGCCGACCAGCAGGTTGGCAATCAGCCAGGGTTTGTAATGCTGTACCGACGCCAGCGGAATGCCGGCGCGCGCCAGTGCCTGCTGTAGCTTGTCCAACGTAGCCGGCGTCAGGTGGCGCTGCACCGAGTCGCCCTCTGGATAGCGCGCGTGGCGAGCCAGCGCCAGCTGGAAAGCCTTGTCTTCGCGAATATCGAGTTCAATCACCAGCGCCTTGGAATCCAGCAGCGCACGCGAGGCTACCGCGTCCAGCGGATAAGCGCCGTCGCGCCCGACGTGGACGGTGCCGTAGAGATAACTGGTCTTGCCCTCATGCGTGACACGGTACAACTGGCCAGCAGCAAAAACAGACTGGCAGCAAGCCAGCAATAATGCAAAGAAAATAGCGCGTGACATCGCAAGGGGATTTAAATGGCGGGAGTTGCCAATGGTAAATCATGCGTCAGCGCGGCAGAACCTATTTTTAAAAACCGTCGGCAAAATAAAACATTATTTGAGGCGACTTTGATAATTACTGATTATTTTGCTCACACTTCCGTCTTTAATCAGCTGCTCAATTGCTTTATTGACCTCGCTTACAGCCACCTGCCCTTGTGGCGAAACGGCACATTGGGCTTTATAATTTTTCACCACCAAAGGCGAATATAAAGATAGTTTCTCACCAACCTTGAGATAATAATCAAGCGTACTCTGCTGGGTAATTGCGTGGTGCAAACGGCCGGCCGCCATTTTGCGCAAATTACCCGAGGACGAATGGCCGTCATCGCGCACAAAATCTTTACCCAGCGCGTCTTCCAATTCGGGATAGTAATAACCCAGTACCGTAGCCACCGGTTGGCCACTGAGGTCACGAAGGGAGCGCGGCTGCGGCACGGAGGTATCCGTCACCACCACTTCCGACACCGGGAAAAAGCCGCGCGTCCAGTTGAACTTGCCCGGTAGCCAGGGCGGCAGATACAAGCAGATCAAATCCGCCTGCCCCGACTCCATCGCCATGGCAATGCGCTTGCGCGGCAGCGGCAGGAAGCTGGCATCGCGGCCCAGCTTGTCCGCCAGCGCCAGGCCGAGGTCTTTATGAAATCCTTCGACCAAGCGGCCATCTTGAAAGCCGGCCATCGGCATCTCGGTGCCGGTATCGACCAGCACCACCAGCGGCGGCGCGGCAGCGACGGCCAGTGTGGTCGTAATGCAAATCAGCGCGACTCCTGCACGCTTGATCCAATCTGTGTATGCTTGTCGGTCCATTTAGAAAGATTATACCCATACCCTTTCAATGGGCTTGTTAGATCACTTCAGATTAGATAGCACCATGATTCCATTTTCCATACTTGACCTGTCCCCGATTGCCGAGGGCAGCAACCCATCGGCCTCGTTCCGCAACACGCTGGATCTGGCCCAGCACGGCGAGCGCTGGGGCTACCAGCGCTACTGGCTGGCCGAGCACCACGGCATGCCCGGCATCGCCAGCGCTGCCACCGCCGTGGTGATGGCGCACGTGGCCGGCGGCACCAGCACCATCCGTGTGGGCGCCGGCGGCATCATGCTGCCGAACCACTCGCCGCTGGTGATCGCCGAGCAGTTCGGCACGCTGGAAGCGCTGTTCCCGGGCCGTATCGACCTCGGCCTCGGCCGCGCGCCGGGTTCGGACCAAACCACCGCGCGCGCGCTGCGCCGCAATCTCGAATCCGATGCCGACGCCTTCCCGCAAGACGTACTGGAACTGCAAGATTATATGTCCGACCATCCGCGCGGCCGCGTGCTGGCGGTGCCGGGCAAAGGCGCCAAGGTGCCGATGTGGATTTTGGGCTCCAGCACTTTCGGCGCCCAACTGGCCGCCCACCTCGGCCTGCCGTTCGCGTTCGCCTCGCACTTTGCGCCGCAGATGATGATGCAGGCGCTGTCGCTGTACCGCGCCAACTTCCAGCCATCGGCGCAATTGAGCAAGCCCTACGTCATGCTCGGCTTTAACGTGTTTGCCGCCGACACCAATGAAGAAGCGCACTTCCGCGCCACCTCCATGCAGCAAGCCTTCGTCAACCTGCGCACCGGCCGGCCATCGCAGTTGCCGCCGCCGAAAGCCGGCTACCTCGAATCGCTGGGCCTGCCTGAGCGCGCGATGCTGGACTCGGTCCTGTCCTGCACCGCCATCGGCGCGCACGACACCGTGGCCCAACAGATGCAAGACTTCATCGCCCGCACCGGCGCCGATGAGCTGATGATCACCTCGCAAATCTACGAACATGCGCAGCGCCTGCGTTCCTACGAAATCACAGCGGAAGTACGGCAATCGCTGGCACGCGCGGAAGCGGGGCTGTAACAGATGGGTCACAAGCACGATATTTCGCCCGGCATGGTCTGGCTGTTTGCGATTGCGACCGGCCTGATCGTCGCCAACCTGTACTACGCGCAAACGCTGATCGGTCCGATCAGCAAAGCCACCGGCATCGATCCCGGCGCGGCCGGCCTGATCGTCACGCTGACGCAAATCGGCTACGTCATCGGCCTGCTATTCATTGTGCCGCTCGGTGATTTGCTGGAAAACCGCCGCCTGATTTTCATTTCCCTGCTGACCACCGCGCTGGCTTTGCTGGCGGCCTCGGTGACCAGCAACGCCAACCTGTTCCTGTTTGCCGCGCTGTGCATCGGCCTCGGTTCGGTGGCGGCGCAGATTGTGGTGCCGTTTGCGGCCCACCTGTCGAAGCCTGAAACGCGCGGCAAGACCGTCGGCAAGGTGATGAGCGGGCTGCTGATGGGCATCATGCTGGCACGGCCGGTATCGAGCGTGGTGGCCGATGCGTTCGGCTGGCACGCCATCTTCGTGCTGTCGGCGATCACCACGGCGGCGCTGGCCTTCCTGCTGCGCGCCAAGCTGCCGCAGCGCCGGCCGGAAGGCGGCATGCATTACTTCGAACTGCTGGCGTCGATGTGGCATTTGTTGAAGACCACGCCGATCCTGCGCCGCCGCGCTGCGTACCAGGCCTGCATGTTCGGCGCCTTCAGCGTGTTCTGGACTTGCGTGTCGCTGGAACTGACCGGTCCCCACTTCGGCATCAGCCAAAGCGGCGTGGCCATCTTTGCGCTGGTCGGCGTGACCGGCGCGCTGGTGTCGCCGATTGCCGGCCATCGCGCCGACCAGGGCAAGAGTCGTTCGACCACCGCGGTAGCGCTGTCGCTGGGAGTGCTGGCGTTTGCGCTGCCGCTGCTGATTCACAGCAGCCGGCTGGTGGACCTGGGCGTGCTGGTGCTGGCCTCGATCATCCTCGACATGGGCGTGTCGGCCAACCTGGTGACCGGCCAGCGCGCCATCTTTGCGTTGCCGGCGGACGTGCGCAGCCGCTTGAATGGCCTGTACATGGCGTTGTTCTTCATGGGTGGCGCGATAGGTTCATCGCTGGGCGGCTGGATGTTTGCCGCGCACGGCTGGACCGGCGTGCTGTGGACCGGCCTCGCCTTCCCCGTCATCGCGCTATGCGTGTTCGCGACGGAAAAATCCGGGGTCAGTTCTGCCATTGGTACATGAGCCCGTGTGCGATTGGCAGAACTGACCCCGGGTTAGTGGCCCCAGAAGCGGACCTGGCCTTGTAAGGAGACGGTGCCGTTGATGTTCAGGCTGCCGAGGCTGTTGGTCACCGGCGCGGTGGGATCGGTCTGCACGCTCAGCGATTCAAAGCCGAGGTTGGTGTAGTGCACATAACCCGGCAGCCCGATGGCGATGTAGTCGCCGCCGCCATCGGTGCGGGTCTGCACGCCGAGGTTGACGGCAAACATGTCCACCGTGCCGCGCACGTTCTTGAATACGATGTAGCGGTTCTGCCCATCGCCAGCGAAGCCCAGCGACAGGCGGCTATCGGCCACCGCGCCCACTAGCGTCGGATCGTTCAGCACCACGTGCGCGGCAAAGCTGATGCCGTCGCCGCCGCTGACTTGCGACAGTTCCTTGTCATCCAACGGCTTCAGCTCGCCGGCCATGGCCTGCGCCGCGCCAACCAGCAGCATCAACGGGAGCAAGGCGCGTTTCATCATTGCTTGAACTTGATATCAAGGTACTGGATCTGCACCGATCCAATTCGCGATGAGCCCAGATCTACCGTCGGCTGTCCCGGGCTCACGAACGAAATATTGTCGACCACGATGCTGCCGGCGGAGGCCTGGCCATTGCCATAACGCGCATCCGGCCAATCGATGCCGATGTGCAGGCGCGGTCCGGTCTCGTCGGTCAACGCATTGATTACACCCGGCTGCGATGCCACGTTGGCAATCACCCACGGCTTGCCGTCGACACCGCCGATGTGCACGCCGCTCAGCACCATCGCCTCGGTCGCATCGTCGCGCCCGCGTGGCTGGAACGACAGCTGGGCGATATCCATCTTCAGCGCCGCGCCGAAGGCGATGCCTTCATTGACTTGCGGCGTGGTGAACTGCAAACCGCCGCCATAGAACACCATGTCCTTGACCACCACACTACCCTGCTCGCGTACCACGCCGTTGGCGCCCACGCCCCAGTCGTAGGCCAGCTGCCAGCGCTGGTCGCCGTTGGTATTGGCGGGAAAAGCGATGTTGATGTAGTCCGCCAGGCCCGGTGCGCTGGGCAGAATGTCGAGCCGGTAGGGATCGGAAAACGGCAGCGGATTGTCGCTGCGCGAGGCGTGGAATTTTTCCACATACAAGCTGGAGCCAACCGGCGTGGTGTAGCTGACACGGGCATCGCCGCTCATGGCAAAGCCGTTCAGGTCGAAGCTGACGCCGTCGCGTCCGCGCACGGCCGACAAGGCGCTGTCGCTCAGGGCTTCCATCGCCCACGCGGCCGGCGCGCAGTAGAACGCGCACAGCATCAGCCCCACTGCCAGCGCGCGCTGCATCAGCGGCCCTTCGGCAAGTTCGGCGGCGTCACGCCGTTGGTGGCCAGCGCTTGCAGCTTGTCGCGCCAGTTCAGCCAAATGCCTGCTTGCGCCGTGTCGGCTGCCGGCTGGCCGGAGGCGGTCGGGAATTGCACCGCCGTCTTCAGCATCGAGATCCAGAAGTCGCGGCTGCCGCCGCTGGCGTCGCCTGCCGTCACGCCGCCCAGTTGCGACAAGGTCAGGCACGGCGCAGTGCAGGCGCCGTCCCAGCGCTTGCCGCCGCCGGGATCGGTGCGCGAGTCGAGCACGATGGTGCTGCCGTCGGCCGCAGTGCCGGTCACTTTCATCGAGCCTGACAAGGTGGTGATTTGCAAACCAACGTCGCCGCTGATGGACTCAAAACCAAAGCGCATGCCGATCGCTTCACGCGAAGCGCCGTCGGCCGCATTTTTATACACGAATTCGAAATAGGGATTACTGATCTGCACCACGCGCTGGGCGTCGGTGCCATCGCTGCGGCCAAATTGCAACAGCGGGATATCAAGGTCGGCGCCACTGCCGTTGCGGGTGGCGTAGGTGTACTCGCCCAGCCGCATATTGCGGAGGTTGGCGCTCAGGGTGATGTCTGCATCGAGTGCGACTTTGCTGAAATCAAATCCGTTCAGGCTGGTGTTGGTCATGGTGACCAGGCCTTGCCCGTTGACGGCTGACAGCTCGTCCTCGCTCATGGGCTTCATCTGTGCCGACGCCGCGTGCATGCCGCACAACAGGGTCGCGCCCAGCGCCAGCCGGCGCAGTGATTTGGTGATCATAGGATGGGAGCGGCAGTTGCCCACACAACTGCCGCCGCTCAGCTGATTAGTGAGCGAAGATCCACACGGTGGTGCCGCGCATGTCGATCTGGTTCATAGCAACCGAACCGAAGGAAGCAGCGCTGTTGCCCATTTTGATCGAGTCAACCGACACGTTCAGGTAGTGGCCGTCAGCTACCACACTGGCTGGGATCGCGATTTGCACCACGTCGCCGCCGGTCGCTGGGTTGTAGAAGGTGCCTGGGTTGGTCACGCCAGCAGCGCCAGCAGCGGCCAGGAACGAAGCTTTCGACAGGATGTCGATGTTCGCTGCGATCAGGCCGTTCACTTTGATGCCGTTGAACGATACCGAACCACCGCCGAAGCCCGAAGCATCCAGTGCGTCGGTGTCGGTGTAGGTGAAGGAATTGATTTTGATGTTCAGGTTAGCAGCGATCGACACGCCGTCCTGGCCGCTGACGGTGCTCAGTTCTGCGTCTTGGATTGGGGTCATGGCCGATGCCGAGAAGGCCAGGGTTGCCAGGGCTGCAGCGACTGCGGTTTTGATGAATTGCATGTGATCGTCTCCGTTAATGGTTTTATATCGGTGTGTGTTTTTTTGATACTGCGAGACCAGTTTATGATCCCGCAGCTTGTACCGTCCATGACTCATCAGGCCAAGCTACAGGCCTGAGGAGCCGCACGCAATTAGTGCGCGAAGATCCAGACGGTGGTGCCGCGCATGTCGATCTGGTTCATGGCCACGGAGCCGAACGAAGCAGCGTTGTTGCCCATTTTGATCGAGTCGACCGACACGTTCAGGTAGTGGCCATCGGCTACCACGCTCGCTGGGATAGCGATCTGGACAACGTCACCGCCGGTGGTTTTGCTGTAAAAGGTGCCCGCATCGGTCACGCCGGCAGCGCCAGCAGCGGTCAGGAACGAAGCTTTCGACAGGATGTCGATGTTCGCTGCGATCAGGCCGTTCACTTTGATGCCGTTGAACGATACCGAACCACCACCCAGGCCGGTCGTGGCATCGACCGCGTCGGTGTCGGTGTAGACGAAGGAATCAATCTTGATGTTCAGGTTGGCAGCGATCGACACGCCGTCCTGGCCGCTGACGGTGCTCAGCTCTGCGTCCTGGATCGGGGTCATGGCCGATGCCGAGAAGGCCAGGGTTGCCAGGGCTGCAGCGACTGCGGTTTTAACGATTTGCATTTGGTATCTCCGGTTATGAGTAGGAATTTTTATCTTGGGCTCACGCCCGCTCGGCCGCCCTGCCAGCTCCGGGTAAGAGCTCCGGGGCGCCGCACCCGGTGCGTGAAAATCTTAATATTTGGATATTAATTAAATTAATCATATGAGTCGGCCCCGCCACGGGTCCAGCTTGTTGCGCTGACCGCGAAAGCCAACAACTTGGCCCTGAGAGCCATCCAGAGTGAGACAGGTGTTGTACTTTTGTCGCCTGCCTTAGCATAGGTTCCAGCGCAAAACCTAGAAGTACATTTCTAAAAAATCAGGTGCGGTGGCTCGGAAATCCATGCGTTAATGAATTACAAAAAAGAAAAGACGAGTTGTCGCTTAAATAAAGCACGACCGTTCGAATCGAGAATATGGAGACAGGATGACATCAGCAATGGGGCGCCAGACGCCTCTGGGCGGAGCTCACGCTACAGCTTCGCGCCAGACCTACACCACTATTTTTTTACGCGCGCATCCGAGCGAGCGCTCGCTCACGCGCGTACGCGAGGGCTAGCTTATGCTGGCACTGCTGCTGGGTGTATTGGCCGCCATGATCGGCGGCGCGGGCTATGTCTCCCGCCACGAACCACAAGACCGTCCCAAGGACCAGTACGAGATCCCGCAAACCCTGACCGGCGGCGGCGCCTATGTGCAATCGGTGAAGATCGAGCCATTTTCCGAGCTCAAGTACAAACACATCGTGCGCCAGGCGTTTGACTACAGCTGCGGCTCGGCGGCGCTGGTCACCATCCTCAACTACCACCTCGGCGTGATGGTCAACGAACAGCAGGCCATGGAAGGCATGCTGGAAAAGGGCGAAAAGGACAAAATCATCGAACGGCGCGGCTTTTCGCTGCTGGACATGAAACGCTACGTCGGCTCGCTGGGCATGGCCGGCGCCGGCTTCAAGGCCGAGATCAAGGACTTGCAGGAGCTGGACGAGCCGGCCATCGTGCCGATCGACTACGCCGGCTCCAAGCACTTCGTGGTATTGCGCGGCATCCGCGACGGCGTGGTCTACATTGCCGACCCATCGGCCGGCAACATCGTGTTTTCAGTCGAGGAATTTGCCCGCTGGTGGGACAAGAACACCCTGTTCATCATCGCGCCGGCCAAGGACCAGAAGCCGGTGCGCCAGCTGGTGCTGACCGATCTGGAGCTGGGCGTGGTCGACATGGACCGCGTGACCGGCAGGGGCCGCCAGGACCCGCTCAGCAATTCCGCCCAGCTATTGATGCGCGCCGTGAACTCGGGCGCGGCCGGCACCTGGATCCGCCACAACTAATCCCCACAGCGCACTACTCTCACAAGGAAGCAGACATGATGTTACGCACCATCCCCATTGCCGCACTCATTGCGCTGAGCGCCACGCCCGTGCTGGCGCAACAAACCGCCAACACCAGCACGCCCGCCACCGCCGACGCCGCACGCGACGCGCTGGCCAAGAAGGATGGCGAAGGCGACCAGAGCGCCCTGCTCAAGCAGACCCTGACGGCAGTGGACAAGCAGTACACCCTGATCCGCCGCAACCAGCTGGCGGTGACCTATGACGTCAGCTACAGCTACGTGGGCGAAGACCGCATCGTCACCGACATCGCCAACGGCAGCGCCACCCTGTTCAACATCGAGAACAACAACTCGCACACGGTGACCAACACCTTCTCGGCCGACTACGGCGTGCGCGACAACCTGACCGCCAACGTCACCCTGCCATTGATCTCGCGCTACGCCGACACCGCCGCCCGCAGCGGCATGTCCAACTCGCTGGGTGACATCGGCGTCGGCGCGCGCTGGCAGCCGTTCGAGGCCAAGCGCGACCAGCCCGGCCTGACCGTCACCAGCAATGTGCGCCTGCCGTCCGGCCGCAGTCCGTTCAAGATCATCGCCGGCAGCGGCGAAGCGACCGGCAGCGGCGTGGCTGCCGCCACGCTCGGCCTGAACGTCAACAAAATCGTCGACCCGGTCGCGCTGTTCGGTTCGGTGAACTTCACCGCCAGCCTGCCGGCCAAGAACCTGTGGCAAATCAACGGCTCGCGCATCCTGACCCGCGTTGCACCGGGTCCGAGCGTGGGCTTCGGCCTTGGCTTTGCTTACGCGCTGTCGTACGGCATTTCGACCACCATCTCCTTCCAGGAAGCGATCTCGGCCGGCTCCAGGCTGCGCTTTGCCGGCGGCCTGGAGGCCAAGACCCATATGCAAACCTCGGGCATCCTGAACATGGGCCTGGGCTACCGCATCTCGCCCAAGACCACGGTCAACTTCTCGGTCGGCATCGGCCTGACGCCGGACTCGCCTAACCTGATCGTGGGCATGAATGTGCCGTTGAGCTTCTGATGATGCGCCGCCTCCTTATCGCCAGCGCTGTGGCCGGCACGCTCAGCGCGTGCTGGCCTGCCTACGCTGCGCTGACCGAAAACCTCACCACCAGCGTGGTTGCGATGGCGATGGGGAATGCGGTAACGGCCGACCCGCCGGGCATCGCCTCGATCCACTTCAACCCGGCCGGCCTGGCGCGGCTGGAAGGCGATAGCGAAAGCATCCACAACTTCGTGGCCTCGATCCGCACCAGCGCCAGCTTCAAGCCAGGCGAAGGCTTTGACGTCGGCGGCTGGCGCGACGACCCGCTATCCAACACCTCCACCGGGCCGGTGCGGCAAATCATGTACGTGCCCGGCTACGGCATGCCGGGCTGGCGCCTGCCGGCCGTGGCCGTGCCCGGCATCGGCATGTCGTGGAACACGCCCGGCTCGCCGTGGACCTTTGCCACCGACAGCTATATGGCGCAGGCCATGAGCCTGGACCGCACCACCGATCCCAACGACCCCGGCCAGTACCAGGGACGGCAAGAGCAGATCCAGCGCCTGGTGTATGCGGCGCCGTCGGTCGGCTACAAATATTCGGACACGCTGCGCTTTGGCGTGTCGGTGCCGATTGCCCACGCCGCCTTTGTGGTCGACACCAATATGCGCTTCCCGAATGAGCTGCTGGGCGTGTTCGGCCAGCTGCAAAAAGGCTGGTGCCCGGAAGAAGGCGGCAACATCATCGACGTGTTCGGCTTTGGCGTGTGCGGCGGCGGCAAGGATGGCATGGTCAGCCCGTTCAAGAAGGCCGCCAATATGCGGCTGGAACTGACGGCGCCGTTCGACCCGACCATCAACTTCGGCGTGCTGTGGGAACCGTCGCCCATGTTTGCGCTGGGCGCGGTGTACCAGGGTGGCTCCAAGACCCACTACACCGGCAACTACGTGTTCACCACCGAGCCGATGCTGCGTAACTTCGTGCGCGGCATGAACGCCAGCTTGCTGGGACCGATCGCCGGCGCAGTGCTGGGCTTCCCCAGCTCGATCCCGGCGGTGCAGAAGGGCAATATGAGCGCCACCATCCCCTTCCCTGCGCACTTGCAGGTGGGCGTGAAACTCAAGCCGGTCAAATACATCCAGCTCAACGTCGACGCCAGCTACGCGCGCTGGAGCGACTGGGACGCGCTGCGCTTCCAGTTCGACCAGAGCGTCAAGCTGCTGGAAGTAGCGCGCCTGTACGGCATACCCGATTCCGGCAAGCTGGTGATCCCGCGCGGCTACAAGAGCGTGATCAACTTTGCCTACGGCTTGCAGCTGCAGCCGATCGAACGCCTGACCATACGGCTCGGCTATGAGCCGCGCAAGACCTCGATCCCGGCCGACAAGATCGACTTGCTGGCGCCGCTGCCCGACACCAAGCTGCGCAGCGCCGGCATCGGCTTCAAGCTCGACAAGAACACCGACATCAACGTCACCGGATCCTACCTGACCGGCAAGTACTACACGCCAGCCAACACCAGCTGCAATATGAACTGCAACACCTTCCTCAACATCATCTACAACCCGTATGCAGGCCAAGATGTACGCGGCGATATCCACGTCCGCTACTTCGGTTTTGAATTGAACAAGCGTTTCTGATTTATCTGGATTTACCTGGAGGAGCACACAATGAAAAAAGCAAAACACGGTCTGATGCTGCTGGCCTTAAGCGCAGCCTGCCTGGGCGCCCACGCCGCCGCGCCGGTCTCGCCGGCCAAGCAAGCGCTGGTCGACCAGGTTCTCAAACTGTGGAACATCGACAGCATCGGCCAGTCCATGCTGCAAGTGCCGGTGGCCGATGCGGTGCAACAGGCGCGCGCCATGCTGCAAGGCCGCGCCGCGCCGGAAAAGCGTGACGCCGCCATGAACGACATCGTCGGCGAAGCCAAGGCCTTCATGGCCGAAGCCACGCCGATCACCCGTGCCAGCGCCGACAAGCTGATCCCGACCACTATCGCCCCGCTGCTGGCCGAGCGCTACACCGAAGAAGAACTGAAGCAGCTGATCGCCATCCTGGAATCGCCGGTCAAGAAAAAATTCGAAGCCATGCTGCCGGAAATGCAGAAGAAGCTGGGCGAAGGCGTGGCGACCGACACCCGTCCGGTGATCGATCCTAAACTGCAAGGCCTGAAAGAAAAAATCGGCCTGCGTTTGCGCGCTGCGGTCACGCCATGACGTACTCTTCCGCCCTGCATCTGGTGCGCGGCGTGAAATCGCGCCTGGCGCAATCCGGCGTGCAGGCAGAATCGCTGTTCGCGCAGGCCGGCCTGGACGAAGGCGACGGCATCGCCTGCGACGCGCTCACGCTGTCGGACAAACTAAGCCACCTGTGGGAACTGCTGGTGCAGCAATCGGGCGATCCGCTGATCGGCCTGAAAATCTCGACCCCGCACCGGCTCGGCTGGCTGGGCGTGATGGGCCACATCATGCTGGTGTCGCCGACCGTGCAAAGCTCGATCGAGCGCTGCCACGGCCACACCCGCGTCGGCCTGCTGCTGCCTGGCGCCCAGCGCGAAGTGCCGCAGCAGCGCTACGACTTTGTCTGGTGCGTGCTGCTGCGTTCCCTGCGCTGTGCGGCCGGCCGCGACGACATCGCCCCGGTGGTGGTGGAATACACCTTCCCGGCGCCAGCCAACGCCCAGGTGTTTGAAGAGACTTTCGGTTGTCCGGTGCGCTTTGGCATGCCGCACAATGTGATGGAGTTTTCCGACACCGACCTGGTCGCGGCGCTGCCGGCCAATCCGCCGCTGATGAACGGCGGCGGCGAGCACGTGCTGGCGACGCTGGCGACGGCGCAGCCGCCAACCTTCAGCGGCAAGGTACAAGCCTTGCTGGCCAGCCTGCTACCGAAAGGGCCGCCGCACCGCGACGACGTGGCGGCGCAAATGATGATGAGCGAGCGCACCTTGCAGCGCCGCCTAGCCGAGGAAGGCACCAGCTTCACCAACCTGGTCGACGACACCCGGCGCGAGCTGGCGCGGCAGTCGCTCAGCGCCGGTGAGCTATCATTAAAAATGTTGAGTTTCCAGCTGGGCTTTTCGGAGCCGAGCGCGTTCTACCGCGCGTGCAAGCGCTGGTTCGGCATGGCGCCGTCCGACATCCAGCACCTGGCGCACCAGCCGGGACCGGGGCCGGACGTGCTGCAAGCGCCAGTCAAGCCACGTAAAACCGCATAACAGGAGAGCATGATGGGATGGTTATCGAGGAATCAAAATAAATCGATGCTGGGTCAGCTGCTGGTCAAGCAGAAGCTGATTACCGAAGAACAGCTGGCCAGCGCAATTGAACTGCAACGCAAGACCGGTCAGCGGCTGGGTGACATTTTTGCCGACCTCAACCTGATCACCCAGGAGCACATTGAAAACGCCCTGCGCAAGCAGCGCCGTTTGCGGATGGCGGCGGCGATCGCCACCTCCCTGCTGGCGCCGCTGGAAACCTATGCGGCCTCGGCCTTGCCGGCAGCGGCCCTGACCGCCAGCGCCCCGGTCAGCAACCGCGCGCTGAGCGACGAAGAACTGGGCGACACCGCAGCGCAAGGCCTCAGTGACGACCTGGTCAGCGCCGTCAAACACGCCAAGAGCAACGGGCTGGAAGTGATCGGCGACATGAGCAAGGTGCTGAACCCGGTGCTGGGCTTCCTCGAAGCCGACACGACGATGAAAAACGTGGTCTACGACCCGACCAAGGCGGCCGCCACCATCAACAAAGACGGCTCACTGACGTTGAGCCTGCCGTCCTCGATTGGTGAAATCGCCTTCAACAACATCCGCGTAAAAGGCACCGAAGGCAGCAGCTTCGGCAGCATCTCCATCAAAGGCATCGACCTGACCGGCACCTCCATCACCGTCGGCTTCCACTGACGGCCACAACATTCGGGGTCAGCTCTGTCATTCGGACAAATAATACGCGTATTGATATTTCTCAAATTCCATGCGCGCTTGTCCAAATGACAGAGCTGACCCTGAATTGCTATTTGTTACGGGGGACGGCGAAGGCGTCGCCGGCTTTCCATTCGGGCAGCTTGGCGCCGTTGGCGATCAGGCGGCCCAGGTTGAGCGTGTATTGCGCCGTCTGCACCATGCCCGACAGGTCCCAGCTCGGATCGTATTCGTCACTGGCCTGGTGGTAGCGCTTGCCGTAGGCTTGCGCCTTGGCCTTGGCTCCTTCAGGATCTTTCACGTAGTCACGGCCAGACTCGATCGAGAACGCCGGCACGCCATTCTTGGCGAAGTTGAAGTGGTCGCTGCGGAAGTAGCCGCCTGCCAGGTCCGGCTTGGCGTCAGCAATTCGCATGCCCATCGATTTGGCCGTCGTCTCGGCCAGCTTGCCCAGCTCGGTACGCTCGCTGCCTTGGGTGCCGATGTCGCCAGCGGCCACAGCGGCGACGCGGCATAGGCCGCGCTGCCCAGCAAGCCCTGCTCTTCTGCTGCTACCCACAGGAACATCTGACTGCGCTTGGCCGGCGCATGGCGCGCTTGCTCGGCCATCGCCAGCAAGGCCGCCGAGCCGGAGGCGTTGTCGACTGCGCCGTTGAAGATAGTATCGCCGGTGTCGCCCTGCTTGCCGAGATGGTCCCAGTGCGCGCTGTAGATCACCACTTCATCCTTCAATTTCGGATCGGTGCCCGGCACCACAGCAGCGACGTTGAATTGCTCGACTTTGCGTACTTCGGCCTTCATCTCGCCATTCAGCTTGGCAGCCAGCGGCACTGGCTTGAAGTCCTTCTTCTCGGCCGCTGCGCGCAGCGCGTCGAGGTCCTGGCCGGCCGCCGTGAACAGCGCGCGTGCGGTGTCGTCGGTGATCCATCCCTGCAGCTGCGTGCCCAGCGTACCCGCCGCCAGTTGGAAACGCTCTACGCCAGACCAGCTGTTCTGGATCACGCTCCAGCCGTACGATGCCGTCGGCGTGGTGTGAATCAACAGCACGCCGGCCGCCCCCTGGCGCTTGGCTTCTTCAAACTTGTAGGTCCAGCGGCCATAGTAGGTCAGGCCTTTGCCGTTAAAGCGGTTCGGCTGCTCGGTAGTTGGCTGCGGATCGTTGACCATCATGACCAGCACTTTACCTTTCAAATCCATGCCCTTGAAATCGTTCCACTGCTCATCCGGCGCAGTGATGCCGTAACCGACGAACACCAAGTCTGCATTGAAGCTATGCGCCGCCGTCGCATCACCCGGCGCAAACACCCAGTCCTTGCCGAAGGCGATATCCAGCGCTTTGCCGCCCGCTTCCAGTTTCAGCGTGCTCTCGGCAGGCTGCGTCTTCACGCCCGCGATCTGCACCGACTGGCGGAAGCTGTTGCCATTGCCCGGCTTCAGGCCCAACGCCATCGCCTGCGCTTCCAGGTACGCCACGGTCAGGTCGCCGCCGCGCTGGCCGGTGCCGCGGCCTTCCAGCAGATCGCTGGCGAGGAAAGAAAGGTGAGCGCGCAGCGGCGCTTCCTGCACCGCAGCGGTCTTGCCCGCGTCTGCATGGGCCGGGAATGCCAGCGCCAGGCTGATGGCCAGCGCGGAGGCAACGAAGGAGGGTGTCATTTTTTTCATGATGTCCTGTGGGCTAAGGTAAGCAAGGCGGGATTTCCGCGCGCACATTGTATGCGAAAATATCGGCATGACTGCTCGCAACTCCTACATCGGCCGCTTCGCGCCCTCGCCTACCGGCCCCCTGCATCTCGGCTCGCTGGTGGCCGCCATCGCCAGCTATCTCGACGCCAAAGCCCACCACGGCCAGTGGCTGGTGCGCGTCGAGGACGTGGACGGTGCGCGCAATGTGCACGGTGCAGACGATCACATCCTCGCCTCACTGCAGCGCTGCGGCATGCATTGGGATGGCGAGGTCACGTGGCAAACCAAACGCTACCCGCTGTACCAGCATGCGCTCGAACAGCTCGGCGATCTGGTCTACGCCTGCGGCTGCTCGCGCCGTGAGATCGCCGATTCGCAGCTCAACCAGGTGACGCATCACAATCAGGCGCTGATCTATCCCGGCACCTGCCGTAACGGCCTGGCGCCGGGCAAAGTGGGCCGCGCGCTGCGCGTGAAAGTACCGCAATCGCCGCATTGCGTGCCGGCCTTCGATGACCGCTGGACCGGCCACTACAGCCAGGACCTGACCGCCGAAGTGGGCGACTTCATCATCCGCCGCGCCGATGGCTACTGGGCCTACCAGCTGGCCGTGGTGGTGGACGACGGCGCCCAAGGCATCACCGACATCGTGCGCGGCGTCGACCTGCTTGATTCCACGCCGCGCCAGCTCTACCTGCAACAGATACTGGGCTTGCCGCAGCCAAGCTACCTGCACGTGCCGGTGGTGCTCAACGAAGCCGGCGACAAGATGTCCAAGCAAACCGGCGCCATCGCCTTCGACGACGGCAGCGATCCACAACAGCTGCTGCGCAGCGCCATCCTGCCGGCCGCCCGTTTCCTCGGCCTCGATGTGCAGGCCGACAGCATCGATGCTTTCTGGCGCGCCGCCATTCCCGCATGGGCACAACTGTTGCAAACCTTGCCACGCGGCGCCTGATGGCGTGCGCCGCGCCAGCTGGCTTTTCCCTACACTGAGCTGATGGAAGTCGAACTCAAACTCTTGCTTGCGCCCGAGGACAACAGCAAGCTGCTGCAACACCCGCTGCTGGATGCGCCGGCGCGCGTGCAGCAGCTCAACGCCCGTTACTTCGATACGCCGGACCTGCACCTGCTGCGTCACGGCGCGGGCCTGCGCGTGCGCAAGGAGGATGGCGAGTGGATACAGACTATGAAGGCCGGCGGCAGCGTGCAAAGCGGCCTGCATAGCCGTAACGAGTGGGAGTGCGTGGTCGACCGATCCTGGCCGCGTCTCGGCAAGCTGCGCAAGCTGGTTGGCGATGACGAACAGTGGCTGTCCATGCTGGACGCGCCGGATTTGAAGGACCGGCTGGAGCCGCTTTTTTTAGTCGACGTGGAACGCCAGCTGTGGAATGTGGAAAGCGACGGCAACCGCATCGAAGTCGCGCTGGACATCGGCCATATCGAGCGCAAAGGCCACAAGGTGGCGGTCAATGAAATCGAACTGGAACTGAAGGACGGTGACCCAGCAGGACTATACGCGTTCGCCTTGCAGCTGCTGGAAGATATCCCGCTCCGTATCAGCAATATCAACAAGGCGCAGCGCGGCTACATGATGGTGCGAGCAACCGGCCACGCGCCGTATCGCGCGCAAGCGCTGGAGCTTGAGCTCGACGCCAACATGAGTGACGCGCTGCCCGCAGTGCTGGGCAACTGCCTCGAACACATCCAGCGCAACGAAGTGGCCGTGGTGGAGGGCCACGATCCCGAAACGCTGCACCAGATGCGCATCGGCGTACGCCGCCTGCGCTCCGCCCTCAAACTGTTCGCACCGATAGCGCCCTGCCCGCCCGCGCTGCAGGAAGACATCAACTGGCTGGGTGCTGAACTGGGCGCGGCGCGCGACTGGGACGTGCTGCTGTCGTCCACATTGGCGCGCGTGGACTCGGCGCACATGGAACTGCAAGCACTCGCTCTCCAAGCCGCCCACGCCAAACGGCGCGAGGCGGCGCAAGCCTTGCTGTCGCCGCGCTACACGCGGTTGATGCTCACACTAGGATCGTGGATGCTGCAAACCGCACCGCTGCTGAACGGAGCGGCCGCCCAGTTCTCGCGCCAGCATCTCCAGCATCTGCACAAGTCACTGGTCAAGCGCGCCAACCGCATGCATGAAGACGATCCGTCCAGCGCACACCGCACGCGCATCGCTGCCAAGCGGGCCCGCTACGCGCTGGAGTTCTTCCACTCGCTGTATCGCGAAAAAGGTACGCACAAATATTTGAAAACGCTGGCCGCAACGCAGGAAGAACTGGGCAAGCATAACGATCTGGTGGTGGCGGACAGGTTGCTGCAAGAGCTGCTGCTACAGCATCCTGATTCGGCCGGTGTCATTCAATTCGCGCGCGGCTACCTGCAAGCGCAGCAGGCCACCCGGCCCGCCGGCCTTGACCCCATCCGCAAGCACCTGCACGCGCTGCGGCTACCGCACGCACGCCACTGATTAGCGGCGCGCTTCTTTCGCGCTGACGTTCCAGCTCACCGTGCCCGGGCACTTGGCCTGCTGCACGGCGGCCAGCGTGTCATCGGCTTCGCTGCTGGCCTGCGTGTACTCCTTGCGGCCGGAGACCTTGAAGTGCAGCGCAGGCACGTTGGAGCTGGCAGTCTTCGACAAGGCCGGCGCGAAACCGCGATCGCTCAGGATCTTGCGGCACGCATCCATGCCATTCAGCTTATCCGATTCAATCTCGATGCTGAACACCCAGCTCTCCACGTAACCGCGCGCAGCACGCGCCGGCTCCGGCAGCATCAAGTCGGATGGCAGCGTGGCGGCATTCACTGCGCCAGCCAGCAAGGCGGCGCTCAGCGCGATCAGGCGATACATAGGCATTCCTTCCAATCCGGTAAAGACGCTATGGTATCAGGCCAGCATCGGATACAGCGTGGCCACCAGCAGCAGTGCCATAACAAGGTTGAAGATGCGCACCGAGCGCGCATCCTGCAGCACGCGGCGCATCGCCACGCCGAACATGGCCCAGGCGCCGACGCAGAACACGCCGATCAAGCCGAAGATCCCGGCCAGCATGGCCGCATCAATCACCGTAAATCCCTGCGGCAGATAGGTGGTCAGCGCGCTCAGGGCCATCACCCACGCTTTCGGGTTAATCCACTGGAAAGCCGCCGCACCGAAGAAGGTCATCGGCTTGGACAGCGCGGCCTGCTCGCCGTTCATCGGCGCTGCGTGCGCCAGCTTCCACGCCAGCCAAAGCAGGTACAGCGCGCCGCCATATTTGAGGATAGTCTGCAGCATCGGCACCTGCTCGAACACCACGTGCAAGCCCATGCCGGTCGCAAAAATCATGAAGGTGAAGCCGCAGGTAATGCCGAACAAATGCGGCAGCGAGCGCACAAAGCCGTAATTCAGGCCGGAGGCCAGGATCATGGTGTTGTTCGGGCCTGGCGTGATGGAACTGACGGCGGCAAAGGTGCACAGTGGCAGCAGCAATTCGAGCGACATGGTGTATCCGTGTGTGGAGTGTGTACTTGCATTGTACGGCCGAGTGTACTGGCGTGTACCAGTACACTTGTGCAAACAGTTTCCACCACTGTACTGGTGGTTTTACCGGTACGACTTCCTTTTTCCCAGCTGCCGGTAGAATCCTTCCAGCTCGCGCGCCACCAGGTCCTGGCCGTTTTCGATCACAAAATCCTGGAACGCCGCCGCCACCTTCGGGATCGGCTGGTCGCTCAGGTGCATGATGTGCCAGTCCGCCTCCACCAGATTGATGGGCAGCGTCGCCAGCAGGCCAGCCTCGAATTCCAGCCCGCAGGCGTGCACTGACAGGAAGCCGACACCCAGTCCAGCCGCCACCATGCGCTTGATCGCCTCGTTGCTCGATACCTCGGAGCCGAATTCCGCCGCATGCCCCTCCGCGCGCAGCAGCTTCTCCACCGCCGTGCGCGTGCCCGAACCGCGCTCGCGCACCAGCAGGTTGGCCGCCATCACATCGTTGAGCGTGACTTTTTTCTTCTTCATCAGCGGATGCGAAGGACTGGCGACAAACGCCATCGGATGGCGCGCGAACTTGGCGGCGTTGGTACGCAGCTCGCGCGGCGGCGTGCCCATGATGGCCAGCTCAATCTCGTGCCGCGCCAGCATGTTGATAATCTCCGTGCGGTTACCCACTTGTAGTTTGAGCCGCACGTCCGGCCGCTCCAGCGTGAACGGCACCAGCATTGGCGGCAGCAAGTGCTCCGCCGTGGTCACCGCGCCGATGCGCAGCGTACCGGAGGTGACACCCTGCAGCGCCGCCAGTTCATCGGCCGCCTGCTCCCACAGCCGCAAGATGCGTTCGGAGAATTCGGCCATCACCTCGCCCGCCGCCGTCAATTGGATATTGCGCCCCACCTTGCGCGTGAGCGCCATGCTGGCGATGTCTTCCAGTGTGCGGATTTGCAACGACACCGCCGGCTGCGTGAGGTGCATGGCGTCCGCCGCGCGCGACACGCTGCCGTGGCGCGCCACCAGGATCAACGACTGTAGCTGGCGAAAACTCGCATGATACATAAGCATTCCTTATCATTTATCGAAAATCTTTAATTTTTCTTTTGTAGATTCTACCTCTATATTGATAATCATCTGACATCGTTAAGCGAGAATTGTGATGAGCATCGACGTGATCTTCCTGGGACTGGACGGCGTTCTGTTTGATACCGAAGCGCTGCACCTGGCGGCCTGCAATGCGGCGTTTGCCAACGCCGGCCTGTCGGTACGCTGGACCTTGCCGGCGCTGCGCGCAGCCGCCGCCACCCACGGTATCGCCCGCGCCATCGCTTCCGCCGTCGCCATGCCGCCGCTGTCGCGCGACAAGCAGCGCGTGGCCGAGCTGCTGGAAGAAAAGCAGCGCCAGTTCCACCTCGCGATTCTCGCCCGTCCACCGCAGGCGCAAGCCGCCGCGCTGGCGCTGATCGAAGACGCCACAGCGGCCGGCAGCAAAGTCTGCATCCTTACCGACCTGCCGGCGCCCTCCGCCTCCGCACTGCTGGAGCGCCAGTTCGGCGCCGATGTAAATAGCCTGTTCAGCGTTGTCGCCGGCGGCGTGAATTTCGACAGCGTCGGCGCAGGTCCCTATGCGCACGCGCTGCACGCCATCGGCGCAGCGCCGCATGACGCCATCGCCATCGACACTGCCGTTCCAGCATTGCGCGCTGCCGCCGATGCGGGACTGTGGACCGTCTCCGTCGCGCCCTATGGCACGGACGTGGTGCGCCCACGCCAGTTCATCACCTTCGACGCCCTGCACGAATTGCAGGCCAGCCCTTACACACCGGACCAGCAACGCCCGAAACCGGGCCTGGGCCGAGCGGCATAGTTTTTTCACCTGAACTGGAGGCGCATCATGGAAACCATCGTCATCGTCGGCGGCGGTGCGGGCGGGCTCGAACTCGCCACCCGTCTTGGAGATACGCTCGGCAAGAGCAAACGCTCGCGCGTGCTGCTGGTGGACCGCTGGCCGGGCCACTTCTGGAAGCCGCTGCTGCACACCGTGGCATCTGGCAAGTGCGATCCGCAAGTGAGCGAATTGCCGTTCAGTGCACAGGCGCTGGATCATGACTTTGAATTCGTGCAAGGCGATATGCTGTGCCTCGACCGCGCGCACCAGACCATCACCCTGTCGCCACGCGGCGGCGGCGATGGCGCCTGCCGCGTTATCGCTTACGACAAGCTGGTACTGGCGCTGGGCTCCGTCACCAATTTCTTCGGTGTGCCGGGCGCGCAGGAACACGCGCTGACGCTGGACAGCGTGGCCGATGCGGAGAACTTCCGCCGCCGCTTCTTCGACGCTTGCATCGCAGCCGGCGAACAGAAAAAACCGGTCAACGTGGTGATCGTCGGCGGTGGCGCCACCGGGGTTGAACTGGCTGCGGAGTTGAGCAACACGGCGCGCGCCTTGGCGGCCTACCGCGTGCACGATCTCGATCCGGAGCAAGACATCCGCATCGCCATCATCGAACGCGGACAGCACCTTCTGCCGCAGCTCGATCCGCTGCAAGCGCAACGCGCCGCGCGCCACCTGCGCGCCATGGGCATCGACGTGATGACCTCCACCAGTGTGGCCAGCGTCAGCGCCGACGCGGTGACCGATGCGGAAGGCACGCGCTACCCGGCTGACCTGACCTTGTGGGCCGCCGGCGTGGAAGCGCCGCCGCTGTGCGCCACACTGGGCCTGAGCGTGAATCACCTGAAGAAGATCATGGTCGACGCTAGCCTGCGTTCTTCCAACGACAGCCGTATCTATGCGCTGGGCGACTGCGCTAACTACGTTTGCCCGCACAAGGGACCAACGCCGCCGCGTGCACAAGTCGCGCACCAGCAAGCCATGTTCCTGGCCGATCTGCTGGCGCGCAAGGATGACACGCCGCGTCCGGACTTCCGCTACCAGGACTACGGTTCGCTGGTCTCGCTGGGCCAGCAGGCGGCGGTTGGTTCGCTGACCGGGCCAATGAGCGGCAGGAGCTATCGCGTCGGCGGGCCAATGGCCAGCATACTGTATCGGCTGATGTACCAGAAGCACCTGCTGCAACTGCATGGCACGGTGCCGATGCTGACGCACACGCTGGCCGGCTGGCTGCGCTCGCGGGTGCTGCCGCCGGTGAGGCTACACCGTTAAAACCGGCCTATAATGGGCCTATGACGACGATCACCCCCCTGAATCGGACCACACCGGCCGTTGCCACTCCGGCGACGGCCGGTGCATACACGTCCACCTCTGCCGCCGCCGGCACCAACGATGGCGGTGCTTCCACTGTCGTTTCTTTGGGCGCTGCGGCCAATGACACGCAGCCTAAGGCGCTGCTATGGGAAAACCGCACGCGCAGCACTGCGGCCACCATGATGGCGCAGAACTTCAACAATCAATCGGCGTCCGGCCGCCTCAAAGGTTTGGGCGGCGAGTTGTTGAAACAAGTGTCCTACGACGGCGAAGATTTTTCGCAATCGGTGCAGCAGGCGCAGAGCAGCGTGCAAGCCGACACCTACGACATGCTGGTTTCGCCCTCGCAGGTGTCGCAGCACGGCATGGGCGACAACCAGATCGCGCTGACCGTCACCACCCGCAGCGGCGTCAAGGTCGAATTGAAGCTCGATACGGGCGACAACAGCATCGCCATCGAAGCGCACAGCAACGGTAAATTGAATGAGAGCGAACGCAAGGCGCTGGGCAAGTTGGCCGAAGCGTTCCAGAAGTCGATCGACGGCCTGACTGAAGATCCGCCGCGCATCGACGTGGCCGGCCTGACGCAGTTCGATCACAGCGCGCTGTCATCGGTGGATTTGAAAGGCCAGGTCAAGATCAATTCCAAGGACACGCAGCGGATTGAATTCCACGCCGATGCGGCGCAGCGCACGCTCAGTTTCAGCGGTCCTGCGGGCAGCGCCAACATCGCCGTGGACCTGAGCCAGCCCGCCAGCTGGGGCAGCAAGGAGCAGCAGGCCAAGGCACTGGGCAAGTATCTGCAACAGGTCGACCAGGCCGGCGCGCGCGGGCAAGGCGACGGTGCCATGATCTCCATGTTCAAGGACGCTTTCACCGGCATGAACAGCAACTACGGCACGCCGGCCATCGCTCCGCGCAGCATTGTGCTGACCGATCAGGATCGCGCCATGACCACCGGACTGGCCGACTTCAAGGCCTCGTTTGCGCAAACCGAGGTGGCGTCCAATCCGGCACGCCTGATGGAGAAGGACAGCTTTGCCTATGAGCTGTCGCAGAAGACCAGCATCAGCGGCACGTCGCAGCTGGACCGCGGCATCTCGCAACAGCAGCAGTCGCACCTGAAGGCGCAATACCATGCACCGGTGAAGGCGGATGCGCGGCTGGCGCTGGACCTGTCGCGCAACTCGCAAAACTACAAATACATCACCATCGACGACTCGGCCAGCAGCAGCACCAACATCGCCTACGACAAGGGCGCGCTGGCTAAAGCCACGCTGGAGATGCAGGCCAACCAGTCCACCCGCGTGCTGACCTACACGCTGGGCAAGCTGAAAGACGACCACACCACGCCATCTGGCAAGAGCATGACGCGCGACCTGCTGTCCACGCTGGAACCGGAGCGCGAAGGCCTGCCAGCGCTGAGCGATGAAGCGCGCGCGCAAGTGCTGGCCAAGTTGAATAACCAGATCTTCCTGCAATCCAATCCGGACGCCCTACCATCCACATGAGCACTCCCGCGTACTTCGCCCTGCTGGCACGCTACAACGCCGACATGAACCAACAGCTGTACGATGCGGCGGCACGGCTACCGCATGCGGAACTGATAGCCGACCGCAAAGCCTTCTTCGGCTCACTGCTCGGCACCATGAACCACCTGCTGGCTGGCGACACCATCTGGCTCAAACGATTCGGCACGCACCCGGCCAACTTTGCGGCGCTACGCGATACACAATCGCTGCCGCAGCCCGGCGGCCTGACACACATCTTCGGCGACACCCTGCCCGCGCTGCGCACCTATCGCGAACAGCTGGACGCCATCATCAGCGCATGGGCGCCGCAAGTCACGGATGCCGACCTGGCGCATATTTTCGAATACCGCAGCACCAAGGGCGACTTATACCGCAAGCATTTCGGCGGCGTGCTGCTGCACTTTTTTAACCACCAGACGCACCATCGAGGACAAGCCAGCACGCTGCTGACGCAAGCGGGCATTGATATCGGCGTTACCGATCTTCTGCTGTGGGTACCAGATTCCATCAATGATCTTTAAGGACGTCCATGTCGCTCGCCTATCGTGCCAACGCCGATTTCGCCAAGCTGAATCACTCCATGCGGGTGCCGCTATCGGCTGAAATCCACTCGCGCCCCTTCCTGCAGATGCAGGCGCCGGAAAGCCTCACGCATTTCGCGCTCTATCTTCAGCAGGACCAGCCCTCGCGCCAGAACCACCGCAGCAGCCAGCACCAGATACTGGAGCAGCTGTGTGTGCACTACGGCGTGGCCGGACCGCATCCACAAGCGCGCTACTTCTTCCACGACTTCGGCCGCTTCCGCCTGAAATGGGAATGCCACACCGAGTTCGCGACTTACACCTTCGTCGAACACGGCGATCCTGATCTGGATTGCCGCGCCGCCTTCGACCGCATGCCATTGCAGCACGTGCCACAGGAATGGCTGGAAGGCCTGCATGGAAAAATCATCGTCGCCGCCCACGTCTTGCTGTGTAAAGGCGCGGCCGACGATGCGAGCTTCGCGGAAGGCATACGCGAACTGTATCAAGGCAAATCGCTGGTGGGCAGTAGCGCCGGCGGCAACGCCGAAGTGTGGACCGACTTCCTGATCCATCCCGATGGCTTTAGCCGTTTCGTGGTGCGCGACTTGCACCTGCGCGAATTCCAGCCGGGCCGCCTGGTCGGCCGCCTGCTGGAAATTGAAACCTACCGCATGATGGTGCTGCTCGGTCTACCGCAAGCAGAAGCCACGCAGCCAGCGCTGAACGGCATCGAGAACGAGCTGGCCGAGTTGACCGCCACGCTGGTCAAGAACCAGTCCAACGGCGATCAGGACATGCTGCACCGGATTACCAGCCTCGCTGCGCAGCTGGAGAAAATCTCGGTCAACAACAGCTACCGCTTTGCGGCGTCGCAGGCTTATTTCAATCTGGTGCAGTCGCGCATCCAGGAGCTGCGCGAGATCCGTATCGAAGGCACGCCGACGCTGGCGGAATTCATGGGCCGCCGTCTGGCCCCGGCGATGAACACCTGCACCTCGGTGGCGCTGCGGCAGGAAGGGCTGGCAAAACGGATCGCCCGCACCAATGACTTGCTGCGCACGCGCGTCGGCATCGAGCAAGAACACCAGAATCGCAAGATCCTGCAATCGCTGGATGCGCGCGCGGCCCAGCAACTGCGCTTGCAGCAAGCGGTGGAAGGCCTGTCGGTAGCGGCGATTTCGTACTACACGCTGGGATTGGTGGGCTACGTCGGCAAGGCGCTGAAGGCCAGCAGCCTGCCGGTCAATCCGGACCTGATGACCGGCATCGCGGTACCGCTGGTGATCGGCGCCGTGTGGCTAGGCCTGCGCCGCCTGCACCATCAACTCTCTGCTAAGCATTAAACCGGCTGGCCAGGAAACTGGCGATGCGCGCTTGCGTGGATTCCAGATAGGGGATGTTGATATGGTCGGAATCGGGCACGATTTCGTCCGCATGCAGCGCCCCCAGTTTTTCCACCAGCAGGTCGGTATGCGAATGCGGCACGATGTCGTCCACCGCCGCGCGCAGCACGTAGGTCGGCGCCTTGAGCTGGTGCGCGTATTTGATCGATTCGAATTTATGCTGCAGCACATACTCCACCGGAATCGCCTTGAATTTGCGCTTGGCGATGGCGAGGATGGAATCGTACGGCGTAATCAGCACGATGGAATTGGCGTCGCGCTCCATCGCCACCTGCACCGCTACGCCGGAACCGAGGCTGCGGCCAACAACCGCCATGCGCTTCGGATCGACGTGATGGCGTTCACTGAGCCAGTCGTACAGCATGCGGCCATCGTCAACGAAATGTTCTTCCGCCGGATCGCCATGCGAATCGCCGTAGCCGCGGTAGTTCACCGCCAGCACCGCCATGCCGGGAAATAGCCTGCCGGCGTCGCGCGCCACCCACGATACTTCTTCCGAACGTCCGCCGAAATAAACCACCCCCGGATGCGGGCCCTTCACCGGTGGCGTCATCAGCCAGCCGGACAGGCGCGTGCCGTCTTTGGCCCGCACCACAATAGGACGGGTGCGATGGCCGCTGCTATAAGGCTTGAGAACCTCGCGCTTGCTGCCCAGTGCATTGAACACTAGCCGTCTCTGGTTCGCGGCTACTGCTGCGGTAAGACCCATCCACAGGACGCTGGCGAGACCTGCCAAGCCGGCGACTTTTTTAGAATTATTCATAGCTTCTACTGTACTCCTGTCCCACTCGAAAAAACCGCTGGCGTGGTATAGACCACACAACCCGGTATAATCTGCGCTTCAATTTTTTTAACTTTGCCTGGCAATGAAACCTGCTGTCATCCTGCTGCATAGCTCCATGAGTTCCAAGTCCCAGTGGTCGCCGCTGAAGGCGCAACTGGGTGATGCTTACCGCTGCATCCCTGTCGACCTGCAAGGCTACGGCGCCTCGCCCTTCCCTGCCGCCGCCGATACTGGCGAGGATTATATCCATACGCTGGCGCACGAAGTGGACGCGGTCATCGCCGCCACCGCCTCCGAACTGGAGCCGGGCGAAGCATTCCACCTGATCGGCCACTCCTTCGGCGGCGCCTGCGCGCTGCACATGGCGCGCCGTATGCCGCAGCGCGTGCTGTCGCTCACGCTGTTCGAGCCGGTGGCCTTCCACCTACTGCCTGCCACGCATCCCGCCAAGCAGGAAATCGTCGGCGTGGTAGGCCGCATCAAAGCCTGCGACAACGACCGTGATGCGACCCGCATCTTCATCGATTACTGGAATCGTCCGGGCGCTTTCGATAATGCTCCGCACCCCGCGCAAGAGAAGATGATGGCGCAAATCGCCAAGGTGCGCCTCGACTTCGACGCGCTGCTGGGCGAACAGGCAACGTTGGCGGATTTGTCCATGTTGACCATGCCATCACTGGTGATGGCCGGTGAACGCAGCCCGGCCTCGACTCGCTTGTTGGTCGAGCAGCTGGGTGCACACCTGCCCAACGCCACCGCCCTGCAAATGCGCTGCGCCCACATGGGGCCTATCACCCATGGCGATGTGGTCAACCCGGCCATCATCGACTTTGTGAACGGCGCTGAAGTCACTTTATCCTAAAGGCTATTGGGGCACTCGCCCCTTTCCCATGTCGCCTGCACTTGGGCCTTGGTCTCCAGCAGCGACGTACGCTGCTCGGCCAAGGACTGCATCATCTGGTCAATATCCTGCAAGCGCGCATCGAGGTTCTTCATCAGGCCCTCGTGCAGCGCATCACCTTCCAGCGCCATCACGGCGCGTATCGCTTCCAGCGTAAAGCCCAGCTTCTGCCCTATCTGGATCAAATTGATGCGCTCCAGCGCGGAGTCGCCATACGCGCGATAGCCATTGGTACCGCGTTCGGCCTTGGGCATCAGGCCCGCCTGCTCGTAATACCGGATCGCCGATGCCGCAATGCCCGAGCGCTCGGCCAATTCACCAATTTTCATTTTTCGCTTGACCTTAAAGTGAGCTTTAATCCTAGCATAGCTCATCTCCTTCACCAATTTGGAAATCACTATGCTCTTCGCACCACTCACGCTGCCCAACGGTAGCACCCTGCCCAACCGGCTCGCCAAGGCCGCCATGGAAGAAAGCCTGGCCGAACCTGGCCAACTGCCCGGCGTCGCCATCCAGCGTCTGTACCAGCGCTGGTCCGAAGGCGGCACCGGCTTGCTCATCACCGGCAACGTGATGGTCGACAGCCGCGCGCTGACTGGCCCCGGCACCATCGCGCTGGAAGCCAATACGCCACTGGCGCCGTTCAAAGCGTGGGCAAAAGCCGCGCGTTCGAACGGTGGGCAGGTCTGGATGCAGATTAATCATCCGGGCCGCCAGGTCATGGCAAATATGGGCGGACTGGCGTGGGCGCCGTCCGCCGTGGCGCTGGACCTTGGCAAGCACAGTAAGTTGTTCGCGCAGCCTGTGGCCATGAGCGCAGAAAATATCGCAGAGGTCATTCAGCGTTTTGCCGACACTGCATATGCGGCCGAACAAGCAGGTTTCAACGGTGTGCAGATACACGCGGCGCACGGCTACCTGCTGTCGCAATTCCTGTCGCCGCTGACCAATCGGCGCGACGATGAATGGGGTGGCAGCCTGCAGAACCGAGCCCGCTTGCTACTGGAAGTGGTGCGCGCGGTGCGGGCGCGCGTGTCCGCTGGCTTCAGCGTCGCCGTCAAACTCAATTCGGCCGACTTCCAGCGCGGTGGTTTCTCCGAGGACGATGCGCGGCAAGTGGTGCTGCTATTGAACGAGCTGCCGGTGGATTTGATCGAACTGTCCGGCGGCAGCTACGAAAGCCCCGCCATGCAAGGCCGCACGGCAGATGGCCGCACACTGGCGCGCGAAGCCTACTTCCTCGAATTTGCCCAGGCGCTGGCCGCCGTCGCGCGCATGCCGGTGATGACTACCGGCGGTATCACGCGTCCGGCGATTGCGGAACAGGTGCTGGCGAGCGGCATTGCGCTGGTGGGGATCGCAACCGCGCTATCGGTCGCGCCGGACCTGCCGAAACACTGGCGCGCCGGTAACGCCCTGAACGCGGCGCCTGCTCCGGTGAACTGGAAAGACAAGACGCTCGGCAGCATCGCCACGATGGCGCTGGTGCGCCGCCGTATGCGCGCGCTCGGCGCGGGCGGTAATAGCGGCGGCAGCCTCAGTCCACTGTGGACGCTGATTACCGACCAGTTCCGCGCCAGCCAGCTCACCCGCCGTTATCGGAAGTGGCTTCTCCAATAACGATGTCGATGGTGTTCTCCAGCCAGATGCCCAAATTAGGCGTGCGCGCCTGCTGGGCTGATGGTCCCAGCTCTCCCGGCGGATTGAACTTGGTCCCGATCGGGAGTATCGCGTTGAGGAAGGAGATGTCACCGGGCGGGAAGTCGATGTGCGTTCCTTTCGGTTCGAAGCCTTCACCGCTTGCTTCCTTCGGCGTGAACACGCGCAGTGCGATATCGTCGGCGTGGTTGATGAAGGTGATTGGCAGGTTTCTGGTCGCGAGCTTGGCCCAATACACTTTGTCGTGGAAGCCTTTGAATTCAGGGTAGTTCCACGACAGGCCGGTGACGGCGTCGTTATAGTCCTTTTGCCAGACGTCGAACTCCACGCCCTGCGTGCGGTTCTTCCATACGCGGTAAGGGCCACGGCCCAACCAGCGCATGGACTTCACTTCGCTTTCAGGATAATCGAAGGTCACGCCCAACGCGTCGACATAACGGCTGCCTTCCATGTTGTAGCCGTAGTTGACACTCAAGCGCCCAGCCGCCGTCAAGCGCCAGTTCACTTTGCGCAGGTTGCCGGTGTATTCGGCGGAAACCAGCACGTCGTTACCATCACGCGTGGCTTGTATGCGTTTAAGTTCCGCTTTGCCTGCAACGAGGCGCGGGCCGTTGGTCAGTGGTGCGACCACGTCGCCTTGTTTCAGTTCGCGCAGGTAGCCAGTCGCCTTGTCGATGACGACACTCACTGCGCCTGCTTGCAAGCGATAGCCGTCGGCCAGCTCGGCCTGCTCGGCCGGCGTTGCGGCCACGCCGCGCGCCGTCATTTGCTCGGCGATTTGCTGCGGGCTGGCGATCATCCAGGACCACGTGTACACCTCCCTGCCATTGCGGTCGGTGGCGGTGAAGTACAAAGCATCTTGCTTGCTCCAGTCGCGTGGCAAAGCGATGCTGGTCACGCCACGCATACCTGCAGCAACGTCCGGCGCCTTCGCGCTGCCTTGCGCCGTCACAGTGTGCCCTGCCTCGCGGCCAAAGCGCACCAGCTGCCAGCTGAACTTGAGCTGATTGAGATTGGTGAAGTCATAGCGATTCTCCAGCGTGACCGCACCGTCAAACGTCGGCGGCAACGAAGCCATTTCCGACAGCGGCAAATACACCGGTGACCAGATCTTTTTGATCGCGAAGAAGCTGCCCTCTTTTTCGCGATACGGACCAACAATACCGTCTGGCGCCTGATTACCCGCGACATCAACGACGCCATTATGGTCGTCACGCACAATACCCTCATCGATAAATGACCAGATAAAACCACCGGCGCTGAGCGGATTGCCCAGCATCGCGTTCCACCAGTCGTTCAAGCTAGCGCCGGCGCCGCCGTCGTACAGGCCATGCAGGAACTCAGTCGGCATAAACACATCGCGGCCATTGAACAGCGAAGTCGCGCAGCAGTTGTATGTCGGGTAGTGCGCGGTGTCGATGCCGCCGAAGTTTTCCCATGGATGGATCACCGGCCGCTTTTGCACATCCCAATCGCCGAACAAGCGATCAAGATCACGATTGAAGCCGCCCTCATTACCATTGGCCCAGAACAGAATCGACGGATGATGCTGGTCGCGCTGTACCAGCTCCTTCACCAGCGGCGTGGCAACGTCCGTATCGTAAGCCTTCTGCCAGCCGGTTAACTCGTCAATCACGTACAGGCCTACTTCATCGGCCACGTCGAGGAAATGCGAATCCGGCGGATAGTGCGACATGCGTACCGCGTTCATATTCATTTCCTTCATCAGCTTCGCGTCCTGATAACTTATGGCTTTGCTGGTGGTACGGCCAGTGGTTGGCCAGATCGAATGACGATTCGAACCTTTCAAGCGCACCTTGTGGCCATTGACGTAGACGCCATCGCGCGGACGCAGCTCAATGGTGCGGAAGCCGATAGTCTTGCTGACCTCATGCACCGTCTTGCCGCCGCTAAGCAACTCGAAGCGCACCTGATAGCGCTGCGGATTCTCCGCCGACCAGGGCACGATGCGTTCAACACGTCCATGCAAGTGCACCTTGCCGTCGACAACCTCCGCGCTCATCTCCTTGCCGATCGGCGTACCAGCCAACGTGGTGACCCGCGCGTTAACCTTGCCGTTGCTCGCACCGGACAGGAACACGTCGGCATCAAAATCACCCGTGTGGCGTGCATCAAGGCTGATGCGTTCAATGTTGGCAAGCGGTTTCGCCTCCAGCCACACCGGCCGGTAGATGCCACTGAATAGCCAAAAATCGGCAGTACGCTCGGCGCGGTTGACCGAGGCATTGGCCGAGTAGCGGTTCACCGTCACTTCCAGCTGGTTGCTTTCGCCAGATTTGAGTAAGCGCGTTACGTCATAACGGAACTCGTAAAAGCCGCCTTGATGCACCGGGCCAGCGGCCTGCCCATTAATCTTGACCAGCGTGTCCGTCATCGCCGCGCCGAACACGATCTCAATCTGCTTGCCGCGCCACGTGGCGGGTACGTTAAACTGGTGGCGGTAGATGCCGGTGTTGTCAGGTGCAGGATCCTTCTGCCAGTCGCTGTAGTAGCGATAAGAACCGAAGCCCTCCATCTCCCAGTTGGACGGCACAGGAATTTTTTTCCACTCGCCGCTATTGCGGCCGCCGTTGACATGGAAGTCCCACTCAACGCGATGGTCCTTGTCGGTTCCGCTCAGGTATTGAACCTGCGTCGGCTCCGCAACGCACTGGCTACCCAGCACCAGTAGAAAAGCACCAAGCAACAAACGCATTACAAGCTCCTTCCGAATTGTTTGCTCTCGCCGGTTTTCAGGTTGAGCGGCACCACCTTGTCGCCGTAGCGCACCACGCCTGCGCCCTCGCCGGCGGTACGACGAATGGTGGCGGCAGTCAGCTTGCCGTCTGTCCAGCTCAGGTCCACTTCATAGCCGCCGCGTGCGCGCAGGCCTTTGATCGAACCATTGGCCCAAGCCGACGGCAACGCTGGTAGCAAATGGATTTCGCCGGTCTGCGATTGCAGCAGCATTTCACACATCGCTGCCGTGGCGCCGAAATTACCGTCGATCTGGAATGGCGGATGAGCGTCGAACATGTTGGGATATGTGCCGCCGGCGTTGTTACTCTCCGTGCCCTGGCTGGCTTGCTGCGCAGCGCGCGCGCCCGGTTTGGCGAGTTGGCCGCGCAGCATTTTGTAGGCATGGTCGCCGTCCAACAGGCGCGCCCAGTAAGCGGTCTTCCATGCCATCGACCAGCCGGTGCCTGCATCGCCGCGTGCTTCCAGCGATTTACGCGCCGCTGCAGCCAGTGTCGGCGTTTTGGTCGGCGAGATCTGGCGGCCGGGGAAGACGCCGAACAGGTGCGACACGTGACGGTGCGTATCGCCCGGCGTATCAAGCACTTTGTCCTTTTTCTCGTCCATCCATTCCAGCAGTTGCCCCCAGCTGCCAATGCCCGGCGTGGCCAGCTTGTCGCGCATGGCGGCGATGCGATCGCGGTATTGCGTATCGCTCAAGGCGTCGGCAGCTTCCACGGTGTTGTTGAACAGGTCCCAGATGATTTCCTGGTCATAGCTGACGCCATCTTCTATCGGACCGTGTTCTGGCGACCAGCCAAGTGGCGCGACCAGGCGGCCGTCCGGCAGCTCTTTCAGGTAGTCTTCCCAGAAGGCGACGGCTTCCTGCATCATCGGGTAAGCAACGGTACGCAGGAAGACTTTATCCTGCGTGTAGACGTAGTGCTCCCAGAAGTGCTGCATGTACCAGGCATTGCCAGTCTTGTTCCACACGTAGCCCATTGCACCGAATGGATTCGATTCAGTGCGCACGGTCCAGCCACGTACTGGCTTGCCGGCCTTGCTGACGAAGGTTTCTTCGCGCTGCACTGCTTCACCGCTCAGGTCCGGCTGCGACATTTGCACCGACTCCGGATGCGCAATGGCTTGCGCTGCGGTGTCGGCCACCAGCTTACGGTACACCGGCGCCACACCTTGCACGAAGTTGAAAAACGGCTTGGCGTGTTCGGACAGGTTGGCCGGTTCGGCAGGCCAGTAATTCATCTGGATGTTGATGTTGGTGTGGTAGTCCGAATTCCACGGCGGCGTGAGGCTGTTGTTCCACAAGCCTTGCAGGTTGGCTGGCAGCGAGCCGCGCGAACTGGAGATCAGCAGGTAACGGCCGAATTGGAAGAATTGCGCTTCCAGTTCTGGATCCTTGCCGTCGGCGGTGTACGCCGCGATGCGTTGATCGGTCGGCAGTGCACGGCGTACGGCAGACGCATCTCCAAAGTCCACCGCCACGCGCTTAAACTGTGCGGCGTAATCACGTTCATGTGCCCCCAACAGCGACGGCCAGCGTGCTGCGGCGGCGACTTGCGCCGCCACACGCTGCAGCGGTGCTTCGCCGTTGAAGCGGCGGGAGGAATCGTTGACGTAACTGGTGCCCGCGCCGAGGATCAGCGTGATGGCGTCCGCGCCGGTGAAGGTAATCTTGCCGCCCTCCACCGCCAGCTTGCCGCCCTCATTCAGCACCTGCACCTGGCTCGCGTACTGCATCGCATTCGGCAGCGCGCCGGTTGCAACGATGTGCCCATCTTGCGCGCGGATCTGCGCACCATGCATGTCCGTCAGCTCGATGGAGCCAGTGTACTGTCCTCGCTTGCTCGCCGTCAGCCGTACTGCAATCACCTGCGCCGGATAACTCGCCAGCGCCTCGCGCTTGAACTGAACACCGTTGTGCGTATAGCTTACCGTGTGCAGGCTGCGCGCCAGATCCAGCTTGCGCGCATATGCCGTCGTTCCCTGCTCGTGTCCCGGCAGGTTGATGTACACATCGCCAAACGGCTGGTAGGCCCCCATCGCCTTATCATCGCCAGTCCATAGCGTGATGTCATTGAACTGCAAGCGCTCGCGCGCCAGTTGGCCGAAGATCATCGCGCCGATGCGGCCATTGCCGATCGGGAGCGCTTCCTTCTCCCAGCCCGCCGCCGTATCCGGCGCAGGTTGCGTGTAGCGCAAAGTCAGGTCCGGCGCTGCGGAGGCATTGGCAGCGACCAGCGCCGCAGCAAACAACAATCGCTTCATTGCGGATTAATCCTGATTAGCACAATGTCGTTGACGCGCATCTTCACTTTCACCGATGCCGCGCCCGATGCCGGCACGCGCACTGTGCTGGTTTGCGGCCTATCCGTCGTCAAGGCCTGCAAGCGCTCTACCTGTTTCGGCGTAAGCGTCTTCGGCGATCCCATTTTCAGGTAAGCCGTATGCGCATCATTCGCTTCAAAGCCGGTGCGGTAAACGCTAACCGCATACGCGCCCGGCTTGAAGCCTTTCAGGTCCACGCTCACTGGCGCACCATCACGTGTCGGCTGCACAGTGGTGTAGAAACCACGATTGCTACGTCCTTGCTTCGGCGTCTGGAAGTCCCACGCCAGCACCTGTACGCCACGTTCATCCTTGGCCGCGTAGCTTTGCGCATCGGCCGTCTTGATGGCAGCGTCGCCCAACTGGTTCAGGTACTTGTAGGCAAACCACGACGGCTTGCGTATGCCTTGAGGATTCATCAGGCCAAAGCCACCTTCGAACGGCGCGGTCGGTGGACCCGGCTCTTCAAACAGATCGCTGTAAGTCCAGTAGCTCATGCCCTGCACGATGCCTTCGGTGGCTTTGAGCTTGCTCAGAATATACGGTGCGCTGATGTAGGAATCGTGCACAGGATCGCGCGGCGTGTAGCTGGTGCTCCACTCGGTAAAGTACAGCGGCATGTCGCCATGACCGGCAGCCTTCATCTCATTGCGCACCTTGCGCACATCGCCCACGATGGCGTCTGGCGATGGCGACAGCTTGGTGTCGTCCTTGCCATTCTCGTCGAGGAAGCCGCCATCCACGCCATAGGTGTGCGTAGTGACGAAATCCGCAATCGAGCCGGAAGCCTTCACATGCGCCAGGAACTCCGGCACCCAAGCTGCACCAGCCGTCGATGGACCGCCTACGCGCAACGCAGGATCGATCGCCTTGATGGTGCGCGAGCTGATGTCGAACAATTCGAAGTACACCTTCTGGTCCGCCTTCTCCCAGAAACCGTCGAGGTTAGGCTCGTTCCACACTTCGAAGAACCACGAGCGCACTTCCTCCTTGCCGTAGCGGTCCTGCGCGTGGCGCACAAACGCGTCCACCAGCGCGGCCCATTTCTTCGGATCTGGATGCGAGGTATTGCCCTTCCAGTAGAAGATGTTCAGGTCCGAACTACGCATGGCCAGCGGCGTAAAGCCCAATTCCACGAACGGCTTCACGCCCATCTTCAACAAACGGTCGTATAGGTAATCGAGCTTGGTCCAGTCGTACACCGGTTTGCCATCCACTTCCTTGTACGTGCCCAGCACGTCGTGGAAGATGGCGTGGAAGCGAATGTAGCGGAAGCCCAATTCGTCCTTCGCGGTCTTCAGCTGAGCGAGACTATCGTCACGTATCAGCGTGCCCGGATAATCCGAGCCGACCGACAGGTCAGCGAAACGGTCGCGCGGCGTGGTGGATGCGGCGGCATCCACCACGATATGGCGCACGTCGGCGGCGCTTGCTGCACCGGCCAACGCCATCAACAACAACGCTGCAGGTGTCTTCATTTCTTCACCGTGATCGATTTGCCTTCATAGTTCACCACTTTATCAGCGGCGTCGAAATTGTCTGTGCTCGATACGCCCGGCTTGATGAAGCGTACGTTGAACTGGCGCTTCGCCACCATACCCTTGTACTGGCCAACGCGGTCGCCGATAGTCAGCACACCGTTCTTGTAGCTAAGCGGTATGCGGCTGGCTTCACCGCGCTGGTAGCCGTTGCTGACGCCATCATCTTCATACAGGCTAAATTTGCCATCCGCGCCGGTGTACACATTCAGCGTGATCGGTGCATCCGGCTTCTCATCCACGTACTGCGTTACCGGACCGAGAGGCAGGATAGCACCAGCTTTCACCAGCACCGGCATACGCGTTTCCGGCGCCTTGATGTTTGCCGTGCTGCCACCCTTGTGCAGTTCACCGGTATAGAAATCGTACCAGTCCGCACCTTTCGGCATGTACACGCTGCGCTCGCGCGCGCCGTACACATACACCGGCGCCACCAGCATGCTGCGGCCGAACAGGTATTGATCCTTGATGTCCTTCACCGCTTCATCGTGCGGGAAGTCCATCACCAGGCCGCGCATGATGGCGCCGGACTCGTAATGGATGTCGGCAGCGGCCGAGTAAATATAAGGCATCAGGCGATAGCGCAGCTGGTCGTACCACACCATCGATTCACGCATGGCCGAACCTTGCGGCGAAATTTCGTGAATCTCGCGCTTCACCACTTCACCATGGGAGCGGAACAGCGGCGAGAACGCGCCAAACTGGAACCAGCGCAGATTCAGCTCACGCCATTCTTTCAAGTCTTCCGGATTACCCTGCTTCGCACCGGTGTTGCGGTTCTCCTGCGCCGAGCCCACGTCGCCGACCTGGAAGCGCGTTTCCTGCGCATAGCCGCCAATATCGTGCGTCCAGTTGGCGATACCTGACATGGAAATGCTCACGCCCGCCGAGATCTGGTCATACAGATTGTTCCAGCGGCTGGCCGTATCACCACTCCACACAGCTGCGCCATTGCGCTGGATACCCGCAAAACCGGAACGCGACAAGATGAACTGGCGCTTCTCCGGCTGGTCCTTCTTCAGGTGCGAGTAGAAGCCTTCCGTATGCACCAGGCTATACGGATTGAAGGTGATCTCGCCGCCGCCATAAATGGTCGGGCCGATCAACTTTTTAAAATCGGCAGGACGCGTATTCGACAGCACATCCGGCTCGGTGTTATCCATCCACCACGCGTCGAAGCCCAGATCCACCAGCTTCGGTTTCATCTGGCGATAGTAAATGTCGCGCGCTTCCGGCGTATATGGATCGTAGTGGCTGTTCTTGTAGCCCGGACCTACCCAATCAAGATCGCCATTCTCGACGTTCTTGGTCCACATATAGCCTTTCGCTGCCAGCTCCTTGTAGTTGTCGGTGTTGGCGTAGAACTTACCCCAGATCGAAATCATGATGCGCGCGTTGGACTTGTGGACTTCATCCACCATCGCCTTGGAATCAGGGAAGCGCGCCTTGTCGAAATCGTGCGAGCCCCAGCCATCTTGCGGCCAGTAGAACCAGTCCTGCACCATGTTATCGACCGGCCAGCCTTGCTTGCGATACTCGCGCAGTACGCCCAGCAACTGCTCCTGCGTTTCGTAGCGCTGGCGCGATTGCCAGAAGCCGTAGGCCCACTTCGGCATCATCGGCGCTTGCCCGGTCAGGTGGTGATAACCAGCGATGACGTTGTCGATGTTCTCGCCGTTGATGACGTAGTAGTTGATACTCTGCGCGACTTCCGACGAGAAGGTCAGCGAATGGCGCTCCGCTTCCGGCAGCGGATCGTTGTGGGTGATCGCCACCATGCCGCCGCTCGGCTTCCATTCCAGATGCAGCTTGACTGGCTTGTTGGCCTCGAACTTCACTTCAAAGTTGTGATACCAAGGATTCCAGCCCTGGCGCCATACATCCATGATCTCCTTGCCCTCAACCGACAGTCTGGCGTAGTCCGACGAATACAGCTGCAGCTTGTGCACGCCCGCTTTCGGCGACGCCATCGATCCTTCCCACACCACCTTCAATCCCGGCGTTTTCGGATCGCCCGCTTCTTTCGGCCAGTTCTCGGCCACGTCCTTCAGGTACTGGTAAGCGATGTCCTTTTCCTGGCGCGTGAACACCAGCTTATCGCCAACGTAATAGCGTGCTGTGAGGCCGCCGGCCTTGCCATCTGCATCCGTCAATTGCAGGTCGCGGCTCAGCCACGCATACGGCTTGGCGTCGCCGAAGCGCGAGATCGAGTTGTTATCCCACAGGACGCCGTAGTTTTTATCCGAGACCACGAACGGCACGGCAATCGCCATATTGTGCTGCATCAGCAGCACGTCTTCGCCGTTGAGATTCATCTGGTGATTCTGGTGCTGGCCCAAGCCGTAGAAGGCATCCTTGGTGCCGTAATTAAAGCCTTGCTTCACCGCGAGGAACGGCTTGCCGTCCACCGACGTTGGCGCCATGCTTTCCGCTTCCTGCGTCAGGAAGGCTTTACCTGCGGCGTTAAAGAACTGCACCTGGCCAGTGGCCAGCGACACCGCCACCGAAATCTTTTTCGCCTTAAGCGTGACTTTATCCTTGCCCGAAGCGCTGACATTGAAGTTACCGCTAACAGGAGCGGCCACGGTCATCAGCGATGGATTCAGTGCCTTGCCGGCTTGATCGAGCTTCACCACGTGAATGATGTTATCGGCCATGACCTCAAGCCGCACTTCTTTTGCAGCGCCGCTGTCAGGCTTGACCACAACACCGGTGGCGGTCTTTTCAAAAGTACCGGCCAGCGCGTGACCGGCCATCATCACGGCCACACCGGCGGCCGCAGGGACGAGAGTTTTGATACGCATGATGTCTCCGTTTTTTTAGTTTTAGTATGTGCCGAGCTTCACCTTCAACACTACCGGGTTGCCGGTCAGGTTGAGGCCATAGTCGGTTTGATCGCCGTTCCAGTTGCGTTCCATGATCCATTTTCCGGCAGCGTCGTAGTGTCCTTCTTCCACGCGCGCCCACATCGACGGCTTGCCTTCCGCATGATCGATCTTCACGCGCGCGCGCTGGCCAATGATGATGAATTCATTGTCGCTGATCTGCGCGATGGCCGCGCCGCCGTTTGGCGATTCAGTACCTGCAGGCAGATCCTTGATGTGCTTGAAGTATTCGCGCTCGCCGAACTGCCACTCGCGGAACGAGATGGTGGCCTTCCAGCCTTTCATGTCCAAGGTTTGCGGCTGACGGTCGTCGCCCTCGGCCACGCCGTAGGTGCGGCCTTCAAACGACCACTTGGCCCACTGGCGTTCCATCGGGCGGAAGGCAGCGTAGATTTTTCCGAACGGCTCCACCATCGTTTTATCGGTGGCCTTATGGCCGAGCGGATAATTGCTGTAGTCCGCATAGTCGATACCAAACGGCGAGAAACCGATGGCGCCACGGCCCAGCACCAGCCAGGTGTAGCGCACGTACTCCGGCGCGTTGCTCATCTCCGGCACCATCAGCGGATTATCCTTGCGCTGGAAGTGATTGAGCGAGGCGGTGAATTTTTTCCAGTCCGGACCATAGATATCCGGGCCGGCGAAATCGATATGCGGCGCGGCGGCGCGATAGATATCGATCACGTCGTAGGTCGGGCCGCCGCTGGCAAAGTTCTCGTGCCATGGCTTGATTGGATCTTCGGTCGAATCGCGCTGCGAATTATTCACGTACATCGGCAGGTTGTAGACCGCGCGGCCAGCCTTGGCGATTTCCTCGATGTAGCTGGCGATGGAGTAAGCGTGGAAGTACTCATCGGCGTAGTCACCGTAGACCTGCTTCCATGTGCCACTGGCAGCCAGTGGTACCGGGGATTTTTTATGCGCCAGAACGACGGCAGGCACCGGCTGGTTAAACTGTGCTTCCGCCTTCGGCGCGTAGTCGCGCGCAAAGCCGTAGGTGCCGACTTCGTTCTCGACCTGCATCATGATGACGGTGCGCTGCGCCTCGTCGATTTTCTTGATGTGGTCCATCAGTGCCACGAAGGCCTTCTTGTCGGCCTTCAGCGTCTCTTCGCCTTGCGGCGACAGGCAGTAAGTGATCTTGCCGTCCTTGGACACCATGCGCGGGAAGCGCGCATTATTGAACTTGACCCACTCCGGCGCGTAATTGGCGCCAGTGTTCTTCCAGGTGCCGAACCACAGCAGCACCAGCTTCACTTTATTCTTGCGTGCTTCAGCTACCAGCGTGTCGACGTAGCTGAAATCGAATTTTCCTTCTACCTGCTCGATCTGTTCCCATGCCACCGGGATTTCGAGTGTGTTGGCATTCATGTCCTTGATCGCCGCGAAGACCTTGTTCAAGGCCAGCGGATAGTTACTGGAATTCTGCGCCTGACCACCGAGGATGACGAAGGGCGCGCCGTCCACCATCAAGGCGAAACGGCCGTCCTTCTTCACGATCTGCGGTATTTCCGAGGCGGCCGCCGCGCCAGCTGCGGCCATCATAAAACTGAGGGTGGTAACAAGCTGGCGGGCGGATTGCTTCATCTAGATAAAACCTTTCAATTAAAAGTCATAGCTCAGTTTTGCGACCACGCGGCGACCAGTCTTGAACCACGCGCGACCCATCATACCGACATTTTGCTGCATCAGCTGCTTGTAGGTCGAATCGGTCAAGTTCTGTGCTTCCAGGCCCAATTGCAGCTTGTCGGTGAACTTGTAGAACATCGATGCATCCAGCTGACCATAAGCATCCGACCAGGTAGGCAGCGCCCATGCGACATTGTGCTGGCCGTAGGTCGGGCTGGCAGGATTGGAATCCAGGCCGTCGGTGCCTTGGGTGCCGTTGACGTTCACTGCTTGCAGCGATTTCGAACGCCAGTTGTAAGCCAGACGTGCCGAGATCGGGCCTTTGTCGTACAACAGCGCCAGGTTATACGATTGGCGCGACAGGTTTTCCAGCGGCAGATTGCCGAAGGTCGTACCGTCGGTGTCGCAACCATTCAAATTCAGGTTGACGTTGTCCGCCGTATTCCCGCCCGAGCAGTATTTCTGGTACACCGACTTGTACAAATCGCGCTTGCTGTCCACGAAAGTGAAGTTGGCTTGCACGCCCAGGCCGGACCACGCGCCTGGCAGCTTGTCGAAGTACTGCTGGTATGCCAGTTCCACACCGCGCGCATGGCCCTTGGCGCCGTTGACTGGACCGGTAACGGTGAAGTCATGCAGTTTGCCAGCGGTATCCGGCAGTTGCTGGATGTAGCTCTGATTGATGATGATATCTTTCAGGCGCTTGTTGAACACTGCCATGGTGAGCGAACCAGTCGGCGCGAAGTACCACTCTGCCGTCAAGTCGATCTGCTTGGAGGTGGTAGGACGCAGCAGCGGATTGCCCGAACCTTTACCCGTCAGGCTTACGCTGTTGACGGTGGTGACACCGGTCGCAGTATTGGTCGAGCTGCTGGCCGATTCCGACAACTCGGTGTAGCCCTGCAGCTGCGTGAAGTCAGGACGCGACAGTGCCGAGGCAATCGCCAGGCGGAACTGCAGCGTATCGCTGGCCTTCATGCGCAGGTTCAGACTAGGCAGCACATTGTGGTAGTCGTTCTGGTAGTTTTGAACCTGCGCGAACGGCGCAATATTCGGCACCGGTACGCCAACCTGGACACCACCGGTAGGTGCGGTCGAGGTGAACACGGTGTAGCCGCGTGCAGACGAATCGGTTTTCACATAGCGCACGCCGACGTTACCATCGATCGGATATTTCAGGTCATCCCAACCGAAGCGCAGCTGGCTGTACATCGCTTTGGTTTTTTCCGACTGGTCGTTGGTACCAGCATAGTTGGTCGGACCGAAAGTCGCCTGCTGCCATGGGGCGCACGAGTTGGTTGGGCTGACCTCGCGGCACAGGATGTCGTGATAGGTGTGCAGCTGTGCGTAGCTGCCTGGGAAGCCTTGCGCCAGCGAGACGTTCGGGAACACCACGGCAGGCACCGACACGCCACCGTTGAAGAAGTTATTGAACGAGTGCAGATTGGTGTTGCCGCTGAAGCGCGGATCACCCAGATACGCCAGGCCGCTGATGTTCCAGCCGATCTGCCAAGGCTGGGTGATGGCCGACCAGTTGTAGCTTGGGTTGGAGTTCTGCGTTACCGCATCGCGGTCGGTCAGACGCACGCCAAAGCGGATATCGCGCAGCACTGGGTTATCGAAGTCGTATTTGACGTCGGTCTTCCATGCGGTTTCATTCGCCTTGCTCTGGTCCAGGTGTTCCATCGTGAACGCCCAGTAGTAATTCTTTGGATCGGCAAGGTAAGCGCGGCCGGCATCGGTGAACAGGATCTTCGGCACTTTGCCGGTCAGGTCCAGTGTTTCGCTTGGCATGGTCACACCGGTGGCGACGGTGGAATCGACGCTGTGGGTAGTGGCCTTGATGTGCTGGAGGTCCGTGGTGACGGTCCAGTTGTCATGACGCCAGCGCAGGTTCCACGACAAATCGGTGGTATCGGACTTGCGATTCGAGGTACGGGTATCGTCGCCGAAGTTGATGCCGCCGTCGGTCGGATCGGTCAGGGTACCGGTCAGCAGCGCGCCCTTGGAGTTGAAGGTGGCGTCCGGCGAAACCTTGATGTTGTATGGGCTGGACTGGGCGAAGATCGCCTGCTCGTCCCACTGCATCTGGTACTTGGATTTGAAGTAGGTCACGCTGCTGGACCAGTCATCTTTCTTCCATTGGAAGGCGCCGTAAGCACCTTCGCGCTTGCGGTTGAATTCCAGCGTGCGCCATTGCGCGCCCTTCGGCACGAACACGGTGTTGCCCTTGGCGTCTTTCAGTGGGTAGTAAGGCTCGACCTGGAACGCGTCGGTGCGGGTACCGCTTTCCGAATAAGCCAGGTCCAGCAAGGCGCCCACTTCACCGATCGGGGTTTTCCAGCGGTTCGATACCAGGCCCGATGCCGATGGCGAGGTCTTGCCCTTCTTCAGTTCCGACCAGGTACGGTCAGCCGAAACCGAGGCCTTGAAGCCTTTGTAATCGAACGGCATGGCAGTTTTCAGGTTGACCAAGCCGCCGACAGCGCCTTCGATCTGCTCTGCCGATGGGTTTTTGTAGATGTCCACGCCGGACACCAGCTCCGGTGGCACATCCTCGAAGTTCAGCGAACGGCCACCGTTGGCGGAGAACGAATCGCGGCCGTTCAGTTCCGAACGTACGTAGCTCAAGCCGCGGATCGACACGCCCGAACCTTCGACCGAGAAGTGCTCCGGGTCGCCCTTGGACATGGTGCGGTCGATGGTCACACCGACCACGCGTTGCAGCACCTCGGTCACCGAGCGGTCCGGCAGTTTGCCCATGTCTTCGGCGACGATGGAGTCGACGATTTCATCGGAGTTCTGTTTGATTTTCTGCGCCGACTGCAGCGCTGCGCGCTGGCCGGTTACAATCACCGCGACCGGTTCGGCAGCTGCGGTTTCAGGTTTAGGTGCATCAGTCGTCTGGGCCACGGCTGCGCCGCTCAGCATCATCGTCATCTGGGCCAGGCCCATTGCGATAGCCGTTTTTTTGAGGTGTTTCATCTGCGCTCTCCAAAGTTATACGAACTACATGGCTCATTGGCCATTTGTTATTGATATGGACGTCGTCTGTGGGGGATTCAAAATGCGAGGTGTGAGCTACCCCGACGGCGCTGAAAAGCGCAGTAATGTGGTCTTCATTGATGTCGTCTCGCTCGCTGTTTATTTTTATCGCTGCTGCCAGCTGGCCGGGTGCCAGTGCGCGCGATTTTGAATCATTGTGCTTTTTACTAAACGAGCTCGCAATTGCGAAATTCACCAAGCGCGCGAATGATAATAAGCAATCGTCGCGCGCAGCCTACAAATGCAAAGGGCCCGCTGCTGCGGGCCCTGTCAACGGAAATTACGAAACTTTACTTGATGCCGAGTTGTGCTTGCGTGTAGAAGCCGTCCTTCACCACCAGGTCCACATTCGACTTGGTCAGCGCGATCGGTTTCAGGAACACCGAATCCACTTCCTTGAAGCCGTTGTTGTACTTGGCGTTGTAGCCCGGCTTCTCGTTACGCACCAGCTGCACCGACAGCTTAGCCGCTTCCGATGCGATCAGCTTCAGTGGTTTGTAGACGGTCAGCGTCTGTGTGCCGGCGATCACGCGCTTCACTGCGGCGAGGTCGGAGTCCTGTCCCGACACAGCCACTTTGCCATCCAGCTTTTGCGCAGCAAGCGCCTGGATTGCGCCGCCAGCGGTAGCGTCGTTCGATGCAACCACGGCGTCGATCTTGTTGCCGTTAGCGGTCAGCGCATTTTCAACGATGGACATCGCTTCGGACGGACTCCAGTCCTTGACCCACTGCTTGCCCACTACTTTGACGTCGCCCTTGTCGATCAAAGGTTGCAGCACTTTCAGCTGGCCTTCACGCAGCATCTTGGCGTTGCTGTCGGTCGGTGCGCCGCCCAGCAAGTAGAAGTTGCCCTTCGGTTTGGCCGCCAGTACGCCTTGCGCCTGCAGCTGGCCGACCATATTGTTATCGAACGAGATGTAGGCGTCGATGTCGGCGTTCATGATCAAACGGTCATACGAGACTACCTTGATCTTGGCTTTCTTCGCTTCGCGCACGGCGTTGGTCAGCACGGTGGCGTTGTAGGGAACGATGACCAGCACGTCGACACCGCGCGAGATCAGGTTCTCAATCTGCGCGATCTGGCGCTGCTCGCTGGCGTCCGCCGATTGCACGAACACCTTGGCGCCCTGCTGCTCGGCGGCGGCGACGAAGTAGTCGCGGTCGCGCGCCCAGCGTTCCAGACGCAGGTCGTCGATGGAAAAGCCGATCTTGGGATTCTTCGCGTCCGCCATCGCGTTACCGCCGGCGCACGCCATCATGACGGCGATAGCCGCCGTGCTCAGGATTTTCTTCATTGTTTCAGTCTCCAGTTTTAGTTCTGCGTTCCGTATGGTACATCAGGCGCCGTACCATCCCGCATCCACATAGTACTCGCGGCCGGAGCAGCGTGCCGCACTATCGGAAGCGAGGAACAGCGCCAGCGCCGCCACATCGCCGATCTCCACGCGCTGCGGCAGGCATTGGCCCGCCAGGATGCGCGCTTCCTCTTCCGGCGTATGCCACAGCGCTTCCTGGCGTGGCGTGCGCACACCACCCGGAATGATGGCGTTGACGCGGATGTTATCGCCGCCAAGATCACGCGCCATACCGCGCGTCATACCTTCGATGGCGGCTTTGGCGGCCATGTATAGCGTAAGATCAGGCAGCGCAAGGTGCCAGGAGATGGAGCTGAAATTCAGGATCACGCCGCCGCCCTTGGCCTGCATGCCCGCCACCACGGCCTGCGAGCAGAAATAGATGTGCCGCAGGTTCACCGCCATGCGGTTTTCCCAGTACGCCGGTGTGACTTCCTTGATGGTGTGGCGGTCGTCGTTGGCCGCGTTGTTAATCAGGATGTCGACCGTGCCGATCTCCTTGAACACGCGCGCGACTTTATCGAGATCGGTGAGATCGCAGTGCAGGTACGAAGGCGGAACCGGCAGCGACGACAAGCGCTCCTGCAGCGCGCGCGAATCCTTTTCTGCGATATCGAGGAAAGTAACCTTTGCGCCTTGCTGCGCAAAGGCTTCGACGATGCCGGCGCCGATGCCGCTACCGCCGCCGGTAATGACCACGCGCTTGCCCGCGAGGCTGGGATAGATCGCCTGCTCGCGCGGCGTATTCACATTATTATTCAAGGTCTCATCTCCAAAGTAGCTGAAGAATTTTGACCCGCTTAAACATTAGCCGCAATTATGAAAATCACCAATTGCGGTCATGATTTACGCTGCCAGTTCGGGCGGCGGCAATGCCGATCCATCATCGACAATGCCCATCATGGCGCGGTCCTGGTAGGTGCGCGGCGTGCATCCGAGTTCGCGCTTGAACACTGCATGCATGTACTGCACCGAGGTGAAGCCGCAGCACAGCGCCACCTCGGCGATGCTGCGCTCCCCGCGCGCCAGCATCGACGTCGCCGCATCGAGCTTGAAGCGCAGGATCACATCATGCACGCTGCAATTGAGCTCCTGCCGGAAGTAGGACTCCAGCGACGAACGCGAGATACCCACATACTCCGCCACCTGGTGCGTCTTGATGCCCTGGCAGGCGTACTGGCGAATGAAGTGGCGCGCACGCATCACGTTCGGATGCTTGGGCGCTTCATGCTGGGTCGAGGCCAGCACGTTGATGCCGACCGGCGGCACCAGCACGCGCGTGCCGCTCATGCGCACGCCGTGCAGCATCTGATCCAGCAGGTGGGCGGCGGTGCGGCCCATCTCCTGCGCGCCTTGAATCACGGAGCTCAATGGAATGCGGGTCAGCATGCGCGCCAGCGGATCGTTGTCGATGCCGATTAGCGCCACCTGCTCCGGCACTGCAATGCCGGCCATGATACAAGCCTGCATCAGCTGGCGCGCACGCGCATCGGTGACGGCGATGATGCCGACTGGCTTGGGAAGGCTATGCAGCCACTGGATCTGCTGCTCCACCGCCTCGTCCCACGACGGCGCGCTGGTGCCCAGGCCGCGATAGATATGCGGCTCCATTTTGTCCTGCTTCATGAGCGAGCAGAAAGCGTGCTCGCGCTCCTGCGCCCAGCGGTTTTCCTGCGCTTCCGGCAGCGAGAACATGGCGAAGTGGCGCAGGCCGGCCTCGATCAAATGATCGCGCGCCATTTTAATCAGCTTGAAGTTGTCGGTGGCGACATAAGGTACGTCCTCAGGATAGGCCCTCTGATTTTCGTACGAGCCCCCCACCGCCACCACCGGGATGCGGGTGCGAGTCAGGGCCTCGGCCACGGCGGGATCGTCAAAGTCGGCGATGATGCCGTCGCCCTGCCAGCGCTCGATGCCGGGCAGGCGCAGGCGGAAGTCTTCTTCCAAAAATAGATCCCACGCCGCGCGCGTGGAACTCAGGTACGCGGCCACGCCTGCGATGACCTCGCGATCAAATATCTTATTTGCATTAAACAGCAGCGCAATCCGGTGTGACTTCATCTGCATTTCGACTACCCCGATCCGAGACGTATGTGCCCTTTTAAAGGTTACATCCCACCCGGATGGTGCAGATATGAAAAATTTCGCTTTATCCATAACGAAATTAACTAAATTCTTTAAAGAAATTACGTTTTTGGCTTGCCGAACACGATGCCGCGACCGGCCGTGCTCATGTAAACCAACCCAAAAGTGTTCATATCGCCCACCACAAACTGCGCGTCGCCGGGGCCGCCGTACTGATGTTGATCGTCGTTGATGCGTAGCCAGGAGGCGCCGCTGTCGGTGGACCGGAACACGCCGCGTACGCCGCCGACCTCGCCCCAGATGTAGACCGCCGGATAGCTCGCACCTGGCGCGGCCTTGCCAAAGCCGACTGCCGCCGCGTAGCTGACGCCTTTCAGCTGCGTGAAGCTGGCGCCGGAATCAGTGGTGCGGGCAAGGCCGCCGTCATACAGCGCGATCCAGACATCGCCATCGCGGCCCGGCACGGCCCGTAAGGCTTTCGACCCTTGCGCTGATGGCAGCGCGGCTGCGGTTGGCGCGAAGCTGGCGCCGCCGTCGGTGCTGACCAGCAGGCGGTCATCGGCCAGTGCGTAGAACTTGCGCGGATTAAGCGGATCGGCCACGGCGCGGCCGCGCTGTGTGTGCAAGCCTTGCACCTCGCTCCACGTTGCGCCTTCGTCGACAGTGCGGTAGCAAGTGGTGGATTTTTCCGGGCAGTGCAGCAGCACTTTGCCATCGGCGCCCAGCGCCAGCTGGCCCTTCACACCGTTCATGCTGGCAGTCTTCTTCCAGCTGATGCCCATGTCGTGCGAGATGTAAATGGCGCTGCCGGCGCGCGCCACCACCTTCGGATCCCGCGCTGCGTAGTCGAGGCCCCACGTGGTGCCCATGGTCGGCGTGTGGATAGGCGAGTATTGCGTAACATCGGTGTGACGGAAGCCATCGTAATCACCGATGGCGGAAATCACCGGACCGCCGGGAATACTGACCAGATTCAGCGGCACCGATTCTTCCAGCCCCATATCCTCGAACTTCCACACCGGCTTGTCCGCATGGATGTCGGTCGACATGAACACGCCGTTGCCGGAGACGACCATCAAGCGCCGCGTATCGAACGGATCGAACTCGATGCTGGCGGTCCAGTGGATGAAGCTGCCTGCGATCCAGCTGACGCCGTTGCTGTCGATCTGTACGCCGTTGGCGACGATGCTGTTCCAGCGCTTGCCGCCGTCCAGCGTTTCGTAGAACTGGTCGCCGATGCCGCCGCGCATTTGGTAATGCGAAATGGTAGAGACGATCATGCGCTGCGGGTTGGCCGGATCGGCCGTGATGCCGGAGTAGGCGCGGTTCAGCGACGGCGAGATATCGGCCCAGCGGCCGCTGGCGATGTCGTACTGCCACACGCCGCCCTCTTCCAGGCCTTCGCCCTTGGCCTTGTCGGCATGCGGTCCGGCGCCCTGTGCGAACGTGACCACCAGCTTGCCATTGACGGCCACCGCACGGCCGGGCATCAGCTTGCTTGGGCCGCCTTGCATCAGGCTGAAGCTCTTGCCGCCGTCGGCCGAGACGTACATATTGTCGCCATAACGCGAAACGCCGACGAAGATTTTTCCGCCGTCCAGCAGCACGAAGCTGATGCCATTTTTGTTGTTGGTGGTGGTGACATCAAGGCCGGCTAGCCTGTGCCACGTCAGGCCTTCATCGGTGCTCTTGAACAGGCCGTTGGCGCGCGTGCCCACGTACAGGATCTTGCCGTTGTGGGGATCGACCTGCAGCTTCTCGCCGTTGCCGCGCCCCATGCCGTTGCCGTGGATTTTGAACTGGCTGGTGACGTCGATGCGCTTGAAGGTCTGGCCGTAATCGTCGGACTTGAGGATCGCGCTGGCGCCGCCGTTGAGATAGGCAATGCCAGCGGACAGGTACAATTTGTTGGGCGAGGATGGATCGATGGCCAGCGATTCGATCCCGAGCAGGCCGGTGTCCTTATCGGACACCCAGTCCATCAGCGGAATCCAGCGTTTTTTTTTACGTCCCAGCGATAGGCGCCGCCGACATCGGTACGGGCGTAGATCAGGTCTTTCTCGGTCTTGCTGGTAATGAGGCCGGAGACGAAGCCGCTGCCGCCGATCGAGACGTTATCCCACGCGTACTGCGTGGATGCCGGCAGCAGCCTGGCCAGTTCCGGCGCCATGGCCTTGGCCCAGATTGCGTAGCCCTTCTCGTTCGGGTGCAGCAAGTCCGGCATGATGTCGCGCGACAGCGTGCCGTCCGCTTGCAGGAAGGCCTGGTTCAGATTGGCGAAGAACACCTTCTGATTATCGGCATAGCCAGCGATGATGGTGTTGATCTTGTCGTTCAGCTGGCGCAGGTCGTCGTCCGGCTTTTCGCCACGCGGGAAGATGGCCAGCAGCAGGATTTTGGTATTCGGCAGGCGCTGCTGCAGCTCTTCGATATTGCGCTTGATGCCTTGGGCCGTGATCGTCGCACCATCCTGGCGATGGCCGGTGTTATTGGTGCCGAACATCAGGACCGCGACTTTCGGATCGATGACGTCCACTTCACCGTGCTGCAAGCGCCACAGCACGTTCTCGGTACGGTCGCCGCCGAAGCCCAGCGCCAGACCATTCAACGGCTGGTAGTAACGCGACCAGACTGGCGCACCGCTCTTTTCCCAGCCCTCGGTAATCGAGTCGCCGATGAAAACCACTTGCGCGCTCTTGCCGAGCTTGTTCGCTTCCGCCACCTTGCTCTCATGGCGCGCGGTCCACCAGCTGATCGACCAGGACTCGTTCAGTTTGTCGGGCGTGACGGCGACGGTTTTGTAATCCGGGCAGCTGAAGTTGGGCGTGCCGCTCGGGAGATACCGCACGTTGGCGATGGCGACCTTGCCCGCACCAGTGCCATTTAGTTCGAACGGCTGCGTGACTTTGCTGAAATCGTCGCCCTCGCGATAGAAGCAGCTGGCCGACATCACCAGGTGCTGCCAGCCTTTTCCGGCTGCGGCGCGCGCCGGAATCACATACGGCACGCTACGCTCGCACTTGTCGCCGCAGCTGACGCGGAACGACAGGCCGCCGGCCGATAGCTCTTCCACGTTGACATCCAGCGCCAGCACGCCCTTGGCCAGATACGGCCGCAGATCGACCGGCTTGCCGCTCTGCACGCGCAGGCTGGCGTACCAGGCCTTGTTGAAATTCAGCGTGAGCGCATCATCCTTTTTCGCCTTGGCCGATTTGCTGACGGCGACCACGCCATCCGGCGTCTTGGGGATGGCGACGGCATCACCGTCCAGCGTCTTGCTGGTATCAAAATCGGAAATGCTGATGCGTCCGGCTTCCAGCGGATGGCCGGCATACACCTTCAATTCGTTGGGCGCTGCAATCGCGGACGAAGACACGACAGCCAGCAAGGCGGCGAGGCGGATATTCATAGGGATGTCTCACATATTTTTATGCGCACCATTGTGCTGGCGCCACACGCGCACCGCAATTATGAAATTCACCAATCCAGGCAATGATATTGAAAAGCTTCATGATGGCGAAAAAGCTAGCACGATCATTAAACCAATGACAACTCAAATTACAAAATAAAAACATTTCTATTGGCATTTATTTTTGGCACAATATTAATTCGATAAGTTTGATGCACCCTTTGATGCACCCTTAACATCAAACTTGACTAACCGATGGCGGCCGGATGCCCGCCCAAAATGCGACTCTGGAGCTTTTACATGCGTATCAAATCCCTCATGCTGGCCGTCACCGCAGCCGCCGCCCTGTGCAGCGGCGTTGCCAGCGCGTCGACCGAACTGATCACCAACGGCAATTTCGAATCCGGCGACTACGGTCAGATCAACTGGGGCGGCCATCAACTGACAGGCTGGACCACGAACGGCTACAACTTCCTGTTCAATGGCTCGAACGTGGACACCAGCGGCGTGAACGGCAGCTACGGCAACCTGCAAATGTGGGGCCCGAATAACGGTTCGGCCAACGGCCTCACCGCCAGCCCGGTCGGCGGCAATTTCGTCGCCTCCGATGGCGCGTTTGAAATCGCACCGCTGTCGCAAACGGTCAATGGCCTGGTGGCCGGCCAGCAGTACAACCTGACTTTCTACTGGGCCGGCGCCCAGCAGTCCGGCTTCACGGGCGACACCACCGAGCAGTGGCAAGTATCGCTGGGCGGCCAAACCCAGTCGACCGCTGTGAAGAGCAACGTCAACCACGGCTTTACCGGCTGGCAGAAAGAGACCTTCACCTTCACCGCAACCAACACCAGCGAAGTGCTGAGCTTCCTGGCAGTGGGCACGCCAGCCGGTGTACCGCCGTTCTCGTTGCTGGACGGCGTATCGATGACTGCCGCCGTACCTGAGCCACAAACCTGGGGCATGCTGGGTCTGGGCCTTGGCCTGGTCGGCTTTATGGCGCGCCGCAAAGCTGCCAAGACCAAGGCAGCGTAATCACGGTCAGCATCGTGCAATGCCGGGCTTTTGCCCGGCATTTTTCATTTCCTCTATCATCTGCGCCATGACACTCATCAACGATATCCTCGCCTACCTGCCCACTTTTGCGGTCAACGTGGTACGGCTGGGGGTCTGGCTGGTGCTGCTGTCGCTGGTATTTGTGCCGCTGGAGCGTTGGCTGTCGGTGCGCAAAGTGCGGCTGTCGCGCCGCGCGCTGGCGATTAATCTCGGCCTGTACTTTCTCAACAGCCTGCTGCCGGCCGCTATCCTCAGCGCGCTGATGGCGGTGGTCGCCGTTGGCGCGCAAGCTGCGCTGCCTGCGGCCCTGCCCGCCGCTGTGGGCGCGCTGCCGCTGGTGATCAAGCTGCTGTTGTCCTTGCTGATCGCGGAGGTGGGCTTTTATTGGGGCCACCGCTTGAGCCACAAGCTGCCGTGGCTGTGGCATTTCCATGCGGTGCATCATCAGCCTGAGCATCTGTATTTCCTGATTAATACCCATGCCCATCCGGTCGATATGATCGTCACCCGTTTGTTCGGCATGACGCCGTTATACATCCTGGGCCTGGCCGGCGCCAGTGCGGGTGGCAGCGTCACGCCGGCACTGGTCATCATCATCGGCACCGTGTGGGGATTTTTCATCCACTCCAACTTGCGAGTGCGGCTCGGCCCGCTGGAATCGCTGATCGCCACGCCGGCCTTCCATCATTGGCATCACACCAGCATTGCGCCGCTGGACCGTAATTTTTCATCGACGCTGCCGTTCCTCGACCGTGTATTTGGTACCTGGTATCTGCCCGATAGCTGGCCGCTGGCATACGGCATCGCCAACGCCCCGGTTAAGCCATCTGAACCGGCGAACTAATCTCCGCCAAAGTCTGCGCCAGCTCGCTCCGGAGTATCGCAAGATGGGGCGTTACGGCGGCGAGTTCACCGGCATCGGCCAGCTTCTCGATCTGGGCGCAGCAAGCGTGTAGCGTATCGGCGCCGAGGAATGCGGCCCCGCCCATCAGGCTATGTGCCGCCAGGGCCACCATCATGGCGTCGCCATCGGCCACGCCTTGTCGCGCCACCGCCAGCAAGCGCGGCCCTTCGATCAGGAAGGCAGAGCGCAGAGCCTGATACAGCTTGCCCCCTTCTTCCGCTGGCCGCGCGCCGGACACCGGCAACTGCGCTACGCCGAACATGGCATCCAGCTCCGCCAGCGGTGGTGCGCCTGCAGCGATGGCGTGCTGCTCGCCAACCAGCGGTTTGCCCTGCGCCAGCAAGGCATCCAGCTGGCGCGCGATCTCGGCGTGCAAATCCACTTCATCAATAGGCTTGGGCAGGAAGCCACTGGCGCCGGCTGCGAGGAAGCGCTGGCGGTCCTCGGTCGTGGCGTTGGCCGTCAACGCGATGACCGGCAAGGTAGCGTCGCGTACACCGTCCAGCCCGGCACGCAGGCGCTGCAAGGCGGCCATGCCATCCAAGCGCGGCATGCGGCCGTCCATGATGACCAGGTCATAGTCGTAGGCGGCCAGTTGTTCCAGCGCGGCCTGTCCGTCCTCGGCGATGGTGACGGTGTGGCCCATCTCGCCCAGCAGCTCGCGCAAGATGACTTGGTTGGTGCTGCCATCTTCCGCGCACAGCACCGCAAGGCGGGCAGCGTGCGGGCGGCGGGTCTCTACGTGCATCAACGGCATCGGCGAGCCGCGCTCCAGCGGCAGGTACACGCGGAACACGCTGCCCACGCCAGGCTCGCTGCTGGCCTCGATGCGGCCGCCCATGACGGCGACGATGTTCTTGCAGATGGCCAGGCCCAGCCCAGCGCCGCCGTATTTGCGCGCTGTGGCAGTGCTTGCCTGTTCGAATTTCTGGAACAGGCGACCGAGCACATCGGGCTCGATGCCGATGCCGCTGTCGCGCACGGTGAGCATGATGCCCCGCCCTTCATCTTGCGCCACATTGACGCGCACTTCGCCGTGCTCGGTGAATTTGATGCCGTTGCCGACCAGGTTGACCACCACTTGCCGCAAACGCGTCGGATCGCCGCGCCACCAGACCGGCAGAGCCGGATCGACTTCGGCAATCAGCGTAATATCCTTGGTCTCGGCGCGGTCGGCCAACAGGCCCACCACGTCGTGCAGCAGGCCGCCGAGGTCGAAGTCCAGGATTTCCAGCGGCATCTTGCCGGCTTCCAGACGCGAGAAGTCGAGGATGTCGTTGATGATCTGCAGCAGCACCTCGGCGTTGCTCAGGCTGAGACGCAGCTTGCTGCGGGTGCTATCCGCGAGCTGGGTTTCTTTCAGGGCCGAGCGCAGCATGCCGATCACGCCACCCAGCGGCGTGCGCACCTCGTGGCTGATCATCGCCAGGAAATCGCTCTTGAGTTGGTTCGATACTTCCGCCGCCCGCTGCGCCGCAAGCAACTCCGCCTGGCGCGCCTGCGACGCGCGCAAATCGGCCTCACGCGCATGCAGCGTGACGATCTGCGCTTCCAGCGTCTGGCGGTAGCGGATTTCGTTCTCGTGGCTGCGGGCGTGCGTAGCGCGCTGGCGCGCCAGTGCGCCATCCAGGCCATGCAGCAGATAGGTGCAGGACAGCGTCAGCACGGTCGACACCAGCAGGAAATTCACGCTCAGGATGGCCCAGTGGGCGAATGAACTCACCACCACGATGGCCATGCCCGGTTCGATGCCGCCGACGTAACCGGCCAGGAACAGCGTGGCGCTACACCACAGCAGCGCCAGCATGGCCGGCACGCTGCCGATCAGCACCGTGCACAGCACCGGCACGGCCAGCAGGTAGATTTGCGACAGCGGCCCGAGGGAAAACAGCAGCACCACGGCGATCAGGTAGGCGATGGCGAGAATGCCGAGGGCACGGGTTTGATAAGCGAGGTCGCGCCGGTAGTGCAGCCAGCCGGTGCCGGCCAGCGCGATGAGGTCAGTGATCACCAACGGCCAGTGGCCCTGCCACGCGCCGCCCCACATGCTCGGCACTACGGCCAGCACACCGAGCCAGAACGCCACGGCGCACAGCCCATCCAGCAAGCGGTTACGCCAGCCCTGCAGGTCCTGGTCGCCCTCTTCCAGCATATCCGTATACCGGTGCAAGGCGGCGCGCAACACGCGTACCGGTAGGCTGTCGCTCAAGGGGAGACTCGCTATTGAGTGGAATTAGCGCCCGATTCTACTACTTTCTTAACAATCAGCAATCGCATTTGTCGAATTCTGCGGTCCTCGTTCGTCGATACAATGACAACAAACTAAGGAGAAGCCATGACACAGTATCTAGTAGCGATTCACCGCCCTCTCGGCTACGCCCCAGCCGTCTCTGAGGATGATGCAATGGGGCGCGAAATCGACGCGCTCAATGCGGAGATGAGGGCCGCCGGCGTGCGGGTTTTCGTGGGAGGGCTGGCGCCGATCGAAAGCGCCAAGTCTGTCCGGCTAACGGCAGGCGGAGCCCCGAGCGTCACCGACGGGCCATATCTGGAATCGAAAGAGTTCGTCGGCGGCTTTTGGGTGCTGGAGACGGCCAGCCTGGCGGAGGCCCTGGCGTGGGGCCGCAAGGCCGCTGTCGCCTGCCGGGCGCAGGTGGAGGTACGGGCGTTTCTTTGATCGAGTGAAAATCACTCGATCATCAGAATCGATGGCACGGTTTGCTTCAGCTGCTCAATGAGTTCGGCATCCAGGTACTGGTAGTCATCAGGAATATCAAGTACGTGGATGGGCTTAAAATCCAGGACCCGCGTGTATTCTGCTTTCAACCGCGATTTATGCTTCTCTTCCATCACCAAGATGACATCAGCCCATCGAATGTCAGCTTCTGAAACGTGGTGCCGCGCGTTGGGACTTGTGCCGCCAGACCTGACGTTCAATTGAGGATGACCACGCCACACCGCCTCCGCCGTCGGGCTTCGCCATTGATTCTTGCTGCAAACGAAAAGAACATTGGTTCGTTCGCCACTCTGTGAAACCGGCTTTTTTATGAGCTCGTTTTCGGAAACCCGAGGGTAGTCAAAACCCAGCTGCTTTGCACGCGCCAGTTTGTTTGACCTCATGTACAAGTCTTTCCAGTTCTTTTCCCGCTTACCTTCATTTTTCATATTGTTTATCGTTTCGTGACCAAAATCATAGCGCCCAGCATACCATCTTGCCCAAAAGAAAAAATGCGTAAATAATCACGATAAGGCAGGGAAATTAATCGGCGTCTCGGCGCTTCATTGTCATCGATGCGCTTTGCCGGGCCACTGCGGCATCCGCTGCAAGCCGCATTAGATCAGCCTCTCCCTGTCGATATAGCCGCAGTTCCGGTATCATTCGGCATGAATACGATTTCCTTCCAACCGTTTATTATTGGCGTCGCCGGCGGTAGCGGCAGTGGCAAGTCCACTGTGTCTCAAAAAGTACTAGCCGAGTTTGGCACTGATATGGTCTCGGTCGTGATGCAGGACGATTACTACTGCGACCAGACCCACCTCCCTCCTGAAGTCCGCCCCCAGACGAATTACGACCACCCGCAGGCTTTTGAATGGCCGCTGCTGGTGCAGCATATCCAGTCCTTGCGCAATGGTCAGGCAATCGAAATGCCGGAGTACGACTTCACGCTGCACAATCGCTCCGACCGGACCATTCCAGTCAAGCCAGCCCCAGTGATCGTGATTGAGGGCCTGTTTGCCTTGTATGACCCGGACTTACGCGACTTGATGTCGTTGAAGATTTTTGTCGATACCGCTTCCGATATCCGCTTCATCCGCCGTATGCAACGCGATATCGTCGAACGCGGCCGCTCGGTGGAAAGCGTGGTCGGGCAGTATCTGGAAACGGTGCGCCCGATGCACAAGCAATTCATCGAGCCAACCAAACGCTACGCGGACATCATTATTCCGCATGGGGCAAATGGCCCGGCGGTGGATATGATTACCACCAAGGTGGCCAGCGTTATCGGACAGTTACAGCAACCCTGATTTGAACGATCAAAAAGAGGCCGCTTCAGCCTCTTTTACTTTAAGGATCAGTACCTTCCCCCACCTTTGAAGCGTTCCCTGGTCCACACAACAATGGCGGCGATGGAGTCAGCTCTGGCGGCGATGGAGTCAGCTCTGTCATTTGGACACACGAGCAGAACGTTTGATCTAACTCAATACGGTAGCGGTTTTTTGCGCTGAACGTTGCAGCTCTATGAATGCTCGGAGGCTATATCGCCATGCGCGAAAATTAGCGCGAGAGAATAATGCCAGTAGGAATTTTTGCAGTCGCTACACGCGGCGCCTTCGGGGCGCTGCCGCGCAGCGGCAGCAAAATGGCGATTCGGAGCGGCTCGCCCCTGCAGGGGCGATGCCTTCGAATCCCCCACGCAAGGCCCGCAGGGGCCTTGCTTCTCTCCGCCAGAAATGCAAAAAGCCGCCCGAAGGCGGCTTTTTTCAATTCGAGAGGGGGATTCGAACTGAAAAGAAGCCCTTATAAACAAAGGCCTCCCTATTGTTCAGGCCGCCAGACATGGTCTTTAAAGTGGCGTTAATTACAACAAACACTGATCCGTAATCTCGATCCCAAACGTTGACTCGAAACAAGCTTCCTTGTTCAACTCAGTGGAGACATGTATGCGCAACTGTTCCCATCTCCGCCCACCGTCTCGCCTCTATTATTCAAAGTCTGCTTGTCCGCGATCAGACGTTAAACGAGAGATAGGCCCAATTTTCTAGTATTCACGCGATCGTTCCCCTCAGTAATCCAAATGCTACCCGCCGCCCCGACTCCATACCCGGTCGCTGTTGATTGTCGTTTAATCTAGAAAGGATTTAACATCACACAACTCTTCATATCAGGCAGCACTTTCAAGTTCAGGAAGACCAATTCTACTTAGGTAATACGCGAAACGACTGGAAAGATGCTCTCTAAATAAATCGTCAAGACTTGCAGTCAAATTACTTCTAAATTCAGGCCGATATGCGACGGACCTTGGAATCGTAAAATAATGCTTGAAATCGATCACAAGTTCCGGAACTTGTTTATCTTCATCCTCGACGAGGTAGTGATACCGATAGTCATTATTTTGCTTCAATCGCTTCCATTGTTCGGAGTTAAACTTCTGCATCTTTTGTTCAAGTTCCTGAAGATGCGCACCTACCCTTAACTGCGCAGCTGGATAGGCAGGGCAAAGCAAAATCGTCTGCAAAAATTTATCAGTATCAGTCTTGCACTTCTCCAAGTTATTCCTGTTTGCATAGTCATGCTCTAGATCGCACTCTTGCGACAGCACAACTGCATAAGGAAGCCTTCGTTCAGTTACCTCCAAGGCATCGTCAACAACCTCAGCCCACTCAATGATCTTTACGTCTCGCAGTACATCCCCCTGCCTATACCTATCTCCAATACTTTCGCAGTATGTTGACCGTTTACTTGATGCCATAACGCCGGACCGTCACAGTTGTTTTTCCAGATCCGTACGCATTAATGGTAGCTTTCATAGTCTTCCTAGCTTGGTCAGCAAGCGACGCCTGTGACGAATTTTGAGGAGTTTTGACAGCAGCCTTAGCATCTGTACCTGACGGTGCGGTATAGCCTTTACCACCAGTTGGTGTCGAGAAGTAACTACTCATTTTCAGGCTCCATCAATGAACGTAAATCACTACCAATACTATTTTCAAAGGTATCGGTACATAAATTGTTAAGTCGTTTAATGCAATTTTTCGTCTCGTCGACCGTGATTACACTTTGCCGGAAACTGTCGATATCCAAAATAAAATGACGCTGCACGAGCGGCGCAGGGTAATCTGGGTTTACTAGCCCATAATTCAATAGCACTTGATCTTCATCATGCTGCTCACAGACTTGATGCATCGACCTCAGTAAACGCCCACCATTAAGCGCCGGCGCCAGCGTGGCCGAAACAAGGCGTTCGTCAATGATTCCTGCCCAATCCAAAGCGCGGCCTGGCAACCGAATCTCGTTAACATATCGCAGTCCAACACGCGTGAAATGCCTCATACCAAAATTGTCGACTAGCGCGTCAAGAATAAAGGAAAACTCTTCGAAAAATGCATCAAAGCCAACGTAATCACTCGGCCCATAGGTCAGCGTTAACGCATCATGCCCTAACGCCAAACTTACAGTTCCGCCAGGACTCTTTAGAGCAGTCCAGGCAAAACCAAAATCGCGATGCACGACATCGCTAACACCATCAGCAAAGTTGAACATCATTTCGCGCAACGGCGCAGCAGAAAGATGAGGGAACCTTTCACTCACCTTGTCCAAGAACGGATTTTTCTCTTCCGTAAGAGTCAACGGGGTAGTAGGAAAATCCACCTTAATAACCACCGCAGTCAAAAAATCACGGCCATAGCACATCTGCGTTGCTGGCATTGCTCAACCTCTGTTTAATTGTTAATTTAGCACAAATTCTAGCTTAATTTAGAAGTTTAGCACGCGCGCACGCTTTGATTTAGCGATAATCGAGCGCCCCATGAATGCCCTGCCTTTGCTAACCTCCAGCGATCAATCGCCCGGTACCAAGCAAGGCTTGATCGAAGCGCTGCGTCTTCGTAAACAAGTGCTTCAGCTCGACGTACCGCTCGCGGCTGCTCGCAGCGGCAGGAGACGATAACAAACGCCTTAGTAACGCGGCGGCCCGCAGACATTGGGCCGGTTTCATTTGCATAGCGGCTAAACGATCAAACAGAGTGGCGTATTCAATGGTAGAGCCGTGCACGCCGATGACGGCGGCGCGGATGGTTGCGCGGTCGCCTTTGCGGCAGGCGCTAAGGATTTGCAAAGAGTGGGGTCGGTATTCATCACGAGGCCCTGACCAATTTTGGTAAACGGAGCGAATGCAGTCAGGCGAGCGCAGCGAGATCCGCCCCGCAGGGCAAGCCAGTTTGAGTGAAACGAAAACATGGCTTGCTACTAACCGACGACACATCGTCTACCACTATAACCAAACGCCAGCGGCGCACTCTGCGCTGCATCAACTAGCGCCTGCTATTCCTGCAAAGCACGCGCGACTCACACGCTGTCTGCGCACCAGCACAATGACCTCGGCCAGCAACGCCAACACGGGACGTGTGTGCGCTACAGGCTATCGATGTAGTCGGCCCATGCCTGCATCATGGCTTTTCGCTCGGCCAAGTACTGCGCCCTGTCGTAAGCCGCTGACAGCTTGTCGGGCGGTGCATGCGCCAGTTGCCGGTCAATGACCTCATGCCGATAGCCGAGCCGCTCCTTGATAGTGGTCATGGCCAGCGCGCGGAAACCGTGCCCGGTCATCTTTCCCTTGTAGCCCATGCGTTCTATCGACTTCAGGATGGTGTTGTTGCTGATCGGTCGAGTGTGGTCGCGCAAATTGGGGAACAAGTAGACACCGCCGCTTGTGATCGCATGCAACTCGCGTAAGAGCAGCAGCGCTTGCCATGACAGGCAAACGTGGTGGTTGGTCATATCCGGATTGACCGTGATCCGGCCACGCTTCATGCGCTGCCAAGGAATGATCCATTCTCCTTTCTCCAAGTCGATTTCACTCCAAGGTGTCTCAATCAGTTCGCTCGTGCGAACAAACACCAGCATCATCAGCCTCAAGCAGATCAACGTGGGTTTCAGCATGCGCGATTCGTTGCGCCGGATGCTGTCGAGAAATCCCGGTAAATCATCCGTGTCGATACTGGCGAAGTGACTCTGCCGCACCGTCTTCAGCACGTCCTTCATGTCCGCAGCGATATTGCGTTCGAGCAGCCCGATCTGAATGCCGTAGCTGAATATTTGCGCGCACACCGCCTTGAGCCGGTGCGCTACCTCGTGCGATCCGCGACTCTCGATCTTTCGCAAGGCATCGATCAATTCGCGGTGCCGGATTTCGTGAATGGGACGACGGCCGATAGCAGGGAAAATATCCAGTTCCAGTCTGCGCAAGGTGTTGTCGGCAGTGCGCGCACTCCATGTGGGCACTTTGTTGCCATGCCACTCGCGCGCCACCAGCTCAAAGGTATTAGATGCTTTCTCCAGAGTTTGCCGCTTCTGGTCATCGCGATGCTGGGCTGGGTCGATGCCCTGCGCCATCAGCCGCTGGGTCAAGAAGCGCTTTTCACGCGCCTCCAGCAGGCTTACGACAGGATACGCGCCGAACGAAAGTCGGTTGTAGCCTCTCCCCCGCTGTGGAAACTTCATCCGCCACAACTTCGAGCCAGTCGGCGTGATCTCGATGTACAGGCCATGCCCGTCCGTCAGCGAATAGGGCTTGTCGCGCGGTTTGGCATTTCTGATTTGAACGTCCGTCAGGGGTAGCACGCGTCTGGGCATGATGGTCTCCTCCATGCTGGTGAGCTGAAAGGACATTTGACCGTTTTTAGACCATTTAGTTTTGCGACTGCTCAGTCATGTGCCAATAAGTGGGTCAACGGATACCGGATGTTACGAGACGCTGGCGGACGCTAGCGGACGAAAAAAAACCGCAGTCTCAGAGGAGAACTGCGGTTTTTTTAATATTGCTGTGTACCTTTTTGGTACTAATTCTGGCGGAGAGAGGGGGATTCGAACCCCCGATAGGTTTGACCCTATACACGCTTTCCAGGCGTGCGACTTCAACCACTCATCCACCTCTCCAGGTCTTCCCGAACATCAGGAAGCGCCGAATTATAGCAAAGATTCCCGAGAGTACAAAATTTATCAGGAAGCCTCTTTCAATTGCTCCAGAATCGCCGGATTCTCCAGCGTCGACACGTCCTGCGTAATCACCTCGCCCTTGGCCAGCACACGCAACAGTCGACGCATGATCTTGCCCGAACGCGTCTTCGGCAAGTTGTCGCCAAAACGGATCTCTTTCGGCTTGGCGATCGGACCAATCTCCTTGGCCACCCAGTTACGCAGCTCCAGCGCAAGCTTCTTGGCATCCTCACCGGTAGGACGCGCCTGCTTCAGCACCACAAAGGCGCAGATCGATTCACCCGTCGTATCATCCGGCTTGCCGACCACCGCCGCCTCAGCCACCAGCGGATTCGCCACCAGCGCCGACTCGATCTCCATCGTGCCCATGCGGTGGCCCGACACGTTCAACACATCATCGATACGGCCGGTGATGGTGAAGTAGCCGGTATCCTTGTTCCGAATCGCGCCATCGCCCGCCAGGTACATCTGGCCGCCCAACTCTTCCGGGAAGTAAGAAGTCTTGAAGCGATCCGGGTTATTCCAGATGGTGCGGATCATCGACGGCCAAGGACGCTTGACCACTAAAATCCCGCCCTGCCCGTTCGGCACATCATGCCCAGACTCATCCACAATCGCGGCCATGATGCCCGGCAGCGGCAAGGTACACGAGCCCGGCACCATCGGCGTTGCGCCCGGCAGCGGGGTGATCATGTGGCCACCGGTTTCGGTCTGCCAGAAGGTGTCCACGATTGGGCACTTCTCGCCGCCGACCTGGGTGTAGTACCACATCCACGCTTCCGGATTGATCGGCTCACCCACCGTGCCCAGCAAACGCAGCGACGACAGGTCGTAATTTTTCGGATGCACTTTCGGATCCACATCCGATGCCTTGATCAGCGAACGGATCGCGGTCGGCGCAGTGTAGAAGATGTTGACTTTGTGCTTGGCGATGGTCTCCCAGAACCGGCCCGCATTCGGGAAGGTCGGGATGCCTTCAAACACCACCTGCGTCGCACCAACGGCGGTTGGGCCGTAAGCGATGTAGCTGTGGCCAGTCACCCAGCCGATGTCGGCCGTGCACCAGTAGACGTCGGACGGCTTGATGTCGAACGACCACTTCATGGTCAGCGCTGCCCACAGCAGATAGCCGCCGCTCGAATGCTGCACGCCTTTCGGGGTGCCGGTCGAACCGGAGGTGTAGAGGATGAACAGCGGATGCTCGGCATCCACCCACTCCGGCTCGCACTCCGAAGACTGGCCTTCGACCAGATCATGCAGCCAAAGGTCGCGGCCCTCTTTGAAGGTAATCGCGCCACCGGTGCGTTTGTAGACGATCACGTCCTTAATGGTGTCGCAGCCGCCCAGTGCCAGCGCTTCGTCAACGATGGCTTTCAACGGCAGCTGTTTGCCGCCGCGCAGTTGTTCGTCGGCAGTGATCACGGCCACCGCTCCGGCGTCGATGATGCGCTCTTGCAGCGATTTGGCCGAGAAGCCGCCAAACACGACCGAGTGGGTCGCGCCGATACGCGCGCAAGCCTGCATCGCGGCCACGCCTTCTACCGACATCGACATGTAGATGATGACGCGGTCGCCTTTCTTGATGCCGCGAGACTTCAGGCCGTTGGCGAATTTGCAGACTTTTTCGTGCAGCTCTTTATACGACACGCGCGTGGCTTTGCCGTCGTCCGCTTCAAAGATGATGGCGGTCTTGTCGGCGTTGCCGTTCTTCAGATTGCGATCCAGGCAGTTGTACGAGACGTTCAGCTTGCCGCCTTCGAACCATTTGTAGAACGGCGCCTGGTCTTCGTTCAGGGTACGGGTGAATGGCGTTTGCCATTCGATGTGTTCTTTCGCCAGCCGCGCCCAGAAACCTTCGTAGTCGGCCGCCGCCTCTGCGCACAGTACGTTGTAGGCATCCATTCCGGATACGGCGGCTTGCGATGCGAACGCCGCCGGTGGCGCGAAGATACGGGATTCTTGTGGACCTTGGGTAGTAGTGCTGCTCATGGTGTCTCCAAATGGTGTAATTGTTTGCTATCAACCTTAATCGTGATCGCTTACTGCGCCCTTACAGCCACACACATCCCCGGCGGAGGATGGCATGCCGGACAATTTTACCAATTTTTCATGATGCCCTACCGATGCGATCGCCCGGCAGCACGTGTAAAATGTCGGCAGTCTTCCTAGTCTGCCTCATTTCAAGGAGTTGTGCCGTAATGACCGAGCCCAAACCGAAGCTGCGCCCCCTGCCCGCTTTTATTTTCATGAGCCGCTGGCTGCAGCTGCCGCTGTACCTCGGCTTGATCCTGGCGCAGTGCGTCTATGTATTCCATTTCTGGGTCGAACTCAAAGACCTGATCGGCGCTGCGCTTGGCAACGAAGCCGCGCTGCAGCACATCCTGCAAGCAGTGGCCGTCCCCGGCGCACCGCTGCCAGAGAAGCTCAATGAAACCACCATCATGCTGGTCGTGCTCGGCCTGATCGATGTGGTGATGATTTCCAACCTGCTGGTGATGGTGATCATCGGCGGTTACGAAACCTTCGTCTCGCGCATGAATCTCGAATCCCATCCAGACCAGCCTGAGTGGCTGTCGCACGTGAACGCGTCCGTGCTGAAGACCAAGCTGGCGATGGCGATCATCGGCATTTCGTCGATCCATCTGCTGAAGACTTTTATCAACGCGGCGTCGTACACGTCGCAAGTGATCACGGCGCAAACCGTGATCCATGTGGTGTTCCTGCTGTCGGCACTAGCGATCTCTTACACCGACCGCATCACCACCCAAACCCACAACGATTCCCACTAACCACGCGAGAACATCATGACCATCATAAAGCAAGAAGACCTGATCGAATCCGTCGCCGCCGCGCTGCAATACATCAGCTACTACCACCCGGCTGACTACATCGAGCACCTGGCCCGCGCCTACGAGCACGAGCAAAGCCCGGCCGCGAAAGACGCCATCGCGCAGATCCTGACCAACTCGCGCATGTGCGCCGAGGGCAAGCGTCCGATCTGCCAGGATACCGGCATCGTCAACGTCTTCCTGAAGATCGGCATGGGTGTACGCTTTGAAGGCTTCAGCGGCACCGTCACCGACGCCGTCAACGAAGGCGTGCGCCGCGCGTACAACTACGACGACAACAAGCTGCGCGCATCGATCGTCGCCGACCCGCACTTCGACCGCAAGAACACCAAGGACAACACGCCAGCCGTGGTCCACATGGAACTGGTGGAAGGCAATACCGTTGACGTGAAAGTAGCAGCCAAAGGCGGCGGCTCGGAAAACAAATCGAAGATGATCATGATGAATCCATCCGATTCGCTGATCGACTGGGTACTGAAAACCGTGCCAACCATGGGCGCCGGCTGGTGCCCGCCAGGCATGCTGGGCATCGGTATCGGCGGCACCGCCGAGAAGGCGATGCTGATGGCAAAAGAAGTGCTGATGGAAGACATCGACATGTTCGAGCTGAAGCAGCGCGGCCCGCAGAACAAGCTGGAAGAACTGCGTATCGAACTGTGCGACAAGATCAACGCACTGGGCATCGGTGCGCAAGGCCTGGGCGGTCTGACCACGGTGCTGGACGTGAAGATTCTGATGCACCCAACGCACGCTGCATCCAAGCCAGTCGCCATGATCCCGAACTGCGCCGCGACCCGCCACGGCCACTTCGTGCTGGACGGCTCTGGTCCTGCCTACATGACCCCGCCACCGCTGTCGACCTGGCCTGATGTATCGTGGGCGCCGGACACCGAGAAATCGAAACGCGTCAACCTGGACACCCTGACCAAGGAAGAAGTCGCTTCGTGGACGCCTGGCCAGACCCTGCTGTTGAACGGCAAGATGCTGACCGGCCGCGACGCCGCCCACAAGCGCATCCAGGACATGCTGGCCAAAGGCGAAGAGCTGCCAGTGGACTTCAAGAACCGCGTGATCTACTACGTCGGTCCAGTCGATCCTGTGCGTGATGAAGTGGTTGGCCCAGCAGGCCCAACCACTGCAACCCGCATGGACAAGTTCACCGACATGATGCTGGAACAAACCGGCCTGATCGCGATGATCGGTAAAGCCGAGCGCGGCCCTGCTGCGATCGAGTCGATCAAGAAGCACAAATCGGCATACCTGATGGCGGTGGGTGGTTCGGCTTACCTGGTATCGAAAGCCATCAAGCAATCGAAAGTGCTGGGCTTTGCTGACATGGGCATGGAAGCGATCTACGAGTTTGAAGTGGTCGACATGCCAGTCACCGTGGCGGTGGATTCACAAGGTACTTCGGTGCACAACACCGGTCCTGCGGAATGGAAGACCCGCATCGAGCAGCTCAACGTTCCTGTTGTGACTGCCTGATGCACAACGCCCGCTCTCCCGGTTCCCCTATCGGTGTTTTTGATTCCGGCGTGGGCGGGCTATCGGTACTGCGTCATATCCGCGCGCAGTACCCGCATGAAGACCTGATGTACTTTGCCGATTCGGGCCATGCGCCGTATGGCGACAAGACCGAGCAGTATGTAGTTGACCGCGCGCTGGCGGTAACGGAGTTCCTGCTGGCGCAAGGCATCAAGGCGCTGGTGGTGGCCTGCAATACGGCCACCGTGGCCGCTATCAAGGCGGTGCGCGCACGCCATCCCGACCTGCCTGTCGTTGGTGTAGAGCCTGGCCTGAAGCCGGCCGCTGCTGCAACGCGCAGCGGCAAGGTCGGCGTGCTGGCAACAGCACGCACACTCAAGGGCGACAAGTTCCTGCAGCTACGCGAGCAAATCAGCGCAGCCACCAAGGCCGAGTTCTTGCTGCAGCCTGCAGTGGGTCTGGTTGATGAAATCGAAAAAGGCGATCTGCACACGGCGGCCATTGCCGGGATGCTGGAGCGCTATGTGGCGCCGCTGCTTAAGCACGGCGCCGATACGCTGGTGCTCGGCTGCACCCACTACCCTTTCGTCCGCGACGGCATTGAACGTGTGCTGCACGATCACGCGCGCAGCGACGTCACGCTGATCGATACCGGCGATGCAGTAGCACGCCAGCTAGGCCGCCTGCTGGAAGCGGGCAGCTTGCTGCGTCCATCCGGCGACAGCGTGCTGCGCGGTTACACCACCGGCGATGCGAGCGCACTGGCGCAAGCGTTTGCCGATTTGCTGGGTCTACAACCGGTGGTTGAAAAGGTTGATGTTTAAGCCATCTGCAGAATCCGGAAAAAATGCTGCAATTAAATTTGCAGGAATCGGAATCGGCTTGTATAATTCTGGCTCGTTGTTCAGCACTAGTTGAATAACAAAACAGCGGTGGCTGTAGCTCAGTTGGTAGAGTCCAGGATTGTGATTCCTGTTGTCGTGGGTTCGAGCCCCATCAGCCACCCCAAGAATTCGCTGCAAGATCAAGGGGTTACAAGTTTCGGCTTGTAGCCCTTTTGATTTTTTGGAAGATGATATTCCAAATTTTGGAAGATAAGACCGTGGTGGCATTTAGCCTAATGGTCGCGCTTCCTGCCTTCTGGATTTAGAAGCGCGCACGCTATATTTTTGAAGATCGACGCCGCAGGCTTGATACTACACTCGTGTAATTAATACTTACTCTGGCATATTAATAGCAATTGATGGCATCGACGGTGCGGGGAAAACCACGCAAGTCAACCTGCTGAAAGAAGCACTAGAGGGTGCAGGTGAAACCGTCGTTGTGTCGAAAGAACCAACGGATGGCGAATGGGGGCAAAAGCTCCGAGATTCCGCGTTAGTTGGTCGACTCCCACGTGATGAAGAACTGGAACTTTTCATCCGTGGCCGTCAGGATCATCTCAATAAAAAAATCATTCCAGCCCTGGAAGCTGGGCACGTTGTTATTCTGGATCGCTACTTCTACTCGACTATCGCCTACCAGGGCATTTTGGTCGAAAATTACGAGTCGATTGTGGGACACATCCGCGCTAATGTAATCGAACCAGACGCAGCATTCTGGCTTGACCTTCATGCTGATTTGGCCGTCAGTCGTGTCACTGCGCGGGGTGGAAAACCAAATCTATTTGAGCGCCAAGAAGATCTCGCCAAGGCCAGTGAAATCTTCCGCGCAATTGCGGCAGCCGATAGCGCACTCCGTAAGGTTGATGCCACTATGTCGCCACCGCTCCCCCCTCGCATTAGCTTAAGAGTTAAATGAAAAGCCCAGTCTATGACTGGGCTTCTTGCGTTTCAGCCGAATCTTTTGATGCATCTCCACTTTCGCGGCTGCGATACCAGCTACGCTCACTCAATAACAGCACGGAGACCATCATGACTCACAAGAGCTTGCTTGACGAGGAACCAAACCAGCCGGATGATGACTCCTCCATTCCTGAAAAACAGCCCGCGATCATGAACGAACTCTCCACTGCGGTCGAGGTCATCAAATCCAACTATGCCACAAAGGAGGAGTTGGCCATCATCAGCGGCAAACTGGACGTCATCAGCAGCAACCAGCAGGCATTTCAATCTCACGCCATCCAGACGTTTGCCACCAAAGCAGAACTCTCCAACGCGGTCTACCAGCTCACGTGGAGGATGGCTGGCTTTACCGCCCTGTTACTGAGCGCCGGCTTTGCGTTTGCCCGTTATTTTCACGCTTGAGCGACACACGTCTGAGCTACCTCCAATACAGGCTAGATTGAAGAGCTACGCTGCTTTCAATATGGAGAGAGGAGGCTGACATGCGCCCCGTGAGCTTGCTTGACAATCAATCGGATCAGCCGAAGGATCACACTATGGCTACCACCACCGACACCAATGACGCAGCACTTAATGACCTTATACTGACTGTGAAGGTTATTCAATCCAATTACGCCACAAAAGAAGAGCTTGCCATTCTGAGCGGGAAAATAGACGCCATGCCAAGGCAAATCGAACTCAACCTTAAAACGTACATTGACCAAGCCTTCAAGGCTCAGACCGAGATGATGTATAAGGTTTTCGCCACCAAGGCAGAGTTGGCCAACACACTCAACCAGCAGACTTGGCGCATGGCGGCATTTGGCAGCCTGCTGATCAGTGCTGGCTTTGCGTTTGCGCGCTATCTTTAAGCGCGCGCGGCGGCACGCTGGGTTTTGATTTGGGTAGCGATTTTATCCAGCGTGTCGATCACGGTCCCGGGATTGAAGGGTTTGACGATGTAGCCTTTGGCGCCGTTACGCAGCGACTGCTCAACCGTGGTGCGGTCGGTACTGGCAGTCACCATCAGCACGGCGGCTTTCGGCTGCTTTCCACGTATCCAGTTCAGCAAGGTCAGTCCATCGCCATCAGGCATCACCACATCGAGGCAGATGATGTCGGCGCGTATCGAGCGCAGCCGCAATTGCGCTGACTCCGCCGTGCCTGCATCTCCCACAACGTCGTATTTGTCGCTCTGGATAATCACGCGCAGCAACCCGCGCGTCATCTCGTTATCGTCAATGATAAAAACGCGGAGTCCCTGGTGTTCTGACATGCGATCCTCCCGAGGCTAGCATTACATCAACTATAGCTTAGTGCTCACACCTATGCACACCGTTACAACTTTTTGTACCGGCATATTGCCCACTGGAACTAGGTTAACGCTACAATGACTAGTCATTTGCATTCCCATGCAAACCCGCATCGCCTCTGCTTATCCCCTGAATCTGCATAAGTCTATGTCACAAGAAAAATCTATTTCCGAAGTCAGCACATACAGCAAAGATACGCCGATTGGCCGCCCAGATACCGATGGTCGCGCCGCTGTGTTTGTTCCCTCCCCCACTTTTGATACCGGTAACAACGCCAATATCCGGCTGGGCGCGGGCATTGTCGGCTTCGGCAATCCGGATGGCACGCTGACCGTGTATTTCGAGAGTAATCGCTTCGACGAGAGCAGCCTGCACAAGTGGGAAAACAAGGCCCGCAAGGCCTATGACCGCATGGTAGCCGGCGCACCGACTGTTTCCAAGGCCAAGATCAACGCCAGCATGCTGGAACAGGTCGGCATCATAGACGGCATGGGCATCCACCTCAAGCAGCCGGAAGCGCTGGAACAATGGCTGCAACGCGCCAACGCGCTGGACACCGGCCCAGCGGGTCCGATCACGCTGTGGAAAACCAAGTAAAGTTGGTAAAAAGATAGAGACGGGCAATTGTCCTACATGGCGTCGGACATTTGGCTGATGCCTGCAACACCACCCCTGGACTATGCTGGAACCATCTCCAGTCCAATAACTCCAGGAGCCCGTCATGGCACGCTATCTACACATCGCATTTGGCGCACTGCTCATCACTCTGGCAGGCGCATCCGCTTATGAACTATGTTCAGAAAATGTTCTGAACCAAGCTTCGATCTACGTACTGCGCTGAGGATCAGCGGTGACGGTAGTAACCGCGTCCGCCCCAACGGCTACCGCAGCACCAGCGGCCAAACGAAAAATCTAAACCAATCGACACCGGCGGATAGTAATAAGCCGGCGCTGGTGCGTAGTACACCGGCGCTGGCGCGTAGTAGACCGGCTGGCTGACGTAAGTGGTGGTATAAGCTGGCTGCGTGCTGTACGTCACACGCGATGGCTGGGCCGGCAATTCCTCGGTCCAGGTACCCGACTGCGTTTGCGAGCCTGCTGGCATCACCTCAACTGTATGCCATTGATAGGGATCCTGCGCGCGCGCAGGCGCGGCAGCGTAGTAGCCTTGGCGCTGGGTCGCGCAGCCGGTTAGCGCCGCCAGCGCGGCGACTGCAATAATGATAGTTTTCATGGCGGTTCTCCTCATTCCAGATCGTACTATATAAGGAAGCGCGACACCGTTCGCCTGCCATTACAGTTTATTACACTCGCAATATAGGCGAAAAAAAAGGAACCCGAAGGTTCCTTTTTTTGATGGGGCAAATGCCGGATTAGTCCAGTTTCCAGGCGTAGTCAACCTTGGTCCAGGTTTCCGCCGGGGCGCCGTCTTTGGTGCCCGGCTTGAACTTGCAGGCGCTCAGAGCCTTGATGGCAGCCTTGTCCAGATTCTTGAAGCCGCTGCTTTTATCAACTTTGGAATCAGCGACGCTGCCGTCCGGCTTCACTAGGAAGGACATCGATACAGTACCCTGCTCTTCATTCATCAGGGATGCTTTCGGGTATTCAGCCTTGCAGTTTTTTGCATCGAAACTGGCAGGAACTTCAGCGGCAAAAACTGCCGGTGCGCTCGACACGAGCACTGCTGCAACCACACTCAACCAACGCTTATTTGTAGACATCTGATTTCCCCAAAGTGTAAGTATCTATCCGGCATGCAGGCCGTGTCTCAGCACGGCCTGTTTAAGACTAATTACAGTTTCCAGCTATAGTCGACCTTGGTCCAGGTCTGGGCTACGGAGCCATCCTTGGTACCCGGCTTGAATTTGCAAGCGCTCAGGGCTTTCAGGGCAGCTTTGTCCAGGTTCTTGAAACCACTCGACTTTTCCACTTTGGACTCAACGACGTTGCCGTCAGCGCCGACCAGGAAGGCCATGGTCACGTCGCCTTGCTCTTCATTCATCAGCGAGGCTTTTGGATATTCTGCTTTGCAGTTTTTGTCGTTCAGCGAGGCAGGCACTTCACCGGCGAAGGCGGTCGAAGCAACGGACAGGATGACGGCGGCGAATACAGACTTGTTCATAATGCGATTTCCCAATAGATTGTTATTAACAACTGGTTAAACGAACTCCACAGCGGGCCATGGGTCCACAAAGGCGGACGGCAGACTGCGGCAAATTAAAAGAACTGATTAAAACTCTTCCCACTCATCGCTGCCGGCGGTTGCCGCGGCGACTTTCTTCGGTTTGGCTGCCGATGCAGGCGCTGGCTTGGCAGCCAGTTTCTTCACCGGAGCGCGGACTGCAGCGATCGGCTTGACCACGGCGGCCTTGGTGGCGAATGCTGGCGCAGCAATCACCGCGCGCTCTTCACCTTCGACCAGCTTGAAGATGCTGACCACGCGAGACAACTCGCCAGCCTGGTCTTGCAAGCTTTGTGCTGCGGCGGCGGCCTCTTCCACCAGCGCGGCATTCTGTTGGGTCATGCTGTCCATCTCGATGATGGACTGGTTGACCTGGGCGATACCAGCGCTCTGTTCCTGGCTGGCGTTCGCGATTTCACTCATGATGTCGGTGACGCGGCGGACCGAAGATACAACCTCGTCCATCGTCACACCAGCCTGGCCGACCAGCTTGGTGCCGGCGCCGACTTTTTCGACCGAGTCATCGATCAGCATCTTGATTTCTTTGGCAGCACCCGCCGAACGCTGGGCCAGGTTACGCACTTCCGACGCCACCACGGCGAAGCCGCGGCCTTGTTCGCCGGCACGGGCTGCTTCAACTGCAGCGTTCAGCGCCAGGATGTTGGTCTGGAAGGCGATGCCATCGATCACGCCGATGATGTCCACAATCTTCTTGGCCGATGCGTCGATCGAACTCATGGTGTCAACCACTTGCGACACCACTTGGCCACCCTTAACTGCCACATCCGATGCAGCCGATGCCAGCTGGTTAGCTTCACGGGCGTTGTCAGCGTTTTGCTTCACGGTCGAGGTCAGCTCATCCATGGCCGACGCGGTTTTTTCCAGCGACGACGCTTGCATTTCGGTACGCGACGACAGGTCGACGTTACCAGCAGCGATTTCACGCGAGGCGGTGCCGATGGTTTCGGTACCGGTGCGCACCTGGCTGACGATGTCGCGCAGGCTGTTGCGCATTTCACGCATTTCGAACACCAGGCTGTCCTTGTCGGCGCCCGAGGTATCGATCGAGATCGACAGGTCGCCGTTAGCGATGCTGCCAGCGATCGACGAGGTGTAGTCAGGCTCGCCGCCCAGCTGTTTCAGCAGGCCGCGGGTGATGACGTAAGCAGCCGCTACCGAGATCGCCACAGCCAGCAGGCCCATGATGATCATGAAGGTACGGGCGCTGGAGAAGCCAGCAGCAGCGTCAACCTGCATCTGCGCATTCATCTTGTCTTCCAGACCACCCAGCTGTTCCAGCGCGGCGACCCATTTTTTCTGGGCTGGACGGATTTCCTTGACCAGCACGCGGGTCGCTTCTTCCGGCTTGGCGGCCAGCCACAGTTCCGACGCCTTGGCGATGGCAGGCATGGCCAGCGCTTCGCTTTCCTTCACGGTTGCCAGCAGCGCTTTTTCTTCAGCGGTGGCTTCTTTCGCGAATTGCGCGGTCAGCTTGTTCTGGAAGTCGGCGTACTTGCCCGACAGTTCCTTGATGCGGTTCATATCGGCTTCCATGTCGGCCGGATCGGCGATCATGGTCAGTACGCGCAGCGAGTTGATGCGCTCGCCGACGTTGTTACGCATATCCAGCACCAGGCGGGATACCACGTTGTTCACATTGATGACGTGATCCAGACGGTCCTGGATTTGCGCCATGCGCAGGATACCCACGGCAGTCACAGCCACCAGAAACACCAGCACCAGGGCGAAACCGAGGCCCAGGCGAGTACCGACTTTCATTTTTGCTAAATTCATTTCGTCTTCTTCTTTAGTGACACTGTTGATGAAGTTGCCCTGGATGGCGCGTCTTTTGGGCCTACCATCCAAACAAAACCCTTGCTGCTAAGTAATAAGCTATGACAGTAGCAAACAATGACTGCGAATGCAAAAATTTGCAGCTCCACCAGCAGCCAGCATGTAGTTTTTTAGGACCGCAATACACCACGAAAAGACGGTGGATATGTGTGTATATTCAGGAATTATAGATGCAAATTTTGCCTCACAGCAAGCAATTACTGCCTGAAAATTGCGCAAACGAACTTTCTGCGTGGAAATTTAACCACACCCGTTGAAAGTTTAGTAAAAGCAGATTTTCTACGCAGTAATACGCAGGCGGGCTGCGGCTTCCAGCAGCAAATTGGCGTCGCCGAGGGCGAGCTTTTTGGAATCCGACAGGGTTTGGCGGAATGCACGGGCGCCGGGCAGGCCGGTCATGATGCCCAGCATGTGGCGGGTGATGGAATTGAGCTTCAAACCGAGCGGGCCGTACTGGTCCAACTGGGCTTGAATGTAGGGAATCATGGCTTCCAGCACCTGTTCGCGGGTCTTCGGCTCCGTGGTGTCGCCGTAGTAGCGCTGGTCGAAATTGGCCATCACGAACGGGTTGTGGTAGGCCTCGCGGCCCAGCATCGCGCCGTCCAGGTGCTTCAGGTGCTCATCGATCTCGGCTTCGGTCTTGATGCCGCCGTTGATAATGATTTCGAAGTCAGGGAAATCGCGCTTCAGCTGGTAAGCATATTCATACTTGAGCGGCGGGATTTCGCGGTTCTCTTTCGGCGACAGGCCTTTGAGAATGGCGTTACGGGCATGCACGATGAAGGTGGTGCAGCCGGCCTCGGCCACTTTGCCAACGAAGTCACGCACGAAGTCATAGCTTTGCTCATCATCGATGCCGATGCGGTGCTTGACGGTGACATCGATCGAGACCGCGTCGCGCATGGCTTTGACGCAGTCGGCCACCAGCTGCGGTTCGGCCATCAGGCAGGCGCCGAAAGCGCCCTTCTGCACGCGCTCGGACGGGCAACCGCAGTTCAGGTTGATCTCGTCGTAACCCCACTTCTCGCCCAGCTTGGCGCTGGTGGCAAGGTCGGCCGGATCGCTGCCGCCTAGTTGCAAGGCCACCGGATGCTCCTCCTCATTGAAACGCAAGTGGCGCTCGACATCGCCGTAGACCAGCGCGCCGGTGGTTACCATCTCCGTGTACAGCCAGGTGTGCTTGCTGATATGGCGATGGAACGTGCGGCAATGGCGGTCCGACCAATCCATCATCGGCGCAACACTTAATAAGCGCTTGTTTTTACTATGTTTTTTTTCGTTCATTTTGACTCTATGCAGCTATAAGTGGGCGTGAGGTTATTTATCAAGCAAGGGCAAGGGTGATAACGTTTACGCAACTCGAGCGCCACAATTTGGGGGCAAATAAGCAAGAGCGGAATTTATCAGTCTGCTGCGGCCCAGTCGTACCGCGATAGCGGGTTGAAGCGACGCGAGGTAGCCATGCGGGCCAAGCACGGTGCGGCAGATGAACTCCCAGCCCATCCAGCCCACCACAGCGTGGGCGATGCCCGGATGACCACGGCCAAGAGTGTAACATGGGCTGGCTTGCATGACATCTGGTGTCTCGGCGAATCCGGGTGCCGTGTTGTGTAACACGCCTCTAACGCTTGCCTGGCATCACGCCAAAACTTTTTCTCAGTAGCGCCCAAACAAAATTATAACGATCGTTATTTTTCATTGACATAGCTTTCAGCGGGGCTTATAGTCCGCTTAAATAACGATCGTTATTTAACGGTGATAGCACTTAATACATGGTTCACCAACAGGTCTCATGCAACTTGCCAAGCGCGGAGTTGATGATTTTTTAATATTGTAGTTGCTTATGCTGTATTGGCGAGGAGGGGATGATGAAGGCGATTCCGCAAGCCTGTTTGTCAGGCGCACATTTGGTGTACTCGATGCTGAGGGTCAGCGATCTGGAGCAATCCCTGGATTTCTATTGCGGCAAGTTGGGCATGACCCTGTTACGCAGGGAAGAGTATCCCACTGGCGCTTTCACCCTGGCATTTGTCGGTTATGGCCCATCGCCGGCCAGCACGATAGAGCTTACTCATAACTGGGATGGACGCAAGTATCAGCATGGTACAGGTTTTGGACACCTGGCAATTGGCGTTGATGACCTCAAGGCTAGTTGTGACGCACTGGCAGCGGTGGGCGTCAGGATACTTCGTGCGCCCGGACCGATGTTGCATCTGGCGGAGGAAAGTGAGCGGCACGAACACATCGCATTTATCGCCGATCCTGACGGCTATCGCGTTGAATTGGTTCAAAACCGCTAGCGTATTTTTTTATTTAAAAAGGAATTAGACATGAAATTTTTACCTACCCCTATTGCGGCAGCTCTGCTGGCCGCTATTTTCTCTCACGCCAGCGCCGCTGATGTCGGCCGCAAGGTGCTGATGTCGGAATCGTTCGAACCTCGCGCTTTAGGCCGCCTGGACATCGGTGACTTCCATTTTGTGCCCGGACAATTAGCTCCATTGCACACGCACGCCGCGCCAGCGTTTGGCTATGTATCGAAGGGGCAAATCGTGTATCAGGTAGCAGGACGCGAACCTCAGCTGTTAAAAGAGGGGGATGTATTTTACGAACCTGTCGGTCCTGAAATCGTTCATTTCGACAACGCCTCCAGCACCGAAGAAGCCATCTTCACTGATTTAAATGTCCTGCGTAAAGGCGACCCGTTCATCGTATTTTCCAAGCCGCTGACAGAGAAAATTGATCGCCGCACATTCCCATCGGAGCTGGTGGACGGCAGGACAGTCAATCATATGGATGTGATCGAGCTTACGTTGGACGCCGGTGCCCGCCTTTCCCCGCCGGCATCGAGCGACGTGGTCACGATGTATGTTGCCAAGGGAACGGCCAGCGTTGAGGTTAAGGGGGAGGCGCCAGTGTTGTACAGCGCAGGCCAGACCTTCTTCGCGCCCAAGCCAGCAGCAGGCTCGGCGGTTACAAATGGATCGGGCAGCGAGCGGGTGATCCTGCTGGCGTTTGAATTGAAAAACAAGGCCCGCTAATCATCCACCGAGGCATTGCTAAGCGCCCGTTACTATATACAGACCTTGATCCTCAAGGTTTTGGCCAGCCAAGTTCGGCATGATTGTTGCCCCCAGTCGCCCATGATCCGGGGGGTGTTGTCACCGAACTTGGTGGGTGGCTGGTGATCGCT
>NZ_WWCN01000013.1 GCF_009857445.1 Duganella flavida
CCGGAGCCGGTGGTGACAGCGGCAGCGGCGGCGGTGGCAACACCGGCGGCGCGGGCGGCAGCGCTGGCACCACCAGCGGCGGCATGGCCAATGGCGGTGCGGGTGCGGCAGGCACCGGCGGCATGGGCGGCACCAACAATGTCAATGCCGGCACCTTCAATATGTCCAACACGATGAGCAATGTCGGCCAATCGGCAGCGGGCATCATGGTCATCAGCCAGAACAACGGCTTCTCCTCGCTGATCCAGCAAAGCGTCAACGTTCAGGCCAACCTGGCAGTTGGCAAGTAAGGGTAAGTAAGGGCAAGTAAGCCTCAGCAACCAGGCGGCCTGCAATGGGCTGCCTGGCACAGTAATGAACGGGAGGACACCATGCATCAATTGATCTACCGTGGCTGTATCGCCATCGTTGTGGTTGCCGTACTGACGGGAGCCAGCGCGCAGGCCGCCGAAACGGCGGTGCCGCCAGCCGAGGCTGCGGCCGACGCCAAGCCAATGCCAATGACAACAGCCGACAGCAAGGCCACCACCGCGCCATTTAGCGTCACACCGCGCCAGGATGAGCGGCGGCTGGAACAGCTGCGCGGCGGCAGCGAGCCGGTCTGGAATGACATGAAACTTAACGGTACAGTAGGCGCCAACAGTGCGCAAAACGTGGTCACTGGCGCCAACACCATCACCGATGGCGCCTTCGCCAACGCCGTCGGCCTGCCGACGGTGATCCAGAATTCCGGTGCGAACGTTCTGATCCAGAACGCCACCATCGTCAACGTGCAAATCCGATGAACGCGCTGGCGCCAGTCCTGATGGTGGCACTGGGCGCAGGCACGCCCTTGGCTGCCGGCGCCGCCGACATCATGGGCCTGGGCAACGCCAATTTGCGGGTGCACGTGACCAGCCTCAAGGAGGCCCGTTTCGCCGCCACCATCCGCCAGCAGTATGACTTCAGCTGCGGCTCCGCCGCGCTGGCCACCCTGCTCACCTATCACTACGGCTATGCCCTCACCGAGCAGCAAGCCTTTGAAGAGATGTTCCGCAACGGCGACCAGCAAAAAATTCGGCGCGAAGGTTTTTCGCTGCTGGACATCAAGCGCTTCCTCGAACGGCGCGACTTTCACGCCGACGGTTTCGAACTGCCGCTGGAAAAACTGCGCAGCGCCGGCTTTCCAGCAATTGTCCTGTTGGAGGAAAACGGCTATCACCATTTCGTGGTGCTGAAAGGCGTCGACGACACGCGAGTACTGATCGGCGATCCGGCTGGCGGCACCCGCGCCATGAGCCGCCCGGCATTCGAGGCACTGTGGCGCAGCAAGCTGCTATTCGTGATTCATGCGGCGCCCCGGTCCGCCCAATTTAACGATCCCAATGAATGGCGCGTGGCGCCGCGCGCAATGCTGGGCAGCGCGGTGTCGCGTGACAGCCTGTCCACGCTGACCATGGCCAAGAATGGCCTGGGCGACTACTGAATAAAATCAAGGAGACTGGCATGCACAAACTCATGTGGTACCTGGCACTGCTGCTGGCCATGCCGGCCCGTGCCGCCGAGATGCCGCCGGACTGGCAGCCGGTGGAAGAAATGGTGCTGGCCAGCCTGCGCGGCGGGCTGGACACGGGCCAGGGGCTGATGGTGTCGATCGGCATCGAGCGGCTGGTATCGATCAACGGCAGCACTGTCTCCAGCGCCAGCTTCAGCGTCGGCGCCAATGCCCAGGCGGACGCGCAAACCCAAGGTCTGCTGCCCTCGAACTACACCGTGGTGCAGAACGGCGTGGGCAACCAGGCCATGCCGGGCGCGATGCCAGGTGCGATGGCCGGGCTGGTGCTGCAGAACAGCGCCAACGACCAGCTGCTGCGCAGCCAGACCACCATTAGCGCCTCGGTCAACAGCTTGTCGGCGCTACGCAATATCAATTTCGAAGGAAGCTTGCGCCAGGCCTTGGCGTATGGAGTCGGGCCGCATTGACGCGCCCGCATGACAAAGGACATCACTATGGCGCTTACCCGACCATTGTGCACTGGGGCAGCGTTGCTGCTGTTGACCAGCTGCGCGGCACAGGCCCAGGAGCAACCCATCGCCATCGACGCCCTCAGGGCGCGGCTGGCAGCCATGCAGCAGCAATTGGACGAGCAGCAGCGCCTGCTGCAACAGCTCGTCGCGGCGACACCGGCCGCGCTGGCCAAGCAGCGCGGCGCCGGCCAGGCCAGTGACACGGTCGGCCAGGCGCCGCCGCGCGACAGCCGGCCGCCGGAAGTGGCGCCCTTGTTCGAGCAGCCTGGGGTGCTGACCGCTAAAGGCCAGTTCGTGCTGGAGCCCTCGCTGCAGTTCGGCTACTCGTCCAGCAACCGGGTCGCGCTGGTCGGCTATACGATTATTCCGGCACTGCTGATCGGCCTGGTCGACGTGCGTGAGGTCAAGCGCAACACGCTCACCGCCGCGCTGACCGGGCGATATGGCCTGAACAGCCGCACCGAGATCGAAGTCAAACTGCCGTATGTCTACCGGTCCGACACTACCATGAGCCGTGAACTGTTTACCGGCACCGCAGTGGACCAAGTATTCGGCACCAACGGCAAAGGCGCCGGCGACCTGGAACTGGCGTTGCGGCGCCAGCTCAACGAGGGTGGTCCCGACAGCGCCTACTATGTCGGCGGGCTGCGTCTGAAAACCCGCACCGGCCGTGATCCGTTCGAAGTGGTCACCGACTGCACCCAGCGCTGCGTGGGCGATAACGCCACCGGCACCGGCCTGCCGCTGGACCTGCCGACCGGCTCGGGCTTCTATGCCTTGCAGCCCAGCCTGACCTGGCTATTCCCGTCCGATCCGGCGATTTTCTTTGGCAGCGTGAGCTACCTGCATAACTTCAAGCGCAACAACATCGGCCGCAAGGTGCTGAACGGCGAAATGGAATGGCTGGGCACCATTGCGCCGGGCGATGTGATCGGCTTCAACTTCGGTATGGGTCTGGCGTTGAATGACAAGGCCTCGCTCAGCCTGGGCTATGACCATAGCTCGATTGCCCGCACGCGCCAGAACGGCGTGCCGGTGCCGGCCTCGGTGCGCACCCAGCTGGGCACGCTGGTGACCGGCTTCTCCTACCGCATCAGCGCTCAGCGCACCATCAGCGTGACGGTGGGCGCCGGGCTGACCCGCGACACACCGGACGTTTCCTTGTCCGTGCGGCTGCCAGTGACGCTGTAGGCTGCGGCGAAAAAAAAACCGCCCGCCTGAACGCGCTCAAGATCGCGCTCAGTGCAGGCGGTTTTTTCCATTATTGCTGCGCCAGTTTGGTTGGCGGCGCATCGCCCCAGCCGCCACCCAGTGCGCGAATCAGCGCCACGGTGGTGACTGCGCGATTGCCACGCAACTGCACCGCGCTGCGTTCCACCGCAGCCAGATTGCGCTGCGCGTCCAGCAGATCGAGGTAGCTCGAACGGCCAGCCGTGTACAGCTTCTGCGCCAGATCAGCGGAGCGGCGGGCCGACACCACGGCATCATCAATCTGTGCCGTCTGGCCAGCCAGGATACGCAGGCCTGCCAGGTTGTCTTCCACTTCCGCAAACGCCGTCAGCACGCTCTGACGATACGTACCAACCGATTCCTCCAACGCTGCTTCGCTGCGGGTGATGTTGGCCTTATTGCGGCCACCATCGATCAACGGCATCGACAACGCTGCGCCCAGCAGCCACGAACGGCTGCTCCACTTGAACACATCCGCTACGGTGCCAGCCGAAGTGCCGCCCGCATTCGCGTTCAGCATCAGCGACGGGAACATGGCCGAACGCGCCACACCGATACGCGCATTCGACGCTTCCATCGAACGCTGTGCAGCAGCGATGTCCGGACGACGTTCCAGCAGCGTCGATGGCAGGCCGGCAGGAATCACCGGCAGCAGCGTGGTGTCCAGCAGCGGGCTCGCGCCGGCCGTGTAGCTGGCCGCCGGTTTGCCCAGCAGGACCGCCAGCGCATGCTCGGTGGTCACGCGTTGACGCTGCAGGCCAATGGCTTCGGCTCGCGCCGTCGCCAGTTCGGTCTTGGCACGCGACAGATCAAATTCGCCGATATCGCCCAGGTCAAAACGACGCTGGTTGACTTTGACGTTTTCTTCACGCGTCTGCACCGTGCGGTTCAGCGTTTCCAGTTCCGCGTCGGTGGAACGCAGGCGGAAGTAAGTCTGCGCCACATCGGCTTGCACGGCCAACAGCACCGAGCGGTAGTTGGCTTCAACCGAAGCCGCGTCACCACGCGCCGCTGCCACGTTGGACGATACGCGGCCGAACAAATCAACCTCGTAGCTCGCCGTCAGGTTGGCGTTGAACACCTTGCCCGGCGCTACCGGCGTACCGGCAGGCAGGCCAAGCGCCACATCCGACTGCTGCACGCGCTGCGCACCGGCAGCGATGCCGACTTGCGGAATGCGGTCCGCTTCAGCGATACCGGCAATGGCGCGCGCCTGCTTGACGCGGGCCGCAGCCACGGCCAGGTTGGCGTTGGCGCGGGTGGCTTCGTTGACCAGCTCATTCAAGGCCGAGTCATTGAAAGCTAGCCACCACTCGCCGCGCGGTTGCGCTTCGGCGGCCTGCGCCTGCTTCCAGGTGCTGCCGTCAGCAGCGGTCTTGGTGGCCGCTGCGTCAGGAGCTTGCGATTCTTTGAACGCGGTCGGCACGTCCATCGCAGGCTGCTTGAATTCCGGTGCAGCGCACGCGGTCATCAGCAAGGCCGCGAGAATCGGCGCGACGCCTTTTGCGATCATATGCAGCTTGTTCATATCAGTGGGTCCCTTCCAGTTTTGCCGGGGCGGCATCGCCAGCCACGGCAGGTTTTTTCTCCATGCGCACCGCCAGGGTACGCAGCAGGACGTAGAACACCGGCGTCAGGAACAGGCCGAAGAAGGTCACGCCCAGCATGCCGGCAAACACCGCCACACCCATTGCATGACGCATTTCGGCACCGGCACCGTGCGAGAACACCAGTGGCAGCACGCCCATGATGAATGCGATCGACGTCATCAGAATCGGACGCAGACGCAGGCGGCAAGCTTCCAGCGCGGCTTCTACGATGGTACGGCCATGGTGTTCCAGCTCCCGCGCAAACTCTACGATCAGAATCGCATTCTTCGACGCCAGGCCAACCAGCACGAACAGCGCAATCTGGGTGAACACGTTGTTATCGCCGTGGGTCAGCTTCACGCCAATCAGCGCGCACAGGATCGACATCGGTACGATCAGGATCACGGCCAGCGGCAGGGTCCAGCTTTCGTATTGCGCAGCCAGTACCAGGAATACCAGCAGTACGCACAGTGGGAACACGTAAATCATGGTGTTACCCGACAGGATGTCCTGATACACCAGCTCCGTCCATTCGTAGCCTATACCCTTCGGCAGGACTTCGTTGACGATCTTGGTCATCTCGGCCTGTGCTTCGCCCGACGATACGCCAGGAGCTGGAGCACCGTTGATCTCTGCGGCCACGTAGGCGTTGTAGCGCTGTACGCGATCCGGGCCATAGCTGTCTTTCACGCGCATCAGCGAGGACAGGGGAATCATCTCGCCCTTGTCGTTGCGGACTTTCAGCTGGGCGATATCTTCTGCGTGCGAACGGAATTGCTGGTCAGCCTGCACACGCACCTGATAGGTACGGCCAAACTGATTGAAGTCGTTCACATACAGCGAGCCCAGATTGATCTGCAAGGTCTGGTAGATGGTATTCAGCGGCACGCCCAGTTGCTTGGCCTTGGCGCGGTCAATGTCAGCGAACAGCTGCGGCACGTTGATCTGGTAGCTCGAGAAGACGCCGGCCAGTTTCGGGTTCTGCCACGCTTTCATCTGCACCGCTTGCACGGCTTTGTACAGCGCGTCGTAACCCAAGTTATCACGGTCTTCGATCATCAGCTTGAAGCCGCCGGTGGTGCCCAGGCCATTGACTGGCGGTGGTGGCAGCACCATCACAAACGCGCCTTCAATCGCGCCCATGCGCTTGTTGATTTCAGCGGCAATCGCTTCGGCCGATTCGCTAGGCTTGGTACGCTGGTCGAATGGTTTCAAACCAGTGAACACGATACCGGCGTTAGGCGCGTTGGTGAAGCCATTGATCGACAGGCCTGGGAAGGAGATTGAGTTCTCCACGCCCGGGATTTCCTTGGCGATGTCCGACATCTTGCGAATCACAGCATCGGTGCGGTCCAGCGACGCTGCGTCAGGCAGTTGTGCGAAACCGATCAGGTACTGCTTGTCCTGCGCCGGTACGAAGCCAGGTGGCACCACTTTGAACATGAAGCCCGCAGCAACAGCCAGCACGGCGTACACCACCAGCGAACCACCTTTGCGTTTCAACACGCCGGTCACGCCGGCTTCATAGCTGTGCGATGCGCGGTTGAAGAAGCGGTTGAACCAGGCGAAGAAGCCGCCGAAGACTTTGTCCATGCCACGGGTCAGCGCATCTTTCGGTGCGTTGGTCGGTTTCAGCAGCGATGCCGCCAGCGCAGGCGCCAGGGTCAGCGAGCTGAATGCCGAGATCACGGTCGAAATCGCGATGGTCAGTGCGAACTGCTTGTAGAACTGGCCGGACAGGCCGGAGACAAACGCGATCGGTACGAACACGGCGCACAGCACCAGTGCAATCGCGATAATCGGACCGCTTACCTCTTTCATCGCCTGGATGGTCGCTTCGCGTGGATTCAAGCCGTCGTGAATATTACGCTCGACGTTTTCCACCACCACGATCGCATCATCGACCACGATACCGATAGCCAGCACAAGGCCGAACAGCGACAGCGTATTGATCGAGAAGCCAAAGCCCAGCATCACGGCGAAGGTACCCACCACCGACACAGGAACGGCCAGCAGCGGTATCAACGATGCACGCCAGGTTTGCAGGAACACGATCACCACCAGTGCCACCAGGATGATAGCCTCAACCAGAGTGTGGATCACGGAGCGGATCGATTCACGCACGAATTGGGTCGGGTCGTACACAATGCTGTATTCGACGCCTTCCGGGAAATCTTTCGACAGGCGAGCCATGGTTGCACGCACGTCGGACGACAGTTGCAGCGCGTTGGCGTTCGGAGCTTCGAAAATGGGAATCGCGACTGCCGATTTGTTGTTCAGCAGCGAGCGCAGTGCGTAGGAGTTCGAACCCATCTCCAGGCGCGCCACGTCCTTCAGCAGCGTTACCGCGCCGTCAGCGTTGGTCTTCAGGATGATGTTGCCGAATTCTTCTTCCGACTGCAAACGGCCTTGCGTGTTGACGGTCAGCTGGAAGTCCGCGTTTTTGCTTGGGCCTTGGCCGATTACACCGGCAGCCACTTGCACGTTCTGCTCGCGAACAGCATTGACCACATCACCTGCGGTCAGGCCGCGCTGCGCCACTTTCTGAGGATCGAGCCAGACGCGCATGGCGTAGTCGCCCGAACCAAACAGCTGTACCTCGCCCATACCGGGCAAGCGTGCCAGTTGGTCTTTGATGTTCAGCACCGCGTAATTGCGCAGATACAGGTCGTCGTAACGGCCGTTCGGCGAATTCAGGTGGACCACCATGGTCAGGTTAGGCGAAGCCTTCACCGTCGTCACGCCGATCTGGCGCACTTCTTCCGGCAGGCGTGGCAGCGCGCGTTGGACGCGGTTCTGCACCTGGGTTTCAGCTTGCTCGACGTTGGTGCCGATCTTGAAGGTGACGGTCAGCGCCAGCGCACCGTCCGAGGTATTTTGCGAGGACATGTACAGCATGTTCTCAACGCCGTTGATCTGTTCCTCAAGCGGCGCGGCCACGGTTTCGGCAATGATCTTCGGATTCGCACCCGGATACTGCGCGCGCACCACCACCGATGGCGGCACCACGTCCGGATACTCCGAGATCGGCAGCTTGAAGATGGAGATCAAGCCGGCGACAAAGATAACGATCGACAGTACCGCCGCGAAGATCGGCTTGTCGACGAAAAATCGAGAGATGTTCATTTAATTATTCCTTGGAGGTGCCCGTTTTGGCAACGGCTACTTTCTCTTCTTTCTTGGCCACGTTGGCTGCCAGCGGATCGGAATCCATCGGCACCACGGTCGGGGTCAGCGGCGAACCTGGCTTCACGCGTTGCAGGCCGTTGACGACGATCTTCTCGCCCGGCTTCAAGCCATCGCGCACCACGCGCAGGCCGTCGATTTGCTGGCCCAGAATGACCGGACGGTATTCAGCCTTGTTGTCCTTGTCGACTACGAACACGAACTTGCGGTTCTGGTCCGTGTTGACGGCGCGATCGTTGATCAGCACTGCGGCCTTGGCGCCGGTGCTGCCTTCCAGCTGCACGCGGGCGAACAAACCTGGCACCAGGATGCCGTCCTTGTTGGCAAGGGTAGCGCGCATGCGCACCGAGCCACTACGGACGTCGAGCTGGTTGTCGACGAATTCCAGCTTGCCTTCATGCGGGAAGCCGGTTTCGTTGGCGAGGCCGATCTTCACGGTGGCTGGCTTGCCTTGGTGGGCAGCGGCGCCGACGCGCAGGTAGGTGTCTTCGTCACCATCGAACGATGCGTAGATCTGGTCCAGCGACACCACGGAGGTCAGCACGGCCGATGCGTCGACCAGGTTACCCAGCGTGATTTCCGCTTTCGATACACGGCCGTTGATCGGCGAAGTCACTTGGGTGTAGCTCAGATTCAGCTTGGCTGCTTCGTACTGCGCTTGTGCGGCGCGGGCGTCGGCGTCCAGCTGCTTGTAACCCGATGCCGAAGCGTCATACTCGCGCTGCGCGATGGCTTTATCGGCCAGCAGTTTTTCGGCGCGGACCAGTTCCACTTTCGCCAGGTCGGCCTTGGCGCGCGCCGAGTTGGCGGCGGCTTCGGCACGGTTGGCTTCAGCCTGGAACGGACGCGGATCGATGACGAACAGGACGTCGCCCTTCTTCACTTGCGAACCCGGTTTGAAGTTGATCGCGGTGATGAAGCCGCCAACGCGCGGACGAATCTGCACTTGCTCGATGGCTTCCAGACGGCCCGAGAACTCCTGCGTCTCGATGATGGTTTTCTCGACCACGGCTGCTGCCGAAATTGGAGGACCGCCCGCACCTGCCGGTGCTTCTGCTGCCTTGCCGGTGGCTTCGCCACAGCCGGAAAGTGCAATTGCGGCCAGGCCCGCCAGCGCCATAGCGGCGACCAAAGGTCGGGCTACGACAGTCATTGATTTAATGTTTTTCATTTTAAATCCTTTTTGTATGAAAATTATTAATAGAAAAGGCGGCACCGGGCGGTCTCAGGAAAATCGAGAAAACACGGTACTAGCGCCCCGCTGGCAAGCCAATGGGGACGTGACTCTTTACTGCTTTAGGGTTGGGGAATCCTATGCGGCTGGCGGTGTCTCAGACCGGTCCAGGCCGGCGATGAAGCCGGCGATTTCTCCCAGCGCTTGACATCGGCAAGCGCATTCGTTGCGTGCCTCTAAATCGTTCAGAGGCGCCGGCTGCATGCGCCGGACAGTGGTTTTGACGCCGCACGAAATCAGCTTGGCGCCATATTGTTCCGCTTCGTCGCGCAGCGGATCATCTTCGGTCGACAGGATCAATGCCTGCGGCAGGTTTTTCAAACGGCTCGATTGCAGCGGCGAGGCGTATGGGTGCGTGCGGTCGGCGGCATTCGGCAGGTAGCCGCGGTAGGCTTTCGCGCAAGCGTCGGCCACGTCCAGCAATTCCGGTGCGGCCTGCATCTCGCGCATCGAGCAAGTGGTCAGGCCTGGATCAAGCATCGGCATGATCAGGATTTGGCCCGTCAGTGCTGGACCGCCGCGATCACGTGACATCAGCGCTACCACTGCTGCCAGGTTGGCGCCCGCTTCAATGCCGGACACCAGCAGCTGCTTGCCGGTCCAGCCCAACTTGGCCTTGTTCTTCTTGGCCCACAGCAGCACTGCGTGTGCATCTTCGACCGCCGCCGGAAACGGCTTTTCCGTCGCCAGCGTGTAGGCCGAGGCTAGCACGCTGACGTGCGGGCTGTCGTCTGCCAAATGGCGCAGGAAAATATCCGCGTCTTCCAGGTCGCCGCCGACAAAGCCGCCGGCGTGAAAGAAGACCAGCAGCGTGTCGCGTTTGATGGCGACTTCACCGCTGGTGTAGAGACGCGCCGCCAATGGACCTTCCGCGCCTTTGACTTCAAGTGCGCGGATTTTTAGTTGGTCCGACAGCGTCGGCAGCTTCTCTACTGGATTGTTCATTGTTGCACCGTACCCGATTCATTGGAGGACAACATGGTAACAGGATCACAAACGATCTCGTCACCGCTGGCCACCAGCGTGAGGGCGCGAACGCCACGAACTTCCGCTTTCGCGGTATGAGAATAGGCGTCGGTATATACCACGCCTGCCAGTGCTACCGACGTTGCCGCCAGTGTGATCGTTGCAAAAATTGCATCCCGATATTTCATGATAAGTCCTCCTTTCTTCGTCTGTATTTTGTGCAATACGTTTGTGCAGTACAGCAATCTTAAACTTGTTCTACAATCCGATAAATACGGCAAAGATGAATTGATTGTTCAGAATCCCGAACAATGAGGGTGAAAGATGAATAAACTTCAAGCGATGGAAGTGTTTGTACAGGTGGTGGACGCCGGCGGCTTCACGCGCGCAGCGGAAAATATGAAGCTGCCCAAGGCGACGGTGTCTACCCTGATCCAGGCCCTGGAGACGTCGCTGGCGGCCAAATTATTGCATCGGACCACGCGCCACGTGAGCGTGACGGCTGATGGCGCCGCCTATTATGAGCGCTGTTTGCGGATTTTGTCGGACGTGCGCGAGGCCGAGGAGTCGCTGTCGCGCACCCGGCTCAGTCCTTCCGGGCGGCTGCGGGTGGATGCGCCGACTGGCTTGTCGAGCGAGGTGATTGTGCCCGCCCTGCCGGACTTTTTCGAGCGCTATCCGGATATCCAGCTGGAGCTGGGCGCCAGCGACCGTACCGTGGACCTGGTCGAGGAAGGCGTGGACTGCGCGGTGCGCGGCGGGCAGTTGGGCGATTCGAGCCTGATCGCGCGCCGGGTCGGCATCCTGCACTTTGTAACCTGTGCCACGCCCGGCTATCTGGAACGCTACGGCCGGCCGGCGCATCCGAACGACTTGCTGCGTCACCGCTGCGTGAACTATTTTTCTTCGCGTACCGGTAAAATCTTCGACTGGGACTTCACGCGCGACGGCGAGCGCGTACAAGTCGCCCTGCCCGGCCTGATCGCGGTGAACGACACCAACTCGTACACGGCGGCGGGACTGGCGGGACTGGGCATCGTGCAGATGCCGAACTTCCTGATGGAGCCCATGATTAAAGACGGCCGCTTTGAAATCATCCTGGACGAATGGATCAGCGACGCGCTGCCGGTGCACGTGGTGTATCCGCAGAACCGCCACCTGTCGGCCAAGGTGCGCGTGTTTGTCGAGTGGATAGCCGAACTGTTTTCGAATCACCCGGCGATGCGCCTGCCGAAAGGGCCAGCGCGCACGCCATCGATGGAGATAACCATATGACCCAACGCATCGTCTTTCTTGACCGCGATAGCGTAATCGCCAATGTGCGCAAGCCTTCCTTTGCGCATGAGTGGATCGACTACCCAGGCACACGCGCCGGCGATGTCGCGCAGCGCCTGCGTGATGCACGCGCTACCGTCGCCATCACCAACAAAGTGCCCATCTCGGCGGACGATCTGGCGCAGCTGCCGGACTTGAAACTGATCGCGGTGGCGGCTACCGGCGCCAATATGATCGACCTGGCAGCGGCAGCGCAGCGCGGCGTGGTGGTCTCCAACATCCGCAACTACGCGGTGCACACACTGCCCGAGCATACCTTTGCACTGATCCTGGCGCTGCGCCGCCAGCTGGTGGCCTATCGCGCCGATATCGAAGCGGGGCTGTGGCAGCAGTCTGAGCGCTTCTGCTTATTGGGTCATCCGATTTCCGATTTGGCGGGCAGCCGTCTGGGCCTGTTCGGCTACGGCGCGCTGGGCAAGGCAACGGCGCAGATCGCGCGCGCGTTCGGCATGGAAGTCATCGTACACAATCGCTCCCCACTGCCGGATGCAGCTGCGGATGGCGTGCGCGAAGCCAGCTTCGACGAAGTGCTGGAGACGTCGGACGTGGTGAGCCTGCACCTGCCACTGACCGACAAAACGCGCAACATGATCAGCGCCAAAGAGCTGATACGCATGAAGCGCAACGCCCTGCTGATCAACACCGCGCGCGGTGGGCTGGTAGACGAAGTGGCGCTGGCAGACGCGCTACGCACCGGCGTAATCGCCGGCGCCGGCTTCGATGTGCTGATCACCGAACCGCCACCAGCCGACAACGTCCTGCTCAACCTGCGCCTGCCCAACTTCATCCTCACGCCACATTCGGCATGGGCCAGCACGCAAGCGATGCAAACGCTGGTTGATCAGCTGATCGATAACATTGAAGCCTGGGCCGCCGGCTCGCCACGTAACCTCGTATAAAAATCCATGAAAAAAATCTCGATCCCGTTCGCCCTCCTGCTGGCCAGCGCCAGCATTTACGCAGCGCCGCCGGCTGGACAAGACGCTCTCGCCGGGCCGCAAATCAAAGTTGATGTGGGTGGGCGCAAGCTCAATATGTACTGCGCCGGTAAAGGCTCGCCGACCGTGTTGTTCGAAGCCGATACCGGCCGCGCGGGTTGGGATTGGTCGGCCGTGCTGCCGGAAGTGGCGAGGCGTACGCGCGCTTGCGTGTATGACCGGGCCGGCCTCGGTTCCAGCGATCCGATCATCCGCGCATCGACCGTCGCCAACGCCAGCAAGGATTTGAATTTCCTGATCAAGAACGCGCACATCGAGGGTCCGTTCGTGCTGGTCGGCGCAGGTTATGGCGCGATGGTGGCGCAGCATTTCGCCCTGCGCTCGCGCGGCGCCAATGTGAGTGGCTTAGTGCTGGTAGAGCCGATGAACGAAGACGCCCTGCCCGCCGACCGCGCTGCGAAACTGGACGCAGTAGTCGCCTGCCTGACCGCCGTCGAACAAGGCAAGAGAGGAGCCGGTTGCGACTATCCAACGACCAGCATCAACGGCGACATCGGCCCGGCGCTGGCAGCGGCACAAGCAGCGCAAACCGCCAAGCTAACGTACTGGCGCGCCCGCGCTTCGGAACTGGATAGCCTCGACACCAGCGCCGACCAGCTACGCAAAGCCCGCAAGCCCTTCGGCGACATCCGCGTGACAGAAGTGCCACAAGCAGAACCGGCAGTAATCACCGCCGCCGTGCTGCAAATGCTGGAAGCGCGCTAATTTAGTTTATCGACTACGAGGTGATGGGCGTCATCGAACACCCACACTGGCTCATAGTCAACTTCAAACAGGTGACCATCGGGATCCTTGAAGTAGCCGGCAATGCCCCAGTTGGTGCGGGTGGCGTGCTTGACGATCACCCCACCCGCCGCTTCCGCTTGCGCCAGGATGCAGGGCACGTCCTCCGGCTTACGCGCCATGTGAATCAGCGCAACGCCGGAGAAACCAGACTTCTCAGCAGTCGGCTCTAGCGCATCGTTGGCAAGATCGCTGCGGTTGATCAGGCTAATCGCATAGCCGCCCATGTTGAACTTGACGAAGCCGTCGCTGCTGGTCGGCGAGCGTTGCCAGCCCAACGCTTCATAAAACCGCGCCGCCTTCGCGACATCCCTCACGCCGAGCAGCACCATCTGCATGCGCTGGCTCGGCGCCTGTGTTTCACCAGAAATGTAGGTATGTCCTACTGCTTGATCCAGCATGGTCAAAAACTCCCCGGCAGCAGGATATTTTTATCCACCTTGCGTACGTCGCGCAGGCCGCAGAAGGCCATAGTCAAATCCAGCTCGTTGCGAATAATGTCTAGGCACTTGCTAACGCCTTGCTCGCCCATCGCGCCCAAACCGTATAAGAAAGGACGGCCGATGTAGACGCCTTTCGCGCCCAGCGCCAGTGCCTTGATGACGTCCTGGCCCGAGCGAATGCCGCCATCCATATGGACTTCAATCTGATTGCCGACTGCATCGGCGATACGCGGCAACGCGCCGATTGAGGACTCGGCGCCGTCGAGCTGGCGGCCGCCGTGGTTGGAGACGATCAGCGCATCCGCGCCACTTTCCACGCACAGGCGCGCATCTTCCGCATCCATGATGCCTTTGATGATCAGCTTGCCGCCCCAGCGCTGCTTGATCCACTCCACATCTTTCCACGACAAGCTGAGATCGAACTGCTGCGAGGTCCACGAGGACAGCGAGGACATGTCCGACACCGATTTGGCATGGCCGACGATATTGCCGAAGCTGCGGCGCGGCGTACCCAGCATGCCGAGGCACCAGCGCGGCTTGGTGGCAAGGTCGATCAGGTTGGCGATGGTCATTTTCGGCGGCGCGGACAGGCCGTTGCGCAAATCCTTGTGGCGCTGGCCCAGCACTTGCAGGTCCAGGGTCAACACCAGCGCTGAACAGTTGGCGGCCTTGGCGCGGTCGATCAGGCGGTTGATGAAATCGCGGTCCTTCATCACGTACAGCTGGAACCAGAACGGCTTGCTGGTATGGGCGGCGATGTCTTCAATCGAACAGATGCTCATGGTCGACAAAGTGAACGGTACGCCGAATTTCTCGGCGGCCTTGGCCGCGAGGATTTCACCGTCAGCGTGCTGCATGCCGGTCAGGCCGGTGGGCGCGAGGGCGACTGGCATGGCAACGTCCTGGCCGATCATGCTGCTGGCCAGCGAGCGGTTTTCCAGGTTGACGGCAACACGCTGGCGAAATTTGATCTTGGTGAAGTCTTCGTGATTGGCGCGGTAGGTGGATTCGGTCCAGGAACCAGCATCAGCATAATCGTAAAACATGCGCGGCACGCGCTTCTTGGCCAGTACGCGCAGGTCTTCAATATTGGTGATGATGGTCATGCCGTCTCCCTTGGTGATTATCAAGAGATAATCGGGCATTTTTAAGAAAATGCCAACAGGGAAATATGCGGCAGTGCGGCTAGCGCGGGTGGGTGTACCACTGGAAGAAGACCATTTGCATGGTGAACTGCAACGCTGCGAGAGAGAGGCCGACACTAATCACCCAATTGCGCGAATACGTTATGGTGTTTGCCAGGTCTTCCTTGGTGGCGTAATGAGTAAGCAATTGGCCGATGTATTCCCTCATGCCGCCCCTCAGGCCACCCAACTCTTCTTTGAAATCATTACGCAGAGTGACAAGCGCTGCGTTGAAATCGCTACGCTGCTCGGCAAGTGCTTCCTTGAAGTCTGTACGCTGGGTGGCTAGCGCGCCATTAAAATCGGCGCGCTGCTGAGCCATCGCTGCGTGAAAGTCGACTTTTGTGACGTAATTGGCACGGATTTCTTCGACAATCTCCACCAACGTTTCCATTTGAGGCTCCTGCAACGAGACACGTAGCTCAATGCTCTGATCATTCGCCATGACAGCCGCCCGGTCAAGAGAGTCAGTCTATCGTGCGTACTTGAGTACGGTATTTGAGGAATCTCAAGGCACAAAGCAAAAAGGCCTGAAGATTTCTCTTCAGGCCTTTCTACATATTTGGTGCGGCTGGCAGGAATTGAACCCACGACCCCTTGGTTCGTAGCCAAGTACTCTATCCAGCTGAGCTACAGCCGCTTAACTTTTACATCTACTGCTATCAAACAGACTCGACAGTCTGCCCAACTAATAAATCTGGTGCGGCTGGCAGGAATCGAACCCACGACCCCTTGGTTCGTAGCCAAGTACTCTATCCAGCTGAGCTACAGCCGCGCAAAACAAGAAGATTATAACAGCACTTTCTTGTAGAAAACAGAAGAATCTTCCAACTCCTCTGGCAAAACTAGTGGTGCGGCTGGCAGGAATCGAACCCACGACCCCTTGGTTCGTAGCCAAGTACTCTATCCAGCTGAGCTACAGCCGCACTGTGCAAGCATTATAAAGCATTAATTTTGTTTTGCAAAGTTCGATATTTTCTATCGTTTAGTTGGTTCAGCGCACGAACCGCCAAATCAACCCATTTACAAAACTGCTCTGCTGCATCACTTTCAAACAGCGTGCCGTTCGAAAGAAGCAGCATTATAGGGACACTCCTCTAGCTTGTCCAGCACTGTCTGCGAAGCAATGTTTTTTAAGTGCCAAATTCCGCCGCCGCCTTGGCCGACCACAAGGCTTCGTTATAGGAGGGATACGGATCGCCATAACAATCCACATGGCCGTCCGCCCCGACAAACTTGATCCACCAGCCGGCGTCGTCTGTCAGGATGGCAATATCACCCTCGCGGCAATGGCCGCCAATTTCTTCGCCCTGTTCCAAAACGACTATATTTACTTTCCGATGTTTTACAACCGTGACCATTACCCCTCCTTGCTAGCTTCATTCATGCCAGTGATTACGCACATTATGAATATAAATTTGCTTTCCATGGCGCATTGCAGCATCATTCACCTGTCTCCTCTATTCCCCTCCAAGGAAATAGATTTAGCCCGCTCACTGTAGCGGGCTTTTTTTTTCCCGTGTACGATGCACTCACAATAACAGAGAGCGCCAGTACCGCATGAATTCTCCCGCCGCCGTCACGCCGCCCGCCCCAGATTGGCCGTCCACCGCTCTCGGCGACCAGGCCCATTGGCCGCCCAGCCTCAGGCTGGCCGTCGATATTATGCTCAATTCGCCGCAAGCCATGCTGCTGATGTGGGGCGAGCAACATATCATGGTCTACAACCCCGCTTACGCCGAGCTGATCGGCCTGCCCGGCCTGCATGCGCCCGGCGCGCAAGTGCCATCGGTGCAGCCGGCCGCCTGGAGCTGGAACAGCGGTGCCATCGCCGAGGCGCGCGCTGGCCACAGTCTCGCCTATCGCGGCTGCAGCCTGCCGGTCTGCCGTAACGGCGGTATCGAACAGCAGGCACTGGATCTGTATTACACGCCGGTCCGCGTCGACAGTGGCGTGGCCGGCATCCTGTGCACGCTGACGCCGTCCGCCGTGGCGCCGCTGGCGGCCGGCGGTGCGCCGTTGCGCCTGCTGGTGGTGGAAGACAATGCCGACGCCCGCTATCTGGTGTGCGAAACCCTGCGCGCGCTGGGCCATGAGGTCGAGGCGGTCGCTAGCGGCGAGGAAGCGCTGCCGCAGCTGGCCTCGCAGACGTTTGACGTGCTGTTCACCGATGTCAGCCTGCCCGGCATTTCGGGGGTCGAGCTGGCGCGGCGCGCGCTGGCGCAGCGGCCGCAACTGGCACTGATGTTCGCGTCCGGCTACGGTGACGAGTTGACCCGCCGCCTCGAATTCCCTGCCCGCTCCTTGCAAAAACCTTACGATATCGAGCAGCTGCAAGTGATGCTGGAACAGATCGCCGCCGAACAAACTGCGCGCTGACGCGACAAACGGTGCCGCCCGTCAACCGTGCGGAGCAGGCACAGGCCTTGGGGCTAAAATAAAACCATGATTCCGAACGCCCCTATCGCCACCTCGCCTCTCGCGCCGGACGCGCACCAAGAGCTGTTGCGCGCCAGGGAATCCTTGCGCCAAAGCGAGCTGGAACTGCGCGCATTGGCAGATTCCATGCCACAACTGGCATGGATCGCCGAGCAGGACGGCGCACTGGTCTGGTACAACCGGGGCTGGTACGAGTACACCGGCACCACGCCCGAACAAATGGCCGGCAACGGCTGGCAACGCGTCTATGCCCCCGACTGCCTGGATGCAATGGCCGCGCACTGGGAGCACTCGCGCCGCACCGGTACACCGTTTGAACTGGAAATCCCGATCCGCAGCGCCAACGGCGAATTCCGCTGGTTTCTCACCCGCGCCAATCCGGTGCGCCGCAGCGACGGCAGCGTACAGCGCTGGTTCGGCACCAGCACCGACGTCGACCAGGTCAAGCGCGCCCAGGAAGCCTTGCGCGATGAAACCGCCCTGCTCGAACTACTCAACCGCACCGGCGCCATGCTGGCCTCGCAGCGCGACCTGCGGCCGCTGTTGCAAGAAGTGACTGACGCCGCCACCAGCATCAGCGGCGCGCGCTTCGGCGCCTTCTTCTACCACACCACCAACAGCGCCGGCGAGGCGATGGTGCTGCACACGCTGTCGACCGGCGCCCCGGCCGCCTTCTCGCAATTCGGCCAGCCGCGCGCCACCGCCCTGTTCGGCCCCAGCCTGCGCGGCGAGGGCACCATCCGCAGCGACGACGTACTCAAGGATCCGCGCTACGGCCACAACGCGCCCTACCACGGCCTGCCAGCCGGCCATCCGCCAGTGCGCAGCTACCTGGCGGTGCCGGTGGCGCTGCGCAACGGCGTAGTGATCGGCTGCCTGTTCTTCGGCCATCCGCAGCCCGGCATGTTCAATGAGCGCACCGAGCGCATCATCGGCGGCATTGCCGCCCAGGCCGCGGTGGCGATCGACAATGCACGCCTGTACGAAGCTTCGCAACAAGCGGCTGAAGAACGCAAGGTGCTGCTCGACCGCGAGCGCCAGGCGCGCGCCGAAGCCGAACGCACCAGCCAGCTCAAGGATGAATTCCTGGCCACCCTGTCGCACGAACTGCGCACGCCGTTGACGGCCATCCTGGGCTGGGCCCAGGTGCTGCGGCGCGGCAGCCGCGACCAGGCCGACCTCGAGCGCGCCCTGCAAACCATCGAGCGCAACGCGCGCGCACAGGCGCAGCTGATCGAAAACTTGCTGGACATGAGCAGCATCGCCTCCGGCAAGGTGCGGCTGGAGATGCGGCCGCTGGCGCCGGCCGCCATTGCTGCCGCCGCCATCGAGTCGGTACGGCCGGCGGCGGACGCCAAGCAAATCCGCATCGACAAGGATTTCCAGTCCACCCCCGGCATGATCGCCGGCGACGCCAACCGGCTGCAGCAAGTGCTGTGGAATTTGCTCACCAACGCCATCAAATTCACGCCGCGCGGCGGCAGCGTGACGGTGGCCGTGCAGCGCGACGGCGAGCAGATCGCCCTCAGCGTGCGCGATAGCGGCATCGGCATTGCGCCGGCCTTCCTCGACCACGTGTTCGAGCGTTTCCGCCAAGCCGACTCCACCACCACCCGCCAGCACGGCGGCCTCGGGCTGGGCCTGGCCATCGTCAAGGACCTGGTCGAGCAGCACGGCGGCACCATCAGCGCGGCCAGCGACGGCGAAGGCAACGGCGCCAGCTTCACGCTGCGCCTGCCTGCCCACAATAGCCCGCCATTAGCGCAAGCTGTGACCGCCGAACCGCCGGCCCAGCCTGCCGCCACCCATGACCTCAGCGGCGTGCAAGTGCTGGTGGTGGACGATGAAGACGATGCGCGCGAACTGATTAAACGCATCCTGAGCGATTGCAACGCTGAGGTGCTGACGGCCGCCACCGCCAGCGAAGCGCTGCACTTGCTGCAGCATAAGCGGCCCGACCTGATGGTCAGCGACCTCGGCATGCCGGAGGTGGATGGTTTCGGCCTGCTGGACCGCATCCGCGCTCTGGGACCGTCACGCGGTGGCGACCTGCCCGCCATCGCCCTGACCGCCTTTGCCCGCTCAGAAGACCGGATCAAGGCGCTCTCCAGCGGCTTCAAGGCCCACATCGCCAAGCCGGTGGAACCGAACGAACTGATCGCCAAAGTGGCCGCCATGAGCGCCGCCCATCGCCACGTATAAGTTTCCACAAAGGAAGTATTTCATTCCTACTTGCAGACGCGGCAATGTCCTACAAGCAATTTGCAAATCGCTTGATACACTACAATAATATAAAAATAGGCGTACAATAGTTTCCACATGGAAATGCGTAGCACTTGTGTGCGTCGCAACACTGACGCCTGGGATATTATCGAATTATTATTCCGTACCGAGACAGACCGAGACCATCATTATGCCAAGCCGAGACGAAATCCTGAGCGCCAAGATCCTGGTGGTGGATGACAGCGCAGACAACGTCGAATTGATGTTGGAGATCCTGCGCGAGGCCGGCTACACCAATGTGAGCTCGACTATGCTGCCGGAACAAGTGTGCCCGCTACACCGCCAGCATTGCTACGACCTGATCCTGCTCGACCTGCAAATGCCGGGCCTGAACGGTTTCCAGGTCATGAAGGGCCTGAAGGAAATCGAGCAAGGCGGCTACCTGCCGGTGCTGGCACTGACCGCACAGCCGAGCTTCAAGATCGCTGCACTGGAAGCTGGCGCGCGCGACTTCATCAGCAAGCCCTTCGACCTGCTGGAAGTGCACAAGCGCATCCACAACATGCTGGAAGTACGGCTGCTGTACCGCGAACTGGCGCAATACAGCAAACAGCAGCAGGAACTGGCGCTGCACGATCCACTCACCGGCCTGCCTAACCGCCGCCTGCTGGAAGACCGCATCGCCAACGTGCTGCAGCACGCCTCCCGCCAGCAAAACAAGGCGGCCGTGATGTACCTCGACCTCGACGGTTTCAAAGCCATTAACGATACCCACGGCCATGCCTACGGCGATGAAATCCTCAAACAAGTGGCGCAGCGACTGATTGGCTGCGCGCGCAAGGAAGACACTGTGGCGCGCGTCGGCGGCGATGAGTTCGTGATCGTGATGGGCGGCATCGCCACCGTGGCTGATACCCAGGAACCGTGCGGCAAGCTGATCGATGCCGTTTCGCAGCCCTACCAGATCAACGGCGTCACCCTCAAGCTGTCAACCAGCATCGGCGTTGGCATCTTCCCGGATGACGCCCACGAAGTAGCGGCCCTGATCGCCGCTGCCGACGGCGCCCTGTACGAAGCCAAACGCTCGGGCAAGAACCGCTGCTGCACGGCGCAGATGCTGCCAACTCCGCCGCAGCAGCATCACGCCATGTCGGCCGCGCCGGCTTAATGCGGCGCCGAGATGGCGACCGGGTCGCTGGCCGGGAAGCTCATTTCAACGCCGTCGTCCAGCTGTGCCTCCTCGGCTTTTTCGGCCGGCGTTTCCTGCTCCTGCGCAGCCAGTGTAGTGATCGCCGCAGCCCACTTCACAAACTCCAGGTTGGCCAGGTCGCGCACCGTGTGCACGTTGAAGGCTTGCGCCAGCGCCTTGGCATCCTTGGCGCTGATGCCGCGTAGTGCACTGATTGGCGCGTCGGCCAGCGCGCGGAAGCTCAGGCCCACATACTCTTTGTCTACGACAGTATCGATGTTCATGATGACGTCCTTTCGGTTAAATGTCCTGTTTCACTGTGCCAGCATTGCCGCATGCGGTCTGTGCGCAAGCGAACTCCCCAATAGCCGCGTTCGATTGAACATAGTCTTTTGACATTCATATATGTGCTTGCTATCATCGATCGATGCTTCCCCATACGGCAGAGCGACCTGTGCCCAAACTCGATAATCCGAAGATCCTGGTCGTCAATGACGACGCCAATAGCCTGTTCGCGCTGACGAGCCTGCTCGCCCAATGGGCAGAACAGGAAGGCTACGAAGTGCTATCGGCGCCGTCCGGCCAGGACGCCTTGCGCCAGGTGCTGATGCATGACTTTGCCGTAATCCTGCTGGACGTGAACATGCCCGGCATGGACGGCTTTGAAACCGCCGCCGCCATCCATGCGCGCGCGCGTTCGGCCGACATTCCCATCATCTTCATCACGGCCTTCCTCGCCGACGAATTGGACCGCCTGAAGGCTTACCAGCACGGTGCGGTCGACTTCCTGTTCACGCCGGTGATCCCGCAAATCCTGTACGCCAAGATTTCCGTGTTCGTGGCGCTGGCCATGAAGAATGAGGAACTCAAGCAGCAAGCCCGCCAGCTGAGCCTGCGCACCACCGAACTGATCGCCACCAACAAGCACCTGACGCGCGAAATCGCCGAACGCAAGACGGTGGAACGGCAAAACCACGCCAAGGACGAATTCCTCGCCATGCTGGGCCACGAGCTGCGTAACCCGCTCAGCGCCATCAGCAGCGCCGCCTCGCTGATCGGGCTGCCCGGGGTTTCGCTGGACGGCGTGCAGCGCGCCAAGAAAATCATCCAGCGCCAGAGCCAGCACCTGGGCCGCATCGTCGATGATTTGCTGGACTTGTCGCGCGCCATGTCGGGCAAGATTTTGCTCAGCCGCGCGCCGTTGGAGCTGTCCACGCTGATCGCACAAACGCTGGAAACCTACCGCGCCACCGGCCGCAGCACGGACTACGAACTGGACCAGGACCTCATGCCCGGCTGGGTCGATGGCGACAGCACGCGGCTGGAACAAATCACCAGCAACCTGATCGACAACGCCCTGAAATACACCCCACCTGGCGGCCGCATCGCGGTGCGTACCTGGACCGAACACGACGACGTGGTGCTCAGCGTGAGCGATACTGGCGTCGGCATCTCGGCCGAACTGCTGCCGCATGTGTTCGACGTATTCGTGCAAGGCAGCCGCACGCTGGACCGCGCGCAAGGCGGCCTGGGCATCGGCTTGTCGCTGGTGCGCCGGCTGGCCGAACTGCATGGCGGCAGCATTGCGGCCGAGAGCGCCGGGGCCCAGCAAGGCAGCACCTTCACGCTGCGCCTGCCGCGCATCAACCACCAGCTGGAAGCGCCGGCCGCTACGCCTCAGCTGGGCACGCACGGCAAGCCGCGCGTGCTGCTGATCGAAGATAACGAAGATGGCCGCGAAATGATGACCATGATGTTGGGCGGCTACGGCTACGATGTACAATCGGCCGCCGACGGCCTGCAGGGTCTGGACGCCGCACGCACGCACCAGCCCGACCTGGCGCTGGTCGACATCGGCCTGCCCGGCATCGACGGCTACGAAGTGGCGCGCCGCCTGCGCGCCGATGCCGCCACCAGCGGCATCAAGCTGGTGGCGCTCACCGGCTACGGCCTGGCGGATGACTTGCGGCGCGTGATGGAGGCCGGCTTCGACCGCCACCTGGTCAAGCCAGTCGATATCGACCAGCTGATGGAGGTGATCGACAGCTGCGCCCGCGTGCCGGTAAAACAATAGCCGTGCGCCCCATCCGGCGAAGCTCGGTTATGATCGGAGCAAACCTGTCTTTACAGAGAAAAACATGTCCGTACCGGCACCACAAGACCAACAACCACTCCAGCAAGAAGCACTGCGCAGCGCGGACCTGAGCGAGCTTTTGGGCCATGTCCACACCTGCTGGGACAATGAGCGGCGCTCGCTATCGCGCCAGCTACATGATTCACTCGGTTCCTCGCTGACCGCGCTCACCATGCACCTCGGCCTGCTGATGCAAAAGCTGCCGCCCGACCCGGCGCTGCAGGACCGTGCCGGCAATATGAAAAAGCTGCTGGGACAAATCGTCGAGACCAACCGCCAGATGCAGCTGAAGCTGTGGAATGACAAGCTGGAATTCCTTGGCGTGCGGGTAGCGCTGGATGAGCTGGTGACGCAGTTCGGCGAGCAGCAAGGCCTTGCCGCCCGCTGCAGTCTGCCGGAAGAGGAACTGGACTGCCCGCGCAGCCACGGCATTGTGCTGCTGCATACGCTGGAAGAGGCGCTGCGCAACATCACTATGCACGCGCAGGCGACCGAGGTGGATGTCATCGTTGACGACAACGAAGATGAGGTAATGTTGACGGTGAAGGATAACGGCGTCGGCCTGATCGGCCCGGTGCCGGCGGGACAAGCGGCCGGCAAGTTCGGCCTGCGCATGGCGCGCGAACGTGCGGCCTATCTCGGCGGCACGCTCCTGCTGTCGGCCGGGGCTGAGCGGGGCGTCACGTTGACCATGATCCTCCCGAAGCCCAACGGCGCTGCCTGATTAGTCGCGACGTTCATGGCCACGGCCGTGGCCATTGTCGTGGCCAGGGCCGCGATCATCGTAGCGGCCATCACGGTGATCGTCATGATCGTCACGGTTGTTACGACGATCACGATGGTCATCCCGGTGGTCGTCGCGGAAATCACGGCGCTCCTCGCGGCGCACTTCACGGTAGTCGTGACGCTCCGGACCGCCATGGCGCTCGCGGTAGCGCGGCACATACTCCCGGTTGTACCAGCCATCCTGCACAAAGTACACACGTTGGCCGCAAGCGTGGTAAGCATAGCAATGCTTGCCCCAGTTTTTCGCATGGCCCGGCGGTACACGCAGATAAATCGGCGCCGTCTCGACGTAACGCACCGGACGCTCGATGATCACCGGCTGGCGGTACAGCAGCTGCGGCGCCGGATAGTCGCCGATATCGAGGCGGCCATAAAAGCCGGGCTGGCCGACACTGATGGACACGCCCACATCGGACGCAAAGGCGGAGGCAGACAAGGCCAGCAGGCTGGCGGCGAGTAACTTGGCTTTCATGATAAGTCTCTGTTTTTAGTACGAGCGAAGATGCTCAGCCTGGATCATAGCGGCCGCCCCAGCAACTTTCCGTGCGCTAGCGAACACAAATTGCTTGTGCTAAACTAATAGTTCGATATCTAACCATTAGCCGTAAAATCATATGTCTTCTATAGAAGAACGCTTCTCCGCCGCGCTGCACGGCTCCGCCCGCGCGTGGCGGCTGGCCATTGACCGCCGCCTCAAGCACCTGAACCTGAGCCAGGCCAGCTGGATGGCCATCGCCCTGACCGCCAAGGAAACCGAGCCGCCGTCGCAAACCAAGCTGGCCGCGCGCGCCGGCGTGGAAGACCCGACCATGGTGGCCACCGTCGACCGGCTGGTAAAAGCCGGCTACATGGTGCGCACGCCATCCGCCACCGACCGCCGCGTCAAGCTGCTGAGCCTGACGCCGGCCGGGCAAGACATCTACCACAGCGTATGGAAGGAAGCCGACGAGCTGCGCCGCGAGCTGCTCGGCAACGTCGATCCGGAGATGCTGCGCACCGTCACCGCCTTTCTTGAAACTCTGCAGGCCAACGTCGAGTCACAAACATGAGCATCGCGAATGATGGCCTGAACCGCCGCATGATCACCGTCTCGATCATGCTGGCAACCATCATCCAGGCCCTGGACGGCACCATCGCCAACGTCGCGCTGCCGCATATGCAGGGCAGCTTGTCGGCTTCGCAGGACCAGATCACCTGGGTGCTGACCTCCTTCATCGTCGCCGCCGCGATTGCCACGCCGCTGACCGGCTGGCTGTGCGACCGTTTCGGCCAAAAGAACATCTTCCTCGCCTCGGTGGCCGGTTTTACCGTGGCCTCGGTGCTGTGCGGGCTTTCCGGTTCGCTGACCGAAATCGTGATCGCGCGCCTGCTGCAAGGGATCTTCGGCGCGGCGCTGGTACCGCTGTCGCAAGCCACCCTGCTCGACATCAATCCGCGCGAGAAGCACGGCTCGGCGATGGCGGTATGGGGCATGGGCGTGATGATCGGCCCTATTCTCGGCCCCACGCTGGGTGGCTGGCTGACTGACAGCTATGACTGGCGCTGGGTGTTCTTCATCAACGTGCCGGTGGGCGCGATGGCGTTCTACGGCATCTGGCGCTACATCAAAAAGACCGATGCGCCACGCAAGATGCAGTTCGACGCCTTCGGCTTCGCGACACTGAGTCTGGCCATCGGCGCACTGCAAATGCTGCTCGACCGCGGTGAGCAGAACGACTGGTTCGCATCTACTGAGACCTGGGTGGAAGCCATTATCCTCGCCCTGAGCTTCGCCTACTTTGTCGCTCACACGGCCACCCGTCCGGCCGGAAAATCCTTCTTCGACTACCGGCTGCTGCGCAATTCCAACTACGTCAGCGGCCTGTTATTCATCTTCATCGTCGGCCTGGTGCTGTACGCGACGCGCGCGCTGACGCCTTCGATGCTGCAAAGCCTGATGGGTTACCCGGCCAAGATCGCCGGTCTGGTGACCGCACCGAGCGGCATCGGCACCATGGTGGCAATGATGGTGGTGGGCCGTTTGGTCGGCAAGATCGATCTGCGCGTGCTGCTGGCCACCGGCTTCCTGATCACCGCCTTCTCGCTGTGGCAGATGACCCAGTACACGCTGGTGCTGTCGCAAAGCGATATCGTGTGGCCGGGCGTGATCCAGGGCCTGGGCCTCGGCCTGGTATTCGTGCCACTGAGCGCCGCCACCTTCGCCACCCTGTCGCCGGAGATGCGCGCCGAAGGCACGGCCATCTACAGCTTGATACGCAATATCGGCAGCTCGATTGGCATCGCGCTGGTGCAGACGCTGTTGGCGCGGAATACGCAGACCGTGCACGCCTCGCTGGTCGAACACGTCACCATCGCCAATCCGGCGCTGCTGGACAACCTGGCCACGCCACAGGCGGCGGCCTCGCTGAATAACGAGATTACCCGCCAGGCCTCGATGATCGCCTACGTCGACGACTTCTGGCTGATGATGATAGCGACGCTGTGCGTGATCCCGCTGCTGTTGCTGATTAAACCGCCGGCGAAAACCGCGCCGGCTGCAGTCGATCACGCTGCGATGGAATAAGGAGAACATGAAGTGAAAACACCTACCGTATCAACCATGGTCGCAGCCGTGGCGCTCGCACTGGCCGGCTGCGCCAGCGTGCCGCCCGACAGCAACGCGCTGGCCAAGCGCGATATCGCCGGCGCCGAACTCTCGTCCAGCATCAAACTGGCCAACGAAGGCTGGCCGCAAGCGCAGTGGTGGACCGCCTACCACGACGAGCAGCTCAACGCCATCATCAAGCAAGCCTTGGCCGGCGGCCCGTCGCTGGAAGTGGCGGCAGCGCACATCGGCAGCGCGCGTTCCTCGCTGTCGCGCAGCGTGGCCGATTTGGGCGTTGACATCAGCGCCTACGCCAACGCCAACCGTCAGCGCTACTCGGGCACCGGCTTGTTCCCAGCGCCGATCGGCGGCGCCTACTTCACCGACGAAACGCTGCGCCTTGACCTGCGCTACAACTTCGACTGGTGGGGCAAAAACCGCGCGCAAGTGGCGGCCGCCGTCGGCGAACTGAATGCCGGCCGTGCCGCCTACGCGGAAGCCGAGCAAGCGCTGGCTGCCTCCATCGCCCAAAGCTATTTCCGCCTGCAAGGCGCGTGGGCGCGATTGGCGAACACCGAGCAATTGGCGGCCACGCAGGACGCGCTGGTGCAGGACAAAGCCAAACGCATCGCGCGCGGGCTGTCCAACGCCGACGAACAACGCGCCGCCCAGTCGGAGCTGAACCTGATGCGCAAACAGCAGGCGCAACTCAAGGCCGATATCGAACACGAACGCGAAGCCCTGCGCGCGCTGGCCGGCGCCGACAACACCGCGCTGGCAGACCTAAAGCCGGTGGCCGTGTCGCCCGCGCCGCACGCCCTGCCCGCGCGCCTCGGCATGGAACTGCTGGGACGCCGTCCAGACCTGCAGGCAGCGCGCTGGAAGCTAGAAGCTTCCATCAGCAAAATCGACGCCGCCAAAGCCGCGTTCTATCCGGACCTGAATCTAAACGCCTCCATCGGCCTCGATACCGTCAAAGTCGAAAACCTGCTGCAGGCAGCCAGCCGCACCGTGTATCTCGGCCCGACGCTGACACTGCCGCTGTTCGACAGCAAGCGCCTCGACGCGCAGCTGGATGGCGCACGCACCAGCCGCAATGAGCGCATCGCCGAATACAACCAGACCATCATCGAAGCCGTGCGCGAAGTCGCGCAAGGCGGGGCGCAACTGCAAGGCATCGAGCAGCAGATCGTGCAGCAAAGCGCAGCGACCACGCTGGCACGCGCGCAACTGGCGTCGGCGCAATCGCGCATGGATCATGGGCTGACGAATAACAGCAGCGTACTGAATGCGCGCCTGTCCCTGCTCAAGCAGCAGGACGCCGACCTGTATCTGCAACAAGTACAACTGCTGGCCGAAGTGGCGCTGACCAATGCGCTGGGCGGCGGCTATCACGAAGAAGCGCCGCTGGCGACTGTCACCAAATAGGATCACATCATGAGCACTGAAACCACCAAACCAAACGACAACAAGCGCAAGACCGTGCTGGCGGGGATCACGCTGGCCTTCGTCGCCGCCGGTGCAGCGTACGCGGTTTACTACGAGAGCGTGCTGTCCAAAGTGCAGGAGACCGACAACGCCTACGTGGGCGGCAACCTGGTCAACCTGTCGTCGCAAGTGACCGGCAACGTGACCGAGATCCGCGCCGACGAAACGCAGATGGTGCAAGCCGGCGCGCCGCTGATCCAGCTCGATGCAGCCGATGCTGACATCGCGCTGGCACAAGCCGACGCCAAACTGGGCGCCGCCGTACGCCAGCAACGCCAGCGTTATGCGGACGTGGCGCAGTACGACGCCACCATCACGCTGCGCAAGCTGCAATTGAAAAATGCCGAAGACGATTTGGCGCGCCGCAAGCCGCTGGCCGCCGACCACACCGTGTCGGGCGAAGAAGTCGAACACGCACGCCAGGCTGTAGACGATGCGCGCGCTGCGATTGCGGTGGCGATCAAGCAGGAAGAAGCGGCCAAGGCTGGCGTCAACGGCGTGAGCGTGGCACAGCACCCGGCGGTGCAGGCAGCGAAAGCGGACTATGTGCAAGCGTGGCTGGCGTCGCGCCGCAATACCATTTTGGCCCCGGTGTCGGGCTACGTCGCCAAGCGCAGCGTGCAGATTGGCGCGCGCGCCACGCCGGGCACTTCGCTGATGGCGATTGTGCCGCTGGACCAGCTGTGGGTGGACGCCAACTTCAAGGAATCGGAACTGAAGAACATCCGCGTCGGCCAGGCGGCCAAGGTGGAAGCGGACATGTACGGCAGCAAAGTGGAATTCCACGGCCGCGTGGTGGGGCTGTCGGCGGGCACCGGCAGCGCGTTCTCACTGCTGCCGGCGCAAAACGCCAGCGGCAACTGGATCAAGGTGGTGCAGCGCCTGCCGGTGCGCATCGCGCTCGATCCGAAAGAGCTAAAAGACCACCCGCTGCGTATCGGCCTGTCGACCACCGTCTCGGTGGACATCAGCAAAACCGACGGCCCGGTGCTGGGCGCAGCGATGCCGCAAACGCCGGTCTACACCACGCAAGCGCTGACGCAGCCGCTGCAACAAGCCGCCACCGCCGCCGACGTCATCATCGCTAAAAATCTTTAACGCAGCTCGGCGTCCAGCTGGCGGATCGCGGCTTGCGCTTGCGTGATGACGCGGTCGGCGATGCGCTGGCGCATGCCGGGCACGCGGCCGGCCGCTTCGGCTTCCAGCAAAATCGGCGTCAGCAACTGGACGGCAGAATCGCGGAAGCCTTCCGCCACCTGGTCCAGCTGCGCGTTGAAGGACTGTTCGGCGGCAACCAGCTGCTTGCGCAGCTCTGCTTCAAAGGCCATGCGCTTGTCGCGGATTTCGGTGCGTTTGCGCTTGCCGCCGTCGGTGAACCATTTGAACGCACCAGCCAGCAGCACCGCGCCGCCCACAAACGGCGCCACCGGCGCCACCACTGGCAGCACCACGGCCGCACCGATCAGATAGGCCGCCGTGCCGGTGCTGGCCGCCACCGCCGCGCCGCCTGCCAGCGTGATATTCGCCGCCGTATCGAGCTTGTTGACGATGCGTGTACCGATGCGCAGGCGCGGCATCAGCTTGGCCAGCGCTGCGTGGTGCTGACGCTGGAACACGGTCGCCTGCCCCAGCTTCATCCCCGACTGGAACAGCCGCAGGTCTTCCTGCAGCAGGTGCAAAGCCTGTTCCTTGCGCCGCACGATGCGGTCCAGCCTGCGCTCCATCTCTTGCCCGAACTGGTTGCGGCCCATGCTGGCCCACACGTCTTCGTCTTTCCATTGATCGGTGTTGAGACGGTCCGTCATCGCCAGTTCGATAGCGTTACCGGCGTCGTGCACGGCGTCGTCGATTTCTTCGACCATCAACCCGCGCTCATAGGCGATGCGTTGTTCGACCAGTACCAGCCGCTGCGCCACCTGGCTTCTCAAATCGCTGGCCGCACTAACCAGCGGCGTGGCCGCGACATCGCCCGGCGTCAGCAGGCGTAGCTGCTCCTGGTAGATGCTGATGTTTTGCGTGATGGAGGCAGTGGTGGTGCTAACCAGCTCCCGCAGCGCAACCTGGTCAATCTCCCCGGCCTGGAAATGGCGCGCGTGGTCGATCAGTTCCAGTTGGCCGGCCGTGCGGCCGAAGTCCGCCACCGCGTCGGCCAGCGAACGGCCGCGCACCAATCGGCGCGCCTGCTCGCCAAGATTGGCGAAGATGCCGCGCTCTTCGGCCGGCGGCAAGCGATTCAGATCTTCCGGCGACAAGCGCACCGACAGCACTTTCGCCAGCCGCTGCGCCAGCGCGCGCGCCTCGGCGCCGTGCAGCGCCAGCAAAGGAATTGCCATGCCCAGCGCCTGCTCGCGCGCTTGCTGCTCGATGCCGGTGCAGCTGCGGCCAAGCGCATTCAGCGCCCAGTCGACTTCCACGCCGGACTCAATGGCGTTTAAAACCAGTGCGGTGAAAACGGCGGAGGATTGGCCGTCGCCAGCGATGTCAGTGACGGCGGCGAACTGGGCCAGCGTGAGGCTGCCCTCGTGACCGGCGATCGCGCCCACCGCCCGCGCGTAGGCGGAGCTGAAACTCTGGTCGGACGACAAATGCTCGTCCAATGAGCGCACGACGAGCTGCGAGGAAGGATGCACACCTGCTCCAGTTGGTTGTGATGCCATTATGGCATTGTAACTGAAGCGCGGCTTAGTGCGGCAGGTAGCGCACGATGGCAATCACAGCGCCAATGGTCAGGCTAGTCTGTGCGATGAACAAGGAGATCATCCATTTCAGCATGTCAAACTTGAGGTCTCCTAATTGTTGCGCGAGTTCGGCCTTCACCCACGCCTTAGAAGCAAGACTTTCCAAGACCTCGCCCAGCGCATCAGCATGCGCAGTCGCCTGTTCGGGCGGCACACCGGCCGTTTCAAGCGTCTTGCGGTATTTGGTGGATTCGACGGAATTCATGGGAACAGTATGCACCGCCCTCCACCGAATGCAAACGACACACTTTGATTTAGATCATCCCTGCACTACTTCGGTCGACAAAGTCAGTGTTTCCTTGATCTCCTCCATCACGACATAGCTTTTCGACTGCGCCGCACCGGGCAGGCTGAGCAGCATTTCGCCCAGCAGCTTGCGGTACTCGGCCATTTCGTGGATGCGCGCCTTGATCAGGTAGTCGAAATCGCCCGACACCAGATGACACTCCTGCACTTCGGGAATGCGCAGCACCTCGCGCCGGAACTGCTCAAACGCCGGCCCGGACTTCTGGTTCAGCGTGATCTCGACAAACACCAGCAGCTTGGCCCCCAGCGAGGGCGGATCAATCCGCGCATGATAGCCGGTAATCACGCCATCGCGCTCCAGGCGCTTGACGCGCTCGATGGTCGGTGTGGTCGACAAGCCCACCTGCTCGCCCAGGTCTTTCATCGAGATGCGCCCATCCTCCTGCAGGATCTGCAATATCTTTCGATCAAGCTTGTCCAGCCCGCGGACCGATTCTTTTTGAATTCTCATGAAAATCCACTGTTTTTAAGAAAATATACAGTAACAAACACTGCGATAACGAGAATACCATAGCGGAATATCTGGTCAATAAATAATCGGGGGCAAAAATGCGTGTAGTGATCCTGGGCAGTGGTGTTATTGGCGTCACCAGCGCCTACTATCTGGCCAAGGCCGGCCACGAAGTAACCGTACTCGACCGTCAACCGGGCCCCGCCCTCGAAACCAGTTTCGCCAACGCCGGCCAGATCTCGCCCGGCTACGCCTCGCCGTGGGCCGCGCCTGGCATCCCGCTGAAAGCCATGAAGTGGATGCTGCAGCGTCACGCCCCGCTGTCCATCACGCCCGACGGCACCCTGTTCCAGCTGCAATGGATGTGGCAGATGCTGCAGAACTGCAATGCCGAACGCTACGCCGTGAACAAGGAACGCATGGTGCGCCTGGCTGAATACAGCCGCGACTGCTTCAAAGCCCTGCGCGCTTCCACCGGTATCGAATACGAAGGCCGGCAGCAAGGCACGACCCAGCTGTTCCGCACCCAGGAACAAATGGACGCCGCCGCCAAAGACATCAGCGTGCTGGAAGAAACCGGCGTGCCGTATGAGCTACTGAGCCGCGAACAACTGATCAATGCTGAACCGGGCCTGGCCCGCAACAAGCTGGTCGGTGGCCTGCGCCTGCCGAACGATGAAACCGGCGACTGCCAGCTGTTCACCACCCGCCTGACCGCGATGGCCCAACAACTGGGCATAAAGTTCCGCTACGGCGTCGACATCACCGGTCTGGTCAGCGATGGCGATGCGCTGAAAGGCGTGCAGTGCGGCGACGAGCTGGTCACTGCCGATTCCTACGTGGTGGCCATGGGCGCCTACTCGACCGCGCTGCTGAAACAGCTGGTGAAGATTCCCGTCTACCCGATGAAAGGCTACTCGATCACCGTACCGATCGTGAATGCCGACGCTGCACCAGTCTCGACCATTCTGGATGAAACCTACAAAATCGCCGTCACCCGTTTCGATGACCGCATCCGCGTGGGCGGCATGGCCGAGATCGCCGGCTTCGACCACACCCTGAATCCACGCCGTCGCGAAACGCTGGAGATGGTGGTCAACGACCTGTTCCCTGGCGCCGGCAACACCGCCCAAGCCAGCTTCTGGACCGGCCTGCGTCCTATGACGCCGGACGGCACGCCGATCGTCGGCCGCACCGGCCTGCGCAACCTGTTCCTCAACACCGGCCACGGCACGCTGGGTTGGACCATGTCCTGCGGCTCGGCGCAATTGCTGTCGGACCTGATCTCGTCGCGCCGCCCGGCCATCCGCGCCGACGACCTGTCGGTCAGCCGCTACAGCAAAGAACACGGCGCGCGCCAGCCTGAACTGGTCAACGCCTGAGTTAGCTTTACCCCGTTCGCGGCGCCCCATTCCGGCGCCGCGAACGTCTCCCCTCTTCCCTCCTTACACATCTTCGCGTCACATCTGTCTCATTGCAGACGACAAGCGACGCATAGCGTTGAGATTGACGCCAAGCCTGCGTATAATTTTGACCATGAATAAACTCGAAGCATACGGCCACATCGCGGCCCTGGCCATCCGTGGCGAACTCGTCTTTCCAACCAGCGTCAATGCGGCGCTGCGCGTGCAACTGGCACTGGATGATCCTGACTGTCCGATCGACACCGCCATCAGCCTGGTGCTGGCCGAGCCGCTGCTGGCCGCCAAGACCGTGGCCATTTCCAACTCCGCCATGTTCAACCGCGCCGGTGCGCCGGTGGTGACCAATGTGCGCGGCGCCATCATGCGCATCGGCTACCAGAACCTGTTCGCGCTGGCAGCGGCCATGGTGGTGCGCCAGTTCGGCAGCAAGATCTCCGATCCGGCGCTGCGCAACAAGGCAGAAAAACTGTGGGACCACACCATCGCCGTCGCCGCGCTGGGCCGCCTGATCGGGCGCTACGTGACTGGCGTGAATGAAGATACCGCGCTGTTTGCTGGCATCGTGCATGAGGTGGGCGGCTTCTACCTGCTGTCGCGCGCCGACGAATTCCCCGGCCTGCTGGATGAAGATCCGGAAAACTGGCACTCGGCCAGCGAAGAAATCATCACCCGCGAAGTGATGCGCAAGCTGTGCATCCCGGAGCCGGTGGCCGACGCCATCGAAGGCCTGCGCGACAGCTTCATGTCGATCCCGCCGGATACCCTGCTCGACACGCTGCTGCTGGCCAACCACCTGACGCCGGTGAAATCGCCGCTACAGGAACCGCAGCGCGACCTGCCGCCGCATTCCGATTCGGCGATTGACCTGTTCATCGATGAACATAAACTGGCCAGCATGCTGGAAGAGGCCAAACGCGATGCGGCCGATATGAGCGCCGCGCTGCTGGTCTAGTTCACGATGCAGAGCACGCCGCAGTCCTACGGTTCCGATCAATCCGGCATGGTATGCGGCTATCTGTTTGGCCGTAGCGCCGACGGCAAAGGCCAGCCACTCGATACCGACTCCGCCTGTACATGGATGAAAGAACGCGAGCAACATCCGCAGGAATTCATCTGGTTGCATTACAACCTGGCCAACACCGCTAGCGAAAAATGGCTGCACGAGCACACCTCGCTGCCGGAAGAGTTTTACGAAAGCCTGCACGAAGGCCCGCGCTCGACGCGCATCGAACTGGCGGACAACACCCTGATCGCGGTGGTCAACGATGTGCTGCACGATTTTTCGTTCGAGCCGTCCGACATCTCGACGTTGTGGCTGGGCGTGGACAAGCAGATCGTCATCAGCGCGCGCCGCAAGCCGCTGCGTGCGGTGGACAGCTTGCGCAACGCCGTGCGCAATGGCGAGCCGATCCGCTCATCGGTGGAATTGCTGACCCACCTGCTGCGCGACCAGGCCGATGCGCTGATCAAAATTGTGCGCGACGCGATTACCACGGTCGACAGCATCGAAGACAATCTGCTGGCCGGCAAACTGACCACCAAGCGCGCCAGCCTCGGTGCGCTGCGGCGCGTGCTGGTGCGCTTGCAGCGGCTGCTGGCGCCGGAACCGGCGGCGCTGTTCCGCCTGCTGCAAAAGCCGCCAGCGTGGATGGCGGAGATCGACGCGCAGGAACTGCGTCAATCGACCGAGGAATTCTCGATGGTGCTGGCGGACATGGCGTCGCTGCAGGAACGTATCAAGTTAATCCAGGAGGAGATTGCGGCGCTGGCCAGCGAGGCCAACAACCACAGCCTGTTCGTGCTGACCGTGGTGACCGTGTTGGCGCTGCCGATCAACATCATTGCCGGCTTGCTGGGGATGAACGTGGGCGGTATCCCGCTGGCGCAGGCCGAGCACGGTTTCCTGATCGTGGTCGTGATCGTCGCGAGCTTTACCGTGATCGCCGGCTGGCTGGCCTTCCGCCGCCAGCGCGACGTGAGCTAGCAGCGCCCAGCGCACGCACGCGCCATGCGCCGGCGATGGTGGCAGCAATGCCCATCGCCAGCGCGATGAAATTATCGTGGCGATAATCGCTGCGCACTTGCTCCAGGCTAGCCACCTGCTTACCGCCGACGGCGACCGTGTAAGCCGTATAAAACTCGCCGCTCGCGAAGCCGATGCCAGTTTTCTGCGCGCGTAAAAACTGCACGCTGACTGGATACATGGCCGCATCACGTATCGCTGCGCGCTGCTTGCCATCGGCATCCCCCTTGACATACAGCACCAACTGCTGCTGATCCGACAGCCTGAAATACAGCGCCCCGCGCGTCTCTTGCTGCCAGGTTACGCGCCCTCGCGCCAGCTCCAGCTGTTCCGTTTTCGGAAAACGATACTCAAGCACGCCAAACAGCGCGATCAAGGCGATACCGAGCCAAAGAAAAAAATACGCCCCGCGCTCGCCGGCAAACCAATCCCTCATACCAAGCCCAATCAAAAAAATGCATCATACCCAATTCGGGGTCAGCTCTGTCATTTGGACACGCAGTACAAATCCTTGATCTACCTCAATACGCAAAAACAGACCAATTTGCGTATTGAGATAAGTCAAAGAATAAGTGCGCATGTCCAAATGACAGAGCTGACCCTGAATTTGTAAACTTTTTTGTTTACTTATTATTGGGCCAAGCGTACAGTTGAGGGCATGAAAACTCATCTGCTGATTGCTTCCGCCTGCCTGCTGGCTTTGTTATCCACCATCGGCGCCGCGCTGCCTTATCCGATCTTGCCGCCGCTCTTTGCCGCCGGCGCTACCAACGGCCTCAATACTTTCCTCGGCCTGCCACCCAAGCTGTTGTTTGGCCTGGCGCTGACGATTAATCCGCTCGGCCTGCTGATCGGCTCGGCCCTGCTCGGCCCCATGTCGGACCGCTACGGCCGCCGCCCGGTACTGCTGATTACCGCCGTCGGCGCCGCCATCGGCCACGCCGTCACCGCCGCCGCGCTGATCATCGAGAACTACCCGCTGTTCATCATCGCCCGCTTCGTTACCGGCCTGCTGGAAGGCAGCGGCTCAGTCGCGCGCGCCCTGCTGGCCGACCGTCTCGACGGCGACCTGCGCCGCAAAGCGCTGTCGTGGTTGAACGGCGCGTTCTACATGGGCTGGCTGGCCGGTCCACTGCTGGCTGGCGCCACGCTACAGTTCGGTATCACCACGCCGTTCTGGGTCGCCGTGGCCGCCCTGCTGCTGGTGGCTGCACTGGTCGCCGTCACCTTGCCGCGTGAAGCCGCTTCGCACGCTACCACCTCGTGGTGGCAAGTCGCACGCGATCAGCACTCGCTCAACCTGCTGCGCGAACCGGACCTGCGCAGCCTGTTCATCGTCACGCTGGCCTACACCTGCGGCGTGACGGCGTTCTACGAGTTCTATCCGCTGTGGCTGGTAGAAGTACCGGGCTACGGCGCGCAAGGCATCGCCTGGGTCACTGCTGCCATGTGCGCCGTGATGACGGTCACCACCATCGTCGCCGGCCGTCCATTCACCGGCGAACCACTGCTGCGCGCGCGCCGCTACGCCTTCACCGTGGCCGCCATCATTGCAGCGCTGGCTGCCAGCAACGCCACGCTTGGCCTCGCCTGCATCATCCTGTACGGCATACCGCATTCGTTCTACAACGCCATCGTGCCCAACTACTGCGCCGAACGCTTCGGCGGCACGCACGGCCAAGGCGCCGTGATGGGCCTGATCTCGACCACCTTCTGCCTCGCCAACATCATCATGGCGCTGGCCGGCGCGGTGCTGACGCTGATCGACACCCGCCTGATCCTGCTGCTCGGCGCATCCCTGAGCGCCTGGTCGGCCTGGCGCATGCAGCAATGGCACCGCAGCATGAACACCCGCGTGGAGGGCGCGCTGCCATGAACACCGCCGAACAGACGCTATTCCTGATCAAGACCCGCGGCCCGCAGACCGCCCAGCAACTGGCCGCACTGCTCAACCTGACTTCGATGGGCGCGCGCAAGCAGCTGGAAGCCTGGCAGGAAAAAGGCATGGTCACTTACGAGGACGTGGCCGACAAGCCGGGCCGCCCATCGCGCCGCTGGCTGCTGACCGAGGCCGGCCACGCCCGCTTCCCCGACCGTCACGCCGACCTCACGCTGCAGTTGATCGATCAAGTGCGCGCCCTGTTCGGCGAAGCCGGTCTCGACAAGTTGATCGGCTCGCGCGAAGCGGCCAGCGAACGCGACTATCGCCAGCACCTGGCCGCTGCCCGCTCTCTGCCCGAACGGGTGCAGGCGCTGGTGCAAGCCCGCAGCGCCGAGGGCTATATGGCCGAAATCGAAGCGCAGGACGATGGCAGCCTGCTGCTGATCGAAAACCACTGCCCGATCTGCGCCGCCGCCAAACAATGCCAGCAATTCTGCCGCTCGGAGCTGGACGTATTCCAGCGGGTTTTAGGCCCGGATTGCTCGGTCGGCCGGGTCGAACACATGCTGGCCGGGGCACGGCGTTGCGTGTACGTCATCAAATAACTATAATAAGAATCATTCTCATTCTTATTCAAGGAGTTCTGCATGCCCCGTCACCTGCCTTTGCGCCCGATGTTGCTGGCGCTGTCGATGATTTACGCCGGCCTGTCCCACGCAGCCGACACTCCAGCCGACGCGCCAGAGACCCCAATGCAAACCGTGACGGTGACCGGTAATGCCGACGACACCGCCTACACCACCCGCAGCACCAAATCGGCCGGCAAGCTGGACCTGTCGCTGCGCGAGACGCCGCAATCCGTGTCAGTGGTCACCCGCGCGCTGATGGACGACTTCAAGCTCGATAACATCAACTCGGTGCTGGCCAACAGCACCGGCGTGACGGTGGAAAAAGTCGAAACCAGCCGCACCTACTACACCGCGCGCGGCTTCGACGTGGTCAACTTCCAGTACGACGGCGTCGGCATGCCGCAAGTATTCGGCAACGTCCAGGGCGACATCGACACCGCGCTGTACGAACGCATCGACATCGTGCGCGGCGCCAACGGCTTGATGGCGTCGACCGGCAATCCATCCGCCACCGTCAACTTCATCCGCAAGCGCCCGACCGCTACCACCACGGCCAGTGCCAGCGTCTCTCTCGGCTCGTGGAATAACCGCCGCATCGAGGGCGACGTCAGCACCAGGCTGAATGAAAGCGGCACCGTCAACGGCCGCGCCGTGCTGGTGGGGCAGGACAGCGACTCCTACCTCGACCGCTACTCGCCGAAGAAAACCGTGGCCTACGCCGTGGTCGAAGCGCAGCTGGCCAAGGACACCCTGCTGACCGTGGGCCACAGCTACGAGTCCAATCGCAGCAAGGGCGTGATGTGGGGCGCGCTGCCGCTGTACTACACCGATGGCAGCCCGACCAACTATCCGGTATCGACCAGCACCTCGGCCAACTGGTCGCGCTGGGACACCACCAACAACACCACCTTCGCAGAACTGCGCCAGAACCTGGGCCAGGGCTGGACCGTGCAAGGTACGCTGAGCTACATCACCGACAAATCGGACTCCAACCTGCTATACGTCTACGGCACGCCGAACAAAGTAGTCGGCGGCGGCTTGTACTCCTACCCTTCGCAATACGCGTCGAACCAGAAGCAAACGCTGGCCGACATTTCGGTCGATGGCAAATTCAATCTGGGCGGCCGCCAGCATGACCTGAGCTTCGGCTACAGCTGGTCGCGCTCCAAGCTGGAAGACCTGTCGCGCTACGGCCAGGGCATCGGCACCGAAATGCTGGGCCAGACTGCGTTCGACGGCAGCTATCCTATGCCCTCCTTCGACGCTGGCACTGAAGGCAGCAACTACGAAGACCGCCGCAACACCGTCTATATCGCGGCGCGCTTCAATCTGGCCGACGACGTGAAAGTGCTGACTGGCTTGAACTCCACCCGCGCCAAGAGCAACGGCAATGCCTACGGTGAAAGCAAGTACAAGTCGGCCAGCAAAACCACGCCATACGTCGGCGTGGTGTATGACATCAATCGCGAACTGTCGGCTTACGCAAGCCACACCGCAATCTTCAATCCGCAAAGCGAGGTTGATGCGACAGGTATGCCGCTCGATCCGGTCAAAGGCAAGACCACGGAAGCAGGCCTGAAAGCAGCGCTGTTCGACAACAAGCTGAATGCATCGGGCGCCATCTTCAAGACGCAGCAGGACAACACAGCCGAACAAGCGGGCACGATCGGCGCCAAGGCCTACTACCGGGGCGTGAATGCGGAATCGCAGGGTTATGAGTTCGACCTGTCGGGTGAATTGAGCAAAGGCTGGCAAGCCAGCGCAGGCCTGACCCGTCTGACCTCGCTGAAAGGTGATGATGGCAAGGCAGTGCGCACCTTCATTCCGCGCACCACACTGCACCTGAACACCACCTACCGCATACCAGCCCTGCCGGCGCTGAAAGTGGGCGGCACGCTAGCATGGCAAAGCGAGACCTCGGTCGACCAGACCGACACCATCCGCACCGTGCAGGCTTCGTACGCGACGCTGGGATTGATGGCACGCTATGAGATCGACAAGCACCTGTCGCTGTCGGTGAACCTGAACAACGTCACCGACAACAAGCACCTGACTAGCCTGTACTGGACTCAGGCCTACTACGCCGCGCCACGCAACGGCAGCGCGACGCTGGCCTGGTCGTACTAAGCGGCTTGCATGGCTGGCGCACCTAGCAAGGCCGCCAGCTGTGTCGGAGGCAGTGGGCGGCTGAACAGATAGCCCTGCATTTCATCGCAGCCGTTCTCGCGCAGGAAGCTGCGCTGCTGTTCGGTCTCCACACCTTCCGCAATCACGCGCAAGCGCAGGCGGTGCGCCAGCCCGATGATGGAACTGGCAATCGCCTCGTCGCCGCTGCAGCGTCCAAGATCGCGCACAAAGGACTTGTCGATCTTCAGCGTCGAAATCGGGAACGACTTCAGCGCCGACAGGCTCGAATAGCCGGTGCCAAAATCGTCAATCGACAGCGCCACCCCCATCGCCCTCACCTGCGCCATCTTGGCCACGGCTTGCTGCAAGTCGCGCATGATGACACCTTCCGTCACTTCCAGTTCCAGCCATTCCGGCGCCAGGCCGCTGTCGCACAGCGCCTGCTGCACGCGTTCGACCAAGCGGGCTTCCTCAAACTGGCGCGGCGACACGTTGACCGACACGCACAGCGGCGGCAGGCCCGCATCCTGCCACGCGCGCGCTTGCATGCAGGCGCTGCGCAAAATCCATTCACCGAGTGCGATGATCATGCCGCTTTCCTCGGCCAGCGGGATGAAGCGATCCGGCCCGATGGTGCCGTGTTCCGGATGATCCCAGCGCACCAGCGCCTCCACGCCAAACACGCGGCCCGTGCGCAGGTCCACCTTGGGTTGGTAGACGAGGCGGAACTGGCCGTCGTCCAACGCATTGCGCAAGCCTTCCAGCAGCAACAGCTTCTCTTCGATGCAAGCGTTCATTTCGCGGGTGTAGAACTGGCAGTTGTTCTTGCCCTTATCCTTGGCGCGGTACATCGCCGCATCGGCGTTCATCAGCAGGGTTTCGGCGTCGTTGCCGTCGTTCGGATACACAGCCACGCCGATACTGCAGCTGACCTGCACCTCCTGCCCGCAAAGACTGATCGATTGCAGCACCGACTCGCGCACGCGCTCCAGCACCGGCGCGGCATCGACGCCGGATCCAGGCTCGGTCAGCAGTAGCACGAATTCATCGCCGCCGAAACGGCCCACGGTGTCGGTGGCGCGCAGACAGCCGGACATGCGTTCCGCTACTACTTTTAGCAGCTCGTCGCCAGCGTTGTGGCCCAAGCCGTCGTTCACCAGCTTGAAGCCGTCAAGATCGATAAACGCCACCAGCACCGAGCCGCCGTTGCGCTGCGCCTGTGCGATGGTCATGTCGAGACGATCTGAAATCAGGCTGCGGTTCGGCAGGCCGGTGAGCGTATCGTGATGCGCCAGATGCACCATGCGTTCCTCGGCCAGCTTGCGCTCCGAGATGTCGCGCACGATGGCAACCAGGCCGCCGCGTACTGCCACCACTTGCTGGTGCAGCCAGCGTGCGCGCAGGTGCGGCACGGTACTCTGCCACTCCTGTTCATGCACGCCGCCCTTGCGCATCACGCGGATCAGGTGCTTCAACATGCCGTTGTCGCGCGCTTCCGGAATCAAGGTGCACAAGGTGGCGCCGCACAGGTAATGCTTGCTGCAGCCGGTCATTTGCTCCGCGCGCACGTTGGCGTCGACGATTTTGAAGTCGATGATGTCGCCGGCGTCGTTACGCATCTCGCGCATGACGAAGAAGGCATCCAGGCTGGCGGCCGATGCCGCCGCATAGGTTTCCTGCGCGCGCCGCATATGGGCGCGATTGCGTGCGCCCTGCCAGGACCAAAGCCACAGCAGGCCTGTCACAAACAGCAGCGCAGCACTCAGGATGCCGCCTTCCCACAACTTCTCGCGCCGCTGGCGCTCAAAGCCCGCCATCAATTCCGTTTCATCCAGTCCAATCAGCACATTCAGGCCAACGCCGTGCAACTCGCGCGTGCCGCTGTATTTTCCAGCCGCGCCTTCCAGCCGCTGGCCGAAGGACATCTTGTCGCCGGTGCGCAGCGCGCGCACCACACCGTCCGCGCCCACCAGTCCCAGCATGCCATGTTCGCCAAGGCGGCTGCGTTCATAACTGCTGGTGAAGTAGGCCGGATCGGCTTCTACGATGACGATGCCGTCAAAGTTACCGCCGGCGTCGTCGAGGCGGCGTGTGAAGTGCAAATGCCATTCGCTGTTGGCCGCATCGCGCGTGGCCGGGCTGACGTAGGTGGCGCCGCTGTCGCGCTCCATGTGGAATTTGAAGTAATTCTGGTCCGCCACCGAAATCGGCAGCGCCCTCGGATTGCTGGCCACCGTGATGCCGTTGCGGTCAACAATACTGACCACGAACACCACGCCCGGCGGCAGCAAGCCTTCGCGGCCCAGCTCCGGCAAGGCGCCGAGCGCGCCCTTGCGCTCCACCGCGTACTTCAGCATGCGCAAGGTCTGGTCGATGCCATCCAGGCTACGCGCCACCTGTGCTTCGTAGGTGCCCAGCATTTCCTGCAACGAGTCGGTGGCAGCTTCCTGTGCGTGTTCACGCTCGGCGTCGATCTCGTGGAAAGTCACCACCCAGATCGCCACCAGCAGCAGCAAAGCAAACAGCGGCAGCGATACGTGGGTGTCCAGTCCGCGCCGCAACCAGCGTGCGCGCAGGGTTTCCTTGGCAGGGGTCATGGCGTCACCTGTATGGTTTTGACGCTGGCGTCCAGCGCCGAGCGGTCGATGTAGGCAATCATGGCTGGATTCTCGGCCACCATCCGGCGCACGGCGGCGCTGTTCGGGAGTTCGCGCGGCGGTTGTCCGCGGCCGGTGAACACCATCTTGGTCCAGTAGGCCTTCATCAGCGCCGGCGTGCGCGCTGCGACTTTGTTGTAGAACTCATCGCGCAGCGGGCTGCCGACCGGCAGGTCGAGCGGAGTCGCTTCCTCGCCGCCGGGGAAGCGGCCGGTCTGGCCAAGGAAGATGGCCGCCACCTGCTCTGCGCGCAGCGTGGCCACGGGATTTTTAGCCGAAACCACGACCACGAATTCCGCCGCCGAAGCGCACGCGCCCCACAGCAACGCGCACGCCAGCAGCCCATATCGTAACGATGTGAATAGCTTTTGCATGATCAGAACACGAAGTCGAGGGCTGCACTCAGCACCGTAATCGGCTGGCCTGAACGGAAGCCCGGCTGCACGTTGATCAAGGTGCCGGTCGAACCATGCAGCGGCGTGACGCGGTCGTACTGGAACTTGAGCGCATAGTTCGGGTACAAGTCCCAGCGCAAGCCCAGCGTCACGCTGTTCTGGCGCGGGATGGCGGCCAGCAGCTGGTTCAGGCCCGCGTTCAGCTGCGCGGCCGTTACCGCTTGTGCCGCCGCCAGTCTGCGAACATCAAGGCCGGCCACGCTGGTTTCCATATTGGCGCGCGAAACGGAATACACCGCGTACGGCGTCAGGTCGCCGAAGCGATAGCCGGCGCCAAAGTAGGCTGCGGTTTTGTCGCCGAGGTAGGAGCGCGAATTCATGCGGCCAATCTCGCCCATCGCAAACCACTGGCCCGGATCGTAATTAAATCCCAGCGACGCCACGCAGGCGCGCTTGGACGACAATTCATAACGCTCGACCAGCGCCTCACCTTGCGCGCCGAATTCGCGGAAGCCGTCGAACAATGACCGCGCGATATCCACACTCAGGTCGGCCGTCAACAGGCTGGCGCGCATCGTCAGCGCACCAGCAGTGGTGGTGTTCGACAAGCCGGCCAGGCCGCGTGCCTGCGCATGCGCGCCCGGCGCCAGCGACAGCTCGGTGCGGCCGAGCGACAGCTGCGTCACGTTATTCACATCGCCGATATGCCAACGGTAGTTGACGTCGACACCATCGCTATTGGACAGCGGGATCGCGCCGTACGGCTCGACCGGAGGACGCACCCACGGCAAAGCATAACCGGCCTTGCGATAGTCGCCGGTGAGGAACAGCGGCAGCGCAATACGGCCCACGCGCAGGCTCAGATCCGGCGTGGCTTGATATTGGATGTTGGCCCACTCCACCACCGGCGCATAGCCATCGCGCAGCGTGCGCTCGGACACCAGCTGCAACACCGCCGACCATTTGCTATCCACGATCACGCCTAACTGCACACCCAGGCGGCTGTCGACCGTCGCACTCCAGTCGCGGCTCGCACCAGCATCGCCAGGATTGAGCGCGTTGGCCGTGAAGTCCGCCTGATGCTCGCTACTATGCACCACGCCCAGCGTGCCGAAGCCGCCGATGGTCACGCGCGGCGTGTCCTCGCCTGCCAGGGCAGCGGCGCAACCCAGCATGGAGAAGACAGCCACGGCGATCCGCAGCGATGCAATATTGGCGTTCATACACAAATTCCTTAGGCGCGAGCGTAGCCCACGCAGTGATGCGTTTGGTTAGCGAGAGTGGGAGAAAGTCGGCGCCGGGCACAAGGATGGGGTGCCGGACCGTGGTATTAAACTGGACTCATGAACTTTATACTTCCTTGCGGCAACTGTCGATACTTTGTGGCAAATTCTCACAAAAAATCACACTTTCACATGAAATTAAATTAACTTCCATGTCACCGAGATATCGAATATCGCTTCCATTGCCAAGAAAATAAATTTCATATATAGTGCGAATAGGAATCATTATCATCTAAGAGACACATGGATATCCCACAAGAATTGCGCAAACTTGGCTTGAAAGCCACCCTGCCCCGCTTACGTATCCTGCAACTGTTCCAGGAAACCAAGAGCAAACATTTAAGCGCCGATGATGTGTACCGCCTGCTGCACGACGAGAACATCGACATGGGGCTGGCCACGGTCTACCGCGTGCTGATGCAGTTTGCCGATGCCGGCATCCTGATTCGCCGCCATTTCGAGTCAGTGGCCTCGGTGTTTGAATTGAATGAAGGCGGCCATCACGACCACCTGATCTGCACCAACTGCGGCCGCATGGAGGAATTCCTCGACGCCGAAATCGAGCAGCGCCAGGAAGCCGTGGCAGCGGAGCGAAATTTCGTGCTGCACGAGCACTCGCTATCGCTATACGGTTTTTGCGGCGACTGCGCCGCCACCATCAAGCCGATGGCGGCCAAGAAGCTGCGGCGGACTTGAACACCTCGTCCACAAAGTCGACAAAGACTTTGATCTTGGCGGCGCGCTGGTGACGCTGCGGGTACAGCACCGACACGTCCGGTCCCGCCGCCTGCCACTCTTCCAGAAGTGGCGCCAGCGCGCCGCTGCGCAACTGCGCCAGCAGCGATACCGACAAGTGCTGGACGACGCCACCGCCCTGCACCGCCATTTCAATCAGCGTATCCACGTGATCCATCGCCACCGCACCGCGCGGCGTGGCGGTGAACGGCTGGCCGTCCTGCTGGAAGAGCCAGGGCCGCAGCTGGCGCGCTTTGGGATAGACGAAATTCAGGCACGGCAAGCGGTCCAGTTCATCCGGGTGCGCAGGCTTGCCATGTCGGGCGATGAAGTCCGGCGAGGCACAGCAAATGTAGTGGTTCTTGAAGATGCTGCGGCCGACCAACGAAGAATCCTGCAACTCGCCGATGCGCAGCATCACGTCCACACCCTCGTCCACCATGTCGATCAGGCGGTCGGTGGCGGTGAGGCGCACGCTCAGTTCCGGGTACTGCGCCAGAAAACGCGGCAGTGCTGGCGCCACATAGCGCTGCGCCAGAATGCCGGGCATGTCGACGCGCAGGCTGCCGCGCGGTTCGTGCAGCGATTCGCCCATGCTGGATTCCAGGCCATCCATCTCGTCCAGCAGGCGGCGTGCCTGTTCGACGCAGCGCCGGCCTTCATCGGTGAGCGACATGCTGCGCGTGGTGCGGTTCAGCAGCTTGACGCCGAAGTGCGTCTCCAGCAGGCCGATTTGATGGGTGACCGACGAGGTGGAAATCCCCAGCTTGGCGGCGGCGCGGCTGAAGCCTCCAGTATCCACTACGGCGCAAAACACTTTCAAGGCATCCAACCTGTCCATCGTTTCTCCCCGTTTTTCTGCTGATCGCGTGATTATTCACGATTTCGGGATACTGCGTCCCAGCTTGCCCTGTTTTTTCTGGCGTGCCGCAGGGCCAGAATGGCTCCATTGTTCAATTCCACACAGGAGCCATCATGCAAGCCATCGTTTTAAGCGCCTTCGGCGCACCACTTACCCAACAGGATATCGCACGCCCAAGCGCCAGCCGTGGCCAGGTACTGGTGAAGGTAAACGCCAGCGGCGTCAATCCGCTTGACACCAAAATCGCCGCCGGCAAAGCCGATCACGCACGCGCCGCACTGCCGGCAGTACTGGGCATCGACATGGCCGGCGTGGTGGTCAGTGTGGGTGACGACGTTGACAGCTTCGCTCCCGGCGACCGCGTATTTGGCATGACCGGCGGCGTCGGTGGCGTGGCCGGTTCGCTGTCCGAATACGTAGCCGTCGATGCGCAACTGCTGGCCCACATGCCGGACAGCCTGTCGATGCGCGAAGCCGCCGCCATGCCACTGATCTTCATCACCGCATGGGAAGGCCTGGTAGACCGCGCACGCGTCGGCGCCGGCAAAACTGTGCTGGTGCAAGGCGGTGCAGGCGGCGTTGGCCACATGGCGGTGCAACTGGCAGTGGCGCTGGGCGCGCAAGTCTACGCTACCGGCAGCGCGAGCCAGCGCGCCACCATCGAAAACATGGGCGCTACCTTTATCGACCGCGAATCGGAAGTCGAAGACTACGTGCTGCGCCATACCGGCGGCCAAGGCTTCGACGTGGTCTACGACACCGTCGGCGGCGCAGTGCTGGATGCATCGTTCCACGCTGCGCGCCGCTACCACGGCCACGTGGTGAGCTGCCTTGGCTGGGGCACGCACGCATTGGCGCCGCTGTCGTTCCGCGCTGCGACCTACTCCGGCGTATTCACCCTGCTGCCGCTGCTGACCGGCGAAGGCCGCGCCCACCACGGCGACATCATGCGCGAAGCCGGTGTACTGGCCGCAGCCGGCAAGCTGAAAGTCATCCTCGATACAGGCCGCTACACGCTGAACGCGGATAGCGTCACCGCCGCCCACCGCGCCCTGACGGAAGGCACAGCGCGCGGCAAAGTGGTGATCGATCTTACGGCGTAAGCGTTTCCGCATCACCAAACGATGCGGGTGGCGTGAACTGCATACCCGGATTGGTGAACATTTTCACCGGCCGGGTTTTGTCGTCTTTGATGAAACCAAACTGCCCGGTATCGTAGCGGAACTCGCCGGCGCCGTTGACGATGGAAATCCCGCCGGTGCTGACGTGAACGTGCAGGCCCGGCTCCAGCCCAGGCGATGCATCCACATCGCCTTTGCCGGTCAGGTATTCGAGGAAGAAGGTGGTGCCGCGGATGCCGATGGTGGCACTGGGCGTTTTCATCGCAAAGCGTTCTTTGTTACGCTTGCCCAGCAAGCCGGTGATGGAACGCAGGCCGCCCTTCACCAGCGTGTAGGCGGCGTGGTCGGCTTCCGGCTTGGCTTCATCGAACGCAAACTGGTCGATCTTCACCGTGGTCCCCGGCTTCAGCGCCAGTTCGCTGTTATCGATGAAACGCACCACCGCGTAAGCGCCGGCGGAAGTGACCAGCGTATCGCCGCTCTCCACTTCCGACTTCACCAGCAAAGCCTTCACCGCGCCGGAAGGCGACCGCGCGCTCATGGCGCCGCTCACCTGTACCACCACGCCCGCCACCTGCGCTGCTTGCGTGCATGCGGCGCACAGCATCAGGAATAAACTCAAAAAGATATGCCGCATATGCTGTGGCTCCGTTACCGAAACCGCAAGCATACATCAAGTAGCTTCAGACCAGTCCTGCCACATAATTAAGGCCAGCGCCGGCCGATACAGGGCGCACTTTCGGCCTGTGGGTGGTGACGGCCGGCATGTCGATCACGCTAAGCTCCTCATGCGGTGCAGCGGCCAGCTTGAACACGCTGGCGCTGAGGGCCAGGCGCTCCGCCTGCTCTTGCAGTGAGACGATGGCGGCCAGCGACTCCTCCACCAGTGTGGCGTTCTGCTGCGTCACACCGTCCATCGCGGACAGTGTGCGGTTCACCAGTTGCAGGCCAAGGCTTTGCTCGCGCGTGCCGTTGCTGATGTCGCCCATCAGCGTAGCGCCACGCACCACGCCCTGTACCACATCGTCGATGGTGGCGCTGGCGTCTTGCACGGCGCGGCTGCCGCCGCCGACATCCTTCAGCGATTGCGCGATCAGGTCCTTGATCTCCTTGGCCGATTGCGCGCTACGCTGGGCCAGCGCTCGCACTTCGCCGGCCACCACCGCAAAGCCGCGGCCATGTTCACCAGCGCGCGCCGCCTCCACTGCCGCATTCAGCGCCAGCAAATTGGTCTGGAAGGCGATGCTGTCCATCAGGCCGACGATGTCGCCGATGCGGCGCGACGAGGCGGTGATACGCTCCATCGTTGCCGTCACCGTCGATACCGCGACTTCCGCCTCACGCGCCACCACTGCGGTTTGATCCATCAATTGGTGCGCCTGCTGCGCCTTACCCGCGTTATTGGCGACGGTGGCGGTCAGCTGCTCCACCGTGGCGGCAGTTTCTTCCAACGTGGCCGCCTGGCCTTCGGTGCGCTGCGCCAGGTCACCAGTTCCGGCCGAAATCTGCGCCGCAGCCGTGGCAATGGTGTCGGTGCCGCTGCGTACTTGCGTCACCATGCGCTGCAGGTTGACGCTCATCTGGTTCATGGCGCGCAGCAGATCGGCCGTTTCGTCCTTGCCCACAGTGTCCGCCTCTACGCGCAGGTCGCCCGCCGCCACACGGCGTGCTACCTCCACCGCACGGGCCAGTGGCGCCGAGATCAGGCGCGCCACGCGGCCTGCCAGCAGCAAGCCTAGCACCAGCGCACCCGCCATGAAACCGAAGATCAGGTGGCGCGCATGCAGATAGGTGCGGTCTGCAGATTGCGCTGCCTGTGCGCTGCCTGCCTCATTGATGGCGACCAGCTTGTCGATCGCCGCCATCGCCTCGAAATCGTATTTTCGCGAGACGCCGCGTACCACAGCCAGCGCACCGACATCGTCACCGCTGCGCGACAAGGCCACTACCTGCCGCACCGCGCCACGGTAAGCCGCCAGCGAGGTTTGCAAACGGCCGATAATCTCGCCCTCCTCGCTGCTGCGCGGCTGCGATGCATACGCCGCCAGCGATTGCTCCACCTGCTGCATCTGGCTTTCCATATCCTGCTCGTACTTGCGCAGAATGTCCGGCTCCGTCGACACCACATGGAACAGTTCAAAGGTGCGGAAGCGCGTCAGGCCGTATTTGACATCCAGCGCGTTGCGCACGCCAGGCGCCCAGCGGTGGTCGATTTCGTTGGTCACGCGGTCCAGCTCATACAGCTGGAACACGGAGAACACGCCCAGCGCCATCATCAGCACCAGCACAGCGGCGACCACCGCGTTCAGTTTATTGGCGATCTTCAGGTTGCAGAACCAGTTCATGGCAATCTCCTAATTAATCTATGCAGCCTGCAGCTGCAGGCTTCCTTCGAGGAAGTTCAATGCGGATGCCGCCGGCAAAGGACGGCTGTAGTAATAACCTTGTATTTCGTCGCAGCGCCAGTTGCTCAACATGGCGCGCTGGGTTTCGGACTCCACGCCTTCTGCGATCACGGTCAGGCCCAGGCTGTGTCCCAGGCCAATCGTGGCCTGTACGATCGCACCCTGCTCGCGCACCGCGTGCATATTGCGGACGAAGGACTGGTCGATTTTCAGTTTGTGGATCGGGAAGCGCGACAGGTAAGCGAGGCTGGAATAACCGGTGCCGAAATCGTCGATGGCCAGCTTGAGGCCCAGTGCACGCAGGCGGTGCAGCAAGGCGATGGCGATTTCCGCATCTTCCACCATCACGCTTTCGGTAATCTCCAGCTCAAGGCTGGCCGGGTCGATGTGGGTGGTTGCCAGCAGGTCCTCCAGATGCGACAGGAAGCCCGGCGCGGCGAACTGGCGCGGCGAGATATTCACCGCCACCACTACGCGCTGGCCGGTTTCCGCCTGCCACACACTGATCTGGCGGCAGGCTTCCTCCAGCACCCAGCTGCCGATCGAAACGATCAGGCCCGACTCCTCTGCCATCGGAATAAATTCGGCCGGCGAAATCAGTTTGCCGTGACGGCGCCAGCGCAGCAGCGCCTCGAAACCGATCAAGCCACCGTCAGCCAGCGCTTGCTGCGGTTGATAATGCAGTTCCAGCTCGTCGCGCTCCACCGCATGGCGCAGCAGCGACTCCATATCCAGCCGCTCTCCGGCTGCGGCGTTGAGCTGCTGCGAATACACCACCAGCTGGTCGCCGCCGGCCTTGCGTGCCGACTGCAGCGCGGCGTCGGCATTGCGCAGCAAAACATCCGGCGCCTCGCCGTGCAACGGGAAGCTAACCGCGCCGAGGCTCAGGGTGGCGAAGATTTCGTGGCCTTCGCAATCGTAAGGGCTGCGCAACTCGTCGCGCAGGCTGGTGAGCGCTTCGGCAAACTCCGCCTCCTCGCAGTCCATGCGGTACAGGATAGCGAAGTTGGCGCCGTCAAGACGGAATACCTCGCCGCCGCTGTGTTCCGCCGCAGCGCGTATGCGCCCTGCCAGTCCTATCATCATGCGGTCACCAAAGGCGTGGCCAAAGCCGCCGATGATGCGCGAGAAGCGGTCAATAGTGCCCAGCACCACCACGTGCGGCAGCTGCGGCAGCGTGGCCAGGCGCGCCTCGAAGCTGCGGCGATGCGCCAGGCCGGTCAACGGATCGTGCCGCGCCTGGTGGCTCAGTTCATCCTCAACGCGCACCCGGGCCCGCACGTGATACAGCAGGAACACGCAAGTCACCAGCGCCAGCACGTCGAATACGTGGACCAGTCCCGTAATCCACTCAATGGCGCGGTTGGCCATGGTGCCGTTGCTGTAGATCGCGTCTTCCACCTGCTGCTGCAGATCGTCGATGCGCTTGCGCAGCAGTTTGACCTCTTCGTTCATCTTGATCAGCACCGTCCGTGCCGCAGCAGGATGGCTGGCCACGTTGCGCTCAAACTCCGGCGTCAATTCCACGATGTGCTGGTAGCTGTCGCGCAATGCATCCAGATCCGGGCCATCACCCAGGCTGGAACGCAGTTGCACAATTGCCGCTTCCAGTTCGCCACGGCCCATGCTTTCCAAAAACTGGAAACGGTCCGGGGTGATCGAATCGGTGAAGCGCTTGTCGAGCGCCAGCTGATAGCGCAGCAAGGCGCTTTCAAAATCGCCGAGATAGCGCATCTGCGGAATGGTGCTGTTCAACAGCGGCGTTTCGTTGCGGCGAATATTGCGCGCCACATTTTCCATCACGATCGATAGCGCTACGCTGGCGGCAATCACCAGCAGTAGCAAGATGTAAATCAATCGACGCGAACTGCTGGTGTTATGTGTCATGGCCTGGCTCCTTAGTTTGCGCTTGCCTGTTTCAGGCAAAGCAGCAAGTCATTCGCTTCAAAGGGTTTGCTCAAAAAGCAGGATGCGCCGCTTTGGAATGCGCGTTTGCGCAAGGCGGCTTCGGGGAAGGCTGTCATCAGGATCACCGGTAGCTGGCTACCGTCGCGGCGCAGCTGTTCCAGCAGTTCGATGCCGCTCATGCCCGGCATTTGCAGGTCGGTGATGATGCAGTGGTGTTGATTGAACGCGCCGCCCGCCAGCAGGGCTTCTGCGCATTCGTAGACGTCAACCGTGTAGCCATAGGAGCGTAACAGGCTGCGCAAACCGACGCGGACTGCGGCGGCGTCGTCAACGATGGCAATGCTGGAAAATTGTGGATCCGGATAAGACACAGGCGACTCCCTTGTTCGTATGGGAGAACGATACCGCCTGCTGCCAAAGAAAAAAATTATACGAGGGTATAGGTCAGGCTAAACCCAAGGCTTCGGCCATGCGCACCAGGTCTGCAAAAGTCTTGGCTTGCATCTTGCGCATGGCGTTCCCACGGTGGATTTTGACCGTGATTTCGCTGGTCCCCACCTCGCCGGCGATTTGCTTATTCATTAGGCCACGCGCGGCCAGCGCCATGATTTCTCGCTCGCGCGGCGTCAAGGTGGCATAGCGCGCAGTAACGCCGTTGCGGGCTTGATCGCGCCCGCGCCGATCGCGGTCGGCCGTCAACGCCGCGTGGATGGCGTCCAGCAGGTCTTGATCGCGGAATGGCTTGGCTAAAAAATCAACCGCGCCGGCCTTCATGGCCCGTACCGACATAGGAATGTCGCCATGCCCCGTCATGAAAATGATGGGCAGCGCCACACCCTCGCGATTCAACTCGGCCTGGAAATCCAGTCCGCTCACACCCGGCATGCGCACGTCCAGCAGCAAACAGCTGGTTACTTCCTTGCGCGGTTCGGCCAGAAAGGCTGCCACCGAGGGGAAACTGGCGACCTGCATGCCGACCGAGCGCAAAAGGCTGGAGATGGCGTCGCGCAGCGGCGCCTCGTCGTCGACGATGTAGATCAGCGAGTCGGAATAATCAATTGGGTTCATGGACGGGCAGCGTGAAGAAGATGGTGGCGCCGACCATCGGACTATCCGGCGCGGCCGGCTTGACCCAGATACGGCCGCCGTGGTTTTCAATGATGGAGCGGCAGATCGGCAGGCCCATACCCATGCCGTCTTCCTTGGTGCTGTAGAAGGCCTCGAACAAGCGCGGCACCGCTGTCGCAGGGATGCCAGGGCCGGAATCACCGACGCAGACTTGTAGCGCACCCTCTGCATTCAAGTGGGTTTGTACCGTCAGCACCGCTTGGCCGGGCGGGCATGCGGCCATGGCCTGTATCGCGTTCATCAGCAGGTTGATGAAAACCTGCTGTAGCTGCACGCGGTCACCCAGCACCGGCGGCAAGTCAGGCACCAGGCCTAGCATCAGCGCCACATGATGGTTATTCAGCTCACGCCGGACCAGGTCCACGCTCTCCTCCACCACCGACTTCAGGTCGAGTTCCGCCTGCTGCGGCTCGCTGCGGCGCGCCAAAGCGCGTATGCGCCGGATCACGCCAGTGGCGCGGACGCTGGACTCCAGGATATTGGTCACGGTGCTGCGAGCCTCGTCCAGATCCGGCTCCGGGCGATTCAGCCAGCGCAGGCAAGCCTCGCCGTTGGTGGAGATGGCGGCCAGCGGCTGATTGACTTCGTGGGCGATGGATGCGGCCAACTCGCCCAGCATGGTGACCCGGGTGGCGTGCGCCAGCTGGACCTGAGAACGATGCAGCGCCTGTTCAGCCATCACCGCCGCCGTCACGTCAGTCAGCGCGCCGAGGTATTCAATCTCGCCGTCCTTGGTGTGGCGCGGGCGCGCCAGCACGTGCACGTATTTGAGCTCTCCGTCCGGCATCAGCAGGCGGTGACGCACCTCCACTTCGCTCTCGCCGCGCAGCGATTGCTCCATTGACGCTTGCACGATGCCGCGATCTTCCGGCGCGGTATGGGCCATCACCAGTTCCATGGTCGGCGTCAGGTCCAGCGGATAGCCGTAGATGCGGGCTGCTTCGTCCGACCAGTACATTTCGCCGCTCGGCGACTTGAAACTGAAACTGCCGGTTTTGCTGATACGCTGGGTGCCGGCAAGGAATGCCTCGCTGCGGCGCAGCGCTTCCTCGCGCGCCAGCAACGCGTTGGTAGCGGCCTGCCCGCGCAGCACCAGCACGCAGGTGACGCTAATTGCCAACAGTCCGACCAGCAAACGGCCGGAAGCCGCAGCCGAAAATGCCTCGGTGTGCGTCACCGCGTAAGACAGCAAAGTCAAGACGATGCAGCTGGCCGTCGCTTGCAGCACGCCGCGCCTTCCCCATATGCTGGCGGAGATAAGAACCACCACCACGTACATAACGGCGATCGCCATATCGAGCGGCGAGAAGGTGTCGATCGCAAAGATCAACAGCATGAGGCTAATCAGCAGCGCAGACATCCAGGGAGTGCGGGGTACCCGTAACATGCCTATCCTTATGGGTTATATTGGCAACCTTCTTAATTATAGTGTGGTTTGCAGGGCTTGCATCCTATACTCAGGTATGGGTAACGCATCACCGGGGAGAGCGAAAGTGAAATTGTATGAGACGCTGGCCGCCGATATCGCCAGTCAAATCGCCCAAGGCGTGATCCGCGAGGGAGAGAAAATTCCTTCCGTGCGCCAGACCAGCCAGCACCACAACCTCAGTGTCTCGACCGTGATCCGCGCGTTTCTGCTGCTGGAAAGCCAAGGCCTGATTGAAAGCCGCCCGCAATCGGGCTACTTCGTGCGCCGCAAGCCTACTGTGCAAGCCAGCGGCGCCGCCGAAGAGCCGACCGCACCGGCCGACATGGCGCGCGGCGAAACGCTGGACACCAGCGAATTCGTACTCACCACCCTGCGCTCGATCAATCAGGGCAGCGTGCCACTGGGCTCTCCCTATCCTGATCCCGCTTCCTTCCCTTGGTCACGCCTGAACCAATATGCTAACTCGCTGGCGCGCCGCGTCGGCCAGACGGGCATGACCGCCGATCTGCCGCCGGGGAATCCAGAGCTGATACGCCAGATCGCGCGCCGCCATCTTGAAAACGGCCTGTCGGTGGACGCCAGCGAAATCATCGTCACCACCGGCGCTACCGAGGCGCTCAATCTATGCTTACAAGCGGTAGCGCCACCGGGCAGCGTGATCGCGGTGGAGTCGCCGACTTACTACGCCTTGCTGCAGGCGATAGAGCGGATGCGCATGCACGTGGTGGAGATAGAAACCGATCCTGCGCAGGGCATCAACCTGGAAGCGCTGGAGCGCGCCATCGTCGAACAAGGCGTAGTGGCCTGCATGGTCATGCCCAACTTCCAGAATCCGCTGGGCTTCCAGATGAGCGATGAACGCAAGCGCGCCATGGTCGAGATGCTGGCGCGCCACGACGTTCCGGTGATTGAGAACGATGTCTATCACGAGCTATATTACGGCGACGTTCACCCAACCTCGCTCAAGAACTACGATACGCGCGGCCTGGTCCTGCACTGTAACTCCTTCTCCAAGACGCTGAGTCCCGCCAACCGCATCGGCTGGGCCCTGCCCGGCCGATACAAGGCGCAAGTGGAGAAGCTCAAATTCCTCAACACACTGAACACGCCGGCGCTGCCGCAGTTGGCGATTGCCGAGTACTTGAAGAACGATGGCTACAACTACCATCTACGCAAGGTGCGCAAGGCGTATGCACAGCAGGCCAACATCATGGCGGCAGCGGTGCGGCGCTTCTTCCCGCCGGGGACCAGCGTGTCGACGCCGGTGGGCGGCTACGTATTGTGGGTGAATTTGCCGGTCGGCGTGCGGGCGCTGGAACTGTATGCGCGGGCGCAGGAGCGCGGCATCAGCGTCGGCGCCGGGAATATCTTCGCCACCGGCGACGCTTTCCAACACTGCATTCGCCTTAACTACAGCTATCCATGGACCGCCGAAGTGGAAGCGGCCGTGCTTACACTGGGCTTGCTGGCCGGTGAGCTGACCAACTGTACTCCCCGCAAAGAGGCCAATCTGTAGCCGTTGACCGCGCGCGGCGTCCCTTATTCTGACAGCATGCCACTCACTGGGGTCAACTGTCATGAAAACCGCTCGCATCAAGGTCGCCAATCTCCTGCTCACAGGCTTTGGCCTGATCTGCCTATTCCTCGCCGCCTTGATTGCATTGGGCCTGTCGGAACAGGCCAAGCTCAATGCTGCCACTGCCGCCATGGCAGATGACCGCTGGCCGAAGATCGAATTAGCTACCGACGTGCGCCTGCGCGTGACCGATATCGCAGTCTCGCTGCGCAATGTGATGCTAACCACCGATTCCAATGTGCGCGCGCACCAGATCGAGAGCATCGAAGGCTATCGCCGCGACGCTGAAGCCAGCATTGCAGCGCTTGACCACCGCGTCATCACGCCCAACGGGCGCGCCGCGCTAGAGAAAGTGGTGGCGGCCTACAAGGATTACACGCTGGGACAGAATAAGCTGATCGCGCTGGTGCAGGCTGGCCGCGATGAAGAGGCGCGCACCTATCTGAATGAACAGGTGAAGCCCATGCTGGCAGCCTGTCGCGAAACGCTGGCTGCGCAAATCGGCAACGAAGTTTCGCTGATGCGCGACGCGCGCGAACAAGCAGCACAAGCCTATATCGTCACCCGCATCAAGATGCTCGGTTTAGGTGCGGCAGCGATGCTCATTTCGATTGCCGTGGCAGCGTCCATCATCCGCCGTTTGCGGCGCGACCTTGGCGGTGAGCCTGATCACGCAGCGCGCACTGCGGCTTGTATTGCAGATGGCGACTTGACGCGCGTGATCGCCCTGCGCGACGGCGACCGCAGCAGCATGCTGTACGAAATGGAGCATATGCGCGATAACCTGAGCCAGTTGGTGGCGCAGGTGCGTTCGGATACCGAGATGATCGCTTCCGCCTCTAGCCAGATCGCCAGCGGCAATCTGGATTTATCGACGCGCACCGAGCAGCAGGCCTCCAGCTTGCAGGAGACGGCGGCGGCGATGGAAGAATTGACCGTCACCGTGCAGCAGAATGCCGATCACGCAGCGCGCGCCAATAGCCTTGCGCTGCATGCCTCCAGCGCTGCGGACAAAGGCGGCCAGGCCGTAGCCGCCGTCACGGCGCGCATGGAATCGATCCGCGCCTCGGCTGCGCAGATGTCCGACATCATCAGTTTGATCGATGGTATCGCCTTCCAGACCAACATCCTTGCACTGAATGCCGCAGTGGAAGCAGCACGTGCCGGTGACGCGGGCCGGGGCTTTGCAGTGGTGGCTAGCGAAGTGCGCCAACTGGCGCATCGTTCATCGGATGCTGCGCGTGATATCGGTTCGCTGATACAAGCAGCGGTTGCGCAAGCGGGCGTCGGCGACCAGCAAGTGCGCGAGGCGGCAGCGGCGATGCAGGACATCGTCGATAGCGTCGCCCGCGTGGAAGAAATCATGGCGCAGATTAAGCACGCCAGCGCCGAGCAGCACGCCGGCATCGTCGCCTGCAGCCAGGCCGTGATGCAGATGGATCAAGGCACGCAGCAGAACGCCGCACTGGTCGAACAAGTGGCCGCCGCCGCACACGCCCTGCAAGAGCAATCAGGCCAGCTGGAAGATGCGGTCTCACGCTTCAAGATCAATGCGGTCGCCGCATAAGCATGGGCGCTCACCACGATGCTGTCCCTGCCCTGCGCGCCGTCCTGATTGACGGCAGCGGCGCTGATCTCGACGCCGCCGTTGCGCAATGCCGCCTTGCCGGCATTGCCGTCAACGGCTGGTCCGATAGCGGCGCCGGCGCGCTGGAACTGATTGAATCGCTGCCGGTGCCGCCGGATCTTGTCATCATGGAGCTCAACCTGCCGGACATGGACGGCGCCGACCTGCTGCAAGCCCTCTCCATGCTGGAGCCGGGCCTGCCCGTCATCATCACCAGCCGCCATAGCACGCGCCTGCACGACGCCGCACTCACGCTGGCGTCCACGCTAGGCCTGGATGCACTGGCCGCGCTGCCCAAGCCCGTGAACGCCCAAGCGCTGCGGGATGCCGCACTAAGCTGCGAAGCAGCCAGCGCCCGCAATGCAGCGCCCACTCGTGCTTATTGCGACGCAGGCCTGCCGCGTCCCGATGCCGGCGAAGTACTGAGCGGCCTGCAGCACCACCAATTTGAACTACATTACCAGCCCAAGGCGTCGTTGCAAGACGGCTCGCTACGCGGCGCCGAAGGCCTGATACGCTGGCGTCACCCGCAACACGGCCTGCTCTCCCCTGCCTGCTTCCTGCCGCAAACCGAAGCCGCCAACCTGGTCGATGTGATGACCGTGGAAGTTGTCCGCATGGCGCTACAAGACTGGAAACGCTGGCACGCCGACGGCTTGTCGCTGCCCATCTCCATCAACTTGTCGCCACTATCACTCACCGATCCGCACCTCGCGGAAGAACTGATCACGACTGTGAACCAAGCCGGCGTGCCGCCGCGCGCCATCACTTTTGAAATTATCGAGCACGAAGAAATCGCCGACCTGGCCACCGCCCTGCGCATCCTCATCAAACTGCGCTTGCACGGCTTCGGCCTCGCGCTGGACGACTACGGCGCCGGCCACGCCTCCATGCTGCAGCTGTCGCGCTTTCCATTCACCGAAGTGAAACTGGATCGCCGCCTGGTACATGGCGCCGCCAGGCGCCCGCATATGCGTCCCCTGCTAAGCCATACCATCGCCGCCGCCCGTGAACTGGGCGTGACCACGGTGGCAGAAGGCATCGAACTGGAACAGGACCGTCAACTGCTGCGGGAATTAGGCTGCGATCTGGCGCAAGGCTACTTGATCGCGCGGCCTATGCACGCGCGTGCCTTGCCGCTGTGGCGGGAAAAATCAGCTGCGGCAGGCAAAGTTACGGGGACGGGGACGGTCATCCAATTGCGGCCGTAAGAATAAGTGCTTCCTTACGAGATGTTATAGCGTTTGCACGGCGCCAGCTGCTCCGGCATCTGTTCGCCGCACTGCTCCAGCAGCGAACGTTCGATATTGCGCGTCATGGCGTTGAGCGCCAGGCAGTTTGGGTCGGTGCCAAAGGGCTCGGAGATTTCCTGCGCAATGGCCTCCAGCGCAAACAAGGTGTAGGCGACGAATACGCACACCAGCGGCGTAGCCATACCCAAATCGCCTACCAGGCCAAATGGCAGCATGAAGCAGTACAGATAAACGGTGCGGTGTACCAGCACGCCATAAGCAAAAGGAATCGGCGTATTGGAGATGCGCTCGCAGCCGCCAACCGAGGCGGCCAGCTCGCTGACTTGCGCATCCAGTATCCACAGCAGCGGCTCGCCTGTACCGCGTTTGCGGCCGGCGCGCGCCAGCATCAGGCGGATGCGGTCCAGCAGCGCTACCGGGATGTACTGCATATCGCGCAACTCTTCCACTTCCTCCTTGGACAGGTAGCGCGCCAGATCCTCGGAAGGATCGGTACCCCGTAGCTGGTGCGTCAGCGCATACACGAATGCGATCAAGCGCTGTACAAACAGCTTGCGTTCAAAGCCGTCGCCATCTTCCGGGAGATAGTTGATGACCTGCGAGGTCAACGCCCGCGCAGCGATCAGGATTCGGCCCCAGATCTGGCGCGCCTCCACGTAGCGGGCATAGGCTGCGTTGTTGCGGAAGGCGAGAAAAATCGCCAGGCTCACACCAATCAGCGGAAACGGCACCGTATCCAGCGGAATCCTGGCGCCGAAGACATGCCCGTGAGTGACTACCGCCAGCACGCTGATCGCGAGGATCAGCAGCAGCTGCGGCACTATGGTTTTAAGTACGGAGCCATCCCATACGAACAGCATCCGCAACCAGTTGGTTGTCGGACGGATAATCATGATGATTCCGCAAGCGTGAGCAAAACAGGGATGGATTTGGAGGTCGGCGTGCCTGCGCCGTCGGCGACGCTGTTCAGGGGTACCAGCGGATTGGTCTCCGGGTAGTAAGCGCCGATGCAGCCGCGTGGAATGTCATACGCGACCAGCATAAAGCCGCCAGCACGGCGCTGCACGCCGTCTTTCCACACGCTTTCCACGTCGACCCAATCGCCGGCCTTCATGCCCAGCATGTCGATGTCCAGCTGATTGATGAAGATCACCCGGCGCATGCCAAACACGCCACGATAGCGATCGTCCATTGCGTAGATAGTGGTGTTGTACTGGTCATGCGAGCGTGTGGTCATCATCACCATCAGGCGCTTGCCGTACTTGGCTTGCGCGCGGCGGATCGGCGTATCCAGCTCAATCTTCTGCGGCACGAATTGCGCCTTGCCGCTGGTGGTCACCCATTCGCGCTCGCGCGAAGCGACTTTGAGATGGAAGCCACCAGGCTTGGCGACTCGCGCGTTGTAGTCGTAAAAGTCGTCGAACACTTTTTCGATATCGTCGCGAATGCTGGCGTAGTCGTCGCGGTAGGCCTTCCATTTCAACTGATAGCGCTCGCCCAGCGTGGCCTCGGCCATGCGCGAGACGATGGCGATTTCCGACAGCAGCTCCAGCGAGGCCGGCTTATTTAAGCCGAAGGAGATATGCACCATGCTCATGGAGTCTTCCACCGTCACACCTTGCGGGGTGCCGTTTTGCAGATCAATCTCGGTGCGGCCCAGTGTCGGCAGGATCAGCGCCTTGCGGCCGTGGATTAAGTGGCCGCGATTCAGCTTGGTGGCGATTTGCACCGTCAGCGCGCAAGATTGCAGCGCCTTGAAGGTCAGCGGCGTATCCGGCGTGGCCATGGCGAAGTTACCGCCAAGGCCGATGAAAACCTTCACCTTCCCTTCGGCCATGGCGCCGATGGTGGCCACCACGTCATAACCGTGATGGCGCGGCTGCGCAAAGCCGAACACGCGCTCCATGCGGTTGAGGAAAGCGGCAGTCGGCTGTTCTTCGATACCCATGGTGCGGTCACCCTGCACATTGGAGTGGCCGCGCACCGGGCACAAACCCGCACCGCGCTTGCCGATCTGGCCGCGCATCATCATCAGGTTGGACAGCATCTGCACGGTCGGCACCGAGTTTTTATGCTGGGTAAGGCCCATGCCCCATGTGGCGATGACGCGTTCGCCCTTGATATAGATATCCGCAAGTTGATCGATTTGCGAGCGCGGTACGCCGGAATCGTCAATCAGCAGCGCCCATCTTTCCGCGCGCAGGTCGCGTGCAAACTCGGAGAAGCCGATGGTGTGCTCGTTGATGAATTCCATATCCAGTATGCGCGGCAAGCCAATCAGCACTGCGCGGTCATCCAGTTCCAGCACGCGCTTTGCCACACCCTTAATCAGCGCAAGGTCGCCGCCCAGTTTCGGCTGCACGAACAAGGAACTGATCGGAGTACTGGACATGGTCAGCATTTCCAACGGATGCTGCGGGCTGGTAAAACGTTCCAGGCCTCGCTCGCGCAATGGATTGATGGAGACAATGGTGGCGCCACGGCGCGCACATTCGCGCAACTCGCCCAGCATACGAGGGTGATTGGTTGCCGGATTCTGGCCGAAAATCAGCAGCGTGTCGGCGTGCTCGAAATCGTCCAGCGTGACCGTGCCTTTGCCGATACCGACAGTGCCTGGCAGGCCGCGGCTGGTCGCCTCATGGCACATATTCGAGCAATCCGGGAAATTGTTGGTGCCGTAGGCGCGCACGAACAGCTGGTACAGGAAAGCGGCTTCGTTGCTGGCGCGGCCGGAAGTGTAGAACGCAGCTTGATCCGGATCGTCCAGCGCATTCAGTTCATCGGCAATCAGCTTGAACGCCTGGTCCCATGCGATGGGTGCGTACTTGTCGCTGACAGAATCGTAGACCATGGGATGCGTCAAACGGCCATGCTGTTCCAGCTCATAGTCCGACTGCATCAGTAATTCCGCAACCGTGTGTTGGGCAAAGAAATCGGGCGTTACACGCTTGCTGGTCGATTCCGCCGCGACGGCTTTGACACCGTTCTCGCAGAATTCAAAGGTGGAAGCGTGTTCGCGATCCGGCCAGGCGCAGCCGGGGCAATCGAAACCGTCCGGCTGATTCTGTGCAAACAGCGACTTGTAATTGACGCCGCTGACGCGTTCCTTGAGCAGGTTGATCGCCACATATTTCAATGCGCCCCAGCCTGCGGCAGCGTGGTGATAAGGTTTGATGGCCATGCGTATGCTCCTTATATCGACATGTCCAGCATAGCGGCGCGCTGCCTTGAAGAAGGAGTACAGTCCATAACGCCGTCGGGGAGTACAGCCAGTTCAAGCTCCGTCACCGGCGTCGCGCGGCCAAACAAAAATCCCTGAAAAGCGTTGCAGCCAAAGGCTTCCAGCGCCTTCCACTGCTCGCTGGTCTCCACACCCTCCGCCACCACGGCGAGGTCCATGCTGTACGCCAGCGTGATGATGGCGCGCACAATGCTGGACGCGTGGCGCGTGTGCAGCATGTCGTGCACGAACGAACGGTCGATCTTCAATTGATCGATAGGCAGCAGCTTCAAATAGCTCAGCGAGGAATAGCCGGTGCCGAAATCGTCCAGCGCAAAGCCCACGCCGTGGGCTTTCAAGGTTGTCATCTTTGCGATCACGTCATCCATATCGGTGAGCAGCATGCTCTCGGTCAGCTCCAGCTTGAGCAGGCGCGGATCGGCGCCTGTGCGTTCCAGCACGGCCAGCACTTGATCGACAAACACCGGCTGCCGAAACTGGCGGGCGCTGACGTTGACGGCCATGCCAAGGTGCGCGTTGTCGCTGTTGCCGGCCCACTGCGCCAACTGGCAGCAAGCCGCATCCAGCACCCATTCGCCCAGTTCCACGATCAGGCCAGACTTCTCGGCCTGTGGGATAAAGTCACCCGGCGGGATCAAGCCGCGCTGCGGATGCTGCCAACGCAGCAACGCCTCCACGCCGGTGATGCTGCCGCTGTGATCGACCACAGGCTGGTAGTACAGCCGTAGTTCGTCGCGCTGCAAGGCGAAACGCAGGTCTGCCTCCAGCGTGGCGGAAGCGTCCAGCGCCACTTGCATGTGCGGATCGAAGAAACGGAACGTCGCGCGGCCGGCGGCTTTGGCTTCGTACATCGCCATATCGGCCTGCCGCAGCAGATCGTTGATGGTGTGGTGCTCAGCGCCGAACAGCACCACGCCGATGCTTGGAGTGCTGCGCAGTTCATGCGCTTCCAGCGTGTAGCAACGGCTCAGGGAATCGAGCACCTTGCCAGCGACTGCGGCGGCGTTGCCCATGGCTTGCTGCTGGTCGTCGCCCAGGTCTTCCAGCAAGATGACAAATTCATCACCGCCGAGGCGCGCCACGGTGTCGGTTTCGCGCGTGACTTCTGTGAGGCGGAACGCCACCATCTCCAGCAGGCGATCGCCCATGTCATGGCCCATGGTGTCGTTGAGTGATTTGAAGTTATCAAGATCGACAAACAGCACCGCACCGTGATTGCCGCCGCGCGCCGCCTTGGCGATGGCATGATGCAGGCGATCCAGCAGCAGGCGGCGATTCGGCAGATTGGTCAAGCCGTCGTAGAACGCGAGATGGGCGATTTCGGCTTCGGCCAGCTTGCGCGCGCTGATGTCCATGCGCGTGCCCAGCATGCGCATCGGTGTCCCGTCGGCGCTGCGCTCCACCACCCTACCCCGGCTCTGTACCCAGATCCAGTGGCCGGCGCGATGCCGCATGCGGTACTCGGCCTCGAAGGAACGCGAGTTGTCGGCAAGGTGGGCGGCCAGCGCCGCCTCAATGGCTGGAATGTCCTCGTCTTTGACCGAGGTGCGCCAGTCGATGGCGCCGGAATTAAGTTCATCGCGCGTGTAGCCCAGCATGGCGGCGGCGCGTCCGTCTACCGTACGCACGTCTTCCACCATATGCCACTCCCATAAGCCCAGGTTGGCGCCGTTCAGCGCCAGTTCCACTTTTTCCGCTGCAACCGCTTGCTCGTTGGCGCGCACTTCGGCCAGGTCTTCCAGCATGCCACGGCGGCGCTGCACCAGCGCCAGCGTGCCGCTGGAGGTCAGGCCGAACATCAGCCACGCCACGCCGCAGGTCCACGCCATGCTATGCCAGCCGACCGCCATCAAGGCCTGGTTGCGGCCCAGACTGACCACCAGCGTCTTGTCCAGTCCCAGTCCACGCAGCAGCATGGTGCGTTGGACCACCAGCCGTTGTTCACCGTTGGCAGCCAGACCATCCAGCACTGTCTCGCTGTGGCGACTGCGTTGATGGCGCACGAAGAATGGATCGGGAACGGCGCTGGTATTGCGCATGGCGGCGGGATCTGCCGGCACGAACAGGATGCGGCGGCCACTGTCTTCGGTAATGGCGCTGTTCATGTCCGGCGCATACAGGGCCGAACGCATGACCGCGTCAAAGTATTCGGGGTTGAGGATGGCGCTGACGGCACCATCGTTGGCACCGTTCGCGCCGATTACCGCCATCGATAATTTGATGTTAAAGACGCCGGGCGTATTTTCGTAGGGCTGCGACAGATACATGGTGTCCGGGTCGCGCATACGCTCGACGCGGCTGGTGTAATCGTGATCGTCAAGGCGGCGGTCACGCAGGTCATCGTCAGAAAGCACGATATCGCCTTTGCGGTCCAACACCAGCAAGGCGCGCACGCCGGGCATGGCACGCTTGAGCGATTGCAGCAAGGTACGGCGGCACTCGGCGCCGCAAGCGCTGGCGCCGTGCAGTGTGGCGCGCATGCTATCCAAGGCGCTGCGTACGCCTTCCAGCTGGTGGCTCAGGTTTTCGTCGATGATGAGCGTCTGCAAGCGCATGCGCTCAATATTGGACGCCATGATCAGGCTACGTTCATTCCAGACGAAATAAACGATCAGCAAACCGCTGAGGGCCAGCACAAAACCCAGCATCAGCCATTCGGCCGTCATTTTTTTGTAGTGTTGGATGAACATATGCCCTCCCGGTTTGACTAGTCGTCAATATAATTTCCGGAAGCGCTAAACGAAATTGCACCTTGGTATACCAACCTATACCAAGGTTTAAGATCTCTACAGCAAAGCAATCAGGCGGGTCAAATCAATAGGCTTAGTCAGGTGCTGTTCAAAACCGGCTGCCATGGCTTGCTGGCGGTCGGCATCCTGTCCATAGCCTGTCACAGCGAACAGACGCATGGACTGTGCGCCATCCAACTCGCGCAAGCGCATTGCCAGCTCATAGCCGTCCATGCCCGGCAGGCCGATATCGAGCAGGCCTACATCGGGACGAAACTGCGGCGCCAGCATCAGCGCCTCAGGTGCGCTAAACACCACCCTGACCTTGTACCCAAGCAGTTCCAGGCCGTCGCCCAGTGCGCGGGCGGCGTCCTCGTTATCGTCCACCACCATGATCGCCAGGCCACCCGGCGCCGCCTCGTAAGGTTCCTGGGGCGCCACGCTCACCGAGTGATGTGCGGACTGCTGCAGCAACGGCATGCGCACGATAAAGGTGCTGCCACAGCCGATGCCACCGCTGCGCGCCTCGACGCTGCCGCCATGGAGCTCCATCATGCTGCGCACGATTGCCAGGCCAAGCCCCAGCCCTCCCTGCGAACGGCTCAAGGCCTGGCGCTCCTGCGTAAAGCGCTCAAAGACTGGTTTCAGCATCTCGGCCGAAATGCCGATGCCGTTGTCTTCCACCTCCACCACCACGTGCCCGCCATCGCGCCGTGCGCGCACGGCAAGCTGCCCGCCCGGCTCCGTGTACTTGGCGGCGTTGGTCAACAGATTGGATAGCACCTGCGCGAAGCGCACCGGATCGGCCAGCACGGTCAGGCCGGATGGCGCGACATCCAGCGCCAGTTGATGCCGCCGCTGGGCGATCAACGGGCTGGCAGTTTCAATCGCGCGCGTGACCACTTCGGCCATTTCCACCGCTTTGCGCTGCAACTGCACCTTGCCTTCGGCCACCCTCGATACGTCGAGCAGATCGTCCACCAGCGCCACCAGGTGCTTGGTCTGGCGCTCAATGACGGCGCGCTCTTTCAGCGCGGAGTCGCTGCCGCGCAAGCGCATCAGCTGCAAGGCGGTGACGATGGGCGCCAGCGGATTACGTAACTCGTGGCCCAGCATCGCCAGGAATTCATCCTTGGCACGATTGGCCGATTCCGCCGCGCGCTTGGCCGTAGCCAGCTCCGTCACGTCAAATGCCACCACCGCCACGCCATACGGTTTGCCGGCATCGCCAAACAAAGGCTGGTACACGAAGTCAAACCAGCACTCGCTCGGCGCCTGATCCGGCTGACGGCACATGAGCAGATGTACCGACCGGCCGACAAACGGCTGGCCGGTCGCCAGCACACCATCCAGCAATTCGTAGATGCCCTGCGACGCCAGCTCCGGGAACGCCTGGCGTATGGTCTGCCCAAGCAGGATACGCGGGCCGACCAGCTGTTGATAATAGTCGTTGGCCAGTTCAAACACGTGGTCCGGTCCATTCAGGATGGCGATGGCCACCGGCGCCTGGCTGAACACACTGCGCAAGCGGCGCGCCGCCACGCCTTCCACCACCCGCATGCGCTGGCGCAGCCGCAGTACCTCGATGCGCGCTGCCAGTTCTCGGCCGGAAAACGGCTTGACCAGGTAATCATCGGCGCCGGCCTGCAGGCCTTCAAGCCGCGCTTCCTCGCCGGCGCGCGCCGACAGCAGCATGAACGGAATGTCGCGCGTGGCCGGATGCGCGCGCAATGCCGCCAGCAAGCCAAAGCCGTCCAGCTGCGGCATCATCACGTCCGACAAGATCAGGTCTGGCGGATGACGCTCCACGATGGCCAGCGCTTCGACGCCATTGGTGCAGACCTCCACCTGCCATTGCGGCTGCAATAGCCGTTGCAGGTAGTCGCGCATGTCGGCGTTATCGTCGACCACCAGCAGGCGGCCACGGAGCGCGCTCGCCGCAGCTGCGCCGGCATCCGCCTCATCGCCGGTGAGCGGCACCCCGCGCGGCTGCGTCCAGCTTTCCGCTTCCGCGACATACGCTGCCACCGTTGAGGTGTGCGACGCCGGCGTGCCTAGCTGCGATTGCGGCAAGTGCGCAGATCCCAGCGGGATGGTAACGCGGAACACCGTGCCTTCCCCGACGACACTCTCGACACCAATCCGACCGCCATGCAGCACCACCAGATCGTGCACCAGCGCCAGGCCGATGCCGGAACCCTCGTGGGTCCGCGAGCGCGCGCCCTCGACCCGGTGAAACCGTTCAAACAGCTTAGGCAACTGCTCTGGCGGAATGCCGGTGCCGGTATCCGCTACCTCCAGCCGCAGTTGTCCTTCAGCGATCTGCTGGCGCACCTTGATCTCGCCTTCAAACGTAAACTTGAACGCGTTCGACATCAGATTCAGCACAATCTTTTCCCACATCACCGGATCGACATACACCTGCGCCTCCAGCGCCGGACAGTCCACCGCCAGCCGTATGCCGGCGCCTTCAATCGCCGAGCGGAAGCTGCTGGCCAGATCCGCCGTCAATCCCGCCAGGTCGATAGCGGCAAAGCAAGCCTGCGCCCGCCCGGCCTGCACGCGCGAGAACTCCAGCAGCGTATTAACCAGTTTTTGCAGCCGCAACGCATTGCGCTGCATGAGCTGCAAGCGCTCGTGCTGCACCGGCGGCAATGGTGCGCGTTCGTCCTGCAGCGCATCGTTGACGGGCCCCAGCAACAGCGTTAGCGGCGTGCGGAATTCGTGACTGATATTGCTAAAGAATTGGGTCTTGGCCTGATCCAGTTCCGCCAGCATGTCGGCACGCAGGCGCTCGTCCTCGGCGGCGCGCGCCTGCCGGATGGCGTTGGCGGTTTGCGTAGCGATCAATTCGAGGAAGCCACGATAGTCCTCGTCCAGCCGCCGCGCCGCGCTGACGCCCAGCACCAGCGCGCCGGTCGCCGTCCCCGGCGCGGAATCCAGCAAAGGCAGCACCAGCGCCTGGCGCAATGGCTGCTGCGCCAAACCGGGCGGCAGGCCGCGCACCGGGGCGCTATCCAATGCCACGACGCGTGGCACGGCGTCGGCGATCACCGCGTCTATCGCAAACAGTGCGCGCGCATCCTCAATATCCGGGTGAGTGGCTTGCAGCAGTTGCGCCGGATTGGCGTCACTGGCCAGATACAACTGCGCAAACGGCAGGTCGTTGGGATTCTCGCTAACGACAGATAGCGCCATCGTGCAGGCGCCTTGTACGGTTTTTTCCTGCAGCGTCCTGCTACTCATATCCGACACGGTGTGCAGCCGGCGCGCGTTCAGGTGGCGGCTGGTGACATCAAGGTTGGCGCAAAACAGGCCAGCCACGTTGCCCGATTCGTCGCGTACCGGGCTATAGGAAAAGGCGTAAAAGCGCTCCTCCAGAAAATCGCCACGGTTCATGAACAGGCGCACGTCGTCGGCCATGGTGGCCTCGCCATAAGCGAATACACGTTCGGCCAGCGGGCCGCAGATATCCCATATCTCAGCCCACACTTCGCCAGCCGGCCGCCCCAGCGCCCATGGGTGCTTGGCCAGACTGAGGACGTTGATGTAAGCGTCGTTGTACAAAAACGTCACTTGCTGGCTCCAGCCCATCCACATCGGCTGCGGCGAGTTAAGCATCAAGCTGATGACGGTCTTTAAACTGTGCGGCCACATAGCGATGGGCCCCAGCGGCGTGCTGGCCCAGTCATGCGCCCAGATACGCGCGCCCATCTCGCCGGGCGCAGTCAGAAACCGTGGAATATCGTGCGGCGCAGAGAGGGACATGACAAGTTTGCTTCATGATTTACAATGTTTCCAAGCTTATCATGCTTGCTAACAATTTCACGTTTGATTGATACCCTATGAATGACGCCTTGCATGCTGGCGATCCGTATCACTTCCACCCTGCGGTGGCGGCGTGGTTTGATGCGGCCTTCCCCGGCGCGACAGAGGCACAGCGGCGCTCCTGGCCGTTGATCCAGTCCGGCCACACCACGCTGATCGCTGCACCGACCGGCTCCGGCAAGACCCTGACCGCCTTCCTCGCCGCCATCGATGCGCTGGTGACAGAGAGCGGCAGTACGCCACTGCCGGATGAAACGCGAGTGCTGTACGTGTCGCCGTTAAAGGCGCTGTCCAACGACATACGCGTCAATCTGCTGGCGCCATTGGAAGGCATAGGCCACGCACTCGAAGAAATGGGCCTGCCGCCGCATGGCATCCGCACCGCTGTGCGCACCGGCGATACCACGCAGGCAGAGCGCAACGCCATGCGCAAGCGCGCGCCGCACATCCTGGTCTCGACGCCGGAATCGCTGTATGTGCTGCTAGGGTCGGACAGCGGCCGCGCCATGCTGTCCAGCGTGCGCACGGTGATCGTCGACGAAATCCACGCGGTGGCGGGCGGCAAACGTGGCAGCCATCTGGCGTTGAGTCTGGAACGGTTGGATGCTCTGTGCGCACAGCCGCCAGTGCGGGTCGGCTTGTCTGCCACGCAGAAGCCCATATCGGCGGTGGCACAGTTCCTCGCCGGGACCGGGCGTCCATGTGCGGTGGTGGATGTGGGCCATGTGCGGGCGCGTGATTTGAATCTCGAACTGCCGCCGGTGCCGCTGGAAGCGGTAATGCCGAACGATGTATGGGACCGCGTCTACGACCGGCTGGCCGAATTGACCGTCATGCACCGCACCACCCTGGTCTTCGTCAACACCAGGCGCATGGCCGAACGCATGGCGCGCCATCTGGCGGATCGTTTGGGCGAGGAACACGTAGCAGCGCACCATGGCAGCCTGGCCAAGGAATACCGGCTGGATGCCGAGCAGCGCCTCAAGCGCGGCGAGTTGCAGGTGCTGATCGCTACCGCGTCGCTGGAACTGGGCATCGATATCGGCGACGTGGATCTGGTATGCCAGATTGGCTCACCGCGCAGCATTGCGGCTTTCCTTCAGCGCGTAGGCCGCTCCGGCCACCAGGTTGGCGGCTTGCCCAAGGGACGTTTATTCCCTACTTCGCGCGATGACTTGATTGAATGCACGGCGCTGCTGGACTGCGTGCGCCGCGACGAACTGGATGCACTCCACATTCCGCCCGCACCGCTGGACGTGCTGGCGCAGCAAATCGTTGCGGAAGTGGCGTGCCGTGAGTGGAGCGAAGAAGGCTTGTACACCATGCTGCGGCAAGCATCGCCTTACGCACAGCTGGAACGCAAGCAGTACGACGACGTGCTGCACATGCTGACCGATGGCTACACCAGCCGCCAGGGTATGCGCGGCTCCTACCTGCATCGCGACACGGTCAGCGGCACGCTGCGCGGACGGCGCGGCGGCAAGATGACGGCAGTGATGTCCGGCGGGACCATACCGGATAACGCCGATTACACGGTGATACTGGAACCACAAGGCCACAACATCGGCACGGTGCACGAGGATTTTGCGGTGGAGAGCCTGGCGGGCGACGTCTTTCAGCTTGGGAATACCTCGTATCGTATCCAGCGCGTGGAAGCGGGCAAGGTGCGCGTTGAGGATGCACACGGCGCGGCGCCGAATATCCCGTTCTGGCTGGGCGAAGCACCGGGCCGCAGCGATGAATTGTCGCAAGGCGTGGCGCGCTTGCGCGGCGAGATGGACCGCTTGCTGGCATCTGCGGAGGGCGAGGCCGGGATTGAGGCGGCGGTCGATTGGCTGGTCCAGCATCTGGGCTTGCAGGATGCGGCGGCGCGGCAGATTGTCGACTATCTGGCGCGGTCGCGTACCGCGCTGGGTGCGCTGCCGACGCGCGATACGCTGGTGATGGAGCGCTTCTTCGATGAATCGGGCGGCATGCAGCTGGTGGTGCATGCGCCGTTCGGCAGCCGCGTGAACCGGGCGTGGGGACTGGCGCTGCGCAAGCGCTTCTGCCGCACCTTCAATTTTGAGCTGCAGGCGGCGGCGACGGAGGATGCGATTGTGCTGTCGCTGTCGCTGTCGGACAGCCATAGTTTTCCGCTGGACGAAGTGTGGCGCTATTTGAAGTCGAATACGGCGGAGCATGTGCTGGTGCAGGCTTTGCTCGACGCGCCGCTGTTCAATGTGCGGTGGCGCTGGAATGCGACCGTGGCGCTGGCCTTGCCGCGCTTTGCCGGCGGGCGCAAGGTCGCGCCGCAGCTACAACGCATGAAGAGTGATGATTTGCTGGCCGCAGTGTTCCCGGACCAGGCGGCGTGCCTGGAGAATATCGTCGGGGAGCGCGAGCTGCCGAGCCATCCGCTGGTGGACCAGACGCTGGATGATTGCCTGCATGAGGCGATGGACAGCGAGGGCTGGCTGGCGCTGTTGCGGCGCATGGAGGCTGGCGAAGTGCGTTTGCTGGCGCGCGATTTGCCAACGCCCTCGCCGCTGGCGATGGAGATCCTGAATGCACGGCCGTATGCGTTCCTGGATGATGCGCCGCTGGAGGAACGGCGCACGCAGGCTGTCATCAACCGACGCTGGACCGATCCGGCGTCCACCGACGATATGGGCGCGCTGGATGTAGGCGCGATTGCAGCGGTGGCGGCCGAGGCGTGGCCTGTTGTTCGCAGCAGCGATGAGATGCACGAGGCGCTGATGTCGCTGGCTGTCATCACGCCACTCGAAGTGGCGCGCGAAGACGGCTGGCAGGAATGGATAGACGGCCTTGCCGCCGGCGGCCGCGCCATGCGCCTGCGTGACGCACGCTGTGGAGCCGACCTGTGGGTGGCCCGCGAACGCCTCCCCTGCGTCCAAGCCGCCTGGCCCGGTGCGGAGCCATTGACGGCTGCGGATGAAGAATGGACGCAGGATGCAGCGCTGGTGGAGGTTTTGCGGGCGCGCTTGAGTGGCTACGGGCCGCAGACGGTGGCAGCGATTGCGGAGCCGTTGGCGTTGAGCGCGTCCAGCGTCGCCATCGCGCTGGCGCAACTGGAGAGCGAAGGTTATGTGATGCGCGGCCGCTTCACGCCCGGCGCGACAACGGAAGAATGGTGCGAACGCCACCTGCTGGCGCGCATTCATCGCTACACCATCAAGAGCCTGCGGCGCGAGATCGAGCCGGTCGGACGGCAGGACTTCATGCGCTTCCTGTTCGAGTGGCAGCATCTGGCGCAGGACGCGCAGCTGCAAGGGATCGACGCCCTGCCCGAGATTCTGGCGCAGCTGGAAGGCTACGAAGCCGCCGCCGGCGCCTGGGAAAGCGAGTTGCTGGCACTGCGCCTGCGCGACTACTCCGCCCTGTGGCTGGACGATTTGTGCCGCGCCGGGAAAATCGTCTGGACGCGCGTCGGTGCGCCGGCCAGCGCGGCGGGTGGTCCGGTGCGCAGCACGCCACTGGTGCTGCTGCCGCGCCGCCAGTTGGCGTTGTGGCACGCGCTGCCCGCCGTTGCCGCCGAAGTGGAAATCTCGCCGCGCGCCGCGCGCGTGCTGGACGCGCTGCGCCGCGACGGCGCCATGTTCTTCGACGAGCTGTCACACGACGCTCGCCTGCTGCCGGTGGAACTGGAGAACACCCTCGGCGAACTGGTGGCCACAGGCCTGGTCAACGCCGACAGCTACGCCGGCCTGCGCGCCATGCTGATCCCAGCTAACAAGCGCGCCAGCAACGACAAGCGCCGCCGCCGGGGCGCCGGCCCGACGATGGAAGAAGCCGGCCGCTGGGCGCTGGTCCGCCGCAGCGATAGCGTAACCATCACCGTCCGCCCGATCGAAACTGCTCTAGCGCCAGCTGCGGCAGACGCGATTCGCGGCGTGGTGGTGGCCGGGCGCGCCACCGCCAGCGGACGCAAGCCGCGCACCGATCCCGCAACGCTGGAACACATCGCCATGACGCTGTTGCGCCGCTACGGCGTGATGTCCTGGAGGCTGCTGGAGCGCGAGGCGGCGTGGCTGCCCAACTGGCGCGAGCTGCTGCCGGTCTACCACCGCCTCGAAGCACGCGGAGAAATTCGCGGTGGCCGCTTCGTCTCCGGCATCTCGGGCGAACAATTCGCCCTGCCCGAAGCCATCCCGCTGCTGCGCGAAATGCGCCGCCGGCCGCACGATGGCAGCTACGTCTGCATCTCAGCCGTCGATCCGCTCAACCTTTGCGGCACCCTGCTGGCCGGCGACAAAGTCCCGGCACTGGCCGGCAACCGCATACTATTCCATGACGGCGTTCCGATTGCCACACAGGTCGCCGGCAAATTCCACTATCCTCCCGGCGCGGAAAATCGCGAACTGCTGCACGCCCACCTGCTCGGCAAGCCGCCCGTTTAACCCTACCGTGGCATACCGCACATAAGATCAACCGCGTGCGGCGTAGCATGGGCAATCATGAAAAGATCACGCCCACTGAACATCGCGCTTGGCCTGCTCGCCACACTATTATTGCTACTGGCGGCACTCGTCGTATTCGCGCTGACCTTCGACTGGAACCGCGCCCGCCCGTGGATTAACCACCGCGTTTCCGACTCCATCGGCCGCGAATTCGCCATCAACGGCGACCTGCGCGTGCGATGGGAACAAGGTGATGACGCCGGATGGCGGCGCTACGTCCCTCGTGCACGCATCAGCGCCAATGATGTCAGCATCGCCAATCCAGCATGGAGCACCAGCGGCCCGCAACTCGTCAACGTCGGCAGCATCGTCGTGGCGATTCATACGCTACCGCTGCTGCACAAGGAAGTCGCCATCACCGACCTCGCCGTCGACAAAGTCAATCTCGCCGCCCAGCGCCGCGCTGACGGCAGCAACACCTGGACCTTCAAGGACAACGGCCCGGCAACATGGAGCGTCGACATCCAGCGCCTGACACTGGGCGAAGGCAAGCTGCGCTACCTCGACGACACCATCAAACTCGATCTGCGCGCCGACGCCAGCGGTATCAACGAAGGTGCGGACGCCCAGCAGTACGGCCTGCGTTTTGACCTCAGCGGCAGCTACCGCAACGCCCCGGTTACCGGCGGCGGCAAAGTCGGCAAAGTGCTGTCCCTGCGCGACGCCCACGCTAACTTCCCAGTACAAGCCGCCGCCAATCTCGGTAAAAACAAAATCGCCATCGAGGGCATGATCACCGATCCACGCGCTCCAGCCGGCCTCGATCTCAAACTGTCGCTGGGCGGCGCCAGCATGGCCGATCTATATCCGCTGACCGGCGTGCTGCTGCCCGAAACGCCGCCTTACGCCATCACCGGCCATTTGATCGGTAAAAAGTCAGGCGAGGAATGGAACTGGGCCTATAAAAACTTCACCGGCACCGTCGGCGGCAGCGACCTTGAAGGTACGCTGGCCTACACGCCGCGCAAACCGCGCCCGCTATTGGCAGGGTCGATCACGTCACGCCAATTGCGGCTGGAAGACCTCGGCCCCACCATCGGCACGAACACCACCAAGGAAGGCAAAGCACTCCCCGCCGAACAATTCAACACCGCCAAGTGGGACGCGCTGGATGCAGACGTCAAATTCTCTGGAAAAAAACTGATACGCACGCACGACATTCCGCTGCAGGATATCGACACCCACATCCGCATGCACGACAAAGTACTGACCCTCACGCCGCTTAACTTCGGCATGGCTGGAGGCAATGTCACTTCCAATATCAAGCTCGATGGCCGAGAAAAACAAATCGACGCGCAAATCCGCATGGCCGCGCGCCACCTGAAAATCCGCCAGCTGTTCCCTAAACTGGAATCGATGCAGGCCAGCGTGGGTGAAGTCAGCGGCGACGCCGCACTGGCCGGAAAAGGCAACTCCGTTTCCGACATGCTGGCGACATCCAGTGGTGAACTAGGCATGACCATCAGCGAGGGCTCGGTCAGCAAGTTCGTGCTGGAGGCAGCGGGCCTGAACATCGCTAACGTGGTTTTCGTCAAACTATTCGGCGACAAGCAAATCCAGTTGAACTGTCTGGCCGGCGACTTCGTGGTGGAGCGCGGCAAGGCGCAAACGCGCCGCTTCGTGATCGACACGCAGGAAGCCGTCATTAACGTGAGCGGCAATGTTGATCTGGCCAAGGAGACGCTGGACCTGGACGTGCGCCCGCAAACCAAGGGGGTACGCATTATCTCGCTGCGCACACCGCTGTACGCCAAGGGCACTTTCAAGAATCCAGACGTGGGGCCGCAGAAAGGTCCGCTGGCGCTGAAGGCTGGAGCGGCCATCGCACTGGCGACCATCGTCAATCCGGTCGCAGCGATTATCCCGTTGGTTAATCCCGGCAAAGTCGATCCGGTGGACTGCGCTGCTGTGCTGGCGGAAGCGACGCAAACGCGCACGCAAGCCAGGACGCAGCCTGCGCCAAAACCGGCGACTAAGCGTTAGGCCTTGTAGCCATCAGCAATCAGGCCGTACTTTTGCAGCTTGTAGTACAGCGTTTGTTTCGGCACGCCCAGGGCCAGGCTCACCGCTGTTACACTGCCGCCGGCCTTGCGCAATTCCTGCTCGATGACGGCGCGTTCGAAAGCGCCGACCTGCTCTGCCAGCGGCATCGGCGCCATGCTGCGCTCCGACAGCAAACCATCCGAACCACTCGACAAGCCAAGCACGAAGCGCTCGGCGATGTTGCGCAGTTCGCGGACATTACCCGGCCAGTTGTGCGCCATCAGCGACTGCATCAAGGCGCCCGGCACCGGCGGTGCTTCACGCTTGTAGCGCGCCGCCGCACCGAGCACGAAATGCTCGAATAGCAGAGGGATATCTTCGCGCCGTTCGCGCAACGGCGGCAAATTCAACACGATGAGATTCAGCCGGTAGTACAAATCGCTGCGGAACTTCTGCTGGTCCGACCATTCCTTCAAATCGACCTTGGCGGCGGCGATCACGCGGACATCCACTGGCACCGGGCTGTTGGAGCCGAGGCGCTCGATGTAGCGCTCCTGCAGTACGCGCAGCAGCTTGACCTGCAACGCCATCGGCAGGCTCTCAATCTCGTCAAGAAACAAGGAGCCGCCATCCGCATGCTCAATCTTGCCGATCTGCCGCTTGCCCGCGCCGGTGAAGGAGCCAGATTCATGGCCGAACACCTCACTCTCGAATATAGTCTCCGGAATTGCGCCGCAATTCAGCGCCACGAAATGGCGCTTATGGCGGCGGCTGTACTGGTGCAGGCAGCGCGCCACCATTTCCTTGCCGGTGCCGGTTTCACCGTAGATCAGCACATCGGCTGGTTCGTCGGCCAGATCCAGGATGGTGTGGCGCAAGGCGCGCATCGGCGCGGAGTCGCCCAGCAGCGTGGCCTCGATGCCCTCGCCATGCTCGATGCGATGGCGCAGTGCCGCCACTTCCAGCATCAGGCGGCGCGTTTCCTGTGCGCGCTGGACCACCTCGGCCAACTGCTCCGACGAATAAGGTTTGGCGATAAAGTCATACGCGCCGTTGCGCATAGCCCCCACTGCCATGCTGATATCGCCGTGGCCCGTCACCAGCACCACCGGCAACTGCGCGTCGATGGCCTTGGCGGCGGCCATGAATTCCAGCCCGCTCATGCCGGGCAGGCGCACATCGCTGACCACCACGCCGGCGAAACCGGGCGTAATGCGCGCCAGTACCGGTTCGGCGGAGGCAAACGCCTCCACCTCAAAACCGGCGAGATCCAGCGCCTGCGCGCTGCCTGCGCGTACCGCGGCATCGTCTTCGATCAATAATACTTTCATGCTGTTCCTTGCTGCGCTAGTGGCAATTCAATGATAAACCGGGCGCCCGGCGTAGCGGCTTCAACTCGCAGTTCGCCGCCGAATTCGCGGATGATCTGCTCAGAGATCGCCAGCCCCAGTCCCAGTCCCTTGCCCTGCGGCTTGGTGGTGAAAAACGGTTCGAATAAATGCGCGCGCACGGCTGCCGGCAATCCCGGTCCGCTATCCTGTACGGTGATCACGGCGCGTCCGTTCGCGCTGCCGATGTTGACGCACAGTTCGCGCAACGCGCTATTGGGCATGGCCTCCATTGCATCGAGCGCATTGGCGAACAGGTTGACCAGTACTTGCTCCAGCCGGTTGCTGTCGCACAGCGCGTGCACATCCTGCTCGCGTATCGACATCCGGAACGAAACGCGCTCCTGCTCCATGCGGCGCTCAACCAGAAACAGCGCTGCGCTGATAGCAGCGGCTACCGGCACCGCCGTCAAACTCGCATCGGCCTTGCGTGCGAACTGGCGCAACTGGCCGGTCAACTCGCCCATGCGCGCCACCAGCTGCGAAATGGTGGACAGGTTGCTGCTGGCATCTTCCAACCGTCCGCGCTCGATCAGCACCCGCGCGTTGTCGGACATGGTGCGCAAGGCCGTCAGCGGCTGGTTCAATTCATGCGTGATGCCCGCTGCCATCTGGCCTAGTACCGCCATCTTCCCGGCCTGCACCAGCTCGCGCTGCGCTTGCCGCAGTTTTTCCTCAGCCTTGCACCGCACGCGGATTTCTTCGCTCAGGCTCTGCGTCATCTGCTGCAAGCTGGCGGTGCGTTCGGCCACCATGACCTCCAACTGGCTGTGCGCGCGCCGCCGCTGCCGCGCATACAACACCAGCATCAGCAACAAGGCTTGCAGCAGCAAGGCAAAAGCAAACGTATTGCGGGCACTGGCGCGTGCGCTGCTCAGGTCCGACAGGTAGATAAAGCTCCATAGTCGCGGCGCCAGCGAGCGTTTCTGGCTTAGCACCGGCGCGCGCTCATCCTGCGGCAAGGTGACGATGGATGCCCTGTCGTCCAGCCGCCGCAACTCGCGCAGGCCCAATGGTGACAGTGCATGCAAAAAATACTGGCGCGACGCGTTCAATTCTCGCAGCACTTCCGGTGTGAGCGGCGCCAGCGTGCGGTACTTCCACTCCGGGACGGAGCTGAGCAGCACCACGCCATGCGCATCGGTCAGCAGTACCTGGTCCGCGCCGGGCTCCCAGCCTTTTTCCAGCTGTTCGATATTGACCTTGACGGTGGCCACGCCAAGCATGCGACCCTCGTAAAATATCCCTTTCGCGAAAAAATATCCGGGCTCGCCGCGCGTGGTGCCGACACCGTAAAACATGCCGGGCACGCCGCGCAGGGCATCGCGCACATACGGCCGGAAGGCGACGTTGTCGCCCACAAAACTGTCGGCGGCACGCCAGTTACTGGCCGCCTGCGTTACGCCTTGCAGGTTGACGATGTAGATGGTGGTGGCGCCGGAGCGGCGATTGAGCTGCTCAAGGTAGGTATTGACTTCGTTGCGCAGCGTCCCGTCATCGGGACGCTGCAGCAGCGCGATCACATCCTTGTTCAGCTCCAGCGTCCCTGGCAGGAATTCATACTTGGACAGCAGGTTGTCAAGACTGACCGCGTAGCCGTCCAGCCGTTGCGCACCGGCCTCGCGCAGCTTGGCGGTGGCAGCATCACCGGCCCAACGCCCTGCCAGCCCAGCCAGCGTCAGGGCGACGGCCAGCAGCACCGCGCCCAGCGCCATCCGGCGGGCTCGCCGTGGCGGCGCTGCGCTGTGCGATGTTGCCATAGTCTCCCCTGCGTGTTTTCATCTGTGCTTAGCATTAAAACACATGGCGTACACCTAAGTTAACTCCAGTGGTGCCGGAACCACTGTCCGCCGCCGTACCAACGCGGAACAGCGCACCATTGCTGTTGCGGATATGTCCATACGCTGCATACAGGTCGGTGCGGCGTGACAGCGCGTGGCTGTAGCCGATAGCCGCCTGCCGCGCGTGCTGCTGCGCCGCCGATTTGTCGTGATGGTCGATGAGGGAAAACAGCAGCTTGTCGGTGGCGCTGAATTGGGCCGTCATACCGAGCAAGGCATCACGGCTTTCAATGCCCAGCAGGTCGCGGTTGCGCGCCAGCGCAGTGTGGCCGGTAATGGCGCCGAAGCGGTAGCGTGCTGCCAGCATGGTGTTGTGGCTATGCGCGGTGCCGGCTGGGTTGTCGCGCTGCTGGTGGGCCAGCACCACGGTCAGCGCACCTTGCTCGTAGCTGCCGCTGGCACCGATCGAGCGGCTCTTGCTGCTGTCACCCGCCGTTTCGCCGAAGCCGTACTGCACGTCGGCAGCAAAGCCGGCCACGCGCGGCGTGATGTATTCCACCGTGTTGTCGATGCGGGTGGTGCCGTCGAAGATATTTTGCGTGTTGCCTGCCATGCCAGTGGCAAATGGATCGGCCACGTTGTTCAGCGCCTTGTAGAACGGCGTGTATTGGCGGCCGATGCTGAACGAGCCGGCTTCACCGCTCACGCACAGCAATGCCTGCCGGCCGAACAGCGCGCCGTTTTGCTTGGTCGCGCCGGTGTCGATTGAGTAGCCGTTTTCCAGCACAAAGGTCAACGCCGTACCGCCGCCCAGGTCTTCCCTGCCTTTGAAGCCAAGGCGTGAGCTGGATGCGACACCGCTGCCGATTTTCTGCACTGCGCCGCTATCGCCACCGTGCTCCAGCACCAGGCCTGCGTCGGCCACGCCGTACACGGTCAACGAAGATTGGGCCGGGGCGGCCGGCGATACGACGGCCAGCGCCAATGCACTCATCATATATTTCTGCATTTTTGAGTCTCCCGTTTCAAGCTGCGCGCGCGGCGGCAACGGCAGGTACAGGCGCCTCATCGGCGAGCGCGCCCTCCCACTTGGCGACTACCGCCGTGGCGACGGCGTTGCCAACGGCATTGGTGGCCGAGCGGCCCATGTCGAGGAACTGGTCGATGCCCATCAACAGCAGCAGGCCTGCTTCCGGAATGTGGAACTGGTTCAGCGTGGCGGCAATCACCACCAGCGACGCACGCGGCACGCCGGCAATACCTTTGGACGTCACCATCAGCAGCAGCAACATGGTGAGCTGAGTACCCAGCGAGAGTTCAATGCCGTAAGCCTGCGTGATAAACAGCACGGCGAAGGTGCAATACATCATCGAGCCATCCAGGTTGAACGAGTACCCCATCGGCATGACGAAGCTGGAGATCTTGCGCTGCACGCCGAATTGGTCCAGCGCCACCAACAGCTTCGGATACGCAGCCTCCGAGCTAGCCGTGGAAAACGCCAGCAGGAACGGTTCGCGGATCAGCACAATCAGGCGGAACACGCGCTTGCCGATAAAGGCAAAGCCACCGAGGATCAGCAGCGCCCACAGGCACACCAATCCAAAATAGAAACCGCCTATGAATTTGGCAAAGGTGCCGAGGATAGCCAGTCCGTTAGTGGTGATGACCGAAGCCATTGCCGCAAACACGGCCAGCGGCGCGAGGTTCATCACGGTGCTGGTAATGCGCAGCATCGCCTGCGCCAGCTGGTCGATCACCCTGGTCAGCTGCGCGGCCGATTCGCCCAATGCGCCGAGCGCGCCGCCGAAGAACACGGCAAACACCAGCACCTGCAGGATTTCGTTGTTGGCCATCGCCTCGATCGGCGACTTGGGCACCATGTGCGCGATGAAGTCTTTCAGCGTGAAGGCCGCAGTTTTCAGGCCAGTCGCCGCATCCACGGGTGGCAGCGGCAGGCCAAGGTGCGCGCCGAGCTGCATCACATTGGACAGCACCATGCCGAGTAACAGCGACACCAGCGACGCGACCACGAACCACGCCATCGCCTTCATACCCACGCGGCCAGCGGATTTGCCATCGCCCATGTGCGCGATACCCACCGTCAGCGTTGAGAACACCAGCAGCGAGATGATCATTTTGATCAAGCGAAGGAAAACGTCGGTGACGATGGAGATATGCGCCGCAATATCGGCGCTGAGTTTTTTATCGGGGATGACCTCATGACAGATGTAGCCGACCACCACACCAAGTACCATCGCCAGCAGGATATACAGCGTTAACGGACGTTTCTTTTTCATGGGCTCCTCCAGTTTTTTTATCGTTGTATCCTCGGCGAGTGCCGAGACTGGGGGCTTGAATAGCAATGGCTATGCCAGCGCCAGGCGGCGCGGCAAGCCATTGATCAGAAAAGGGATTTTTTATAAAGATTGACGTTACTGCAAAAAATCAGCTCGAAATTCTGGATGCTTCGGCAGCGGTTTGTATGAAAAGTTGGACGCCGAATACCGGCCCCGCCGTGTGGCCCGGCTCCGGATCGAAGCGCACTACCACGCTGCTCTTGCCGCTGGTGAGACGTTCCGGCACCGCATACTGCTGGTCGATGAACACACCCGGATTACTGCCATCGAGCTTGACGTGCGCAATGCGCTCGCCATCGATACTGATGTAGAAATCGCGATTGCGCTCCTCGCCCCAGTAGCTGGCCTGCAGCATCAGCGGGCCGCTGGTGCACTTCATGTGGAAGCTGAAGAAGCCACCGGTGCGCGCATCGCGGCCGTTGCGGCCACGGTAGGACACTGGATACGAAATGTCCGATTGCAGGTCGTGATCGCGCTCCGGCTGCATTTCGCCCAAGTGCATGATATCGACCGAGCGCTCGGCCAGATCCTTGAGCCGCGCCTCTTCCTTGCGGAATGCGACTTCCGATGCCGCCCATTCGGCCTCACTGTAGGTATTGAAGTACACCGCCGCGCGCCGCTCGTACTGCGCGAAGAATGGCGTGAACTTCATGTCGCCGGGGCGTCCGGTGCCCACGCTACGGTAAACGGCTTTGCCTTTGTCCGACTCTGCAAACGCGCTGAGGATGTTGGCGCCCACCAGCGCAGGCGCCAGTCCGCTGAACGGCTTGTCAGCCGCGCCAAGATCGGCGGCCAGCACCATCGGCCCGCGCAGCAGCGCCACCACGTGATCATTGCCGGCGGCGGCTTCAAGACGCAAGTCCAGCGGCAGCGACAGGCGCACTGTGTCGCCAGCCTTCCAGCGGCGGCGTATCAGCACATAGCCCTTGTCCTTGCTGGCCGTATGCGGTTTTCCGTTGACCCGCACCGTATATTTCGATGCCCACGCTGGAATGCGCAGCGCTAGCGTGTAGTAGCGCTGCCCGGCCAAGCGGCGCACCTTGATGTCGATATCACCCGCGTACGGATAGCCCGTGTTCAGCTCCAGCCGCACGGCGGCTGCCTTCCACTCCACGCTCGACGGGATGTAAAGGTTGACGAACAGCGTGTCACCGTTTTCCCAGTAGATGGAGTCGCCGTGCTTGGCGTGGCTCTCCATGCCGGACACCACGCAGCACCAGAAATCGTTCTCCTCGCTGGAGAATTCACGCGCTACGCCGGACATCAACGGTGTCATGTAAGTGAACATGCCGGTGCGCGGGTTCTGGTGCGCGAGGATGTGATTGAGGTGCGTTCGCTCGTAGTAGTCGAAGTAGGCTGCATCCGGCGCCCAGCTATACAGGTGGCGCGTCATCTTCAGCATGTTGTAGCTGCAGCAGGCTTCGCAGGTTTGCTCAGTGATGTGGGCAGCGATGCTGTCCGGCGCGGAGAAGTATTCGCGGTCACCGTTACCGCCAATGACGTAACTGTGGTGCTGGGTGACGCGCCTCCAGAAGAAGTTAACCGCATCGGCATCGCTTTGGCGGCCTGTCAGTTCGTGCAGGCGCGCGAGGCCAATCAGCTTGGGGATCTGCGTGTTGGAGTGCAGGTTGGCCAGTTCATCACGGCCTTGCGCCAGCGGCGTGAGGACCTTGGTGTGATACAGGCGCTGCGCCAACGCCAGCCAGCGCTTGTCCTGCGTGCGCGCATACAGCTCGGCAAAGCTTTCGTTGATGCCGCCATGTTCGCAGGCCAGCACTTGCTGCACCTGTTCGTCGTTCAATGCGGCGAACACTTTGTCGATATAGCCTGCGAGGCCCAACGCTACCTGCAACGCCTGCTCATTGCCCGTGTAAGTCTGCGCGTCGAACAGGCCAGCGAATACCTTGTGCCAGTTATACAGCGGTACCCAGCAGCCGTTCAGGTCAAAGCCCGCTGAGCGGATTTCGCCTCGCATGATTTCAGGGAAGATCTCCTTGCCGTCGACCACCTGGCCATCTTTGCGCTTGCGCATAAAGCCAGCCACGTAGCCATCGCCCTGCGCCTGCTGCACGCGCGCCAGTTCGGCCACGATGTAGTCGATGCGCGGTTTGAGCGCGGCGTTGCCGGTCTGCGCGTACATCAGCGACAGCGCGGACAGGTAGTGGCCCAGCCCTTCGCCGGCGATGGTGTCGGCTTCCCAGCCGCCGTAGATGGCGCCCTTGGCCGGCAGGCCTGCGAAGCGGTGATAGTTGTGCAGGAAGCGGTCGGCGCTCAGGCGCAACAGGTAGGCTTGATTGGCTTGCAGCGCATCGGCATAAACGGAGGGCAGCAAGCGCACCGACGATAGCGGCAATGCGCGGGCGCTGGCCGGAACCGCGCCGCCGCTGGCCACGGCCAGGCTCGCGGCGGCATTGGCCTTCGCGCTCCATCCGGAAACCAGTCCCAGACCAACGGCGCCCTTCAATATCTGTCGGCGTTGCATACGTACCCTCTTGGTGAATGTTCAACCAATAATGTACGTCCGCAAACGCCGCGCGTCTTGTTTCAGCGCCGCGAAAAGCGTGACGAAATCGGCACAATCACCAGCCAGCCTTCTTGCGGATAAAGTCGGTCAGCAGCGCTGCATTGGCTTGGTGCTGCTTCACGCGCGGATGGCCGCCGAAGCCATTCCAAGGAAAGATGATGGTGTCGATGCGCTGGTCGCCGCCGTCGCGCATCTGGTCCACTGCTGTGCGCACGTAGCCTGGCCACTTCGAGCCTTCCTGCACCGCATCCATGCTGCCCAGCGCACAAACGATGTAGGCACGCGGGTACAGCGCGCGGATCTTTTGCACGAAGGTGCGGTAGGCTGCGATGCGTCGCGCGTCATCCGGCATCGGCGACAAACGCTTCTCCCGATCGATCAGCCAGCGGTCGTTCTGGAACAGGTTGACCACCACCACGTCCGGCGTCCACGAGCTGAAGTCCCAATGGCTGTCGTTGTTGCCGACGGCGCTCAGCTGGTCGTAGAAGTCCGGCATGGTGAACGGGAACCAGCTAATCATCACACCGATGCCGCTCTGCGACGTGATGTGCGCTTCTGCATCCAGCGCGCGCGCCGTGATGGCGGCGTAGGACAGGTAGTTGTTCTTGTCCTTTAGCAGATGATCGGGGCCGTCATCCGGCGACTCGTTGCCCATGCCGCTGGTGATGGAGTCGCCGAAGAATTCAATGTGGCGCTGCTTGCGCGGCGGTGGCGGCAGCAGCTTGCCGCCGTCGGCCAGTTCCAGGCCTTTGAACACGGTGCCGCCCTCCTCGCCCTCGGTGCGCTTGGTAATCAGCAGGCGGTGCGCGCCTGCTTGCAGGCCGCTGGCTACAGCGTATGTCTTGCTGCCCTGCGCCGCCTCGATCACCACCGGCTTGTCATCGATGAAGACGTTGAAGAAGTTCTTGCCCAACTGGTCGTCCAGCGTAACGGACAAGCTGCTGCCGGTGAAGTTGGCGGCGATGCTGGTGCCGGGCCACGACAGCACAGGCTTCGCGCGGTCGGCGAAATCGATACGCCCTGTGTACTGTAATTGCGCGTTGTCTGCGCCTACCATCACGCTTGAAAACGTTTGCCCACTCAGTAATAACGCTAGCAGTCCAGCTTTGAACTTCATCGATTCGTCTCCTTTTTAGTGTTGGCGGAAGCGCGCAGCGTGGCCGCTGGCGCGGAATTGCTCCACCATGAAATCCACAAACACCCGTACCTTGGCCGGTACCAGCTTGCGGCTTGAATAGTAAATCGACAGCGGCCGTGTTTCGGCGTGCCAGTCGGGCAGCACGCGCACCAGCTCTCCGCTATCGAGCAAGGGCACGGCGTGCGGCAAGGGTAGCATGGCGATGCCCATGCCGCAGGCGGCTGCGCGGGCGATGGCTTCCGGATCATCCAGCACCGCCACCGGTCGCACGCTGGCCACCACTTCCTCGCCGCCACGGTGCTTCAAGGTCCACGGCACCAATCGGCCGGTGCTCAGTGAACGGCGCAGCAGGCCGCGATGGCGTGTCAGGTCCTGCGGCGTCTCCGGCGCGGCATGCGCTTTCAGGTAGGACGGCGACGCGGCCAGCACGATATCAACCCGCGCCAGTTCGCGTGCGATCAGCGCGTCGGTCAGCTCAATGCCGCCGCCGATGGCGACGTCGAAGCCTTCCGCGATCAGGTCCACTTGCCGGTTATCGAAATACAGGTCCGGCACCACGTCCGGATAGCGGCGCGAAAATTCTTCCAGAAACGGCACAAAATACTGCCGTCCCACGGTGTAGGCCAGCGACACCTTGAGCGTGCCGGCCGGCTTGCCCGCCCCCTGGCTCAGGTCCGTGAGCGCGTCGCCGATCTCGCTCCACGGCAGGCGCACCTGCCCGTACAGACGCTCGCCATCGGTGGTCAGCGCCAGGCTACGGGTGCTGCGCTGGAACAGGCGCACGCCAAGCCGCAGCTCCAGCCGGTTGACGCTCTTGCTCACCGCCGCCGGCGTCAGTCCCAGGCGACGGGCGGCCGCCGAGAAGCTACCCTCGTCGGCAGAGGCAATGAATGCATCGAGATAGCTGCTGAGTTCGGTAAGCATGCGCCCATCTTATACCAATAGTTGAAACTGTACACGCAAATTCATGACTACAAAGACAAGCTGGGGAAGACCATACTGTGTTCATCAACCAACCCGAAAGGAACACATCATGAACACCAAACTCAACGGTCAAGTCGCTTTCATCAACGGTGGTTCGCGCGGCATCGGCGCTGCTACCGCCCGCCGCCTGGCGAGCGAAGGCGCCAAAGTCGCCATCGGTTACGCTGCCTCGGCCATCGCTGCCGAAGCGCTGGTAGAAGACATTAAAGCCGCCGGCGGTGAAGCTTTCGCCATCAAGGCCGACGCCTCTGACGCCGCTGCCCTGACCAAAGCCATCGACACCGTGGCCGATCGCTACGGCCGCCTCGACATCCTGGTCAACAGCGCCGGCGTGCTGCTGCTGGGCCCAACGGACAGCTTCTCGCTGGAAGACTTCGACAAAACCATCGCCGTCAATGTGCGCGCCGTGTTTGTGGCGTCGCAAGCTGCAGCCAAGCATATGAAAAACGGTGGCCGCATCATCAACATCGGCAGCACCAATGCCCAGCGCATGCCGTTTGAAGGCGGCGCGGCTTACGCGATGAGCAAATCGGCACTCACCGGCCTGGTGAAAGGCATGGCGCGCGACTTCGGTAGCCGCAACATCACCGTCAACAACGTGGCACCTGGCCCGGTCGATACCGACATGAATCCGGCCGACAGCGATTTCGCTACCGGTCTGCACGGCCTGATGGCGCTGAAACGCCACGGCAAAGCCGAAGAAATCGCCGCGATGGTGTCCTACCTGGCCGGCCCTGAAGCGGGCTTCGTCACCGGCGCCGACCTGCTGATCGACGGCGGCTTCGCAGCTTAAGTGTTACTGCTTACCGGCTGCTTCGACATAGATTTCGTCGGCGCAGCCGGACGTACGCGACGGCGCAGGACGCGCATTCGCTACCAGCTGCGGCAAATCGCGGTCGGTGGCGAAGTCCAGCGCCAGCGATATGCGGATCTCCTGCAGGTATTTGTGCTGCACGCAGACCAGCGTGATGGTGTCCGCCACCTTGTCGCCGTAACGCTTCTTGACGCGATCGAAGAAATCGCTCACCTTGATGGTCTTGCCAGTATTCCCCAGCACGATCTTGCCCACCTCCGATTCGTTCACCACCCGCACTGCCGACACCGCTTTGATGAAATACTCGTCCGGCGGCAGCGACTGGCATTTTCCATGCTTGTTCCACTCGTACGCGCCGAAGCTGCGCTCGTAGAAGAAGTTAGGCATCCACGGCGCGATTTTTTCGATGGTGTCTTTGCTCAGCTCAAATGGCTTGCCGCTGCAGCTGCCGTACTGGATGCCGCATTCCTGTTTGTTCGGCCACAGGCCATGCAGGCTCAGTGTCTTGGCTTCCAGCGTGCCGTTGCTGAGTGCATCGCACTCCGGTTTCTTGCCGTTGTACTTGGCGTGTTCGCAGAAGCCTGGCTGCCAGGTGATGGCCAGCACGTAGCTGTCCTGCTGGTTCGGCAGTGAGCACATCGGGCCGGCCGCATCAGCGGATGCACGCGTTGCTGGTTTGTTCTCATCCAGCGCCGGTGTGCCGCACTCGCGCTGCACCCAGCGCAGCTGCGGCTGTGCGCTCGGCACATCGACACGCAGCCAGTCGTAGTCGACCTTGTTGATTTCGCGAACCGTGTAGGAAGTGCCGGCGGCGACTTTCACATCGCCGGGATTGGCGCGCTTGGCGAACGAGGAAAATGCTTCACAGCTTTTGGTGGCGGTAAAACTGCCGGTGGCGGATTCACTGGCGCTGCAGTCCAGCGCGGCAAAAGCGAGTAGTGCAACGGCAATCGAACGACGCATGAATTCCCCCAGGGTTAAACTGAATTTCGCCATTTTACACAGGAGGAATCCATCATGAAACAACTCCATCTCGCTGGCAAGTTTGCTTGCGCACTGATCGCCACGGTAGCCGTCATCAGCGGTTGCCAGAAAAAGGAAGTCGTACCACCGCCGGTGCCGGAAGCAACGCCTGCTCCAGCAACGACACCCGCACCAATCACCAATACGCCAACCACCGACGGCGGCACGGCCACTCAGCCAAATCCAAACGCGCCAGCATCAAGCACACCACCAGCTACCACCGAACCACCACCGGCCAACCGCTAAGCCAGCGCTGCCTCCACCCGGTTGCGGCCATTGGCCTTGGCGCGGTACAGCGCATCGTCGGCGCGCTTGCAGATGAGTTCAAGCGTGCCGGCCAGCGCGTCGTACGCCGCCACGCCAATGCTGATGCTGGGCTTGAGCTCCGGTGCTTGATCGCGGCAATCGACTTCCGCCACGGCAGCGCGTATGCGCTCCGCTGCGCCCATCGCTTGCTCCAGCGTGGTGCCGCGCAGTAGCACCAGGAATTCTTCACCACCGATACGGCCAATCACATCCCCCGGACGCAGCGCAACGCGCGCTGCATGCGATATGCGTTGCAGCACCACGTCGCCCACCGCGTGGCCGTAGGTATCGTTGATGCGCTTGAAGTGATCGATATCCAACGCAGCAAATGCCAACGGCGTGTGATCGCGCTGTGCTTGCGCCAGCGCGGTGTGCGCCAATTCAAGAAAGTGGCGGCGGTTGGGCAAGCGGGTCAGCTCGTCGGTCAAGGCCAGGTCACGCATACGGCGCGCTTGCGCAATCTGCCGCTTCATCATTACGCCCAGCGCAGCAATGGCCAGCAGGCTGAGCACCAGCGCTGCGTATTGCCAGCGGCGGATGGTGTCGGCGGCTTCCAGCGCACTGGCCAGCGATGCATTGTTGCGCTGCGCCTGCTCGGTGTGGAACTGGACGCGCAAGCGGCTGCTCCGTTCGTCCAGCAATTGCTTCTCCAGCGCTTGCTTGACGCGCATCTGCTCGCCGCGTGCAATATAGGCTTCATGCCAGTTGCCGTTGCCCGCTTGCGCCAGTCCCAGCTCTTCGTAGATTTTGTCGAGGTAGCGCAGATTGTCGTGCTGCTGGAAGTAGGTGCGCGCCGCATCCAGGTCTGCCAGCGCTGCTGCGTTACGGCCAGCTCGCCGCAAGGCCGCGCCGCGTGACAGCTGCACCGTGGCGACACCCTCCTCGTCCTGGTCGCTGCGGTACTGCTGCAGAGCGTGATCCAGCAGGCGCAAGGCCGCTTCATGCTGGCCGCGCTTGGATAGGACCACCGCCAGTGCACGTTCGTCGTAAGCGATATCGCTCCCCACATTACGCTTGTGGTCGATGGCCAGCGCCTGCTCGAATTGCTCCTGCGCTGCCGGCAGCTGTTCCATCTTTTCCAGCGTGCTAGCAATATTGAAATAGGTAGTGGCCGTATCCTGCTCCGCACCTTTGGCCAGGTGTGCAATCAGCAGCTTGCGGTAGTACTGCAAAGCCTGCTCGTAGTCTTTGACGTTGCTGTCGGCGTACAGGTTGGCGATAGCGTTGAGGGCGTAATTCTGGTTGAGGACATCCCCCCGCTGCACCATCAGTTCGTAACCGCGTTTGAGGTCGGCAATGGCGTCGGCATACTGGCCATCGTAACCGCGCTGTTCGCCGCGCAGCAGCAAGGCCGCCGCCAGCAGGGAGTTGTCGCGCAGGCGCTCGGCTTCGGACACGGCAAACTGGAACTCATCCACCGCCTGCTCGCGCTTGCCGCTCAACAGCAAGGCATGGCCGCGGCACAGGCGCAAGCCAGCGATGGCGGCGGCGTCCTTCTGCTGCGGCAGTTCGTCCTGCACTTGCTTCAGCGCAGCAGCAGGATTGGTGGCGCTGAGCGATATGCAGCGCTCAAATGGCGTGTCGGCGGCCCATGCCGCAGCGGTCGCCAGCAAGCCGGACAACAGTAGCGAGATACGAAGCTTCAAGCAGTACTCCCTTTCTTAGTGCAACAATCATACGGCAAGCCACTTGGCTACCGCAAGAATCGCAAGGGAGAGAGTGTCAATGCCGCGCAACGCGGCGCGCGCGGTAGCGGCGCAGCCAGATCAGCACACCAGTAACTGATAGTAGAGCAACCACGATACCCGTGATACTAACTAGCAATTGCACCAACATGCCGCCAGTGGTGACGGTGTGCAGCGCCATCAGCCAGGCAGTGATGGTGTTGCCAGCGTGCTCGCCGGTCGGGAATTTGCGCTGCACAATGTTGCCGCTGTAAGCATCCAGCAGCAAGGTGGTGTTGCCCATGCGATCACCGGGATCGAGTGTGCTTAACACGCGGTATTCGTAGATGCCTTGCTCGGGCGAGTAAAACATCAGCCGCTCGCTGCGCACGGTGAAGTGCTGCTGCGCCGCCAGGCGCGCCATTTCCTGCCGCATCACATCCAGTGCCAGATACCAGCCCAGCGGTTTTACGCCAGCCGGTGCCACGCGTGGCGTTGGCCGGTCTGGCTCCGGCTGGTAATCGCTGAACAGCCGCATCACCGGCGTGTAGACCGGCGCCAGATTGAACGCCACACTGGACCACGCCAGCACCAGCAACATGCCCCAGAACCAAAGCCCGGCTGCGCGATGCAGATCGAACGTCAGCTTGGCCGCACCGGCACGCCAGCGCAGCAGCCACGCCGGTTGCCAGCGCTGCCAGTACGAGCGCTGGCCAGGTTGGCGTATCGCCAGCGGCAAGGTCAGATAAAAGCCGACCACGCAATCGAGCGTCCACAGCAAGGCTACCACGCCTAGCACCAGCGTCCCAACCTCGCCCAAGGCCAGCGAGGTGTGTAGCTCGTTCACGAACGGCATCAGGCTGCGCGTGCCCTGGCTCAAGTCACCGGAATGGCGCGTACCCAGCACGCTGGCGTCGTAGGGATTGACGAACCACTGGTCAGCCTCCGGCGAACCCTCGACACTCATCAGCATGGCGTGACCAGGCTGCGTGGTGAAGTCGATGCCGTTGAACGCCAGTTGCGGATGGCGCTGGCTAAGCCGCTCGCGCAGCTCCAGCGGGTCCAGCATGGCCGCAGCGGGCGACGGCGGCGTCACATAAAACAACTGCGGATTGAGCCAGCCTTCGATCTCGTCGTTAAACGCCAGCAGCGTGCCGCTCACACCGGCCAGCAGCAGGAATAGCGCGATACACAATCCCACCCAGCGGTGCAACAGCACTGCCACCCGGCGCATGCGGTGGGACGGCTTCATGTCAGAAGGTGTAAGCCAGGCTACCCGACACGTTGCGCGGCGCTTGCGGCATCAGGCTCCAGCCCTGACCGGTATAGATCAGCTTGTCGGTCAGGTTGTGCAGGTTGATCTGCGCGCGCCACGGGCCGTTGACGTAGTAAGCCGCAGCATCGTAACGTACATAGCTGCCCAGCTTGATGGCGATGTTGGGCAGTTCGGCTTCGCGGTTGCCGCTGGCGACGACGCCCAGACCGGCGCTCCAGTGAGGCAAGCCGAATTGGTCCAGCGCCAGCTTGTTCCACAGGCTGCCCGAGTTACGCGCCGCGCCGACCAGGCGCGAACCAATCGCCAGCGTGTTGTCTTGCACCACTTGCGCATCGAGGTAGGTGTAAGCGCCCAGCACCGTCCACGCTGGCGTCAGGCGGCCGACCACATCAAGCTCGGCACCACGTGCCCGCTGGCGGCCGCTAGCGATACTATAGTTGCCGCTGGGGTCGCGCGGGTCGGCACTCAGCACATTGCTGCGTGCAAGATTGAACAGCGCGGCCGTCACATTCAAACGCTGCGCCAGCAAATCCTGTTTGATGCCCAGCTCGTACTGCACGCCACGCTCGGCCTCGAACATCTTGCCATTGATGTCGCGCGCGCCGGTATTCGGCGAGAACGAACGGGCCCAGCTGGCGTAAAGCGCGGTATCGGTCCACGGCTGGTACACCACCCCGAGGCGCGGCGACAGCGCATGTTCGGTCTGCTGCTCATCGACTGAACGGGTGTAGGCATTGCCGTTGTCGCTACGCACGCGGTCGTAGCGTAAGCCGGCCAGCACTTTCCACCGCTGGCCCAGTTCGATGAAGTCCTGCACGTAGGCTGCCGCCGCGATGGCACGGTTGTAGTTTGCCGGACCGTTGGCCTGGAACGGCCCCAGCTGCGCGCCGTTGTAGTTGGTGTTGATTAAATCGAACGGCGTGGCGGCTGCGTGAAAGAATGCGTACTGGCCGTAGCTGCGATTCCACTCCACACCGGTGATCAGGCGGTGGGTGGCACCGGCCAGTTGGAACTTACCGCGTAATTCAGCCTGCGAGGTGGCGTTGCTGGAATATGCGCCGACGTACTGCGTATAGCGCTCAATGGTGTGGCCATCAGCAGAAATCTCCGGGTCATTCAGGGCGTACTGCTCCGTACGGTTGGAATTGGCATGGCTGAGGAAGCCTGCCACACGCACGCTCCAGTCGCTATTCAAGGCATGCTCGACTTCCAGCCGCGCCGAGTAGGTGCTCTGATCAGCGTGCGCCAGGCGGTCGCAGACGATGCGCTTGCGGATCGAAATCGCCAGCAGTTCCGGCACCGGGTCGATGCTGTCGCAACGGCCGCCATACTGCGTGGCGACGGCCGACAGTTCCATTTCGACCTTGGTGTCGCGGTCGATCTGCGCGGTGACGATGGGCGAGACCGCCAGCAGGCGGTTGCTGCGGCCGCCGGCAAAGCTGGCGTAACCACGGCTGCTTTCCGCCGCGATGTTGACGCGGCCCAGCAAGGCATCGCTGCCCAGCGCGTGGTTGGCATCCAGCGTGGCGCGGCCGTAGTTCCACTGGCCGGCGCTCAGTTCTGCCACGTTGAAATCGCCCATCGTCGGTCGCTTGGTGACGGTATTGGCGACGCCGGAAATCGCGCTCGATGCGCCGTACAGCACCGCCGCCGGGCCTTTCAGGAATTCAATACGTTCGATGGCTGAGGTGTCGGTCGCGCCCAGGAAACCATCCTGACGAAAACCGTTCAGCGTGCTGGCCGAACCATAAGTGCTGAAGCCGCGTATGTAGAACGACTGCCCCCACGGCGAATAGGCCGTGGTTTCGCGCGCCACGCCGGCCACATAATCGGCCACCTCGGTAGTGTTGCGCACGCCGAGGTCGCTCAGCACTTCCGCCGGAATCACCTTGACTGACAGCGGCTGGTCTTGCAGCGCCACGTCGAGCCGGGTGGCAGTGGCGCTGCGGCGCGCCTTGTAGCCATCCACCGGACCGTTGGCATTTTCTTGCGATGCACCAGTCACCGTGACGGTCGGCAGCTGGGTGTCGGATGCGCCGCCTTGCAGGCGTAAAGTGTAGCCCTCCCCATCTGCCTGCGCCTCCAGTCCGTGCGCGGCCAGCAAGATATTCAACGCTTGCGGCACCGTGTAATTGCGTTGCAGCGCAGGGGCGCGCTTGCCCGCCACCAGCACCGGATCGAACAGCAGCGTGATGCTGGCCTGGCGCGCTAGCGCAGTCAGCGATTGCTCCAGCGTCCCGGCCGGCAGGTTATAGGTTTGCGTGGACGCGGCGGCAGCATACAGAGGCGCCGCGCACAGCAGGATGGCTGGAGCAAACTTCATCAGGTTTTCCTTTCAGGATGTCAATTACCTGTTTGCCGTACCAAGCCGGAAAAACCCGTAAATTATTTTTTAATGTGGGCGCGGGACCAGCCGCAAGCCGCCGTCCGCCGTCTGTTCTATTCGCAGCGGCCAGCCGCGTGACAGAGTTTTCAGCGCGCGCGGCACGGGATTTTTATCGTCTAGCTGAAACACGCCGGAGACCCGTAAATGCGCTGCGGCCGGATCGCAGTCCAGCCGCTGCTCGGTGTAGCGCGCCAGTTCGCGCACGAAGTCGGCCAGCGGCATGGCGTGCGCCACCAGCGCACCCTGCGCCCACGCACTGGCATCCAGCGCCGGCTCGACTTGCAAGTGCGGCACGCCGCCATGCACCATCCACGTTTCACCGGGACGGCCGATGGCCGCTGTGCCGATGATCGCCACCGCGCCTTCGGTCACGTGCAGGCGCACGCCTTGCGGCGATTGGTAGACGGCAAAGCTTGTGCCCAGCGCCTGCAAGCGCACTGCGCCGGCCTGCACGTAGAACGGCCGATGGCCAGTCCACGCGCGGGCATCGGCGCCAGTGTCGACGTGGATTTCGCCGTGCAGCAGTGTGATTTCGCGCCGCCACGGCGTGATGGTGACAGCGGCGTGGGTGTTGGTGTTCAGCACCAGCAGCGTGCCGTCCTCCAGCACCAGCTTGCGGCGCTGGCCGATGGCGCTGGCGTATTGCGTGGTGGTTTGCCACGGCTGGCTCAGGCCAAGTGCGCCCAGCGTACCTGCGCCCAGCGCCGACAGCACCGCAATCTTGATCGCGCGGCGCCGGCCAATGCGCTGGCGCGACGCTGCGTCCAGCGTACGATGCGCCACTTGCGGCGGCAGCCCGCTGAATACTTGATCGACTTTCTGCAATAACTGCCATGCGTCGGCATGGTCGGGATCGGCAACCAGCCAGACCGCAAAGGCCGTGCGGTCAGCCTCGGTAGCGGCGCCCGATTGCAGTCGCACAGCCCAGTCAATGGCCGCTTGCAGCAGCGCGTCGGGAATCTCGTGCGCTGACATCAAGCCGCCAGTCGAAGTACCAGATGGCGCAGCGCGGTCGCCATGTATTTTTCGATAGCGCTCAATGACAGTTGCATCTGCAGGGCGATGTCGGCATAAGTGAGCCCGTCCAGCCGAGACATCAGGAACGCGGTGCGCGCCCTGGATGGCAGGCCGTCCAGCAGCGCATCCACCTGCACCAGCGCTTGCAGGATTTGCAGGCGCTCTTCCGGCGACATCACCTGCGCTTCCGGCACCACAGCCAGCGCATCGAGATAAGCGCGCTCGACATCCTGCCGCCGTACGTGATCGACCAGCAAACCGTGGGCGATGGTGGTCAGCCACGCACGCGGCTGGCGCAGCGGCTGGCCGGCAGGCTGCGCCCGGCCCGACATCAGGCGGACAAAGGTATCCTGTGCCAGGTCTTGCGCATGCTCGATACAACCGATGCGGCGACGCAGCCATCCCACCAGGTATTGGTGGTGATCGCTGTACAGGACATCGATTTCGCGGTGAGCATGCATGATGCAGATGGAATGCTAATAATAATCATTCTCATTATAGCGATATCATCAAGCTAACGCAACGCCACCGAAACTGGTGGCAAAAGCGTCGCGCGCAGCGTGCTGGGCGATGTCGCGGCGCCAGATCATCATGGTCTGGACTTGCGCCACCTCTGGCGGCAGCGTATGGATGCGCACCGATTTGGCCAACTCACGCAGCTTGAGCACTTCGCGCGGCATCATCGCCACGCCCATGCCAGCCGCCACGCAGCCGATGATGGCCTCGTAGGTACCGAACTCCGCAATCCGCGCCGGCGACACGCCGCCCTCGGCAAACCAGCGCTCCAGGCGGCGGCGGTAAGAGCAGCCGCTGCGGAAGCCCAGTAGCGTGCGGCGCGCCACGTCAGCCGGCGAGGTGACCGGGCCGTGCAAGCTGTCGGTCAACAGCACCAGTTCTTCGTCGAACACCGGCAGCTGCACCAGCTCGGGACGCTCGACTGGCGCAGCTACCAGCGCCAGGTCGATCTTGTGGTTAAGCACAGCCTGGACCAGGTAGTCGGTAGGGCCGGTGTCAAGCAGCAGGTCGACTTGCGGATACTGTCGGTGGAACTGCCCCAGCAACTGCGGCAAGCGCGCGGCAGCGGTGGTTTCCATCGAACCTATCCGCAGCGGGCCGGACGGCTGGCGGTCGCCGCGCATGGCTTCCTGCGCCTCGTCGGCCAGTTGCAGCAGGCGCTCGGTGTAGGCCAGCAGGCGCTCGCCCTCCTCGGTGATCAGCATGCGGCGGCCGGAGCGGTGGAATAGCGTCACGCCCAGCGATTCTTCCAGCTGGGTCAGACGGGCGGAAACGTTGGATTGCACCCGGTTCAGGCGCGCGGCGGCTTGCGTCACGCCGCCCTCTTCGGCCACGGTTTTGAAAATGCGCAGGGATGAGAGTTCCATGATCAATTCTCTTATAAAGAACTATTGATTCAGTATAATTCATTTTTCATGATGCGTGATACGGCCTATAGTGGCACTATCGAATTCAGGAGCAGCATCATGAAATCCTCTCCGTCATTGGCCATTCTGCTGGCTTGTAGCTTTGCCTTCATCATCGTCCAGCTGGACGTTACGATCGTGAACGTCGCCCTGCCGGAAATCGGCCGCGAGCTGCAAGCCGGCGTGAGCCAGCTGCAGTGGGTGGTCGACGCCTACACCTTGGGCTTTGCCGTGTTCCTGCTGTCGGCTGGCGCGATGGGCGACCGCTTCGGTTCGCGCAGCGTTTTCCTGGGCGGCTTTGCCTTGTTCACACTTGCCTCGCTGGCTTGCGCCATGGCGCCGGATGCGCTGTCGCTTAACGTCGCGCGCGCAGTGCAAGGGATTGGCGCGGCCTTGCTGGTACCGAGTTCGCTGTCCATCCTCAACGCCGTCTATGCGGAAGACCGTAGCAAGCTGGCCAAAGCCATCGCCTGGTGGACAGCGGCAGGTGGCGTCTCGATCGCGGCCGGGCCGGTGCTGGGCGGTTTGCTGATGTCGATGTTCGGCTGGCGCAGCATCTTCTGGGTCAACATCCCGATTTGCGTACTGGGCTTCTGGCTGACCTTGCGTGTGGTGCCGGTGCTGCGCCACAGCGGTCCAGCACGCAGCTTCGACGTTCCGGGGCAACTGCTGGCCGTGATCGCGCTGACCGCCTTTATCGGCGCGGTGATTGAAGTACATGCACTGGGCTTGACGCATCCGGCCGTGCTGGCGGCGTTGGTAGTGGCCGTGGCCGCAGGCATGTGGTTCATTCGCGTCGAACAGCGCAGCGCTGGGCCGATGCTGCCGCTGCAGTTGTTCAAGCTGGCTGGCTTTGCACAGGCGGTGCTGTTCGGCGTGTTCGTCAATTTTGCCTACTATGGTGTGATCTTCGTGCTGAGTTTTTACCTGCAAAAAGTGCGCGGCTTTTCGGTGCTGCATGCGGGCTTGATCTTCCTGCCGCTGACCGGCACCTTCCTGTTTGCGAACATCACCAGCGGCTGGCTGCAGGCCCGCGTCGGCTCGCGCCTGCCGATGATTATTGGCGGCTTGATCGGCGGTAGCGGTTATGCGCTGCTGGGCCTGTTCGGGATTTCAGAGAGCGCCAGTTTCTGGGCTATGCTGCCGGGCTTGGCGCTGATCCCGGCCGGCATGGGCCTGGCGGTGCCGGCCATGACCACCTCAATCCTGGCGTCGGTCAGCAAGCAGCAAGCCGGCACGGCGTCGGCGGTATTGAACACAGCACGCCAGGTTGGCGGCGCAATGGGCGTGGCGGTGTACGGGGCGCTGGTTGCCACGCCGGCCACGGCTGCTATTCTTGCCGGCATTGACGCGGCAATGGCCGTCTCGACGGCATTACTATTAGGCGGCGCACTGCTGGCCTATCTGACGATTTTTAACCAAGGAGTAAAACTATGCCATTCGTAAATATCCGCATCACCAATGAGGGCGCGACTGCCGAGCAAAAGCAGGAGCTGATTCAAGGCGTGACCGACCTGCTGCAAAAAGTGCTGAACAAAAATCCTGCAACGACTTTTGTCATCATCGATGAAGTCGAGACCGACAACTGGGGCGTGGCCGGCACCGCCGTCACCACCCTGCGCAAGCGCGCCGCAGAAGCCGCAGCCAAGTCGTAAAAACTTCGCGGGAACCACTATACCCGAGCTGCGGCGCACGTATAATCTGCACGTTGTAGTCCATCCAGAGGATACCGTGCGCCGTCTGTTCTTCCTGCTGACTTTACCGCTGTCCATAGCCGCCCATGCGGAGCGGCCTATCGAGAACTTCGTTTCACCACCCCAGCTCTTTCCGGAAGAAGGCACGCCACGCGCGCCCTATGTGCCGTTGCCTGCCTATGACCGTCCCGGCGGCAAGGTAATAGGCCAGGTTACCGCCAATCTCACGCCTTGCGCTCCACTCAAAGAAAACGAAGAATGCGACATCGCCCCCAGCTGGCATCTGGAGCGGCGCGATGGTACGCGCGTTGAGCTGGCTCACGACATGGTTGGGTATGAACAAGAAGCGCTGTTGTCTTATCAACCTGCGCGGATTGAGAATGGCAAAGCCTGGGCTTACATCGAAGCCGATGGCGGTGGTTTCTGGACCAATACGCTTGTCCAGGAAGTCATCAACTACGAAGCACGCGCCACGTGGGTGCTGGACTTCGACAGTTGGTGCAGCCAACCGGGAAAATGTGCGCCGCTGTCAGCTGCGATGCGCAAGGAGCTGGATCGGATGCTGGCCGGTGAATACAATCTGGAGCACCTCAGCAGCGAGACCTATGCCATCGAAGGCATCATCCAGCAAGGCGGAAAGCGCTACTACAAAGTCAAGCAAGTAGACACCCAAGCCGGTTCGGTGCAGCCGCAGTTACCCAAAATCGGCTGGATCCCAACCCGCCGCAGGGACGGCACGCACACCGGCGTGTTTTATCCAAAAGGCTGTTAACACCGTACACATATGAGCAGCGAAATTTGCAAGCAGATACTTGAGAAGCTCGACCACGGCTTGGCCTCGCAGGCAGCCAAAATGCTCATCGAGGAATCCCGGCGACAGCTTGATGGAGAGCCTGGCGACCAACGCTTCGCGTACTCTGATGCCCTGGCCAGGCTCGGCGTCCGCCTTCATTTGCGAGGCGACGATCCTGAGCGCAAGAAATATCAAAGGGAATTGGCAGCGTATCAAACTGCCGACAGACATTTGCAAAAGGTCTACCAGCAACTGCTGAAGACCGTAGAACGTTACGTCACGATACTACAGCGACTGCCGCCCCTGATCGAAGACTGCTCACTCTCGATGCGCTTTCCTTCGCCATTTGAGCGCATGATACTTGGCCTGGAACCGGCTTTCGATGGCAAAATGCAGGATTATGTACTCGGTGCTTTCCATGCGGACTTAAAGGAGTTCCTGCGTTATACCTACGATTTCTCAAATGAGATAGCGATAATGTTCACTCGACGCTCCATCAAGCCGGGGCTATACCATGCTTACGCGGAGATTTTGCTCGACCTTGGCAACCCCGATGCAGATCTGCAAAAAATTGAGATCTTGCAGAAACGCGTACTGGACCTGCTTGAAAAACAGCGCTCGCGTCCTTTCCGCCCCTTAATGACCGCTCACGACAACGAATTATGGGACTGCGTGGAACACGTGCTGGCTTCTCGACCTGAGGCAAACAAGCAGCCTGCCAGCTTCTGATGTACTGGCAGGCCACTCTGCTTTCAGGCTGCGCTGAAGCTTGCCAACGCCTGTTGTAGCTGCTGGTGTAGCTGTGCCCCATGCGCATAACCGCCGCTGATTTCGATGATGCCTTGGTCGGTATCAAGCAGCAGCGCCGGGAAGCTACGCACGCCCAGCGCGCGGGCGCGGACGAAGTCGGCTTTGGTGAACACGATGGTGTCGCTGTCTTGCCAGACGTTCAGCACCAAATCCACATCTAGCTGTAACTGCGACGCTACGACCTCGGCCAGCACGCGGCCGCTGGTGGTGTCGCGGCCATCAACATAAAACGCATGCTGCAAGGCGCGGAATACCGCCAGCAGATCCGCCTGCGGCGCCAGTTTGCGCGCCGCGACCACAGCACGGCACACCGGCTCCGTGTTGTAGACGAAATTTTCGCGCGCCATCAAGGCCGCGCGATTGAACGGCAGGCCGCTCTGCGCTTCCACGCGCGCCCAGTGCCCAAGGCGAAATTCTTTCCCCGCCTGGTCGAGCACGTCGGTCGCGCCGGCGCGCACGCCACCCACAATGATTTCCAGATCCAGCCCAGAGTGCATGGCCATCAGCTCGGATAACTCCTTGCCGAAGCCATAGCACCACGAGCACATGGGGTCGCCCACGTACAGTAATTTCATGCGGCCGCCTTTACCAGGTACCAGCGCTGCCGCCGCCATCCACCGGCAAGATGGTGCCGGTGGTGAAGCTCGACTCGGTCAGGTACAGCACCGCATTGACCACATCATCGGTCACGCCGAAAGTACCGGTTGGCGCCAGCGTGCGGAAGAAGGCTTGCGTGGCTTCGTCCTCGCTGTGCATCGGCGTGGCGATGATGCCGGGTGCGACTGCATTCACTTTGACATTGGACGCCGCCAGCTCAATCGCCAGTCCGCGCGTGGCGTTGTTGAGGCCGCCCTTGATCAGGATCGGCAGCAGCGCCGGCACTTTGGCGGTCGGCTGCATGGCAATGCTGGCGGTAATATTGACGATGTGGCCCGACTTGTTCGCGCCCATGTGCGCCGCCGCTTGCTGCGATGGATAGAACACGCCTTTCAGGTTGGTGTTGAGCAGTTCGTCCAGATCCTGCTCGGTGTAATCGGTCACCGGCTTGGCGATGAAGATGCCGGCGTTATTGATCAAAATATCGACCTTGCCAAACGCCGCTACCGCGCGCTCAAACAAGGCCTTAGCCGTTTCTGGCTTCGAAATATCGCCCGGCACCAGCACGAAATTGGCCGGATTGCCCAACTTGTCCGCTGCCGCTTTCAAACGCTCGATGGTGCGCGCATTGCCGACCACGTTGTAGCCGCGTTTCAGGTAAGCCTCGGCGACGGCAAAGCCAATACCGCTCGATGCGCCGGTCACAATAACAGTCTTGTTCATGATGTTTCCTTTCAGGGTTTTAAGAAGGTGTAGCCACTATACTTTTGCTCGCCACCTTGACAAACAGCCTGAAACACAAGACAATTGATACACCATGTAATTAATAGGCCACCATGAAACGCCAATTCGACGATGTCCTGCTCGGCAGCATCGAGCTGTTCTGCTTGGCTGCCGAGCTGTCCAGTTTTACCGCCGCCGCCACCGCTGCCGGGGTGACGCCGGCCGCCGTCAGCCGCTCTGTCTCGCGATTGGAAGAACGGCTGGGCGTGCGCCTGTTCGTGCGTACCACACGCCAGATCCGCCTGACCGACGGCGGCCGCGTCTACTTCGAGCAATGCCGGCAAGCGCTGTCCCAATTAAGCGAGGCGGAGCGCCAAGTCACCGGCGCGCAAGTGCAGCCGTCCGGGCCGCTACGCATCAGCGCGCCGACGCCTTACGCGCACTATCGCCTGCTGCCGCTGCTCGGCGAATTCCGCCGCAAGTATCCCGACGTGACAATCGACATCCACGTCAGCAACCGCAACATCGACTTCGCCGATGAAGGCTACGACCTGGCCATCCGTGGCCGCGATCCGGCCGACTCCAGTCTTATCGCACGCAAGCTGGAAGATGCGGAACTGGTGCTGGTGGCCGCTCCCGCCTACCTGAAACGCGCCGGCAAACCAAAATCGCTGGCCGACCTCGCCAGCCACGAATGCATCCAGTTCGACCTGCCCAGCACCGGCAAGCGTATTCCATGGCCTTTCTTGCAAGACGGCGTGGTACTCGATGTGGTCACCGAGGGTGGCCTCAGCTGCTCAGAAGACGTGCTCGGCATCGTCACGCTGGCGCGTAGCGGCGCCGGCCTGGTGCAGACTTACCGCTTCATCGTCGAGCAGGACCTGGCCAGCGGCACGCTGGTCGAACTGCTGCCGCAGCACGGCGGCGCCTCCCGCCCGTTCATTTTGTTGTATCCGCACGCCCGCCACCTGTCGCTGCGGGTGCGGACCTTTGTCGATTTCCTCGTGGCCAAACTGGGTCCGTCGCGACCTATGCGCAATTGATATTGATCTTGGCGTTTTTGGCATTGGAGATCGCTACGGCACTGAGATAGCATAACGGGTTAAGAAAACTACCAGAGACACAACCAATGCCAGCCCCAATGCCCAGCGCGACCAGCGCCCTGCCTTCGCAGTCCCATTCCACTAGCTCCCGCGCGGTCTTGTCGCTGTTGACCAGCCTGTTCTTCACTTGGGGCTTCATCACTGTGATCAACAATACGCTGCTGCCGCACCTGCGCAGCGTGTTCGATTTGAACTACACCCAGACCACCCTGATCGAGTCAGTGTGGTTTATTGCCTACTTTTTTGCCTCGATTCCATCGGCGCGCCTGATTGAGCGCATCGGCTATCAGAAATCGATGGTGTTCGGCCTGTGCATGATGTCGGTCGGCGCCCTGCTGATGATTCCGGCCGCCCGCCTGCCATCCTACGGCGTGACGCTGGTGGCACTGTTCGTGATCGCCTGCGGCATCACGCTACTGCAGGTGTCGGCCAATCCGTACGTGGCCGTGGTCGGCTCGCCGGAGACCGCCTCCTCGCGCCTGAACCTGGTACAAGCCTTCAACTCGCTGGGCGCGACGCTGGCGCCGCTGTTCGGCGCTTACCTGATCCTCGGCCGTTCCGCCTCCGGCACCGCCGAAGCCGGCCACATCCTGACCCAGGCTGAAAAATTGGCCGACGCCCAAGCCGTACAACTGCCTTACCTGATCGTCGCCGGCGTACTGGTGGTGCTGGCACTGGTGATTTCCCGCTTCCCGATGCCGGCCATGCACCACGCCAGCCGTCGCGTATCGGAAGGCGAGCGCGCCAAGCTGTCGCTGTGGAAGCACCGCAACCTGGTGTTTGGCATTCCGGCCATCTTCATCTACCTGATCGCTGAAATCGGCGTAGCCAACCTGTTCATCAACTTCACCGCCCAGCCGGAAATCGGTAACCTGAACCACGAGCAAGGCGCGCATTACCTGTTCCTGCTGTGGGGCGGCATGATGGTCGGCCGCTTCATCGGCAGCTGGGCGATGAACAAGACCTCGGCCGAGCGCGTGCTGGCCTTCTGCGCCATCGGCGCCTGCATCGTGATGCTGATCGCGGCGCTGGGCACCGGCAGCGTGGCCATGTGGGCACTGATCTCGGTCGGCCTGTTCCACTCGGTGATGTTCCCGACCATCTTCACGCTGGGCATCAAGGGCCTGGGCCCGCTGACCGAAGAAGGCGCCGGCCTGCTGATCATGGCAATCGCCGGCGGCGCGCTGGTGGTAGTGCAAGGCTGGCTGGCCGACACCGTCGGCCTGCAACTGTCCTTCCTGCTGACTGCGGTCTGCGAACTGTACGTACTGTTCTACGCTGTCTGGGGTTCAAAAACCACCAACGCCTTCCCCGACGAACAAATCAGCTAACATCAGTGCCCGCTCCGAGCGGGCATTTTTTATTGTTGGAACAGCGAAAAGTCCGGCAGTTTGTCCTTCCCTTCTCCAAGGCGGACGATGGAGGCACTGGAGCCGTCATAAGCAGGCCAGTCCGGCAGGCTGCCGGTGCGGGCGAATTGCACCCAGGTGTCGGCCAACCGCGCCGCCATCTGGCGGTCGGCAACACTCCACTGGCGGCTGTCCTGATCGAGGTTGTCGAACACGTAGCGGATTTCCGCGCCATGGCCTGCACCGCAGCCGTAGCCGCACGGTGTCGACGGCTCCGCAGGACGATGCGTAAAGTAGTAGGCATACGCTTTGGACTGGCCGTACTTCGCTTGCAGCCCCGCCCAATAGACTTTGCGCCAGCCCCACCAGTCGGTAGTCAATTGGTCGAGCGAGGCTTTGGCTTGCGCGTCGCTGGCGCCAGGATAGGCGGCTAACAGATCTTCAGATGGCGCGTGTCCCAGCAGTTTGCTGACCAGTTCTTTGTAGCGTGCGGCGGTGAACTCGCCGGTGTTGAGGATTTCCGGCGCCAGATCCTTGCCCTCTTCCGCATTCCAGCCCACCAGCAGCGGCACGTCGTTCTGGCGATGGTTGAGATACAGGCTGGTTTGGTCTTCGCGCAGCACATGGCCATCGACGCTGACGCGCGCGCTCCACGACTGCTTGTGCAAGGTCTCCACGCTCATAGCGCGCAGCGCCGCCAGGTTCTTCGCGCCGACGCTGTGGGCAAATGCTACGCCGGTGGCTTCAACGCGTTTTTGATCGTAGGCGCTGTACTCATCGGGATTCATCGGCCAGCCGGCGTTCCCGCTTTGCGCGATGGCGCGCTGGAACAGGCCTTTGGCCATCGGCGATGCCGTCAGGATGCCGACTGAGATCGCGCCGGCGGATTCGCCAAAGATGGTGACGCGGCCGGCGTCACCGCCAAAGGCCGCGATGTTGTTCTTCACCCAGCGCAGCGCGGCGATCTGGTCGCGCAAGCCCTGGTTGCCTGATTCCTCCTTCAGCTCCGGGTGGGCGAAGAAGCCGAAGATCCCCAGGCGATAGTTAATCGTCACAACGATGGCACCGCGCTTCGCCAGATTGGCGCCGTTGAAGCCCGGCTGCGAACCAGTGCCGCCGTAATAGCCGCCACCATGTATCCACACCAGCACCGGCAGCTTCTCGGCCTTTTCCGGCGCCCACACGTTCAGGTACAGGCAATCTTCACTTTTGGGATCGGTGATCCACACTGCGGTCTGGGCGCAAGCGGCGGAAAAGCTGGTCGCCTGCCGCACGCCTTTCCACGCCACCACCGGCTGCGGCGCGCGCCAGCGCAGTTTGCCGACCGGTGGTGCAGCATAGGGAATGCCGAAATAGGTGTCCACCGCATCTGCATGCGCGCCGGCGATTGCGCCGCCGGAGACCTTCACTGGATTGGTGGGCTGCGCTTGCGCTGCAAAGCCAGCGATACACATTACGATCAGCGCGACCGCGCGAACTAGCGTCATGAAGTCTCCTCTGTTATAAAAGATATCGTTCCTTCATGACATTATGCTTCGAAAAATCCTGGCCGGCGCGTTTACAGCGTAAAACGTCCTACCGCGCCAGCCAGCGCCACGGCTTGGTCTTTCATGCTGTCCGCGGCAGCGGCGGCTTGCTCGACCAGCGCCGCATTCTGCTGCGTGACTTCATCCATGTCGCCGATGGCGCCATTCACTTCGGCGATGCCAGCGCTTTGTTCCTGGCTGGCGGTGCTGATCGCGCCGATCAGATCCGCCACCTGATGCACGGAGCCGACCAGGCGCTCCATGTGCTGGCCCGCATCCGCCGCCAGCTGGCTGCCCGCTTCCGCGCGCTGCCGGGCCTCGACAATCAGCACGCGAATTTCCTGCGCCGCCATGGCCGACGACTGCGCCAGCGTGCGCACCTCGGCCGCCACCACCGCGAAGCCACGTCCCTGCTCACCAGCGCGCGCCGCTTCCACCGCTGCGTTCAGGGCCAGGATATTGGTCTGGAATGCCAGCGCGTCAATGGCGCCGATAATGTCGGCCATGCGGCGCGAACCATCCCGGATGTGGTCCATGGTCTGGACCACATTCAGCACCACGCTACCGCCGCTGCTGGCCGCGTGCGAAGCCGATACCGCCAGCTCGCTGGCCGCCCGCGCGTTGGCCGCCGTACCCTGCACCGTGATAGTCAGCGACTGCATCGCGCTGACGGTCTGCTCCAGCGAACTGGCTTGCGCCTCCGTGCGCGCCGACAGATCACCATTGCCGCCGGCGATGTCGGCCGCCGCCATCCGCACCGTTTCGCTGGCGATGCGGATTTGCTGGAGCACGGCGCTGATCTGGTCCGCAAAATGATTAAAGGCGCGGCTGATCTGCGCCAGTTCGGTGGGGCCGCTGTCGTCGAGACGACGCGTCAGGTCGCCGTCGCCATCGGCGATATGCGATAGCGCGTCGCGCACCAGTTGTAGACTGCGCAATTCGCGGGCGATCAGGATGGAGAGCGCGGCTACCGCCGCCAGTCCCAGTACCACGGCGGTGATGGCGGAAGTCAGCAACATGGCGCCGAGTCCCGCCGTGGCTTCGGTCTTGTCCAGCACCAGTGCCAGCAGCCAGCTAGTGCCGGGGACTGCGGTGGCAAACAGAATGCCATCGCGACCATCTAGCGCCAGTGCTGTGCTGCCGCCGGAGGCTTCCAACGCAGCCAGGTGTTCTTGCGACAAGCCGCCGCCCAGCGTGTCCACCGTTTGCATGGTGCGGTCTTTTTGTGGATGAGCGATTACGCGGCCGTCATGATCGATCAGGAAGGCGTAGCTGTGGGGCGTAGGCCGCAGCGCCAGCACTTGGGCGACCACTTTGGCCAGCGAGACGTCGGCGGCCAGCACGGCATCGGCCACGCCGACGGCGGGCGGCGCTGGCTCGGCAAACGTCACTACCAGTTCACCGCGCCCGGCATCCACATAGGGCGCCGTGATGATGGCGCTACCCGCTTGCATCGGCTTGCGGTACCAGGCGCGCGTGGTGGGATCGTAGTCCGCTGGCGGCGGCTCGTCGCGCGACGAGGCGATGCGCTTGTCGGCGTAGCCGATGTAGACATTGTCAAAGCCGCCCGCCTGCGCTGCAGCTTTCAGCAGCGGCTGCGGCGCCGGCAAAGGCACTGCATGACGCAGTGACGACACCAGCGAACGGCGCGCCGCCACCCAGTCGCCTATCGCCGCCGCCTGGCTGCCCGCCAGCTGGCGCATTTGTCCGTTCATCGTTTCCAGCGTGCGGGTGCGCGACGATGCGTAGTTGGCAGCGGCCACCGCCAGCATCGCGAGGACGACCACGGCCACGCACAGGCCGATCAAGCGGCCGCGCAGTGTAGAAAACATGGGGATTCCTTAGCGTGAAAAAAAACGGCCGGCAGGACGCCGGCCGCAAAGTGCTGAAGTTACTTCTTGGGCGGCATGCCCATCACAGGATTACCCAGTACCGAGGTAGACAGCGTGTAGATACCGTGATTCGAGAACACCCAGATCAGGTTACGATCCCATTCGACGAAGATGCTGTGCACCGGGTTAGGCAGCGCGCGGATCGACAGAGTCTGGCCGTCGGTGGTCTTGCGGCTGGCGTCGATCATCTTCGGCACGAAGTAGGCGGCGATGGTCGGATTCAGCGGGTCTTTCACGTCGAAGATCTGCATGCCGGCGTTGTAGTACGAATAAGGCATGTAGCGTGGGCTCGGCGTGCCAGGCTGGATCTGCGCATAGCCACTGCGTTTCGGACCGAAGCTGCCGCGACGCTGGCAGAAGTCGGTGAACGGTGCATCCTTCGGCGGCGTTGGCGTCGGCAGCGTGTTGACGATCTTCGGATGCAGCGGATCGCGGACATCGATCGAATAGATCGCTTTCAGCGGTTCATAGCAGTCTTCCGACATCGGGTAGCCGCTGTAGTAGACCATGCCGGTCGATTCGACTTTGCTGACGTCGATGTTATCGCCCTCGGTGCCAGTCACGCTGACCGGCATGTCGATGTGCGCCACCGCATGCAGATTGGCCGGATTCGAAATATCGATCACGTAGAAGCCGAAGCCACCCATCGCGGCATAGCCGTACTTGCCACCCTGCTCCACCGACTTCGGAATGAACAGCGGCATGCGCGCGCCCATCCACGAAGTCTTGTTGCCGGCGCGTGGATTCTTCTTGTACTCCTCTTCCTCGCCCAGACGCGAGCCCGGCGCCCACCAGGTCGACAAACGTTTTGGATGCGCTGGATCGGAGACGTCGAACGCCAGCTGCGCACCAGCGTACAGATAGGTCTTGTACTCGGTGTTGACGAAGGTGTCGTCCGGCGCGCCCGCTACGAACAGGTACTGGCCACCGTCATACGCCGGCACGTCCTGACAGCCGGAACCCTGCTGCGGCTGTTCCTGCGCCGAGTGGTAAGGATCGAGCGAGGTTTCGGACAGCAGCTTCCAGTCGGTCCACTGCGGGCTGGTTACCTCGTAGATGCGGAAGCCACGCAGCATCTTGCGGTCGCGCGCTTTCTTGATATCGTCGGGATTGGTGTACTTGTTCTGCACCAGGCCATAGCGCGAGATCTCGTAGCACTGTACCGCGATCATCTTGTCCAACTTCTTGTTGTACTTGACGTTGAATGGGCCGAATTGGTGCTCGCCACCCTTGGTGTTGAAGGTCTTCTGCTGTACCACCTTGATGTCGCGCGGATCGGTGATGTCGAACAGGTTGTACATCCAGGTTTCATAGTCGTACAGATAGCGGCGGCCGTTGAAATCGAAGCTGGCCTGCCAGCTGTGGCCCGCACCTGCCACGTATGGCGAGAAGTTCTCGACCTTGACATTCTTCAGGTACTGGTTCTGGTCCAGGTAAGGCAGGCTGCCTTCTACCGGGTGGGCGCCGTAGGCGTCTGGCGTGGCGTCCGGGCTTTTGAATTTGCCGGTCTTGGCGTCGTAGCCATACGAGCCTGGCGCCGGCACCGGTGGTTCGCCCGGCAGCAGCTCGCTCTTCTTCTGCATCGGACCTGGCGCATCGGGTGCGTTCAGATTCAGGCCACTGCGCGGCGCTTGCGCCAGCGCCGTGCTGCTCAGGATCGCTGCGCCGACAGCCAGCAGCAGCGGGGATACAAGCTTGGTGGTTTTTTTCATATCAGTCTCTCAGTGAATCAGAAGGAATGGCGCAGGCCTATCTGGGTTCCGCGTTCCGGGTTGCCGCTGCCGTTATAGTTAAACGTCAGTGGATACGGTACTTTCGGGCTTCCCTTGGTGTACACACGGCCGTAGTTGACGTAAGCGTCGGTGCGTTTCGAGAAGCGGTAGCTATAGCCCATCAGGATGCTACTGCCGTTGGTGAGGTCTTTGCCGATATCGTCATGGCGGCTCACGGCGCTGGCGTAAACACTGTGGGTAGTGTCAATCTTCCAGCGCGCACCCAGCTGCACATCCCAGCCCTTGGTCTGGAAACCCACATACGGCGGATAGGCGTAGTAGCCGTTGTAGGTGTGATAGATGAAGGTCGGCTCGAAGCCGCCGAAGCGGTACACCGCCGAGATATAGTTATCGCGCGACGACTCCAGCTTGGGCGTGTACAGGTTCTTGATGTCCTTACGGTCGGTGACATAGCCCAGGTACAGCGGGCCGTTGCGGTATTCCACGCCAGTGCTGTACACGCGTCCATTGTGGTCCGCCGTCTCGTTGCCGGCGGTGACCATGAAGCGGCCTTTGAAGCCATTCATCGATGGCGTAGCGTACGACACCGCATTACTCTCGCGCCATGGCGCGTAGAAGAACACGCTGTTACTCACGCGACTATAATCGCCGGACCAACCCGGATCGGCGTAACCGACGATCCAGTACGACGGCGTGTTCTGGCGGCCGAGCGCCAGCGCGCCCCAGTTGCCACGGATACCGACGTAGCTTTCACGCGGCGTCGGACCGACGCCGGTATCGGCCGAGAACTGCATCTGGTGTAGGAAATAAGCCTGGTTGCCATCACCCAGATCCTCGGTCGCGCTGAACTCCAGGCGCGACTGGCTCAGGCCACCGCTGGATACGCGCGTCACCTTTTCCTTGGTAGTCGCCAGGCTTTCGACGTTGACGTCGATAACGCCGGAAATCATAACGCCGTCTGCCGCCGCATGGCCTGCGGCCATGCACGCCAGCGCTGCACTACAGATCAAACCTTTCTGCTTCACTTTCATGTCTCCACTCCCTTTTTAATATTTGAATCATTGGTGTCAAATCTTTTTTTATGCGGGGCTTTTTTGCTTGGTGCTGCCTTGTAAGGTCAGGTCACCGCCTTCCTGGTCAGGAACTGCTCCTGATTCCATTCACCGGACGCCATGATCTGGGCCAGCACGTCCACCGTGTGATACACGTCGATATAGCGCACATACAGCGGCGCAAAACCGAAGCGCAGGATGTCCGGCATGCGGAAGTCGCCGGTGATGCCGCGCGCAATCAAGGCCTGCACAATGGCGTAGCCTTGAGGATGGGTCAGCGCCACCTGGCTGCCGCGCAGTTCGCGCTCGCGCGGCGAACCGATGCCGAAGCCGTATTCGCCCAGACGTTCGTCCACCAAGCGGATGAACAGGTCGCACAGATCCTGGCTCTTCTTGCGCAGTTGCGCCATGTCGACGCCATCGAATACATCCAGCGCCGCATCCAGCGCCAGCATCGACAGCAGCGGCGGCGTACCGCACTGCATACGATTGATGCCCGGCGCCGGCTGATAGTCCTTCACGAAAGCGAACGGCTGCGCGTGGCCGTGCCAGCCGGACAAGGGCTGGCGCACCTGCTCTAGATGGCGGCGCGCGACGTAGACGAAAGCCGGCGCACCAGGACCACCATTCAGATATTTGTAGCCGCAGCCCACCGCGAAGTCAGCGTTGCAGGCATCCAGTTCCACGTGCAGTGCACCAGCGCTGTGGGCCAAATCCCAGATGCACAGTGCACCGGCGGCATGCGCCTGGCGCGTGATGCCGGCCATGTCGTACACGCGGCCGCTGCGATAGTTCACGTGGGTCAGCATCAGCACTGCCACGCTATCGTCCAGCGCATCGGCGATGGCGGAAGCGTCGGACGGCACATAGCGGATCTCGGCGCCAAACAATTCGGCGACGCCTTGTGCGATATACAGGTCGGTCGGGAAGTTACCTTCTTCGGTGAGAATCACTTTGCGGCCTGGGTTCAGGCGCAGCGCGGCCGACAGGGCCTTGAACAGATTGATGGAGGTGGAATCGCCCACCATCACTTCATCCGCGTCGGCGCCGATCAAAGCTGCGACTTTGGCGGCGACACGTTGCGGCAGGTCGATCCAGCCAGCGTCATTCCAGGAACGAATCAGGCCCATGCCCCATTCACCGGCGATGGCTTGCTGCATGCGCGCAGGCAGATGCGCAGGCATGGCGCCCAGCGAATTACCATCCAAATAAACCTCGCCCTCGGGCAGCGTGAATCGCTGGCGGGTGGTGGCCAGCGGGTCGCGCTGGTCCATATCGATGCAGTCTTGTTTCGTGAGTCTCATGCTTTTTTTCCTTGATTTACTTGTGTCGCTGAACCCAGTATGCATGGGTGTTGCAATAAGCGAAAATGAATAGTTAGGCTCCAGATATTCCGTTTTCTCATATCCAAATACGACGGACGGAGTCCTCCCCTGCGGGGTCAAAAACCGCTTAAAAGACCGTGTGATTTAGCGCTTGCGGTACCAGAGGAAGTACATCGCGCTCAGGGCCAGCATGAAGGGCAGGCCTGTCATGAGTGTCATTGCAAACTCTTTGGTGAAGGCAGTGGTGACCATGATCGCCAACATCAAGCCAGCGCCCAGCATCGTCAGCCACGGGAAGGCCCAGATGCGGAACGGCAGCGGCGCGTGGCCTTCGCGCGTCCACTGGCGGCGGAAGAAGTAGTGCGTCACAAAGATCATCATCCAGGTGAACATGGCGCCGAACATGGAAATCGCCATCATCAGCATGAAGGAGCCGTCCGGGAACAATACGCTCAGCACCGTCGCCAGCGCGATACCGATACAGGACAACATCAGCGCCGCCACCGGCACACCGCGCTTGCTTAACATACCGAAGCGCTTCGGTGCCTGCCCTGCCCGCGACAACGAGAACATGGTGCGGGTGGTGATGTACAACTGGCTGTTCATCGACGACAGCGCCGCCACCAGAATCACAAAATTAATCACGCCAGCAGCGCCGGGAATGTGCAGCGCCTGCATCGCCAGCACGAATGGGCTGTTGCCGTTGCCCGCCGTCGCCCATGGCACGATGGCCAGCATCAGGCCAAGCGTCAGCATGTAGAACATCACCAGCCGCAGCATGGTGGTGCGGAAGGCACCGGTAATAGCTTGCTGTGGATCGCGCGCCTCGCCGGCGGCCACCGCCACCATCTCGATGCCGAGATAGCTGAAGATGGAGACGATCACGCCGGTCCACATGCCCGCGCTGCCATGCGGGAAGAAGCCGCGGTCCTGCACATAGTTCTTGAAGCCGATCGGGCCAGCCTCCGGCGCCGCGTACACCATGTAAGCGCCCAGCAGGATAAACAAAACGATCGCGGCGATTTTGACGGTCGAGAACAGATACTCAACGCTGCCGAAGATATTCACGCTCATGGCGTTCACCAGGATCAGGCAGGCCGAGAAAAGCACGATCCACAACCATGCGGGCGTGCCGGGGAACCAGTACTGCATGTACAGCGCCACCGCCGTGACCTCGGTGCCCACCGCCAGTACGATGGACGACCAGTAGCAATAGCGCACCGAGAAGCCGGCCCACGGTCCGACATAGTGCTCGGCGTAGGAGCCGAACGAACCCGAAGTCGGATGCGCCACCGTCATCTCTGCCAGGCAGCCGATCAACAGCATGGCGATCAACGCGCCGATGGCATAGCTGACCAGCACACTCGGACCGGCAAAGCCGATGGCAAAACCGCTGCCGAGAAACAGGCCGGTACCAATCGCGCCGCCGATTGCAATCATGGACATCTGGCCGCTGGTCAGGCCGCGCTGCAAGCCCGTCTCGCGTTCCACGATGGCGGCAAAGCCGCTCTTGTTGTGATTCATTTTGTCTCCTGTGATGCTTTTTTCAGATGCCGAAGAAGGCTTGTGCATTGCCACTCAACAGTCTTTGCTGTCGTTCGGGCGTGAAGTCTGCTTCTTTGATGAGCCGTCCCACTTGCTGTTCGCCGAGCGGATACGGGTAGTCCGATCCCAGCATCACACGCTCCTCGCCCATCACATCGACCAGCAGCGACAGCGCGCGTTCATCGAAAACGGCCGAGTCAACGTAGAAGCGGTCGACGTACGACGATGGCGGATGCGGGCAGTCTTCACGCACGATGTCGCGCTGGTGCCACGCATTGTCCACACGTCCCAGCAGGAAGGCGAAGCTGCCGCCGCCATGGGCAAAGCAAATCTTCAGCGATTTCGGCAAGCGCTCGAAGGCGCCGGACATGATCAGCGACAGGATGCCGAGCTGCGTTTCGGCCGGCATGGCGACCAGCCATGGCAGCATCCATTTTTTCATGCGCTGCTCGCCGCCCATCATGTCCCATGGATGCACTAGCAGCGGGATGCCTTCGTTGGCGCAGTGGGTCAGGAAGGTCAGCAAGCCTTCGTCATCCAGATCCAGGCTACCCAGGTGGTTGCCGATCTGGACGCCGAGATGGCCGGTGGCCTTGGCGCGGCTGGCCTCACGGCAGGCCGCATCAATGTCCTGCAGTGGCACCTGCGCCAACGCCTTCAGGCGCGCCGGGTTGTGGGAGCACAGTTCGAGCGCATAGTCGTTCATGCGCTGCGCCCACGGCAAGGCCTGGGCGATCGGGTAGCGGTAGCCGAACATCACCGGCGTCGCCGACATCAGCTGGATATCCACGCCCGAACGGTCCATCTCCTCGATGCGGCGCGCAGGGTCCCACAGCGCCGAATACACAGGACGGAACGGCTGGTCGCCGGTCATGATCATGCCATGTTCGCTGTCGCGGACTTCCAGCCACGGCGCGGCCTGGGCATCCAATGCAGCTGCTTCCGCGCGCGTAATCGGCGGGAAGAAGTGCGAGTGAATGTCGATGACCGGGCTGGCTTTCGGCGCGGCGCTCATGCCGCGCTCCCAAGTTTGCCCGGATGGACGGTCTTACATTGCGGGCAGACCCGCAGCGCCGGATCGCCGTAGAAGCGCTGGAACAGCGGCGGCAAGTCGTCAACGATGCTTTGCAGCTGGACCTCGATGCGGTGCACCAGATGATTGCACTCCAGGCAGTACCACTCGAAGGCGTCACGCATGCCCTCTGGACGTTTACGTTCAAGCACCAGGCACAGGCTGTCGGGATCGGGACGCTGCGGCGAGTGGCGCACATGTGGCGCCAGCAGGAAGATGTCGCCCTCCTTCAGCTCCAGCCGTTCCACGCGGCCGTTGTCCATGATGTTTAAATACGCATTACCCTTAAACTGGTAGAAGAATTCTTCCAGCGGGTCGTCGTGATAGTCGGTGCGCTGATTCGGACCGCCGACCACCGTAACAATGAAATCCGCATCCTGCCAGATCTGCTGGTTGCCCACCGGTGGCTTGAGCAGATGCGCGTGTTCCGCAATCCACTGCTGGAAATTAAAAGGCTTGCCATATTTATACATTATTGTCTCCAGCGTTTATTTTAAAGGGTGCCAGGCGATGGCCTTGATTTCGATGAGCAGATGCGGGTGCGGCAGTTGGTGAACCGCCACAGTGGTGCGGGTCGGGCCGTCGTAATCGAAGTACTCACCATAGACCTCGTTGTAGCCGCCGAAATCGTTCATGTTGACCAGGAAGGTGCTGATTTCAACGATGTCCGACAGGTCGGCGCCAGCGCTGCGCAGGATGTCGCGGATGTTGTCGATGACGGCGCGGGTCTGTGCGCGGATGTCCAGCGCAGTGGTGCCCATCGCGTCCACTTCCACACCAACCAGCGTATTGTCCGGACGGCGCGAGCTGGTACCGGAGACGAACAGGAAATCGCCGGCACGTTTCAGGTGCGGGAATTTGCCGCGCGGCTGGGCCTTGCCCTCTACCAGTGTTGCTTCGGTCGTCATGCTCAGCCTCCCGTCAGGAATTCAGCGCGACCGAGGCCGCCGATGTCGACGCTGACATGCAGGCCGGGCTTGAACGCCTCGGCGGCGGTGGCCGCGCCAGCCATGATCAGCGAACCGGCCGGCAGCACCATGCCGCAATCGCTGGCTAGCTGCGACGCTTGCACCACGCTGCGCAACGGGTTGCCGAGGATGGCACCGGTGCTGCCCAGCGCCACCGGGCGGCCGTTGAAGCGCATGGTCACGCCGAGGTTATTCAAGCGTGACAGGTCGGCGCAAAACTCGCCCACCACCACGCCGGCCGACGAGCAGTTATCCGCCACCACGTCTTCCAGGCCGAATTTGAAGTTGCGGTAGCGCGAGTCGATGATTTCCATGGCCGGCGCCACGCCTGCCAGGTAACCGGCAGCTTCCAGCAAAGTGAGTGGACGGTCGATGGCGCGGCTAGTGAGGAAGCACAGCTCCGGTTCCACGCGCGGGTGAATGAAGTCGCTGAGACTCACGACGCCGCCCTCTTCGTACAGCATGGCGTCCGTCAGCAGGCCCCAGATCAGGCTATCGACGCCCATCTGGATCATCTTGGCGCGGCTGGTGAAACCCAGCTTGACGCCGACCGGCTTTTCACCGCGCGCATGGCGCAAGGCGATGGAGGCATGCTGGATGGCGTAGGCCTGTTCCAGGTTAAAGCCATGCTGCGGCGTTAGTGGGTCGATCTCCCCGCGCTCGCGCGCCGCGCTGTCCAGCAGCTGCGCCAGCGCAGCGATGTCGGTGCCAGGCATGCTCGCCACGTCAGTCAGGTGCCACGTTCCCGGATTCATGCTGCCTCCTTCGCACGGCGCTGCTGCACCAGATCCAGTGCGACATCGACTATCATGTCCTCTTGTCCGCCCACCATGCGCCGGCGGCCCAGTTCCACCAGGATGTCGACGGTAGCGATGCCGTAGCGCGACGACGCGGCTTCCGCGTGGCGCAGGAAGCTCGAATACACGCCCGCATAGCCCAGCGCCAGCGTTTCGCGGTCCACGCGCACCGGCCGGTCCTGCAATGGCCGCACCAGGTCATCGGCGGCGTTCATCAGCGTGAACAGATCGGTGCCGTGCTGCCAGCCGAGGCGATCGACGGCCGCAATGAACACCTCCAGCGGCGCATTGCCCGCGCCAGCCCCCATGCCGGCCAGCGAGGCGTCAACGCGGTCGCAGCCATGTTCGACGGCGACGATGGAGTTGGCCACGCCCAGCGACAGGTTGTGGTGGGCGTGCATACCGGTTTGCGTTTCCGGTTTCAGCACATCCTTGAAGGCCTTGAAGCGCTCAGCCACATCGCGCATCGACAGCGCACCGCCGGAATCGACCACGTAGACGCATTCCGCGCCGTAGGATTCCATCAATTTGGCCTGCTGCGCCAGCGCTTGCGGCGTCGTCATGTGCGACATCATCAAGAAGCCGACGGTATCCATGCCCAGCTTGCGCGCATGCTCGATGTGCTGGCGCGAGATGTCCGCTTCGGTGCAGTGGGTGGCAATGCGCACGGTGCGTGCACCGGCCTTATATGCCGCGTCCAGATCGTGCAGGGTGCCGATGCCCGGCAACAGCAGCGTGGCGATACGCGCGTGGGTCAGCACATCGGCCACCGCTTCGATCCATTCCAGATCGGTATGCGCGCCGAAGCCGTAGTTGAAACTGGAGCCACGCAGGCCATCGCCGTGCGCGACTTCGATGCTGTCCACTTTCGCTGCATCCAGCGCGCGGGCAATGGCTACCGCCTGCTCCAGCGTGTATTGGTGGCGGATGGCGTGCATGCCATCACGCAGGGTGACATCAGATACATAAATCTTTTTGCTCATGGCGTGTTCCTTATTTTGCCAGGGCGCTGGCGGCGATCTGCTCGGCCGTGGCCAGCGCGGCCGAGGTCATGATGTCGAGATTGCCCGCGTAGGCAGGCAGGTAGTGGGCCGCGCCCTCCACCTCGATGAAAATGGAGACCTTGAGGCCATGCATCTTGCCCAGGCCCGGAATATTCAGCGGGCGCTCCGCCGGAATGCGTTCGAACTGCACCTGCTGTTTCAGGCGATAGCCCGGCACGTAGCTGGCGACACTGGCCGCCATTTCTTCGACCGAAGCACGGATCTGGTCTTCGTTGGCGCCCTCCTCGGCCAGGCAAAATACGGTGTCGCGCATCATCAGCGGCGGTTCGGCGGGATTCAGCACGATGATGGCTTTGCCATGCGCGGCGCCGCCGACACTGACAATCGCCTGCGACGTGGTCTCGGTGAATTCATCGATATTGGCGCGCGTGCCCGGCCCCGCCGACTTGCTGGCGATGGAAGCGACAATCTCCGCGTAGTGCACCTTGGCGATGTGCGACACTGCGCGCACCATCGGAATCGTGGCCTGGCCGCCACAGGTGACCATGTTCAGGTTAGGCTCATTCAAGTGCGCCTCCAGATTCACGACCGGCACCACGTAAGGGCCGATGGCGGCCGGCGTCAGATCGATCACGCGCACGCCATGCCATTGCAGCAAACGGTTATGCTCCGCATGCGCGCCGGCCGAGGTGGCGTCGAACGCCAAGCGGATCTGCTTGAAATTCGGCAGCGCCGCCAGCCCTTGCACACCTTCGTGCGTAGTCGGCACGCCAAGCCGCGCGGCACGCGCCAGGCCATCCGAGTTCGGATCGATCCCCACCATGGCGCCCATCTTCAAGTGGCGCGCATTGCGCAGCACCTTGATCATCAGGTCCGTACCGATATTGCCGGAGCCGATGATGGCGACCTCCCAGCGATCTTGTTCTGTGTGTTGCATGAAATCTCCCTTGTTTTATCAGGCGCCGAAGGCGGCACGTACGCTGCCCAAACCCTCGATGCTCGCTTCGAATACGTCGCCGGGACGGGCCAGCGCCATCGGCCCCAGTGCGCCGGTCAGCACGATGTCGCCCGCCTGCAATGGGCTGCCGAGACGCGCCATGGTGTCGGCCAGCCAGACGGCGGCGCGCAACGGATTGCCAAGACAGGCCGCACCGGCGCCGGTCGACACCTGTTCGCCACGCTTTTCCATCACCATGCCGCAGCCCATCACGTCAAACTCGGACAGCTTGACGGGACGCGAACCAAGCACGAACAAGCCACTCGACGCGTTGTCGGCGATGGTGTCGGCCAGGCTGATGTCCCAGTTGGCGATACGGCTGCCGACAATCTCAATCGCCGGCAAGGCGTAGGCGGTGGCGCGCAGGATATCGGCCACGGTGTTTTGCTCGTGCGACAGCGAGCGCTCCAGCACCAATGCAATCTCGGCTTCCACCTTCGGCTGCAGCACGCGGCCCGGCGCCACTTCTTCGCCGTCGCACAAGCACATATCGGCATACAGCATGCCGAAGTCCGGCTGGTCCACGCCCAACTGCTTCTGCACTGCGGCCGAAGTCAGGCCGATCTTGCGGCCGACAGCGCGGCGGCCGCGTACCAGCCAGCGGTCGGTATTGATTTTCTGGACGGCGTAGGCGCTCTCGATGTCGGTGGCGCCTATCAGGTCGCGCACCGGTGCACATGGTTCGCCGCGCTGGTGCGCTTCCCAGATCCGGTCTGCGGCTTGCTGAATTTGCGTATTCATGGACGACGCTCCTGCACAAAAGTGAATTCGATTTCGACGCTGGCGCCCAGCGGCAGTGCGCTGACGCCGATGCTGGTACGTGCTGGAGGCGTGACCTCCGGCGTGAACACGGCTTCCCACGCGGCGTTGATGTCGCTGAACAGATCCATGCGCGTGGTGTAGATGCGAGCGATCAGCAGCTGGTCCAGCGTGACGCCGTAATCCGGCAAGGCGCGTTGCAGAATCGCGAGGATGAAGGCCGCTTCGGCGCCGGGTCCACCGGCCATCAGCGCGCCGGTGTCAGCATCGAGGGCGATCATGCCGGACAGCTGCACCGTGTCGCCTATGCGCACGCATGGGCTGTAGCGGAAGCGCGGTGCAGCGACCGCCGGGGACTGTATCGTTTGGCGTTGCATGCGATCTCCTTACAGTTTGATGCAGATGTTGGCGACGTCGGAATAGAAGTCGAGCGAATAGCGTCCGCCTTCGCGGCCAAGGCCGGACAGCTTGACGCCGCCGAACGGCGTGCGCAGGTCGCGCAGATACCAGGTGTTGACCCAGACCAGGCCAACATGGATGCGGCGCGCAACGCGGTGCGCGCGCGACAGGTTGGTGGTCCACAGCGCGCAGGCCAGGCCGTACTTGCTGTCGTTGACGCGGCCGATGATTTCTTCTTCATCGTCAAACGGCGCGATGTGGCATACCGGGCCGAAGATTTCTTCCGTGTTGCAGCGCGCGTTGTCCGGCAGTCCGGTCCACACGGTCGGCTGCACATAGGCGCCCTGGTCGCGGGCGTCGCCGAATACTGGCACGCCGCCACCGGCAACCACGGTCGCGCCCTCTTCCACCGCCAGCCGGTAGTAGCTCAGTACCTTGTCGCGGTGGCCGCGTGAAATCAGCGGCCCCATATCGACCTCCGCTTCATCCGGGAAGCCGATGCGCAACGCATGCACCTTTTCCTTGATCGCGGCGACGAATTTTTCATAGATCGGCCGCTGCACGTAGACGCGCTCGGAACACAGGCACACCTGGCCGGAGTTGGTGAACGACGAACGCACCACGCCAGCGACGGCGGCATCGAAGTCCGCATCGGCAAACACCACGGCGGCGTTCTTGCCACCCAGTTCAAACGACACTTCCTTGACGCCGTCCGCCACCGCTTTCATGATGGTGCTGCCAGTGCGCGATTCGCCGGTGAAGGTCAGCGCGTCGATGCCCGTGCTCTGGGTCAGGAACTGGCCGGCCGAATCAGCGCCGCGGCCGTGCACCAGATTGAAGACGCCTGGCGGCACGCCGGCGTGGCACATGACTTCCGCCAGCAGCGTGGCGCTGGCCGGCGACTCTTCGGACGGTTTGGCGACGACCGCGTTCCCACAGGCCAGTGCTGGCGCCACTTTCCACGTCAGCAGCAGCAGCGGCAAGTTCCACGGCGAGATGATGCCCACCACGCCCAACGGCTTGCGCACCGTGTAATTCAGCGCGCCGGCGCCATCGGCGGTTGGCGTCTCGAAGGCATCCGAGTTGGCGCAGGCGGCCAGGTCGGCGAAGGTGCGGAAGTTGGTGATGGCGCGGGCAATATCCAGGCTGCGCGCCTGATGAACAGGACGGCCGGTATCGCCCACTTCGGCGGCGACGAATTCGTCGAAGCGCGCTTCGATGCCGTCGGCGATTTTGTGCAGCATGGCGGCGCGCTGCTGCACGCTCATCTTGCCCCATGGCCCGGACAGCGCGCGGCGCGCGGCCGCTACCGCCGACTCCACGGTGGCGCGGTCGGCTTCGGACACCCGCGACAGCAGGCGGCCGTCAACGGGACAGAGGTTATCGAAAGTCGCTGCGCTGGCGACGAATTCGCCGCCGATGTAGTGGCGCAACAGGGCCGGTGATTCTGGTTTCAAGGCTGTCTCCTTATGCTCGTTATGAAATCGAGTATAGGGAGAAGCTGAAATAAAATATAATGAAAAAACCGGACTCAGGTATTCCTGTTTTTTATTGCAGTTCCTTGGCGGCCAGCGTCAGACAATCGATAAATCGTGCCGCTGCCGGCGTGCTGGCGCGGTCGCCGCGCACCGAATAACCGATGCGGCCAAAGGCGCCGATGTCACCCAGCTCCAGTATCTTCAGCAGCTTGAGTTGCGCGAAGTGCTGCGCCACGGCGCGCGGCATCAGGTTAATCGCCTGCATGGATTGCAGCAGACCGATATTGGTCAGCAGTGACAGCGACTCCACCACGTTGGACGGCATTGGCAGGCCGGCATCCGCAAACAGGCGCTCTGCGCGCAGGCGCGCGGGCGATTCGATGGTCGGCAGTAGCCATGGCCAGTCCAGCAACTGCTTCAATTCGATCTTGGGCTGGCTGGCCAGCGGGTGTTCGCTCCAGACCACCGCGCACAACGCCTCACTATATAGCTCCGTGTGGCGGAAGCTGTACATGCGGGCCAGCGGCAGGTCGGCTTCCGGCAAGCGGCCGACTACCAGATCCAGTTCGCCGGTGGCCAGCGCGGGGAACAGGCGGTCGGTTGGGCCTTCGCGCACCGTCACTAGTACGCCGGGACGGTCCGCCTTCAGTTTGGCGATAGCGATAGGCAGCAGCCGCGCCGACGCCGAGATCAGCGTGCCGACCACCACATGGCCCGATTCGCCGGAGCGGAAGGAATTCAGTTCGTCCGTCAGGTAGCGCAATTCGGCAATGACGGCTTTGACGCGGTCGCCCAGCAGCGCCGCATAGCAGGTTGGCACAACGCCGCGATTAGTCCGTTCGAACAGTTCAACGCCCAGATCCGCCTCCAGCTCCTGGATCGCCTTGGTGACGGCGGGCTGGGTCAGATTCAGTTCACGCGCGGCGCGCGCAATGGATTGCGACACCAGCACGCGGTCGAAAATCAGCAGCGGCTTGAGTTTAATCCGCCGCAGCATGACATCCACCAGCGGGATGTTGACGCGATTGCCATCGCCCGGCCGCTCCGCCGGCACCTCGTCGTCATCGGGCTGCATGGGCATCCTGACGTTCGCGCATCACTTCCAGCACATGGACATTGAGGCGGTTGGCATGATCGCGCATCGCCAGGTAGGAACGCTCCGCATCGCCGCCAACGATGGCTTCCACCACCGCCGCATGCTCCTCCTGCGACTTGGCCAGACGCCGCTCCACACCACCTTGTGCGGCGCGAAACTGGTTCAGGCGCAGGCGCAGCTTGTCGATGCTATCGGCCAGGCTGCGGTTATGCGCGCCGGCGCAGATCAGTTGATGGAACTTGCCGTTCATTTCAAGATAGCCTTCTTCATCGCCCTGCTCGATGCACTCCAGGCTTTGCAGATGGATTAGCTCCAGCTGTTTTTTCTGTACAGCGCTCATGCGCTGCGCGCTGATGCGGCAGCACAGCGCTTCCAGCTCGCCCAGCGCTTCCAGCGTATCGGCCAGTTCATCGAGGCTGATGCTGACCACAATGCCGCCTTTGCGCGGACGCAGTTCGATCAGGCCATTCGAGGCCAGTTCGCGCAGCGCTGCGCGGATGGGCGTGCGCGACACCTTGAAGCGCTCGCCGATGGCGTTTTCTTCCAGGCTGTCTCCGGGCGCCAGGGTGCCATTGATAATTTCGTCTGCAAGGATGCGATAAAGCCGCATCGAAATGGTTTCCATCGTTTTTGCTCTTATCTACAAAGTTTCGACACTATACAAGACACTATAAACTAAACAGCATCCTGGTTCCCACCGCCAGCAACAGCAGCGCAAACAGCTTTTTGAGTTTCGCGACCGGCAGCGCATGGGCCAAGCGCGCGCCCAGCGGTGCGGTCAGCACACTGACGCCAGCAACCGCGATCAGCGCTGGCAGATAGACGAAGCCCAGGCTATGTTCCGGCAGCCCGGCCACGCGCCAGCCATTCAGCACATAGCCAGTCGCTCCTGCCAACGCAATCGGAAAGCCCAAGGCGGCCGAGGTGCCGATCACCGTATGCAGCGGCACATTACACCACGTCATAAAGGGAACGGACAAGGTGCCGCCGCCGATGCCGACGAAGCTGGACACCACGCCGATCGCGCCACCGGATGCCAGCATGCCGCCGCTTTCCGGCAGCTGGCGGCTCGGCGCGGGCTTGATATTCATGAGCATCTGGACGGCGACGAAGTAGGCAAAGGCCACAAAAATCGCTTTCAGCAGATTGCTGGACATGTGGGCTGTCAGCCACACGCCGGCCAGCGTGCCAAGCACGATGCCGGGCGTGAGCTGGCGCACCACGACCCAGTCGACCGCGCCGCGCCGATGGTGCGAACGCAGGCTGGCGACGGAGGTGAATAGTATCGACGCCATCGAGGTGCCCAAGGCCAGATGCAGCGTGTATTGCGGCGGGAAGCCGTGCGCCGCATACACCAGGGTCAGCACCGGCACAATGACCGTACCGCCGCCCACGCCGAGCAAGCCGGCCAATATCCCGGCAAAGGCGCCGAGACCGAGGTAAAGCAGGATATCCATGTATGTTCTCTTTATAGTAGCGTGCACACTTGATCGAAGCGCAGGCGTGGACTGCGCGGGAAAATTTTGGCGTGATCGCCATGACCGAGATTGCAAATGAAATTCACGCGCACCCGCCCATCGGGGAAGAACTCGCGGTTGACAGCCGCCGCATCGAAGCCGGAGACCGGGCCGCAGTCCAGCCCCAGCGCGCGCGCCGCCAGCATCAGGTAGGCGCCTTGCAGGCTGCCATTGCGGAAGGCCGTGGCTTCCGCCAGCACGGCGTTGTTGGCGAACAGCGTGGCTGCGGTTGGATTGTGCGGAAACAGCTGTGGCAAATGCGCGTGGAATTGCAAGTCATAGCCGATCACCGCCACCACCGGCGCATCGCGCACTTTATCGACGTTGCCGGGATTGATGGCGGGGAGCAGCCGCTCCCTGGCCTCGGCCGTGCGCAAGAACAGCACGCGCGCCGGGCTGCCATTGACGCTGGTTGGGCAGAGCTTCATTAAGTCATAGACCTGCACCAGCAGTTCGTCGTCCACCGTTTTGAGCAGCCAGCCGTTGTGCGAGCGCGCGGCGCGGAACAGCAGATCGAGGCCGGCGTCGTCGAGCCGCGCATTCATACAACCTCCGGTTTGTAGGCGGTGACGCTCAACTCCACTACCATGTCCGGATGCGGCAGCTGCGCCACGCCCACCGTGGCGCGCGCGGCGCGGCCGTTGAACGCCTGCGCATAGACTGCGTTGTAAGCGTCAAAGCAGGCCATGTCAGTCAGGTAGCTGGTGACGGACACGCAGTCATCGAGCGTGGCGCCCGCCTCCGCCAATGCGGCCCTGATTTTGTCGATCACGACGCGCGTCTGCAAAGCCGCGTCACGTGGCTGCGCGCCGGCCACGCTGCCATCCGCCTGACGCGCGCTCATGCCGGAGACGTAAATAAAATCCCCGGCGCGGCACCACGCCGGATAACGACCCAGCGGCGCGATCGCAGCGCTCATGCCGCCTCCAGCCCAGGCATGGCGAAACCAGCGGCCGACAACAGCGCATGCAGCTCGTCCTGCTGCTGCCCGCTCAAGGCCCGCAGCGGTGGACGCTGGCGCTGCCACTGCGGATCATCGCGATAATGCGCCAGCGTCCACTTGAGTGCCGCGATCATCGGATACTTTTGGATGATCTGGCGTATCGTATCCAACGAGGCTTGCGCCTTGGCGGCGTCCGGCGAGCGCCAGTCGGCGCACATCGCACTGATTGCCGCCGGATTGATGTTGATCGTCGCTGAAATGCAGCCCGCAGCACCAAGCGGCAAGGCGCGTGACAGCAGACTTTCCGATGCCGGGAAAATGGACAGCTGCGGGAAGTTCTTCAGCATCGCCTCCAGGTTGGCCCAGTCACCGGAGCTGTCCTTGACGCCGGCAATCTGCTGCGGGAAGCGCGCCGCCAGCCGTTCGATCAAATTCAGCGAGATCGGCACGCCGGAGAAAGCCGGGATGTGATACAGGAACACGCGAAGATTTTGCATCGCCACGCGCTCAATCACCTCGGCGTAGTAGTCAAACAAGCCGTCGTCGGAGACGCCTTTGTAGAAAAATGGCGGCAGCATCAGCACACCCGCACAGCCGTGCAAGGTCGCATGGCGGCTCAACTCCACCGTGTCCGGCAGCGCGCAGCAACCGGTGCCCGGCAAAATGCGGCTCGCATCCAGTCCATTGGCTATCAGGTGATCAAGCAACACCACTCGCTCGCTGACGGTGAGCGAATTTGCCTCGCTATTGGTGCCGAATACCGCCAGCCCGGCGCCCTGCTGCTGCAACCAGCGGCAATGCTGCGCGAAGCGCTCAACATCAGGACTCAGGTCCGCCTTGAATGGCGTAACGGCGGGCGCAAAAGCCCCTGTCAATCGGTTTGACATCATGATACTTCTCCAGTGAGTGATTCAAATGGGTCGCGTGTGATCCAGGAAGTCGATCAACGCAGGACCGAAGCAGCGGTCCGCTGTGCCTAGATGTGCGACGATGGACGTGTGGTTATGGCCTGGCACGCGCAGTAAAGTGCACGGCGCCGATGCGGCACGCGCGCGCCGGTAAAACTCTTCGCCGTAGCTATCGAGATAAGGATTCTCAAACTCCGCAATCGCCACCATTGCCGGCATATCGAGCCGCGCCGCATGCGTGCAAGGCGACAGTTGGTCATAGCGCGCCGCATCGTCGCCCCAATACGCCCGCACGCCCGCCGCATTCGGATTGCCGGGCAAGACGTCCGCCCGCAAGCGCGCGCTGATCAGCGCCAGTCCTGATAGCCCTCCCCCGCTGTGCCGCGCCGCCTCCAATGCCGGATCGAGCACATACGCCGCCGCATGCGCGCCGCCGGCCGAGTGCCCGGCCAACACGATATGCTGCGGATTGCCGCCAAACCTGCCAGCGTTCCGCCGCAACCACGCCAGCGCCAGCGCAATGTCCTCACTGCCGGCGGGATACGCGGCCTCCGGCGCCAGCCGGTACTCCAGGTTCACCGCCACGTATCCTTGCTGCGCAATATAGCGCGTCACATTGCCGTAGATTTCGGCGTTGCTGTTCATATTCCCGCGCATGAAGGCGCCGCCATGCACAAACACCACCACTGGCGCGGGCGGCGCGCCCTGCGCATCGTCCTGGCGATAGATGTCCATGCACTGGCGCGGATGCTCGCCATACGCCAGCCCGGCATTCACCCGCACGCCGTCCTTGCTGGCCGCCGCATGGTGCGGCGTGTAGATCGCTACCACCTGCTCGCGATGGCGATTGATGTCGTCCGCCCAGCGCGGCCCCATCGCCAGCAAAGTCTCGCGCTCTGCATCGGACAGGCCCGCAAACGGCGGCGCCCAGGAACGGAACGGAGCGCCCATCAATACACTCCCATGATCTGGCTGATCTGCGCGATATATTCTCCGTAGCGCGGATTGCCCTTGATGTTTTCCGGCCGCCGCGGACGCGGCAAGTCGATCGTAATATCATGGATCACGCGCCCCGGCCGCGCTGACATCACCAGCACGCGGTCCGACAGGAATACCGCTTCCTGTATGCTGTGCGTGACCAGCAGCACCGTCTTCATATGCTCCTGCCAGATGCGCAGCAGTTCGACGTTCAGCAAGTCGCGCGTCAGCGCATCGAGCGCGCCAAACGGTTCGTCCATCAGCAGGATCTGTGGATCCAGCGCGAGGATCTGGCCGATCGAGGCACGTTGCCGCATGCCGCCGGACAGCTCATGCGGATAGCTGTTCTCGAATCCCGACAAGCCAAGAGTGCGCGTCAGCTCACGCACCTTGTGCGCAACCGCCGCCGAAGGCAGCTTGCGCAACTGCGCGCCCAGCATCATATTCTGCTCCACCGTCAGCCAGGGCAGCATGTTACTGGTCTGGAAAACCACGCCGATATCGGACGTCGGTCCATGCACATCGCGGTTCGCCACTTGCACCACGCCTTCGCTGTGCGGCACTAATCCGGCAACGATGCGCAGCAAGGTGCTCTTGCCGCAGCCGCTGGGGCCAAGAATGGAGACAAACTCCCGTTCGCGCACGGACAGCGAGACATCCTCCAGCGCATTGACCGACTGCTTGCCTGGGAAGCGCTTGACCACATCCGCCACGCGGATCGCCAGCTTGCTGGCGCCAGGCGCCACCGCCGGCATTACTTTGAGTTGAGCCATCATCACACCGCCTTTCCGCGCCACCAGACCGCGCGCGACAAAACTTCCACTAGCCAGTACAACAAACTGGCCAGCACCGTAATGGTCAGGATTGCAGCAAACATCAGGTCCGTCTGCGCATTGGCCGTGGCCAGCGTCATCAGATGTCCCAACCCTTTTTCCGAACCGATGAATTCACCGACAATGGCGCCGATCACCGCCAGCGGCATGGCGATCTTCACGCCGTCCACAAAGCTCGGTAGCGCCGACGGCAGCTGCAAGCGCAACAAGGTGTCCCAGCGCGAGGCGCCAAGTGCGCGGAAATGCTCGTCCAGATTCGCCGCGATGCCCGCCATTCCACCCAAGGTCGCAATCACCAACGGGAAGAACGCAAACAGGAAGGTGGATGCCAGCTTGGACGAAAAGCCATAGCCGAACCACACAATCATCAGCGGCGCCAGCGCAATCTTCGGCATGCTTTGCAGCGCTGTGATGAGCGGATAAAGCGTGCGCCGTGCAATCGCGCTGAAGTGAATTGCAACGCCCAGCAGCAAGCCGCCAACCACCGCCAGCGCGAATCCCGCCAGCACTTCCAGCAGCGTGACCCAGCTTTCCGCCAGCAATAGCTCGCGCTCCTGCCAGCCCGCTGCGACTACCTTGCTCAGCGACGGCATCAGGTAACTGCGCACACCGGCCAGCGTCACACCGTACTCCCATACCAGCGCCACTGCGCCCCAGAACAGAATCGTCTCCATGATGCGTTTCATGAAGGCCTCCGTTCAGTGTTTGCCAGACTTTGCGTCGATCACCGCTTGCGGCGGTGCGACCACAAAGTGCTTGAAGCGATACTGGTCGAAGGAGTCGATGTTCCGTTCCCACACCTGCGGGCGGTAGTCGCTGCCCGGCGGGATCTGCGTCATCTCGCAATACACCTCGACGTTGTTTCCATCCGGGTCTTTAAACACCAGGAACAGATTCTCGCCCGGACCATGCTTGCCGATGCCACGCACGATTTCGATGCCATGTTCCTGCAGCACCTTCACGGTGCGATCGATCTCCGCGCGGTCTTCCACCAGATAGGAGAAGTGCTCCATGCCCGGCCGGCCGTAATGCGGCAGATCGTTGAAGCCTTCGGCATCCCTGGGGATCTGCGACAGCGCCAGATCGTGGTGGTCTTCGCCAGCACGCAGGAACACCATCTGGTCGGAAATCCAGTCCGATACCTGCAGGCCCACCACCTCGGTATAGAAGCGCGCCGATTTCTGAATGTCGCGCACCATCAGCACCAGGTGTCCGAGTTTTTTTGGTCGTAGTTTTTCCATGCTTGTCTCCATGTCCGTCTTGTTTTTTAGTCGACGAATCGATTGGTATAGATATCGGAAGGTTTGACGCTGGTGGTGACGTTGAAGGCCTTGTGCACGAAGTCCACCGTCGACTGCATGCGTTCCTCCTGCATCCAGCCCGGCTTCTTGCCGGCGGCTTCCGGCGCCTGCATCAGCACCGTGGTCTCTTCAATCTGCTGGCGCAGCACCGTGCGGTCGATCAGCTTCTGCTGGGTGGCCACCAGCGCCACCGCTTCCTGCGGATTCTTCGACTGGAACTCATAGCCGCGATAGGTGGCCTGCATGAAGCGCCGCACCACTTCCGGCTTCGCCGCAATCAGCTTTTCGCTGGTGACAATGCCATTGCCGTACAAATTGAGATTGAAATCGCGGTAGCGCAGCACGCCGATCTTCATGTCGTTCTTTTGCGCCATCTTCTCCAGCACCGGCTTGTTGGCGCCTTCCCAGCATTCCGCCAGGTCGATGCTGCCGTCCAGGAAGGCGGTGTTGATGACGGCGGGATCGAGGCGCAGCAGCTTGACGTAATCGGCCGGCAGCCCGTTGGCCTGCAACCACGCGGGAATCACATTGTGCAGCGGTGATGCGGCGCCACCACCGATCACCATCCCTTTCAGGTCGGCGATGGTCTTGATCTTGCGGCCTGGTTTGTCGACATAGCACAAGGCTCCCGGCCAGCGCGTATTGATCGCCCCCACCATCACCGTCTTGCCGCCCTGCGCACGGTTCAGCATTACGCTGATCGGGTCACCGTAGCCGAATTCAAACAAGCCCTGATCGACTTCGTTGACGGTACGCTGCCCACCGTAGCCGCGCGTGACGCTGACATCCAGTCCCGCCTCGGTGTAATAGCCCTTGGCGATGGCGATCAGCACACCGCTGGTACTGCCCTGCGGCAGCCAGGCCAGATTGAAGCGGACCGCGTCCGCCGCCCTTGCCGGCTGCGCCGCCAGCATGGCCAGTGCCAGCGACGTCGTCACCGCACGCCGTATGAACCGGTGCGCGCGCTTCATGCTGCCACCACGCGGTTGCGGATGCTGCCGATCTTCTCGATGGAGGCGATCATCTCATCGCCAGGTTTGAGATAGATCTCTCGGCCCATGCCGACGCCGGCCGGCGTACCGGTGGCCAGCAAGTCGCCCGGCTTCAGCGTCAACATGCCGGACAGGTAGGCGATCTGCTCGGCGATGTTGAAGATCATCGCATCGGCGGTATCGTTCTGCATCATCTCGCCGTTGACGCTCAGTTTCAGGCGCAGGCTTTGTGGCGCTTCGATGCAGCTGCGCGGTACCACCCATGGCCCCATCGGGCCGAAAGTGTCGTGGCTTTTGCCACGGAACCAGTCATGCTTGAACGGATAGTCGCTGCGGCGATTCAGGTCGCGCGCGGTGACGTCGTTGAACACCGTGTAGCCGGCGATGACATCGTAGGCTTGCTCCACGCTGACATTGCGACAGGTCTTGCCGATGATGACGCCCAGCTCCACCTCCCAGTCCAGCTTTTCCGTACTGGCCGGCATGACGACGTCGGTATCGGTGGCGGTGACGCTGGTCTCCGCCTTCATGAAACAGAACGGCATGCTCTCGGTACGCGGCGCCAACTCTGTGCCCATCTCGCGTGCGTGTTCATAAAAGTTGGACGCGGCGCCGAAGATGCGACCCGGCGTGTAAGGAACGCACAACCGGTAGGACTGCTCCACCAGCGGCGCCACGCGGCCACTGGCCAGCAGCGGTGGCAGCGCGCGCGACATCTGTTCCAGTAACGCGGCGTTGACCTCCCAATTCTGCAAAGCGCTGCCCAGATCCGGCGCCAGGCGCGGACCACCTTCGCCCAGCGCACCAGCTTCGATCAACTGCGCCACGTCGTACAGCCGATGGTCTTCCGCCACCAATGCCAGCCGCGTGCCGCCCTTGCCTACGGTGTGATCATAACTTGCGATTGCGTGCCACATGCATCATCTCCTCGTTATTGAATTAAGGTATACAGTATGTATTATCCGTATACATAGCAAGATGAATGTGTAAAAATCTTCACATCACATCAAAAGGAGACGTTCATGGAGCTACTGCTCTTGATAGAAATGGCTGCGCCGTTTGTGGCGGATCTGCAGTCACGCTGGCCGCTGGCTCGGCACACGCCACAGCGCGTCGGCGAGGTTCGCATCGCCATCACCAATGGCAGCACAGGCCTGAGCGCGCAGCAGATGGATGCGCTGCCTTCCTTGCAGCTGGTGTGCTGCTACGGTGCGGGCTATGAGAATGTGGACCTGCCAGCGGCACATGCGCGTGGCATCGCCGTCACACACGCGCCGGGAGTGAATAACGCCTCCGTTGCCGATCATGCGATGGCGCTGATGCTATCCAGCGCGCGCGCCCTGCCACTGCTGGATCGCGCGGTGAAGCAAGGCAAGTGGCTAAGCCACCGCGCCGCGCGGCCAGCGATACATAGCAAGCGCCTCGGCATTGTCGGCATGGGGAATATAGGCGCGCTGATTGCGCGCCGGGCGGAAGGTTTTGATATGGAGATTGCGTACCACGCGCGCCACGCGCGGCCCGACGCAGCTTATCGCTACGTGAACAATCTGCCAGAGCTGGCGCGTGACAGCGACTACCTGATCCTCGCCTGCCCCGGCGGCGCAGCCACGCGCCACATGGTGAACAAAGAAGTGCTGGAGGCCCTTGGTCCACAAGGCTTCCTGATCAACATCGCGCGCGGTAGCGTGGTCGATACGGCCGCGCTAATCGAAGCGCTACTGCAGAAACGCATTGCCGGCGCGGCCCTCGACGTCATCGAAAATGAGCCGGCCATCCCTGCCGATGCCACACAACTCGATACGCTGATCCTCACGCCCCACATCTCGGGCCGCTCTCCGGAAGCACAACAGGCGCAGCATGATGCGCTGCTCTACAACATCCGGGCCTGCCTGGAAGGCCGGCCGCTGCGCCATGTGCTAACGCTTAATTGATGCCGGTACGGTCGGCCTTCAGGTCCGGATGGCGCAGCGCCGGACCTGTAGCGCCAGCCGCCTCCACATCCTTCACCGCGCCGCCCCAGCCGTGATCCGTGAGGTCGAAGATGACGCCATTCGGATCGCGATACTTCACTTCGTAGAAGATATTCCCTTTCACCGGCACCTCGCCCATGTAGTACGTACCACCCGCCGCTTCAGCATCTTTGCGCGCAGCGGCGATGTCGTCTACCCACATGCCAATGTGATGCAAGCCGACGAAATCCTTGCCGCGATCCTCGCCCGCCGCCTGGTCGCTCTTGTAGTTCAACAGCGCGATCGACATCACGCCATCGCTCAGATAAACGCCGCGCGCCAACGAGGAATCGGTCTCGCCGACCTTTTTGAAACCGAAAGCCTGAATGTAAAACTCCGCCGTCTTCCAGGGGTCGGGAACGGACAAAGCGATGTGACGTAGCTTGGTGCTCATGGTGCTCTCCATAGTAGTGATAAGACTTGCCCGGCCATTGTACGAAGGCCCGAATTTAATGTATACGCTTTTATTTAAATGTATACATATAGAGACAGCCGTTTTATGATGCCGAAATAATGACCACCGGAGACCGACCATGAAGCGCCATGCATTCCCTCTCACCCTGCTCGCCTTGAGCCTGCCTGCGCTGGCAGCCAGCGATAACGTCAGCATCTACGGCTTCCTCAAGGTCGACGCCGAAACCGTGCAGGCCGCAGGCGTGCGCACGCAGCGCGTGTCGAATAATTTATCGGTGCTGGGTTTTCGCGGAACGGAAGATCTGGGCGGCGGCATGCAGGCGCTGTTTCAGATCGAAATGCCGGTGGCGGTGGATACCGGCGGTGGCGGCGACTTCACGCGCAACACGGCAGTTGGCGTGCGCGCAGGTTTTGGCCAGGTGATGCTGGGGATATGGGAGTCGCCTTACCGCTTTGTGTCGGTCTATGCGATCGATCCTTTCACGGCGGGGATCTTTGCATCCAACGCCATCATGGGCAATGGTTTTACCACGGCGGCGAATGCCATCGCGCCGGCGTCATTCGACCGCCGTCAGAAAAATCTGCTGCAGTATTTCACGCCAGAGTATCAAGGCTGGAATGCACGCGTTGCGGTCAGCGCGCGCGAGGAAGCCAGCGGCGCCGCCAATCCCGGCATGGCGTCCGGACTAGTCACGTATGAGAATGGGCCGCTGTACCTGGCCTATGGCGTTGAACAGCACAAGGACTACTTCGCCGCTGGCACCACGGATATTGGCCACAAGATCGGCGCCGCCTACAGCATCGGCGATACGCGCCTGCGCGCGGCGTGGGAATACCTGCGCTACGAGCCGACTGCCACCACACATCTGCGCCGCAATGCGATGCAGCTGGCGGCGACGCACACCAACGGACGCCATATCCTACGGGCCTCCGTCGCCAAGGCATTCAATGCGCGCGGCAATGCTGCTATCAGCGTTGGCGGCATCGTACGGCCGGGCGCCGATTCGGGCGCGCTGCAATATGCGGCCGGTTACGGCTACACGCTGTCCAAGCGCAGCGAGTTGTGGGCCGCCTACACGCGCGTGCGCAACGGGCGCAATGCGGCATACAACTTATCCGCCAATCCCATCGCGGGACTGTCCGCAGGACAGGATCCCTCGGGCCTTGGAATTGGCGTGCTCCACAAATTCTAAATTGAAGCTGTGAATTACGACTGGCGACGGCGGGCGGCAACGCCCAGCAGGCCCAGGCCAACCATCAGCATGCCATAGGTAGCTGGTTCCGGCACGGCGCTGATATTCAGCACGACGCGGGTATCGGTAGTGAAGCTCAGGCCGTTCCAGTTCACCGACGCCACATTGCCGCTGATGCCGACATTAGCCGCGCTAAAGCCTACCATGTTGGTGCTGCCGATAAGATCAACTCAAGTGAAATAAAAACAACTATCAGCCTGCAACTAAAACAACACGCCAATAGTCGTATCCAGCCTTGCTTAATTGGCCTGATTCAAGGCCGAATGATGGCGGGCGTAGGTGAAATACACCACCAAGCCGATCAGCAGCCACACGGTGAAGGCGATCCACGTCACGGCGCTGAGGAAGATCATCAGCGCGCCGCAGAACAGGATGGCCAGCACCGGAATCACCGGCACACCAGGGCAGCGGAAGGCACGCGGCAGGTCAGGACGCTGCTTGCGCAGCACGATTACGGCCAGCGACACCAGGCAGAACGCCGCCAGCGTGCCGATATTCGCCAGTTCGCCCAGCACCTGCAGCGGCACCAGCGCACCCAGCAGGCCGAACACGATGCCAACCAGCCAGGTCGCCACGATAGGCGTACCAGCGCCGTTCAACGCCGACAGTTTTTTCGGCAGCAGGCCGTCGCGCGACATGGCGTACAGCACGCGGCTCTGGCCGAAGGCCATCACCAGGATCACGGTGCTCATGCCGAGGATGGCGCCGAGGTCGACGAAACCGGCGAACCAGTTTTCACCGGCAAATTGCAGCGCCAGCGAGACCGGGTGGTCTATGCCTTTGAACTGGGTGAACGGCACAATGCCGGTCATGATGACAGTCACGATCACGTACAGCACGGTGCAAACAGCCAGCGAGCCGATGATACCGATCGGCAGGTCGCGTTTCGGATTTTTCACCTCTTCCGCCGCCGTGGTGACGGCATCAAAGCCGATGAAGGCAAAGAACACCAGCGCCGCAGCGCTCATCACGCCATTCACGCCATACGGCATGAACGGATGCCAGTTAGCCGGCGCCACGTGGCGCACGCCGACGAAAATAAACAGCAGCACTACGCTGATCTTCACCACCACCATGATGTTGTTGATTCGCGCCGACTCGCGCACGCCCAGCGACAGCATGACGGTCAGCAGCATCATGATCACAAAGGCAGGCAGGTTGAAGAAGGTCGTCACGCCTGGAATCGCGCCCGGCGCAGCCGACAGTGCGACCGGGATGTGCAAACCAAAGCCGCTCAGCAGCGACTGGAAGTAGCCGGACCAGCCGACTGACACGGCGGAGGTCACCAAGCCATATTCAAGAATCAAGTCCCAGCCGATCATCCACGCCACCAGTTCGCCGAGGATGGCGTAGCTGTAGGTGTAAATGCCGCCCGCCACCGGCAGGATGGAGGCGAACTCGGCGTAGCACAGTGCGGCGAAACCGCAGGCAAACGCCGCCACCACAAACGACAATGCCAACGCCGGGCCGGCGGTGGTTGCGCCACTGCCGGTCAGCACGAAAATGCCGGTGCCGACGATGGCGCCGATGCCCATCAACACCAGATCGACCGGACCCAGCACTTTTTTCAGGCCGCCAGTGGCGCTGGCCGCGCGCATGGCATCGAAATCCTTGGTTCTAAAAAGACTCACTACAGCTACCTCCACTATTGTTTTGAACAGGTCTTGTGGACCGGTTGTGCCTATGGCTTGTATGGCATTCTTTGAACACCAAAGCGCGGCAGTATGCCACAACTGGGAGGTAAGGGGCTAAGTCGCGGGGCGCACTACTGCATGAACCAGCCGTGGCTGACCACGATCGACTGCCCGGTCAGGGCATTGCTCGGGAACGCCGCCAAGAACAGCGCCGTCTGCGCCACATCGTCTACTGTAGTGAATTCGCCGTCGACTGTCTCCTTCAGCATCACGTTCTTGATCACCTCCGCCTCGGTGATGCCCAGCTCCTTGGCCTGCTCCGGTATCTGCTTTTCCACCAGCGGCGTGCGCACAAAGCCGGGGCAAATGACGTTGGCGCGGACACCATGCGCAGCGCCCTCTTTTGCCACTGTCTTGGCCAGGCCGATCAAGCCATGCTTGGCGGTGACGTATGGCGCTTTCAGCACCGAGGCTTCTTTTGAATGCACTGAGCCCATATAGATCACACTACCGCCGCGTTTTTGCGCGTACATGCGCTTCAGGCAAGCGCGTGTGGTCAGGAAGGCGCCATCCAGGTGGATCGCCAGCATCTTCTTCCAGTTGGCGAATTCGAAGGATTCGATCGGCGCCACGATCTGGATGCCGGCGTTGGATACCAGGATGTCGATCCCGCCCAGCTTGTCCGCTGCAGCGGCGATGCCAGCCTCAACCTGCTCTTCATTGGTAACGTCCATCGCCACTGCAATTGCGCGCTGGCCCGATGGATCGAGCTCACGGGCAGCCGCCTGCGCCTGCTCGAGGTTCAGGTCGGCGATGACGACCTTGGCGCCATTCTGGAAATAGACGGTGGCGATCTGCTTGCCGATACCGCTGGCCGCGCCGGTGACGACAGCAACTTTGTCTTGAATATTCATGATGATCCCTTTAAATAGGTTGAGCCGGCTTCGTGAGGAAATCGAAGACGGCTGGGTTGTTTTCAACGCTCGGTAACTTCATAATTTCTTCGTGCGCGAGGGTGGCGTCGGCATCGCTGTAGCCGGCCTGCCAATGCTCGTTCATGGTACGGCGCGAAAACTCCACGTCCTTGTACTGCCCTTCGTAGGTCGCCGAGCGGTACACCAGTTCAACGATGTTGTAGCGCGTGGCGTCTGCTGCTGCCGCCAGAAGCTGGGCTTGCGGCGAGGCCGCAATCTCGGCCGGAATCACAGCCAGCAGCTCGCTTAGCGCGGCCCGCAATTTCTTCACTTTGCGCAGGGAGTCGGTGGCGGCACGCGTGCGGCTGGAGTACTGAATCTCTTTCATGCGCGTGGCGACACTGGCCAGGTCGCTCGGTAGCTCGCCGTGCGCACTCCACAAGTCCACTTGCCACACCTGGGTATCCAGCCCGGAGCTGTTGGACAGCACCCAGTCGAGCGGCGTGTTAGACACCATGCCGCCATCCCAATACTTTTCGTCGCCGATCTGGACGGCATCAAAGCCCGGCGGCAAGGCACCGCTGGCCATGATGTGCTCGGGCCCTATGATCAGGTGGGAGGCGTTATCGAAGTAGGCGAAATTGCCGGTGCGGACGTTGACCGCGCCAACGCTCAGGCGCGTCTCGCCGGCGTTGATGCGGTCGAAATCGACCAGCCGCTCAAGCGTGGCGCGCAGCGGCGCCGTATCGTAGTAGCTGGTGGCGCCGCCGCCGTTCCATAGCAAATATGGTGGCGGCATGCGCGGCTCGAAAAAGCCATTCACGCCCAGCGCAAATGCGCGGAGCGCGGCCAGCTGATTCACCCACGTCCGGGCGGCGTCAACCATCGGCTGCCCGGTCCAGACGCCCGACACGCCGCTTTCGCAATCGCTCACCAGCTCCCAGAATTCACGCAGCCGCGCGACCCGGTTTTCCCTAGCGTTGCCGGCAATGATGGCGCAGTTGATGGCGCCGATCGAAATGCCGGACAACCAGGTGGGCTCGATGCCCTCTTCCAGCAAGCGTTCATACACGCCGGCCTGGTAGGCGCCCAGCGCGCCGCCACCTTGCAGCACCAGCGCCACGCTGCCGAACTCGGACTTGGCCCGGCTGGCCGGCGCGATGCGGGCGTCGCGCGCCACAGCAGGATCGCGCTTATTCACGTTCCGGCACCGGTACGTTAAAGCCATTCAGCGTGGTCGATACCAGCGCATACAGGCCGACGAGGTAGATCAATTCGTTGGTGCCGTGCTGGCCGAACGTAGCGATGGCCAGACGGTATAGCGGTTCGGGCAGCGTGCCGCCGCGGCACAAGGCGTAGGAGAAGTCGAAGGCGACGTTTTCTTCTTTCGACAGGTCGGCCGGTTTCAGGTCCGCTACCAGTGCGGACAGGCGCTCGGCCGACATGCCCTCTTTTTCGGCGACGGCAATGTGGGCATACAGCTCATAGGCCGCGTCATAACGGGCGCCGACCACCAGGATCGCAATCTGGCGCACGTTGTCGGGCAAGACGGCATTGGCGGTCATGGCCAAGGTCAGGTCCCAGATCGCCTTGCCGATGCCGGGTTCGTGCAGCCACGGATTCCAGGGCCCCATCAGGGCGCCGTCTTCGTTTTCGACCTTGAAGGCGTTGAAGTTGCTGGCAATGCCCTTGCGCATACTGTCGTACAGGGTCTTTTGCTCAGGAGTGAGTTGGTTTGGGGGGATGAGTGGAAGTCGCAATGTGTCCTCGCATAATGGGATGGATATCAAAGCAACGTATGGGGCGCAGAGACCTTGCAGGTTGCCTCGGCGTTTATTCTGGCAGTTTGGAAATCAGCCCGGCGCCCGATTGGCGCGGAAATGAAAAAACCCGCCGAAGCGGGTTTTTAGTGTACTGGCGGAGACGGTGGGATTCGAACCCACGATACAGGTATAAGCCGTATGCATCCTTAGCAGGGATGTGCCTTCGGCCACTCGGCCACGTCTCCTAGTCGATTGCTCAACTATGTCGTTTCAGTAAGCACCGAAGCGACGAGCAACATAGTATAGGGTGGTGTTCGATTGGTCAAGACACAAACAAACACAAACAAACACAAACAAAAAAGCCTCCCTTGCGGGAGGCTTTTTTGTTTGTTCTGGCGGAGACGGTGGGATTCGAACCCACGATACAGGTATAAGCCGTATGCATCCTTAGCAGGGATGTGCCTTCGGCCACTCGGCCACGTCTCCTAGTCGATTGCTCAACTATGTCTGCCGTGAAGCAGACGACCGCCATAGTATAGACCGTGATCCATTTGGTCAAGGCAACTACAACGGTTTTTTTGAAAAATTTATGCCTTTTCCAGTTCGAACGCTTTGTGCAGCGCACGTACGGCAAGTTCCATGTATTTCTCGTCGATCAGCACAGAAATTTTGATTTCCGAGGTCGAGATCATCATGATGTTGATGCCCTCTTCCGACAAGGTACGGAACATTTTCGACGCCACACCCACGTGCGAACGCATGCCTACGCCGACCACCGAGATCTTCGACACTTTGGCGTCGCCGGTGATGCTGGCCGCGCCCAGCTGGTCCTTGGTGCCGTTCAGCACGTCCAGCGCTGGCTGGAAGTCGTTGCGTGGCACGGTGAAGGTGAAGTCAGTCTTGCCATCCACCGACTGGTTCTGGATGATCATGTCGACTTCGATGTTGGCATCGGCCACCGGGCCCAGGATGTGGTAAGCCACGCCTGGACGGTCTGGCACGCCCAGCACGGTGATTTTGGCTTCATCGCGGTTGAACGCGATACCGGAGATGACTGCTTGTTCCATGTGTGTATCTTCCTCAAACGAGATCAGGGTGCCGGAGTTGGCTTCTTCTTCGATGTCCAGCATCGGGTCGGTCAGCGACGACAGAACGCGGGTCGGCACGCGGTAGTTACCGGCGAATTCGACCGAACGGGTCTGCAGCACTTTCGAGCCCAGCGACGCCAGTTCCAGCATTTCTTCAAAAGTGATGGCTTTCAGGCGACGCGCTTCCGACACCACGCGCGGATCGGTCGTATAAACGCCGTCAACGTCGGTGAAGATCAGGCATTCATCGGCTTTCATGGCGGCGGCAATTGCCACGGCCGAGGTGTCCGAACCACCACGGCCCAGCGTGGTGATGTTGTCTTCGTCGTCCACGCCCTGGAAGCCGGTGATGATGACGATTTTGCCGTCGTCCAGGTCGCGGTTGACTTTGTCGTTGTCGATCGACTGGATACGGGCCTTGGTGTAAGCGGAATCGGTTTTAATCGCGACTTGCCAGCCGGCGTAGGCCACGGCCTTCTTGCCTATCGCTTGCAGTGCCATCGACAGCAGGCCGACGGACACTTGTTCGCCGGTCGAGGCGATCATGTCCAGTTCGCGTGGGTCTGGCTGGGCTTGAATTTCCTTGGCCAGGCCGATCAGGCGGTTGGTCTCGCCCGACATTGCTGATGGAACCACCACAATGCGGTGCCCGGCGTCATGCCACTTGGCGACACGCCGCGCGACGTTCTTGATACGGTCCGTCGAACCCATCGACGTACCGCCATATTTGTGCACGATTAAAGCCATAACAGTGAGTTTTCCGCTCAAATAAAGGTAAATGGAACCCTTAACTCTACATGTCGCAATGCAAAATAACAAGTCGAAAAACTCATAAAGTCATACTCAATAGACATATCTACATACAAAATTCGGCAGAAAGCCCCTGATGTCTAGACAGCTTGCCAGCGCAAGCGGATGCGCCCTGCTCCGCTATCCACATGCGCGCAGTCCATGCCGATGCCGGCCGCGAACAGCAAATCCTTGGCGCTTTTCACCACCGGCAGGCGGCTGCGCTCCCATGCGGGGATGTTCAGCGCCTGATAGTGATATTTGACCGGACGCGTGGAACGGTTCGGGGCGAGCTTGAGCTTTTCGCCGCCACGACGGAATTCGATCACCAGTTTTTGGGTGCGCAGCCAATCGGAATCGAGGCCGTCTTCGGCGGGCTCGAAATGCAGGATACCGCCGTAGGCTGGGAAGGCCAGTTCGGCCTCGCCGCTCCAGATGAAGTCGGTGCCGGGCTTGTCGTCGAACTGGTCTTCGCGTGTGCCTTCGAGGTCTTCCAGTTTGGGCGTCAGGTGCAGGCGATCGCGGTAGCGGCGGACGTGGCAGTCGGGGTGCGTAACGAGCAGTTGGGCGTCGTATTTGGCTTCCAGTAGCTGGGCCAGCATTTCGGCCAGCCAGGCGGTGCTTGGCATGCTGTAGCCGCGCGTGGCGAACCAGTGGCGCAGCAGGTTGTAGGCGCGGTCCTGGCTCAGGGCGCGCAGCTTGCTGATATCGAGCTGGTCGCCGTCCAGCGCAGTGGCGAGATCTTGTTCCGCCAACTCGGTCAGCAGGCGGGTCGCCGATTGCGCGTGATGCGCACTGCGGGCGAAGCGCTCCTGGAAGCCAGGGAAGTGCTGCTCCAGCGCCGGCATCACAGTGTGGCGCAGCGCGTTGCGGGCGTAGCGCGGGTCGTCGTTGGATTCGTCGTGGATGTGGTTGATGCTGTGCTGGGCGACGTAACTTTCCAGCTGTTTGCGCGAGGCTTGTAGCAGCGGGCGGGCCATGATGAGGCTGGCGTTTTGCAGCAGGCTAGCGGCGGTGTTGGCAGCGTCCATGCCGGACAGGCCGGCCGGGCCGGAGCCGCGCAGCAGTTGCAGCAGGACGGTTTCGGCTTGATCGTCGAGGTGGTGCGCGGTTAGCAGGAGTTGGACGTTGTGCTCGGCGCACAGACTACCCAAGGCTGCGTAGCGGGCTTTGCGGGCGGCGGCTTCGGTGCCGGATTTTTTGGTGTCTTGCAGTTGGACGCGGCGGGCGGCGAACGGTACGTTCAATGCGGCGCATTGCTGCTCGCAGTGGGCCAGCCAGGCATCGGCGTTCGGGCTCATGCCGTGGTGGACGTGGAAGGCGTGCAGCGTGGCGCCATGCGCTTGCGCGTAGGCGTGGGCAAGGTGCAGCAGGGCCGACGAGTCCAGCCCGCCGCTGAGCGCGACGGCGATGCGCGGGGCGCCGCCCTCGCCTGCCTGTGCGTGCGCGGCGCTGACGGCGCTGTTAAACGTGGACTCGATGGTTGGCTTTTGCTGCTTCAATTGTGGCTCCGAAAATGCAAACCGGGAGCGTCGCTGATGCGGGCTCCCGGTGGTGTTCTATGGGCACCGGCGTTCGCCGGTGCGACGGTTCGTCACCCCGGCGGAAGCCGGGGCCCATGCTGAGTGTGTTATTCCTGCGGCGTGGTTTCTTTGAACTTACCGTAGCTCATCAGCTTTTCGTGACGGGCTTCCAGCAGGTCTTTGGTTTTCATGCCGTGGAACTGGCGCAGCGAGTCGGCCAGCGCGCGTTTCAGCAAGGTCGCCATCTGCTTCGGATCGCGATGCGCGCCGCCCAGCGGTTCGGTCACGATCTTGTCGATCAGGCCAATCGCTTTCAGGCGGTGCGCAGTCAGGCCCAGCGCTTCCGCTGCATCCGCAGCACGCTCCGAGGTCTTCCACAGAATCGAGGCGCAGCCTTCCGGCGAAATCACCGAGTAAGTCGCGTATTGCAGCATGATGACCTGGTCGGCCACGGCAATCGCCAGCGCGCCGCCAGAACCGCCTTCACCAATAATGGTAGCGATCAGCGGCACTTTCAGTTCCGCCATCACGTACAGGTTGTGGCCGATCGCTTCCGACTGGCCGCGCTCTTCCGCGTCGATACCTGGGAAGGCGCCCGGCGTATCCACAAACGTGAACACTGGAATACCGAACTTCTCAGCCAGCTTCATCAGACGCATGGCTTTGCGGTAGCCTTCCGGCTTCGGCATGCCGAAGTTACGCAGTGCGCGTTCTTTGGTATCGCGGCCTTTTTGATGGCCGATCACCATACAAGCCTGGCCGTTGAAGCGGGCCAGACCGCCGACCACCGACAAGTCGTCCGCATAAGTGCGGTCGCCGTGCAGTTCGTGGAAGTCGGTGAAGATTTCGTTCACGTAGTCCATGGTATATGGACGTTGCGGGTGACGCGCGATTTGCGATACTTGCCATGGCGTCAGCTTGGCGTAGATGTCTTTGGTCAGCTGCTGGCTTTTCTTCGCCAGGCGGTCGATCTCCTCAGAGATGTCGACAGCGGAATCGTCTTGCACGAAGCGCAGTTCTTCGATTTTGCCGTCGAGTTCAGCAATTGGTTGCTCAAAATTGAGGAAAGTCGTTTTGGTCATTGTACCTCCGTGTTTATTCTCAGCCGCGGCTCAGTTGCTTCATTTGCCCGCTTGTGACGGGCACAAAAAGGCCTCGCGCAGCGATTAGAGTATCTATTCTACAGCAACCGGGTCCAGGCTACGCCATAAATACCATGTCGCTACCGTACGATAGGGTTCCCAATTGGCCGACACCTCGCGCGCATCGCTGCGCGAGACTGGTTCGCCGGAGAAGTAGTTCTGGCTAATGCCCTGGATCAAACCGGGGTCATCCAGCGGTAAAACGTTCGGCCGGAGCAGATTAAATATCAAAAACATCTCGGCTGTCCAGCGGCCGATGCCGCGGATCTGGGTCAGTTCGGCGATCACCGCTTCGTCGTCCATCTGGTCCCACTGGGCCGTGTGGACGCGTTTGTTCTTGAAGTGGTCGGCCAGGTCGAGGATGTATTCAGTCTTGCGCTTGGACAGGCCGCAAGCGGACAGCTCTTCGGCGCCCGCCTTGATGATCTGCGCCGGCGTGCATTTCGGGCTGATCGCCAGCAGCTTTTTCCAGGCGGCGTCAGCCACTTTGGCAGTCACCTGCTGGCCGACGATGGAGCGCGCCAAGGTGGTAAAAGGATCGTGATGGCCGCGCAGATGCAGGTCGCCAAACTGGGGGATCAGCTTGTTCATGATGCGGTCGCGCTTCATGAGCTCAAGCTTGGCTTCCTCCCAATATGGCGGCACTCCGCCCACAGCCTCGTTATCCTTGGCGATGACCATGTTATGCGCGGCGCCAGTTGGTGGTGCCGTCAGGCTTGTCTTCGAGGATGACGCCTTGCGCCAGCAGATCCGCGCGGATCTTGTCCGATTCGGCGAAGTTGCGGGCTTTCTTGGCTTCCGCGCGCTTGAGGATGGCTTCCGCGATGGCGGCATCATCACCGCCCTCACCGCCGACCGACGCTTGCAGGAATTGCTGCGGCGTGCGGTCCAGCAGACCGATCACGGCAGCCAGGCCTTTCAACTGGCGCGCCAGTACTGGCGATTTCGATTTGTTCAGCTCGGTGACCAGATCGAACAGCGCGGCCACCGCCAGCGGCGTATTGAAGTCGTCGTCCATCGCTTCGGCGAAGCGGGCGGCGTGCTCTTCTTTCCAATTTAGCGGCAGGCCATCGCCCTCCACGCCGTCCAGCGCGGTGTACAGGCGGGTCAGCGCGCCGCGCGCGTCGTCGAGGTGTGCGTCCGAATAGTTCAGCGGGCTGCGATAGTGGGCGCGCAGGATGAAGAAGCGCACCACTTCAGCGTCGTACTTCTTCAGCACGTCGCGGATGGTGAAGAAGTTGCCCAGCGATTTGGACATTTTCTCGTTATCCACGCGCACGAAGCCGTTGTGCACCCAGTAATTGACCATGGCGTGGCCGGAGGCGCCTTCCGATTGCGCGATTTCATTCTCGTGGTGCGGGAACTGCAAGTCCGCGCCGCCGCCGTGAATATCGAAGTGTTCGCCCAGCAGCTCGCACGACATGGCCGAGCACTCGATGTGCCAGCCCGGACGGCCCTTGCCCCACTTGGAATCCCACTTCACCTCTTCCGGCTCGGATTCTTTCGATGCTTTCCACAGCACGAAGTCGAGCGGATCGCGCTTGCCGGTGTTGACGTCCACGCGCTCGCCGGCGCGCAGGTCATCCAGCGACTTGCCCGACAGCTTGCCGTAGCCGTCAAAATTGCGCACGGCAAAATTGACGTCGCCGTCTTCACCCTGGTAGGCCAGTTGTTTCGATTCCAGCTTCTCGATCAGCGCCAGCATTTGCGGCACGTACTCGGTGGCGCGCGGCACCAGCGTTGGCGGCAGGATGCCAAGCGCGGTGGTGTCTTCGTCCATGTACTGGGTAAAGCGGCCGGTCAGCTGCGAGATAGTCTCGCCGTTCTCGACCGCGCGCTTGATGATCTTGTCGTCGATGTCCGTGATGTTGCGGGCGTAGGTGACCTCGTAGCCGGAAGCCAGCAGCCAGCGGTACATGACGTCGAACGCCATCATCATGCGGGCGTGGCCGATGTGGCAGTAATCGTAGATGGTCATGCCGCACACATACATGCGGACCTTGCCCGGTTCGATCGGTACGAATACTTGCTTGTCACGCGCCAGCGTGTTGTAAATCTTTAAATTGCTCATCGGACTCTTGCGTTTTGCTGGGTCCACAGACAATACGATGACCCGGCGCGGCGTATGCGCCTGTCGTCATCGTGAGCCTGGGGGAACCTTGGGAATGTTCTTGTTTCTACCTTCTAAGGGGTAGAATGGAATAAGTATAGCATTGATAAAAACAGCATAGGCTTCATCTGTAACGGGATTTTGCCTATCTAACACTCACCAGAGGATGACCGATGTACCAAAAACTGATGACCGCCCTCGCCGGCCTGAGCTTGTCTGCCGCCGTACTGGCCGCCCCGACTGTCCAACAGGTCGAGCTCAAAACCACGATGGGCGATATCGTCGTTGAGCTGAACCACGAGAAAGCCCCGAAGTCGGTCGACAATTTCATCAGCTATGTGAAGTCTGGTTTCTATAAAGGCACGATTTTCCACCGCGTGATCGACGGCTTCATGATCCAGGGTGGCGGCTACGACGAAAAACTCAAGGGCAAGCCGACCAGCAAACCGGTGCCGATCGAATCGAAAAACGGCCTGAGCAATGTGAAGTATTCGCTGGCGATGGCGCGCATGGGCGATCCGAACTCGGCCACGTCGCAATGGTTCATCAACGTCGAAGACAACACCCCGCTCGATTTCCCGGGCCCGGACGGCTCCGGCGGCTACACCGTGTTCGGCAAGGTCGTCAAAGGCTTCGAGACGGTCGACAAGATCAAGGCCGTGCTGGTGGACGACAAAGGCATCTTCCAGAACATCCCGGTGATTCCTATCGTGGTCAAGTCCGCCACGATTTTGAAGACACCGATCCAGCCGAAACAGTAAAATAGCGGCCTTGCCGTTTTCAATTAACCATTCAGGATAACAAAATGACCAAAGTAATCATCAAAACCAACCTCGGCACCATGACCGCAGAACTGGACGCAGAAAAAGCGCCTAAGTCGGTTGCCAACTTCCTGGCCTACATGGAAGCCGGCCATTACAACAACACCATCTTCCACCGCGTGATCGACGGCTTCATGATCCAGGGCGGCGGTTTCGAGCCAGGTATGAAACAAAAGCCAGCGGACACCACCGTGGAAAACGAAGCCAAGAACGGCCTGAAAAACGAGCCATACACCCTGGCCATGGCCCGCACCTCGGCGCCACACTCGGCATCGGCCCAGTTCTTCGTCAACGTCAAAAACAACTCCTTCCTGGACTACCCAGGCCAGGACGGCTGGGGCTACGCCGTGTTCGGCAAAGTCGTGGAAGGCACCGATGTGGTTGACGCCATCAAGAAAGTCAAAACCACCCGCAGCGGCATGTTCGCTGACGTGCCGTCGGAAGACGTGGTCATCGAAAGCATCGAACTGGCTGCTTAAGGTAGCAACTAAGCTATGAGCGAAGTCTGCGCGCTGTTCATCTCCGATCTGCATTTGCAGCCTGCGCATCCTGCCACCAGCAAGGCGTTTTTCGACTTCCTGGAGCAGCATGCGCGGCACGCGCAGCAACTGTATCTGCTCGGCGACCTGTTCGAGTATTGGGCCGGTGATGACGACATCACCGATCCGTATCACGCCGACATCGTGGCGGCGCTGCGCGCTGTCAGCGATGCCGGTGTGGTGATCTACTGGATTGCCGGCAACCGCGATTTCCTGGTCGGAGCGCGCTTTGCCGAAGAGGCCAACGTCATCCTGCTGCCCGAAACGTGGGTGGCCGAAATCGGCGGCCATAAAGTGGTGGTGCTGCACGGCGACGCCCAGTGCACCCAGGACACCAAGTACATGGAATTCCGTGCCATGGTGCGGCAGCCTGCGTGGCAGGCCCAATTCACCGCCATGCCGCTGGCGCAACGCAAGGCCATCATCGCCGGCCTGCGCGCCGACAGCCGCAAAGAGCAAAGCGGCAAATCCTACGACATCATGGACGTGACGCCGCAAGCCATCCTCGATGTGTTTGCCGAGACCGGCGCTGAAGTCATGATCCACGGTCACACCCACCGCCCCGCCCTGCACCAGCTCGACGAAGGCAAACGCCGCTACGTGCTGCCGGACTGGGAACCGGAATCGACACCAGCGCGCGGCGGCTGGATCGCCATCACCGACGATGGCGCCATTACGCGCTACGACCTCAACGGCGCAGTCATCCCATCATGAACCAGCGCGCGCTGCTTGCCGGATTGTGCAGCGCCCTGTTCAGCGGCGCGGCGTGGTCTGCGCCAGCAACGCTCACCGTCGCCTGGCGCGACAAACCGCCCTACCACTACACCGAAGACGGCATGGCCAAAGGCTTTTTGCTGGAGCGCGCGCGTAGCGTGTTCGATAGCGCCGGACTGACGGTACGTTTCGTCAACGAACCGCAAAAACGGATCTGGGCCAACTTCCAGCACGGCGCCACCAATTACTGCTCGATCAGCTGGTACCGTTTGCCGGAACGCGAGGCCGTTGCGCAATATAGCCAGCCCCTCCACGAAGACTTGCCGCACACCGTATTGATCGCGCCGGGCATGGCCAACCGCGTGAAAGCGCACACCACGCTGGCCTCGCTGCTGACCGATCCGACGCTAACCCTGGGTGCAGTGGAAGGCGTGTCCTATGGGCCAGCGCTGGATGCGATGATCAAGACCAGCAAGAACCAGATCATGAGCCGCACCGTGGAGACCACGCAAATGCTGCGCATGCTGACTGTGGGCCGCGCGTCCTTCATGTTCGCCGACCGCGAGGACTGGGAATTTTTCAGCGCGAAGAACAAGGCCAGCCAGTCCGTCGTACGCTATGACTTGCCGGACATGCCGGCCGGGATGAAACGCCACATCGTCTGCAGCCGCGACGTGTCACAGGAAACGATGAACAAGCTGAACCAGGCGATTGCTGCGACCGGTGGCACCAACAATCCCGGCCACAGCAAACCCACCAAATAAACTCAGCGATTAATCGAGGACATCGCCGTATTCAGGCGGCGCACCAGTTGCTGGTTAAGGTCACGTGTGTGGCGCGCCCAACGGTCCATCGTATGCTTCAACTCCACGTACAGTTGCTCGGCGCGGGCCGCATCGCCCACGCTGGCCGCCCAGATGGCGAACTCGGCTTGCACGGCAAAGCTGTTGTAGTGACTCAGCGCATATTCAAACTCGGTACGCGCTTCATCGTGACGGCCGGTGGCTGCGTAAGTTTGCGCCAGCAGCAGCGAGATTTGTTCGGGACGGAATCTGCCGTCAGCGCTGCGGATGGTTTGCAAATGCGCCAGTGCTGCCTCGGCCTTGCCACTGGCCAGACTGGCCTGTGCTGCGCCGTAGCGGATTTCCAGATCGCCGGAGAATGGACCTTGCAGGCAAGCTTCGTAGGTGCTGGCCGCCTCCTCCGCGTTACCAGCTGCCAGCAAGGCTGCAGCCAAACGCATCTGGTTCTGGGCGGTTGGGGTGAAATCGTAGGCATTGCGCGCTTCGCGCAGGGCGCGGCCCGGATCGAACGTCTTGGCGGCGGCGCTCACCGCCTTGCGGGCGCCGTGCTGCAGTTTCGAATCCGGCAGATAGATTGCGAAGAAATACACGATGCTGCCGAGGCCGGGGAAGAAAAACAAAATCATCACCCAGTACAGCTCTTTACCACTGCGGATCGCATGGATGGCGAAGAAGATCGCCACCAGCACATGCAATCCGATACCGAAAATATACATACACCGCCTCTACAATAAAAGAATGACACGATTGTAGAAGCTATTCCCGGGCATCACAAGGCGACGACACCAGCCGGTTGGCGCAGGTAGGCAGCAGCGTAGCGGGACAGGCGGCCGATGAACACACCGTTGAACAGGCCGTACAGCACAGTCACACCCAGCGATACCGGCAAGCTGTGCACCACTTCAGGATGCATGGCCGTCATCACGCCCACCGTGTACTTGGTGATGAAGATAGCGATCATCAGCATCAGCGGCGCCCAGCTGCCGCGCTGAAACACCGTGCCGGCGGCGCGATTAACACTGATTTCACCTTTGCTGAGGCTCCAGACCAGCGCCACCGCCACCGCCACGCCTGCTGCCCAAGCGGCCCAGACTGCTTCGCCCAGTACGCCGTGCGGGTTAATGCTGGTCAGCGCCAGCACCAGCATCACGCCGGGGATGATGGCCAGTTTCTGCAGCGAGATGTCACGGTCTTGCGAGGCCAGGTAGCCGCGATACAGCAGGAAGGCCAGCAGGGCCCAAACGTAGAACGGGGTATGTGCGAGGATTTGGCTGATCATGATTTGCTCCGTTAAGTAAGTTTCGATGGAGCCATGATGCCTGCAGCGAACGCCAGCCGGACCAGCATGCGACGAAATGCGCCAGCCCGGCGCGAAATGCAGCCGGCCGCCGCGAAATTCGGGGTCAGTTCTGCCATTGGTACATGAGCCCGTGTGCGATTGGCAGAACTGACCCCGGATTATTATTGGGCGGGCTGGAGTTTGGCGACCAGCGCGCCGGGGCGGGTGTCGATCCCGGTCAGCACGAATTGCACGCCGGCGTAGCGCAGCTCTTCCGGGCGGAAGGTGTGCACCGGCATGTCGCGGATCACTTTGTCGCTCAGCAGGTTGGCCACGCTGGCCAGCTGGTTTTGTTTGCCCTCATCAACGCCTTCGACGTTGAAGCGGTCCACATGCGCATCAGCGATGTAGATGGCATTACGCATGCTGTCCACCCGCAAGCGGCCCGACACCAGCATGCTGCCATGCCAGGACTGGCGCGCCAGCAGCGGCGTCACGCCCAGATCAAAGGTCAGCGCCACACGGTCGCTATCCGGCAGGATGTCGAGCCGTGGATGGCTCAGCTCGACTTCAAACACGCCCAAGGCACGCTGGTGCATGGGGAATTTGCGCTCCAGGCTGGCTTGCAGCTTCTCTTGCGGCAAGTTCACCTCGCGCGGGCCGATCAGGGTGGCGCAGGCCGCCAGCAACAGTGCAGCGGCAAATATGGCATAACGTTTAAGATTCATCGGACCATCTTTCAAAAATACGGGACAGGCGCATTATATGACTCTGACGCGATTAGGTTGCGCCGGCTGGAGCATCAGCCGCGAGGCGGCGCCCGCGTTTGACGGCGCCGGCAGCCATCTGGAGCGTTATGCCGCCGTGCTGAATGCGGTCGAAATCAATTCTTCGTTCTACCGCCCCCACAAGCCGCAGACGTACGCGCGCTGGGCAGCCAGCGTACCGGACGACTTCCGCTTCTCGGTCAAACTGCCGCGCAGTATCACGCACGAGCGGCGCTTGCAGGATGCCTCCGCTCTGATCGGCCAATTTGCGGCCGAAGCCGGTGCGCTGGGCAACAAGCTCGGCTGCGTGCTGGTACAGCTCCCGCCCAGCCTGCGCCTCGATACCGTTGCCGCCGAACGCGTCTTCCCGCAATTGCACGAGCACTTCGGCTGCATGCTGGCCTGCGAAGCGCGCCACGCCAGCTGGTTCAGCGACGAAGCGACCGCCCTGCTACACGCGCACCACATCACCCGCGTGATAGCCGATCCACCAGCCGGCCAGCCGGGGCCGTACATCGCCACCACGGATCAGAGCTACGTCCGCCTTCACGGCAGCCCACGCATCTATTATTCCACCTACGACGAGGCCTACTTGCAGAGCGTGGCCGCGTGGCTGGCCCACCGCGATGGCTGGTGCATCTTCGACAACACCGCCGCCGGCGCCGCTATCCTCAACGCACTACTGCTTCAGCAACTTCAGGCCGCAGCGCCCGCTCCAGATCGTCAAAATTGGCAGGCTTGACCAGATGCATATCAAAGCCAGCCGCACGGCTGCGCTCGCGGTCTTCGCTAGAGCCGTAGCCAGTGTGGGCGATCAGGCGCATCCCGGCCAGCGCAGGTTCCGCGCGCAGCATGCCCGCCAGCACGTAGCCATCGACGCCCGGTAAGCCCACGTCCAGCAATGCGGTGTCCGGATGATGGGCCAACGCCAGCGCAATGGCCTCGGCAGCATTGTGCGCGATGTACACCTCATATCCCAGGGCCAGCAGCAGCTCGCCCATCACGCCGACCGAATCGGCATTATCATCGACCAGCAGCAAGCGCAGTCCCGCCGGCGTGAGCGACGCGGCGTTGGCCGCTCCTGCCGCCGGCGTAGCGCCCAGCTGCAAAGGGAACTCTACGATAAAAGTGCTGCCCTTGCCGATGCCGGCGCTCTGCACTTCGACTGTACCGCCATGCATCTCCACCAGCGTCGACACCAGCGACAAACCAATGCCGAGCCCGTCATGCACCCGGTCCTGGGTCGCTGCGCCCTGCGCAAACATGTCAAAAATCCGCGCCAGATTGTACGAGGTGATGCCGATGCCATTGTCGCTGACTGTGATGCGCAAGCGCTCCGGCTGCGGCAACGCCACGACCAGCGCAATCCGCCCGCCGGGATCGGTGAATTTGGCCGCGTTGTGCAACAGGTTGCCGATGATTTGCGACAGCCGCACCGGATCGCCATGCACCTGCACCGGATGCGGCGGCAGCGTCACCGTCAGCGTGTGATGCCGGGCGTCGATCAGCGCTTTGACCGTTTCAACGGCGGGTTCGACTACCGCATGCAGCGTCACGTCCTGATACCGCAGCGTCAGCTTACCCTCCGAGATCCGCGCCACGTCCAGCAGATCATCAACCAGATGCGATAAATGGCTGACCTGGCGCAAGATCACCTCCCGCGCTTTGCGGTGTGCCTCGCCGTCGGCCTGGGGCACCGTATTCATCAACATGACCGCGTTGCGGATCGGACTGAGCGGATTGCGCAGTTCGTGCGCCAGCGTCGCCAGGAAGTCGTTCTTGTTGTCGTCCGCCGCCCGCAGCAGGCTTTCCATGTTTTTGCGGCCACTGATGTCGCTGGTAATGCGGGCGATGCGGTATGGCTGCTGCTGGTCGTCGCGCACCAGGAAAGCACGGTCGCGCACCCAGCGCACCTGGCCATCCAGCGCCAGCCGGTACTCCTGATCGTAATGGCCGTTCTCCAGCACGCCCAGCCAGCCCGCCAGCACCAGCGCGCGGTCGTCGCCATGCACCGCTGCCGCCCAGTCATCCGGCGACTGCTGCAAATGCGCCAGCGCGCGGCCAAACAGGTGCTCGTAGGCCGGGCTGGCGTAGAGCAGCTGGCGCTCGCCAAGGCTGAACATCCAGAACACGTCATCAATATTGTCGGTCAGCTGGCGGAAGCGTTCTTCGCTGTTGCGCAACTCGGTCTGGATACGCTGCAGGCGCAGCAGCGCATTGACATTGGCGATCAGTTCATCCGCTTCGATCGGCGCGGCCAGGTAGTTATCGGCGCCGCCGTCGAGGCCGCGGATTTTGTCGTCGCGGCCTATCAATGCCGCCGAGGTCTGCAACACCAGCACCGTGCAGGTCGCCACATCGTCCTTAATCCGGCGGCACACTTCGATGCCGCTGATGTCAGGCAGCTTGACGTCCAGTAGCACCAGCGCCGGCTTGGCCTTGCGCGCCAGTTCCAGCGCGTCGGTGCCGTTGGCGGCCTCAATCACCTCAAAGCCGGCGCTTTGCAGGATGCGGGTCTTGACGTAGCGCGCGCCATCGTTGTCGTCTACATTGAGTATCAAAATGTCGCTATTGGCCATGGCGGTGTCCCTGAGTCATGGTGCGGTGGCGGGCAGCCGCAGGTAAAAAGTCGAACCCTCGCCTTCGGCGCTGCGCACATCCACCTCGCCACCCAGCAGCGTGGCCAGCTTGCGGCACAACGGCAGCCCCAGCCCGGTGCCCTTGGCGCGGCGCTGCAAGGGATGGGCGACCTGGCTGAATTCTTCAAAGATCAATTGCTGGTTGTCCGGGCTGATGCCGATGCCGCTATCGGTGACGGCAAACGTCACGCGGCCATCGAGCACGTCCTGCATTTCGACCAGCACCTGTCCCTGTTCGGTAAACTTGAGCGCATTGGAAATGAAATTGCGCAGGATTTGCGTCAGCTTGCCTTCGTCCGACACCAGCGTGACCGGCCCCGGCTCGGCAAATATCAGCTCAGTCCGGGCATCACGGGTCAGCGGTCGCAGCATGCCTTTCAAGGCGCTGAACAATTGGCCGACATCGATCGGCGCCATACTCAACTCGACCTTGCCAGCCTCGATCTTGGCCAGGTCCAGCAAATCATTCACCAGCTCCGACAGGCTGCCGGCCGCGCTGGAAATAAACGCCACCTGCCGCTCCTGCTCCGCCGTCAACGGGCCATCCATGCGGTCAAGCAAGAGCTGGGACAGCGCCCGGATCGAACTCAGCGGCGTGCGCAGCTCGTGGCTGGTATTCGACAGAAAGCGTGACTTCATCTCATCGGCCTTGCGCAAGCGCTCGGCTTTTTCCTCGATCTCGGCATACAGCGCCACCACGCCGCGATTGGTGTCCTCCAGCTCGCGCGTCAGTTCCAGCAAATCGTCCTGGCGCTCGCGCAGTTCGGCCAGCGCCTGCGCCAGCTCGCGGTTTTGCTGCTCGATTTCCGAGTAGGTGCTTTGCACCGGCATGCTGGCCAGCTGCGCACCGATCTCGGCCAGATCCAATGGCGCCTGGGCCAGCAGTGGCAGCGTCTTGTGCATCACCACGTTCAGGGCGGTCGGCGTGGCGCTGACAATGCTGCATTCATCCATCAAGCGCTGCGCGGTGACCAGCGCCAGCTCCAGCTGCGGCACGCCGGCGTCGCTCTCGGCAGTGGCCGGCGCGCGCGACGCGCCTTCAGCGGTGATGATCACGCGCAGCTGCGGCAGCTTGGTTTGCACATTGACGGCAAAGGTCGCGCGTCCACCGGTCAGCCGGCCATAGGCACAGCGCGCCACTTCCGACACCGAGGTGGCTATCCGCACCTGATCCTGCACGCCGAAATTCAGCATGCCGGCAATCTGGCGCGCGCGCTGGCGTACCGCCACCACGTCCGGGGCGCTATCGATGCCAACCTGGAGCAGGCGCACGAAAGGCATCATGGGCTCCCCGGCATGGCCAGCACCAGCACGCTGGCATCATCGCGCCGGCGTCCGTGGTCCCGCAGCAGCACGGCAGCGATCATGGCAGGTTCACGCGCGAGCAGGCCCGGATACTGCGCCAGATCCCACTGCGTGCTGATGCCGTCGCTGGCCAGCACCACCAGGGAGCCCGCCGGACAAGGAAACTGCAACTCCTGCACCTTGCGCACGTTATGGCCAACGATGCCGTTATGCGACATCAGTTGGCGGCGCGCGCCGTCGACATAAATGCTGGCCATGATGTTACCGATGCCGGCAAACGCCAGTTGCTGGGTCGCCGGATTGAGCGTGGCGATCGCCAGCGCCGCGCCGCGCGTTGGCCGCAGCGCCGCGTGGCACGCCTCCACCAGCAGGCCCGGTGGCTGCGCCGGCGTAGCCTTCAGGGTGGCGACGGCAGCAGCAGCGGCCTTGGCAGCTTCCGGCCCATGGCCCAAGCCGTCAACCGCCAGCATGGTAATACCGTCCTGCCGCGGCAGCACGGCCCAGGCATCGCCGCTCTCGGTCTCGCCCGCTATCGGTTGGCACACGCCGCCGTAGCGGAGCGGCAAACTGGCCGGTGCGGCGTCGCGCCACAAGCGCGCGAACAGCAGCGTGCCCTTGCCCATGGGGGCATACACGTCAAACTGGTCCGCCAGACGGCGGATCGCGCCCAGCCCGGTGCCAGCCGTGCCGGCACTGGAGACGCCGTCTGTCATGGCCTGCTGCAGATTGGCGATGCCCGGGCCCTGGTCGAAGGCCAGCACTTCGACGCAGCGCCTGCCGCCATAGTTGGCGACCGAGACCAGCATGCTGCCCTCGCCAGCGTGCTTGAGGATGTTGGTGGCGGCTTCAGTAATAATCAGCGCCAGTTGCCCAATGCGCGTCTCGCTCATGCCGAGCCGGTCGGCCAAGGCCTGGCCACTGCGGCGCGCGGCGCCGACATCGGCCGCATGCTGGATCGCGATCCATTCAGCCGGATCCAGCGAACTGCTTAGATTTTCCATTTGATAATCGCTACCGCAGTGCCCTCGCCGGGGCGAGAATCAATATTGAAATCATCGGCCAGGCGCTTGGCGCCGCCCAGTCCCAAACCCAGGCCACCGCCGCTGGTGTAGCCGTCGCGCAGCGCCAGCGCGATATCGGCAATGCCGGGGCCGTCGTCGGCAAACACCAGCCGCAGCCCACTCCGCAAACCATCCGTCAAGCGCTCCAGCACCACCACGCCACCGCCGCCATACTTGATGGTATTGCGCGCCAGTTCGCTGGCCGCCGTCACTAGCTTGGTCTGGTCGACCAGGCTCAGCTTCATAGCCAATGCATGCTCGCGCACGGCCTTGCGCACGCTCACCACGTGCTCGTCGGTTTCCAGCGGCAGCAGCTGGTGCAGGTCCGCCCGGTCGGCATACTGGCTAAGCAAGGGCGAGCGGTAGCGGCTAAGATCTGGTGTCCCGTTACGCATCAGTTGTAATTCTTCCCAAGCAGCTTCATGCCACGCTCAACATTGAGGGCGGTTTTCACGCCGGGCAGCGTCAGGCCCAACTCCACCAGTGTGATCGCTACTGCCGGCTGCATGCCGACCAGTACGGTTTCCGCATCGAGCACGCGCGCCATGGCGGCGGTGTTGCTGATCATGCGGCCGATGAAGGAGTCCACCAGATCCAGCGCAGAGATGTCGATCAGCACACCCTTGGCGTGATCGCGGACGATCCGCTCGGTCAGGTCGTCCTGCAAGGTCATGGCCAGGCGGTCGTGCATGTCGACCTGAATCGTCACCAGCAGCAGGTCGCCGATGCGCAAAATAGGAATACGTTCCATCGTGCGCTCACCCCCGGCGGCTGATGGTGGCCCCTACCCGGTCCAACGCCACCACGAAGGCGTCGGCCAGGGTGGCCTTGGTGACAACGTCCTCAAGATTGACGCCCAGGTGCACAATGGTCTGGGCAATCTGAGGCCGGATGCCGCTGATGATGCAGTCGGCGCCCATCAGGCGGGCGGCGGCAATGGTTTTCATCAGGTGCTGGGCCACCAGCGTATCCACCGTGGGCACGCCGGTAATGTCAATGATGGCAATCGCGGCGCCGGTCTCCACCACTTTTTCCAGCAAGCTTTCCATCACCACCTGGCTGCGCGCGCTATCGAGCGTGCCGATCAGCGGCAGCGCCAGAATGTCCTGCCACAATTTGACAACCGGCGTCGATAGCTCCATCAGCTCGTGTTGCTGGCGCACGATGATCTGGTCGCGGCTCTTCTGGAACACTTCCACCGTGTACAGCCCCAGCTGATCAAGGATGGTGCTAATCCCCCACAGGGCCTCGGCCAGCTCCAGCGGCTCTGCGCTCAGTTCGCGGCGCAGCATGGTGAACAACGATTGCTTGAGCGAGAACACAAAGGTTGCCGTCTCGTTAGGCGTCGAACCCTGCTTGGCACGCTGGCTGGAAATTTCATTCAGCAGGTTGCGCACCTCGTCCCAGGGACGCAGATTGATGTCCTCAGTACCGCCCGTTGCCAACGCCACTGGCAGCAAGGCCAGGAATTGGCGGCTGTGGCGCTGCACCGTGGTATCGTCGCCACGGAAACTCTTGCCTGCCAGCTCTGCGGTCCAGGTGCCCAGGACGTCGCTCTCATGCTGCGTAATCAAGGTGCCGACGCGCAGGACGGTATTCGAAGTGCTCATGCATTCCCCAGTTTTAGATGATGATTAATTAACTGACTATAGCCTACTCAGGAAAAATTGCCATTCTTTAATCGTGCGCGCCAAATGACTTGCTTTTTTGATTTCTAGTGTTATAGTTCACTACAACACCACTTCATCAACACACGTAAGGGGTACCTATGTATGTGGAATGACAATGCGCCGATTTATCGGCAGCTAAAGGACAAGGTAGTCGGCATGATGCTCGACGGCCTGCTCCAGCCGGGCGATGCCCTGCCCTCGGTGCGGCAAATTGCCGCCGACTATCAACTTAACCCGATCACGGTGTCGCGCGCCTACCAGGAACTGGTGGATGAGACTCTGGTCGAAAAACGGAGGGGTTTAGGTATGTACGTTACTGATGGCGCCCGCGACAAATTGCTGGCTTCCGAACGCGAGCGCTTCCTGCGCGATGATTGGCCCACCATGCTGGAACGCATCCGCCGCCTCGGGCTGGATCTGGAAGCGCTGCTGAAGGCGGCGCCGGGAGGTGCGGCATGAGCGCCATCATCACCGCCAACAAGCTCGGCAAGCGTTACGGCAAGCAGGCTGCGCTCGACGGTGCCAGCTTCAAGATCGAAGCTGGCCGCATCGTCGGCCTGATCGGCCCTAACGGTTCCGGCAAGACCACCACCCTCAAGGCCATCCTCGGCCTGACCCAGTTCGACGGCGAACTGTCGGTGCTGGGCCTGGACCCACGCACCCAGCGCGAAGAACTGATGAACGAGGTCTGCTTCATCGCTGACGTCGCCATCCTGCCGCGCTGGCTGAAGGTCAAGGACGCCATCGATTTCGTCGAAGGCGTGCACCCGCGCTTCGACCGCGCCAAGGCCGAGAAGTACATCGCCAACACCAAGCTGACGCCGGACATGAAGGTCAAAGCCATGTCCAAGGGCATGGTGGTGCAGCTGCACCTGGCGCTGGTGATGGCCATCGATGCCAAGCTGCTGGTGCTGGACGAGCCCACCCTTGGCCTCGACATCCTGTACCGCAAGCAGTTCTACCAGAACCTGCTGGAAGAATACTTCGATGAGAACAAGACCATCCTCATCACCACCCACCAGATCGAGGAAGTCGAGCACATCCTCACCGACCTGATGTTCATCGAGAACGGCAAGATTTCGCTGGCTGCGTCGATGGATGAAGTGGGCGAACGCTTTACCGAGGTGATGGTGGAGCCGCAGTTCATGGCCGCCGCCAACGCGCTGCAGCCGGTGAGCCAGCGCACCGTATTCGGCAAGGCCGTGATGCTGTTTGACGGCGTGGCCCGTCACCAGTTGTCGAATTTTGGCGAACTGCGCACGCCTAGCGTGGCCGATCTGTTCGTCGCCACCATGAAAGGAAGCTACGCATGAAAACCATGAAATGGCTGATCAAGCGCGAGATGTGGGAGAACAAGGGCATGCTGTTCTGGACGCCAGTGGTCATCGCCTCGGCCGTCGCGCTGCTGGTGCTCACCAGCCTGTTCCTTGGCAAAATGACCGGCTTCGAGATGGAAGGCCACAACATCGGCACCGTGACGATTGAAGGCGCGGCGCGCGACCACATTGCCGAGACGCTGTCGCAAGCCTATATCGGCGCCGGCATGCCGGTGCTGATGGTGCTGGGTTTCCTGGTGTTCTTCTACTGCCTCAACGCGCTGCATGACGAGCGCCGCGACCGCAGCCTGCTGTTCTGGAAATCGCTGCCGGTGTCGGACTTTACTACCGTGATGTCCAAGCTGCTGCTGGCTGTCGTGGTGGCGCCGTTGATCACCATGGGCATCGCGATTGTGCTGGGCCTGGTGATGCTGTTGGCGACTTGCCTCCTGCTGCTGGCGCATGGCACCAACTTGTTCGGCGCGATCCTGTCTTCGCCCGAGTTCTACCTGACGCCGTTGCGCCTGGTCGGACTGCTGCCGGTGTACGTGCTGTGGGCTTTGCCAACCGTAGGCTGGCTGCTGATGGTGTCGAGCATGGCGCGCTCCAAGGTCTTTCTGTGGGCCGTGGGCACGCCGGTGATAGGCTCGCTGCTATTGCTGTGGGCTGAAAAAGTGCTGCACTTCGGCTTCGACGCAGGCTGGATCGCCTCGCACATCACCAACCGTATCTTGCTCGGCGTGGTACCGGGCTCGTGGCTGGTGTTCTGCAAGGACGCCATCGCGATTGCCCACGAAGAGCACAAGATCGCACTGCCGGATGCAATCTTCAACGCCTCCTGGTCAACCTTGGGTGGCGTCAGCGTGTGGATCGGCGCCGCAGCCGGCGTGGCGATGATTGCCATCGCCGTCCAGATGCGCCGCCGTCGCGAAGAGGTGTAAGCCTTACTCGAACTGCTTGCGAAATTCGGCAAACTGCGCGGTAAGGTCTTCCACTTGCTGCCGCAGTTGCTGGACTTCCTGCTCCAGCGCGCCGACGCGGGTGCCCTGCCCGCCGCCGCTGACCGAACCGCCAAGGCTGGCCGCGGTTTCCTCGCGCGCCAGCGCTTCTTCCCCGCCCAACAGTTGGCCGTAGCGCGGCTCCTTGGTCCCCGGCGCCAGCGCCAAGCGCGACACCAGCGGCGGATATTTATCGATCAGGAATTGCAGCGCCAGCTCCACATCCCCCACCGACTTGAAGTCGTGCAGGCGGCCGGTGCGGGTGCGGATTTCGCCGGCGGTTTGCAGGCCGCGCAGCATCAGCACGGTCAGCACCGCCAGCTTGTCCTGCTCCAGCGACCACTTGATGCGCATGCGATGCTCATATTTGGTCACGCGTGCACCGGCTTGCGTGATGCCGTTGACGTACTTGCGCTGCATCAGGCGTTGCAGCACCTCGGACACCGCCTCTTCCGACAGCGCCATCACCGGATCGCGGCTCGACAGCTGGTTGCAGCCATTCACCAGCGCATTCAACGACAGCGGATAGTTATCCGGCGTCAGCGCTTCTTTTTCGGCCAATACGGCCAGTACGCGGATTTCAAACGGATCCAGTACTTCTGCGCCTTCTTCCATGAGGAGCTTCCTTATTCGACAAGCTTGTTGAGTTGGACGGAATTCAATTTATCACACTCGGGCACGCTCTGACACTCCAGCCCCGCCGCCTTCATGGTGGCCACCAGGCGTTCGATCTGCTGTTCCTGCCTGACCGCGTTTTCGATCAGGCCGCGCAGCGCCTTGGACAGCGGGTCGTCACCGTTCGGCGTGACGCCGTAAGCGGCAAACGGATTCGGCGCCGCATTGGCTTCCTTCTGCACGATGTGGGCTGGATTGCCGACTGCGGTCGCACCCGCAGGCACTGGCTTCAGCAGCACCGCATTCGAGCCAACCTTGGCATACTCGCCGACGGTAAAGCCACCCAGCACTTTGGCGCCGGCACCGACAATCACGCCGCGTCCCAAGGTCGGGTGGCGCTTGGCGCCGGTGTGCAGCGAGGTGCCGCCCAGCGTCACACCCTGGTAGATGGTGCAATCGTCGCCCACTTCCGCCGTCTCGCCGATCACCACGCCGAAGCCGTGATCGATGAACACGCGGCGGCCGATGGTGGCGCCGGGATGAATTTCAATTCCGGTAATGATGCGCGCCAGATAAGAGATGAAACGGCCCAGCCACTTCATCTTGCGCCACCAGCACCAGCTGGCCCAGCGGTGCATGACAATGGCTTGCAAACCGGGGTAGCAGGTCAGGACCTCCCACGTATTGCGGGCGGCAGGGTCGCGTTCGATGATGCTGTTGATGTCTTGGCGCAGACGATGAAACATGGCTTATCCAGAATGACAACCGGTGCTTGAATGGTAGCGTATCCGGCCGGTAGTTGCTGAACAGCGGCAGACTTGAGGAGGGAGAACCGGCGGCCCTCAAAGTCGGCCGCCGGTGTTTGCGTGTCGCTTAGATTTCTTTGGCGAGACGCTGGCGGCGGGCTTCGTACAGACAGACGCCCGATGCGACCGACACGTTCAAGCTCTCAACCGAGCCGAACATCGGAATACTGACCAGCGAATCGCAGGTCTCGCGCGTCAGGCGGCGCATGCCCTCGCCTTCCGAACCCATGACCAGTGCGGTCGGGCCGGTGAAGTCGGCTTCGTACAGGCCTTTATCGCCATCATCGGAAGTGCCGATCAGCCAGATGCCGCGATCCTTCAGTTCGCGCAGGGTGCGCGCCAGGTTGGTCACGGTGATGTAAGGTACGGTCTCGGCCGCGCCCGAAGCTACCTTGGCGGCGGTCGCGTTCAGGCCCACTGCGCGGTCCTTCGGCACGATCACTGCGTGCGCGCCGACACCGTCGGCCACGCGCAGGCAAGCGCCCAGGTTGTGCGGATCGGTGATGCCGTCCAACACCAGCAACAGCGGCGGGCCTTCGATGGCATCCAGCAGCTCGTCCAGATTGCGCGCCAGCGCCAGCTGCGAGGCAAACGCGATCACGCCCTGGTGACGGCGGGTGCCGACGATCTTGTCCAGACGCGCGGAATCCACCGGCATCACGCGCACGCCAGCCGCTTTCGCGTTGGCGATCAGGTCTTTCATGCGGCGGTCGTCGCGCGTGGCGTCGACAAAAATTTCTTCCACCGAGGCGGCTTCGTGACGCAGGCGCGAAGTCACTGCGTGGAAACCGAAAATCATTTTATTCTTACTCATTTATCGCTTCTTCTTACTTTTTGGGGCAGCTTGTTTAACTGCTCGAGGTTTGGCTGCGGGTGCAGCCTTGGGCTTGCGGGCGGCGGCTTTCGGCTTGGCTGCGGCGGCCGGCTTTTTAGGCGCGGCTGCAGCAGCAGGCTTGCGGGCCGGCTTGCTTGGCTTGGTGGCCGGGATCGCCGGACCAGGCTTGATGTTGTTCTTGCTCGCCTTGGACGGCGCGTCCGGCTTGCCGGCTCTTGGTTCGGGCGCATCGGCGCCGGCCAGTCGCAGGTCAATCTTGCGCGACTCCAGGTCGACACGTACCACTTGTACGGCAACGCGGTCGGTCAGCTGATACTTCCTGCCGGTACGCTCGCCTTTCAGCTCGTGACGCGCATCGTCGTACTGGAAGTAATCGGCGCCGAGGTCGGTGATGTGCACCAGGCCTTCAACGAACAGCTGGTCCAGCTGCACGAAGATGCCGAAGGTGGTCACGCCGGTGATGATGCCGGTGTATTCCTCGCCCAGCTTGTCCTGCATGAAGTAGCACTTCAGCCAGTTCTCGACATCGCGCGAGGCTTCGTCGGCGCGGCGTTCGTTGGCCGAGCAGTGCACGCCGAGCGCGTCCCACACGGTCAGGTCGCCGGCTTTCTTCTCTTTGCCTTCGGCCTTGTCCTTGGCTTGCTGCTTGCGGGTAGCGTTCGAGACGTTGGTGTTCAGCACGCTGTTGCTGGCGATCTTGGGCTCGTACTTTTTACCCAGCAGGATGGCCTTGATGGCGCGATGCGTCAGCAAGTCCGGATAGCGGCGGATCGGGCTGGTGAAGTGGGCATACGCCTCATACGCCAGGCCGAAGTGGCCGATATTGTCCGGCGAGTACACCGCTTGCTGCATCGAACGCAGCAGCATGGTTTGCAGCAGCGACGCGTCCGGACGCTCCTTGATCTGGCGCATCAGCGCGGCGTAGTCGCCAGCGGCCGGCTTGTCGCCGCCGTTCAGCACCAGGCCTACCTGCTTGAGGAAGGTGCGCACCTGCTTCAGCTTTTCAGCGGTCGGCGTGGCGTGGATGCGGTAGGTGCCAGGGTGCTTGTGGCGGATCAGCAGATCAGCCGCGCACACGTTGGCAGTCAGCATGCACTCTTCGATCAGGCGGTGCGCATCGTTGCGGGTGCGCGGGATGATCTTCTCGATCTTGCCGTTCGGATTGCAGACGATGTAGGTTTCGGTGGTTTCGAAATCGATGGCGCCACGTTCCGCACGGGCTTTCAGCAGCGCCTGGAATACATTGTACAAATTGTTCAGGTGCGGCACCAGGCTGGCGCGGCGCTTGGCTTCCGGTCCCTTGGTGTTGCCGAGAATATCGGCCACTTCGGTGTAGGTCAGGCGCGCGGCCGAGTGAATCACGGCTGGGTAGAACTGGTAAGCGGTGATCTCGCCCTTGCCGGTAACGACGGCGTCGCATACCAGGGTCAAGCGGTCGACTGCCGGGTTCAGCGAGCACAAGCCGTTCGACAGCTTCTCCGGCAGCATAGGAATCACGCGGCGCGGGAAGTAGACCGAGGTACTGCGTTGCAGCGCGTCGGCATCGAGCGCGTCGTTCGGCTTGACGTAGTGGCTGACGTCGGCAATCGCGACGATCAGACGGTAGCCGTTGCTGCGGCCGATCTTGACCGGTTCGCAGTAGACCGCATCGTCGAAGTCGCGTGCGTCTTCGCCGTCGATGGTAACCATCGGCACGTCGCGCAAATCAACGCGGTCGCCCCAGTCGCTTTCGCTCACCACGTCCGGCAGCTTGTTGGCCTGGCGCAGCGCGGCGTCCGAGAAAATGTGCGGCACGCCGAACTTGCGCACGGCAATTTCGATTTCCATGCCCGGATCGTCCAGCGAGCCCAGCACTTCAACGATCTTGCCGACAGGCTGCTTGAAGCGCATCGGCTGTTCGGTCAACTCCACGCTGACGATCTGGCCGGCCTTGGCCTTGCCGACCGAACCTTCCACCAGCACGTCTTGCGAAATACGCTGGTCTTCCGGCGCCACAACCCAGGCGCCGTTTTCGTTCAGCAGGCGGCCGATGATGTGGGTGTTGGCACGCTGCGTGACTTCGACAATCGTGCCTTCCGAACGGCCGCGGCGGTCCACGCCGACGATTTTCGCCAGCACGCGGTCACCATGCAGCACTTTCTGCATTTCCTTCTCAGGCAGGAACAGGTCTTCGCCCGGCTCGTCCGGGATCACAAAGCCGAAGCCATCGCGATGGCTGCTGACGCGGCCGGCGATAAAGCCGGTCTGCGTGGCCAGCGAGTAGTGACCGCTGTCATCGATAATGATCTGGCCGTCGCGCTGCATGGCGTTCAGGCGGCGCGACAGGATAGCCTGGGCGTCGGTGCCGACTTTCAGCGTTTTCGACAGGGCGCGCAGGTCCAGCGGACCTTTGGCGCTGCGGAAGATGCCGAGAATTTCCTCCCGGCTGGGAATGGTGTGTGTAGATTGGTTCAAAAGTTTTTTCTTATTTTTTCAGTGTTGGCATATATATGGGATACGGCGACAGGCGTAGTGTACTTGGAAACGCTGGGCTTGACCATTTCGCGCGTCGCGGCCGGGATCGGCAAAATATTTTTCGGGAGGCCTTTGACTTCGTCGGGGAATCCTCTATAATTCTGGTCTCTCGCAGCGCAAGCGGCGAGAACTGCTAGACAGGGTTGATGTGCAGTATGGAATGTAAAAGTTCATCTGGCGCAAAGCTCTCCCGGTCGATATAATAGCAGAGTTGTTGAGAAGCATCAGTGCCCACGTGGCGGAATTGGTAGACGCGCATGGTTCAGGTCCATGTGCCGCAAGGTGTGGGGGTTCGAGTCCCTCCGTGGGCACCACAGAATTCCGCGAAAAAAGCCGCCCTCGGGCGGCTTTTTTCATTCTGTCCACTCTAATTTCAAGTGGGCGCCAATTTCCCTCAGTAGATCATTCTCGTTGACCGGCTTGGCCAGGAAAGCATTCGCACCAACCTCCAGCGAACGCTCCTCCTCTTCCGGTGTCGAGCTAGCCGAAATCATCAACACCGGCGTATCAGCCGTGCGCGCATCGGCGCGCAGGCGTCGCGTGGTTTCAATGCCATCCATGCCAGGCATCACCATATCCAGCAGCACCATGTCGGGCCGGATGGTTTGCGTTTGCATCAGCGCCGACATGCCGTTTTCCGCCTCCACGGTGCGGAAGCCGAGCGAGCCCAGCAAGTCGCGCAGCAGCGCGCGGTTGGTGGCGACATCATCCACCACCAGAATCGTTTTACGCGGACCGACATAGCCGGTCGCGATGTGCTGACTACTGACCTTGAGCCCCGGGGACTCCACCACCATCAGCGGCACATCAAACCAGAAGCGGCTACCCTCGCCGAGCGCGCTCTCCACTTGCAGCAGGCCACCCATCAACTGCACCAGCTGGCGACTGATCGCCAAACCAAGGCCAGTGCCGCCGGCGCGGCGCGACGCATCACCGACTTGCTCGAAAGGCCGGAAGATCGCCTCCTGCTGGTCTGGCGCGATACCAATGCCATCATCGATCACCTCAAAGCGCAGCCGCACCACATCCAGCCCCTGCCCCGGCTCGGTCGGCAATGGCGAGACGCGCAGGCGCACCACGCCACGATCAGTGAACTTGAGTGCGTTGCCCAGCAAGTTCAGCAGAATCTGGCGCAGCCGCGTTTCATCCAGGCTGACGGCTTGCGGCAAGCCCGTCATCAGCTCCAGCTCAAATTGCAGGTGCTTTTGCTCGGCGCGCACGCGCATGATGTCAGCCACCACCGCCAGCAAATCACCGAGTCGCACCGCCTTGGGATGGAACTCCATCTTGCCCGCATCCACACGCGAGAGGTCGAGCACATCGTTAATCAGCGCCAGCAAATGCTGCCCGCCTTGCTGGATGGTGCTGAGACCAGTTTGCTGCGTTACCGTCATACTCTTGTCGCGCTTGAGAAGCTGGGCATAGCCAAGAATCGCATTCAGCGGCGTGCGCAACTCGTGACTCATCGAGGCCAGGAAGGCGCTCTTGGCGCGGTTGGCCACTTCGGCGCGCTCCATGGCGGCGCGCAAATCGTCGTTGGCTTTTTGCAGCTCGGCGTTGACGGCAGCCAGTTGCGCCGGGCTCGGGATGCGCAGCGCGATCGGGATCAGACGCAGCATGGCAACCGCTGTCACCACTGAGGCGGCAGCAGTGATGGCTTTCAACGACACCGACAACACATAGTCGGGTTTCCACACCACCCAGATATCGGCCACGTGCGTGGCGCCGCAAGCCAGGATGAATACGCCGAAAGCGATAAACATCCAGTCGAACGGCATATCGCGCCGCTTGCGGATGAAGTAAAGCAAGCTGATGGGGATGGACAGATAAGACAGCGCGATCAAGGCATCGGAAATCACGCTCGTCCACAGGATGGACGGGATCCACAAGAAGCAATGGCCGTGGGGCATAAACCCATCACTGCTGAACCAGTTACTGATCATTTCCATTCCAGTCTCCGGCATTGTTGAAATGACAGTATTAAGCTTACGAAACGGCTTCGCAAGATGCAAGCAGAAAAATACTTGCAGAAAACAACTGATCCCCGTAGAATACTGGCCTCTGACGCGAACAACGCGACGGAGAGAAGTAAAATGCCCACGTGGCGGAATTGGTAGACGCGCATGGTTCAGGTCCATGTGCCGCAAGGTGTGGGGGTTCGAGTCCCTCCGTGGGCACCAAAAATTCCGCGAAAAAAGCCGCCCGGCTGAACGCGCTCAAGATCGCGTTCATGTCTGGCGGCTTTTTTTGTTTTTGCACCCGCCACGCTTCGCAAATAAAATTTTGCAATAGTGAGACAGGCAGTCAAATCGCAGCCACTCCCCAGCATACAGTTCCATCGATATCAACTTGATAACTGGAACTCTCATGAAAATCTTGTCGCCGCTGATTGCGGCCCTTCTCTTCGCCGCCAGCATGTCGGCACATGCCGATACCCTGACTTACACCTTTACCGGCACCTGCACCAAAAATTGCACCCACCCACCCGTGACCACGGCGAAAGACACCCTGATTATCACCGACATCAAGGCCGGGGAAGTATTTGGACTGAATAACCTGGTCTCGTTCACGGGTACGGGTTCGATACTGCACCCGACCGTCCTCGGCGGCCAGTTACCGACCACATCCGGCGGCGGCGAATTTATTGAGCGTGGCGTTAGCGGCGGTGGCAGCAACTTCTATTTCTACACCTTCAGCACCCATGTCGACGGCACCTGGAGGGCCTCATGGATTTCCGAAATCGGCGCCAAGGTCAGGTATGACTATTCCGGAATCGGGGGCACCTGGACGCTGACCGATGTGGTCACGTCACCCATCCCGGAGCCGGAACAGTACACGATGCTGGCGCTAGGCCTGGCATTCATAGGCATGGCCGCCCGCTCGCGCAAATCCTCCTGAGCTGCGGCACAAATTGATGTTGCGGAAATAATTTCACAAAAGCAGCAATTTGCTATTGACGGGTGTGCGATCGGCCTTTAAGATGCGTGCCTTCTGTTGCGGAACAACGCAGCGGAAAGTAGCGAGGCAGTATCAGCGCCCACGTGGCGGAATTGGTAGACGCGCATGGTTCAGGTCCATGTGCCGCAAGGTGTGGGGGTTCGAGTCCCTCCGTGGGCACCAAGCGCTGATGACTGTTGATGTTACAAATGCCCACGTGGCGGAATTGGTAGACGCGCATGGTTCAGGTCCATGTGCCGCAAGGTGTGGGGGTTCGAGTCCCTCCGTGGGCACCAAAAATTCCGCAAAAAAGCCTCCATCAGCGCTCAGCGTCGATGGAGGCTTTTTTCATTACAGCGCAGCTTTTACGGCATCCGCCAGCGAGATGGTTGGGTGGCCAATCAGCTTGCTCAGGGTGCGGCTGTCGTCGAACAGTGCGCCTTTGGCGGCCTGGGCGTCCGAATCGGCAATCAGGTCAGCTAGCGCGCCTGGCAGGCCAACGTTCACCAGCAGCTCGCGATACTCTTGCTGCGGCAGGTTGTGGAACGGGAGCGCTTTGCCGGTCTGGCGCGACACTTCTGCGGCCAGCTCAGCCAGCGTGAAGCCGGTATCGCCCGCCAGTTCGTACACTGGTTCCACTGCACCCGCTTTAGCCAGCACCACCGCCGCCGCTTCCGCATAATCCGCACGCGACGCCGCCGAGATACGGCCCTCGCCCGCCGCACCAGCCAGCGCGCCATGCGCTACCGCGCCGCCCAGGCTACCCGTGTGATTCTCCACATACCAGCCATTGCGCAGCAAGGTGTACGGCACGCCCGACGCGCGCACGGCCGCTTCGGTCTCGCGATGCTCACCAGCCAGACCGAGTGTCGAGTGCGCCGCATGCAGCACGCTGGTGTAGGCCAGCAGGCTGACTTTGGCGCGGGCCGCCGCATCAATCACGTTGCGGTGCTGCGCCACGCGGTTACCCAAATCATTCGACGAGATCAGCAGCACTTTGCTGGCGCCGGCAAAAGCCGCATCCAGCGAGGCCGGATCGGTGTAATTCGCACGGCGCACTTGCACGCCTTGCGCCGCCAGATCGGCCGCCTTGGCTGGATCGCGTACGGCAGCGACGATCTGTGCTGCAGGCGTGGTTTTGAGCAGGTTGGCAATCACCAGACGGCCCAGTTGGCCGGTTGCAGCAGTAACGACAATCATGAAATCCTCCGTTTAAAAGTTGATGAGACCATGATATAGGCTATACTTACGAATTGTAAGTACGCACATTTTAGTAAGTACCTCGGGAGCCCATCATGACCAGTAAATCGCTACGCCAGACCATCCAGGCCATGCAGCAAGATCCCCGGCGCGCCCAGGTAATGGCGGCCGACTGCCCTTCCCGCGCCGTGCTCGGCCACATCACCAGCCGCTGGGGCGTGCTGGTGCTGGTGATGCTGCTGGAGCGTACCCACCGCTTCAGTGAGCTGCGCCGCGCGGTCGGTGGCGTCAGCGAGAAAATGCTGGCGCAAACGCTGGACGCCCTCGCCCACGACGGCCTGGTGTTGCGTGTGGCCCACCAGGTGGTGCCACCGCATGTCGAGTACAGCCTGACGCCGCTCGGGCGCGAAGCCGCGCAGCGGCTGGAGGTGCTGGTCGACTGGATCGAGGAGAACTTCCCGCTGATCCAGACCGCGCAAGAGGCCTACGCACAGAAGGCTGCATAACGCTGGCCGCACACCGCGTTCTTGTAATACACTGGTTCCACGCCGCCTTGCGGAGCCGAACCAGCCGGACATGATGCCGCCGTTCTCTGCCGATCAGCCGCACACCATCCTGATAGCCGTCAGCACCGGCTATGACGCTGCCGCCTTGCGCCGCATGCTGGCGCGCCACCATTTTGAAGTCCACGCCGTCAGCCGCGGCGACGAGGCGCTGGCCTTTGCCCGCCACGGCCAGGTCGCGCTGGTGCTGCTGGATGTCGCGCTGGCCGGCAGCGCCAGCCTGGAGCTGTGCCCTCGCTTGCAACAAGCCAGTGACAAACCACTGCCGGTGTTCCTGCTGTCCAGCAATCCCAACGACGAAGAGCGCACGCGCGCCTACGAAGCCGGCGCCGCCGCCTACCTGCCGATAAATTTCCCCGTCGACGATATGGCGGAAAAAATCCTGCTCTACCTGCAGGCCATTTCGCCGGCGCCGGTGCTGGCCGGCATGCCGACCATGGCCACGCTGGAAGTCAACTATCACACCATGCTGGCCGGCTCGCCGGACGCCATCTTGCTGATGCAGCGCGGCAGCAACCGCATCCTCGATGTCAACCGCCGCACGCGCCAGCTGTTCGGCATGACCGAGACCGAGCTGATCCAAACCAATTTGTTGTCGCTGTGCCCACCCGCGCAGCCGGACGGCCAGCCCAGCGAGCACGTGTTTTCAGTCGATCTTGAACAGATCATGTCGGGCGAGATCCAGCTGTTCGAGCTGGAGATGCGCCACAGCTCCGGCCGCGCCATCGCCTGCGAGCTGCGCATGGTGCCGCTGACCACGCAGGAACACCGCCTGATGCATGTGCGCATAGTCGACGTCACCGCGCGCAAGCTGGCGGCCGAACTGCGCGACGGCAAGAACGCATTGTTGGAAATGATCGCGCGCGGCGCACCGCTGCAGGAAACGCTGGATAAGCTGGTGCGCCTGATCGAAGGCCAGCTGGACCAAGGCTCGTGCACCGTGATGCTGCTTAACGCCGACGGCGCGACGGTGCAAAGCGCCGCGGGCCCCAGCATGCCGTCCGATTACATGAACGCGCTCAACGGTCTGCCGATTGGTCCGGCAGCCGGCTCCTGCGGCACCGCCATGTACCGCAAGGAGACCGTGATCGTCAGCGACATCCTCAACGATCCGCTGTGGGCGCCCTATCGCAACGCCGCCGCCCACTACGGCCTGCGCGCCTGCTGGTCGATGCCCATCCTGCTGGACCAGGATACGGTGCTGGGCTCGTTCGCCATGTACTACCGCGAAGAGCGCTCGCCCACCGAGGAAGACCGGCGCCTGATCCACGCCGCGACCCATCTGGCCGGCATCGCCATCGGCCGCATGCGGCGCGAGGAAGAGCTGCAGCGCCATCGCGAGCATCTGGAAGAACTGGTGGCGGCCCGCACCGCCGAGCTGCAGCACGCCAAGGAAGACGCCGAGCACGTCAACGAAGAACTGAGTACCGCGCTGGACAACCTCAGCATGACGCAGGAAGAGCTGGTGCGGCGCGACAAGCTGGCCGCGCTGGGCGCGCTGGTGGCGGGCGTCGCCCACGAGCTGAACACGCCGATCGGCAACAGCCTGACCATGGCCAGCAGCATGAGCGAGCGCACCGCCGCGCTGCGCCACGACCTTGAAAGCGGCCTGCGCCGCTCGGTGCTGCAAGCCTACCTCGACGAAGCCAGCGCCGCCGACGAGGTGGTGCTGCGCAACCTCAACCGCGCAGCTGCGCTGGTGGCTGGTTTCAAGCGCATTGCGGTCGAGGGCGGCAACAGCCAGCGCAGCCAGTTCGTGCTGGGCGACGTGGTGGCCGGGCTGCTGCAATCGGTGCAGGGCGAGGTGCGCCAGCGCGGGCTGGAGCTGATCGAGGACGTCGAACACTGGCTGGAAATGGACAGCTATCCTGGCCCGCTGACGCAGGCGCTGCAAAACCTGATCGAAAACAGCCTGGTGCACGGCTTTGCCGAACGTCACTACGACCGCGGCAGCATTACCTTGTCGGCCCACGACAGCGGCAACGGCGAAATTGCCATCATCCTGAGCGACACCGGCACCGGCATCGCGCCCGAGCACCTGCCGCGCATCTACGATCCCTTCTTCACCACCCGGCTCGGCGCAGGCAGCTCCGGGCTCGGTTTGTATATCACACACAACATCGTGACCGGTATGCTGGGCGGCCGCATCGAGGCAGCCAGCACGCCGGGCCAAGGCACCAGCTTCATGTTAAGGCTACCAAGGGTTGCGCCACTGTAGTCGTGCGCTAATTTTTTCCGCCCCGCAATTGTTGCAGACGTATAATTGCTGCTATCAGACCGGCAAATAGCCGACCTCTAGCGGAGACACGCGGTCATGCCACCTAACCCCGTTCCGTCCAGGACAATTAAAGTAGCGCCCTTGCGCTGCGAGTTCTGCGACGCCACGACCGAGAGCGAATTCCTGCGTCACCAACTGGCCATGACGCACGCCCAGTTGCGCGTGACCTTTTTGTTCTGCGCCCTGTTCTACCTGTGCTTTGCCGCGACCGACCTGATCTGGGTCGGCTACTCGCTGAAAACCTGTCTGCTAGTGGGCGCGCGCATCGCCGTGGCGGCCGTGGTGCTGACTTGCCTGGCGCTGCTGAAGCGGCGGCCGGATTCGATCCCGTTCACGCGGGTAGCGGCCAATATCGTCGAAGTAGCGGGCGCAGCCGGTTTCCTGCTGATCGCCGCGCTGCGGCCGACCGAGTTTTCGCTGCATGCGATTTCCATGTCCATCGTGGTCATCGTGCTGTACATCTACATCCCGAACCGCTTGATTTACGCAGTGACGATCGCGGCGGCGGCAACCGCCTTCTTCATGCTGCTGGCGTGGCAACTGGGCGGCATGCCCACTCTTGAACTGGCCACGATGGCGTCACTGCTAGCCCTGACCAACGTGTTCGGCTACGTGGCGGCACGGCGCTACCAGATCTTGTGGCGCGAAGAATACAGCGCGCAGATGGTGCTGAAAAACCTGTCGGTGCGCGATCCGCTGACCGGCTGCTACAACCGGCGCCACCTGCACGAGCAGCTGCTGGAAACGGAAATCTCGCGCGCCCAGCGCTACCGCCTGAGCCTGACCGTCATCATGAGCGACCTCGACCACTTCAAGGCGGTCAACGACACCTACGGCCACTACGGCGGCGACGCCGTGCTGCAGCGCTTTGCCGCCCTGCTGCAATCGATGACGCGCGACAGCATCGACAGCGTAGTGCGCTACGGCGGCGAGGAATTCCTGCTGATCCTGCCGGAAACCGACTTGGCCGGCGGCGAGCTGCTGGCCGAGCGCCTGCGCCAGACCCTGGCCGACACACCGGTCGATCACGAAGGCCAGCAGATCCATGTGACAGCCAGCTTCGGCGTCGCCAGCGTCGACTTCGCCAGCTCCACACACGAAGCGCACGACAACATGATCGCCGCCGCCGACGAATTGCTGTACGCTGCGAAAAACAGTGGCCGCAATCGCGTCTGCGCGCAACAACTGGTGTGAACATGAAAAAAATCAATGTGAAAGTGACGACGACCTTGCTGCTGGCCCTGTGCTGCAGCACGCTCAATGCCGAGCCGGCGCCGTGGTGGAAGTGGCGCAGCAAGATAGATGGCGCGCTGATCTGCTCGCAAACGCCGCTAGGGGAAGGCTGGGAAAAGGCTTATGGCCCCTTCCGCGATGCCCGTTGCGAGAAATTAATTGTTGTTAGATAATAAAATCGCACACAAGTTAGACCGAGAATCGCTGTACGCTGCATCCACCTTTATAACAAGGAGACTGTATGTTCACGAATCCAGAGCAATTTGCCAACGTTACCAAAGCGCTGTTTGAATTCCAACTTGAAACGTTCAACACCCTGACCAGCAAAACCGTACAGGGCGTGGAACAAGTGATTGCCCTCAACATCTCCACCGCCAAATCGCACCTGGAAGATAACCTAGCTGCCGGCAAGGAAATCAGCCAGGCGCCGGATCCAAAAGCCGCCATCAAACTGGCCGCCGAGCAGATCCAGCCCGGTGTAGCAGGCGCCGCCGCCTACCACCAGCAGTTGGGCGACATCATTGCCGAGATCCGCGAAGAATTCACCCGCGCCGCCGACGCCCACGTGGCCGAAGCCAAGAGCAACCTGAGTGCCCTGATCTACGACGTGACCAAGAACGTACGTCCCGGCTCGGAAAACGCCGTGCAGATCGTGAAAACCGCGATCGACAACGCCTTCGCCGGCTATGAGCAAGTGACCAAGGCCACCAAGCAAGCCGTGCAGGTGGTAGAAGCGGAAATCGCCAAAGCCAGCGCACTGGCTGGCCAGGCCGCACCAGCCAAACCGGCCAAAGCCAAGAAATAAAACCCGGGGTCAGTTCTGCCATTGGTACACGAGCTCATGTACCAATGGCAGAACTGACCCCGAAATTTTGCTGTACCGGCGAGGGCGAACGCGATACACTGTACATAAATACAGTTAATCGTCGTTCGTCCCCGCTGCAATGATCAAAGTTCTCGACAATCCGTTCTACTATCTGGAGAATTTTCACCAGGTGCTGGTGTGGATAGCCGAACGCTACGACGATCTGCTCACTCCCGAAGAACGCCACTTCCTCACCGTATTCCCTTCGCTGCCACAAGCTTCGCGTGCGCTGTTCGTGCGCATGGTGATGCGCAAAGGCACCGTGTTCCGCGCCAGTAAATTGGTGTATGCCGAAATCGGCAGCACGCATGAGGCGGCGCGCCCGCTGGCCGAGCTCGGCCTAATCGCAGAAGATCCGCAACTGGGGCTGGACGCCTTGTTCGACCTGCTGCAAAAACCGGAAATCGCCAAAGTCTTCAAGCTGGCAACGCACGTCAAGCACCTGCGCAAGGCAGAGCAACTGGAAGCACTACGCGAAGAGTACGACGCCGAGCACCGCTTCTCCGCCTGGTACGCCAATTCGGGCGACCATGTCTACCGCAATCTCACGCAAGAGCTGTGCGACCGCCTGCGCCTCATCTTCTTCGGCAACTACCATCAGGACTGGACTGACTTCGTGCTGTCCGACCTTGGCATTTACCAATACGAAAAGGTCGAGTTCTCGCCGGCCGCGCGCGGCTTCCGCAGCCGCCGCGACATCGATGATTTCCTCACCCTGCGCCAGTGCCACGAGCGCTTTGCCGAAGGTGAAGAACCGGCCGCCGTCATTGCCGACCTGCCGCCCTGCGCGCCCGACAACGAATGGCTGCGCAGCCGCCGCAACAAGCTGATTTTCGCCATCGCCCAGCACGTGGAAAAGCAGTCCGACTGGCCGGCCGCCTACGCGCTGTACGCCGATTGCGACTATCCCGGCGCCCGCGCCCGCGCCATCCGCGTGCTGGAAAAAAACCAGCAGCCGCGCGAGGCTTTCGATTTACTGCAAGCCGCCATGCAAGCACCGGAGAGCGAGGCCGAACGCCAGCAGCTGCTGCGCATGGCGCCGCGCCTCGCGCGCAAGCTCGGTCACGCCAAGCCGCCGCCGGTGCTGCTGGCGCAGGCCGAGCGCATCGACCTGAATCTGCCGCCGCCGCAGGAAGACTACTACGTCGAATTCGTGGTGCGCGACCATCTGCACAGCGACGACGCGCCGGTCTACTACGTCGAGAACTCGCTGATGAATTCCCTGTTTGGCCTGCTGTGCTGGGATGCGGTGTTCTCGCCGATACCGGGTGCGTTCTTCCATCCGTATCATCGCGGCCCGGCCGATTTGCACAGCGCCGACTTCCAGCGCCGCCGCGCGCAGCAGTTTGAACACGCGTTGTCGCAGCTGGATGGCGACGCATACCGCGCCACCATCCGCGCCAACTACGCGGCCAAGTATGGTATCCAGTCGCCCTTCCTGTACTGGGAAGCGATCAGCGAGGAGCTGCTGGAGATGGCGCTCGCTTGCATCCCGCCACAGCACCTGAAGCACGCGTTTGAACGCATCCTGCAGAACATCAAATCCAACCGCAGCGGCTTCCCCGACCTGATCCAGTTCTGGCCGGCCGAGCGCCGCTACAATATGATCGAAGTAAAAGGCCCCGGCGACCGCCTGCAGGACAACCAGCTGCGCTGGATCGAGTACTGCGCAGAGCACCAGATGCCGGTTTCGGTCTGCTATTTGCAGTGGGCAGCATGAAGTACAACGTAGCAGTGCGCGCCCTCTGTGAGTTCACCGCCAAAACCGGCGACCTCGATCTGCGCTTCACGCCCTCGCCCACCGCGCAGGAAGGCATCGCCGGTCACGGCGTGGTCACCTCGCGCCGCGATGACGATTACCAGACCGAGATCGCGTTGTCCGGCGACTTCGGCCCGCTGCACGTGCGCGGCCGCGCCGACGGCTACGACATCCGCACCAACCGCCTCGAAGAAATCAAAACCTATCGCGGCGACTTGAAGAAAATGCCGGACAACCAGCGCGCGCTGCACTGGGCGCAGGTCAAGATTTACGGCCACCTGCTGTGCCAGGACCAGGGTCTGGAAAAAATCCGCCTCGCGCTGGTCTACTTCGACATCGGCAGCCAGAAAGAAACCGTGCTGCACGAAGACCACACGGCGGCCGGTCTGCAAGCCTACTTCGAACAGCAATGCACGCTGTTCCTGCAATGGGCACAGCAAGAGATGGCGCACCGCGCGGAGCGCGACCAGCAACTGAAGGTGATGCGCTTCCCCTACGGCGACTTCCGCCCCGGCCAGCGCCAACTAGCGGAAGCCATGTACCGCGCCAGCAACCGCAAGGTATGTCTGCTGGCGCAAGCGCCTACCGGCATCGGCAAAACCGTCGGCAGCCTGTTCCCGATGCTAAAAGCCAGCGCCGAACATGGCGTCGATAAAATTTTCTTCCTCGCTGCGAAAACCTCGGGGCGTCAAATGGCGCTCGATGCGGTGGACCTGATCCGCGAAGGCGCGCCGCTGCTGCCACTGCGCACGCTGGAACTAGCAGCGAAGAGCACCGCCTGCGTCAATCCGGACAAGGCCTGCCACGGCGATTCCTGCCCGCTGGCGAAAGGCTTCTACGACCGCCTGCCGGCGGCGCGCGAATCCGCGCTGGCGATCATGGCGCCATCGTCAAATGGTGGCGCACCGCCGACGCTGGATCGCGACACGCTACGTGCGATCGCCCTCGCCCACAATGTCTGCCCCTACTATTTGAGCAGCGAGTTGGCGCGCTGGTGCGACATCGTCATCGGTGACTACAACTACTACTTCGACGGCAGCGCCATGCTGTACAGCCTCACGCAGCTGAACGACTGGAAGGTCAACGTGCTGGTGGACGAGGCCCACAACATGGTCTCGCGCGCCCGCAAGATGTATTCGGCCGACATGGAGCACGACAGCCTGCGCCTGCTGCGCAAGATCGCCCCGGAGGAATTGAAAAAACCGCTGGAGCGCGTGCATAAGCAATGGAACCAGCTGGAGAAAGACCAGGCGGCCGAGTACCAGTCCTATGCCGAGCTGCCGGAAAAATTCATGGGCGCGTTGCAGACCGCATCGACCGCCATCTCCGACTACATGGCCGACCATCCGGGCTACGTGGAGCCGGACCTGCAAAGCTTCTACTTCAACGCGCTGATGTTCGCGCGACTGGCGGAAAGCTTTGGCGACCACGCGCTATTCGATATCGAGAAGGCGCCGGGCGCGCGCGCCAGCAATAGCAACTCGGTGCTCTGCATCCGCAACATCGTACCGGCCCCGTATCTAAAGCCGCGCTTTGAAAGCACGCACACCACGGCGCTGTTCTCGGCCACCCTGAGCCCATGGAACTACTTCGGCGACATGCTCGGCATGCCGGATACCACCGCGTGGGTGGACGTGGAGTCGCCATTCGTGGCGGAGCAGTTGTCGGTGCAGGTGGCGAAGCATATTTCGACGCGCTACCAACACCGCCAGCAATCTCTGAAGCCCATCGCGGACCTGATGGGCAAGCAGTACGCACAACAGCGCGGCAACTACCTCGCCTTCTTCAGCAGTTTCGATTACATGGAAAAGGCGGCCAACCAGTTCAGCGAGCTGCATCCGGAGGTGCCAACGTGGCGGCAATCGCGCCGCATGGATGAAGCGGAGCGCGCGCACTTCCTTGATCGCTTTACGCTCGACAGCGAAGGCATCGGCTTCGCTGTGCTGGGCGGCTCGTTCGGCGAAGGCGTGGACTTGCCGGGCGCACGCCTGATCGGCGCTTTCGTCGCCACGCTGGGCCTACCGCAAATCAATCCGGTCAACGAGCAGATACGCCAGCGCATGGAGACCATCTTCGGCGCAGGCTACGACTACACCTACACCTATCCCGGCATGCAGAAGGTGGTGCAGGCGGCCGGCCGCGTGATACGCACGCAGTCCGACAAAGGCACGGTCTACCTGATCGACGACCGCTTTGGCCGTCCGGAAATCCAGGAGCTGATGCCCAGCTGGTGGCGCATCGAAGGCTAGATCAGGCCCCACACGCGGCAGGCGAAGTAAGTAGCGCCGTGGCGGGTGTTGATCAAGTCCCGGAAGATGGCGTTCAAGGCACGACCTTCCGGCGTTGGCCGCATCACCGCGACCTGCGCACGCGACCAATCGAGGACCCGAACGCCGACCGGATGGCGCTCCGCCTGGTAGCTATCCAGCAGGCCGTCCGGCGCTTCGTTGTGAATGGTGGCCGCGAGCTTCCAGCCCAAGTTCATGGCGTCGCCGATGCCGAGGTTCAGGCCTTGCCCGCCCAGCGGTGCGTGAATATGCGCCGCGTCACCGGCCAGCAGGATGCGGCCATTGCGGTAGCTGGTGGCTTGCCGCGCACGGTCAGTCCACGTGGTGGCAACGTGCAGCGCGCCGATGGCGACGTTGACGCCTGAGATGCGGCGCAAGACCGCCTGCAAGTGGTCGCGCGTAACCGGTTCGCCGGTCTGGTGGAAGGCGCCGCCATCAAAGTCCTGCAGGTTGAGATAGCCCGGCTGCGATTGGAAGTACATGCCGCGCTCTGTCACCACACGGCCGCGAGCAAGCAACTCGGCATCGACCAGGTCCACCTTGGCGGAGTAGCCGGTGAATTCAGGCTCAGTGCCCGCGAACTCAAATCCGCCCTGCTTGCGCACCACGCTGCGCGCACCATCGCAGCCGACCAGCCAAGCTGCACGTGCCGTCCGCTGCTGCCCGGCCATGGATGCGGTCACGCTCACGCCGTCGGCATCCTGCGCCACATCGGTGATGCCTGCGCCGCGCCGGATCTCTACGCCCAGCGATAGCGCGCGGCGCGTCAACACCTGTTCCAGTTCCGCCATCTCGGACAGCAGGCTGTATGGCAAACCTTGCGGCCAGCCGGAGGTATCGATGTTGTCATGCTCGAACTGGATGCCGGCGAAGTGGCCGGCTTGTTTGGTGCGCGTGCCGGTGAAGGGATTCTGCAAGCGCTTGGGCACTTCCATTTCCTCCAGCAGCCCGCGCCGGTGCAGCGCTTCAATCGACGGCGCATTCAAGCCGCGTATGCCGAACGGCAGCTGCTTCAATAGTGAGTGCGGATCGTCCGATTTTTCAAGGATGAGGACCGAGCATTTGGCCAGCGCCAGCTCGCAAGCGAGCAACAGGCCTACCGGTCCAGCGCCTGCAATGATTACGTGATGTGGTGTGTTCATGCCCCGCAGTCTAGGGCTAGTCTCCGGCAGGGGCTTGTACAAATGCGACAATCTCTTTGCTGGCGGCTTGCACCTTGGCCTTGCGCGCGAAGGCAGCCGGCGTCGCGCCGCTGTATCGTTTGAACTCGCGGCTTAAATGCGATTGATCGGTGTATCCCAGCTCTTGCGCCAGCGCGGCAAGGTTGACCTGCGGAGTATGCCACAAGCGATTCCGCACCTGCTCGAAGCGCATCAGGCCCGAGACATCTTTCACCGTATGCCCGGACGACTGCTTGAACTTGCGCTCCAGCGTGCGCACCGTTGCATGCGCAGCTGCAGCGACCTCGCTCACTGGCATCGCACCGCCCGCTCCGCGCATCGCCTCACCGGCTTTGAACAGCGTGCTGTCCAGCGCCAGCTGCGGCCGGAAATGGCGCTGCAGCTCGTCCAGCGCCGCACCGATATCGCCGGCCTGCACGTGCCGCGCCATCAGAGGCTGCAACTGCGCGATCGGATGCTCGAACGTTTGCACACCATGCTTACCGGACGGCAGGCCAAGCAAATCAAACACCGTCCACGGATAGCAGCGGATGCCGATAATGTCCAGCCGCCCCGCCGCCGCAAACAACACCGGCTGGTTCAATAAGCCCATCATGAAGGGCGACGGCAGCGCCACGCCATCGCGAATCACGCTACCGAAGCTGAAGATGATTTCCGCATACCCGTCCGGCAGCACCTCAAAGCTTGCAGGCTGCTCGCCGAAGTCCCAGCGGTTATGCCAGAAGCACTTGATGGCTTCCCGCAGTTCCTCCGGCGGGTCAAACTCTTCGTGCAGCATTATTGGATCACCGTGCGTATCTTCTGGTAGCCGCTGCGGCTGACCGGCAAGCGGCTGCCATCTTTCAACACCGCGACATGGCTATCCTTGGTGGCCTGCTCGATGCGGTCCACAAACGCGATGTTGACGATGTACGATCGATGAATGCGCAGAAACTGCTCGCCGTCCAGCTGCTCCTCCAGCTCCGACATGCGCTGGTTCTTCAGGTAGGACTTGCCCTCCGACCGTATCTGCACATAGTCGTCCTGCGCCTCCACATGCTCGATCTTGTCGGCAGTGATAACGTGGACCTTGGCGCCGTCGCGTATCAGCACGCGGCCTATCGGTTTGTTGCGGCCCGTCGCCTCGCGCACCATCTTCTCCACCGCCTCGCCGCCGGCGCTGATATTGGCGCGCGCATGTGCCAGCGCCTGGTCGAAGCGCTGTTGGCTGAAAGGTTTGAGCAGATAATCGAGCGCGTGGAATTCAAACGCCTTGATCGCATACTGGTCGAATGCCGTGGCGAAGATATAGCGCGTCTTGCTGCCTGCCAGCTCGGCCACTTCAAAGCCATCCAGCTTGGGCATCTGGATATCCAAAAACACCAGGTCGGGCGACAGCTCTGTAATCGCCTTCACCGCCTCGAAGCCGTTGGCGCATTCGGCCACGACCTCGACGTCCGCATGCTCGGACAAGTATTCGCGCACCACGCCGCGCGCCAGCATTTCATCGTCCACGATGATGATACGCATACCTCAATCCCCTTCTTCGCTCGTTTGCGCGGGCATTGTGATGTCCACGCCAAAGCTGTTCTCGTGCCGGCCCCACTGGATGCCAGCTTCGTGTTTGTAAGCCCCGGATAAACGCTGGCGCACGTTGGTCAGGCCGATACCGTGGCCCTCGCTGCGAATGGACGCCATGTCTTCGTCCACCGGATTGGCCACACCGATGTGCAGCATCGAGCCGGCCCGCCGCGCGATGATGCGTATCGTACCGCCCTCCGGCATATTGCAGATGCCATGCTTGACGGCGTTTTCCACCAGCGGCTGGATGATCATCGGCGGCACCAGGCATTCCGCCGCACCTTCGCCGATTTCCTCTTCCACCAACAGGCGCTCGCCGAAACGTACCTGCTCGATGGCGAGGAAGTGCCGGATCAGCACCATCTCTTCACCTAGCGTTACTTTCTTGTGTGCCTCCATGCCGAGGCTCTGACGGAAGAAACTCGCCAATTCCAGCGTCATGCGCCGCGCCGATTTCGGATCCTGCGAGGTCAGCGCGCTGATGGAATTCAGGCTGTTGAACAGGAAGTGCGGATCGATCTGCGTGCGCAGCATGCGCAATTCGGCCTCCTGCGCCATCAGCAGCGATTCCAGCTCGCGCTGCTCGGCGTTCTTGGCCCGCACGAATTCAATCACCAGGTAATGCAGCGCCACCGCAAAGCCATACAGCAGCACGCCCAGCACCACAATCAACACCGACAGCTGCGGCGTGATGACGATGCCGCTCCATCCCACGCCCAACAACAGGCAAACGCTGTTCCATACATTCCCTATAATCAGCCACAGAAAACCCAGCACTATGGCCGCGAGAGCCAGCACCATCGCCGTCGGCGCGGCGCCGCGTGTGCCCAGTGGGTAGGCGCGACACAAGTAGTAAGCCGAATAGCCAGCGGCAAAGGCGTACCACAGATTCATGGGAATCGCGAACAGCATGGCGTTAGCCAGCGGCGTCTCGCTGGCAAGCGACACCACGCCGCCCAATGCACAACCGAGGAACAGCCATACCAGCAGGTAGATGACGGTCCCTCGGCGAGTGGCGGAAATCTCCTGCATCAGTTACGCACTTCCAGTCCACCCATGATGACGTAGCCGCGTACGATCAGGCGCTTACCGGAACCGGGGCCCGTGACCGGCACGGTCTTTTCCTCAAAGCCGCCCATGATCGGCGTGCCGTCGAATACCACGGTCCAATCGATCGGCACCTTAATGGTGATGCCGCCGCACATCACGAACACGTTCAGCACTGCGTCGCCGTTGATCGAGGACTGGCGCAGGTCCAGGTCACAGCCACCCATGATGGAGGTGATCTCGCCGCCGCGGAAGTCCGGCGTGGTGATGCGATGTTTGAAGCCGCCCATGATGGCGGTGTAGTTAATCAGCGAATCGGCTTCCGATTTATCCAGCGGGCCAGGCGGCTGCTGTTCCAGCGCGGTGCGGTTGGCGTTCGACTTGAATACCACGGCGACGCCGGCGCCAATCAGGACCAGCGGCCACAGGGTGTTCCAGCCGATGTTAATCAGGCCCATTTCCTTCAGCATGAACACACTGCCCACCGCCACCATCCCACCACCGATGATGATGCCCGACTGGGTGCGGGTTTGCAGCACTTTCAAAATACCGGCGGCGATCAGGATGGTCGGCAGGATGTGGATGCGCAGGTCAAGATCCAGCCAGCCGAGATTATCGAGCAAGAACAGCATGCCAACGCCAATCACAATCAGTCCGATAACCATCTGCGTGGCGGGATTACGGTCGCGGCGGGTTTTCATGCTTGCTCCTTGATCGATGCGAAAATATTATCCAGCAAAGGGCGCAGCAGCAGGCCCAGCCCCCAGGCGACCAGCAGCGCCGGCCAGGTTTCGCCGAAGCCCCAGCCCCAGATGCGGTTGAACGAAACATACCACCAGCCGGCGAAGAAGATCTCCCAGAATCCATTCAGGAGATAACGCGGGTTGGTCGGCGGGATGATTTTGGTGATGCCGCTGATGACCAGCAGCCAAGGCCAGTAGCGCCATACCTGCGCCAGGTCGAAGTCCCAGTCCAGCAGGTCGATACGCTCCAGTAGCACGATGGTGCCGACGGCGATCAGCGCCAGTCCCCACACCAGCTGTTTGCGCCACTGGTAGGCAGTTTGTACGTTCATGTCAGTCCCCCAAGTCGGTATGGATGTAACGATACCGGGGAACTGCTGGCGGGGATACCGCTATTCGGTGAACGGCGGAAATGGGCCGGTGAACGGCGAAAACAGGGTCAATTACGTCAATTACGGTTGCTGCTGACTTTTTGATCGAAGGCCATCAAGCCCCAGCCAAGCTGGCGACGGATTTCGTCCGGCGTTGGCGGCGGTTTCACTTCCTGCGAACGGCGCTCAAGGTAAGCGCGGACCAGGTACTTCGAAGGGTGCGTAGTGTGTGTCATGATGGCCTCCAGCTGTAGTAGCTTGGACACCAGTTTAGCCCTGCGCCGCACAGCTCTCTGTACGGCTCCGCACCCTGCACAGATCAGAGTTTTTGCTGCAAAAATTCGAGGAAACAGCTGATCCGCTGCGCCAGCTGGGTGTTGCGGTAGTAGACCGCGTGGATCTGCTGGCGGTAGCCGGTGTTATCGGCTTCCAGAACTTTCACCAGGCGGCCCGCGTCGATGTCGGCGCGGGTCATGAAGTCTGCCAGGCACACAATGCCCTGCCCGGCCAGCGCCAATTGGCGCAGCGTTTCGCCGCTGGAGGCGGTCATGGTCGGCGTAATCGGCAGGCTATTGCCGGCGGCATGGCGCAACGGCCACTGGTTGCCCAGTTCATACTGCACGAAGCCGAGCAGCGCATGCCGCGCCAGGTCTTCCGGTGCTTGCGGCGTGCCATGCTGCGCAAGGTATTCCGGACTGGCCAGCACGTGCAGCGGGCTGGAACTCAGGGCGCGCGCGTGCAGGGTCGAATCGGTCAGCGCGCCGATGCGGATGGCGATGTCGGTACGGTGCTCGATCAGGTCCGCGATCTGGTCGTTGCTGCTTAATTCCAGGCGGATGTCCGGATACATGGCGCGGAATTCGGGCACGTGCGGCACCACGCAATGCAGCATGAACGGCGACGCCGCGTCCACGCACAGGCGGCCGGCCGGCTTCTGGCGACGAATGCGGATGGTTTCTTCCGCCTCCTCCATCGCGCTCAGGATAGCGCGCGCTTTTTCCAGGAACAGGTGGCCCTCTTCGGTCAGCTCCATGCGGCGCGTGGTACGCGTCAGCAGCGAGGTGGCCAGCTTGTCCTCCAACCGCGACAACGCGCGGCTCACGCCGGACGTAGTCTGCCCGAGGTGCACCGAGGCGGCGCTCAAAGTGCCGCTGTCGATCACGGTGATGAAGGTCTTTAAATCGTCCGAGTTGATATCCACGGGTGTTCCATCCTTACGCCACGTACAGCAGCACCGCGCCGAAATGGCATGCGCTGCCGCCCAGTACAAACAAATGCCAGACGCCGTGGCCGTAACGCCATTTGTGGTCGGTGACGAAGAAAGCGATACCCAGTGTGTACACCAAGCCACCTACCGCCAGCCACATAAAGCCGTTCCAGCCCAGCGCATCGATCAGCGGGCTGGCGCCGATCACGCCCACCCACCCCATCGCCACATAAATCAGCAGCGACAGCACGCGCGCGCCCTTGGCAAACAAGAGTTCCTGCACGATGCCGATCACCGCCAGTCCCCATACCACGCCGAACAAGGTCCAGCCCCACGGTCCGCGCAGGCTGACCAGCGTGAACGGCGTGTAGCTGCCGGCGATGAGCAGGTAGATGGCGCAGTAATCCAACTGCCGCAGCACGTCTTTGGCGCGTCCGCGCAGGCTGTGATACAGCGTGGACGTCAGGTACAAGGCCAGCAACGTGGCGGCGTAGATGCTGCAGCTGACGATTTTCCAGGCGTCGCCGCTGCGGGCGGCCTGGATGATCAACAGGGTGCCACCGACCGCAGCCAGCGCAGCGCCGACGGTATGCGTGATGCTGTTGAAGCGCTCTCCGTAATACATAAATTTTCCAATGCAGAGGTGGCTGCGGCTGGGATAGCTGCGGCCACAGGCATTGTATAGCGCCTCGCTTCTACGTGCCGCCGGATTATGACGACGTGCCCTTTTGCTAGTTAGCAAAAAATTCATCGTAGCATATTTAGAATTTATTTAAAGCAATGTTACAAAATGATATACATTGGCTTGACGAGCATGCGACAACTGTCGCATACTGATCCCATTCGTCGCACAGAGGGTAGATTCATGAATATTCCGTCGGTTACCGAGCTGACTTTGCTGAAAGTGCTGTGGAAGCAGCAGCCACTGAGCGCGCGCGAGATTCACGATGCCGCCGCCGGCGAGCTGGATTGGTCGTTTTCGTCCACCCGCAAGACACTGGATCGCATGCTGGAAAAGGACATGGTCGGCTTGCAGCTGGCGCATGGCGTGAATGTCTACAGCGCGCGGCTGGAGAAGGTTGGCACGCTGGCCGCGTTTGCACACGATTTCGGCCGCCGCGTGATGGAGATCGACGCACCGCTGCCGGTGACCATGTTCACCGGCTCCAAACTGGTCGACCAGCAGGAACTGGCGCAACTGGAACAAATGCTGCACGACTGGCCGGCGGACGAGGCATGATGGCGTCCCTGGCGTCGCTTCAATGGCTAGTGGCATGCGCAAGCTGCCTGGCGGCAGGCATGCTGGTGTGGTTGATGCTGGACGGTGCTGCGCGCCTGCGTCCCGCGCTGCGAACGCGCCGGGATGTGTGGCTTGCAGCGCAATGCGTCGTGGCCTTTACCGCCGTAATACCTTTCCTGCCGCTACCGCGCAGCGCGCACATGAATATCGCACCGCAGATAACGCTCACCGCCGCGCAGCCAGCGCCGGCGCGCGCGGCCGGCGCCTCGACAGCCTCGCCGTCCTTGCCACAAACCGCAGCCTTCGACAACGGCGATGGCGAGACGGCGGCGTCGTCATCGGCGGCTGCGACTGCGGCCTTGCAAATCCTGCCTTCGCTGGCTGCGCTTTGGCTGTTGACTTACGCCGCCGGTCTGGCGTGGGCGATCGCGAAGCTGCTGCGTGCGCGGCGCTTGTGGCGCGGGCTGCTGGCAAGCGCCGAGCGTTTGTCGCCACAAGAGCTGCTCGTCCTGTGCACTGCCGATCAGTTACGAGAAATCGCCCAGCGCGGGCTGACCGTGCTGCGTACCGACGCCGCTATCTCGCCGATGCTGATCGGCGTACGTCGTCCGCGCCTGCTGCTGCCGGCCCATCTCGACACGCTATGCCGCCAGCAGCAACAAATGATCATCGCCCACGAACTGCATCACTGGCGCGTGCGCGATCCGCTGTGCCTCGCCATCGCTGCCATTCTGCAGACTATTTTCTGGTTTAATCCCGCCCTGCGCTGGATGGCAAAGCAAATGGCATGGGCGCTGGAACTCAGCTGCGATCAGCACGTCCTTGCTGGACGCCCGCAACAACAGCGCAAGCAATACGCCGCCGCCCTGCTGCGCCAATGGACGACGATCACGCCAGCCGGAGCTGCGGCCTTCGGCGGCGCAACGATCAGCGCCCGCATTCGCCACATGCAGCAAGAAGGCCTGCCTGCACTGGGCACTGCCACAACATGGCTGGTGGCCGCCGGACTGGCCTCCATTCTCGCGCTGGGCGCGATGCTGCAACCCGCGCTGGCATTCACCGCCGCGACCAGCGAAGCAGCGGCGAGCTACAGCTCGACCTCCATCGACACTGCAACTGCGTCACCTGAAATCTGGCGCGCACCGGTGGACAAGGTTCGCGTAACCAGCTTCTTCGGCGTGATTCGCAGCGTGCTGCCGACGCCGCACCGGGGCATCGACTTTGGTGCAGCCAAAGGTACGCCGGTCCACGCAACGGCCGACGGCACCGTCATCGCCGCCGGACCGTTTGCCGAAAACGACGGCCGCTACGGCAATGTGGTCATCATCGACCACGGCGGCCAGCAGTCCTTATACGCCCATCTGGACAGCGTAAGCGTCACGCCCGGCCAGCGCGTGCAGGCAGGCCAACACATAGGCGCTGTCGGCCAAACCGGCTTTGCAACCGGCCCGCACCTGCACCTCGAACTGCGCGAGAACGGCCGGATCCTCGATCCCGCGCCAAAATTCGCCAACCTCGACGCCTACGCCACCGCCCGCGCACTCAAAGTCCGCCGCCAGCAAAAAGGATAACCATGTCGCCTCAACGCATCACCAGCAGCCTGCTGCTGGCGGTCTCCGCTTGCGCCTACGCTTCGGAAACGCCGGAACCGCAGCAAGTCCAGGTCACCGGCGCGCGCGCCGAGCAGCGCCAGCGCGAGACCACCACCAGCATCGTCATCAACCACGCTGACATCGTGCGGCAAGGCGACCAGGCGCTGGCCGATGTGCTCAAGCGCCTGCCCGGCATCAGCATCAACGGCAACGCTATCCAGATGCGCGGGCTTGGCAACGGCTATACGCAGATACTGCTCAACGGCGAGCCGGTGGCGGCCGGTTTCTCGCTCGACGCCATCGCACCGGAAACCATCGAGCGCATCGAAATCCTGCGCAGTGCCACGGCGGAAATGAGCAACCAGGCGATGGCCGGCGCCATCAACATCATCCTGAAAAAAGCTGCGACGCGTGGCCAGCGCTCCATCACCGCCAGCGTCGCGCAACAAAACGGCGCGAACACGCCGGCACTGAGCGCACAACTCTCCGATCAAAGCGATGCTTATTCCTACAGCCTCGCCGCCGCGCTGACACGCAAGCGCAGCGAAAAACCCTTCACCGACTGGCAAGAGCAGCGCGACACCAACGACGCCATCACGCTGCTGCGCCGCACGCCGCAAACCGAATCCGGCCGCACCGACGCCCTCACCCTGACGCCGCGCCTGAACTGGAAATTCGCCGATGGCGATACCGTCAGCTGGCAAAGCTTTGCTTACATCCGCCGCGTCGACAACCTCAATCGCGCCGACGAAACGGCGCTACTTGGTGACCACAGCGAATATCCGCACAACGACGCCAACTTCATCGCCAACTTTGTCATGCTGCGCAGCGACGTCAATTGGACGCACCTGCTGGCCGATGGCGCCAGGCTGGAAATGAAACTGGGCGCGGCCACCAACCGCCGCAGCGGCATCTTCGACTTCCACGGCCGCGATGCCGACGGCAAGCCGCTCGGCCGCCATCACGTCGACTCCGGGCCGGTGGAAAACACCGCGACCAGCACCGGCACATATCGCCATCCGTTCGGCGAACAGCACGCGATTGCGCTGGGCTGGGACGCCAGTCACGCCGTGCGCAGTGAAGACCGCAATGAAACGGTGTTCGACGCCAAGGACGTACAAATCAGCGCCAACAACGCCGACTACCGCGCCAACGTCAATCGCCTCGCCCTGTTCGCGCAGGACGAATGGCAGGTAACAAAGCAGTATTCACTCTACCTCGGCCTGCGCCACGAACGCCTGGACACAGCCAGCCGCGCCAACGCCGCCAATGCAGCGGATGCGCTGGACAGCCGTTCCTCGGTATGGAGCCCATCGCTGCAATCGCGCTACGCGCTGGCGAACAAGGACGTGCTGCGACTGGCCATCAGCCGTACCTACAAAGCGCCACCGCTGGTCAAGCTGGTACCGCGCCGCTACACCAACGACAACAACAATAATCCTACCAATCCGGATGAACAGGGCAACCCCAACCTGCGGCCGGAACTGGCATGGGGTATGGATGCGGCATACGAGCACTATCTGGGCGGCGGTGCCCTACTCAGCGTCAGCACCTACCTGCGGCGCATCCGCGACGTAACGCAATCGCGCCTGTTCCAGCAGGACGGCGTGTGGGTAGAAGCGCCGTTCAACGACGGCAACGCGCGCGCGCATGGTGTGGAGCTGGAAGCCAAGCTGCCGTTGACAAAGACGTTGGACCTGCGCGCCAACCTGTCGCGCAACTGGTCGCGCGTGGACAATGTGCCCGGCCCGGACAACCGGCTGGAATCACAAACACCAGCCACCGCCAACATCGGCGCGGATTATCGCTGGCAGCAGTTCACAGTCGGCGGCAACCTGAATTACCAGGCCGCTGGCCCATCGCGCCAGTCATTGAAAGTGTTTAACAGCGCCAGCCCGAAACGTGAGCTGGACCTGTACGCCCTCTGGAAAGTGGGCGCGAAAACGCAGCTACGCATCTCCGCCGCCAACCTGCTGCACCAGCAAGCCAGCGAAACCACCCTCTACACCGACAGCAGCGGCGCCACGCAGCGCATCCGTCTGACGCCAACGTATGCCACGCTGCGCCTCATGCTGGAGCATCAACTGTAATTAGTGGACGTTGCGTGCGATGTAGTAGACGGCGGCGGTGAGTCCTGAGCAGACCACCGTCACGCCAACCAGCAAGCGCGTAGTCTGCTCGTGTATCGCCTTGTAGAATTCGGCCCGGACGCGTTCAACTTCGGCTTGGGTAGCCGCTGTCGCTTTGGTGGTCGCCATATCTATCTGAAGCTCATTAATAGATTTCTGCATGACGACCTGCCCGGCGCGGAGTTCAGCCTGTCCGCCGCGCAGCTCGGCTAGGGATGCCGCTAGCGCCTCGCTCCCAGTCTGCAATACGGCAGTACGAACCAGCAAGGTTCGTAGCATTTCCTCCGTCGGTGTAGTCTGGGTTTCCATGTGCGCCATGTTAAGCCTCTGCCGAGGGCTGTCAAGCAAGCTGGGCGCTGCTTGCTTGTGGTATGGTTGCGTCCTATGACGCAAGAATTGTATAAACCGTATAAACGCTGCATGGTGATGGGAGGTGGAGGTTTCCGCTTCGGGATCTACATCGGCATGTATGCCGCGCTGCGGCAGGCCGGCAAGGCGCCGGATGTGCTGCTGGCCAGTTGCGGTGGGGCGATTGCCGCCGCCATCATTCACAACCTGCCCGATCCCGAGGCACAGCGCGAGTGGCTGTCGTCGGAGCAGATGTACCAGTTCTGGTGTAGCCTGCGCTCCACCGACAATGCCGTTTTACTCGGCTCCTTATTCCGCGCCGCCAAGCGCAAGATGAGCAACGCCAGCGCGCCGGTGATTCCCGATTTATTCACCGACTACCTGTTCGAGATTCCGCCGCAGCTGCCCTTCCCTGCGGCCACCGGCACGCCGGAAGTGGATGTCGCCATCATTGGCGGCAAGCTGCTGTTCGATGAGGCGGACGTCGGCCAGCCACGCGGCCAGCGCAAGCTGTATGCGGAGACGGTATTCTGTAATGAGCGCGCCGCCGCCGCGCTGCAAGGCATGGATTCGCCGCTCAACGCGCCGCGCTGGGGCGATCACGCCGTCGCGCAGGAGCTGCTGACCGACAGCAGCGTGGCCGTCACCGACGCTGCCCGCATCTCCATCGCTGACATGATTTACTTCCGCTGCGCCCAGCATCGCGGCAGTGAGTACATCGGCGGCGTGCTTGATCTGTTCCCGGTCGAAATCGCGCGCGCGCTCGGCACAGAAGTCATCATGGAGTTCAAGGAAGCCTTCGACCAGGTATTCTCAATTCCCGCCTGGCGCGCGGTGCTAGGCGTGGATGGCAACGCGCGCCTGCGTTACGCCAACTCGCACCTGGCCGACATGCGCATTGATTCGTCCGACGTGTCGGTGGTGCTGGAAAAGCAGCAACTACAGCAAAAGCTGGACTGGCTGCGCAACCGCATCGAGCTGCGCATGCCGCCAAGTTACGAGGTCTTCGTGCAGCACATGCAGGACCAGTGGCAGTACGGCTACGAACGCGCCCAGGAAGCGCTGGCGCGGCCGCCACTCCAGCAGCCGCCGATCCGCCGCGCCAACCGGCACAGCAAACCGCTGGGCAGCATCGAGCCTTAGAGCAGGTCCGAAGCCAGGGCCTGGTGCAGCGATGCCACCGCTGCCGAGCCCTCGCCCACTGCTGCCGCCACCCGCTTGACCGAACCGCTGCGCACATCGCCCACTGCGAAGATGCGTGGGCGGCTGGTTTCGAGGAAGTGGCGCGGGCGTTCAAGCGGCCAGCGTTCTGCCGGCACGTCCGGCCCGGTCAGCACGAAATTCTTGTCGTCCAGCGCCACGCAATCGCCCAGCCACGCGGTGCTAGGCTCCGCGCCGAGGAACAAGAACAGATGGCGCGCCGGTGCTTCACGTGCGACACCGCCTGCGCTTTGCCAGCAAATGCTTTCCAGCCTGTCGCCGCCACGCAGCTCGACAATCTGCTTGTGCGTGTGCAGCGTGATTTTCGGCGAGGCTTCGATGCGCTGGATCAGGTAGCGTGACATGCTGGCCGCCAGCCCGCTCGAACGCACCACGATATGCACATGCTTGGCGTGCTGCGATAAAAACACCGCCGCCTGTCCGGCCGAATTGCCGCCGCCGACGATCACTACCTCTTCATCCGAACAGAAATTCGCTTCCATGAAGGAGGCGCTGTAGTACACGCCGCGCCCTTCAAAGCGCTCCAGTCCCGGCAAGTCAGGCTTGCGATAGCGCGCGCCGCTGGCGATGACGATGGAACGCGCACGCAGCTTCTCGCCGCTGTCGATCTGGATATCGTATTCCGGACTTTCGCAATTGACGGCGCTGACCTTGACCGGCACCGCCACCTCGGCGCCAAATTTGCGCGCCTGCGCCAGCCCGCGGCCTGCCAACGCCTGCCCCGATACGCCGGTCGGGAAGCCGAAGTAGTTTTCGATCTTGGAGCTGGCGCCAGCTTGGCCGCCCGGCGCTTTGGCGTCCAGCACCGCCACCGTCAAGCCCTCCGAGGCCGCGTACACGGCGGCAGCCAGACCCGCAGGACCAGCGCCGACCACCACCACGTCGAACAAGCGGCCGTCGATGCTGTCAGGGCTGATGCCGATGCCGTCCGCCACCTGGCGCAGTGTGGGCCGGCGCAGCACTTCGCCGCTGATGGTGACCACCGCCGGAATGTCCTGCAGTTGCACACCGAAGCGCTCCATCAGCGCGCGCGCATCGTCGTCGGCATCGGCCTCGAAGTAAGCGGATGGTGTGCCGTTACGATTGAGGAAATGGCGCAGGATCAGGGTCTCCTGCGAATCACGCTGGCCAAACACCACTACGCCGCCGGTCTGGTCGGACATGTAGACCACGCGCCGCAGGATGTAGGCGCGCATGATGGTTTCACTCAGCGCCGCTTCCGAAATCACCAGCGTGCGCAGCGAATCTTCGCTGATCACAATCAGCTCGCTGTCTGCCACCACGCGTGCTGTGGCGACGGCGGCACGGCCAGCCAGCGATCCCATCTCACCGGTGAACATGCCGGGACCGTGGGTGCCGATGACGGTCAAGCCCAGCGCCGAGCCGCGCTCCACTTCAATTGAACCGGAGATGATGACGTACATGCCGATATGCCGGTCGCCCTGGCGGAACAGCACCTCGCCGGCGGCAAAGTGCCGCCGTTCGCCGTAGCGCATCAGGATGTCAAACTGGTCTTCGCTCAGGGTAGGGAAAATCTGGTGCCGGCGGTTGCCGACGTCGGATGATGCCAGGTGAGGGGCGGCGCTGCTGCCGGCCCCAGGTTTCAGTTCCATGCCGTATCCTCGCGATGTGGTACAGACATGATAGCGCCAATTGGTGTTATCGACAGAGCTGCCGCCACTGCGCCTCAAATTCGGCCGGGGTGACGTCCTGCGCCAGCACGGTCAGGTCGCGCGCCACCGAGATGTAGCGCTGGAAGCCGATGTAGCTGCCGAACGCATCCTTGGCGTTGACCTCGCCGCACGGCGCCCCGCCCTTGCCGATGAACTGGTTGCGGAACTGCGCCTGCCCGGGTTCCAGCACTTTTTCGCGCACATATTTTTCGCCCAGGCTGGTAAGCGTCGCCGCTTCTTCTCGCTGTTTTTGCTCCGCGCTCTTGCCGCAGGCGGCCAGCGCCAGCAATAATGCGATCGTGATAGTCAATCTCATATTTTTTCTCTTTTACTTAGTGCCCGCAAGCTAGCGCAACCGTGCGTTAACGCGGCAACACCCTGCATTGTTGACATACGGCGTTTTTGCCAATATGCCAATCTTTGTAATTTTATCAGGAGACCTCATGTTCTTTCATCATTCTAGTCGCTGGCGTGAAGCCGTGCTGGCCTGCGCAATGCTGCTCAGCTCCTATGCCGGGGCAGCAGAAAAACTGGCCCACGTGACCATTTTGGCGACCGGTGGCACCATCGCTGGCAGCGGCGCCACCAGCACCACCACGGTCGGCTACACCGCCGCCACCGTCGGCGTGGAGCGCCTGATCGCCGCCGTGCCGGAACTGGCCAAGGTGGCTGACGTCAAGGGCGAGCAAGTGTTCCAGATCGCCAGCGAAAACATGAGCAACGAGCACTGGCTGAAACTGGCCAAGCGCGTCAATACGCTGCTGGCGCAGCCGGATGTGGACGGCATCGTCATCACCCACGGCACCGACACGCTGGAAGAAACCGCCTACTTCCTCGACCTGACCGTGAAGAGCAAGAAGCCTGTGGTGCTGGTGGGCGCCATGCGTCCCGGCACCGCACTGTCGGCTGACGGCCCGATCAATCTGTACAACGCCGTGCTGCTGGCCGCCAGCCAGGAAGCTGTTGGCAAGGGCGTGCTGGTCGCCATGAACGACCAGATCCACGCTGCGCGCGATGTCACCAAGACCAACACCTCCACCCCGGACAGCTTCAAGACCCCGGAACTGGGCATGCTGGGCTACATCCAGGGTAACAAGCCGTACTTCTACCACGTGTCGGCCCGCAAAAACACGGTCGACACCGAATTCGACATCAGCAGGCTGGACGCGCTGCCGCAAGTGGACATCGTCTACGGCTACGCCAACGTCAGCCCGGTAGCGCTGAATGCGGTGGTTGCCGCCGGCGCCAAAGGCATCATCCACGCTGGTGTGGGCGATGGCAGCCTGGCGTCGTCGGTCAAGACCAGCCTGGAGGCGGCGCGCAAGCAAGGCGTGCTGATTGTGCGTTCCAGCCGCGTCGGCCAGGGCATTGTGGCGCGCAACGGCGAAGCCAATGACGACGAGCTGGACTTCGTGGCGTCGGATACGCTGAATCCGCAAAAAGCCCGCATCCTGCTGATGCTGGCACTGACCAAGACCAGCGACAGCAAGCAGATCCAGCGCATGTTCTACACCTATTGATCGTTACGGATAATTTGGCCGCGTCATGCGGAACAAGTTATCCGGCGTGATCTCGAAGTAATCGGCCGGGCCGCCGCCACGCAAGATGGTGTGCGAACCGGCCGTGTCGTATATGCCGTCGCGCAGCAGGTTTTGTGCGATGTGCACGCCTACCACCTCTCCCAGAATCAGCCAGCTATTGGTCTCTGCACCGGACGCGCCTTGCAGGCGGATGATCTGGCTGCACTTGCATTCAAACGACACCGGACTTTCCGTCACACGCGGCACGCCGACGATGCGCGATGGCGCGGTCTTCAGGCCGGCCAACTGGAATTCATCCACTTCCGGCGGCGCGGCGGCGCAACTGGCGTTCATCGCGTCGGCCAGCGGGCGCGTGGCCAGGTTCCAGACGAATTCCCCGGTCTCTTCGACATTGCGTAGCGTGTCTTTGCGTCCTAAACTGGCAAAGCCGATCAGCGGCGGCGTGTAGTTGAAAGCGTTGAAGAAGCTGTACGGTGCAAGATTGAGCGTACCGTCGGCAGCGCGGGTGGAAATCCAGCCGATCGGGCGCGGGCCGACAATGGCGTTGAAGGGATCATGCGGCAGGCCGTGGCCGAGCGCCGGTTCATAAAAGTATTGCTTGTCCATGCCCCATTGTCGCATAGGGGCACAAGAAACAATTTATACAAATCGATCATTGCATGCCAATCGTGCGCACCGCAGTATACGTGGATCACCTAGCAGGAAAAGGTACCATGGATCTCGACTTGCAATTTCGCCTGCTGAAAACAGCACCCGCCACCAAGGTTTTAATGGCATTCCGGCGCGATGCCGGTGCCAAAGGTGCGCTGTCCCAGCCCACCGCTGCCGATCCGCGCGGCAAAGTCCAGTGGGTGTCAGTGGAATTGAAAAACAAACAGATCGGCATCGCCCGGATGGAAATGGCGGCGCCGGAGTTTTGTTTTGTGTCGGAGCTCATCATTTTGAGCGAATATCGCGGCCAGGGCATAGGCCACTGGATCATGAAGCGCATCGAACAGTATGCGCTGAGCATGGGAATCCGCCGCCTGCTGCTGGTGGCGGGCGAAGGCACAGACAACTTCTACAAATCGCAGTCCTTCATTTCGGATCCCTTCATGCCGCGCATGCTGCGCAAGGAAATCAATCCTTTCCAGCCGAAGATGTTTGCGCTGCAACTCCACTAACGTTTAGCGCTTCGGTTCGCCAGGTTGTTAACAAATTCTGTGGATAAGGCTGTTAACAAAGCCCAGGGCCGAGGCTCAAGCTCTTGTTCTGAAAGGATAAAGTTTCACTGCGCATTTTTTCCGCAGCTGAACTTATCCACCGCGTAGGCGCTCAATCAATTCATACAACGCCATGCCTGCCAACATGGCGGCGACGAAAATGATGGCTTTCGGCAAGCCCATGCCAACACCCACCAGTGCGGGGCCGGGGCAGAACCCAGCGATGCCCCAGCCGATGCCAAACATCGCGGAACCAATCACCAGGCGACGGTCTATTTGAGTCGCGGTCGGCAATTTCATTTCTGCCCCCAACAAAGTCGTCTTGCGCGATTTTGCCCAGAGAAAAGCAAAGAACCCCACGCCAATTGCACCGCCCATGACAAACATCAGGGATGGATCCCATTTACCAGCCAAATCAAGAAAACCTAATACCTTGGCCGGATTCGCCATACCGGAAATAATCAAGCCTATGCCGAAGATCAGCCCAGCTAAAAAAGAAACGAATATCATAAGTGGCGCACCAAAAATACTGCAATAAACCCTGCAGCCATAAAAATCAGGGTGGCAATAATTGAACGCGGGGAAAGCCGGGATATTCCACACACCCCATGGCCGCTGGTACAACCGGAGCCATAGCGCGTCCCGATGCCAACAATTAAACCCGCAATAATCAAAGTCGCAGTATCGGCATCAACCTGAATTTCAGGCAGTTTGAAAAACAAACCATATATTAATGGTGCACCAATCAGTCCAGCTATAAACGCCAGCCGCCAAGCCGTGTCGCCGCGTATCGGTTTAATCAGGCCGCCAATAATTCCGCTAATACCAGCAATTCGGCCATTGAAGATAACAAATACTGCGACAGCCAAGCCGATCAGCACTCCTCCCGCCAGCGCAGCGCCGGGAGTAAAAACGTTCCAGTCAATAGTCATTCAGCTCTCCTCAAAGCCGGCGGCAACACTTTCCCTCACGCCGGGCCAGGAGAGTATGCCAGAAATGAGCGACAACACGCTAATTTTTGGCATAATGAGGTGTCGTAGTGGATTCAGCCTTTTATATTAATAATCAAAAAATACGCAATGTCAAAAGCTCCCAAATTCCCTGGCCCATTAACTGCGCGTGGCGCCGTACTGGCGGTATTATTATCCGATGCTGACCAAACCGGAGCCGAACCGCTACAAGGCCGTACCTCCCTCGCCGCTATCGTTAAAACATTAAAGCGCAAATACCATTGGCCAATTGAATCCAGCAGTTTCCCTTCTAATGCCAGTGATGGACGTGCTACTTGGGCTACGGTATATAGCCTGCCAGCGGCATCAGTGGCTAAAGCCTTGAATAATGGTGGGCGTGAATGGCTGGAACGCCGGGCGAGTGCAAAGACATATTGAGCGATGCATTAAGTCTTGGATTATCTGGCCTGCCCAGCTGGGTTCGAACCAGCGACCCCAAGCTTAGAAGGCTTGTGCTCTATCCAACTGAGCTATGGGCAGAAAGACGCCACAGGAATCTGCGGCGGAAATGAAAAAAGGGCTGTCTGAAAGACAGCCCTTTTTTGAAGTTCTTGGTCGGAGTACAAGGATTCGAACCTTGGACCCCCTGGTCCCAAACCAGGTGCGCTACCGGGCTGCGCTACACTCCGAAGACCAGTATTCTAATCGTTATCACCGATTCCGTCAATCAAAGCACCTGATTTAATTATAGTGCTGAAATTTCAGGCTGCCAGCTGGCTTTCCATCTTGTCGGCAATGCGGCGTGCCATCGACTGTGCGTCGTCGGCGTTGCGCGCTTCCACCATCACACGGATCAGCGGTTCGGTGCCCGAAGCGCGGATCAGCACGCGGCCGCTATCGCCCAGCTCAGCCTCAACCTTGGCTTTTTCCGCCACCATGGCCGCATTCTTGGTCCAGTCGAAACCGGCCGCCACGCGCACGTTGATCAGGGTCTGCGGGAAGATGGTCAGGTCGGCACAGCATTGTTCCAGGGACTTGCCGGCGCGCTTCAGCGCTGACAGCACTTGCAGCGCGGAAATGATGCCGTCGCCGGTGGTGTGCTTGTCGAGCGCCAGCAGGTGGCCCGAGCCCTCGCCGCCCAGGATCCAGCCGTTTTCCTGCATCACTTCCAGCACGTAGCGGTCGCCCACCTTGGCGCGCGCGAAGCCGATGCCTTTCTGTTTCAGCGCCACTTCGACCGCCATATTGGTCATCAGCGTGCCAACCGCACCGGCGACCGGGCCGGTAGCCAGGCGATCCATGACCATCAGGTACAGCAGCTCGTCGCCGTTGTACAGGCGGCCATTGGCGTCGCACATGATGAGGCGGTCGGCATCGCCGTCCAGCGCAATGCCGAGATCAGCACCGTGCGCCTGTACAGCAGCAGCCATCGCTTTCGGCGCAGTAGCGCCGTGCTCAAGGTTGATGTTAAAACCGTCCGGCTTGTTGCCGATGGCGATCACTTCCGCGCCCAGTTCGTGGAACACGTGCGGTGCGATGTTGTAGGCCGCGCCGTGGGCGCAATCAACCACTACTTTCAGGCCGCGCAGGTCCAGCTCGTTCGGGAAGGTGCTCTTGCAGAATTCAATGTAGCGGCCTTGTGCATCGTCCAGGCGCTTGGCGCGGCCCAGTTTTTCCGACGGCACGCAGTTCATCGGCTGATCCAGCTCGGCTTCGATGTCCAGCTCGACCGAATCCGGCAGCTTGGCGCCCTGGGCCGAGAAGAATTTGATGCCGTTGTCCTGGAACGGGTTATGCGAGGCCGAAATCACCACGCCGGCCGACAGGCGCAGCGCGCGGGTCAGGTAGGCAATCGCCGGGGTCGGCATCGGGCCGGCCAGCATGACGTCGACACCGGCGGCCGAAAAGCCCGCTTCCAGCGCCGCTTCCAGCATGTAGCCGGAGATGCGGGTGTCTTTGCCGATCAGGACGGTTGGACGGCCAGTACCACTGCGCTTGCTGGCCAGTACCTTGCCGGCCGCATAGCCGAGGCGCATGACAAAGTCAGGGGTGATCGGTGCTTCGCCGACCAGGCCACGGATACCATCGGTGCCAAAATATTTACGTGTCATTGTGTACTCTTAATCGTTATTGGTTTTACTGTGCCGCGTGCCATACTTTCAGCGCATCCACGGTCTCAGCCACATCGTGCACCCGCACAATCAGCGCGCCTTGCGCCACCGCAGCCAATGCGCCGCCGACGCTGCCTGCCATGCGTTTTTCCACCGGTTTGCCAGTCACCGCGCCCACCATGGCCTTGCGCGACAGGCCAGCCAACAGCGGCATGTCGAGCTCGGCGATCAGCCGGGATGTAGATTTTAGCAACGTGTAATTATGCTCTACCGTCTTGCCAAAACCAAGGCCGGGATCGATACAAATGCGGCGCGGATCAATGCCTGCCGCCAGCATCGCCTCGATACGCTCGCGCAGGAAGGCGATCACCTCGGCCACCACGTCGGTATAAGACGGCGCCAGCTGCATATGCTGCGGATCGCTTTGCATGTGCATGATACACAACGCGCAATCGCTGTCGCGCACGGCTTCGATGGCGCCCGGCGCACGGAAGCCATTGATATCGTTGATCATGTCGACGCCGGCGATGATGGCTTCGCGCATCACCTGCGGCTTATAGGTATCGACCGAGATGGCCGGGCCCATGTCGCGCACTGCATACAGCACCGGCATCACGCGCTGCAGCTCGTCTTCGAGCGACACCGGCGGCGAGCCGGGGCGGGTCGATTCGCCGCCCACGTCGATAATGTCGACACCCGCCTCGATCATTTCCTCGGCATGCGAGATGGCGAATTCCAGCGCCTGGTAATTGCCACCATCGGAAAAGGAATCGGGCGTCACGTTGAGGATACCCATCACACGGGCACGTACGCCCTGCCCCCGCCACGGGTAATTAAAACGGCCAAACTGTAAGGTAGATTGCATGTGGAACAGGAATGAAAAAGGGCGAGGATTGCTCCTCACCCTTGGTAGTTGATGCCGTGCCGCGTGGCGATTAAGCCGGTGCGGTCACGCTAGGCGAAACGCCGCTGCCGCCATCGCCCGGAGGCTGTTTGCGGATCGTCACGCCGGCTTTTGGCGGACGCGGCTCCAGACCGGCCATGATGTCGTTAATTTGGTCTGCGTCAATGGTTTCCCACTCCAGCAGCGCTTTGGTCATGACTTCGACCTTGTCGCGGTTTTCTTCCAGCAGCTTGCGGGCCAGCGCATATTGCGTGTCCAGGATGTTGCGGATTTCCGCATCCACTTTCTGCTGCGTGGCTTCCGAGATGGTCTTGTTGCTGCCGCCCATGAAGCCGTCGTTCTGGGTATCTTCGTACACCATCACGCCCAGCGCATCGGACATACCGAACTTGGTCACCATCGAACGGGCCAGCTTGGTAGCGCGCGAGAAATCGTTCGAAGCGCCAGTCGACATTTGGCCGACGAAGATCTCTTCTGCGATACGGCCGCCGAACAGGATGGAAATTTCTTCCAGCATCTTGTCCTTGTAGCCCGAAATATTGTCGTGCTCAGGCAACTGCCAGGTCAGGCCCAGTGCCCAGCCGCGCGGCATGATGGTGACCTTGTGAACAGGGTCAGCTTTCGGCAACAGCTTGGCAACCACAGCGTGGCCAGACTCATGGTAAGCGGTATTACGACGCTCGTCCTCTCGGATGACCATCGATTTACGCTCAGGACCCATGTAGATCTTGTCCTTGGCATCTTCGAAGTCCTGCATATCGACCAAGCGCTTGGAACGGCGCGCAGCAAACAGCGCAGCTTCGTTGACCAGGTTAGCCAGGTCCGCGCCCGAGAAGCCAGGCGTACCACGGGCCAGAATATCGGCCTTGACGTCGGTGCCAATCGGCACTTTGCGCATGTGCACGTTCAGAATCTGCTCACGGCCACGAATGTCCGGCAGGCCGACAGTCACTTGGCGGTCGAAACGGCCCGGACGCAGCAGCGCTTTGTCCAGCACGTCAGCACGGTTGGTGGCAGCGATCACGATCACGCCGGACTGGGCTTCGAAGCCGTCCATCTCAACCAGCAACTGGTTCAGGGTCTGTTCGCGCTCGTCGTTACCACCGCCCATGCCGGCGCCGCGATGGCGGCCAACTGCGTCGATCTCGTCAATGAAGATGATGCAAGGCGAATGCTTCTTGGCGTTCTCGAACATATCGCGCACGCGGCTTGCGCCCACGCCGACGAACATCTCGACGAAGTCAGAACCGGAAATCGAGAAGAACGGCACTTTGGCTTCACCCGCGATGGCACGTGCCAGCAGGGTTTTACCAGTACCTGGAGGGCCCACCATCAGCACGCCGCGTGGAATACGGCCGCCCAGTTTCTGGAACTTGCTTGGATCTTTCAGGAAGTCGACGATCTCGCCCACTTCTTCCTTGGCTTCGTCGCAGCCTGCCACGTCGGACAGGGTGACGGTGTTATTGGTTTCATCCATCATGCGCGCCTTCGACTTACCGAAGGAGAAGGCGCCGCCCTTGCCACCGCCCTGCATCTGTCGCATGAAGAAAATCCACACGCCGATCAGCAGCAGCATCGGGAACCAGGACACAAATACCGTCTGCAGGAACGAAGGCTCTTCAGGCGGTTTGATGTCGAAACGCACGCCGTTGTCGCGCAGGTCGCCGATCAGGCCGCGGTCAAGCAGCGTGGCGGTGGTGCGGACTTTGGTATCGTCGCTGCGGGTGGCGGTGATATTGCCGCCTTCAATCACGACATCCTTGATGCGCTTGGCTTTCACGTCATCCAGCAGGTCAGAATAAGCGATCGCTTTGGCTCCGCCCGCCACGCCGTGGTTGTCAAACTGCTTGTACAGCATAAGCAGGAGCAGTACTACGACTACCCAGATGGCTGATTTGGAAAACATGTTATTCACGAAAACTCCTTGGATGCAAGCGCATCGATAAACCTGGCTGAAATTCGATTTTACCCGCAATAGGCAGGCGGTGCCAGAACCCTGCCGTGCGCCAGCTTAAAACTGGCTGAAAAGCTTATTATTTGAGCAAAAACACGCTTAATCAAGATAAAACTGCTGCTCCGGAGCTTAATTTGCGGGTTGTTCTGCAAATATCAAGGGTGCCAACCCTCGGAATCGAGCGGCTGGGCAGACGCCATGCCATCACTCGGGTTTTTCAAACCACGGCCCAGCAGGAAAATCTCGGACGATTTGTCGCGACTGGCTTTCGGCTTCTTCTGGATCACGGTTTTAAATTCGGCACGGAATTTAAGCACGATGTCATTGAAACCCATGTCTTTAAAACACTTCACCAGCAGCGAGCCGTCAGGCTTCAAATGGGCTTGCGAGAATTCGATGGCCAAGTCGATCAGGTGTTCCATGCGCGCGGCATCGGAATCGTGGATACCGGACAGGTTGGGCGCCATATCCGACAACACAAGGTCAACCCGCGCGCCCTGCACCACCGCCTCCAGCTGTTGCAACACATCCGCTTCGCGGAAGTCACCCTGGATAAAGTGGAAATCGGCAATCGGCTCCATCGGCAGCATGTCGAGGCCGATCAGGGTGCCATTAATGCCGCCACCCTCCTTGCCAGCCAGCTTACGGCGGACGTATTGGCCCCAGCTACCCGGCGTGCAGCCGAGGTCGACAATGGTCTGGCCAGGTTTGATGAGTTTCTCGTCCTCGTCGATCTCTTTCAGCTTGAAAGCCGCACGGGCGCGATAGCCCTCTTTCTGGGCCATTTTCACGTAAGGATCGTTAATATGGTCGTGAATCCAGTTTTTGTTTATTTTGTTCTTAGCCATTCGCGTAGAATACTGCCTTTAAGGAACCTACAAAAAGAAATTTTATGATCAAACTTACCCCCGTTGAGCGCACCGCCCTGCGCGCCGAAGCCCACGGCCTGAAACCTATCGTCCTGATCGGCTCCGATGGCCTGACTGCCAACGTTATCAAAGAGATCTCGCTGGGTCTGGATTCTCACGGCCTGATTAAAGTCCGTGTATTCGGCGATGACCGCGAAGCGCGTATCGCGATGTACGAAACCATCTGCGAGCAGCTGAAAGCGGCGCCAGTGCAGCACATCGGCAAACTGCTGGTGCTGTACCGTCCGAAAGTGGAAACGGAAAAAGCCCGTTCGACTTCCGGCAAAGGCATGCGCGAAGTCACCATCGTCAAAGCCAGCGCCAGCGGCACCAAGCGTCCGTCGGTCACCAAAGTACTGCTGAAGGGGAATGAACGTGTAACCCAAGGTGGTAACATCAAGCGCGCCAAGGCACGCCAGAAGTCGACCAAGAAGACTGTATTGAGCTGATACGGTATCGCTCCCGCACCAGCGGGAGCGAAGTTTGACTGCTTTGTTTTACTGCTTCACTACCAGCCAAGCGGCTAGCAGGCTTTGCACCAGGTAGATCGCACTCGAAATGCCGTGCAAGATACCGAATTCATTACGCGCGGCGCCTTCCATCACACCGCCCGGCCCTGCTGCAGCACGCAGCGACGCCATCATCGGCTGCAGGCCGAAATGCGACACCAGCGTACATCCCAGCATCACCAGCACAATCAACAGCAAAGTACGGCGCGCCTTGGCCGCCATATTCGCCGCCGGTCCGGCAAAAATGCCGCCGGTGCTGGTCTGGGTCGCCCATAGCAACGCCAGCATCACCAGCGCGCAGGCGATCGACAGCCAGGCTTGATTCTTAAACAGGCTGGCGGCAATAGTGCCAGCCAATACGCGATCACTCAGCGTAGCAAACAGGGTCGGTGCGGCCAGATAACCCACCGCCCATAAACTGCCGGCCCACAGGGTCGCGACTAGTAAACGTGTGCGGGCGAGTAGCATCAGACGTAACGCACTTCCAGGATTTCGTATTCACGCGGGCCCGATGGGGCCTGCACTTCCACCACGTCGCCGGCCGATTTGCCGATCAGCGCGCGGGCGATCGGCGAGGTCACTGACACTTTGCTCAGTTTCAGGTCCGCTTCGTCAGTGCCGACGATCTGGTAGCTCACCTTGGCGCCCGACTCCAGGTCTTCCAGGTCCACGGTAGCAGCGAACACTACGCGGCCTTCAGCATCCAGCGTGGTCGGATCGATGATCTGCGCCGCGCTCAGCTTGCCTTCCAGTTCCGCGATGCGGCCTTCCACGAACGCCTGGCGTTCCTTGGCAGCATCGTACTCGGCGTTTTCCGACAGGTCGCCGTGCGAGCGTGCTTCGGCAATCGCGTCGATCACGATACGGCGTTCTTTGGTCTTCAACTGGTGCAGCTCATCTTTCAAGAGCTCGGCGCCGAATTTGGTAAGTGGAACTGAAGTCATGTTATTTATTTACTCTGTTTTTACAATGGAAAACCACAGAGGCCGCGCCGTACTGCCTGCGCGAGCTCTGTGGTCCGGGTACTACCTAAACCTATTAGGGCTTAGTGTAAGGTTTTATGCAGCCCTTGTAAATCGTACACTTGCAATTCGTCGAGATGACGGATGCCTTCCACTGCCGCTTCAGCGCCGGCGATGGTGGTGTACGTGGTCACGCGCGATGCCAGCGACGAGGTGCGGATGGCACGCGAGTCGGTAATGGCGCTGCGTTTCTCCTCCACCGTGTTGATGACCAGGACCACTTCGTGGTTCTTGATCATGTCGACCACGTGCGGACGGCCTTCCGCTACTTTGTTGACCGGGGTGACTGGAATACCAGCCGCCGCGATCACCGCTGCGGTGCCCTTGGTGGCAGCCAGGGTGAAGCCCATATCGACCAGGTCACGCGCCACTTTCACAGCGCGCGGCTTGTCCGACGATTTCACCGACAGGAATACCTTGCCCGATTTCGGCAGCTTGACGCCAGCGCCCAGTTGCGATTTCACGAAGGCTTCGCCGAAGGTTTTACCAACGCCCATCACTTCACCGGTCGATTTCATCTCTGGGCCGAGGATGGTGTCCACGCCAGGGAATTTCACGAACGGGAACACGGCTTCTTTCACGCTGAAGTAAGGCGGCACCACTTCTTTGGTGATGCCCTGGTCTGCCAGCTTCTGGCCGACCATGCAGCGCGCGGCGATCTTGGCCAGCTGCAGGCCGGTCGCTTTCGACACGTAAGGCACGGTACGCGATGCACGTGGGTTCACTTCCAGCACGTAGACAACATCCTTGCCATCTTGTTTCTGGATCGCGAACTGCACGTTCATCAGGCCGACCACGTTCAGGCCTTTGGCCATCAGCGAAGTTTGACGCTTCAGTTCATCGATGGTCTCTTGCGCCAGCGAGTACGGAGGCAGCGAGCAGGCCGAGTCGCCCGAGTGGACGCCAGCTTGTTCGATGTGTTCCATCACGCCGCCGATGAAGGTGGTTTCGCCGTCCGAGATGCAGTCCACGTCGCACTCGATCGCGTCGTTCAGGAAGCGGTCCAGCAGCACTGGCGAGTCGTTCGATACTTTGACGGCTTCGCGCATGTAGCGCTCGAGGTCACGCTGCTCGTGGACGATTTCCATCGCGCGGCCACCCAGCACGTAGGAAGGACGCACCACCAGCGGGTAGCCAATTTCTTGTGCCAGCGCCAGCGCGTCAGTTTCGGTACGCGCGGTGCGGTTAGGCGGTTGACGCAGATTCAGATCGTGCAGCAGCTTCTGGAAGCGCTCACGGTCTTCAGCCGCATCGATCATGTCTGGCGAGGTGCCGACGATAGGTACGCCATTGGCTTCCAGGTCCAGCGCCAGTTTCAATGGGGTCTGGCCGCCGTACTGCACGATCACGCCAACTGGTTTTTCCAGCTCGACGATTTCCAGCACATCTTCCAGCGTCAGCGATTCGAAGTACAGGCGATCCGAGGTATCGTAGTCGGTCGACACGGTCTCTGGATTGCAGTTGACCATGATGGTCTCGTAGCCGTCTTCACGCATTGCCAGCGCAGCGTGTACGCAGCAGTAGTCGAACTCAATACCCTGGCCAATACGGTTAGGGCCACCGCCCAGCACCATAATCTTCTTCTTGTCAGTCGGATTCGACTCGCATTCCTCGTCGTAGGTCGAGTACATATACGCGGTGTTGGTCGCAAATTCTGCGGCGCAGGTATCAACGCGTTTGTACACCGGACGGATGTCCAGCGAGTGGCGGTACTTGCGCACTTCAGCTGGCGTGGTTTGCAGCAGGAAGGCCAGGCGGCGGTCCGAGAAACCCTTCTGTTTCAGCTTGTACAGCGTGGTCTTGTCCAGCTGTTCCAGCTTCTGGGTGTCCATCCACAGTTCCAGGTCGACGATCTCTTTAATCTGAATCAGGAACCACGGATCGATCTTGGTCAGGTTGTGCACTTCTTCCAGCGTGAAGCCTTGTGCGAACGCATCGCCCACGTACCAGATACGCTCAGGACCTGGCTCGCCCAGTTCCTCTTCGATCTTCTCGCGGTCCTTGGTTTTTTCGTTCAGGCCATCGACGCCCACTTCCAGGCCGCGCAGGGCTTTCTGGAACGATTCCTGGAAAGTGCGGCCGATCGCCATCACTTCACCGACAGATTTCATCTGGGTGGTCAGGTGGTGGTCGGCGGTTGGGAATTTCTCGAAGGTGAAGCGCGGTACCTTGGTCACGACGTAGTCGATCGAAGGTTCGAACGAGGCCGGGGTTGCGCCGCCGGTGATCTCGTTGCGCAGTTCATCCAGCGTGAAGCCCACGGCCAGTTTCGCTGCCACTTTAGCGATCGGGAAGCCGGTCGCTTTCGATGCCAGTGCCGACGAACGCGATACGCGCGGATTCATCTCGATGACGATCATGCGGCCGTCTTTCGGGTTGATCGAGAACTGCACGTTCGAACCGCCGGTGTCCACACCGATTTCACGCAGTACCGCCAGCGAGGCGTTACGCATGATTTGATATTCTTTATCGGTCAGCGTCTGTGCTGGCGCCACGGTGATCGAGTCACCGGTGTGCACGCCCATTGGGTCCAGATTTTCGATCGAGCAGATGATGATGCAGTTGTCCGCCTTGTCGCGCACCACTTCCATCTCGTACTCTTTCCAGCCCAGCAGCGATTCTTCAATCAGCAGCTCGTGGGTTGGCGAAGCTTCCAGGCCGCGCTTGCAGATCGCTTCGAATTCTTCTTCGTTGTAAGCGATACCGCCACCGCTGCCGCCCATGGTGAACGATGGACGGATGATGGTCGGGAAGCCGACGGTCTTCTGCACCGCCCACGATTCTTCCATCGAGTGCGCCACGCCGGAACGTGCCGAACCCAGGCCGATCTTGGTCATCGCATCCTTGAACTTGGAGCGGTCTTCGGCCTTGTCGATGGCTTCTGGCGTTGCACCGATCAGTTCAACCTTGTACTTATCCAGCACGCCGTTGTGGTGCAGGTCCAGCGCGCAGTTCAGCGCAGTCTGGCCACCCATGGTCGGCAGGATCGCATCCGGTTTTTCCTTGGCGATGATCTTCTCTACCACTTGCCAGGTGATCGGCTCGATGTAGGTGACGTCGGCCATTTCCGGGTCGGTCATGATGGTCGCAGGGTTGCTGTTGACCAGAATGACGCGGTAGCCTTCTTCGCGCAGCGCCTTGCAAGCCTGGGCGCCGGAGTAGTCGAATTCGCAGGCCTGGCCGATGATGATCGGGCCAGCGCCAATAATCAGGATGCTTTTAATATCAGAACGTTTTGGCATTTATTTTTTCTCCGAAGCTTCCATCAGGCCGATGAAGCGGTCAAACAGGTAAGCGACGTCAGTCGGGCCAGGCGATGCCTCAGGGTGACCCTGGAAGCAAAAGGCCGGCGTATCGGTGCGGGCGAAGCCTTGCAGCGAACCGTCGAACAGCGACACGTGAGTCACGCGGCAGTTGGCCGGCAGCGTGTTCGGGTCAACTGCGAAGCCGTGGTTCTGGGACGTGATCAGCACTTGTTTGCTGTCCAGGTCTTGTACCGGGTGGTTGGCGCCGTGGTGGCCGAACTTCATTTTCAGGGTGGTGGCGCCGGAGGCCAGGCCCATGATCTGGTGGCCGAGGCAGATGCCGAACAACGGGATCTTCTTCTCCATGAACACCTTGGCAGCAGCGATCGCGTAGTCGCAAGGCTGCGGGTCGCCAGGACCGTTCGACAAGAACACGCCGTCCGGGTTCAGTGCCAGCACTTCTTCAGCGGTGGTTTGTGCAGGAACGACGGTCACTTTGCAGCCGCGCGAAGTCAGCATGCGCAGGATGTTTTTCTTCACGCCGAAGTTGTAGGCGACTACGTGGAACTTGGCATCGGCCAGTTTGCCGTAGCCTTCGCCCAGCGTCCATTCGGTTTCGGTGAACTCGTACTTCTCTTTCACCGTCACTACCTTGGCCAGGTCCATGCCCGACAGGCCCGGGAAGGAACGCGCCAGGTCCAGTGCTTGCGACACCGACGGCTCGTTACCTTGCGTCGCGGTGACGATGGCGCCGGATTGAGCACCCTTCTCGCGCAGGATACGGGTCAGCTTACGCGTGTCGATACCAGCGATGGCGACGATGTTCTCGGCCTTCAGGTAGTCAGACAGCGATTGCGTGGAGCGGAAATTCGAAGCGATCAGCGGCAGGTCACGGATGATTAGACCGGCTGCATGCACTTTGGTGGATTCGACGTCTTCGGGATTGATACCGTAGTTGCCAATGTGGGGATACGTCAGGGTGACGATCTGGCGGCTGTAGGAAGGATCGGTGAGGATCTCCTGGTAGCCGGTCATGGAAGTGTTAAAGACCACTTCACCGGTCGTATGGCCGGCAGCGCCGATCGAAAAACCTTTGAAAATGGTTCCGTCAGCGAGGGCCAGGATGGCTGGAACGGCGGGGCCAGAAAAAAATGGCGGCAAGGGCAACTCCTGTTAAGTTACCGTAGCTGCGCCACGTCAGACGACCGTCAAGCGACCCAGGAGCTTGCGCGCCACGGGGGAGTCGGTCAGATTGATGATGGATGAGTGGTAGTCGCTACGGTAGAGATATGATTTGGCTAAACCTTTGAATCATAACAGAATCCCCCGCCCTTGACAAGGCAGGGGCGTAGCGATTTCGCGAAGTCAGTCTTGCTTGCGACGGCGCGCGCCGCCTATCAGCGCCAGCATCCCCAGGCCGGCCGCCAGCATGGCCCCACTGGCGGGTTCCGGTACCGGCGCAGCCAGGCTGGCCACTTCGCGGGCGTCCAGCGCGCGGTCGTAGGTACGGATGTAGTCGACGCTGCCCGCCGCCGCCTCCCTCTGGGAGGTTGCATAGTCGTCGATGAAGAAGTTGGCGTCGTTGACGCCAAAATTGGCGATGCCGCCGGCGTCGTTGAACGTCCCTACCTGGCTGCCATTCATATAAATCGTCACCACCGACGCAGCATTGCGCGTCAACGTAAGGCGTGACGCCACGCCGTCCGCCGTGGTGGCGCCAAAATCGCCGACATTGTAGAAGTTCCAGTTGCTGCCGTAGGTGTACATACCGGTGTCGCTGGTCAGTGCACTGAAGTCGACTATCTTCTGCCAGCCGCTGTGGGTGTCGAAGGTGACGGCCATATCAATGGTATAGACACTGCCCAGCGTATCGTTCAGCGTCAAGCCCTGATTGGGGCCGAAGCTGTAGCTGGTAGGACCAAAAGTGCCACCATGCGACGTCAGCGCCGCACCACCAAGCGCATCGGCAGCAGAGCCATCAAGCAAATACAGGTGATCCGCCGCCCCTGCTGCACCGCTGATCGCCAGCAGAGCGGCGATCTGAATAAGCTTCCTCATCTATTTTCCCCTTGTTGTTAAACAGCGTTTTAGGGAAGTATCACAGAGGCAGCAAGCGTTAGCAATTTATCTTTTCATATTGTAAATTTAAACTGCATAGAAAAAACAAACTGGCCAAGCTTCTTAGTTCAGCGCAGCGATGCCGGCTTTTGCAATTTGTGCATCTTCGGCCGATTTCACGCCCGAGACACCCACTGCGCCGACGGTGTGGCCATCCACGATAATCGGCACGCCGCCTTCCAGCATGCCGTCGGCGACTGGCGCCGGCGCGGTCAGGAATGCGGTGCGGCCGTTGTTAATCATATCTTCATACAGCTTGGACTCGCGACGGCCCAGTGCCGACACGCGCGCCTTGGCCGGGGCGATGTGCGACGACAGCGGGTTGGCCCCATCCTGGCGTTGGAGCCACAGCAGGTGGCCACCGTCGTCGACGATGGCGATGACCACTGGCCAGTTATTCGCCACGGCTTCCGTTTCAGCGGCGGCGGCGATTTTTTTCACGTCGGCGAGCGACAAATATGGTTTGGTTTGCATAGCTACTTCCTTAAGGTCGACGTTTAGCTTCGAGTTTCTGTTTAATCTGTGCCATCACTTGTGCGGCGGCCTGCTCGCCCGCCAACACGGCCTGGTTACGGCCATTGAAGTCGTTGCCGGCCATTTTACCCAGCGGCGGCGTGATGACGATGTCCGCATCGCGCAGTTCATATTCGTTGATGCGCTGGCCCATGATGGAGAAGGTTTGCATGATCACGTCCAGCGAGCTAACAGTGGCTTGCACGTCAGCCTGCGTGGAGATATTGACGGCGATGACAAAGTCCGCGCCCATGTCGCGCGCAAAGCGCACCGGCACCGGCGCCACCAGGCCGCCATCGACATAAGTATGGCCGCTAATCGTCACCGGCTGGAACACGCCCGGCACCGCCGACGACGCGCGCACCGCCATGCCGGTATTCCCGCGCTGGAAGAGAATCGGCTTGCCGTCCTTCAGGTCCGTGGCGACTGCGCCAAATGGAATCTTCAACTTTTCCATCGGCTGGTTGTTGACCAATTTATTGATATAACTTTGCAGCGCCTCGCCTTTCAGCACACCGGTGGACTTGCGGAACAGCGGCAAGGCCCAGTCGGAAATCTGCGCTTCGTCCATGTCCATGGCCATTTTCTGCAACTGGAAGCCAGTGTTACCAGCGGCGTACAGCGCACCGACCACACTGCCCGCACTGGTGCCGACCACCACATCCGGATAAATGCCCTGCGCTTCCAGTGCCTTGATCACACCGATGTGCGCAAAGCCGCGCGCCGCACCACCGCCAAGGGCGAGGCCGATCTTGATCTTTTTCGGAGGCAGGGGCTCAGCTACAGCGACAGGCGGCTGCAATGCAGGCGTCTCGGCGACAGGAGTGGTTTTGCAGCCGGCGATGACGGCTGCAGACAGGAAGAGAAGAGCAAGACGGCGTGAAAGCATGGGCGCGAGAGGTGGATTTAAGCGCCCAGATTGTACACCGCCTTGCTGAGGCTATTATTAGCGGTGATTAATAGCGGTCATCAAACGCAAAAATCGGCTTGCGGGTCTTCCACTGGCCGGCCGTGAAGTCCGGGAAGTCCAGCGTCTGGAAGTTCTGCGCAATCGACTGCTCGGACAGCGGCGTAATGGCGCTCCACGTCACTGCGTCATAGATATCGATAGGCATCGGCGCTTCCGCCTTCAGCGCTTCGATAAACGCGTGGATCACAAAGAAGTCCATGCCGCCGTGGCCCGCACCCTCCGCCGCTTTGCCGTACTTCTTCCACAGCGGATGCTCGTACTTATCCTGCCATTGCTGGAAGTCGTCCCACTGGTGCGGTTTGCTCTTGCCTTCGATGTGGATGGAGTGGTTCACATCCATCCACAGGCCGTCCGTCCCCTGCACGCGGAAGCCCAGCGAATAAGGACGCGGCAGCGAGGTATCGTGCTGCAGGAGGATGGTCTCGCCGTTCTCGCAGGCCAGCGTGGTGGTCACCACGTCGCCAAGCTTGAAGGTGGTCTTGGCGCTCGGGTGATTCACCCCGCCCTGCTTGATAATGTAGTCATGCAGGCCGCGCGCCTTGGTGGCAAACGAATTAATCCGCGTGAATCGGTTGCCGCGATTGATGTTGGTGTACATCGCGCACGGGCCTATGCCGTGGCTCGGATACAGCTCGCCGTTGCGCTGCACCGAATGCTCCGTGCGCCAGCGCGCCTCAGACCAGCCCTTGGCGCCGTACTCGATGCCGCTGCCGTAAGGCTTGGCCGGGTCGCCATTGTTGAACTTCACCGCGCGCAGGTCGTGCTGATAGCCGCCCTGCAGGTGCACCAGCTCACCGAACACGCCGGCGCGTACCATCTGCAGCACCGCCATCACGTCGCGGCGGAAGCATACGTTCTCCAGCAGCATATATGGCGTTTGGGTTTTCAGCTGGGTGTTCAGCACATCCCAGTGGTCTTGCAGCGTGACGCCAGCCACCACCTCGCAGCCAACCGGAATCTTGGCCTGCATGGCGGCGATGGCCATCGGTGCGTGCCATTCCCACGGCGTGGCGATGATCACGCCATCAAGGCCGCCCGCATCCAGCATGCGCTTGTAGGCTTGCGGATCGCGGTCTTCGCCCCAGGTCTTCGGCTTAGCTTTATTGTGCTTGCTGACGTTGGTCAGCGCCTTGCCCAGCATGATAGGCTCGATGTCGCACAGCGCCACCACATCCACGTCGTCGCGGCGCAGCAGCTCTTGCAGCAGCACCTGACCGCGCATGCCGGTGCCGATCATGCCGATGCGGACACGCTGGCGCGTAGCTGCGAAGGCCTTCGGCAGCATCAAGCTGCCGGCCAGCGCCGCACCGGTGGTGAGGAAGTCACGTCGATTGAATTGCTTGTCCATCAGTTCTACCTTTGTTAAAAGAATTTATAGCTGGCCGAGAAGGCGTACTGGCGACCGAACAGATTTTGGCTGTGATTGTAGCCCTCCCAACCATTAGGATCGTAGTAAGGCTGCTTGTTCAGCACATTCTTGATGTTCAGGCCCAGGTCCAGATTCTTCATCGGCTTCCAGCTCAGGCCCAAGTTGACCGTGGTGTACGACGGCGCGCCATCGCACTGGTTCTTCGGCATCTCCACGCCAGCCGCCATGCAGGTGCCCGGTGCGTTGTCGGTATCCCAAGGACCGGCGGCCCACTTGGTTTTGCCGGTGTAGTTCACGAACACGCTGGTAATGAATTTCTGATACGACCAGTCAGCATTGAAGGTGGCGCGCAAGCGCGGCGAATCGTAGTAGCCCACGTAGTTGCCGGAGAAGCCGGTGCCGTCTTCACTGTTATAGGTTTCGCGGCGGCGGATGGTGGCCGAGACGCCGGTATTCAGCTTGCCCATGTCGCCGAACGAGAAGCGAGTGCGCGCATCGATGTCAACACCGTCGATCAGCGTGCGGCCACGGTTCGAGTACGAGTTAATCAAGCCGCCGATGTTACCGACCGAGTAGGTTGGCAGCGAGCCGGAACATGCGACCGCATTGGCCGGGTTCTTGCACATCGCCGCCACCGCTGCGATATTGCCGCGGTCCGCATCGCTGATCGGATTGCGGATCGCCGCGCTGGTACCGGCCAGCGTTGGACCGTATTTATCGACCAGCTGCGTGAACAGCTCATTGAAGTCCTGGCGCACGATCTCGTTGCGGCGATAGACAAACCAGTAGTCCACCGAGATGCTGACGTCCTTGGCCGGCTGCAGCACGATGCCGGCGGTGGAGATCTTGGCTTTTTCCGGACGCAGGTTCGGGTTAGGCGGCGTCAAACCACCGACCGTGGTCGAGCAGTTGGAGTTCAGCAGATTCTTACCCAGATCGACATCGGTTGGCGTAGCGGACTTCAGCAGCAGCTTGGCCATCGCATTGGTCTCGTCGCAGCGCACGGTGTCGCGAATACCGCCCACCTGCGCAAACACGCCACCGCTGCCCGATTCGGCCAGGTTAGGTGCGCGGAAGCCTTCCGAATACGTACCACGCACCAGCAACTCGGGACGCGCGCGCCATTGCACGCCCAGCTTCGGTGCGAGGTTGGCGGCAAAGTTCGGATATTTATCGAGACGCGCAGCGGCGTTCAGTTCCAGCGTATCGGTCAGCGGCACCACCACTTCGCTGAATACGGCGGAGATATTGCGCTGGCCGTCGAACCACGAACCGCCCTGCTGAGTAATCAGGCCATTGGCCGCATCCTGATTGCCCGGCGTGTAGAAGCTCTCGCGCATCAAGCTGGCGCCAAAGGCGGCGCGCACTTCACGCTCGCCCAGCTTGAAGATGGTGCCTTCCACCTTGCCGTCCCACGTCAGCAGCTTGGTCCACGACTGGATGTCGAAGGTCGGATACGCTGCGCGCAGCAGCGCGGCATTGGACTCGCTGATCTCGCCGAACTTGTAGGCCGGATTGTCCGAGATGTAGGTGCGGCCGGTGACCGCGTCTTTGGTGAAAGGGCCGAAAGCTTTTTCAAAGCCCTTGGTGTTGATATTAATGGTCTGGTACAGCGTTGAATGGCTGCCTGCCACGCTGAGCGCAGTTTCAAAGTCCCAGCCATCGCCAAAGCTGCCGCGCAGGCCAGCCAGTGCGCGATAGCTATTGTCGATATTGGTCTGGCCGAAGTGGCCGGCCGCGTCTTGCAGGAGGTAGTTCAAGCCTGCTGCGCCGCCCATCTTGGCGACCATGTCGGCATCCAGCTTGCCTTTCAGGTAGACGTTGTTCGCGCCCAGATAAGGTGTCACAAAGGTATTCAGCGTGGTGCCGGTGTTACGCGCGAACCAGTTGTTGGTGCTGCCGCTGTTGAAGGTGCGCGGACCGTTCTCGCCGCGCAGCTTGATGTGGGTGTAAGCAGTTTCCGCAAATGCCTCCAGATCGCCGCCCAACTTGATGCGGCCATTCAGGTAGCCGGTAACGCGGTCCGACGATGGGCCGGTATCCAGCGCATATGGCAGCGAGTTCCACACGCAGCGCGTGCCGGAAGCTTCGGTGATCTGGGTGGTGCAGCCGCTGACGGCGCGCTGCGTGCGGGCGTTGTTATTGTTCTTGTCGAAGACGAAGAAAGTCCCCGGATTCATCACACCCGGCTCACTGCCAACGCCGACGCGGTAGCCCGATACAAACGTCGGATTGTTATCGTAGAAAGCGCCCGGACGTTTCAGGTAAGTGTCCGCCGTCGAAATGCGGTCGCGCTGGTAAACGTTGACCGAGCCGTAGACGTTGTAGCCGTCGCTGTTCAAATCACCGAGGCCGTAGATCAAACTGCCCTGGCGCTCGCCGTACGATTTCACGCTGGGCGAGGTGTCCATATTGCCGCGCGCTTCCAGGCCTTGGTAGCTCTTCTTGGTAATCACGTTGATCACGCCTGCCACCGCATCCGAGCCATACACTGCCGACGCGCCGTCGGTCAGAATCTCCATGCGTTCGATGGCTGCGGCGGGAATCGAGTCGATGTTCACGAACATGGTCTGGAAGCCGGCCGGCGCGCCGTAGAACGACAGGCGGCGGCCGTTCAACAGCACCAGCGTGCCTTGTGCGCCAAGGCCACGCAGGTTGGCTTGCGACGCGCCGTCGGAACCGGTGAACATGGAACGGAAGTCCTGCTGTGCCGGACGCGCGGCTGGCAGATTGTCCAGCACTTGCAGCAGCGTGCGCGCGCCCATGTTCTCGATCTCTTTGGCGTCGATCACCTGCACCGGCGATGCCGTTTCAGCGTTGATGCGTTTCAGGCTGGAGCCGGTCACCTCGACTCGTACCATCTTCTCATCCTGATCCTCTGCGGCAAATGCTGCCGAGGCCAGACCCGCCGCCATCATCGCGGCTACCAGTTTTTTCATGTGCATGGTTCTCTCCCTGTTGTATATGGTTTGTTATCGTGAGGCTGCAACAATCCCTCCCCGGTCCGAAGAGGGGTTCTTTCGTATGAAAACTGTGTTGTGGATTAGCGCGGCGTGACCGTGCTTCCCTCCGTGCCAAGCAAGACTGCATTGGCCCAGTTGCCGCAGACTTGCTGCGGTTTGCTGCCATGCGCGCCCAGCGTGCGCAGGCTGATTTGGCTTAAACCGCGCACATCGATCTCCGGCTTGACTACGGCTGGCGCGGTAATCAGGCCGCTGTCGTACAGCAGGCGTTCACCGCTCCAGACCTGGAACTGCATGCCGCCGGCGTTGCGGCAGCTGTCATCGATACCAAGGTCGGCGCGCAGCAGGTTCCAGTTACCAGCCAGTTGCAGGTCGATGCGACTGGACGCTCCGACGCCGAGGCCTTTGCGGAACCACAGGCCGTTCATGCGCATCTCCTTTGCCCCTGCCGGTTTGTCGCGGCTGACGGATTTCGGCAGTGGCAGGTCGGACAGGAACTGCTGCTGTTCCGGGCCTTCCTTCTGCTGCACTGCCAGCACGTGGAATTCGGACAGCGTAATCGGTGCGACTTCGCTGGCGACGGCGGCGTTGAAGGCGCGGGCTGTCGGTGCGTTGGCTGCGATAACCATAGGGTCGGTACTGGCTGCACCGTCGCCTTCAGGATTCTGCGTGCTAAGGACACGGAAGCGCAGCAGACGGCCGGCGGCGGGTGGGAAGCTGATGGTCTGCATGTCCTTCGACAGCTTCAGTTGTCCGCGTTTGATCGGCGTGCCCCAGTCGCCGTTGTTGTCGCCCATGTAGATTTCGTAGTCGCGAATTTGACCGTGCTGCCAGTGCTGGTCGTTACGCGGTGCGATTTCGATGGCGTCGATCAGACGGCGTTCGGTGAAGCCGATTACCCATTCGTGCGGCCCGCCCTGCACCGCCGGGCTGCGCGCAGTGCGGAACCAGGTGGTTGGATTATTGTCGAAAGCGTTTTCCAGTGGATGGCCGTTTTCTTCGGCTGGACGGTTCATCACCATCATAGCGTCGGCTGGAATGGCGCGGCCCAGTGCTGGTGCGGCTGGGAAGGCGTCATCGGCGACGGTTGCCAAAGGCACTTGCACGATGAAGCGCAACGGCTGGCGAATATCGCGGCTCGCAGTCTTCACGTGCAGCGTGCCTTGGCGCTCGTTGGCGTCGAAGAACCAGCCTTCGCTCGCCGCGTCAAACGCAGCGCGGTCAGCCAGCGACGGCAACACGGCGCTGCCCGCGCTCACCGCCGCTGGGCGCTGGCGGGTCAGCATGCGCAAGGCGTAGCTTCGCTGCGCCAACTGGCCGTCGTAGTTGCCGACGACCGGCGCGACATCAACCTGCACGCCATCCGCGCTGGCGTTCATGCGAATCAGCTGCTGGCTATAAGCGCCTTCCTGATAGCGGCGGGTGTTGCCATCATCCTCGTATAGCGTGAACTCGGAAGCGCCTTGCGGATACAGGTCCAGCGTCAGCACATCCTTCGGCTTCTGGCCGTCGTACAGCATCTCCGGATACATCGGCAAAATCGCGCCAGCGCGCACGAACACCGGCAGCTTGTCCAGCGTAACGGCCAAATCGATATCACGCCCCTCCTTGCCCGCCGTCGCCTGCCGGCCATCCCAATAATCAAACCACTGGCCCTGCGGCAGGTGAATCGCGCGGCGCCAGCCCTGGCTCACCGCCTGGCTGCGATACACCGGCGCCACCAGCAAATCACGCCCCAGCAGATACTGATATTTGTACGCTTCCGTGTAAGCCGCCGGATCCTCAGGATGATCCCACATCAAACCACGCACCAGCGGCGCACCGCTCTGCTCCGCCTCGTGCATCAGCGTGTACATATATGGCGTAAGGCGCATCTTCAACTTCAGGTAGCGGCGATTGATGCTGACATACGGCTCCGCAAACCACCACGGATGCTTGCGCTCCGCCGCCGCCCAGCCGGACATACCCATCAACACCGGCGTAAAACTCTTCCACTGCAAATCACGCGTGTAGGTCTCCGGGCTGCCGCCGAAAATCGCATCCACATCGCCAGTCGCGTAAGCCTGGCCGGACAAGCCGGAGCCAATCAGCGTCGGCACATGCCAGCGAATATAGTCCCAGCTGGCGCTCTGGTCGCCAGTCCAGGTGACAGCGTAACGCTGGGTCCCGGCCCAGCCCATCACCGTCCAGATGAACGGACGCCCATCGGAATTATTCAGGATACCGTCGTAGGCCGACTTGTTCGCATCCAGCGAAAATTGATAACCTTTACCGGTCCACGCCACATCCAGCTTTTGCACACGGGTGCCGGCAGTGCCGACTTCCCACGCCATCTTCTCGACGCCGTTCTCCGTCCACAAGCCAGTGCGGAAGCCATATTTGGCAAGGCCCTGCACCGTCTCCGGCAGCGAAGAATAACCGCAGCCATAGCCATCGTTCGGCAAAATCCAGCCACCCGGCATATCGTGTTCGCGATACTGGCGCGCTACCGATTCCACTACATCAGGCGTCTTGCCAGTTGGGCCGTCGGTCCAGCCTTTCGGCACCGTGCCCGGCTTCTTCACGTTGTCGCCGTCGTTGTAGCAATCAGCGTCGCCGTATTCCAGCGCCCAACGCGGCAGCATGCGCGCGCGGCCGGTCCATTCGGTGTAACGCGCCAGCACATCGCGCATGTCCTTGCCGACGAAATAGTAAGCATCGAAGCGCGCTTCATCATGTGCGAGCGAGACCTGGTCCTGCTGGCGCAAATCATAGCTACCATCCGACCAAGTATTACGCAGCATGCCCCAGCCGCGAGAACTCATCAGGAACGGCGCAGGACTCGGACGATCGCCCTCTTCCCAACCACCGGAGTACGATACCTGCAACTGCTTGCCCTTGAATTCATAACGGCCATTCTGCTGGCCGCCGCCGAAGAAGCGCTCCGCCTTGTCGCTAGAAAGAGTTTGCACGCTTTGCTTGTCGCCCAGTTCCAGCGGCTGCACTTCGCGCCACAGCGGTTGCGCATCGCCTGCGCGGAACAAGGTAAAGCGCAGCGGCTTGCGGTCGATACGCAGGCTCAGTGCCGGCGTGCGGATCACAATATGGTCGGCCTGCTCGCTGACGGTGTGCTCCACCTTGGCCGCCGCCGTAGCGACAACGATAGGTGCGGCCTTGTCGCCGGCGCCGGTCAGGCCGGACTTGGGACCAGCCCAGATATGCAGCACATCGGCGCGCGGCAGGCTAACCTGTACATGGGCGCCGGTATCGGTCACGAGATCCCACTGCTGGCCGGCGGTGGCGGTCACGGTGCGCAAGTTGCCGACTGGCGCAGCCAATAAAGGGCCGCTGGCGAGCAAGGCAACAATGGCGGAGATTTGTCTCATAGTTTGCTTATTTTCGAAAGAAAATCCGTTGGAATGCATTTACTCTAAAAACAAAAGCAAGGTCGGTCAACAAAAAGAAAGAGAAATCTTCAAAAATTTGATTGAAATCTTTCGATTGAATGATTAACCGAATAACATACTTTCGTTTTCGTGGCAAAAGCGGCACAGGGCCGCCTATCATCACCATCAAACAACTTTCTTTTTGCTTTCGAATTTGACATTTCGAAAATTAAACCTTATTCTTTCTTCGACCTAACCAAGAAAATCTTTCGATGACTACCTTATTCCAGCGTAAGACCGACGAATGGCGCAGCATCGGCGGCCTCGATACCGCCGAAGAAATCGCCCACCAGCCAGCCCTGTGGCGTGAACTGGCGGCGCATCTCGGCCGCGAGCAAAGCCGCATCGCCGCCTTTCTCGGCGACAGCCTGCGCCACCCGCAGCAGCGCGTAATCCTGACCGGCGCCGGCAGCTCGGCCTACGTTGGCGAAATCATCGCAGACGAAATCAACGCAGCGTGGCCATGCCAGGTGCGCGCCATTTCGACCACCAGCCTGCTGACCCACCCTGCCCTGTATCTGGAAACCGGCGCGCCAACGTTGCTGGTGTCCTTCGCCCGCAGCGGCAACAGCCCTGAAAGCGCCGCCGCCGTGCAGCTGGTGCGCGATCTGGTGCCGAACGCGCGCTTCCTCAACATCACCTGCAATGCGGATGGCGCGCTCGCCAAGCAAAGCGAAGGCGATGCCGACACCTTCAACCTGATGATGCCTGCGGCCAGCTGCGATCGCGGCTTCGCCATGACCAGCAGCTTCACCTGCATGCTGCTGGCAGCATTGAGCGTGCTCGATCCTGACTTCCAGCCGGAGCGTCTGAACAAGCTGGCCGACCTGGGCGAACAGGCAGCAGCGCAATGGTCTGCACCGGTGGCGCAACTGGCGGCGGAGCGCGTGTCGCGCGTGATTTATCTGGGCAGCGGCCCGCTGGAAGCACTGGCCAAGGAAGCCGCGCTGAAAATCATGGAGCTGACCGCCGGTGCGGTGATGACGATGGCGAACAGCGCTCTCGGTTTCCGCCACGGCCCGAAAGCAGCGGTAACGCGCGACACGCTGGTACTGCTGTTCCGCAGCGCCGATCCGCTGTCGCGCCGCTACGAACATGATCTGGTGGAAGAGCTGCGTCGCGATCAGGTGGCGGCGCACGTGCTGACCATCGGCGCAGGCGGCGAATTCGGCATCGACACGCCTTCGTGGCCGGATGCATGGCTGGCGCCTGTGTGGCTGCTGATGGCGCAGCAATATGCGCTGCATCAATCGGCGCTGCTGCAGCTGCGTCCCGATAATCCTTTCACCGGCGGCATCGTGAACCGCGTGGTTCAAGGCGTCACCATTTATCGCCATGACGAATTCTGAACAACGCGGCTACCACGGCATCGATATCGGCGGCACCAAGATCGAGCTGGTGGCGTTTGCCGAAGAAGGCCAGAAAATACGGGAAGTCCACCGCGAACGCATCGCCACACCGGGCACCGACTTCGCCGCCTTCATCGCTGCGATACAAGACCTGATCGCGCGCGGCGACGATGCGCTGGGCCTGCGCGCGCCGGTCGGCATCGGCCTGCCGGGCGTAATCGACAGTGTGACCGGCCGCCAGCTCAGCTCCAACGTGCCGGCGTTGAACGGCCGCCTGGTGGTGCAGTCGCTGGAAGAAGCATTGCAACGTCCACTTGCTGTCGGCAACGACTGCCAGTGCTTTGCGCTGTCCGAAGCGCAGGGCGGCGCAGCGGATGGCATGGCCACCATGTTCGGCGCCATCATCGGCACCGGCGCGGGTGGCGGCTACTGCGTCAACGGACGCCTGATGCGCGGCTCGAACGGCGTGGCCGGCGAATGGGGCCACTGGCCGCTGGCCGCGTCGCTGCTGGCGCCACACGGGCTGCCGCTGGTCGACTGCCCTTGCGGAAGGAAAGGCTGCCTTGAGCGCTACGTCTCCGGTCCTGGCATGCAGCAGATGTACCGCCACTTCGGCGGCGGCGACGAAACGCCGCTGGCCATCGTCGCCCGCGCGCAAGGCGGTTCGTCCACGGCGCAGCAAACGCTGGACGTGCATCTCGACTTGCTGGGCCACGCGTTGGCCACGCTGGTGCTGACGCTCGATCCACACGCGATTGTGCTGGGCGGCGGCTTGTCGCAACTGGCGCACCTGTACGAAAAACTGCCTGCGGCGATGAACCGCCACCTGTTCCCCGGCGTGCGCACGCCGCCGGTGCTGCCGCCCATGTTTGGAGATGCCGGCGGCGCACGCGGCGCCGCCCTCCTCGTTCGTCAACAACTGAGCAACCAATAATGACCACCACTGATTCCCTGTCCCCCGTCCAGCAAATCATCGCAGCGCACCGCCGTGGCGATGCAGCCGGTTTGTACAGCGTGTGCTGCAGCCATCCGAGCGTACTGCGCGCCGCCATGCGCGTCGCCACCACTTACGAGACTGTGCTGCTGGTCGAGGCGACCTCGAATCAGGTCGACCAATTCGGCGGCTACACCGGCATGACGCCATCGCAGTTCGTCACCTACGTGCAGCAGATGGCGAGCGAACAAGGCTTCCCGCTGGAGCGCCTTGTACTGGGCGGCGACCATCTTGGCCCCAACGCTTGGCAAGGATTGGACGCGACCACTGCCATGCAGCACGCCGAAACCTTGATCGCAGCTTACGCGTCGGCGGGCTTCCACAAAATCCACCTCGATTGCTCGATGCGCTGCGCCGACGATCCGCAATACCTGAGCGATGAAGTGATCGCCGCGCGTTCGGCGCGCCTGTGCATCATCGCCGAGCAGGCCGCAGAACAAGCCGGCCTGCCGCCGCCGGTGTATGTGATCGGCACCGAAGTGCCGATTCCCGGCGGCGAAGCTAATCTGGCCCAAGCCGGCGCTGTGACCGCGCCGCAAGCGGCCCAGCGCACGCTGGACGTCCACCGCAAAGCCTTCATGGACCAGAACCTGCACGACGCATGGCGCCGCGTGATCGCCATGGTGGTGCAGCCGGGCGTGGATTTCGACCATACACACATCCAGCACTACGATGCAGTGCAAGCGGCAGAACTGTCAGCCTTCGTCGCCAGCCAGCCCGGCATCGTGTTCGAGGCCCACTCCACCGACTACCAGCGTGAAACGGCGCTGCACCAGATGGTGCGCGACCATTTCGCCATCCTCAAGGTCGGCCCGGCCGCCACCTTCGCGTTGCGCGAAGCCTTGATGGCGCTGTGCCAGATCGAAGAAGAACTGGTGCCAGCGGGCCAGGTCTCGCGCCTGATGCAGGTGCTGGACGAAATCATGCTGGCGCAGCCCAAGCACTGGACCAAGCACTACCCGGGCAGCAGCGCTGAACAGCGCCTGCTGCGCCGCTACGGCCTGAGTGACCGCTGCCGCTACTACTGGGGCGAAGCGCCTGTGGTGGCTGCGGTAGAGAAGTTGGTCGCCAACCTTGATGCGCTGGAGATCCCGCTCTCGCTCCTGAGCCAACACTTGCCGGAACAGTACCTGGAAGTCCTGCAAGGCCAACTGCCCGCCAAGGCCAACGCCCTGCTGGAACACAAAATCGGCCGCCTGCTGGCGCAGTATGCGCGCGCCTGCAACCGCAACGCATCGGCGGACAGCAGCGAGCACGCTAGCAGCAGCGCTGCAATCTGTTAAGCTGCCATATTTGATAAATTAACAGCACAGCTTTATGCGACATACCAGTCAACGCCGCGCCTCGATTTTGCAAGCGCTCACCCAACACGGTTCGGTGCAAGTCAACGAACTGGTAGAGCAGTTGGGCGTTTCTGCGGTGACCATCCGCACCGATCTTAGTGCGCTCGAATCCCAAGGCCTGGCCACGCGCAGCCACGGCGGTGCCACACTGGCGCGCACGCCGCCGACCGAACACACGGTGCCGCAAAAGGACGCCATCAACCACGAGCAGAAATCGCGCATCGGCGCCTATGCTGCGCGCATGGTGCAGCCGGGCGATAACATCATCATCGACTCCGGCACCACCACCATTTCGCTGGCGCGCCATTTGCGCGAGGCGCAAAACATCACGGTGATGACCAACGGCCTGAATATCGCTTGGGAGCTGGCCGATGCACCGGGAGTGGACCTGATCCTCACCGGCGGCCTGCTGCGCAAGCAGTCGCTGTCGATTCAAGGCACGCAGGCCGAAGCCTGTTTGCAGGCCTACAGCTTCGATAAGCTATTCCTCGGCGTCGATGGTTTCGATTTGCAGTTCGGCGTCACCACCCACCATGAGGCGGAGGCCAGCCTGAATCACAAGATGGTGGAACGCGCCAAGAAAATCATCGTGCTGACCGACGCCTCCAAATTCGGCCGCGTGAGCCTGCACCGCATCGTGCAGCTGGACCGCGTGCATGCAGTCGTCACCGACGCCGCCATCAGCCCGGAATATCGCGACGGCTTGCTGGAAGCCGGTATCGAAGTCTTGATCGCGGAGTGACGCTGTGCTGAGTGGACGTATTCTTACCCCCGATGGCTGGATCAACGGCAGCATCAGTTTCGACCAGCGCATCCTGCACATCCGCGAAGACAACAGCGCGGATAGCACGCTGACCATTATTCCCGGCTTTATCGACCTGCACGTGCACGGCGCGGCTGGCGTGGACATCATGCAAGGCGGCGACGCCGGCGCCACCGTGGCGCGCGCGCATGCGAAGCACGGCACCACTGCCATGCTGGGCACCACCATGACGGCTACCGATAATTCAATCCGCCGCGCGCTGCGTGGACTGGCACCGACGATTGCCGACCGTCCGACTGGCGGTGCGCGCATGCTGGGCGTGCATCTGGAAGGTCCCTTCCTCAGCATCCACCGCCTTGGCGCGCAGCCTGCGGACGCGATTGCAGTCGGCAGCATGGACCTGGTGCGCAGCTATCACGAACTGGCGCCGGTACGCGCCATGACGATAGCCACGGAAGTGGAAGGCCACCTTGAACTGATCCCGCAATTGAATCAACTCGGTATCCGCGTGCAGATCGGCCATAGCAACGGCACTTACGAAGACGGCGTGGCCGCGCTGAAGGCCGGTGCTGCCGGATTTACCCATCTTTACAACGGCATGACGGGGCTAAATCACTACAGGCCCGGCATCGTCGGCGCGGCGCTGGCGCACGCGGAGTACGCGGAAATTATCCCGGACTTGCAGCACGTCGAGCCGGGTGCAATCCGCGCTGCATTGCGCGCGATTCCGCGTTTATACGGCGTCACCGACGCCACTTCCGCCACCGGCATGCCGGATGGCGAGTATGGCCTTGGCAGCCAGCGCGTCTACAAATGCCTGGGCTGCGTGCGGCTCGCAACGGGATCGCTGGCCGGCAGCGTGCTGACGATGGACCAGGCGCTGCGCAATTTCGTCGGCCTCGGGCTGGACCTGGCCGATGCATCGAATCGTTTGTCGCTCTACCCTGCCGACTACCTCGGCGAGACGGAACGTGGCCGCCTTGCGCCGGGCGCATGGGCCGACATTGCGGTACTCAACGCAGAATTACAACCGGTGGCCGTCTTCGTGGAAGGTGAAGCCATCGATCTAACCACCAACTAGCCGGAGACTCGATGCAAGCACGCGCCATGGGATTTTTATTGTTCATTGCAGGGATGGGTGGACTGCTTTACGGAATTGACGTTGGCATTATCGCGGGCGCGTTGCCTTATCTTGAATCGACGGCTTCAGTGGCGTGGCGTTTAAGTGCGCAGCAACTGAGTTTTATTGTGGCAGCGGTGCTGCTCGGCTCCGTGCTTTCTTCGTTGTTTGCGGGTGCGCTGGCCGACTGGATCGGCCGCCGCTGGGCGATGGTCTTGTCCGGCGTGCTGTTCACGCTCAGTATTCCCTTGATCGCGCTGGCCGATGGTTATCTGCCGCTGCTGCTGGGTCGCTTGCTGCAAGGCGTCAGCGGTGGCTTGATCGGCGTGATCGTGCCGCTGTACCTGGCCGAGTGCCTGCATGCGCGCCAACGTGGACGCGGTGCGGCTTTGTTTCAGCTGCTGTTGACCATTGGCCTTGTCGCCGCTGCCGTTATCGGTTTGATGCAGGCGAATTCGGTGGAAGCTGCCACCGCAGCGGCCCAGCATCTGGCGGAAGTGGAGCGCACCGCAGCGGTGTTTGCGGCCAAGGACCACGCGTGGCGCAGCATCTTCTGGTGGTGCCTGACGCCAGGTCTCGTGTTCACGCTGGGCGCCCTGCTGCTGGCGGAATCGCCACGCTGGCTGGCGCAACGCGGCCGCATGGAAGAAGCCCGCACCGCCCTGCTGCGCACCCGTCCCGCCGATGAGGCAGAGGCCGAGCTGCACGAAATCCAGCAAGTGCTGGCTCCTGCCGCAAGCAATCCATCTGCACCGCGCGCCAGCGATCCGCTGTTCAGCCGCCGCTACCTGCTGCCCTTTCTGCTGGCCTGCCTAATCCTTGCGCTGAACCAGGCCACCGGCATCAATTCCGTGCTGGCCTACGTGGTCAACATCCTCAATCAAGCCGGCCTGCCCGGCGCTACCGCCAACACCGCCGACGTCGCGCTAAAAGTGCTGAACGCCGCGATGACCATAGTCGCCGTGGTGCTGGTCGACCGTAAGGGCCGCAAATTCCTGCTGATGCTGGGCACCGCCGGCATCGTCACCGCGCTGGTCGCGGCCGGCCTGCTGTTCCGCAGCGTAGAAGGCGAACAGCGCGACGTCCGGCCTATGCTGCAAGCCCGCATCCAGTCCGACAACCTGTCGCTGCGCCTCGACCAAGCCACCCTGCAATCGTTCGGCGCCAGCGCAAACGGCGCACCGCGGCAGCTGACCGTGGCTTATTCCTACGGCCCATTCACCAACGTACAAACGCGCCGCAGCGACGACACTGCCCTGCCACTGCTAAACGTGAGCCGCGAAGACACCGTGCAGCCGGACAGCGTGATCGGCGTGTTCTTCCGCAAGCTGCACCTGAATCCATTCGCCGATCCGGCCGAAGGCGCCAACGCGCCGCTGCGCATCGAACGCGCCGACATTGCCGCCGTGCCGCCTGCGTCGCATGGCTGGTGGGTGGCGCTGGCCATGTGTTTGTTCGTGGCCAGCTTCGCGGTTGGTCCGGGCGTGTGCGTGTGGCTGGCGTTGTCGGAGCTGATGCCAACCCGCATTCGCTCCAACGGCATGAGCATCGCGCTGCTGGTCAACCAGTTCGTGTCGACCATGATCGCCGCCACCTTCCTGCCCACCGTCGGCCAGTACGGTTACGGCACCATGTTTCTGGGCTGGGCCGGCGCCACGCTGCTCTACTTCCTGACCGCCGCCTTCCTGCTGCCTGAAACCAAAGGCAAGACGCTAGAAGAAATCGAAGCCCACTTCGCGCGCAAGGGATAACGCACGGCACTAACGAATTCCGGAGGGAAATAACTGTTCCAGTTTTCATGATGCACTTGCATCATTTACGCATCACGGCGTTCCTGCGACAGTAATCGACATTGTCATATCGACATGATTTGTCTATTACTGAAAGGTCTGCATCATGCGCATGCTTCCCCCGGGTTCGCCCCACAAGCTGGTTCCCCTGCTGTTGACCCTGGCAGTCAGCCAGGCCTACGCCGGCGATGTCAACCAATACGGCACAGCAGGTACGCCCGGTATCACCGGCGCCACGCCGGGCGCCAGCGGCAGCAACGGCGGCGTTGGCGGCAGCGGCACGGCGACCAATACCGGCGCCAGCGATAGTGGCACTACGGCGGCGTATGGCGGCAACGGTGGCAATGGCGGCAATGGCGCGGCCGGCAACAGCGGCGGCAACGGCGGCAATGCCGGTGCGGGCGGCAATGGCGGCAGTGCGACGGCGCAAGGCGGCGCAGCGATGGTTGGCACTTCCGGCTATGTGAGCGTGGCCGCAGCGGGCGGAATGGGCGGCAGCAGCGGCACCCCAGGCGCAGCCGGTGTTGGCGCGCTCAACGGCTCGGGAGCGGCGGGTGGATTGGGCGGCACAGCCAACGCCATCGGCAGCCTGAACCTGACTAGCGCGTCCGGCTATAGCGCCTCGCTTAGTGTCAGCGGCAATGGCGGCAGTGGCGGCAGTGCTTATGGCAGCGGCGTGCGCGGTGGCGCAGGTGGCGAGGCCAGCAGCTCGGCCGCCATCCAGAGCGATGCGTACTACACCGGTGTCAACGTGACGCAAACCGGTGGCAGCGGCGGTGCCGGCTATGACGGCGCCAGCGGCGGCCAAGGCGCGCAATCGCTGCTGACCAACGGTATCAGCGGCACGGCCAGTGGCTATTACGGCGACATCACGCAAAACGCCAGTGCCGGCCACGGCGGCTACAGCGACAGCGCGCAGGCCGGACACGGCGGCGCGGCCAATTCCAGCCTGACGCTGGCCACTTCGCTAGGTACCGCCTCTGCGCTGCGCAGCAACGCCAATGGCGGCAATGGCGGCAGTACCCAAACCGGCATTTCCGGCAATGGCGGCAATGGCAGCGCCGCGCTGACAGTGGGCTCGGTGCCGGCCGGCAGCCAGCTGAGCGGTTCAGCCACCAGTGTCGGCGGCTATGGCGGCAACGCCAGCAACGGCGGCCAGGCCGGTGTGGCAGGTAACGCCAATACCGAACTCCAGCTGAATGGCACCAACAACATCAACGGCACCGGCTACAGCTACGGCGGTGCTGGCGGCAGCGTCAGCGGCGGTAGTGGCAACGGCCAGGCCGGCGGCAGCGCCAGCACCAACAGTCTGGGCCTGGCCGAGCAAAACCTGAGCTTGCAATCGTACTCCTCCGGCGGCAGCGGCGGACAGGGCTCGGGCGCCGGCAACAGCGGCGGCGTGGGCGGCACGGCCAGCAGCACGGTCAGTGGTACCGCCAGCGGCGGCAGCGGCTCGATCTCGCTCTATACCGGCCAGACCGGCGGCAATGGCGGCAACGGCGTGAACGGCGCCAGCGGCGGCGCCGGCGCCAATAGCGTGGCCAATAATACGGCCAGCGGCAGCGCCGTAGGCTACGTGGGCCTGAGCCAGACTACTGGCGGCGGCAGCGGTGGCTCCAGCGACACCGGAACAGCCGGCAACGGCGGCAGCGCCGCTTCCACCCTCACGCTCAACGACAGCACCACCAGCAACCTGTCGCTCACCACCAACAGCTACGGCGGCGCAGGCGGCCGCAGCGACAGCGGCGTCACCGGCCTGGGCGGCAGCGCCACCAGCACGGCCAGCGGTACCGCCGCCAATGGCTCGCTCAACGTCTCCAGCAGCGCCACCGGCGGCAATGGCGGCAGCGCCACCGGCGCCGGCAATGCCACCGGCCAAAACGGCGCCAGCGCGACGTCCACCGCCAGCGCAACCGGCGCCGGCGGCAACTACCAGTCAATCTACCTGAACGCCAACGCCACCGGCGGCAGCGGCGGCAACGGTTACGGCGCGGGCCAGCATGGCGGCGATGGCGGCACGGCCAGCGCCAGCGGCAGCGCGCTGTCCAGTAGCAACGCCTACTTGCAAGCCAGCGTGGCGCAATACGGCGGCGCTGGCGGCAATGGCAGCGGCGGCGCCACCGGCGGACGCGGCGCCGATAGTGCCCTCAACAACGCCATCAGCGGTAGCACCAGCTACTATCTGCAGCTGGCGCAGGGCGCGGTGGGCGGCAATGGCGGCAATAGCGACGGCGCTGCGGCAGGCAACGGCGGCCACGCGGAATCGCAGCTGACGCTGTCCGACAGCAGCGCTGGTTCGCTGGTCATCAGCGCCCAGTCGATCGGCGGCAAAGGCGGCGATAGCAGCAACGCCACCAGCACCGGCGGCAATGGCGGCAACGGGCTGACGCTACTGAACGTCACCTCGACCCGTACCGACTCCAGCCTGCAACTGACCGGCAACGCCAGCGGCGGCAACGGTGGCGCGGCGGTGGGCGCCGGCCAGACCGGCAGCGCCGGCAATGCCCGCAGCACAGTGAGCGGCACCAGCGCCGGCAGTGTCAGCCTGACCAGCAGTGCCAGCGGCGGTAACGGCGACAATGGCGTCAGCTGGCAAACCTACGGCGGCACCGTACACGCCAGCGACGGTGGCAACGCCGTCAGCAGCGCCCAAGGTACGCTAACGGCAGGCTGGTCGGCGCAAGCCACCGCCAATGCCTACGGCGGCAAGGGCAGCATGGCCTACGGTGCCGGCCAGCGCGGCGGCAACGGCGGCAGCGCCGACAGCAGCGCCTCGGTGACCAGTACCGGCTGGGGCTATGCCACCACCAACAGCAATGGCGGCGCCGGGGGCGATGGCTACGGCGGCGCCGATGGCGGCAATGGCGCGGCCATCAATGTCACCAACACCGTCTCGGGCGCAGCCACCAGCGGCCTGAACCTGACGCAAAACGCCAGCGGCGGCAAAGGCGGCGACAGCACCACCGGCGCGGCCGGCACCGCTGGCGAAGCACGTTCCACCCTGAGTCTGAGCGGCGTATCGCAGCCGGAATTGACGCTCTCCGCCAACGCCGCCGGCGGCTACGGCGGCAGCAGCGGCAGCGGCGCCGGTAGCGTTGGCGCCAACGGCGTGGCGGCGGCCACCGTCAGCAGCAGCGCCAATGTGACCGCCAACAGCAGCGCCTACGGCGGGCGTGGCGGCAACAACGCCAACGGCGGCCAAGCCTCGGCACAATCGTCGGCCACGGCCAGCGGCAGCGCCAATGCCAGTGCCACGGCCAACGCCAGCGGCGGCACGGGCGGCGACAGCGATTCTTATCACGGCTTCCAGCTGGCGGCCGGCAATGGCGGCAGCGCCAGCGCCGGTGCGTGGGCGCAATCGGAGAGCGGCAACGCCTCCGCCAGCGCGTCGCTCAACGGCGGCAGTGGCGGCTACGGCTCGCAATCCAATAACGGCGGCGATGGTGCGCAGGCACAGGCCATCAACCTGGTCGGCGGCCACACCACCGGCAGCCTGAGCTTGTACCAGTCAGCGGTCGGCGGGCGCGGTGGCGATAGCTATACCGGCCAGGGTGGGCGCGGCGGCGATGCTCTGTCGCGCCTGACGTTAAGCGATGGCGACGCGGCCTCACTGAACGCCAATGTCAACGCCAGCGGCGGCACCGGTGGCAGCGGTGGCACGGCCAGCGCGGCCGGCAATGCCAGCAGCGAACTGGTACTGGCGTCTACCCGCGCCGGCGCCAGCGTGACTGGCTACAGCACAGCCATCGGCGGCGCCGGCAGGGCTGGCGGCACCGCCAGTTCGGCGGACGGCGGCGCCGCCGACGCGCGCCTGCAACTGAACGGCAACGGCAATGTGAACGGCTACGTCACTGCGCGCGGCGGTCACGGCAACGAATACGATTCCTACTACGGCAGTGGCATCAACGGCAACGGCGGCGTCGCCAGCGCCAATGGCCTGGCCAGCGCCAGCGGCAACAACAACGCCAGCCTGAGCGTGACCGCCACCGGCGGCAACGGCGGCGGTGCAGGCAACGAGTCCCTGCAATCGGGCAATGGCGGCAGCGCCAGCGCCACTGGACGCGCGGTGTCGGACAGCGGCAACGCCAGCGTCTACCTGACTGTCAATGGCGGCAGCGGCGGCGGCAGCTACTACAACAGCTCTCCTGACGGGATTGCTGGCAACGGCGCCAGCATCACGCTGAACAATACGGTCTCGGGCAGTACCAGCGGCACGCTCAGCCTGACGCAGACGGCCAATGGCGGTAGCGGTGGCTACGGCTATCGCGCCGCACCGGGACTGGCCGGTGACGCCAGCTCCACCCTCACCCTGAGCGATACGCAGGCGGCCAGCCTGGCGCTATATGCCAACGCCAACGGCGGTGCGGGCGCCGGCACCAGCGGCACCCATGCCGTGACGGCCGGCGGCGCCGCCAGCGCCACGGTCAATGGCCAGGGCAATGGCTATGTCACGGTGGGCAGCAACGCCGTCGGCGGCAGCGGCGGCAGCAGCGGCTACGAACAACCGGG
>NZ_WWCN01000014.1 GCF_009857445.1 Duganella flavida
GCGGCATCGGCAGCGGCCTTGGCCGCTGCATCGGCGGCGGCCGCAGCAGCCGCTGCAGCGGCGGCCGAGCCGTCGCTGATGGTCGGCACGGTGCCAGTACCGAACGAGGCGCCGCTGGTGCTGACTGAACCCAGCGGCGCCGACAAGGTGACCGGCGAACCGCTGCTACTGATGTGGGTGCCGGCGCTGGAGGTGATGCTGCCAGTGGCGGCCACCGCCGAAATGCTGCCACCCGCATCCACCGACAGCGAGCCGCCCAACGTGATGTTGGTGCCGGCCGTCATGCCGATGCTGTGGGTGGAGCTGATGGTGGAGCTGCTGCCCAGCACGATGTCGGTGCTGGCTGACAGGCCGATGTCAGTGCCGGTCAGGGTGCTGTCGATGGTGACCGGGCTATGCGCCGTAATCGAAATCGCGCCAGTGCCGGCGCCGCTGCTGTGGGCGGTGATGGTGCCCACCGTGTGGATGCCGCCGTGGTTGTCGATAATGATGTTGCCGGTGGTGGTCAGCGGCCCCAGCAGCAACTCGCCACTGCTGACGATATTGGTCAGCGCGATATTGCCACTGCTGTATATCGTGCCAGAGAAGGCGCCCACGTGGTTGTTGGCGTTGGTCAGGGTGATATTGCCCGAGGCCGACACATCCAGCGTATCGGCCTGCAGCTGGGTGCCGGCGGTCTGCGTCACTACCCCGCCCTCGCTGGCGTTCAGGGTCAGGGCATGCGCAAGGATATTGCCCACTTCGACACTACCGCCGCTGCCGACGCTGACGTCGCCGGCGCTGTCGATCACGCCACCGGTCTGGCTCAGGCTATTCACAGACAGCGAACTGCCGCTGCCGACGCCGCTCACCGTGCCGCTAGTCAAGGCCAGGCTGCTGGCCGACAACCGGCCCAGCACTTCCAGCGTGCCGCCGTTGAGCGTCACCGTGCCGCTGGTGAAGGACGCGTCCGAACTGCTGCCGGTCAGGGTCAGCTTGCCGCCGGTCAGGGTCAGCGGCGTGCCGCCCGAGGTCAGCGTGACCAGCGTGGTGTTGCCGGCCGAGCTGTCGTAGGTGACCAGGCCGGTGCTGCTGCCGAGATCAGCCTTGAGCACATTGGCGCCGTCCGGCGCTACACCGTCGGCCCAGTTGCCGGCGGCGCTCCACAAGCCGGACCCAGTCGCGGTCCAGGTGGCCAGTGCGCGCGCCGTGATGTCGCCGGTCACGGTGGGGGCCAGCACGTAATTGCCGGCGTCGTAACCGGACAGGCTGAGTGCGCTGCCGCCCACCGTCACCAGCTTGCCGACGCCGACGTTTTTGTCGGCATAGGTGGCGCTCGATCCGCTCGACACCAGCGACACATCGTCCAAGCCATCGAAGCCCAGCACGCCGTTCAACGCCGCACCGGAGAAGGTGCCCGTGCTGCTGTTGTTGTACGGTCGGCTGGCCAGCGTCACCGTCAGCGTGGCCGGCGTGATGCTGGCTGCAAGCTCGGACGGCACGCTGCCGATGCTGTAGTTGCTCGCGTCGCTGCCGCCCAGCGTCACCAGACCGACAGTCACCGGCTTGGCCGTGCCGACGTTTTTGTCGCCGAAGGTGGCACTGGCGCTGACGATGTAGACATTGTCGCTGCCGAACACCCCGCTCAGCGTGCCGCCGCTGACGTCGGCCTTGCGGCCGTAGGTGCCGGAGGCCGGATCATAGCTGGTGTTATAGACGCGGTCGCTGGCGCTCATGCCGGTAATGCCGAGTAGCGCCGGCGTGATCTCGCCGGTCAGGCCGGTGGGCGCCAGCGCCACGTAATTGCCGCCGTCCGTGCCGCCAAAGCTGAAGCTGGAGGCATAGACCGTCACCGCTTTGCCACTGCCGACATTCTTGTCGACGAAGCTGCCGGAGCCGCTGCCCACCAGGCTAACCGTGACCACATCGCTGCCCAGCGCGGTCACGCCAGGCGTGCCGGTCAGCGTGGCGTCCACCCCGCCGTTGTAGCTACGGCTGTTGACGGTCACGCCGCTCACCAGCAGCGGCGCTGGATTGATGGTACCAAGGCCGGTGACACTGCCCGCGCCGGCCAGCGTGTAGTTGCCATAAGGGTTGTCGGTCAGCGTGAGGTCGCCCAGCGAGAGCGACTTGCCACTGCCGGCGTTCTTGTCGCTGAAGTGGATGGTGGTCGACAAGCCTAGCGTGTCGGAGCCGACCAGGTTGGTGAACGCGATGTCGGGAGTGCCGCTGAAGCTGTTGTTGCCATCGTAGGTCTTGGTGGCGCTGATGGTGGCCGTGACCGGGCGCGGATCGATGGTCAGCGTGGCGCTGGCGCCGGAGTAGCTGATGTCGTACTTGGTCGACCACAAGCCGCCCAGGTTGTAAGTACCGGCATTGACCGCATCGCTAAAGCCCACCGTGCCGTGGATCTCGCCCGGCAGCGTGCCAGTGCTGCCGGTGAAGCTGCCCGGTTCGCCGTCGTACACCTTGGTGCCGCTGCTGGCGTCGGTGACCGAGACGTTGTATGGCGTCAGGAAAGCTTTCAGCATCGGCATGGTGTGACCGTCGTAGATGCGCCATGGTGGCGCTTCGGTAAAGTCGAAGCCCACAAAGCTGCTTTGCTGAAGCATTTGCGTCGCCGTCAAGGCCACGCCGCCAGCGCCGTCGCTGCTGGTGCCGGCCGTGTCGAGATTGAAGTAGCCATTGGTGAGCGTGCCGCCATCCGTGGCGCCGATCAAGCCGTTGTAGCCGCTGAAGCTGCCCGGCGTAACGGTACCGGTGCTGTACACATTGCTGATGCTGCCACCGGACAGTTGGCCAACCAGCCCGCCGATATTGGCGTGGGATGCAGCCCCGCTCTCGGTATTGCCGGTCACATTGCCGGCGGCGTAGGCATTGCTGATGGTGCCGCCGAGATTACGCCCGACCAGCCCGCCAACATTGCCGCCGCCATTGACCGAGCCTGCCGCATACGACAGCGTCAGCGTACCGCCATTGTTATCGCCGACCAGACCGCCGGCGATGTCGCCCGAGGCGTGCACCGAACCTAACGCGTAGGAACGGGTGATGGTGCCAGTCGCGGAATCGCCTACCGCATTGGTGCCGACCAGGCCGCCGGTGGACGAGGTTACGGTACTGTTGACGCTGGCGTCCGACCATGCATCGCTGATCTGCCCACCTTTATTCAGTCCAACCAGCCCGCCGATGTGGGCGGAGCCGCTACCGCTCACCGTGCCGCTGCTGTGCGAGTTGCTCACCAGCCCGCCGTTACGGCCGATCAGTCCGCCAGTCTGGCTAACGCCGCTCACCGTGCCGCTGACGCTGATGCCACTGATATAGCCTATGCCTTCGGACACCATGCCGGCCAGCGCGCCGACGTTATAGTTACCCTGAACGTTGACGTCGCTCAGCGTCAGGTTGGTAATGGTGCCGGTATCGACTGTACCGAACAGGCCGACATTGATGGTGCCAGGACGAATGATGCTGAGACCGGAAATGGTGTGGTTGGCGCCATCAAACACGCCGGTGAACACGCCGCTGCTGGCGATCGGCTTGAAGCTGTTGCTCCAACTGGCCGTGGCGCTGGCGTTGATATTATTGTTCAGCACATAGGCATTGTAATTGGCCAGCGTAGCCGCGCCCTGCAGGCCATATACGTCGGCCAGCTGGAACGGCGTTGCGAGGTCGCCAGTGCCGCCTTGTACGCGCAGGAAGGAGCCGCCGGTCAGCTTGAAGTCGCCCACACTGAAGGAAGGCAGCGAACTGGCGTTCTGCACCCAATTGCCGTTGAGCAGTTCAAACGCACTTGCCGAGACCGCAGCGCCGGCGGCAATGGTGCCCGGTGTGCCCAGGGTCAGCTTGCCGGTGGTGGTCAGCGCCGACGATAGTGTGATGTTGTTCTGCGCCGTCAGCGTCAAGGCCGATGAGATCGACATCGGCGCGCTGATCACGATGTCGCCAGTGCCGGTGTGAGTGCTGTTGATGGAGATCGACAGGTTGCTGGTATGTGCGCTATTGAGATCGGCGTTGGTCAGCGCCAGCGTGCCGGACGGCGAGCCGGTCGCGCCGAGATCGACCGGGTTGCCGGTCTCCAGCCCCACCGAGCTGGCGGTCAGCGAGCCGCCGTCCAGCGTCATGCGGCCGGCGAAGATGTTGATGCCCGAGCTGGAGGTTACCGTGCCGGCATTGGTCATGCGGGCATCTCCTCTTGGCAACGTCTGCAGGCTGATCACGCCCGGCGCCGACAGCGTCGCGCCGCTGTTGATGCCGAGGTTGCCCGCCTGCGTTTGCAGCAGCAAGCCGCCGCCCAGCGTCGAGCTCAGGTTGAGCGCGCCGTTGACCGTCAGCGTACCGGTCGCGGCGGGATTGCTGAACGAGGCGCCGATCTGCAGCAAACCGGTGCTCGGCAGCGAGATGCGCTGCAATTCGGCCTGGCTCAGGCCCAGCGTGCCGGTGGCGTCTGCCGCGCTGCCACCGATCAGCACGGCGATCGAGTCCTGGTAAGGCGTCAGCTGTACCGCATGGCTGGCGGAGCCGCTGATGCTGCCGTCCAGGCTCATCTTATCGGCGGTCAGGATCACGTCGCCGGCTGCGGCGCTGACGCTGTGACCGCTGGCGATGCTGAGCGTGCCGTTGGCTTTGCTCGACGCCAGCATCATGCTGGTGCCGGCCGCGACATCGCCGCTGATGGCGAGATCGCCGTTGTAAGCATTGATGGCCACCGAGCCACCGGCTGTGGCGTTGTTCAGGTTAATGTTAACGGCAGTCAGCTTGGCGTTGCCGCTGGCCGCGTTCAGGCTGGCGCTGCCGCCGATGGTGTTGGCGTTGTTATCGAGCGTGATGCTGCCGGCAGCGATGGCGTTGAGGTTGGACACGGCCAGCGCATCGATCGGACTGGTGGTCTGGACGATGCTGCCGCCCGCGTTCAGGTTGAGCGCACCGTTGATGCCAGTGATCGACGATTTGAGCTGGATATCGCTGTCCGCATGCAAGGTCAGGTTGCGCGAGGTGGTCCATAGCAGGGGACTGAGCACGCTGATCACGCCGGTGCCGCTGCCGCTGGCGTTGGCGGTGCTGATGGTGACATCGGTGGTCAGCAGCGTGGTTTGCAGTATGCCGCTCAGCAGCAGCGAATCCTTCACCGATGCCGTTTCCAGGAAGACGCCGCCGCTCACCGGCAAGGTACTGCCGATTTCCATACCGGCCGCGCGCGCCGTGCTGGCGTCCAGCGCGATGTAGACGTCGCTCGGGTCCAGCAGCAGCGAACCGTTAGCGCCGTGCGGCGCGCGCGTATCGACCTGGCCCTGCATGTCGAGATAATGGCCGGAGGTTTCGACCATGCCGCCGTTACCACCGGCCGCACCGCCGCGCGCCGAGATGGCGCCGAACACCTGCGTGGCCGCATCGCTCCACACCACCACTTTGCCGCCGTTGCCGCTATCGAGCGCATCGGCACGGATCACCACCTCCTTGCCGACGTAGGCTTGCTGCGCATTCATCACGGTTGCGTTCTTGCCTTGATAATCGCCACCGACCAGCACCGTGCCGCCGCCAGCTGCACCGCTGGCGTCCACCACGGCATTACCGGTCAGGCCGACCTGCGCGCCCAGTAGCACGATATCGCCGCCAGTATTGAGGTTGCTGCCGGTGGCCGTGGTCTGGCTGCCCGCTTCCACCAGCTCAGTGCCGCTGGCCTTGAGCACGATCTTGCCGTGCTCGCCGCGCACCGCGCTGTTGGCATTAATCACGCCACGCTGGTTGACCAGCGCACCATACACGCCAACGCGCCCGCCCTGCGCCACGATTTGGCCGAGATTGATGGCCTGCGCCGACGGCGCCGACACCACCACCTGCACATTCGGATCGGCCGAATCGAACAGCTGAACGCTGTGGCCTGCCGCCAGCACCACGTCGCCGTTGGGGGAAGAGATGATGCCGCTGTTTTCCACCGCTGGCGCCAGCAGGAAAATCTGCCCGCCTGACGGCGTGGTGATTGTGCCTTGGTTGCTGACCTTGCCCGCACTGGCGGCGCCGTTGAAGTTGTTTTTCCCAGCCAGGAAATCGGCGTTGGAAATATTCAGGCTAGAGGCCACCACGCCGTTGACGTCCACGCGCGAACCGGCGCCGAAGATTACGCCGTTCGGGTTAATCAGGAACACCTTGCCGTTCGATTGCAGCGAGCCGAGGATCAGGCTCGGGTCCTGCCCGGTGATGCGGTTCAGCACCTTGCTGTCGGCGCTCTGCTGGACAAAGCGCGTCAGCTCGTCAGCCCCGATCGAAAAGCCCTGCCAGTTGATGATGGCGTTCGGCGTGTTGGTGATGGTGTAGGTCTTGCCCTGCTGACTGAACGTGGCTTGCCCCGCCACCACCGTAGGATTAATCGGCGCCGCATACACGCTGCTGTAGCAGGCAGCAACCAACACGGCAAGCGCTTTACGGCGCAACTTGAGGGAGCGGGTAGTAGCGTTCATGGCGACATCCAGAAAGATAGCCAATGGGAAACTTACATTCTAAAAGTTTAATCCCGTTTGACCAGCTCGCTACCATTTTTTTGGAAAACTGTGGCTGCCTTATTCCCAGATCATGATTGCCAAAACCGCTACTTGGTTTCGAAGGTAGTGACGCCATCCCAGCCCTCGCCCGGCGGATGCTCGCGATAATAAGCGATACGCTCGACGTACAGGTGGTACAGGCCGCGTTGCGGCGACAGCGCTTGCAGCTCGGCGAGGATGGCCGAGGCGTCATCCCAGCGTTGGGCGCGCACGGCGGCCAGTGTCTCATGCCAGCGCTGCACTTCGTGCCTGGCGTCGTCGCCGGTGTCCTGCACCAGCGCGAGCGGCTCGAAGATCGCCACCGGTTCGTTCTTGCCCTTCACGCGTACCAGGTCGAGTTCGCGGTAGGTGAATTCCGGCGCAGCGGCGCGCGTGCTCTCGCCCACCGCGATGCCGACGCCATAGACTTTGGTGATGCCTTCCAGCCGCGAGCCAAGGTTCACCGCATCGCCCATCACCGTGTAGGCGCGACGGATGTTGGAGCCCATGTCGCCCACGTGCATCATGCCGGTGTTGAGGCCGATGCCAATTTTCAGTTCCGGCCAGCCGCGCGCGATGAAGTCCTGATTCAAGCGCTTGGCTGAAGCCTGCATCAGCAGCGAGGTGGCGACGCCGCGGCTGGCGTGGTCGTCAAAGGCCACCGGCGCGCCCCAGAACGCCATCACAGCGTCGCCGATGTACTTGTCCAGCGTGCCCTGGTGGGCGCTGCGTATGTCTTCCGACATGGCCGTCAGGTAGAGGTTGATGTACTCGCGCAGCGCTTTCGGCGTCAGCCCTTCCGAGATGGTGGTGAAGCCGCGCACGTCCACGAACATGACGGTCAAGTCGCGGCTTTCGCCTTCCATGTTGTACTTGTCGGGATCGTCGACCATCTCGGCCACCAATTCCGGCGCGACGTATTCACCGAACAGCGATGCGACGGCTTTACTCCGGCGTACCTCGAAGAAGTAGCCCCACACCATGTTGAGCCCGAACACCAGAATAATGACGATATTGATCATCGCCAGATTGAGGATCAGGTCTTGCTCGCTGTACATGTAGTAATTAAAGCCCACCGCCGCCGCCAGCGCCGCAGCGCCCAGCAGGCTCGCGCGCAACGGCGACAGCGCGGCCAGCGCAAAGCTCAGCGCAAAGCCGGCCAGCAGGATTTCGCCAGCCTCGGCCACGAAAGCCCAGTACGGCCGCGACTTGAAGCGGTTGTCGAGGATGGACTTGATCAGGTTGGCGTGGATCTCTACTCCCGGATACTCGGGATTGACCGGCGTGGCCCGCAAGTCGACCAGGCCCGGCGCCGTGGTACCGATCAGCACCACCGTGCCATTCAGCAGTTCAGCCGATGCGCGGCCGGTCATCACATCGGCCGCCGACACGTAGCGGAAGGTGCCGCCGTGCGGACCGCCGCGGCCACGGTATTGCACCACCGTGCTCATCGCCTCGCCGACCGGGATCACGCGCTGCTTGCGGCCTGGCAGCAAGATGGTCAGGGCGTCGAAGCCGCCGCTGTCGAGCTGGCTTTGCGAGAGGTCATCGGTGGTTTCCGTCATCAGCGGCTTGACCGCCAGCGCCTTCAGGTACAGCGAGGCGGTGGCCAGCGACAGTGATGGGTAGTAGTCGTCGCCCACTTGCTGGATCAGGTAGGCGCTGCGCACAATGCCGTCCGGGTCGGTCACCACCGAGAAGCTGCCGGCGCCGGCGGCGGCCTTGGTCAGCACCGGCACGTTGGCTTCGTAGCCGGGCGCATTGTAGGCCACCAGCTCGCGGCCGTTGAGGTCGGACTCCGAGAACAGCGGCTTGGGCAGCGCGCCCTTGATCTGGTCCGGCGATAAATTGAAACCGAGGATGGCCGGCTTGCCGGACAGCGCACTGGCAAACACGCCGTCATAGTCCAGCATCGGCTTCAGGTCTTGCAGCCGCTGGCGCAGCACCGGCACGTCTTTCAGCTCGGTGTTGGAGAGTTTTTCCAGCACGTTGTAGCCGGACGAAGTGTCCGGCTCGGGAAACGAAATATCGTAGCCGACCGCCGCCACCTTGTAGTGATCGACCAGCTGCGAAATCAGGGTGGCGTGGACATTGCGGCTCCACGGGAAGCGGCCGAACTCGGTCAGCGATTTGCCGTCGATGTCAACGATAACAATGCGCTTGTCGAGCGCGGCTGGTTCCAGCTTCATGCGCTCGCCGGCCCACAGATTGTCCAGCCGCGCTACCGTGTCATTGCTGAACAGCGCCAGCGAGTAAGCCACGCCGACCGCTGTGATGAGGATGCCCAGCAGCCAGCGCCAGCCGTACTTGGAAAGGATCTTGGTGAGTTTGGCTGGCAGCAGGCGCACGCGCTGTCCTTACGGCGTATAGCCAGGAATCTTGGCTTCGTCGATGGCGTCGATCTGTTTTTCGTCCATGTTTTTATGGGCGAATTCCATGTAGATTTTTTTGCGGATGAAGATGTCGAACAAGTCCGGATCGATGTGACCGTTGAGCGCGAAGTTGCCCAGGATGCGCAGCGACTCGGTCAGCATTTTGCCCTTCTTGTAGGGACGGTCCTTGGCGGTCAGCGCTTCGAAGATGTCGGCAATCGCCATCACCCGCGCCTGCACCGACATCTGGTCCTTGGTCAGGCCGCGCGGATAGCCTTTGCCATCCATGCGCTCGTGGTGGCCGCCGGCGTATTCCGGCACATTCTTCAGGTGCTTCGGCCACGGCAGAGCTTCCAGCATCTTGATGGTCATCACGATGTGATTGTTGATTTCCTTGCGCTCGGCGTCGGTCAGGGTGCCGAACTTGATGGTCAGGTTCATCAACTCGTTGTCGTCGAAGAAGGCACGCTCGGCGCCGTCCGGACCGGTCCAGCGATGCTGGGCGATGGCGCGCACGCGGTCCTGGTCTTCCGGCTTCATGCCCTCGCCGCCGATGTTGGCGACACGGATGAAATCGCGCTCGGCACGCAGCGCGGCCTGCTGCGCCGCCAGTTCTTCATCGATGGCGGCGGCATTGGCGCCCGGCTCGAATTTGCGCTTGAGGGCGGCGATTTCAGCATCGCGCAGCAGCACTTCAAAGCGCGTGTCGATGACGGCGATGCGGTCGAAAATGGTTTCCAGCTTGGTGGCCTTGTCGACCACGTGCACTGGCGTGGTGATTTTGCCGCAGTCGTGCAGCAGGCCAGCCAGCCACAGCTCCTTGCGGTCGGCGTCGGTCATGCGGAAGCTGGCCAGCGGGCCGGTCTCCGTCTCGTGCACGGCCTCCGCCAGCATCATGGTAAGCTCCGGCACGAATTGGCAGTGGCGCCCCGTGTACGGCGATTTCTCGTCGATGCCAATGTTGATCAGGTTGACCAGCGACTCCAGCAGTTCTTCCAGCTGGAAGATCAGGCGCTGGTGGGTCAGTGCTACCGCCGCCTGCGCCGCCAGGGCTTCGATGAAGCGCTGGTCGGTCTGGGTGAAGGCGACGATTTCGCCGCTCTCTGGATCTTTGGCGTTAATCAGCTGCAGCACGCCCACCAGTTCGCCTTCGTGGTCGCTCATCGGCACCGTCAGGAAGGATTGCGAATGGTAGCCGCGCATCTGGTCGAACTTGACCATGCCGGAGAAGTTGAACACGTCAGCCTTGTACACATCCTCGATGTTGACCGACAGGCCGAAGTGGGCGGCATAGGCTGCCACGGCCGACAGGTTTTTCTCGCCCAGCTCGTCGTACAGCGGCACGCCGCCAGCCACCGGCACGCCGCTGGAGCCGCCCTGGTGGATAGCCAGCGTATCGTTGAGCAGGATGTGGAAATTCAGTTGCTGCATATCCTCGCTGGGACGATACAGGGTGCCGCCGTCCGCATTGGTCATGCCTTTGGCGACCATGAGGATACGCTCCAGCAACGAGTCGGTATCGTGATTGCTGCCGAGCTGGACACTGAGTTCAGTCAGCTGATCCAGGCGCGCTGCGATTTGGATTTGATTCAACTCTTGCATGGTTGTTGGTTTTGACAACGTTTTGGACGGGGCGCAACAGTGCGCAATTGGCAAGCGTAGTTTAAGAGTGTAGCCCTAGCGCAAGCTGTTGTACATCAGGAAATGGCTGATGCGACGAATTTGCATCGGCTTTTCCCTGTAAAAGAAAAAAAAAGCTATTATCGAAGGCAACAAACAACAAAAAAGCGATGATCAGGGAATTGCGTATGAAATTCAAATTTTGGGGAGTCCGGGGTTCCATTCCCTCCCCCGGTCCGCGCACGGCGCGCTATGGCGGCAACACCACCTGCATCGAAGTGCGTACCGATAACGACACCCTGATCGTGATCGATGGCGGCACTGGCTTGTTCGCGCTGGCGCAATCGCTGATCCAGAATAAAACCAGGCCAATCCACGCCAACATCTTCATCACCCACAGCCACTGGGATCACATCCACGGCCTGCCCTTCTTCACACCGCTGTTCATCCGCGACAGCCGCGTACGCCTGCATGGCGTGACCGATCCGGTGACCGGCAACGGCATCGAACACGTGATGGGCGTGCAGCTGCAGAACAGCTATTTCCCGGTCAGCGAAACCCAGATGGATGCCACCATCGAATACCAGACGCTGCAAGTGGACCAGCCGATCAGCGTGGGCGACGCCACCGTCAGCAACGTGGTGATGAACCATCCGGTGACCGACCTCGGCTACCGCATCGACTGCAACGGCCGCTCGCTGTTCTTCACCGGCGACCACGAGCCGCACTACAACATTCACCCGGCCGATCATCCCGAGCACGCCGCCTACGCGCAATGGATGGCAGAGCGCAACGCCGCCATCGACGCCGTGGTGCAAGGCGTGGATGCGCTGATCGTCGACTGCTCCTACACCCGCGAAGAGTATCCAGCCAAGCAGGGCTGGGGCCATGGCACCTTCGATTCGGCCTTCGCACTGGCGCTGCGCACCGGCGCCAAAGCGCTATACTGCACCCACCACGAACCGACCCGCAGCGACGACGAACTGGAAGCCGTGTTCGCCGATGTCATGGCGCGCCACGCCCCGCTGCTGGGCGACTTGAAGGTGTTCCTCGCATACGAGGGTATGGAAGTCCAGCTCATGTAGTCTGACTTAGCGGAGTGATCATGAATGACGCCGGCGTACGACCTACTGATGTCGATCTGCGGCTGGCGTTTTTCCAGAAGCTGCAAACCGTCACCACCAAGATCCACGCGACCAGCAACCTCGATGAAATCATGCTCGACCTGGGCATGGAATTCTGCGACCTGTTCAATTGCGACCGCTTCACCTTGTATGCCTTGGATACGCAAAAGGATCACATCGTCTCCAAAGTCAAAACCGGGCTGACCTCATTCCGCGACCTCAAGCTGGCGATCACGCCGGCCAGCATTGCCGGCTACGTGGCGCTGACGCGCAAAACTATCAACCTGGCCGACGTCTACGATCAGAATGAACTGGGCCGCTACTCGCCGGAGCTGCGCTTCCAGCAAGGCGTGGACCAGCGCACCGGTTATCGTACCAAGCAGATGCTGGTGGCGCCGCTGATCTCGGTGCAATCGCGGGAGTTGCTGGGCGTGGTCCAGTTCATCAACAACCGCGACCGCGTGCCCTTCTCGACCATCGCCGAGGACGGCGTGAAGGAATTGTGCGAGACCTTGTCGGTGGCCTTTTCGCAGCGCATGAAACCACCGCAGATGGTACGCACCAAGTATGACGGCCTGGTGACCGAGGCGATGATCTCTGCGCAGGAGCTGGAGGCCGCCACGCGCAGCGCGCGCGCCAAGGAAATCGATATCGAGGATGTGCTGATCGATGAGTACGAGATCAAACCGGCGGCGATTGGGGTGTCGCTGGAAAAGCATTTTGGTGTGCCGTATGAGCACTTCCGTCCGGATCGTTTGAAGCCGGTGGAGCTGTTGAAAAACCTCAAACGCCAGTACGTGGAAGAGTCGGGCTGGATGCCGCTGGAGGACAGCAAAGAAGGCTTGCTGGTGGCGGCGCTGGATCCGGAACGGGTGGCGCACACCCACATCGTCGAGCAGATCTTCCCGCGCGCCAAGCCGGTGTACCGCGTCACCTCGCACCGGGAGTTCCGGCAGATGGTGGAACTGTTCTTTGGTCTCGGCGATAACGGCAGCGTCGGTGACCTGCTGTCCGGCATGGACGACGTCTACGATGAGGATGGCGAGAGTTCGGGTGAGGTGTCGGAGGCGGTGGAGAATGAGCTGGTCAAGCTGCTCAACAAAATCATCATGGATGCTTACCGGCAGGGTGTATCAGACATCCACATCGAACCGCTGCCGGGCAAGGGCAAGACTGGCATCCGCTTCCGCAAAGATGGCTCGCTGGTGCCTTACATCGAGATCCCGGCCAGCTACCGCGCCGCCTTGGTGGCACGGGTGAAGATCATGTGCGACCTCGACATCTCCGAACGCCGCAAGCCGCAGGACGGCAAGATCAAGTTTAAAAAATACGGCCCGCTGGATATTGAACTACGGGTGGCGACCATACCGTCATCCGGCGGCGTGGAAGATATCGTGATGCGGATTCTGGCGGCCGGTGAACCGATCCCGCTGGACAAGCTGGGCGTGTTGCCATTCAATCTGGAACGCTTGCGCGCGACAGTGAGCAAGCCCTACGGCCTGTTCTTCGTCTGCGGCCCGACCGGCTCAGGCAAGACCACCACCCTGCACTCAGTGCTGAATTATTTGAATACGCCAGACACCAAAATCTGGACCGCCGAAGACCCGGTCGAAATTACGCAGAAGGGCTTGCGGCAAGTGCAGGTCAACCGCAAGGCCGGGCTGGATTTTTCGACGGTGATGCGAGCGTTCTTACGCGCTGATCCGGACATCATCATGGTCGGCGAGATGCGTGACAAGGAAACCGTCAGCATGGGCATTGAAGCTTCGCTGACCGGGCACCTGGTGTTCTCGACGCTCCACACCAACAGCGCGCCGGAATCCATCGTGCGGCTGCTGGACATGGGTATGGACCCGTTCAACTTCTCTGATGCGCTGCTGGGCATCTTGGCGCAGCGCCTGGCTAAGCGCCTATGCGGCAAATGCAAGCAAGCCTATGAGCCATCTGAGGCCGAGCTGGACGCACTGCTATCCGAATACTGCGAAGACTTGCTCGACAAGTCGACGATCCTGGCGCGCTGGCGCGAGCAATATACCAAGGACGGCAAGTTCACCGTGTACCGCGCGGTCGGCTGCGACGAGTGCAACAAGGGCTACAAAGGCCGCGTTGGTTTGCACGAGCTAATGCTGGGCACTGACAAGGTCAAGAAACTACTGCAAGAACACGCGCGCGTCGCCCAACTGATCGCCGCTGCCCTGGAAGACGGCATGCTGACCCTTAAAATGGACGGCATTGAAAAAATCCTGCTCGGGATCACCGACATCAAGATGGTGCGGGCAGTTTGTATCAAGTGACCGCGTGGTTTATTTCGACGATCGGCCAGAGCGCGCAAGCGTGCCAGGCCGGCTTTCAGATTATAGGAGCGGCCATCCAGCATCGCACTGACCAGCTGCGTAGCCATCGCCAGCGCAGGCTCAGCGGCAACAGAAGGCAGCACCAGCCGATAACGTCCCTGCATGCCCGGCACGATGCCGACGAAGCCTATCACCACCTCATTCAGCGCCAGGCGGCGTAACTCGATAGCAGTTTGCTGCACCAGCTCCACCACGCGTGGCACAGCGTCAGCACGTTTACCAATGACGCCGCGCAAACGACGCAGTCCGGGCAAGGCGTTATACAGGTGTGCCTGCAGCGTCTCTGTTGCCTCGGGCGTGACGGGGGCGAGTTCCAGGATGCTGAGCAAGCACGGTTCGGAGGAATAGCGGTTGCCGCTTTCCAGATAGCGTTGATCGATAATTTTCATGGACCAGATTGTGCGCTTGTCCGCGTCCGCGCGGAAGCAGCCTCCAGCGCAAGCGCTTGTAAGAACTGGCTTACAACGCCGGCTCCAGCACCAACGGCAATTGCTTCTCGAAGCAGACCGCGAGCGGGTTGCCGATGTACTTGCCGTAGTTGGCAATGCGGCTATAGCCGCGCGCCTCATAGAAGTCGACCGCGCGGCGATTGACCAGGCGCGTCTCCAGCCATAGCGCCTGATAGCCCATCGCCACCGCCTCTTCTTCCAGATAGCGCAGCACCGCGCTGCCAACGCCGCTGGTGCCGTGACGCGCATACATGCGCTTGATCTCGGCCACGCCCGGCTCCAGCGGCCGCAGCGCACCGCAACCTACGGCGATGCCATTGTTATCACGCGCGACCACGAAACACGCCATCGGACCGAACACGTCACCGACGTCGAACGACGACATGCCACCGTCGCCAGTAATCGCCTCCAGCGCCGTCGACAACTCCGCCATCAGCGCCACCGAATCAGCCGCACTGGGATCCTCCGTCGCCACCTGAATCTCATTCGCCATAGCCCCGCCCTCCCGAATAGCAGAGCTTATTGTAGATCAAGCTCTGTACATCCATGGATTTATTGGAGCATGGCGCGCTCGTCAACGCCAACCCGCTGGCACAACGGCGCCACTTGGTCAACATGATTCAGTCCATGCCTGAATAGGCGAACCAGGTGGCGCGAAGCCAGGCTGGCTTGGGGCTGATTACTGCACCGTGCAGATCACCAGTTCGGGGTCGGCGTTAATGCGAACGGGGATGAGGCCGCAGCCTACGCCGCGACTGACGATCAGGTCGCCATTGCGGAGAACCGGGAAGCGGCCGTAGTAGTAAGGGCGGGATAGCGGGCCTTGCGGCATGACGATGGGCGTGCCGTCCGGGAGGGCGATCTGGCCGCCGTGGGTGTGGCCGGCGAAGCCGATGTCGTAGCGCTGGCCGTTCAGCATCAGCAATCCATCCGGGGCGTGCATCAGCAGGATACGCACTTCGCCTGCGCCAGCGAAGGTGGCGGTGGCATCAGGCTCACCGGCCCAGGGATCGTCCATGCCGCAGATCGAGACGTTGTCGAACGGCGCCGCTAAAGCCTCTGCACGATTGACTAGCATGCGCACGCCGGCGGCTTCGAACAGCTGCGCGATCAGGCCATCGTCGGTCGACAAGTCATGGTTGCCGAACACGGCGAATTTTCCTAGCGGCGGCTTGCACTGCGCCAGCCGTGTCGCCAGTACTTCAGCGTGCTTGGCCGGGCCGGTGATGTAGTCGCCGCCCAATAGCAGCACATCGGGCTGTTCAACGGCGAGGTGCGCAAGTAGATCGTCGAAAATGGCGGGATCGGTGGAGACGCCGGCGTGGAAGTCGGAAGCGAAGGCAATCTTCAGCGGTCTGGGCAAGCGCCGTCCTGGCGACAGCGCCAGCGTGTGGTGCGTCACGCCCAGCTTGCCGTGCAGGCCGATGCGGTAGCTGAGCGCTGCCACCCGGCCGCGCAGCAAGGCGGCGCCTACACAAGCCTCGATGAGGTGCTTGCGGCGGGAGTAACGCTTGTTGCGAGGGACGGACATGGGCGGGCGTGGTAGGTGGAGCGGAACCCGGCATGATACCTGAACCGGCTTGCGCCGGATACGTGCTTCAGCGGTTACAGCGGCGCATCGACCAGCAATTGCGGCTGCAAGGCGCGGATGCGGAGTTCGGTGAAATAGCCGCCGCCTTCGGTGTAGCGCAGGTAGTGGCGCTGGCATTTTACGCAGCGCAGCAGGTGGCTAAGGTTGGCCGGATAGTAGCGCGGCGCGATCGGCGCATCGTCGCTGGTGAGACGCGTGCCGGCCGGATGGTATTCGGCAAACATCGGCTCGGCGTATGGATCTTCCACCAGCGAGGCCACTTCCTCGAACTGATCCAATTCCAGCTCCAACGTCAACGGCATCGCCTGCCACGCCAGCATACCGGCTTCATGGCAGCTGCAAGCCAGCTTCACCGCCGCCGACGCCTCCGCCAACCGCTTCAAACCTGCAAAATCAATCGCCATCTTGCTTCCATCATCAAAAGACTTTTGGATTTTACTGCAATCCAAATCAATCTGCCGCCCGGCGAGCCCCCCCGTGCCCAACTGGCTATTTTTCTTTTTGCTCAGGAGTGATAAAGCCTATCGGTCGCTTTGCCGTCGGCGGCTCTACCATCAATTGCCGAATGGCCGCCGTTACTAAAGCAAGCTGCTGCGCCAGAGAGTCGTGTTTTGCAGATAGGTTGACGGTCTTCAGTTCAAGTTCCGTCAACTTCATTGCCAACTCGTGATTGTTAGCCAGGCCATTACGCATTTGGACAAATGCGCGCACCACGTACAATTTCTTCGGACCTGCTCGTTTAGGCGTCGAGTATCAACAGCATAAAAGGGCAGCTAAATCTGCATCTAGCAATACTTTTTGGCCTCGCACCAAAACGATATGCTGCGCAATCGAATCTAATGACATCGCTTCACTTTTCATGAAAAAGGGAGCCGAAGCTCCCTTTTGTTTTACATGATGTGATGCCCTATCCACCAGGCGATCGCGGCGACGAACGCCGAGGCCGGGATGGTGAAGATCCACGCCCACACGATGTTGCCCGCCACGCCCCAACGCACGGCCGACATTTTCTGCGACGAACCCACGCCGACGATGGCGCCGGTGATGGTGTGGGTGGTCGACACCGGCACGCCCAGGGCGGTCGCGGTGAACAGGGTGATGGCGCCACCGGTCTCGGCGCAGAAGCCGCCCACCGGTTTCAGCTTGGTGATCTTCTGGCCCATGGTTTTCACAATGCGCCAGCCACCAAACAGGGTGCCGAACGAGATCGCGGTGTAGCACGAGATGATCACCCACAGCGGCGGCTCTTTGGAAGCGGCGCTCGAGTAGCCGGCAGCGATCAGCAGCATCCAGATGATGCCGATGGTTTTCTGCGCATCGTTACCACCGTGGCCCAGGCTGTACGAAGCGGCCGAGAACAGCTGCAGGCGGCGGAACCAGCGATCCACCCGGCGCGGCGTCGAGCGCACGAAGATCCACGACACCAGCAGCATCATCAGCGAACCGAAGATGAAGCCCAGCAGCGGCGACAGTACGATGAAGACCACCGTCTTGATCAGGCCCGCCGAGATCAGCGCGCCGGTACCGCTCTTGGCCACAGCCGCGCCGACCAGGCCGCCGATCAGGGCGTGCGAGGACGACGATGGAATGCCGTAGTACCAGGTGAAGACATTCCACACGATGGCGCCCACCAGCGCGCCAAAGATGACGTACTGGTCGACCACACCGGGGTCAATGGTGCCCTTGCCCACCGTGGCGGCCACGGTCAGCTGGTGGAACACAAAGATGGCGACAAAGTTGAACATGGCTGCCATCGCAACGGCAGTTTGCGGCTTCAGCACGCCGGTCGAGACCACGGTCGCGATCGCGTTGGCGGCATCGTGGAAGCCGTTCATGAAGTCAAATATCAGCGCCAGGGCAATCAGCATGCCCAGCACGTAGATACTGATTTGTAGGGTTTGCATGGGAACTCGTCTTTGTAATTATGCGTTTTCGACGATGATGCCTTCGATGATGTTGGCCACATCTTCGCAACGGTCGGTTACGGTTTCCAGGATTTCGTAGATGGCCTTCATCTTGATCAGGTTGCGCACGTCCGGTTCATCGCGGAACAGTTTGGACATGGCGGCACGCATCACGTGATCGGCGTCCGATTCCAGGCGGTCGATCTCTTCGCAAATGGCGACGATCTGGCGCGAGTTGTCCATATTGTGCAGCAGGGCCACGGCTTCCTTGACCTTCTCGGCGCAGGCCAGCACCAGTTCAGCCAGGCGCTTGGCTTCCGGCGTGACCGAGTGCAGATCGTACAGCGACACGGTCTGGGCCGCATCTTCCAGCAGGTCGAGGATGTCGTCCTGGCGGGTGATCAGCTTGTGGATGTCGTCGCGGTCGATCGGCGTGATGAAAGTCTTGTGCAGCAGGTCGACCGTCAGGTAAGTGATCTTGTCGGCTTGTTTTTCGATGCTTTCAATCGCGTGCACGCGGTTTTCCAGATCGTCGAAATTGGACATCAGGCCCACCATTTCTTTTGCGCCTTTGACGCACAGTTCGGCGTGCTGATTGAACAGGTCAAAGAATTTGCCCTCGGTGGGCATCAAACGTCCAAACATATTTTTCTCCGTTTATTACTACTGCAGATCGCCGGCATTGTGTGCCAGCGTAAAGATTAGTCGCCCTGGTAAACACCCAAACTACCAGAGTAATTGCCAAACTTGGTGTACTGGCCGATCCAGGTCAGACGTACCGCGCCGATCGGGCCGTTACGCTGCTTACCGATAATGATCTCGGCCGTTCCCTTATCCGGCGAGTCGGCGTTGTAGACCTCGTCGCGATACAGGAAGATGATGACGTCCGCATCCTGCTCGATAGCGCCGGATTCGCGCAAGTCGGACATGACGGGACGTTTATTGGGGCGTTGTTCCAGCGAGCGGTTCAGCTGCGACAGCGCGATCACCGGGCAGCCCAGCTCTTTGGCCAGGCCCTTCAGCGAACGCGAAATCTCGGAAATCTCGGCGGCGCGGTTGTCACCGGCCTTGGAACCCTGCATCAGCTGCAGGTAGTCGACAATGATCAGGCCGAGCTTGCCACACTGGCGCGCCAGGCGGCGTGCGCGGGCGCGCATCTCGATCGGATTCAGTGCCGGGGTTTCATCGATGAAGACTTGGGCGTCGTTCATCTTCTGGATGGCGTGCGTCAGGCGCGGCCAATCCTCGTCGTTCAGGCGGCCGGTCCGCAGGCGGTGCTGGTCGAGCTGGCCGACCGAACCCAGCATACGCATCGCCAGCTGGGCGCCGCCCATCTCCATCGAGAAGATCGCTACCGGCAAGCCGGCTTCAATCGCGACGTTTTCGCCGATGTTGACCGAGAATGCGGTTTTACCCATCGAAGGACGGCCGGCCACAATCACCAGGTCGCCGCCCTGCAGACCTGAGGTCATGCGGTCGAGGTCGATGAAGCCGGTCGGCACACCGGTAATTTCCGATTGGTTTTCGCGCGAGTACAGCTCGTCGATACGTTCCACCACCTGGGTCAGCAGCGGTTGCACCGCCAGCCAGCCAGCGGCGCCACGGGCGCCCTGCTCGGCAATCGCGAAGATGCGCGATTCGGCCTCGTCCAGGATTTCCTTGGTTTCCTTGCCCTGCGGGCTGAAGGCCTGGCCGGAAATATCGTCGGCCACGGTGATCAGCTGGCGCAGCACCGAACGGTCGCGCACGATTTCGGCATAGCGGCGGATATTTGCCGCCGACGGCGTGTTCTGCGCCATCGCGTTCAGGTAGGCCAGGCCACCAACGTCGTCGGCCTTGCCCAGCTGGGTCAGGTTTTCGAACACGGTGATGACGTCAGCCGGCTTGGAGGCGTTAATCATGCGCACGATCTGTTCGAAGATGATGCGGTGATCGTAGCGGTAAAAGTCATCCGGCTGCATCATGTCGGCGATACGGTCGAACGACGCGTTATCGCGCAGCAGGCCGCCGATGACGGACTGTTCTGCCTCGATAGAGTGCGGCGGGACGCGAAGCGAATCGACTTGCGGATCGGAGGGGGCGTTCATGGCGCGAATTATACCTGCTTGCTTGTGCCAGATTACAATTTTATGACGAGAAAAAAGCCGGGCAAGCCCGGCTTTTTTATGGGTGTTGCAAAACCAGACAGGCGTTGCCGCCCGGTCCAGTCTTAGGCAGCTTCGCCTACAACGGCAACGGTTACTTCTGCGATCACGTCGGTGTGCAGAGCAACGCTGACTGGGAACTCGCCAGTGGTCTTCAGAGGACCGGTTGGCAGGCGCACAGCCGCTTTTTCAACAGCGAAACCTGCTTTGGTCAGGGCTTCAGCGATGTCGAAGTTGGTTACCGAGCCGAACAGACGGCCGTCAACGCCAGCTTTTTGCGAAACGGTCACGGTCATGCCGTTCAGTTTTTCGCCTTGGGCTTGCGCGGCAGCCAGTTTAGCGGCAGCAGCTTTTTCCAGTTCAGCGCGCTTGGCTTCGAATTCCGCGATAGCCGATGCGGTAGCGCGACGGGCCATTTTTTGCGGGATCAGGAAGTTACGTGCGTAGCCGTCTTTAACTTTAACGACTTCACCCAGGTTGCCCAGGTTGACAACTTTTTCCAACAGAATGATTTGCATAGTTCTTCTCCAGTTACTCTGCCGCGATTAAGCGTTGTGCAGATCGGTGTACGGCAGCAGGGCCAGGTAACGAGCGCGTTTGATCGCGGTGTCAACTTGACGCTGGTAGTGAGCTTTGGTGCCGGTCAGACGTGCTGGCATGATTTTGCCGTTTTCCTGGACGAAGTCTTTCAGGGTGTCTACGTCTTTGTAGTCCACTTGCTCAACGTTTGCAGCGGTGAAGCGGCAGAACTTCTTACGTTTGAACAGTGGGTTTTGTTGCTTACGCTTTTCTTTCAGCTTGAGCTTGTTTTTGTCGAACTTTTTACCGAATGCCATTTTAGGCTCCTGTATTTAAATTGAGCTGTCTGTGACAGCACGAAAATCAATGATGTGAAACACCAGGCTTTTGCTATTGCGGCTTTTCTTGTTGAGAAAACCGGTGAACTCATATAGCCCCGCCAATGGCGTCGCGTTGAACCGGCCTGAAATTTCGCCCGCAGCGACTGCGGACACTTCAAACTCGGACAACCGGGCGATGCCCGCCTCCATCTGCTGCGACCGGTGCTGGAGTACAGCATTCACGATCGGCATGCCGGCCGGGGTGTAACGAATTGCATCCCGCTCGGCGATGAGGGCGATGAACTGGAGCTGGTTCAGCGCGGTTCCTTCTCAGGACAATTAAGCAGCTGGAGCAGCAGCGGCGGCTTCAGCGCGGTGCGATTTAGCTGCGTCTTCGCGTTGTACCGACTTCATCATAGGCGAAGGAGCGGTTTCCGCTTTCTTCATCTTGACGGTCAGGTGACGCAGGACTGCATCATTGAATTTGAATGCGGTTTCCAGCTCAACCAGGGTCTCGTTGTCTGCTTCGATGTTCAGGCAGATGTAGTGAGCTTTAGCCAGTTTCTGGATCGAGTAAGCCATCTGACGACGACCCCAATCTTCAACACGGTGAACATTGCCGCCGCGCGAGGTTACGGTTGCTTTGTAACGCTCGATCATTGCGGGCACTTGCTCGCTCTGGTCCGGGTGGACGATAAATACGATTTCGTAGTGACGCATGTATAACTCCCTTAAGGACTTGATAATGGCCCACCCTGGCGTCAAGACAGGTGTGGGAAGAGGTAAGCCCGCGACTATAGCAGCTTTTTCCGAAAAACGCCACCCACCCCGGGGTCAGTTCTGCCATTGGTACATGAGTCCGTGTGCGATTGGCAGAACTGACCCCGAATTATTTCGCGCCGGGAAACAAATTTCCTTGCATTTCGGCTCACACTGTACAAAAATACAGACTGTTCATATACACAGGCTCACTGTACTCATGCTCAAGCTCACTGCACGCCAGGAACAAATCCTGAACCTGATCAAGGACGCGATTGAAAACACCGGCTTCCCGCCGACCCGCGCCGAGATCGCCAACGAACTGGGCTTCAAATCCGCCAACGCGGCCGAGGAACATTTGCAAGCCTTGGCGCGCAAGGGCGCGATTGAGATTGCCGCCGGCACCTCGCGCGGCATCCGCCTGCTGGGCGTACACGCCGAACCGGCCACGCCGAAAGTCCCTGCCGCATTGATGATGTCGCTGCCGCTGATCGGCCGCGTCGCCGCCGGCTCGCCTATCCTGGCGCAAGAAAACCTGGAAGCCAGCTACAGCGTCGACCCGGCCATGTTTGCCTCCAAGCCGGACTACCTGCTGAAGGTGCGCGGCGAATCGATGCGCGACGCCGGCATCATGGACGGCGACCTGCTGGCTGTGAAAAAAGTCGATAGCGCCAAGAATGGCCAGATCGTGGTGGCCCGCATCGGCAGTGAAGTGACGGTCAAGCGCTACCGCAAAACCGGCTCGACCATCGAACTATTGCCGGAAAATCCGGACTTTAATGTGATTACGGTTGATCCGGAAGCTGACGAGTTTGCGCTGGAAGGCCTGGCAGTGGGCCTGATGCGGACCTGGCACTAAAGACATCCCCACCCTGCGCCAGCAAGACCAGATCGGCTTGCTGGCGTGCCTCTTGTGCGATCTGCACAAATACCTGGTTCATCAATTGCTGCGCGGCCGCTAGTTCGGCGTCGCTCATGGCGTCCGCTACCTCTGATGGAATGGTGCGCCCTACCGGCAGCGCGGCTTTGTAGTTGACGGCGAAACGGCGGTAGCAGGCCAGCCATGCGCTGCGCTGTTCGCTGTTGCGCATGGCGCCTGCATCGCCGCAGTGGAAACGCGACAGCGCAATGTCGGCGCCGTCGTAGTGATGGGTGTAGTAATCGATGTCGGCGCGGTGATCGCCGCCCTGGGCAGCAGCAGCTGCTGCGAACAGGCCGGTGGCGATCAGCGCGCGCATCGTCAGCAGCCTTCCAGCGCGGTGCAGAAGTCGTCCAGCAGGTCGTCGGTATCTTCGATACCGACCGAGACGCGGATCAGCGATTCAGCAATGCCCATCGACGCGCGGCGCTCGGCACCCATCTCGTAGAAGATGGTGTGCGCGACCGGGATGATCAGCGTGCGGTTGTCGCCGAGGTTGGAGGCCGGAATCGCCAGCTTCAGGCGGTTCAGGAAGTCGAAGCAATCGAGGCCGTCCTTCAGCTCAAAGCTCAACAGCGAGCCGTGGGCGCGGAACAGTTCCGAACTGATGCCGTGCTGCGGGTGCGACTTCAAGCCAGGATAGTAGACCGCTGCTACGCGCTCATCCTTCTCCAGCATTTCAGCCAGCGCCAGCGCATTGGCGGTGGTGCGCTGCATGCGCAGCGCCAGCGTTTCGGCGCCGACGGCGATGTGGTGCGCCGCATCCGGCGCCAGCGAGGAGCCGAAGTCACGCAGCGCCTTGGCGCGGATCTGCGCCAGGCCCCACTGCAGCGGCGCAGCTTTCTTGTAGTTCTCGTAGATATTCGGGAAGCGGGTCCAGTCGTAGGCGCCGGTATCGGTGATGCTGCCGCCCAGCGCGTTGCCATGGCCGCCAATCGACTTGGTCAGCGCGTTGACCACCAGACCTGCGCCCACCGCTTTCGGCTGGAACAGGTACGGCGTGGTCATGGTGTTATCCACCACGTACAGAATGCCAAGTTTCTGGCACAGTTCGCCAATGCGCTTGAGGTCAGCAATCTGCGTGCGCGGATTGGCGATGGTCTCAACGAACACCACTCGCGTGCTGTCGGTAATCGCCGCTTCCACATTGGCCACATCAGTCGCGTCCACGAAGGACACGCCGATGCCCTGGCTGGTAGCAGTCTGCCACAAGCTGTTGGTGTTACCGAACAAGAAGGACGACGACACCACGTGATCGCCAGCGCGCAGCAGCGCCTGCATCACGGCGCCGATGGCGCCCATGCCGGTGGCGAAGCAAATCGTCCCGACGCCCTGCTCCATCTTGTTGACCTTCTCTTCCAGTGCCGAGATGGTCGGGTTACCTTGGCGGCCGTAGCGGAAGCCCGGCTCTTTGCCCTGAAAAACCGAGGCCAGCTGGCGCGCATCAGCATAGCCGAACGCGACCGAGGTGTGGATCGGCTTGTGCAACGAACCGTGCTCGATGCCCTTCTGGCGGTCGCCGTGCAGGATGGTGGTGGTGAATCCGTAGTTCTTCTTGTCGGTCATATGTTTAGTTTCCACTGTCATTCCCGCGCAGGCGGGAATCCATAGAACGCGAGCACGGAGACTCAGCATGGATTCCCGCTTTCGCGGGAATGACGGTAATCACGCTTCGGTGGCTGCGAGGTTCAGGTTCAGCTGCGAACGGCCTGCATCCTCCGGCGCTTGTGCCTTGGTCGGGTGGTGACGCTCGTATTCCAGCTTATCCAGATACTCGCGGGTCACATCACCGGTCACATACACACCGTCAAAGCACGATGCTTCGAAGTTGGTCAGGGCCGGGTTCACATCCGCGATGGCGCGTTTCAGCGCGTCGATATCCTGGTAGACCAGAGCATCGGCAGTGATTTCCTTGCACACTTCTTCCACGGTGCGGCCATGGGCGATCAACTCGTCGCGGGTCGGCATGTCGATCCCGTACACGTTCGGGTAGATCACCGGTGGCGCGGCCGAAGCGAAGATCACCTTGGTGGCACCGGAGTCGCGCGCCATCTGCACGATCTCGCGGCTGGTGGTGCCGCGCACGATGGAGTCATCCACCAGCAGCACAACCTTGCCTTTGAATTCGTCTGGAATCGCGTTCAGCTTCTGGCGCACGGATTTTTTACGCGCAGCCTGACCCGGCATGATGAAAGTACGGCCGATGTAGCGGTTCTTGATGAAGCCTTCGCGGTATTCCACGTTCAGCGCCAGCGCGAGCTGGATCGCCGCAGGACGCGACGAGTCAGGAATCGGCATGACGACGTCGATCTTCATGTCCTTCAGTTCGCGCTTGATTTTCTCGGCCAGGTATTCGCCCATTTTCAGGCGGGTGGCATACACCGAAGCGCCGTCGATCACGGAATCAGGACGCGCCAGGTACACGAACTCGAACACGCATGGGTTCAGCGACGGATTGTCGGCGCACTGGCGCGAATGCAGCTGCTTGTTGTGGTCGATAAACACGGCTTCACCTGGCGCGATGTCGCGTACGAAGCGGAAGCCCATGCCTTCCAGTGCCACCGATTCCGAAGCGATCAGGTATTCCACACCGTCCGGGCTTTCATTGATGCCCAGGCACAGCGGACGAATGCCAAACGGATCACGGAAGGCCAGCAGGCCAACACCGGCGATCTGCGCCACAGCAGCGTAGCCGCCGCGCACACGGCGATGCAGCACGGTCACGGCATTGAAAATGGTCGTGGCGTCGATCGAGATGCCGACGGTGGCTTTTTCGATTTCGTGGGCCAGCACGTTCAACAGCACTTCCGAATCGGAATCGGTGTTGATGTGGCGGCGGTCGTTCTCGAACATCTCTTTTTTGAGCTGCTCCCAGTTGGTCAGGTTGCCGTTGTGGGCCAGCGTGATGCCGAACGGGGCATTGACGTAGAACGGCTGCGCTTCTTCCTCGCTCGACGAGCCGGCAGTCGGATAGCGGCAGTGGCCGATACCGGAGTTGCCTTGCAGCGTACGCATATTACGGGTACGGAACACGTCGCGCACCAGGCCGTTGGCCTTGTGCATGGCGAACATGCTGCTGTGATTGGTCGCGATACCCGCCGCATCCTGACCGCGGTGTTGCAGCAGCAACAAGGCGTCATACAGCATTTGGTTGACAGGTTGATGGGATACGACGCCGACAATGCCACACATGATGGTGCTCCTGGACAGGTACTACAGATTTAAAGAATTCAAAAATTCACATGCTGCGCCATCGCAGCGGGAAGAAACCGCTTGACCATGTGGGCTCCTTGTTCCGCGTAAGAACTCAAGACCGCATGCTTCCAAAAATCCTGCTTAGGCAATGAGGTCATCCCACTCAAGATGACGGCAGCCAAAATAATTACAAGCCCACGCGCCAAACCGAATACCACGCCCAGCGCGCGGTCGATCAGGCTCAGGCCGCCCGCAGTCAGCAAGGCGTCCAGCGCCAGCGACAACAGGCCCATTAAAATCCGCGCACCGATAAACAGTGCGATAAAAGCAACGATCAAGCGCAGCACCTCGCCCGGGATCACCAACGGCAGCATCTGCGCCAGCGCCGCCGCGTAGGCATTGGCGACTACGAAGGCGATCACCCAGCTCAGCAGCGACAGCACTTCCTTCACCAGTCCGCGCACCACGCCGATGACGACCGACGCAGCCAGCACGAAGATCACCAGATAATCGAAAATCGTCACGTCGTTCGGCGTATCAAACGGTTTCGAGGCGGCCGCTCAGGCCCATGCCGGTCAGCTTGGCCTTGACCTTCTCTGCCTCTTCCTTGCTGGTGAACGGCCCGACGCGCACGCGGGTGATGTCGCCCGACGGTGCTTTCTGCGTAAAGGAACTGATCCCGGCATTTTTCAGTTTAGCGCGCAATTCCTCGACTTTCGCCTGATCGCTCAGGGCGGCCACTTGCAGCACGAATTTTTCGCCGCTGGCGGCTGGCTTGCCTTCCAGGATGGCCAGGGCGCGTGCGTCTTCGGACTTGGCTGCTGGCTTGGTCTCGGCCGGTTTGGCCTTGGCTTCCGCCAGCTTGCGCTCGGCGTCCTGCTTGTCGGCTTTGAGTTTGGCGTCGGCCTTGGCTTCCGCTTGCTTGCGTTCCAGTTCGGCTTTGTAGTCGGCTTCCTGGCGCGATTTCAGTTCACGCTCGGCTTGGGCCTTGGCTTGCTGCTCGGCGCGGGCCTCTGCCTTGGCCTTGGCATCGGATTCTTGTTTGGCGGTTTCGACCACCACTGGAGCAACCGGCGCGACCGGTTTGGCGGCCGGCTTCACGTCTTCGACAATTTCTTCCTTGCTGTCGAGCGCAGCGGCGGCAGCCACCGGCACAGGCGCGCGCACGGCGTCAGCCGGCTTGTCCTTGGATGGAATTTTGATATCAATGTCGGAAGACAGCGGCTTAGGCTCGGAATCGAGTACCATCGGCAGGCCCACGGCAACTGCCAATGCCAATGCGATGGCGCCCACCAGACGGCGGCGGGCGCGTTTCTTTTCCGGCAACACCGCATCATCTTCGTCACGATCGCGCGCGCGGCGCTTGGTGGCGCCGCCCTCAGCCGACGAGGCGCGCTTGGAGCGGGCGCGTTCGGTCGCCGCCCGGTCATCTGCGCTGGTGTAAAAACCGCTGTCTTGACCTGCGGTGTCTTGCTTGTTTTTACCGAGTTTCGAGAACAAGCCCATGCGTGATTTCAGTCCTGTGCGTTCAATGGAGTGAGGATTTTCGCGCTGCCATAACACCGGCAACGGTCAGGAAAGATCCAAAGACCACAATTCTATCATCCTCACCGGCCCGGCTGACGGCATTTGCGTACGCAGCACCCGGATCATCGAACACATTGATGGTGCGTTCGTCGCGTTCCGGCTGCACGGTTTGCACCTTGGCCGCCAGTTCCGAGGCGGTTGCCGAGCGCGGCGATGGCAGCGTGGCCAGGCACCAGTGATCGATATGCTCGGACATGGCGGCAATCACGCCGTCGATATCTTTGTCCTGCATGGAGCCGAACACGGCGTAGGTGTAGCGGTGGAAGCCCATATTGCCGAGGTTCTGATTCAGCGCGGCAGCAGCGTGCGGATTGTGCGCCACGTCAAAGATGGTGGTCGGACGGCCCGGCAGCACCTGGAAGCGGCCCGGCAGTTCCACGGTCACCAGGCCGGTGCGCACTTCCTGCGCGCCTACCGGCAGCACCAGCTTGAGCGCTTCCAGCGCGGCCAAAGCGGCGCAGGCATTGAGAATCTGGTTGGCACCGCGCAGGCTTGGGTAAGCCAGCGAGTTGCGGCGCTGATTGCGGCCGCCGTAGCTCCACTGCTGCTTATCGCCGGAATAGTTGAAATCGCGGCCCATCAGCCACAGGTCGGCGCCGATGGCTTCGGCGTGGTCGATCAGCGACTGCGGCGGCACCGGGTCCGAGCAGATCGCGGTTTTACCAGCGCGGAAGATGCCGGCTTTTTCGAAGCCGATCTTCTCGCGGGTGTCGCCCAGGTAGTCGGTGTGGTCGATATCGACGCTGGTGACGATGGAAACGTCGGCATCGATGATGTTGACCGCATCCAGGCGGCCACCGAGGCCGACTTCCAGGATGACCACATCCATGCCCGCCTCCGACAGCAGCTTCATGATGGCCAGCGTGGTGAATTCGAAATACGTCAGCGTGGTATCGCCACGTGCCGCCTCAACCGCATTGAAGGCGGCCACTAGCGTCTCGTCGTTGGCCATGTCACCGTTGATGCGGGCGCGCTCGTTGAAATCGAGGAAGTGCGGCTTGATGTACAGGCCAACCTTGTAACCAGCGCGCATCAGCACCGATTCCAGCATCGAGCAGGTCGAGCCCTTGCCGTTGGTGCCGGCTACCATGATGGTCGGGCAGCTAAAGCTCAGCTGCAGGCGTTCCTTGACGGCGAGAACGCGGTCCAGGCCCATGTTGATGACGGTTTCGGCATGGCGCGATTCAAGCAGCGCAAGCCAGGCAGGCAAAGTAGTTGGGAGGTTCGACATGATGGTGACTCAGAAATGAAAACGGCGCGCAGGCCGGATGATATCCGATTGCGCGCCGCAGCGTGAGAACGTCGCCCGTTTTTAGGCGAGCACTTCCACTGGTTGATTTTGCAGCAAGGCCAGCAGGCGGGCGATTTCCTCGCGCATTTTGCGGCGGTCAACGATCATGTCAACGGCGCCCTTCTGCACCAGGAACTCGGCGCGCTGGAAGCCTTCCGGCAGTTTCTCGCGCACGGTGTTCTCGATCACGCGCGGGCCGGCGAAGCCGATCAACGCTTTGGGTTCTGCGATCACCACGTCGCCCATGAAGGCGAACGAAGCGGACACGCCGCCCATGGTCGGATCGGTCAGCACGCTGATGAAGGGCAGTTTCTTGTCCGACAGCTTGGTCAGCATGGCGGTGGTCTTGGCCATCTGCATCAGCGACAGCAGGCCCTCTTGCATACGGGCGCCGCCGGTAGCGGTGATGCAAATGAATGGCACTTTCTGCTCCAGCGCCACTTGCGCGCCGCGCACGAAGCGCTCGCCGACCACGGAGCCCATCGAGCCGCCCATGAATTCGAACTCGAAGCACGCTACCACGACCGGCAGGCTCATGATGGAGCCGCCCATCACGATCAGCGCATCGGTTTCACCGGTGGCTTCCATCGCTTGCTTCAGGCGGTCTGGGTATTTCTTGCTATCTTTGAACTTCAGCGTATCGACCGGCAGGGTATCCATGCCGATTTCATAACGGCCGCCGGCATCGAACAGGCTGTCGAGGCGCTCACGGGCGCGGATGCGCATGTGGTGGTCGCATTTCGGGCAAACGTGCAGGTTCGACTCCAGGTCGGTGCGGTACAGGACGGCTTCGCACGATGGGCATTTGACCCACAGGCCTTCCGGCATGGTCTTGCGGGCGCCGGCGTCGGAACGCTGGATACGTGGGGGCAGCAGTTTTTCCAACCAACTCATAAATTCTCCTTGCAGCTAATTCTTGGCCCGAAGTGTAGCCGTTTCTGGTCCCTCTGTCGAACTTTAGAGGAAATGCACTACTCCTCCAGAGTGAGCCCGCCCTCCGCCTCCAGTGATTTTTTCAACTCCTCCCGTTCTTTCAGGGTAAGAATACCAAGATTAGCTTTATAGCCAGAACCAGCAATGTGACGCAGGTACATCCCCATCATATCCTGTGCACACAAGCCGTATGGACGCCCCAACTCTGCAAAATATTCGATAGAGCGAAAGTCCAGCCTGAAAGTGATTTCCGCACTCAACTGCTCAAAATATGGATTTGGTTTCCAGTTATGTTTACGCATTTTCAATCACCTTCGAAATAGTCAATCTCGTCGACATTTTGAGCTGGACGTGCAGAAATAATGCGAATCACGCCGCAACGGTAGCAATGGCACACCCAAAGTAAGCGTTCCTTATTACTGCGGCCGAGCTGGATGAACCTATCTTCATCGTCCGAGTGCTCTAAGTCGAATTCCAGCTTTCCGCGCGGATCTGCGAAAACAGTGGAAGCTTCATCAAAGCTTACTCCATGCGTAAGCATGTTAGCTTTTGCTTTACGGGGATCCCAGGTGAAGCGCACGACCGCTCCCTTTCAACATAGCGAGTACTTAACTATGTATCAAGGTGAGCAGTCGGATTTTGAGGAAGGTCAGGCGTCGAGGGCGGTGCGGATGGAGGTGGTGAAGGCTTGCACGGCGGCGACGGCTTTGTCTTTGCCGACGGTTTCGATTTCCTGGATGATGCGGCTGCCGATCACCACAGCATCTGCCACCTCGGCCACGGCGCGCGCAGTGGCGCCGTCACGAATGCCGAAGCCCACGCCCACCGGCAGCTTCACATGTTTGCGGATGGCTTGCAGGCGATTCGCCACATCCGCCACGTCGATATTGCCGGCGCCGGTCACGCCTTTCAGCGAGACGTAGTAGCTGAAGCCGCCACCCACCTTGGCCACTTGCTCGATGCGCTGCTCGGTCGAGGTTGGGGACAGCAGGAAGATCAGGTCCAGCTCGGCCGCGCGCATGGCGGCGGCGAACTCTTCACACTCTTCCGGCGGGTAGTCCACCACGATGGCGCCGTCCGCGCCCACCGCCACCGATTGCTCGATGAAGGCTTTCGGGCCGATGCGCTCGATCGGGTTGGCATAGCCCATCAGCACCACCGGCGTGGTCCGGTTGGTCTTGCGGAATTCCGCCACGTAGCCGAACACGTCTTTGATGCCGACACCATGCGCCAGCGCGCGTTCGCAGGCGCGCTGGATCACCGGGCCTTCGGCCATCGGATCGGAGAACGGCACGCCCAGTTCAATAATGTCAGCGCCGCCTGCCACGAGGGCATGCATCAGCGGCACGGTCAGCTCCGGCGCAGGATCGCCGGCAGTGATGAAAGTAACGAGCGCGGTTTTGTTTTGCGCTTTCAAAGCGCTGAAGGTTGCTGCAATCTTGGACATGTCGGTTTCCTTAGTTGAAGTTCAGACCCATACGCTCTGCGACCGTATGCATGTCCTTGTCACCTCGGCCCGACAGGTTGGCCAGCACAATCTTATCCTTCGGCAGCGTGGCCGCCAGCTTGGCCGCGTAGGCCAGCGCGTGCGACGACTCCAGCGCAGGAATGATGCCTTCGATATGGCAGCAGTCGTGGAAGGCTTGCAGCGCTTCCTCGTCCGTGATCGATTCGTATTGGGCGCGGCCGATATCCTTCAGGTAGGCGTGTTCCGGCCCTACTCCCGGATAGTCGAGGCCAGCCGAAACCGAGTGCGTCTCAATAATCTGGCCATTCTCATCCTGCAGCAAGTAAGTGCGGTTGCCGTGCAGGACGCCCGGGTAGCCCTTGGTCAGCGAGGCTGCGTGCTTGCTGCCGTCCAGGCCCTCGCCCGCCGCTTCCACGCCGATCAGCTTGGTGTTTTTCTCATCGATGTATGGGTAGAAAATACCCATGGCATTGGAACCGCCGCCGATGCAAGCCACCACGTAGTCAGGCTGGCGGCCGGTCATTTCTGGCATCTGCACCAGGCATTCCTCGCCGATCACCGACTGGAAGTCGCGCACCAGCATAGGATACGGGTGCGGGCCGGCCACGGTGCCGATGATGTAGAAGGTGTTTTCAATGTTGGTAACCCAGTCGCGCATCGCTTCATTGAGCGCGTCCTTCAGGGTCTTGGAACCGGACTCCACCGGCACCACGGTCGCACCCAGCAGTTTCATGCGGTAGACGTTTTGCGCCTGGCGCTTGACGTCCTCGCTGCCCATGTAAACCACGCATTCGAGGCCGAAACGGGCGCAAATGGTGGCAGTGGCCACACCGTGCTGCCCAGCGCCGGTTTCGGCGATGATGCGCGGCTTGCCCATGCGCTTGGCCAGCAGAGCCTGGCCGATGACGTTGTTGATCTTGTGTGCACCGGTGTGGTTCAGGTCTTCGCGCTTGAAGTAAATCTGCGCGCCGCCGGCGATTTCGGACCAGCGTTTGGCATGGTAAATCGGCGACGGACGGCCGACGAAGTGCTTGAGCTCGTAGCGGAATTCTTCGAGGAACTCAGGATCTTTGCTGTACTTGGCGTAGGCTTCGTTGAGCTCGGCCAGTGCGTAAGTCAGGGTTTCGGCGACGAAGCTGCCGCCGTAAGGGCCAAAGTGGCCTTTGGCGTCTGGTAATGCGTAGTCTTTAGCGTGGAACAGCGCTTTCATGATGGGTTTCGCTTTCGATAGTGGTATCTCCTGCCCGCACCGCCGTAACAAAATCGGCAATCTTGCGGGCATCTTTGATTCCCTTGGACGCTTCAACACCGGAACTGATGTCAACAGCGTAGGGACGAACACCTACCACCGCGTCAGTCGCGTTGTGTACGCTCAAGCCACCACTTAAAACGACCCGAGGCGCGAGATCTTTTGGAACGAGAGACCAATCAAAACCCTTTCCTGCACCACCGTAAGCATCCACATACGTATCCAGCAACAGGCTGGTGAAGAGTGGACTGGCGGCGCGGTTTGCCTGCTCGTATTCTAGCAGTTCATCCGGGCGCGTGTCAGGTTTGACGCGGAACACCTTCATGTACTGGCGTCCGGCGGCGGCGGCAATCGCCGCGCCCTGCTCCACTGTTTCGTCGCCATGTAATTGTAGCAACGACAGCGGCGCGATCTTCACGGCCGCCGCCACTTCCTCCGGCGAGGCGTTGACGAACAGGCCCACCGTGGCGATAAACGGCGGCACGGCGCGCATCAGTTCAGCGGCGCGCTCGGGCGTGACGTAGCGCGGGCTCTTGGGATAGAACACAAACCCGATCGCATCCGCGCCCGAAGCCACTACGGCTTGCACGTCTTCCTCGCGGGTCAAGCCGCAGATTTTGATACGGGTACGCATGCTCATCCTTTAAAACCACGGCAGCTGGCTGGAAGTCTCCTGCGGCAGCGCCCATTTTTCGTCATAATCGATTTTGGCCAGGTACAGGCCGTCCGGCATGAAGGTCGGCGCGGCGATCTGGCGGTTTTTAGCGGCCAGCAGTTCACCCATCCACGTCACATCCTCGCGGCCCTGGCCGATGTAGACCAGCGATCCCACCAGGTTGCGCACCATGTGATGCAGGAAGGCGCTGGCTTTCAGCGTGAAGATGATCAGGTCGCCCTGGCGGCGGACCCGGATGTCGTGCATCAGCTTGACCGGCGACTTGGCCTGGCAATACGCGGCGCGGAAGGTGGTGAAGTCGTGCGTGCCGATCAGCGCCTTGGCTGCCTCCTGCATGCGCTCCGCATCCAGCGGGTGATGGTAGAAACCGGCACGACCATTCAGCAGCGGCGAACGCACCTGGCTGTTGTACAGCACGTAGTGATAAGTGCGAGCTTGCGCGCTGAAGCGGGCATGGAAGAAGTTGTCGACCGACGGATCGCCGTCCAGTTCCTTGGCCCAGCGCACGCCGATTGACGGCGGCAGGAAAGCGTTCACGCCGCGCACCCACGCGTGCGGCAGGCGATTCAGGTCGGTATCGAAATGGACGATTTGCTCGGAGGCGTGCACGCCGGCGTCGGTGCGGCCAGCACAAGTGGTAGCCAGCGGCACAGTGGCGAACTCCAGCAGCGCCTGCTCCAGCTTGTCCTGCACGGTGAGACCGTGGTCCTGCTTCTGGTAACCGTGCCAGGCCTGGCCATCGTACTGAAGCCCGATTGCTATCCGTTTCAATTGCTGCCCAATGTCTAAGTTTCTGAGTCAGCCATTATATAACGGCAGGCTTTTATCCCAGCTGGGCCTTCATGGCGTTGGCCTTGACCACCTGCTCCGGATTACCACCACGCAGCACTTCATCCAGCAGCTCGCGCGCGCCTTCCTTGTCGCCGATTTCCTGATAGGCGACAGCGAGGTCCAGCTTGGTATCCATTTCCATGTGATGGGCGGACAGCGGCTCGTTGCTGGCCGATGCTTGATCTGCAGGTGCAGGGGCGGCATCGCCACCCAGGCTACCCAGGTCCAGGTCAATGCTCGACAGGTCGAACTCTTGCGCGGCCGGTGGCGGCGCGGCGGTGATGTTTTCCACTTCCGGCGGCAGGTCGAGGCTGGTGTCGAAGTCGAGCGCTGGGGCTTCGGCTTTCGGCGGCTCGGTGAAGGCCGGCACTTCTGGAATATCGAAACCGGCCAGGTCCAGGTCCAGCGGATCGCTGGCGGACGATGGCTTGGCGTCTTCCGCTGGCGCGAAAGCCTCCACTGGCGCGGACGACGGCAGGTCGAGACCAAAGTCCAGGCCCATGTCGTCAATCGGCGCCGGTGCTTCGGCGGCAGGTGCTGGTGGCGGTACTTCAATCACTGGCGTCGGCGCCGAGACTGGTTCGAAGCTCAGGCCGCCCAGGTCGAAGTCCATCAGGTTGTCGGCTTCGGCCGCCACCGAGGCTGGCGAGATGCTGGCATCGGCTGCTTGCGGCAGTGCGGTGTCCAGGTCGGTGCCAAAGTCGAGGTCGTTGAAATCGGCGCCAGCGGTTGGGATGGCTGGTGCTGCTGGTTCGACTGCTGCAGGCGCGGCGTCCTGGCTCAGGTCCAGGTCCAGCGCGGCGGCTTCGGCCGGTGCTGCGGCTGGCGTGTAGGTGGCGCCAAAGTCGTTGCCAAAGTCCGGCTCGGCTGCAGCCACGGCGGCAGCGGCAGCCACTGGTGCGGCGGCGGCCAAGCTGACGTCGCCGCTGTCCTTGCCCATCGTGTACAGCGGATTAGCGGCATCAATGCCCTTGCCCATCTCAGCTGCTTGCTCCCACTCCGGGCCTTGGCCACGGGTCAGTGCGTATAGCTCGGAAGCCTGGGTTTCAAACGAACGCGTGTCCTTGCGGGCGACATAGATTTCCAGCAGCTTCAGGCGCACCGCGTGGCGTTCCGGATGGGTACGCAGGGCTTCTTTCAGGATCTCTTCCGCCTGGGCGTCGCGGCCATAGGCGATGTAGACATCGGCTTCCGCCACCGGATCCACCTCGTTGGTGTCCAGCTGGCTGGCCGACGGCGCGAAGTTCGAGTTGAACACGCTGTTATTGGTGTCGACGCTCTGGCCGCCGGCATCGGCGATCAGTGGCGTTTGCGGCGGGATGGCGGTGTCGCCAAGAATGGACGGCTCGTCCGCCGGCACCACGAATTTTTTGCGGCGGCGCGAAGCCAACAGGCCAACGATCCCCAGCAGCACGGCAGCCGCGGCCGCGCCGACGTAGGTGATGTTGTCCATCAGGATTTCGAAGATGCTCGGCTCGGCCAGTTTTTTCGGCGGAATCACCAGCGTGCGCTTCGGTTTGTGTTCCGCTTCCGGTTGTGGCGTCACGTCCAGCGTGACCACACCGGAGGCGGCGGCCGAAGCCGATGCTGCGGCCGATGGCTTCTTGGCCTCGGCGGCAGCCTTGCTCTTCACGGCCATCAGCTTCTCAAGGTCGTTGACGTTCTTTTCCAGTTCCTTGACGCGGTCAGCCGCTTCGTCGACCTGCTTCTGCTTGGCGACCTTTTCCTCTTCCGCCGCTTGGCCGGTTTTGCCTTGCTGCGGGGCGCTGGCGGTGGCTTTGGACAGGGTCAGCTTGTCCTTGGCGGTGTTGGTGGCGGTCGGCTTCTCTTCCACCTTGGCGGTGATCTTGCCCGACACGTTTTGCGAGGCATCCGGCTCCTTGGCCGGCGCGCTGGCGGCCACCTGCCCTGCCAGCTTGGCGCGGTAGGCCGCGAAGTCCGCCGCATGCGCGACCACCACGCCGCGCGCGTCGCCATCGCTGGCGCTGGCGCGGATCGCGTCCGAATCCGGCACGGCCAGGATCTGGCCCGATTTCAGGCGGTTCATATTGTTGCCGGCGAAGGCTTCCGGATTGGCGCGGTATAGCGCTACCAGCATCATGTCCAGCGAAACGTCGACCGGCTTGACCTGATTGGCGATACGGGTCAGGTTGTCGCCAGCCTTGACGGTGTATTCAGAAGCGGCAGCCTTGGCCGGGGCCGAAGCCGGGTTAGCGGCTGGCGCTGGCGTCGTTGCCGGGCGCGCAGGCTGAGCAGCGGCGGCTGGTGCCGGCGCTGGCGCAGCAGCAGGGGCCGGGGCCGGCGTTGCGGCCGCTACGCGGTTACCCAAGTCAATTGGCGCGGTCACTTGCGGCGCTTGTGTGGCGCGCAGGTCCGGCGGATCCAGCAGGAAGGTGTATTCGCGGACCATGCGGCCGCCGGTCCAGTTCAGCTCCAGCAGCATGTCGACGAACGGTTCGTTGATCGGCTGGCTGGAACTCACTTTGATGACTTGCTTGCCGTTGCGCGGCTCGACCTCAAAGCGCAGCGACATCAGCGCCGGATTGAAATCGATATTAGCGCTGCGGAAGGCGTCGGCCGAGGCCAGCTTGGCGACCAGCGCGCTGGCTTCATCGCCGTTGACGGACGTCAGTTCAATTTCCGCCCGCAGCGGCTGCCCCAGCGACGACAGGACAGTCAGCTTGCCCAGTCCCGCCGCATTTGCAGACGCGGCCAACAAAACAGCGCTGGCAACGGCGCTGGTGAGTGACTTCAACGCGAACGAAACAAAGGGGCGATTGTGTACTGGCATAGTGGGGCGTTTTTGAGTTGTCAGAGGGAAAATGTTACTTTCCCGGATATACCAACATAACATCATGCTTGGGAGCATGCAAGCTTTGCACCACTGTAAACCAACAAAAGGGCTTCCCCCTATGAAAACACATAGGGAAAAGCCCTTCTCTTATAACGATGCTCCCCACAAGCTGCAGCATGGTGCGGCGTGCGCGGCTGTAGGGCCAGTGCGGGTTTTACTGATCCAGCACGATGCGCAGCATGCGGCGCAGCGGTTCGGCCGCGCCCCACAGCAGCTGGTCGCCGACGGTGAAGGCCGACAGGTACTCAGGGCCCATGCTCATCTTGCGCAGGCGGCCGACCGGGATAGTCAGGCTGCCGGTCACGGCAGCTGGCGACAGGTCTTTGACCGACGCTTCGCGGGTGTTAGGCACCACTTTCGCCCACTGATTGGCCGAGGCGATGATGTCGGTGATTTCGTCCAGCGGCACATCCTTGTTCAGCTTGATGGTCAGTGCTTGCGAGTGGCAGCGCATGGCGCCGATACGCACGCACAGGCCGTCCACTGGAATCGCTTTCGAACCGAAGTCCGCGCCCAGGCCCAGGATCTTGTTGGTCTCGGCGCCGGCTTTCCACTCTTCTTTCGACTGGCCGTTGCCCAGGTCCTTGTCGATCCAAGGGATCAGGTTGCCGGCCAGCGGTGCGCCGAACTGCTTGATCTCTTCCGGCGACAGGCCGTGCTGGGTAGCCAGCACTTGACGGTCGATTTCCAGGATGGCCGACGCAGGATCGTCCAGCAGCGGCTTGACGGCGCCGTTGATGGTGCCGAACTGGGTCAGCAGTTCACGCATGTGCTGTGCGCCGCCGCCCGATGCCGCTTGATACGTCATCGAAGTCATCCAGTCGACCAGGCCGTGCTGGAACAAACCGCCCAGACCGATCAGCATGCACGACACGGTGCAGTTACCGCCGATGAAGTTCTTCACGCCCTTGCCCAGCGCGTCTTTAATGACGTGCATGTTCACTGGATCCAGCACGATGACCGCGTCTTTTTCCATGCGCAGGGTCGATGCAGCATCGATCCAGTAGCCGTTCCAGCCGGCGGCGCGCAGTTTCGGGAACACTTCGGTGGTGTAGTCGCCGCCCTGGCACGAGATGATGATCTCGCACTTTTTCAGTTCGTCGATGTCGGTGGCGCTTTTCAGCTTGGTTTCGTTCTTGGCCATTGCCGGGGCGTTACCGCCCGGGTTCGACGTGGTGAAGAACACTGGTTCGATATGAGCGAAATCGCCCTCTTCCTGCATGCGTTGCATCAGGACCGAACCTACCATACCGCGCCAACCTACCAGACCTACGAGTTTCATTTTGCTCTTCCTTGTCTTTAAATTTTTTATGCCAGTGCTTTGACGACTGCGTTGCCCATCTCTTCGGTGCCCACTTTGGTGGTGCCCTCTTCGTAGATGTCGGCAGTACGCAGGCCTTGTGCCAGCACTTTCTTGACGGCGCTCTCGATGCGGTCCGCTTGTTCAACTTTGTTCAGCGAGTAGCGCAGCATCATGGCGGCCGACAAAATCGTCGCTAATGGATTCGCAATGCCTTTGCCGGCGATGTCTGGTGCCGAACCGTGCGATGGCTCGTACAGGCCTTTGTTGTTGGCGTCCAGCGAAGCCGATGGCAGCATGCCGATCGAACCGGTCAGCATGGCGGCGGCGTCGGACAGGATGTCGCCGAACATATTGCCGGTGACGATGACGTCAAACTTCTTCGGCGCGCGTACCAGCTGCATGGCGGCGTTGTCGACGTACATGTGGTCCAGCGCGACGTCCGGATATTCCTTGTGCACGTCGGTGACGATGTCTTTCCAGAACTGGAAGGTTTCCAGCACGTTGGCCTTGTCGACCGAGGTCAGGCGCTTGTCGCGCTTTTGCGCAGCCTGGAACGCCACGTGGGCGATGCGGCGGATTTCGCCTTCCGCATAGCGCATGGTGTCGAAGCCTTCGCGCTGGCCCTTGAACGGGCCGTCCGGGCACTCGCGCACGCCGCGCGGCTGGCCGAAGTAAATGTCGCCGGTCAGTTCGCGCACGATCAGGATATCCAGGCCCGACACCACTTCCGGCTTCAGCGTCGAAGCGCCGGCCAGTTCTGGGTACAGGATGGCCGGACGCAGGTTGCCGAACAGGCCCAGGTTCTTGCGCAGGCCGAGGATCGCTTGCTCAGGACGCAGCGGGCGGTCCAGCGTGTCGTACTTCCAGTCGCCGACGGCGCCGAACAGCACCGCGTCTGCATCCTTGGCCAGCTTCAGCGTGGCTTCCGGCAGCGGGTGGCCGCTGGCTTCGTAGCCGGCGCCGCCAACCGGCGCGGTTTCCATTTCAAATTGTTCGCCCAGCGCGTTCAGTACCTTGACTGCCTGCGTGACGATTTCCGGGCCGATGCCATCGCCCGGGAGGATTGCGATTTTCATGTTTTCGTTCTTTAGATGACGTTAGCCAACCAGGGTTGGTTTGCCAGATGGCGCTCTTCGAATCCACGGATAGTGTCGGCGTGACGCAGGGTCAGACCGATATCGTCGAGCCCGTTCATCAGGCAGTATTTGCGGAAGGCGTCGATCTCGAATGGGTAGGAGATGCTGCCGTTGCTGGTGGAAATGCGCTGCTGCTCAAGATCGACCACCAGTTTGTATCCGGGGAAGGCCTTGACTTCGTTGAACAGATGATCGATCTGCGCTTCAGTTAATACGATCGGCAGCAAGCCGCTCTTGAAACAGTTATTGAAGAAGATGTCGGCAAACGACGGCGCGACGACGGCGCGGAAGCCGTACTGGTCCAGCGCCCACGGCGCGTGCTCGCGCGAGGAACCGCAGCCGAAGTTTTTGCGGGTCAGCAGGATCGAGGCGCCTTGGTAGCGCGCTTCGTTCAGCACGAACTCCGGATTCAGCGGACGCTTGCTATTGTCCATACCCGGTTCGCCGTGGTCGAGATAGCGCCACTCGTCGAACAGGTTAGGACCAAAGCCGGTGCGGTGGATGGACTTCAGGAATTGCTTCGGGATGATAGCGTCGGTGTCGACGTTGGCGCGATCCAGCGGCGCCACCAAACCTTCATAAATCGTAAATTTTTCCATGATGCTTCACAAATGTGCCGCGCGGCGAGGCCGCGCAGCCGGGTCGGGTATCAATGGCCCGCGGCGCCCTGCACCGCCTGGCCGGCTTTCTGTACATCTTTGCCCATGCCGGCAATGGTGTTGCAGCCGGTCAGCGTGATAGCGAAAATAGTCAGAGCGATCAGTTTTTTCATGGTGGTTCTCGATGTGTAGAAGAGTAGAAATCAGTGCAGTGCGCGCACGTCAACGAAATGGCCGGCGATACCGGCTGCCGCTGCCATCGCGGGAGACACCAGATGGGTGCGTCCGCCTTGGCCTTGGCGTCCTTCAAAATTACGGTTGGAAGTCGATGCGCAGCGCTCGCCCGGTTCCAGGCGGTCGGCGTTCATCGCCAGGCACATCGAGCAGCCCGGTTCGCGCCATTCGAAACCGGCGGCCTTGAAGATCTCGTCCAGGCCTTCGCGTTCCGCTTGTTCTTTCACCAGGCCCGAACCCGGCACCACCAGCGCCAGCTTGACGTTGGACGCGCGCTGCTTGCCGCGCACCACCGCTGCCGCCGCGCGCAAGTCTTCAATGCGCGAGTTGGTGCAGGAGCCGATGAACACCTTGTCGATGCGGATATCTTCGATGGCGGTGTTCGGCTTCAGGTCCATATAGACCAGCGCCTTTTCGATCGCGCTGCGCTTGACGCTGTCTTTTTCATGGTCTGGATCGGGCACGCGGCCATCGACCGGCAGCACCATCTCAGGCGACGTACCCCAGGTGACTTGCGGCTTGATTTCAGCGGCGTTCAGGGTCACGACCAGGTCGAACTTGGCGCCCGCATCGGTATGCAGGGTGCGCCAGTAGTTCACGGCCAGATCCCAGTGCGGACCAGCCGGCGAGAACGGCCGGCCTTTGACGTAATTGATGGTGGTGTCGTCAACGCCGATGATGCCGGCGCGCGCGCCCGCCTCAATCGCCATATTACAGACGGTCATGCGGCCTTCCATCGACAGCGCGCGAATGGTGGAACCGCCGAACTCGATACAGTAGCCGTTGCCGCCAGCGGTGCCGATCTTGCCAATAATCGCCAGCACGATGTCCTTGGAGGTGACGCCGGCCGGCAGCGCGCCGTCCACTTGCACCAGCATGGCTTTGGATTTTTTCTGCAGCAGGGTCTGGGTCGCCAGCACGTGCTCTACTTCCGAGGTGCCGATGCCGTGCGCCAGCGCGCCGAACGCGCCGTGGGTGGACGTATGCGAGTCGCCGCAGACTACGGTCATGCCCGGCAGGGTCGCGCCCTGCTCAGGGCCGATCACGTGGACGATCCCCTGGCGCTTGTCGTTCATGTTGAAGTAAGTCAGGCCGTAGGACTTGGCGTTCTTGTCCAGCGTCTCAACCTGCAGGCGCGAAATCGGGTCTGCAATGCCTTCCGCGCGCGAGGTAGTCGGCACATTGTGATCGGCCACAGCCAGGTTGGCCGACAGGCGCCATGGCTGGCGATTGGCGGCGCGCAGGCCGTCGAATGCCTGCGGGCTGGTCACTTCGTGGACGAGGTGGCGGTCGATGTACAGGATGGTGGTGCCGTCGTCTTCCGTGCGGACCACGTGGGATTCCCAGAGTTTGTCGTAAAGCGTCTTCATGATGTCATTTGCATACTGCTACGATTATCCAACTTGATTATGCCATATTGTGCAATGCAATAGCAGCCACCGCGGTCCAGCCTCTTGAGCCCGACGCCTTCTGCATACCGATCGACTTGGTATGACCCCTAAATAAAAAAAGCCTGCGTGTGGACGCAGGCTTTTGGTCTTCTGGCTCAGTCCTTGACTAAGCCGCCATGCGTACACTACCTCGACAACCGTCCATTAGGAACGATAGGCCTACCACTAGTACCAGCTCGCCCTCTGCAGAACGAGCCGTGCCAGTAATGCCCTCGACGGTAATCGCGGTCATCGGTTTAATAACGAGGTCGGCAGTGCCATCCACTGCTTCCACGGCCAGAATGTACGGCTGTGGTGCCGAGACAACAATACCCACCTTCTCGCGGCAGCTCTCGTAGCCGAGCGAATCGGCCAGCGAGCGTACCGGCAGCGGACGGCCCTGGTCCTTGAGGACCGGTGCGCCACCCACTTCCATGAACACTTCCGGCAGCTCGACCACGCGCTGCACTACGGCCATCGGCAGCGCCAGTGCGGCGCCCGAGGTCGAAACCAGCATGGTCGGCACGATCGACAGCTCAATCGGCAGGCGGATGGAGAACTTGGTGCCTTTGCCCAGCTCGGACTCGATCTGGATCGCACCGCGGTTTTTCTCCACGGCGGTCTTCACCACGTCCATGCCGACGCCGCGGCCAGACACGCTCGATGCCACTTCCTTGGTCGAGAAACCCGGTAAGAATACCAGTTGCAGGCAATCGTCGGTGGAAAGCTGTGCGGATTCGGAGATCAGGCCCTTCTGCAGCGCCTTGGCGCGCAGCTTGACCGGATCCATGCCCTTGCCGTCATCTTGCAGCACGATCATGACGCTATTGGCTTCCTGCCATGCCTTGAGTTGAATGAAGGACTTGATCGGCTTACCTGCGATGGCGCGCTCTTCCGGCGTTTCGACGCCGTGGTCCAGCGAGTTACGCAGCATGTGCACCAGCGGATCGTACAGCGAATCCACCACCACGCGGTCGACTTCGGTCTCCGCACCTTCGATGTTCAGATCGACTTCTTTGCCCAGGTCCTTGGCCAGTTCGCGCACCAGTCGTGGGAATTTCTGGAACAGGCGGCCGACTGGCTGCATGCGGGTCGCCAGGGTGGCGCGCTGCAGTTCGGTCGAGTAGCGCGAGGCGCGTTCCAGCGTTTCAGCCAGGGTCGACATCAGCGTCTGCGCCTGGCCTTCGAACTTGAACTGCATCAGGCGTTCCAGCAGCACGGCTGCCTGGTTGGCGGCCTGTACCGATTCGCCGGCCACTTCCAGCAGCGCATCCAGCTTGACGGCGTCGATACGGATCGACTCTTCCTTGGCGGGGGCAGCGTGACGCTCCTCCTTCTTCTCGCCGGCTTCGCGGCGTGGCGCGGCCTTGACTTCGGCGGCCACGGCGGCGATTTCTGCCGAGCTTGGTGCGGTTGGCGCAGGGGCAGCAGCCGCAGCGACTGGCGCAGGTGCTGGCGCGGCGGCCGAGCGGGTATAAGAACCAGCTGGCATGACGGCTTCGTACATGCCTTCCCAGTCCAGGCCATCGGCAGATGGCGCGGCGGCGGGTGCAGCAGCAACCGGGACTGCAACAGGCGCCGGTGCAGGCGCAGCGGCTGCCGCCGCAGGCTTGCCAGCGCCCGAGGAGGACTTGCCGGCAATGGCGTCGTTCAGCAGTGATTCAAGGTCGCTCGGCAGGGCCGGCAGACTGCTCGGCTCGGCACCGTCATTCAGCTCAGCCAACTGGTCGGCCACAAAGCCCGATGCCTGCAGGGCCGCTTCGATCGACAGCGGGGTGACTGGCGCGGCGCCGGTGCGCAGCGCATCAAACAAATTTTCCGTCAGGTGGCACGCCGTCACCATCGCCGGCAGGCCCATAAAACCAGCACCGCCCTTGATGGTATGGAAGGAACGGAACACCGCATTCAGCGTTTCTTTATTCTCCGGGTCACGTTCGAGGCGCAGCAGGTGCTCCTCCACGTTGACCGCCAGATCCATCGCCTCAACGACGAAATCCTTCAGCATATCGTCCATTAGAACCCCAGATCGGCAAGAAGGTCGTCAACATTATCCTGATTCAGGGCCACGGCCGGAGCCGATGGGCCGGACATCAGGGACACTTCTTTCTGTGCGATTTTTTCGCGGACGCCGGCCGGTGCGTTATCTTTCAGCAGCTGGGCCAGTTCCTGTTCCACCGTCTTGGTAATGGTGACCACTTTCTTGATCAGCTGGCCGGTGATGTCCTGGAAGTCCTGGGCCATCATGATGTCCAGCAGACGCGCTTTCTCGGCTTCGGTCGCGGCCGATACCGCAATGGCGAATTTCTGCGAGTCGCCGGCCAGTTGCTTGAACTGTTCCAGACTCAGCTTGCCGGCGAACAGGTCCGCCCAGCGGCCTTCCATGTCTTTCGACTGTTTCGACAGCACGTCCTGCTCCGGCATGCCTTCGTCCAAGGTATTGAGCACCTTGTTGGCAGCTTGTTCGGTCAGGGTAGCAACGTATTCCAGACGGTCCTGGGCATCGTTGATCTGGGTGGCCGCTTCGGTCAGGGCCTTGTCGTAGCCCAGTTCGCGCAGCGAGTCGTGCAGCAGGCGCACGATGCCGCCCAGGCGTTCAAACATCACATTACCGCCCTCGCCGTCGCCTTCGGCGCCTGCGGCCGGCGCGGCAGCAGACGCGGCGGCGGGCTCGGCCGCTGCGACCGCATCGGGCGGTCGGGCGGCGGCAACTTCTTCAAACAGACTTTCCAGATCATCTTCCGCAGCCGGCGCCGGTGCAGGTGCTGGAGCGGGCGCTGCGGATTTGCTCTGAGCAGACACTTCTTCAAATAATGCGTCGAAATCGTCAGCGGCGTTAGTCATAATCCCTGCTTCTCCATATTTGGTAAATTTGCTGCCCTAAACTAGCTGTATTTGGTGATACTAACATTGGATAGAACAACGGAGTATGCCGCGTGACACAAAAGTAGTGCTTTAGTGCAAAAAAAACCTGTAAAAAGCATAAAAGCCCACACCGTGCTGTACTGCATAAAGTGCGATAAAGCGCTTTTCTTTGATAAATATCAAGTCTTTCCATAGTATCAATAATGTAAATCGCGACTACAATGAAGCTGTGAGCTGATTCAGAAAGGGAGGTCCATCATGTACCGCAAAATCCTGATCACCACCGACGGCTCGGCCGTCTCCAGCAAGACCGCCTGCGCCGGCGTGCAGTTCGCCGAGCAACTGGGCGCCGAGGTGTTGGTGCTGTTCGTGGCGCCCGAGTACCAGTATCCGATTTACGTGGAAATCATCCCGCCCAGCTATCCCAGCGAAGACGAATACCGCGCCGCCATGCAGCGCGCCGGCCAGGAGCATACACAGGACGTGGTGGCATCCTGCGCCCGGCGCAACATCCGCTGCGAAGCCATCACCGCGTTCCACGAAAGCGCCGCCCTCAAAATCGTCGAAGTGGCGCAACACAGCGGCTGCGACCTGATTTTCATTGGTTCGCACGGGCGCAGCGGTTGGGGCCAGTTGCTACTGGGCAGTGTAACCAACAAGGTGTTGCATAACTCCAAGATTCCGGTACTGGTACACCGGCTGATCAAGGAGCCCGGTAGCAAATAACAAGCGTGCGGCAGATTTTTATAGTAAGATCACAAGGTTAATTCAAACGCAACACATTTTACTATTAATCACTTTTTTATCTGCCCTCATGATTCGTATTGTCATTGCGGATGACCACACCATCATGCGTGAAGGCCTCAAACGCATACTCGACGGTGCGCCGGACATCGACATCGTAGGCGAAGCCATTGACGGCTTCGAGGTGCTGGGTCACGTGCGCCAGGGCGGCTTCGACCTGCTGCTGCTGGACTTGTCCATGCCCGGCCGCAGCGGGGTCGACCTGATCCGTCAGATCAAGGCCGAAGCGCCCAAGCTGACCATCCTCATCCTCACCATGCACGAGGAGGAACAGTACGCGGTGCGCGCCATCCGCGCCGGCGCCCAGGGCTATCTGACCAAGGAAAGCGCCGGTACCCAGCTGGTAGGGGCGATCCGCAAGGTCGCGTCCGGCCGGCCGTATATTTCCACCGAAGTGGCCGAGCAGCTGGCGCTCAACATCATGATGCCGCACGAATCGCTGCTGCACAAACAGCTGTCGGACCGCGAGTTCGAAGTGTTCTCCTTGTTGGTGGCAGGTCGTTCGATCACCGAAATCGCCAACAGCCTGCACCTGAGCGTGAAAACCGTCAGTACCCACAAGACCCGCATCATGCAAAAGATGGGCATGAGCTCGCTGTCGGAAATGGTCCAGTACGCGGTGGCGCACCGCCTGTTGTCCCCCTTCAAGACCTGACAAGCGAGCTCATTCGTAGGACTAGTCCTACATTCATTGCTGCGACTCCTACGACCACATTCAGCCGTTGCTGATATCTATCGCTCTCCTGTGTTGGCATACTGAAACCATACCGCACAGCACCTAGACCACAGGAGAGACCACCATGCTGTCTACGCAAACGTCTGAAATTCGCCCGGCCACGACGACGCTGCAATCGTCGTCGATGGAAGCCGGCCGCCAGCGTCAGGGGCGGCTCTGGTCGAACCTCAAGGAGGTCTGCGATCTGCTGCATATTCCCGCAGCCAACTCCCTCGCGAACGAAGAATTATTGTTCCAGCACGTGCAATTCAAAACCGGCCAGCGCATCCACACCATCGGCCAGCCGTTCGACACCTTGTACATCGTCAATTCCGGCTTCCTCAAAACCGTGCTCATCGACGAATACGGCAATGAGCAAGTGCTGAGCTTCCCCATGAAGGGCGACATGCTGGGCGTGGACGGCATCCACACCCGCCACTACTCGTCGGAAGCGGTGGCGCTGTCGGACTGCGATCTGATCCTGCTGCCGTTCAAGAAACTGACCATGCTGGGCCGCATCCATCCGGAACTGGAAAACATGATGTACGGCGTGATGAGCCGCGAACTGGTGCGCGAGCAAGCCATGATCGGCATGCTGGGAGCGCTGAGCGCGGAAGCGCGGGTGGCGCGCTTCCTGGTGGCGCTGGCCGAGCGCTTCGCGCAAATGGGGTATTCGAGCAAGCTGTTCAACCTGCGCATGACGCGCCACGAAATCGGCAGCTACCTCGGCCTGACGCTGGAAACCGTCAGCCGCACGCTATCGGCCTTCAACGAAATCGGCATGATCAGCGTCGACCAGCGCACCATCGGCATCAAGGATCCTGAAGCGCTGAAAACTTTGCGCCGCCTTCCTCCCTCACGCACGCGCGGCCGGCCGGCCTCGCGCAGCAAAGGCGGCAGTACCGTAGCGTCCGGCCAGTTGCTGGCGGCGTTGTAGCACCTTGTAGCTTTTCAGTACGACCTCCCGTTTTACCCAGCCTTGGGCCCGGTCTCGCACCGGGCCGTTTTTTTAATGAATTTATAACTGAAAAAGGCTTGCATTCCGTCGGCTCTTCCACAATAATGAATGCAAATACGAATCATTCTTATTTAAGGAGAGCCAGACGATGATTACCACTACCCCTGCCATGCCACCCGCCATCGCTGCCCACCCAGTTGCCACCGCTGCCGTGCAAGCGGTCAAGCCGGTCAAGCGCATCAGCAGCGCCAGCCTGATGGAAGGCGGCCGCGAACTCGAGATCGAACACAGCGGCCGAGTCTACCGCCTGCGCATCACCCAGCTGAACAAATTGATTCTTACTGCTTAATTGTAACGCTCATTTGCAGGATTAACTGTGCGTTAAAGGGCGCCGCTGCGCCCACTCTCCCCTCGAGTAGCCAGCCATACCGCCAGCCACACTCTCTTTCCAAACCAGGAGCGTCTGATGGCCATCGAACATAGCAACCCGATTTTCCTCGCCCCATCGCATGGCGGCCACAATCCCGAACTGATGCTGTCCGCCGTGCTGCATCTGATGTCACACTACACGGCCGGCAGCGAGTCGGCCGGCGGTTGCGTCAAGCTGGCCTCGGTGATCGAGCGCCACCTGAAAGCGCTAGCCGGCCTGCCAGAGCTGTCGCCGGTGCTGAGTGCGACCTGCCAGCAGTTGTCGGAGCAGTGGGCGCACGAAGTCGAGCGCAATATCCACGAACAGGAAAAGACCAACTTCCTCAGCCGCATCATGGCACGCGCGCGCACTGCGCCGTCGGTGGCCTGAACGGGGAGCGTTTCGACATGTGCGAGAAACACGATCCACTGGCGGCCATCATTGCCGCCGCCATGCCGCAAGTGGCCGGTCCGCTGGCCGCGCCGCGTCCGGTTGAACAGACCGCCAAGCAGCAAGTCATCAAGCCCATCATTAACAACGTCATGAACGTACTGGCGAAAGAGCCGGAAGCGCAGGCCTCGCGCCGCCGCCGGCTGTGGGAGCTGGGCCATGCCTGCCACTGCCCGCTGGTGGGCGTTGGCTTTCCGCTCGGCGTGCTGCGCAAGCTGGTTGATAAAGTCACCAATGGCAAAGTCGTCGCTGACGATTATGAAGTGCATGTTGGCGCGGTTACCGAGTGCAGCACGCGCAACCGTCTGTCGGAAGCGCTGCAAAAAGAACTGGAACGCCGCTACGCCGCCGTGCTACTGCGCTTCCGCAACGCCAAGACCACCGCGCAGGTAGCCGAACTGTGGCGCACCGCGGTGGCGAATGGCGACGTGGCCGGTGCATTCTGGGCCGGCCTTACCCATCCGCGCTGCACTTCCGAACTGGAAGAACAGATGTGCCGCGACCTGCACATGGTGCAGCACCAGGCCGGCGCTTGCGTACGTGCCGACATCACCAAGTTCAACGCCACGCTGGACGACAACAAACGTCTGACGCATGACCTGAGCAAAGCGCAGCAACGCGCTACCGCGCTGATGACCGAGAAAAGCACCGACGCCGAAAAACACGCGGCACAGCTGATGCAGCTGCGAGCATTGGTAGTCGGCAAGGACAGCATGATCGACTCGCTGAAGATTGAACTGGAGCAGTTGCGCGAGTCGATCCCGGGCCTGGAGTCGCGCGCCAAGCTGGCCGAGCGCCTGATGCAGATGGAAGAACGCGAACGCACCATGCGCAACCAGATTAACGAGCTGAAGCTGGAACTGGCACGCACGGCCGAAACGCCTGCGCCCGTGCGTGAAGAAGCACGCCAGGTGGTTGAGCATGTGATGAAAATGCCGCTGCGCCTGAACGATCGCGCTGTGCTGTGCGTAGGCGGCCGCAACGGCAACGTCGCCAGCTACCGCGAACTGATCGAGCGCGAAGGCGCACAATTCGCGCACCACGATGGCGGGCTGGAAGACAACGCCAATCGCCTGGAAGCCAGCCTGGCAGCAGCGGATTTAGTAATTTGCCAGACCGGCTGCATCAGCCACAGCGCCTACTGGCGCGTGAAAGACTACTGCAAGCGCACCGGCAAGCGTTGCGTGTTCATCGACAATCCAAGCATCTCCAGCCTCGCCCGAGGCCTGGAACAAGCCGGCGCAGATTAAACCCGGGGTCAGTTCTGCCAATCGGACACGGGCTCATGTACCAATGGCAGAACTGACCCCGGGTTTTAATACACGTCGCGGCGGTAGCGGCCGGTGGCGGCGAGGTCATCAAGGACTTCACGGTCCAAGGCTGCTGCCAGCGCCGTATCCACACCGGCCGCCATTCCGTCCAGACTGCCGCAAATGTAAATGGCTGCGCCTTGCGCTACCCATGCACGCACGGCATCGGCCTGCTCGGCCAAGCGATCCTGCACGTAGCGTCGCTCCGCTTGGTCGCGTGAAAACACCATGTCCAGTTTTTCCAGCATGCCGTCACGCTGCCAGCCATCGAGCTCGGCGCGGTAGTGGTAATCGTAGGCGGCGTTGCGCTCGCCGAACAGCAACCAGTTGCGGCCCTGCCCTGCCAGCGCGCGCGCTTTCAAATGGCCACGCAAGCCGGCGATGCCGCTACCGTTGCCGATCAAGATCAGCGGGCGCTCATCATTGCCATCCAACCGGAAGCGCTTGTGCTGGCGCAGGCGCAGCTGCACGCTGGCACCCAGCGCCGCCTGCTGCGTCAGCCATCCCGACGCCACGCCGTGGCTACCATCGCCATGCGTATGCAAACGCACCAGCAGGTGCACGCGGCCATCGGCCGGAATCGACGCAATCGAGTACTCACGCGCGCGCGACGGATCGGACGGCGCGGCCACCTGCACCAGATCGCCCGACTGCCACGACGGCAGCACGCCGTTCGCCGGCTCCAGTTCGAGGTGATAAATCGGCTCGCCCGCGCTGCCCGCATTCAGCTGCACGCGCTCGCTCAAGCGCCACTCGTCGAATGCAGGCGCGCTCCAGTCCGGCGCATCGCTGGTGCCGGCCAGATGGCTCAGTTGCTGGCGCCATTGCGCTATCGACGCTTCCGAGCTGCGGTTCACTTCCACGCGCGGGAACAAGCTCTGCGCGCCTTGCGCCTGCAGCCACTGGTCGAGCGCACGGCCGAATCCGCAGAACTGCGCGTAAGCACTGTCGCCCAGCGCCAGCACCGCGTAATGCAGTTGCGGCAGCGGCAGCGAGGTGGTCATCAAACGCCCCGCAAAGGCAGCGGCCGCGTCGGGCGCATCACCCTCGCCATAGGTGCTGACCAGGAACAGCACGCGCTCGGCGCGCTGCAAATCTTCCGCAGAAAAATCGGAAAGCTCAGACAACTGCGCCGGAATCCCGGCCAGCTTCAGAGTCGCAGCGGTCTGCTGCGCCAGCTCTTCGGCATTGCCGGTCTGGCTGGCGTAGGCCACGATCCAGCCGGCGTCGGCTGCCGCCGCTTCCGCCTTGGCGCGCGCAGCGGCCAGGCGCTTGCGGCGCGTGCGCAGGTAGGGCGCAAGGCACACCAGCGCGTAAGCCGCGCCCATGCCTGCCACCAGCATCAATCGGGTGGGATCGTTGGTCCAGATCATTCGTCTAGCATGCTGCGTAAATGGGAACTCAGGTGTTCGGTAAAACTGCCGTCCGGCTGGCGCACCACGAAGCGCGCAGCCAGGCCTTGCAGCTCGGCCAGGTGCAAGCCATCGCGGCTGCCCAGCACGGTCAGCGCGGTCGACCACGCATCAGCCGCCATGCACTGCGCGTGCACCACGGTCACGGAGGCAAGGTCGTTCGCAATTGGCATGCCGCTGCGCGGGTCGATGGTGTGCGAATAGCGCTGACCATTCAGTTCGAAATAACGGCGATAGTCGCCCGAGGTGGCGACCGCCAGGCTATGCAACGCCAGCACCAGTTCGTCCATCTCGGCGCCGGTGACCTGTTCCAGCATCACCCACCACGGCTGCCCGTCCGGCTTGACGCCAGCACCGCGCAGCTCACCACCCACCTCGACCAGATGATGCGCAAAGCCCTGCGTTTTCAGATAGTAGGACAACCGGTCCACGCTATAGCCTTTGGCCACGGCGGACAGGTCGAGTTGCACGCCGCCCGGCTGACAAGCGCGGCGACCGTCACGCTGCAATTGCAGCGGCCGCGCCGCCAGCTGCGCGCGGGCGACAGTAATTTCATCTTGCGACGGCGCGACAAAATCAGGCTGGTCGAAACGCCCGTACGGCCCAAAGCCCCAAAGGTTGACCAGCGCACCGGCACAAGGATCGTAAGCGCCACCGGATTGACGCGCCACGCCCACCGCGTACGACAGCACATCGAAGAAGGCCGGCGGCAGCACTTGCCAGCTATCCGCCGGCGCGCGGTTGAAGCGGCCGAGGTCAGACTCGGCTTCCCAGTGGCTCATCTCGGCCACGATGGTATCGAGCTGCAGTTGCAGCCCGTCTTGAAGATGATCGCAAACGGCATCCGCAGCGGCCACCAGCCGCACCGACCAGCTGGTGCCCATGCTGCGGCCAGCGTAGTCGCGGATCACGCCGCCTGCTGGCGCCGGGTCGTCGGAAACAACATGAGGCAGAAGAATCCGGCGCATTGCTACCTTATTCCGGCAGGATTTCGAGCACAGCCGAATAGGTCGCGCGACGCGGCGGCATTTGCGGCGGCTGGCCCTGTACTTGCGGCGCCGCTGCCGGCCAGCTGCTGCTGACCATGTACGCACCCGCTGCTGGTAGCACCAGCGTCAGTTCGCCGTTGGCATCGGTGGTCTTGCGGATTTCACCCAGCGTGCCACGATACTTGACGCCGCCCGGAATCAGGCTCACGCCCTGGTTCGCAGCCGGTTTGCCATCCAACAGGAAACGCCAGGTGGCTTTCTCGCCCGCGCGCAGTTCGGTTGGATGGGTGACAGGCACCAGCTCCAGACCTTTGCCGGTTGGCTTCAGCACGTCAGTGCTGACTTCGCCGGTGCTGACGAAGGTTTCGAGGCGGCTGTCGGTACGCGATAGTTTCACTTCGGTCGCATCCGCCGGTACATCTTTGGCCAGCGATTCCTCGGTGCCGCGGAAGCGCTTCACATTGCCTTCCTTGTCCTTGTAGCTGCCGAACACGCTTTGTGAAACCAGCGAAATTTTATAGGTGCCGGCCTTCGGCAGTTTCAGGTCGAAGGTATTGCGCAGCTTGCCGTTATTGACGTTCTCCGGCGCCACCTTGATGCCGCCCGGGCCAGTGATGTCGATGCCGTCCAGCTTGAGCGGCTGGTGGTCGATATCGAACAAGCCTTCCGAAATAGCCGCGTCCACAGTCACCCATGCGGTGCCGTCACGGCCAACTTCCACTTCGGTCGACGATGGCAGCAGCCACGGCTTGTGCGCTTGCGCGCTCAACGACACCACCGACAAGCCAGCCAGCGCCAGCGCGATCAACGATTTTTGCAATTTCATGTCCCCGCCCTTTGTCTTATGGTTTGACTTGAACAACAACCGCACCCAGTTCTTCCTTGCCCTGGCCGGTCACATTGGCGGCGGTCTTCGGTGGCCACGCCAGCGGCACTTTGACCACTTCACGGCCGCCCGCTTCACGCGCAGCTTCCACCAGCACGGTGTACTGGCCGGCCGGCAGCTTGTCCAGCGAACCTTTCGGAATGTTCAGGGTCAGTTCGCCCGGCGCCTTGGTGGCACCCGATACGCCATCCATCGGCATGGTCAGCTCGCGGCCGGTCTTGCGCCACCATTGACGCATGTCCTTCAGCCACTTGGTGCCGGCGTTGTCCTTCTTCTTGGTGTCGTACAGCACGCCGAGGTTGGCGACCACTTTCTGGTCGGCGTTTTCCAGCCACGCAGCGATGTAAGGACGGTGATATTCAGCCACATTCAATTGCGGCACGTCGAGTTTGAGAGCCAGGTCGGCGGCCATCGCCGAAGCACTGGCAAGCGGCAGACTGAGCGCGATGGAGTAGCGTAATTTCATGGAGGTCCTGTCGTGAGATTAGTGGATAAACAGCAGTGCAATAACTACGGGAATCAGCACACCCAGGCCCACCATCGGCCAGGTGAACGGCCGGTTGGCCGCGTGGAATTTCAAGATCAATAAACCGGTGATGCAGAACACCAGGCAGGTGACGGCAAAGATATCGATGAACCAGTTCCATGCCGGGCCGGTATTGCGGCCCTTGTGGACGTCGTTCAGCCACGAGATCCAGCCACGGTCGGTATTTTCGAATTCGGTAGCACCATCTTCCAGACCGATGCGCACCCAGGCGTCGCCGCCGGCCTTGGGCATGGGCAGGTAGACTTCGTCGACCGACCACTCGGCCGTGCGGCCGCCCGGCTGCACCTGGAAGGTTTGCGCCAGCCATTGCTCGGCCTTGGCCGGCAGCGGCTCCCTGGCGCCGTCATGCTGTTCGGCGTAGGCGCGCAGTTCGGTGGTTAACGCTTCCGGCAGCTTGGCCTGCTGGCGCACGATATGCGGCTTGGCCTCGATCTGCGAAGCGTGGTTCAGCGTGATGCCGGTAATCGCAAACAGGAACATCCCGAGCAGGCACATGGCCGAGCTGATCCAATGCCACTGGTGCAAATGCTTCAGCCAGACGGCGCGGCTGGCATTGCGGGTGGAGTTGGCGCTGGATACGCTCACAGGAATTCCTTCGACGAAAAATACAAATGATAATGATTATCATTTGATGAGTCAATGCACCTTTGTGTTTCTGGTCTGTAAAGTAGGGTCGAAAAAAAACCGCAGGCACAGGCCTGCGGTTGAATAGTAACTAAATCCGGTCAAGGTTTGGAACGATTGCCCGAGCTGCTGCCACGTCCACCACGGCTGTTGTCGCTGTCGTCCTGATCCTGGTCGTCTTTAGCGGTGGAGCCGCCCTTGCTGCCGCCGCTAGTGCCGCTGGTGCCACTCTGCGAGCTGCCGCCGGTGGTCGCGCTCTGGCTGCTGCGCCCCGCATCGTTCTTGTGGCTCATGCTGCCGGCGCGGCGCGCCTCTTCCGAGGTGAATTCGTGGGCCGTGCCTTTTTCATGCGCGGCACGACCGCCTTCCGCAGCGATTTCGCGCTGCTGTTCCGGGTCCATGGAAGCGAAACCGCGTTTGCTGGTATCGCCGCTTTGTTTATTGCCCGCTTTCTCGTCTTGTTTGTTGCCTTTGTCGCTGGTTGCCATGATGATCTCCTTGTAAGAACTGCCCCTGCTTTCGTCACAGGAGCAGTCATCCTAGTTCACCAACTGGGCAACGGCTGTAGGACTTACGCAGCAGGCATTGTAGGAGAACGGCATCACGGAACTTCCAGCACGGCCTCGCCGCTGGTAACAAATACCCGCTCCCCCGGCTGCGGCTGCACCGCATGACCGCCAGTGAAAACGCCAAACGACGGCAGCAGCAGTTGGCCGGGGGACAGCAGGAAGCACGGCAGGCGCAGCGTCTCCCAGCCGGCGCGCAAGTGATACACCGGATGCACATGGCCAGCCAGCACATGGCTGCCGTCCACCAGCTGCGGGTGATGGCAACATGCAAACGGCCCGCGCAGATAAGGTTCGTCCACCACCGTCATGCCGAGTTCCGCTGGCGGATCGCCAGCGTGGGCATCATGATTGCCGCGCACCAAAGTCAGCTGCAATTGCGGCCAGCGCGCACGCCACGCTTGCATCGCCGCCAGCGTGGCCGGCGCGCGCGCCGTGCGCGCGTGCAGAAAGTCGCCGAGGAACAGGATTTCCCGCACCGGATAGCGCGCCAGCAGCCCATCGAGCCCCGCAAGATTCGCTTCGGTAGTGCCGCCTGGAACCGGTACGCCTAGCGCGCGGAAAGCGGCGGCCTTGCCGAAATGGATATCGGCCACTACCAGCAGCTCGCCGCGCGGCCAGTACAGCGCTTTCTGCGGCAACAGCAGCAGCTGTTCGCCGGCCACGGTCTGGGCCAGGCTCATGGCCCGGCCGCCCGTTCCAGCTGGCGCACCATGCGCGCCACCCGGTCCGACAGCTTCTCAGTGCTGAGCTTTTCACGGAAGCGCTCCACCATCAGCGCAAAGCCGAACGGCGTGGCGCGCTTGATGGCGTGGAAGCGCACCAGACGCGCCTGCAACGCCAGCAAGGTGGCGCGCAAACGCCCCAGTTCCAGCTCCTGTTCCAACACCTCGCGCTGCGCCTGCGTCAGCAGCAGATTGCTGGCGTCGTGCTTGCTAAAGACGGAGTAAAACAGCGACGACGAGGCTTGCAACTGGCGCGCACTCTTGCCCTGGCCTGGATAGCCCTGGAACACCAGCCCGGCGACGCGGGCGATTTCGCGAAAGCGGCGCTGCGCCATCTCGCTGGCATTCAGACTGGCCAGCACGTCTTCCAGCAAGTGCTCGATACTGAACAGCCCAACCTCGGCGCCGACGCCGGCATCCAGCAGCGTGGCCCAGTCCACTGCTTGCGCCGACAGCAGCTCCAGTCCGTAATCATTGATCGCCATCGAAAACGTCACTGGCTGCTGGCGGCCGACCCGGTAGGCCAGAAGCGCGGCCAGCCCCAGGTGCACCGAGCGGCCGGCAAACGGAAACATGAACAGATGCCAGCCCTCCCGGCTGTGCATGGTTTCGATCACCGTGTCCTGCGCCGTCGGCAGCGACGACCAGCGCTGCTGGATCTCCAGCAGCGGCTTGAGCGCCTGCATTTCCGGTCCCTCGTAGCGGCCCTCCTGGGCCAGTTCCAGTTGCGCCAGCGCCGCGTGCGCCAGTTCCGACGACATCGGCATGCGCCCGCCCTGCCAGCGCGGCACCGCGCCGCGCGCGCCAGTGGCGCGCCGGACATAGGCGGTCATCTCATGCAGGCGCACAAATTCGAGGATGCGACCGGCAAATAGAAAGTGGTCGCCCTTACGCAGCCGCGCGATAAACGATTCCTCGACGCTGCCGAGCCGCCCGCCGCTGACGTACTTCACCTGCAAGGAGGCGTCGGCCACAATGGTGCCGATGCCCATGCGGTGACGCCGTCCCAGCGCTACATCCGGCACCCGGTACACGCCGTCCTCATCCGGCAGCACGCGGCGGTATTCCGGATACGCCACCAGCGTCTGGCCGCCGCACGCGACGAAATCCAGCGCCCATTGCCATTCTTCATCGCTGAGGTCGCGGTAAGACCAGGCGCTGCGCACTTCCGCCAGCAAGTCCGGCGCGCGAAAGCCGCCGCCCAGCGCGATGGTGACCAGATGCTGCACCAGCACGTCGAGCGGCTTGTGCGGCACCGGCCGCGCCTCGATATCGCGCGCGGCCACGGCGCGAATCGCACCGGCCGCCTCCAGCAGTTCCAGGCTTTGCGTCGGCACCAGCGTCAGGCGCGACACCCGGCCCGGCGCGTGACCGCTGCGTCCGGCCCGCTGCAGCAGCCGCGCGATGCCCTTGGCGCTGCCGATTTGCAGCACCCGTTCGACCGGCAGAAAATCGACTCCGAGGTCCAGGCTGGAGGTACACACCACCGCTTTCAGCTGCCCTTGTTTCAGGCCCAACTCCACCCACTCGCGTACGGCCTTGTCCAGCGAGCCGTGATGCAGCGCAATCAGCCCGGCCCAGTCGGGCCGCGCATCAAGCAAGTGCTGATACCACAGCTCGGCTTGCGAACGGGTATTGGTGAACACCAGCGTGGTCGCGTGACTGGCGATTTCCTCGACCACTGGCGCCAGCATTTGCAAGCCCAGGTGCCCACCCCACGGAAAACGCGACGGCGAGGCCGGGATCAGGGTATCGATGACCATCTGCTTGGCGACCTGGCCTTCAATGATGACGCCATCCGGCATCAACGCCTGGCGTGCGCATTCGAGGTTGCCGAGTGTGGCCGACAGCCCCCACACCAGCAAGCCCGGCTGCCAATGGCGCAAGCGCGCCAGCGCCAGCTGAGTCTGCACACCGCGCTTGTTGCCCATCAGTTCGTGCCATTCATCGACCACCACCATCTGCAGATGGCGGAAGCGCTCGGCTGCGTCCGCTTGACTGAGCAGCAAGGTCAGGCTTTCCGGCGTGGTAATCAGGGCGTCCGGCAGACGCTTGTTCTGGCGCGCGCGCTGGGCAGAGCTGATGTCGCCGCTGCGCACTTCCACCCGCCAGTCCGGGGCGGCTTCCTGTAGCGCGCGCAAGGTGTCAGCGGCCAGTGCACGCATCGGCGTCAGCCACAGGATGCGCACCCCGGCCGGCGTCCGTGCGCCGCTTGCCTGCACAGCGGCGGCGCGCTGCAAGGCCGCAAACCAGACAGCATAAGTCTTGCCGGCGCCGGTACTCGCATGCAGCAAGCCCGAACGGCCGGCCGCCGCCGCCGCCCACACCGCGCGCTGGAATGGGAACACGCGCCAGCCGCGTGCAGCAAACCACTGCTCGGCATTCATGGCGCAGCCAGCAGATTTTTCAACGACGCCAGCGTGTCAGCCTCTTCGATCGACTTGTCTTCACGCCGCCGTAAAATGCGCGGGAAGCGCACCGCTACGCCGGACTTGTGGCGCGGCGAACTGGCAATCCCTTCAAAGCCGATTTCAAACACCATGCTGGGCGTGACGCTGCGCACTGGGCCGAATTTTTCGATGGTGGTTTTGCGGATCGCCTGGTCAACCTGGGTGATCTCGGCATCGGTTAGGCCGGAGTAGGCCTTGGCGAACGGCACCAGCGTGCGCTGCTCATCCCACACGGCGAAAGTGTAGTCGGTGTATAGCGAGGCGCGGCGACCGTGGCCGGCCTGGGCGTAAATCAACACCGCATCAACGCTGTAGGGATCGATCTTCCATTTCCACCAGGTGCCGACGTTTTTGGTGCGGCCGACGCCATAATGGGCGTCGCGCGCTTTCAGCATCATGCCTTCCACCCCGCGCGCGCGCGACTCGGTGCGGATCTGCGCCAGCTGCGCCCAGCTATCGGCCACAATCAGCGGCGACAAGCGCAGTTGCGGCGCGCCCGGCAGGCTGGCAATCAACTGCTCCAGCAGGCGGCGGCGCTCAGCCTGCGGCGTGCTGCGCAGGTCGCGGCCATCAAGCTCCAGTAAATCATAGGCTACCAACACTGCCGGCAGTTCGCCCAGCAGGCGCGCCGATACCTGCTTGCGGCCCATGCGCTTTTGCAGGTCCGCAAACGGGGCCGGTGCAGCGTCGCCGTGCCAGATCAGAATTTCGCCGTCCAGCACCACACCATCCGGCAGGCGCAGCACCGCCAGTTCAGGGAAGCGCTCGGTGATTAAATCCTCGCCGCGCGACCACAGCCAGGTTTGGCCTTCGCGCCGCACCAGCTGGGCGCGCATGCCGTCGTACTTCCATTCGATTTGCCAGTCGTCCAGCGCGCCCAGCGTGGCGGGCTCGCGCTCCAGCTGGTGCGCCAGGAAAAACGGATACGGCTGGCCGCCGCGCTGAGCATGTTCTTGCGGTGTGTGGGCGGCGATCAGCTGCAAATAGCCGGCTGCGGTGGGACTGACGCCGCCATCAGTCCAGCCCATCAGGCGCTGGGCGATCAGCTTGCTGTCCAGGCCGGCAATGGCGCTCAGCGCGCGCGTCACCAGCAAGCGCGAGACGCCGACCCGGAAGCCGCCGCCGATCAGCTTGATCAGCAGAAAACGCTCGCGGGCATCGAGCTGGTCCCAGTAACTGAACAGCGCGGCGCGTACTGCCTCCGGCGAGGCCCCACGCAGCGGCGCGATGCCAAGCTCGATCCAGTCGGCCAGCCCGATCTCGCTCGGATGGCGCGGCGGAGGCAGGATGTGGGCGATGGTTTCAGCCAGATCGCCGACGGCGTGGTAGCACTCATCGAACAGCCATTCCTCCAGGCCGGCGTATTCCATCGCGAACTGGCGCAGCAGCTTGGTCGGCACCGCCTGGCGGGGCTTGCCGCCGGCCAGAAAATAGACCGCCCATGCCGCATCCTGCGGCGCGGCGCTGGCAAAATAGGCTTGCAACGCCGCCAGCTTGCGATTGGTGGCCGTGGTCTCGTCGAGTGCGGCGTACAGGCGGGCAAACTCACGCATCGCGGTCCCCTTCGGTGGTGGTGTCCACTGGTTCGGCAACGACCGCAGACGCGGCGTCTTCCGCCTCGTCGTCGCCGTACTCGGTATCGAAGCCGCTGGCCTGCAAGCCTTGTTGCTGCAACCAGCGCACCAATACCGCAATCGAACCGTGCGTGACAATCACCCGCGAAGCGCCGGTATCGGCAATCGCTGATAGCAAGCCCGGCCAGTCGGCATGGTCGGATAACACGAAGCCACGATCGACACCGCGCCGCCGGCGCGCGCCGCGCAGCTGCATCCAGCCGCTGGCAAAGGCATCGCTGTAATCGCCGAAGCGCTTGATCCACGGTGAACCTGCTGCCGACGGCGGCGCCAGCACCAGTGCGCTGCCAAGCTCGCTCTTGGCGACCTGATCCACCATCAATGTGGGCGGTAGCCATACACCTTCATCGCGGTAGACCTGGTTGAGGTTTTGTACCGCGCCGTGGCAGATGATGGAGCCGATGCTTGAATCGAGTCCGCTCAGCATGCGCTGTGCCTTGCCGAAGCTGTAGCCGAGCAGCACGCTGGTACGCTGCTGCGCTGCATTGGCGGCCCACCATGCATTGATTTCGTCTTCAATCTCCTGCTGCGGCCGCCAACGGTAGATCGGCAAGCCAAAGGTCGATTCGGTAATGAAGGTATGGCAGCGCACTGGTTCGAACGGCGTACATGTGCGGTCCGGCTCGACTTTGTAATCGCCGGAGGCCACCCACACTTCACCACGGTATTCCATCCGCACTTGCGCCGAACCCAGCACGTGGCCGGCCGGATGCAGCGACACCGTCACGCCGTTGTGCAGCACTTGCTCGCCGTAGGCCAGACCGGTGACGTTGATCGGACCCAGCCGAGACTTCAGCACATTCACCCCTGCGGCGGCGCTCAGGTAATGCTGATGGCCGCCGCGCGCATGATCGCCATGCGCGTGGGTGATCACAGCGCGCTCGACCGGCCGCCAGGGGTCGATGTAAAACTGGCCGGGCACACAGTACAGGCCCTCGCGGCGGACGATCACCATATCTCCGGACATAGACGGCTTTCAACTAACGATAGCCGATGGTATCACCCGATAACGCTGCAGTCTGTCAGACAACGCACCAAGTCACATAGGGTCGATCAGGTCCGCCATAAAATAAACATTGTCATTTTCCTCACGCTCAAAGCGCAGGCGTTCTTCGCCGATCAGCAGCAGCATCTCGACGTCGAAGGCGGGAAGTGGCGGCGCGGCGGTCTTGGGCTTTTTAGGCGTCGCACTGCTGGCGCGCTTTTTGTTGATGCTCATGTCTTCCTCCGCGTGGCAGGACTGGTGTGCAAACCAGAGTAATCCCTGCACTGCACCCGCGCTATCGGATACTGCTTACAAAAGGGGTAGGAACTCGTCGCGTTTTGGTCGGATAGGCTACCATATAGCCCTTCGCATCTTTATCGCACACCACATCATGACTTTCACTATCAGCGACACCGCCTACGGCACCGACAGCGCCGACGCCAAAAACGCCATGTACAACGACCTGCGCCCGCAGCTGCAAGGCCTGGTCCACGGCGAGACCGACCTGATCGCCAACACCGCGAACTTCAGCTCGCTCGTATTCAACAGCATGCCGGACCTGAACTGGGCCGGCTTCTACTTCCTCAAGGGCGACGAACTGGTACTGGGCCCGTTCCAGGGCAAGCCGGCCTGCATCCGCATCAAAAAAGGTCGCGGCGTCTGCGGCACCACCGTGGTGGAAGGCAAATCCATCGTCGTGCCGGACGTGCACGCCTTCCCTGGCCACATTGCCTGTGACGTCAACTCGCGTTCCGAGCTGGTGGTGCCGGTGCGCGGCCCGGACGGCGCCATCGTTGGCGTGTTCGACCTCGACAGCCCGCTGCCTAACCGCTTCGATCAGACCGATGCGGACGGCATCGAATCGCTGGTGAAAGTGCTGGAAGCCACGCTGGTTTAATGTACCTGGGCGCGCGCCAGCAGCAGCTGGCGTTCGCGTTCGTTTTGTGTCAGCGACGCGGCGCGCTCAAATTCTGAGCGCGCTTCGTTGTGACGTCCCAGCTTGGCCAGCAAGTCGCCGCGCACGCTGGGCAGCAGATGGTAGTGCTGCAGGGCCGGCGCATCGAGCAGACCATCCACCACTTCCAATCCCGCTTGCGGCCCGTAGGCCATAGCCAGCGCGACTGCACGGTTCAATTCCACAATCGGCGACGGCGACAGCTGCGCCAGAGCGTCATACAGCGCGGCGATCCGCTGCCAGTCCGTGCCTTCAGCGCGGCGCGCGCGTGCATGGCAAGCAGCGATGGCAGCTTGCAGCGCGTACGGTCCGAAGCCGCGTGTAGATCCCGACACACTCGGCGCAGCGGCGGTAGCCGGTGCCGGCGCCAGCGCGGTCTGCTCGGCGCGAGCTAATGCGGCGAGGCCGCGACGAATCAGCAGCTGGTCCCAGCGCGTGCGGTCCTGTTCCAGCAGCAGTATCGGCTCGCCCTTCGCGCTCACGCGGGCACGGGCGCGCGAGGATTGGATTTCCATCAGCGCCACGAGGCCGTGCACTTCCGGTTCGTTCGGCTGCAACTCGGCCAGAATACGCCCCAGCCGCAGCGCCTCTTCGCACAAGGCAGGCCGCATCCAGTCCACGCCAGCGCTGGCGGAATAGCCTTCGTTATAAATCAGGTAGATCACTTGCAGCACCGATGCCAGACGCTCGCCCAGCTCGTGCGCGCGCGGCGCCTCGAACCGCACCTTGGCTTCCGCCAGTGTGCGCTTGGCGCGCACAATGCGCTGCGCCACCGTCTTCTCTGGCACGAGAAACGCCCGCGCAATTTCATCGGTACTCAGGCCGCCCAACATGCGCAAGGTCAGCGCCACGCGGCCATCGGTTGGCAGCACCGGGTGACAAGCCACGAACACCAGCCGCAGCAAATCATCCCCAATATCGTTTTCCAGCGCGTCGGCCACGGCGACGTCCAGATTGGGCGCCGCATCCTGCAGCTGGCTGTCGATTTCGTAGCTGATGGCCGCTTCTTTTTCCGCATGCATCTGGCGATGACGCAGCACATCCAGTGCGCGATTTTTGGCGACAGTCGTCAGCCAGGCGGCAGGCTGCTCCGGCACACCGGTTTCGGGCCAACGCTCCAGCGCCTGCACCAGCGCATCCTGCGCCAGCTCCTCGGCCTGGCCGACATCGCGCAGCATGCGCGCCAGCACCGCGATGATTTTGGCGGACTCCATCCGCCATACCGCTTCAACGATTTTGTGGACGTCAGCCGCCACGGGCCGCTTTGCTGAAGGCGTTGCGCAAGCCCGCTTCCAGCAGTTCCGCGCGCATGCGTGCTTCAGCCGCCACCATCTCGGGCGTGAACTCGGTGTGTGCAACGCGCTCGCACGCCTCACGCACTTCCAGCGTTATGTCGCCCGGCTGCGGATACGGATAAGCCTTGGCCCAGGCAATGGCCTCTTCCACCGTGGCCGCCTGCAGCATCCAGTAGCCGGCAATCAGCTCCTTCACTTCCGTGAACGGGCCATCCACCACCGAGGTTTTTGAATTGGCGTAGTGAACACGCGCCGAGCTGGCCGTGCCCTTCAATCCTTCACCGGCCAGCAGCACGCCTTGCTGCACGCCGGCTTCATTATGCTGGTTCATCACATCGATGACCTCCGGCGGCGGTTCCGCATCGGATTCGCTATCGGCGTCCGAGCGCAGGAACACCACATAGCGTGTGAGCGTTTCCTTGCGCTGCGGGATGGTGCCGGCCGCCGTGCCGCGTTCATCAAAGCCGACGCAGTTGCCAGGGCACCCGGCGTCGCGGATTTCATAGACTGCGCCACTATCGAACAGCGGCCACCAGCGCACCTGCTCGATAATGTCTTCGCGCGATTCGGCCTCCAGCAGCACAAAACCGGCTACCAGTTCCTTGGGCGAAAACGGGCCGCGCACCTCGCTCCATGCGCCCTCGCGGCGCAGCAGCCGCACCGCTTGCGCGCTGGGGCGCAGGAAGGTGCCCGGCTCCAGCGCCGGTGGTTGTATTCCTCGTTCCGTGCTCTGGTTGGCGCGGCGCAGTACCATGAATTCCATTACATCATGCTCCAGACTAGACTTAGCCGATAAGGTATCACAAGCGGGCGCGTAAAGCCTCCTCTTGCGCGATCACTTCCGGCGTGGCGGCGTCACCAAAGTCGCTGATTTCAAACACCTGGCGGATTTCAATTTCCGACGGCACGTCGAACGGATTCGGACAGCGCTTCATCCACTCGATAGCCTCTTCCTTCGACTTGACTTGAATCAGCCAGAAACCGGCAATCAGCTCCTTGGTCTCGGCGAACGGGCCGTCGATCACGGTGCGGCTAGCGCCGTCGTAGCGAATGCGGGCGCCTTTCGAACTAGGCTGCAGCCCCTCGCCCGCCAGCATCACGCCGGCGTTGACCAGTTCTTCGTTGAACTTGCCCATCGCCGTCAGCAGCTCGGTGCTAGGCATCTTGCCGGCTTCGGAATCGGCGGTGGCTTTTACGATGATCATGAAACGCATGAAGTTCTCCTGATTGGATTATTGGCAGTCGGACGGTGCTTGCTGCTGCATCGCCGCCGCCATTTCTTCCGGCGTCATATCCTTCATGTGGGTGGCAATCGCCCAATGGTGGCCAAACGGATCGGTCACCTGCGCATAGCGGTCGCCCCAGAACATATCGGCCGGCGGCATGCGCACCGAGGCGCCGGCATCAACCGCTTGCTTGAACGCGGCATCGGTATCGACCACATACATATGCAACGTGACCGGGCTGCCCTTCAGTGCCTTCGGACCGAGGCCACCGTATTCCGGGAAGTCGTCGGCCAGCATCAGCACCGAATCACCGATCTTCAGCGCGGCGTGCATCAAGCGGCCGTTCGGGCCAGGCATGCGCATGGTTTCAACGGCGTTAAAGGCTTTTTTGTAAAACTCGATAGCATCGGCCGCGCCTTCACAAACCAGGTGCGGGGTGATGCTGTGCATGTCTTTTGGGATTGGATCTACTTTTGCGTTCATGACGGTCTCCTTGGGGTGTGAACGGGTAACTCTATACCTACGACGAAGCAGCACACCATAAATCGACACGTTTTTTTAAATTTTTTTGAATCTCATGAAAAAAGTGGTTTGGACGCCCGGCTGGCTATCGACCGTGATGTCACCGCCGTGCAACGCCATGATGGCGCGGACGATGGACAGGCCCAGTCCCGCCCCCGCAGTGCGAGCCGGATCGGCGCGGTAGTAGCGGTCGAAAATATGCGGCAGGTGCTCGGGCGCGATGCCCGGTCCGGTGTTGCTGACGGCTAGCTCTATGCCATCGTCCAGCGCACGCGCCGACACACGTACCGTACCGCCGGCCGGCGTATGGCGGATCGCATTCGATAGCACGTTGCTGACCGCGCGCTGCAACAGCATCGGGTCGACGTCGGCGCGCAGCGGCGGCGCATCCACGCTCAGGTGCACGTCCACATCCTCGGCCAGCATCTCAAAATAATCGTGAATGCGCTGTAGCTCCACTTGCAAGTCCAGCGACTCGCGCTGCACAGCCAGTTGGGCGTTGTCGACGCGTGCAAGGAACAGCGTGTTATCAATCATGCGCGCCAGCCGCTCGTATTCTTCCAGATTGGAGGCCAGCAGCAGCTGGTACTCCTCCACCGAGCGCGTATTCGATAACGCAACCTGCGTTTCCAGCATCAGCGTGTTAAGCGGCGTGCGCATGTCGTGCGCGAGATCGGCGGCAAAGCCTGACAGGCGCTGCACGCCGTCTTCCAGACGGTTCAGCATGGCGTTGAAGGCTTCGCCCATTTCGCGCAGTTCGACCGGTGCATCATGCATCGACAAGCGTGTATTCATGCGGCTGGTGCTGATGTCGTTCGCCTTGGCGATGACACTGCGCAGCCGCCGCATGCTGTGGCGGACCACCGCGTAGCCGAGCAAGGTCGCCAGCAACGCGCCACCGCATAGCGCCATCAGCAAATCTACCGCATAGGCGCGCAACAGCTTGAGGCGATCGGAGCGCTCCCGCGCCAGCGTCACTTGCACCGCATCGCCGCCGCCCACAGTCGCCGCCGCGCGCACCATGCGGCCGATGCCCGCAGCCGGCTGCCAGTCGTGGATGTCTTCGATGGTCAGCGGCCGCCCGGCCGGCACGCTGTCCACATGCGGCAATGGACGTGAGGTGATCGAGGTCTGTACCAGCGCCTTGCCATCGGCGGCGTTCACCTTGAGCATGAAGTCATTGTGGCCGAACAGCGTATCGGTCAGCGGCTTGCTGTCCTGCGCCACGGAAGCCAGTGACGGTAGTTCGGACAAGATATGGCGGATCTGGTCCACCTTGGCGATCAGTTCAACGTCATCGCGGTGCGCCATTTGCCGTTGCAGCGTGGCGTACAAATAAGCGCCGACGGCCAGAAACGACGCCACCGACACCGCCGACAGCAGCAGCGCCACGCGCAGCGTCAATGACATCGGACGGCGCATCAGGAACGCTCTTCCAGCAGATAACCCATGCCACGCACCGTCTGCACCAGCTTGAGCGGAAAGGGATCGTCGACCTTGGCGCGCAGGCGGCGTATCGCCACATCGACCACATTGGTGTCCGAATCAAAGTTCATATCCCAGACCATGGAAGCGATCTGGGTGCGCGACAGCACCTCGCCCTGACGCTTGGCCAGCAGGTGCAGCAACGCGAACTCCTTGGCAGTGAGATCGACGCGCTGGCCACCGCGCGTTACGCGCCGCCGCAGCACATCGATTTCCAGATCGGCCACGCGTATCACTTCCGCCTCGCGCACCGGTCCGCGCCGCATCAGCGTCTTGATGCGGGCCAGCAGTTCGGCAAAGGCAAACGGCTTGACCAGATAATCGTCCGCGCCCAGTTCCAGTCCTTTGACGCGATCGGCCACGTCGTCGCGCGCGGTCAGGAACAGCACCGGCGTTTCCTTGCGTTCGCGCAGGCGGCTGATGACTGTCCAGCCATCCATCTGCGGCAGCATCACGTCCAGCACGATCAATTCGTAATCGTGTTCCAGCGCCAGCGCAAGGCCGTCAACGCCGTTGCGCGCCAGGTCCGCCACGTAGCCCGATTCGTGCAGGCCTTTGAGCAGGTAGTCGCCTGCCTTGGGTTCGTCTTCAACAATCAGTATTTTCATGATGCCCTCATTGTCAGCCTTTTAGCTGGTCGCAGGGATTACAAATCTGTCATTTGGACGTCATCTTCCTGTCAGTGCCCGCTCCTTAGACTGGTCACATCTTCACTCCACCACCAAAGGAAACATCATGTTTAAAGCACTGCGCACCACCATTCTCATCACCGCCATCGCCGCTGCCGCCGTATCCACCAGCGCCGCCTACGCCTCGGTCAATCCGCAGCCGCAGTTCGGCATGGCCACTGCCGCTGCCAACGCCGACCGCCACATCACCATCGGCGCGAATACCAAATGGGTCAACGTCGACAACGGCGACACCGTCACTTTCGACATCAACGGCAAGAGCTTCACCTGGCATTTTGACACGTTGCACAGCGAAGAAGCTTTCGACCTGTCGAAAATCGCACCGGAAGGCGTCACCACCGGCATGGTCACCGTCTACGTCGGCAGCAACCCGCTCTACCGAGGCTAAGCGGTGCGCCCGGCGATAATCGCCTGCCTCGTCATCCTGCCGCTGATGGCGGCAGGAGCGCAAGCGCAGGAGCACCATCACCACGGCGGCGCAGCCGCCCCACCCGCCCCCTTCATTGCCAGCAGCGCCAAGCCATTCAGCGCGCTGATGGACGATGCCATGGCCGTCATGGACGCAGGCATGAAGCAAGCGCCCATGAACGGCATCGCGCAGCACGACTTTGTCACCATGATGATGCCCCATCACCAGGGCGCAGTCGATATGGCCAAAGCCGTGCTGCTGCACACGCAAGATCCAGAGATCCGCAATCTGGCGCTGGGCATCATCGCCGAGCAGCAGAACGAGATCAATGTCATGCAGGCCTGGTTGCAACGCCACTCATCCAAGGAAAACAACAAATGAAACAACTCGCACTGGCTGCGGGCGCAGCGCTGTGCTGCGCCTATGCCGTCGCCGCCCCGTCGCCGCTGGACCGCGTTTATACGGCGGACCAAAATACCAATACCATCTCGGTCTTCAGCCCTGCCAGCAATACGCTGCTGGGCCAGATCAAGCTAGGCAATGCCCGGCCGGACGTGCTGTCGCCGCTGTACCGCGGCGAGATCAATGTCCACGGCCTCGGTTTCTCGCCGGACCACAAGACGCTGATCGCCATTTCCAACGGCTCCAATTCCGTGACGTTTATCGATACCGCCACCAACAAGGTGAAAGGCAAGACCTACGTCGGGCGTTCGCCGCATGAAGGCTTTTTTACCGCCGACGGCAAGGAAGTCTGGGTGGTGGTGCGCGGTGAAGACTACATCTCGGTCATCGACCCGCTCACATTCAAGGAAACGCGCCGCATCCAGACCGATCTTGGTCCCGGCATGGTGCAGTTCCACCCGGATGGCAAGCTGGCGTTTGCCGTCTCCAGCTTCACGCCGATGGTCGATATCATCGACGTCGCTTCGCACACCATCGTCAAGCGCATCAGCGTGGTCAGCCCGTTCTCGCCCTTCCTGCAATTCACGCCCGACTTCAGCGAAATCTGGATGACGCACAAGGATGTGGGCAAGGTCACGCGCATCAGCACCAGCACGCTGGAAGTCACCGGCGTCATCGACACCGGCTTCATCACCAACCATCTGGCTTTTGCCAAGGTAGGCGGCGAGGTACGTGCTTACGTCACAGTAGGCGGAGAGAATGCGGTCAAGGTCTACAGCACCGGCAAGGAACCCAAACTACTGGCAAGCATCGCCACTGGTGCGCTGCCGCACGGCGCATGGACTTCGGATGACAACACCCGCGTCTACATCGGTCTGGAAAACGGCGATGGCGTACAGGTGATCGATACCGCCGCCAATAAGATCGTCGCCACCATGGGCGGCGGGCAAGCGCCGCAAGCGCTGGTCTACCTCTCCAACGTGGCGGCCAGCGCCGACGACCACGCCAATCTGGTGCCGCGCGTGAATCAGGATGCGCACAACATTCAGCTCAAGCCCACCGGCGCTGACGGCAAAGGCTTCATGGTGGTGCGTAACCTTGGCGTGGTGGATGCCATCGAAGCCTTCCTGTACAAGCTGAAGCCGGATACGCAATACGACATCTACGTCAGCAGCCAGGCCGCGCCGATCGGCAGCTTCCGCACCAACACCATGGGCATGGCCAACGGCACCATGATCGGACCGGTACGCGCAGCAGCCGCCAACGACAACGCCGCCAGCCCCGCCACCGTCTCGGTGAAGGAAGCTGGCGGCGGCGCGGTGGTGCTTACTTCGCTGCCTCAAGGATGAGGTTTGCAATCTCGTCGGCGTGCGAGATCATCGACAAGTGACTGGATTTCAGTTCGATGGTCTTGGCGCCCATACGCTTGGCAAGGAAGCGTTCCAGCTCCGGCGAGGTGGTGCGGTCATTGGTGGACACCGCGTAGTAAGTCGGCTTGACCTTCCACGCCGCTTGCGTGGTGCGCGAGGCGAACAGGGTCTGCGAGATGCGGCCCTGCCCTGCGTACAGCACGCGCGCCTGGGCCGGATCCAGATCACCGGCGAAATCGCGCACAAACGCTTCCTCGCTCAGCTGCGCGAAACCGTCCGGCGTCTTGACCAGGCCTTTGCCGGCAGGCGCCGCCGGGAAGGTCGCGGCCAGCGCGGCGTAGTCCTCACCCGCATCCGGTGCGCGCGCCGCCACGTAGACCAAAGCCTTCACTTTCGGATCGGTGCCGGTCTCGCTGATCACCGTGCCAGCCCACGAGTGGCCGACCAAAATAACCGGGCCATCCTGCTGCGCCAGTGCGCGGCGGGTGGCTTCGGCATCGTCCGCCAGCGAGGTCAAGGGATTCTGCACCGAGGTCACGTGCTTGCCAGCTTTCTGTAAGCGAGCGATCACTTCATTCCATCCTGAGCCGTCGGCATACGCGCCATGCACTAAAACGATATTATTGACAGTTGCCGAGGCAGTTCCGGAAAACAGGGCGGCGAAAACGCCGGCAAGTAACAGCTTGTTCATGAGGGTTTCCTTATGGGTTGATGGTATGCCCAGTATAGAAATCCGCCCCTGACCACAAGATGACGCCCAGATTACAAACAGATTACAGCCATCACGAAACACAGTGATACATGCCAGAAACAATTCTTAAGTCATTCATCACCATTAACCAGCTAGAATTATTCACTAATGTAGCATTCCATTGCGCTGCGATTCCGCCGCACCTGTCTCTAGGGGTAACCTTTGTTAATTGATATCGTCCGTGTGGCGCTCCGGCGTCCTTATACATTTGTGGTCATGGCCTTGCTGCTGCTGATCGCCGGTCCGCTGGCCGCGCTGCGCACGCCGACCGATATTTTCCCCGACATCAAAATCCCGGTGATTGCGGTGGCGTGGCAATACACCGGCCAGCCGCCCGACCAGATGGCCGGCCGCATCTCGACCCAGTTCCAGCGCGCGCTGACCACCACGGTCAACGACATTGAACACATCGAGGCCAATACCTACACCGGCGTCAGCATCGTGAAGATTTTCTTCCAGCCTGGCGTCAACGTGGCAGTGGCCAATGCACAGGTGACGGCAATCTCGCAGGCGCTGCTCAAGCAGATGCCAGCCGGTATCACCCCACCGCTGATCCTGAACTACAACGCCGCCACCGTGCCTATCCTGCAGGTAGCGCTATCGGGCAAGGGCCTGTCGGAACAGCAGCTGTCCGACCTCGGCACCAACACCGTGCGGACCCCGCTGGTCAGCGTGCCGGGCGCGGCGATCCCGCTGCCATACGGCGGCAAACAGCGCCAGGTGCAGATTGACGTTGATCCGGCCCTGCTGCAAGCACGCGGCCTGTCGGCGCAGGACATCGCCAACGCGCTGGCGGCGCAAAACGTGCTGACTCCGGTCGGCACGCAGAAAATCGATTCGCTTGAATACACCATCCAGCTGAACAGCGCACCATCGGCGATTGCTGATTTGGCGCGCCTGCCGGTGAAAGTCGTCAACGGCGCCACCATCTACCTCGGCGACATCGCCAACGTCCACGATGGCAACGCGCCGCAGACCAACGTGGTGCATGTGGACGGCAGCCGCTCGGTGCTGATGTCGGTACTGAAGAACGGCTCGGCCTCCACCCTGGCGATTGTCGACGGCGTGCGCGCCAAGATCGATACGCTGAAAGCCGGCTGGCCGGAAGCGCTGAAAGTCACGCCGATCAACGACCAGTCCGTGTTCGTGCGCGCCGCCATTAAAGGCGTGGCATCGGAAGGCGTGATTGCCGCCGCGCTGACCAGCCTGATGATCCTGCTGTTCCTCGGCAGCTGGCGCTCGACCATCATCATCGCGGTATCGATCCCGCTGTCGATTCTCGGTTCCATCATCGCCCTGTCGGCGATCGGCGAGACGCTCAACCTGATGACGCTGGGCGGCCTTGCGCTGGCAGTCGGTATCCTGGTGGACGATGCCACCGTGACCATCGAAAACATCAACTGGCACCTTGAACAAGGCAAGCCGGTGGAAGCCTCGATTCTCGACGGCGCCGCGCAGATCACCACCCCGGCCTTCGTGTCGCTGCTGTGTATCTGTATCGTGTTCGTGCCGATGTTCTTCCTCGACGGCGTGTCGCGTTTCCTGTTCGTGCCGATGGCTGAAGCGGTGATCTTCGCCATGATCTGCTCGTTCATCCTGTCGCGTACCTTGGTACCGACCATGGCCAACTACCTGCTGCTGCCGCACGACACTGGCGAGGGTCATGCTCACGCCCACGGCGGCCACGGCTCGCCTGCGCCATCGAGCAATCCGCTGGTGCGTTTCCAGCGCGCTTTCGAAGCCCGCTTCGAGCGCCTACGCGCTGGCTACTCCAATCTGCTGGAATCGGCGGTCGCCAACCGCAGCAAGTTCATCATCGGCTTCATGGTGGTGGTGCTGGCTTCGTTCTCGATGGTGCCTTTCCTGGGTAGTAACTTCTTCCCGTCGGTGGACTCCGGCCAGGTACTGATCCACGTGCGCGTGCCGGTCGGCACCCGTATCGAAGAAACCGCAGCCCGCTTCGCCCGCATCGAGCAAACCATCCGCCGTGTGATTCCATCGGAGGAAATCGTCACGCTGACCGACAACATCGGCATGCCAGCCAGCTCGATCAACGTCACCTACAACAACACCGGCATGATGGGCACGCAGGATGGCGACTTCCAGATCGCCCTCAGCGAAGAGCACCAGCCAACCGCCGAGTACGTGCGCAAGCTGCGCAAGGTGTTGCCGGAAGAATTCCCGGACACTACTTTCTCGTTCCCGCCGGCCGACATCGTCTCGCAGATCCTGAACTTCGGTTCGCCCGCGCCGATTGATGTGCAAATTCGCGGCGCCAAGATTGGCGACAACTACGTCTACGCCGAGAAGCTGCTGAAGCGCCTCAAGGCGATTCCGGGCGTGGCCGATGCGCGCATCCAGCAATCGAACAAGGCGCCGGTGTTCAACGTCGACGTCGACCGTACACAGGCGCAGCAGCTGGGCCTGACCACGCGCGACATCACCAACAGTATGGTGGTCAACCTGGCAGGTTCCTCGCAGGTGGCGCCGACCTTCTGGCTGAATCCGGCCAACGGCGTCAGCTACCCGATCGTGATGCAAACGCCGCAGCCGCAGCTGGATTCGCTGTCGGCACTGGCTAACCTGCCGGTCGGTAACGGCGCTACCACCGGCACCGCAACGCTGGGCGGCGTGGCGCGCTTCGAGCGCAGCACTTCTGCGGCGCTGATCAGCCAGTACGACATCCAGCCGATGGTGCAGATTTACGCCACCACGCAGGACCGTGACCTCGGCGCCGTCGCCAAGGACATCAACAAGGCCCTGGAAGAAACCAAGGCCGACCTGCCAAAAGGTACGACCGTGCAGATGCTGGGCCAGGTCAAGACCATGGACCGCGCCTTTGCCGGCCTGCTGTTCGGCCTGCTCGGCGCAGTGGTGCTGATCTACCTGCTGATCGTGGTGAACTTCCAGTCGTGGCTGGACCCGGCGGTGATCGTGTCGGCGCTGCCTGCGGCGCTGGCCGGCATCGTGTGGATGCTGTTTGCGACCAATACCACCTTGTCGGTACCAGCCCTGACCGGCGCCATCATGTGCATGGGCGTGGCCACCGCCAACTCGGTGCTGGTGATTTCCTTCGCCCGTGAACGCCTCGATGAACTGGGCGACGCCACCAAAGCGGCGCTGGAAGCTGGCTCGGTCCGCTTCCGTCCGGTACTGATGACCGCCCTGTCCATGGTCATCGGCATGCTGCCGATGGCGCTGGGCCTGGGCGATGGCGGCGAACAAAATGCGCCGCTGGGCCGCGCCGTGATTGGCGGCCTGATTTTTGCGACCACCGCTACCTTGCTGTTTGTGCCGGTGGTGTTCAGCCTGGTGCACAAAAAGCATGCGCCTAAAACGAAACCTAACGACCAACCTATTTCCGGAGCACCTGTCCATGCCATCTAACACTCAACGTATGGGTCGCAAGCCGCTGGCCCTGGGTCTGATCGCCATTGCCGTCGCGCTGGTCGCGGCCGGCGTCGTGAGCCGCCGCTCGCAAGCGTCGCAAGTCAAGGAAGCCAGCACGCCAGTGGTGCCGCTGGTCAGCGTGCTGGCCGTGGGCCAGTCCAACAGCGCGTCGCTGGAACTGCCGGCCCGCATCGAACCGTGGGCGCGTGCGCCGATCTACGCCCGCGTCAGCGGCTACCTGAAAAACTGGAACGTCGACATCGGCGCGCCGGTCAAATCGGGCCAGACTTTGGCCGATATCGAAACGCCGGATCTCGACCAGCAGCTGCTGCAAGCGAAAGCCGAACTGGCCACCGCGCGCAGCAACCTGACGCTGGCGGCCAGCACCGCCAAGCGCTGGCAAGGCCTGCTGGCGGCGGACGCCGTCTCGCACCAGGAAGCCGATGAGAAGGCCGGCGACCTGGCGGCCAAGCAGTCGGCCGTCAATGCCATGCAGGCAAATGTGGACCGGGTACAGGCGCTGCAGCGCTACACCCGTTTGGTGGCGCCGTTTGATGGCGTGATCACGGCGCGAAATACCGATGTCGGTGCGCTGATCAACGTCGGCGGCGCTGTGGGCAGCGAGCTGTTCGTGGTATCCGATATCAGCCGCCTGCGCGTGTATGTCAACGTGCCGCAGCGTCAAGTTGCTGCCATCAAGGTTGGCGACAAGGCTGAGCTGAGCGTGCCTGAACGTCCGGGCAAGACCTTCACTGCCACCGTGCAGTCGCTGTCGCAGGCCATCAACGCCAGTTCCGGCGCCATGCTGGTGCAGCTGACCGTGCAGAACGATAACCGCGAACTGCTGCCGGGCGGCTATGCTTCGATCCACTTCGACGCGCCGCTGGCCAGCAGCGCCCTGAGCATCCCGCCAAGCGCGCTGATCTTCAACAAGGGCGGCACGCAAGTGGCTACCTTGGGCAAGGATAACCACGTGGTGCTGAAGCAGATCACCGTCGGGCGTGACTTGGGCAACGCGCTGGAAGTCGCTTCCGGCATCGACCACAACGACCAGGTGATCGCCAATCCACCGGACGGCGTGGCGACCGGCGACGCCGTCCGCGTGGCCGCAGCCAACACTGCAAAGGGCAAGCTGTGAAGATCCTCTACGCCACGACCTTAGCACTGGCGCTGGCCGCGTGCGCGCAAGCGCCGGTGCAGCAGCCGCCTGCCGTGCCGCTGGCCGACAGCTTCCGCGAGGTTCCTGCCGGCTGGGCCTCGGCTAACGCCCAGGCACCACTGCTGCCCGCCGACTGGTGGACCATGTACCGCGATCCGCAACTGGATCAGCTGGAGCAGCAGCTGATCGCCAACAGCCCGGACCTGGCCAGCGCGCTGGCGCGCTACAAGCAGGCGCAAGCCGCAACCGGCGTGCTGCGGGCGGCGGAATCGCCGACGCTGGGTGCGTCGCTGAACGGCCAGCGCATCCGCCAGTCCGATTTGAAGCCGCTGCGCGGCGCGACCTCGCCGGCCGAGTACAACAGCGGCACGCTGCAGTTCGACCTTGGCTATGAGGTGGATTTGTGGGGCCGCATCAGCAAGCAAGTCAGCGCTGGTGTGGCGCAAGAACGCGCGGCCAACGCCGACCTGGCTGCGGCCCGCCTGTCGCTGCAGATTCAACTGGCCGATACCCTGCTGGCCCTGCGCGGCGCCGATGCCGATATCAAGCTGCTGCGCGATACCGAAGCGGCCTATAAACGCCAGGCTGATCTGGTCACCCAGCGCCACGACGGCGGCACCGCGTCCGGGCTCGACCTGGCGCGCGCGCAGACGCAGGTGGAATCGACCCGCTCCATGCTGCGCCAGCGCCAAGCACAGCGCGACGTGCAGGAACACGCGATTGCGGCTTTGGTTGGCGCCAGCGCCTCCAGTTTCAAACTGGAAGCGGCTGACACCAGCGCCAGCTTCACGGCGCCGGTGGTGCCAGTCGGCGTGCCATCGCTGCTGCTGCAACGCCGTCCCGATATCGCCGCTGCGGCGCTGCGCGTGGCCGCTGCCAGCGACCAGCTTGGCGTGGCACGCACGGCGCTGTTCCCATCGCTGACGCTGGGCACCAGCGCAGGCGTCCAGAGCAGTGACTTCGGCCGCTTCGCGCAAGCCTCCAACCTGTTCTGGGCAGTCGGTCCGACATTGGCCGTGAGCTTGCTGGACGGTGGCCGCCGCAAGGCGCAAATCGCCGGTGCGGAGGCCGTGCTGGACGAAGCCGGCCAGCGTTACCGCTCGGTGGTGCTGACCGCCTTCCAGCAAGTGGAAGACCAGCTGACGCTGCTGAACAACTACAACGAAGCCGCGCAATCCGACCATCGGGCTGCCGATGCCGCCGGCCGTGCGCTGGATCTGGCCAAGAAACGTTACGACCAGGGCGCCGCCAGCTATCTGGAAGTGGTGACCGCGCAAACCGCCTACCTGCAATCGCGCCGCAGCGAGCTGGACCTGACCACCCGCTACCGCCAGGCCGGCGTGCAGCTGGTGAAAGCCATCGGCGGCGGCTGGTCGGCAAGCTAATTATCTGAAAACCTGCCGGAGCGACTGCGCAGCCACCAGCGCGTCGCTCCAGGCTTCCAATTGCTCCAAGCTGGCCTTGTCCAACCGTTTGTGGACGGTTTGCGGCAACGGACCGAAACGCTGCGTCAACAACCGCTCCAACAGCACAACCGCCCCTTCTACGCGGCCTTGCTCCAGTCCTTGCGCCAAGCCCTCTTGCCTGCCTTGTGCCAAGCCCTGCTTGATGCCTTTTTTAATGCCATCGTCGAGAAACATTTGCTCCAACGGGTTGAGCAGTTTCATATCGCGCTCCTTTTGCATGCGAAGAACGGCCTGCCAATAACGCCGCTGATACGACTCTGGCAAGACCATCATCCAGTTGACCACACGATCTGGGCGCTGAGGGCTGGAAAATAAAAGTTCAGGAAGGGATGGAAAGCATGCGTCATCGCGATTTTCCAAGGCACGTCGTGGCGGACTTTTTAGAGGGAATCAGCCAAACCTGGTCGTGGCAATCATGCTACGCTTGCTCTTCCAATAATAAGGAGAGCCTGCATGAACCAGCCACGCGACTTGTTTGCTGCCCCGGCCAACGCCACCCCGGAGACGATCCACGCCGCCTTCGCAGCACAATTACCGACCGCCCTGCACTGGCGCGAGTCGACCGCCGCCGAGCGCCTCACCCGCATCAAACGCCTGCGCGACGCCATCCTGGCGCGCCGCGAAGCGATCTACGCCGCATTTGAAAAAGACTTCCGCAAGCCGCCCGCTGAAGTAGAAGCGTCCGAACTGCTGCCGGTACTGGACGAAATCCGCCACGTGCTTGGACGCCTGAAACGTTGGATGAAGCCGCACAAAGTCTGGCCGACCAGCACCATGTTGGGCACCTCGGCCAAGGTCCAGTACCAGCCGCGCGGCCGCGTGCTGATCATCGCGCCGTGGAATTATCCGTTCAGCCTGTGCCTCGCGCCGCTGGTGTCGGCGCTGGCGGCGGGCAACACCGCCATCATCAAGCCGTCCGAAATGACGCCGGCCGTCTCGGCATTGCTGGTGGAACTGATCGCCGATGTATTTCCGCCAGACGAAGTGGCGATCTTCGAAGGCGCCGCCGCGACTTCGCAAGCGCTGCTGGCCCTGCCCTTCGACCACATTTTCTTCACCGGCTCCCCTGCCGTCGGCAAGCTGGTGATGGCCGCCGCTGCGCAGCACCTCACCAGCGTGACGCTGGAGCTGGGCGGCAAATCGCCCACCATCGTCGACCAGACGGCCGACCTCAAGCTGGCTGCCGAAACCATCATGTGGGGCAAGTTCATCAACAACGGCCAGACCTGCGTGGCGCCCGATCACGTGTACGTGCACGAAACTGTGAAAGACGCCTTCGTCAGCGCTTGCCGCACCGTGCTGCAAGCGCGCTATGGCGCCAATGACGCGCAACAGAAGCAGAGCCCGGACCTGGCGCGCATCGTCAACCTGCGTCACACGCAGCGGTTAGCAGGCTTGCTGCAGGATGCGGTGCAGCGCGGCGCGCGCGTCAGCTGCGGTGGCGTGGTGGACGAAGCCGCGCACTACATCGCGCCAACCTTGCTGGAACAAATACCGGCCGATGCCGAGATCATGTCAGAGGAGATTTTCGGCCCGCTGCTGCCCATCATTTCATACAGCGAGCTGGATCAGGTCATCGCCGCCATCAACGCCGCACCGAAGCCGCTGGCCCTGTACATCTGGAGCCGCAACGAAGGCCATATCGGCAAGGTCATGCAGCGCACCAGTTCGGGCGGCGCGTGCGTCAACCACTGCGTGGCGCATTTCGCGCACGGCAACTTGCCGTTTGGCGGCGTGAATAATTCGGGGATAGGCAATGCGCACGGCGAGTTTGGTTTCAAGGCCTTCTCGCACGAGCGCGCGGTGCTGCGCTCGTCGCCGATCATGACCATCAAACTGTTCTTCCCGCCGTACACGGCCAAGCGCAACTACATCATCCGCAAAGTGGTGGATATGCTGCGCTTGCCGATGCTGTAAGGGTCAGAACTCTTCCCACTCGTCGTTGCGGTCAGCCGCCGCCTTGGGCGTTGGCCGCGCGGCGGCTGGCTTGGCAGCGGCACGTGCTGCGGGTTTCGCCGCCGGCCGGGCGGCTGGTTTCGCGGCCAGCTTCAAGGCCGGCTGCGCTGCCGGCGCTGCTGCGAGCGGTGCACGGGCCGGCGCCCGCAGCGCCGCACTACCACCAGCAATCTGGAACACCGCCACCATCTCGGCCAGCTTGACGGCCTGCTCCTGCATCGCCTGCGACGCTGCCGCCGCCTGCTCCACCAGCGCCGCATTCTGCTGCGTGACGTTGTCCATCTCCGCCACCGCCGTGTTGATCTGCTCGATGCCGATTTCCTGCTCGCGTCCGGCGGAGCTGATCTCGCTGATGATGTCGGTCACACGCCGCACGCTGGTGACGATCTCTTCCATCGTCGCTCCGGCCTCGTTGACCAGCGCACTGCCGCTGCCGACCTTCTCCACCGAATCCGTAATCAGCGCCTTAATGTCCTTGGCCGCAGCAGCTGAGCGCTGCGCCAGGTTACGCACCTCGGTCGCCACCACCGCAAAGCCGCGGCCCTGCTCGCCGGCACGCGCCGCTTCCACCGCCGCATTCAGCGCCAGGATATTGGTCTGGAACGCAATGCCATCAATCACCCCGATAATGTCGGCAATCTTGTCGGATGATTGGGTGATCGAGCCCATGGTATCGATCACGCGCGTCACCAGCTCGCCGCCCTTGACCGCAATATCGGACGCTGACACCGCCAGCGCATTGGCTTGCCGGGCGTTGTCCGAGTTCTGTTTCACGGTCGAGGTCAGCTCTTCCAGCGACGATGCCGTCTCCTCCAGGTTGGCGGCCTGCTGCTCAGTGCGGCGCGACAGGTCGAGGTTACCGGCCGCGATCTCGCTGCTGGCGGTGGCGATGGCGTCGCTGCCCTCGCGCACGCTGCGCACCGTGCCGGCCAGGCGTTCCTGCATCTGCTGCAAGCCTTCCATCATCTCGCCCATCTCATCCTTGCGGCCCAGTTCGATGTTGTTGGCAAGGTTACCGTTGGCCATCGCATGGAAATGCGAGCGCGCCTGGTCCAGCGGCTCCATCACCGCCCGCAACAGCAGCCAGCCGGAGATAGCGGCCAGCACGATACCGATGACGATGGTGACAATCGCCAAGGTCATACTGCGCTGGTAAGCAGACTGGCTTTGCTCATACTGCTCTGCGGTCGAGCTCAGCTGGTAGGTCGAAAGTTTTTCCGATGCCTCCGTGTAGATCCGGAACAGGCGCGTGACTTCGCTCAGCATCAGTCGGTCGCTCTCCGTCTTGTCCTTGTTGTTGAGCGCCTTGATGGCCGCTTGCAGGCCGTCCTTGAGCAGGGCCTGGCGCGCCGTCTCGACCTGGTCGGCCAGCGCCTTCTCGCCGTCGCCAAACGGCAGGGCCAGGTAGCTCTTCCAGAACTTCTCATTCCCGTCGATGAAATCCTGCGCGCGTTTCAACGTTTCCTGCACATTGGCCGCATCCGGGCTCAGAGCCACGCGGTCGAGCGACAGGCGGGCGCGGTCAATCTGGATCTGGGCTTCGTAGATGGCCTTCATCGAGACCATCGAATTGGAGTACACGTCGCGTAGCACGTCGTTGGAATTACTCAGCGCCAGCAAGCCGCGCGCGCCGATGAAGATGATGAGGACTCCCAGCAGCGCCATGGTGGCGATCAGCCGGGTACGGATAGTCAGGTTTGCAAACATGAAGTCTCCCGGTGTTATTGTGATACGGCATGCCCAGCTTAACGCAGTAATTTCGAAAATCCCAGTAAAAATGCTTTTTGTCTAGAGACTGGCGTGGCACATTCGCCTATGCTAAGCAGTCCGACTATAGAAAGCAAAGCAATGGAGACAAAACAACCAGCGGCGGAACGCCCATGGTTGATCGTGGTGCTGCTGTCACTGGGCCTGATGATTTCCTTTATCGACCGTACCAGCCTGTCGTCGGCGCTGGCCGACCAGGGCTTTGTACGTGAATTCGGCTTGAACAGCGTCGAGCGCGGCTGGCTGAATGCGGCCTTCTTCTGGGGGCGCCGATCGGGGCCTGGATCATCGTGAACCATTCGTGGCAGAAGATGTTTGTTGCCACCGGGCTGGCGGCGCTGGCTGAATGGGCCGCGGATCGGCTGATCGCGCGCGGCAGCTATGAACTGCCGATGCAAGCCATCTTCATCTTCCTCCTGCTCGGCGCCACCAGTACCATCATCCTGTTTCGCCGCAAGTGGGCGCCGAAGGTGCTGACCGCATTGTTGTGATGTTTTAATGGTGTACAAAACAACAACATCTCTCTCGATTTTCCGCAACTAGCAAAAGCGAGGGTGCGAAAGCACGATTGCTGTGCACGAATCTGCTTATCACAGCAACTGCGCTATACTGGATCTCCCAAGAGCTGCGGGTGAGGAGACATCCATGCGGCCGGTTTCCAGCATCTTTTTCAGCTTCAAATTCAAGATCACCACGCTGGTGATTGCGTTGGTGTTGTTTGCCGGCATAGGCTCCGGCGGCATCTCGCTGCTGATTGCGGAATCGGAACTGCGGCAAGTCATCGCCCGGCTGGAGCTCTCCCTGTTGAACGGCGCCGCCGTCTTCATCGACAACGACCTGCAAAACAAGCGCCAGCTGCTCAAATCCCTGACCGAAGAAATCGCGGTGCACGGCGTCGCGCTGGGGCAAGTGCAGGGCCTGCTGGAAAACCACGAGTCATTGCGCGAAGCTTTCTTCAACGTCAACGCCTTCGACCTCGATGGCAACCTGGTCGCCAGCCTGCACGACCGTCGCGCCAAGTGGGTCAACATCGCCGAGCGCAAGTATTTCCAGGACACGATACGGCTGCAGGAAGGCGTGATTTCCGCACCGTTCAAAAGCACCCTGTCTGGCCAGCCGGTGGTGGTGCTGACGCAGCCGCTGCGCGACAACGATGGCAAGCTGGTCGGCATCCTGCTCGGTGCGATCGATTTGCTGCGGCCCTCGTTCTCGGCCCAGCTGGACGCCTTGCGCGCCGGCGCCGACGGCTACCTGTTCATCGTCACCGACGGCGGCGTGACGGTGCACCACCCGGACAAAAACCGCATCCTCGAAAAAAGCGACGACCAGCCCGGCACGCTGGTGGAAGCGGCCCTGCGCAGCCCTGAAGGCTGGGAAGACGGCATCCTCGACGACGGCGTGCCGGTGCTGCTGGTGCACAAGCACTTGCGCGAGGCCGATTGGACCATAGGCCTGTCGTATCCGGTGCGTAGCGCTTTCTCCTCCATGCTGAACGTGCGCCTGCGCGCGTTGCTGGGGGCGGCAATCCTGACCTGCGTGGCCGGCCTGTTCGGCTGGGCCATCACCAAAGACCTGTTACGGCCTTTGCGCCGGCTGCATCGGCATGTGGAAGACATCAGCGCTGGCCGCGCCCACATCAATGTATTCGACGTCGCACGCAAGGATGAATTTGGCCATCTGAGCCGCGCCTTCTATGCCTTGTCACAGCGGCGCGAACAGGCCGAGGTGGAGCTGCACCGGCTGGCCACCACCGACGTGCTGACCGGCTTGAATAACCGGCGCATGTTCGACAGCTTCCTGCCGCAGGCGCTGGCGCGCGCCGCGCGCTCGGGGCAGCCGGTGGGCTTGGCGATACTCGATATCGATCACTTCAAGGCGATCAACGATACGCTGGGCCATCCGGCCGGCGACCAGGTGCTGGTCGAATTCGCGCGCCGCCTGACAGGCGCGGTGCGCACTACCGACACGGTGGCCCGATTGGCGGGCGATGAATTTGTGATCGTGTTCGAGCAGCTGTCATCTGCCAATGAGATGGATGTACTGGGCGAGAAGATCCTCGCCGCCATGCGCGCGCCGTTCAGTCTCGGCACGCAGTTGCGCGAGGTGCAGACCAGCGTCGGCATCGCCGTCACCATCAACGCCACAGCCACGGCAGAAGAAGTGATGCGCGCTGCCGACCAGGCCCTGTACGGCGTGAAGGCGGCCGGCCGCAATGGCTATGCCGTCAATCCCGTCGGCGCCGAGCGCGTGGTGCGCGTGCGCTGACGGGACCTATTGCCATTCGGTTCTTGGGGTTTGCTTTTGACTTATCGCAGCGTGATGCCTGATTTTTCTTCGATGCGGTAGATGCTGGCGTCAGCCTGGATGATGGCGGTAACGGCTGCGATATCAGGCGCCAGGATGCGGTCTTCGCCGTACACGTCGTCCAGCGGCGCACCGAGGCCGGTGTTAATGCCGTAAGCTCGCACACCGTCCGCCACCACGCGATCAACGATACGCCGCGCCCAGCGCCAGCGGGGCGCCCTTGGCAACCGGCGCCACATCGCGCCAATCCGGAACACGCTGGTCGAGCGTTACCAAGCGCGCCACGGGGTCAGTTTGCGCTGGAGGACGCGCATGCTGTAGTCGCTGCACAGTGCCAGCAAGGCCACGGCCAGCGCGCCTTCCGTCACTTGCGATTCATTGTCCACCGCCAGCCCGGAGACGATCGGCGTGCCAAGACTAACACCGCCGGTGATCGGCGCCAGCGATGCCGTCGCCACCGACAGAATCAGGCTGGTACGCACGCCGGCCAGCATACCGGGTAGCGCCAGCGGCAACTCCACGGTGAACAATTGCCGCCACTGCCCCATGCCGATGCCCTCGGCGGCGCGGCGCACGTCGGCGTCGATTTCACGCCAGCCCGTGAGCGTAGCCTGCACCGTTGGCATCAGACCGTAGGTAAACAACGCCACCATCATCGCCTGCGGGCCGAAACCGACGATCGGTGTAGCGAGAAACAGCACCGCCACCGGTGGCAGCGTCTGGCCGATGGTCGCGGTGTTGGCGATCAGCGGCAGCAAAGGCTTGCCGGCGGTGCGCGTCGCCAGGATGGCCAGCGGCACGCCAAGCGCAATCACGCCGGCCATCGCGGCCAGCACAATCAGCACGTGGCTCTGCGCCGCTTCCAGCAGCGAGATACGTTCATAAAGCACCGGCTGATCCGGGCCGGCCAGCGGTGCAAGCAGCGCGCGCCACCAGTCCTCGCGGCTGTAGATCCACCACAACGCCGGCCAGCAAAGCAGCGCCAGCGACGCCTCAATCCGCGCCCGCGTCATGCCGCCAACGCCCGGCCGCTCGACGCAGCATCGCCTGCGTATGTGGCCGCCTGCGCTGCAGCAGCGACGGCTGCTCGTGCGGCACCGGCCGTAGATGCCGTGCCGCCCAGCCTCAGATCGGCCAGCGTTACTTGTCCGACTACGTGGCCTGCTTCATCGGTCACTGCCAGCTGCTGCTGGCCGCCCAGCAGCCTGCTCAACGCAGTGCGGGCGCCGGTGTGCAGCGGTACGCTGGCTGCGCCTGCCGACAGCGCAGCGACTGCGGCGGCGACACTAACCGCATCCCTGCGCGCGAAGTCCGCCACACTGTAGCGCGCCAAACGGCGCAAGGCCGGCTCCTGGCCAAAGAACTGCGCCACAAACGCGTCCGCCGGCTGGCGCAACAAGGTATCCGGATCGCCGTACTGCACCACCGCGCCATCGCGCAGCAGGCATATCTTGTCGGCCAGGCGGATCGCCTCATCGATATCATGCGTGACAAATAAAATCGTCTTGCGTACATCACGCTGGATGCGCAACAGCTCCTCCTGTAACTGTTCACGCGTGATCGGATCGACCGCGCTGAATGGTTCATCCATCAGCAACAGCGCTGGATCCGCCGCCAGCGCGCGCGCAATGCCCACCCGCTGCTGCTGCCCACCCGACAATTGCCCTGGATAGCGCGCGCCAAACTTGTGCGGATCGAGCCGCACCAGCTCCAGCATCTCATCCGCGCGGCGCAGGCGCTTGGCCTTGTCCCACCCCAGTAGCTGCGGCACCACCGCCACGTTCTCGCGCACCGTCATGTGCGGGAACAGGCCCACGTTCTGGATCACATAGCCAATCGAACGACGCAGCAACACTGGATCGCTCTCCAGCACATTGAGGCCATCAATGATGATCTGGCCGGCACTCGGCTCCGTCATGCGATTCACCGTGCGCAGCAAAGTCGACTTGCCGCAGCCCGATGGTCCGATCAGCACCACCAACTCGCCACGTGCGATATCGAGATTGACCTGATTCAGCGCCGTCACGCTGCCATAATGTTTTTCGATGCCACGCAAATTAATCATGCTGTCCCCTCTTCAAACTCCACGCCAGCAAACGCATGACCGCATCGGCGCTGAACGCCAGCACCACCACTGGCAAAGATCCCAGTAACACCAGGTCTGGCACCGCCTGCTCCGTACCGCGCAACAGGAAGTAGCCAAGGCCTCCTGCATTCACCAGCACCGCCACCGTCGCAAGGCCAATCAGCATCAGCATCGCACCACGCACGCCTTCAACAAAGAACGGCGCCGCCAGCGGCAACTCAACATGCCAGAACTTCTGCCACGCGCTCATTCCCACGCCGCGCGCTGCGTCCAGCATGGCCGATGGCACAGAAGTCAATCCGGTATGTGTGTTCACCACCACGGGCCACAAGCCATACAGCACCATCGCAAGAATCGCCGGTTTGGCGCCCAGTCCCAGCACCGGCAGCAGCAATCCAAACAACGCAATCGACGGAATGGTTTGCAGCAGGCCGGTAAAGCCCAGCAGCACACTCTCAAACGCCTTCTTGCGTACTGCCAGCAAGCCGATGCCAGCGCCAAAAATCATGGCCGGCGGCAGCGCAGCCGCCACCAGCAGCAAGTGCTGCACCAGCTCTTCGTGGAAAATATCGGCAGCCATCTGGTACTCCATCACCACGCCCAGATGCTGATACGGTGCGATCCACGCCAACAACGCCAGCGCCGCCAAAGGCAACGCCAGCCAGCGCGGCGCTTCGGCATACAAGGCGAAGGCGCCGATGTACACCGCCGCCAGCGTGCCCCAGGCACCGCCGGCAATGGCAAAGCGCGCCCACTCCTGCGTGCCCAGATGCGCTGCCGCGCCCCACGTCAACGCCGCATAGCCAGCCGACGCAGCCCACGCCAGCGACAGCGCCAACGCAGGTGCGCGCAAGCGGCCCCGCGCCAGACCCACGGCCAATGCCAGCAACAGCCAGCCACCAGCCGCCAATGCAGCCCAGTGGCCACCCAGGGCGAATACGGTCAACTCATCGCCATCCGGCGCAACGCGGTTGGCGTGCAGCGATACCAAGGGCCACTGCAAGGACAGCAAACCAATCAGCACAGCAAATAGCGCGATGGCATTGGGACGCCCCGCGACCGGCAATGGAAATACGGCGCTCATTTGAGGAATCCTTTCTCGCGCAGGTATTTTTCCGCCACCTTGGTTCCCGGCTCACCGCCCACCACGATGCGGGCGTTCAGGCGCGATAGCGTGGCCGTATCCAGCGTGGCGAAAATCGGCTCAACAATGGCCGGAACAGACGGATATTTTTTCAGCGTCTCGCTGCGTATCGTCAGCAAGGGCTGGTAAATGTCGGCGGCAGCGCCGGTGTCGTTGAGGCCCACGAGGCCCATGGCTGCCAGCTGTCCATCAGTGCTGTACGACATGGCCGCATTGGCGCCGCTGGTGCCACGTGCGGCGGCCGATTCGGTCTGCGCAGTGTTACCGCCAGGGAGGATAATCAGCTGCGATGGCGTCAGCTTGAAACCATACGCATGTTCGAAAGCCTTCAAGCCATCGGCACGGTCAACAAACTCCTGGCTGACTACCACCTTGAACGGCTTTCCTGCATTGATGTAAGTAGCCAACTGCGGCAGCGAGGTAATCCCCGCCGCTGCCGACAACTTGGCGGGAATCGCAAATCCATACGTGACATTGGCCGGCGCAGGCTTGAGCCAAACGATGCGGTTCTGCGCCAGGTCCGCCGCCGCACCGGCCGCGTAGCCACGGGCAGGATCGCGGAAGGTGCCTGGTTCAAAGCGCACGTTCTTGATCAGGTAAGGTGCATTGCCGGTGTACTCGGGATAGACGTCGATCTCCCCGGCCAGCAGGGCCTTGCGCACCACCTGCGTGGCGCCGGTGCCGCACTTCTCCACCACCTTGATGCCATGCGCTTTCAACGCCAACGACACCAAAGGGCACAGCAAAGCACCCTCGGTGTCGATCTTCGAGCCGACGGTGATGGCGCCTTCCGTGGCCGCCATCACCGACGCAGGCAACAGCAGCAGCGCAGCTGTCGCCCAGGTTTTCATCAGAAACGTGCCTTCACACGCACACCCACCGTACGAGGACGAATCATGTACAGATTGTCGCCCGGCTGGATTGCGATGGTGTTGGTGGTGACATCGCTGATCTTGGCGCCGTTGGTCAGGTTGGTGCCGAACAGGCCGAATTCATACAGGCCGGTTTTGTAGATTGCGGTGGCGTTCACGGTGTTCGACGATGGAATACGCGAGTAGCTGCCCTGCGATGCCGCGAAGTTGGTGAACGACTCGCCACGGTAAGCATAGTTGGCCGACAGCGCAATCTCCTCAGCACCTGCCAACGGAATGCTGTAGTTGGCGACCACGGTTGCAGCAACCCTAGGCGAGTACGGCACGCGTGCATCTTCCGGAATATTCTGCGCGGCGATACCGGTCACCACTTTCTCGGCAGCGTAAGCGTGGTTGAAGGTTGCACTCACACCCACCGACGCCTGGCGCGAGATTTTGAAGAAGCTCTCCAGTTCCACACCTTCGCTGCGGATCTTGCCGGCGTTCTGCGTGAAGTAGTAGGTGCAAGGCAGCTTGTTGAAGACTTGTACATCCTTCCACTTGATCAGGTAAGCGCTGGCGTTGAAGGTCACGCGGCGATCAAACAGCGTGTTCTTGGAACCGGCTTCGAAGTTCCACAGGCTGTCCGGTTCAAAGGTCGACGGCGCATTCTGGCCGCAGAAATCGAATGGCACCGGCTGATTGTTACCACCATAGCGGAAGCCCTTGCCCACCGATGCGTACAGCGTGTGATCGGTATCGAGTCGGTAAGCAGCAGCGAAGCGCGGGTTGGCGCCCTTGGAAGTCTCGCTGGAGTTGCTGGTCTCCGGGATGCTGCTCTGCGGTTTGGCCGGCGTAGAGTTGAACAGGTTACCAAACAAGCCGCTGAACTTCAGGTCGAAGTCCTGCGTGCCACGGAACAGGCGCAGGCCGGCGGTCAGGTCCAGCTTATCCCACACGGTGTAGGTAGCTTCAGCAAACAGCGCGGCTTCTTTCGAGTCGATGTTCTGCGTTCCCGAGAAGTAGTCATCCGCCGTGAAGGCGTTGTCGTTCAGGTGCGAGTTATAGCCGGGGAAGTTCTTCGCTGCGGCAAAGCGCGCATCGAAGCCGGGCGTAGGCTGGTCCTGGCGCAGATCGCGTTTACCTTGGGTGTAGAAGGCACCGGCGGTCCACTTCAGCGGGCCACCCTCTTTCGACTGCAGGCGGAACTCCTGCGCGAAGTTGGTGATAGCGTTGCCGATCACGTAGGACGAAGCGATCAACGGCGGCTGGCTGCCGAAGATGAAGGCAGTAGCCTTGTACTGACCGGAGTTGATGTACAGCGTGTCGCGATGCAGGTAGGAGCTGGACGAGACCAGGTTCGCTACGCCAGCATCGTAGTTCAGCGTCAGGTTATACAGCTGCAGGCTGTCCTTGCTGGCTTGCTGGATCAACGAGGTGGTGGTGTACGGCGCCAGTTGCGAGTAGGCGTCGTTGATGCCACCCTTGACGTTGGAAGCAGTGATGCTGGCGTCGATCAGCAAGTCCGGCGTAGCACGCAGGCGTGCGGCGACGCGGCCCTGGTTGGTCGAAGTGGCGTTGTCGGTCTTGCCGTTGGCTTGATTGAGGACGTAACCGGAATCGTTACCACTGTAGCCCGTCAAACGCAGCGCCAGGACATTATCCTTGACCGGCACGTTGACGGTGCCGCGCAGGTTGTAGTTGGTGCCGCCGAATTTGGAAGTCTGCGAGCCGACTGCTTCCACCGCGCCAAAGAAATCGTTGAACTCCGGCTTCTTGGTAATCTGGCGCACGGTGCCGGCCATGGCGCCCGCGCCGTACAGCGTGCCTTGCGGGCCTTGCAGCACTTCGATACGTTCCAGGTCCAGCACTTTCAGATCGGGATTGCCGGACTTCAGGGTCACGGGCAGTTCGTCGATGTACACCGCCACCAGCGATGCATCCTGCACTTCGGACGGCACAATGCCGCGCACCACCAGGCCGCGGATCGTGATGTTGTTGACGCCAGGGCCCTGCTCTTGCAGCGAGATGGCGGGAACCAGATTGGCAATATCGCTCAGGGAGCCCTGGCCGTATTTAGTCAGGTTATCCGGCTTGATGACCGTGATCGCGGCCGGCACTTGCTGCACGTCGACCGCGCCGGTGCGGGTCGCGGTCACTTCCACTTTTTCGATCTTGTCCGAGGTGCTGTCCTGCGCTTGCGCCGCTACGAATACGCCAGCAATCGCCAGCGCCATCAAATGCTTATTCATCCCGCTCCTTCTGTGATTGTTTTTTAGCCGATACTAAAAAGTATATACAAATGGCCAATCACTGAAAACGAAGATAAATAATTTTCTTTATAAGGAATCTAAGAATGCATCCATGGCCTTGGTCGGACGGCCGTCTTCACCCCACGCGCTCAACTCGTAGTGGCTCCAACTGCGGGCGCCCTGCGGTTCCCAGTAAATGACGCCCAGTCCTTTATGCTCCGGCACCGCCTGCACCTTGCGCTGCACGGCACGCAACATGTCGTAAGTGTTTTGCGGTTTCGAGTCCTCGCCGCCGACTTCCACCACCATCACTTCCTTGCCATAGCGTGCGGCCATGTCGTTCAGGTTGTCGCCGAGAGCGTCGATGGACTGGGTGTAGTCAGGGCGGCCGTCTAGCCAGTAAGGGTAGTAGGAGACGCCGATAACGTCATACCGGGCGCCGTTGGCTTTGGCGTTATCGAACCAGGTACGGAACCAGGCGTTGTCCTGGCCGCGATCCAGATGCAGCACGACTTTGGACGTCGGGCTGACGGCCTTGACTGCATCGTAGCCTTGGTTAATCAGTTGCGCCAGTTGCGGCCAGTTGTCGGTGTGGCCTTCCGGGTAAATCATGCCGGTGCGCGTTTCGTTGCCGACCTGTACCCACTCCGGCGTAACGCCGGCCTTCTTCAGCGCGCTCATCACGTCATAGGTGTGGGCGTAGACGTCTTTTTGCAGTTGCGCGAAGTCGTGACCGATCCATGCGGCGGGCTTGCGCTGCTGTTGCGGATCAGCCCAGCTGTCGCTGTAATGAAAATTGATCATCACGCGCATGCCCATCTTCTGCGCGCGCACCGCCATGGCGACGGTTTCGTCCTTGCTATTGTGGCCGCTGGCCTTGTCGTCGGACGGATGCACCCACGTGCGCAAGCGCACCGTGTTAATGCCGTGGTCCTTGAGGATCTGCAGCAGGTCTTGCTGTTTGCCCTGCTGGTTGAGGAATTTATAGCCAGTGGCTTCCATTTGCGGCAGCCAGCCGACATCCGCGCCTTTAACAAACGTCTCCGCGCCGGCGGGCAAGGCAAGTGCCACCATCAGCGCCATCAATATTTTTTTCATGCCGCCATCCTAGCCGAAAGCCGGGGTGGGTAGGCATGAGGAAAACAGGTCAACCCATGCCCTTTCGATATACCCGCCTTCAAGCGTTGCCGCGGTGGGCCCAGGCGGTGGTGCGTTTTTCGACAATGGCGAATAGTTCGTACATGGCCATGGCCATGGCGCCGATCACCATCAGGCCGGCGAAGGCCAGCGGCATTTTCATCGACGAACCGGCTGATACCAGCAGGTAGCCAATGCCCTCGTTAGCGGCACTCATTTCCGACACGGTCGAGCCGACAAAAGCCAGTGTGATCGCCACTTTCAGCGAGGCGAAGAAGTACGGCATGGAGCGCGGCAGGCCAATCTTCAGCAGCACATCCATCCGGCGCGCGCCCAGCACACGCAACACGTCTTCCAGCTCCGGCTCCAGCGTCGCCAGCCCGGTGGCGATGTTGACCATGATGGGGAAGAAGGAAATCAGGAAGGCCGTCAGGATCGCCGGCCCCACGCCGATGCCGAACCACACCACCAGCACCGGCACAAACGCCGCTTTGGGCAGCGCGTTAAACGCCGTCATCAGCGGATAGGCGGCCGCATACAGTAGCGGCGAAGAGCCGATCAGGAAGCCCAGCGCCAGGCCCACCACCACGGCAATCGCAAAGCCCACCATCGTGACCCAATAGGTACGCCACGCATGTTCGGCAATCGGCCCGGCGTATTCCACCAGCGACTGCACAATCGCATACGGACTCGGGAAGATAAATTCGGAAACGGAAAACACGCTGCAAATCAGCTGCCACACGATCACGATCGCAATCAGCAGCGCCCACGGCGCAAAGGTTTTGACGGCTTTGTTATTCATGCTCTTTCCTGTGAGGCGATCAGCTGCTGCGCACGCGGCCGATATGCCCGCGTAATTCGTGCACCAGTTCGTTGAACGGTTCGGTGTAGGTCACTTCCAGCTCGCGCGGCTGCGCCAGCGGATTTTCCTTGCGCGCGACGATGCGGCCAGGCCGCTTGCTCATCACGTAGATGGTATCGGCCAGGAAGGCGGCCTCGCGCAGATCGTGCGTCACCAGGATGACGTTGAACTGGCGTTCGGTCCACAAGTCACGCAGCACGCACCACAGCTCTTCGCGCGTGAACGCATCGAGCGCGCCGAACGGTTCGTCCAGCAGCAGCATCTTGGGCTCGTGGATCAGCGCACGGCAAATCGATGCGCGCTGCTGCATGCCACCTGACAGCTGCCATGGATATTTGTCAGCATAGCCATCCAAACCCACGGTCTTGAGCAGCTTCAGCGCGCGCTGCACGTACTGCTCGCGCTCGCGCTTGAAGTTGCTGCGATACGGTTCGACGATCTCCAGCGGCAGCAGCACATTCTCCAGCGTGGTGCGCCACGGCAGCAAGGTCGGCGCCTGGAACGCCATGCCGACGAACTTCAGCGGACCGGTCACCGGCTGGCCGGCGATGGTCACGCTGCCCTTGGTCGGCGGCTTGAGGCCGGTGGCCAGTTTCATGAAGGTGGACTTGCCGCAGCCGGACGGGCCGACGATGGCGATGAACTCACCGGGCCGCGTTTGCAGCGTGATGTCTTCCACCGCGAACTCGTTGTCCTTGTAGGCGAGGAAGACATTTTGGAAATCGACGAATAATTCAGACATGGGTCACTTAGTTGTCACTTAGTTGTCACTTAGGGAAAACGGTCAGCTCGGCTTTGGATGGCAGGTAGGAATCATTCCAAACCACTTTAGGATCGACGCGGTTCTTGGTGGCGTAGGCATCGGACACTTGCGAGGCCATCAGCGCCAGGCGCGACGGCGACACCTGACCGAAACCTTCAGCGCGCGCATTCGGCGTGGCAACGGCGTCGGCAATCGCCATCTTCAGGCGGCGCAGCTCCAGCTTTTCATCGATCAGGCCATCGCGCTCCTTGATTGCCTTGACGGCGGCTTCCGGATTGGCCATCACATCCTTGGCAGCCTTGGCGAAGGCGCGCAGGAAGGCTTTCACGACTTCTGGCTTCTGCTTGGCGAAAGCGTCGGAGACGATGATGGCGTTGCCGTACAGTTTGACGCCGTAGTTCGGGTACTGCAGCATCACCACGTCCTCATCCTTGACGCCACGCGCGTTCAGGTTCAGCAGCGAGGTGAAGGTGAAGCCGGTGATGGCATCCACATCGCCGCGCAGCAGCATGGTTTCGCGCAGCGGCGGGTCCATGCTGGTGAAAGGCGACTTGGCCGGATCCAGCTTGTTAGCCTTGGCGAACACCGGATAAGCGCGGCGGCCGGCATCAAACACCGGGGAGCCCAGCTTCTTGCAGATCAGGTCGGCCGGCGTCTTGATGCCGGATTTTTTCAGCGCCAGGATGGCAGCCGGTGTGTCGTTGTAGACCATCATCACGGCCAGCGGTTTGCTTGGCGCGGTCGGATTGTTGGCGCTGAATTCCATCAGCGCGGCCATGTCGGCAAAGCCCATATCGTAGGTGCCGGAAGCCACGCGGTTGACCGCGTTGGCCGAGCCACTGCCGGCATCGATGGTCACGTCCAACTTCTCCTCGGCGAAGTAGCCCTTGCTTTTGGCGACCAGGAAGAAGGCCGATGGGCCTTCGAAACGCCAGTCGAGCTGAAACTTGATTTTCTCCTGCGCCAGCGCAGGCAAAGCCAGCATGCACAAGGCGAGACTGATCGTTGCTGTGATTTTCTTCATTTGCATCCTCAGTGTGGTGGTTAGATTTTTCCCAGCGCGACGCGCAGGTCGAAGCGGTGTGACGGACGGTCCAGCAGGCGGCAGGCGCACTGGCCGAGGTGATGCATCATTTCCTCGTGGGCCTTGGCGTGATTCTTCTTCTCGAGCGCATCAAGCACGGCGGCATGTTCATCAAACGAGCATGGCTGCTGCGCGCCCGGATTGGTGGCGGAGATCAGCAAGGTGGTGCGCGAGACCAGGCGTCTCAATGCCTGCACCACCAGCGCATTGCCGGCCAGCCTGGCCAGTTCGATATGGAATTCGGCGGACAGGCGTATCCACTGCGGGCGGTCGCCGCGCATATAGGCGTCGCGCTCGCGGGCGACCAGCTCGCGCAAGGCGGCGAAATCGGACTTGCGGGTTTTGTCGATGAGCTTGTGCATGACCAGCGCTTCCAGCGCCTGGCGCAGCTCGAACATTTCGTTGGCTTCCTCGTCGCTGGGGCTGGCGATGTAGGCACCGCGGTTGCGTTCGATATCGACCAGGCCATCGGCGGCCAGCTTGGCCAGCACGCGGCGCACGCTGTGGCGCGCGAGGCCGTAGATCTCGCCCAGGCCCTCCTCCGTCAGCTTGGTGCCGGCCGGCAGGCGATGCTCCATGATCGCATCATAGATTTCGAGATACATCCGGTCTTCAGGCGGATCGTCCTTGGGAACAGCAATGAGTTTCGGCTTAGGCATGACACCAGTCCAGCAACAACTGTGCCAACCATGCAATATGATTGTCAACAATCGCTTACGCCAGTTGTCACCAACCTGTGCTACGAAATATCACCAATTTGATGCGAACATGCACCACCATGGTCCATGACAGGGCAACCCTTCGGGCAGGACTGAGCAAATAAAACTGCGAATTATTCAGTGTGACGGCCGAAAGCGGTAAAATATCAGGTTAATTAATGCACCACTTTTATCAGATCCAATGACCACCGTCCCGAACGAAATCAACGCCGCAGCCGTCAAGAACAGCCCCACCGAAAAGCTCACCCCGATGATGCAGCAATACATGGGCATCAAAAGCCAGCACCCGGACATGCTGGTCTTTTACCGCATGGGCGATTTCTATGAGCTGTTCCATGAGGACGCAGAAAAGGCGGCGCGCATTCTCGGCATTACGCTGACGGCACGCGGTACCTCGGGCGGTCAACCAATCAAGATGTGCGGCGTGCCATTCCATTCGCTGGAAGGCTATCTCGCCAAACTGGTGAAGATCGGCGAGTCCTGCGCGATCTGCGAACAAATCGGCGATCCCGCCACCAGCAAAGGCCCGGTCGAACGCAAGGTGATGCGCGTGGTCACGCCAGGCACGCTGACGGATGCCGACCTGCTGCCGGAAAAATCGGAACGTCCATTGCTCGCGCTGTGCATCATCAGCCAGCGCAAGGTGGCCACTGCCGGTCTGGCGTGGCTGTCGCTGGCCAGCGGCGCGCTGCGCTTGATGGAGTTCTCGGGCGATGCGCACACGGTCAACTCGCGCATCCAGCAAGAACTGGAACGCATATCGCCAGCCGAGATCCTGCGCGGCGACAACGGCGAGCTGTTTGAAGAGTACACGGCCTGCCACGTCAATCACGTCCCTGAATGGCACTTCGATGTGGTCAGCGGCCACAAAGCGCTGCTGGATCAACTGGCTGTCTCCACGCTGACCGGTTTCGGCGCCGATGGTTTGGGCGCTGCGTTTGGCGCGGCCGGTGCGCTGCTGCGCTACGCACAGTCGACGCAAGGCCGCGGCCTGCAGCACGTGCGCACGCTGACCACTGAAACGGAAAATGAATTCATCGGTCTCGATGCCGCTACCCGTCGCAATCTCGAACTGACCGAGACCATACGCGGCCAGGAATCGCCGACGCTGTTCTCGCTGCTGGACCACTGCCGCACGGCGATGGGCTCGCGCTTACTGCGCCACTGGTTGCACCACGCGCGCCGCGACCAGAACACGGCACGCTCGCGTCACGAAGCTATCGCCGCGCTGGCGCAGGCCGATGCCACCGGTAGCCTATCCCACACGCTGGCGCAGGTGCCGGATATCGAACGTATCACTACGCGTATCGCACTGCTGTCGGCGCGCCCTCGCGACCTCGCCAGCCTGCGTGACGGTCTGCAGCAACTGCCAGCGCTGCGTCACGGCATGCAGCGTACGCTGACCGATGCACATGGTCTGCTGGCCGGCATCCACGCCGATCTCGCCACGCCGGAAGGCTGCCTCGATCTGCTGCAACGCGCAGTACTGCCTGAACCTTCGGTGATGGTACGCGACGGCGGCGTGATCGCACGCGGCTTCGATGCGGAACTGGACGAGCTGCGCGGCCTGTCGGAAAACGCTGGCCAGTACCTGGTCGATCTGGAGACCCGCGAACGCGCCCGCACCGGCATTACCAATCTGCGCGTCGAGTATAACAAGGTGCACGGTTTCTACATCGAAGTCACCAACGGCCAGGCTACCAAAGTGCCGGACGATTACCGCCGCCGCCAGACGCTGAAGAACTGCGAGCGTTACATCACGCCGGAACTGAAGGCGTTTGAAGACAAGGCGCTGTCGGCACAAGACCGCGCCCTCGCCCGCGAGAAGATGCTGTACGAGCAGCTGCTGGGCGACCTCGCACCGTTCATCGGTACACTGCAATTGATCGCCAAGGCGCTGGCGCAGCTGGACACGCTGACCGCCCTCACCGACCACGCGCTGCGCCACAACTGGTGCGCGCCGGAGCTGGTGGCGACGCCGTGCATCAACATCAAGGAAGGCCGCCACCCGGTGGTGGAGAACCAGATCGAGCGCTTCATCGCCAACGATTGCCGCTTCGTCGACGAACGCCGCCTGCTGCTGATTACCGGTCCTAACATGGGCGGTAAATCGACCTTCATGCGCCAGGTGGCTTTGATTACGCTGCTGGCCTACATGGGCAGCTACGTGCCAGCACAAAGTGCTGTCATCGGTCCGATCGACCGCATCTTTACCCGCATCGGCGCCACCGACGATCTGGCAGGCGGCCGCTCGACCTTCATGGTGGAGATGACCGAAGCTGCAGCGATCCTGAACGGCGCCACCGAACACTCGCTGGTGCTGATGGACGAAATCGGCCGTGGCACGTCGACCTTCGACGGCCTGGCGCTGGCGTGGGCGATTGCGCGCCATCTGATTGAGACCAGCCGCAGCTTCTCGCTGTTCGCGACCCACTACTTCGAACTGACGCAGCTGCCGGACAATCATCCTACGGCCAGCAATGTGCACCTGTCGGCGGTGGAACATAAGGACACCATCGTGTTCCTGCACGCGGTGCAGGACGGCCCAGCGTCGCAGAGCTATGGTCTGCAAGTGGCGCAACTGGCCGGTGTACCGCAGCCGGTGATCAAGGCCGCGCGCAAGCACCTGGCACGCCTTGAAGCGCAGGCGCTGGACGCCACGCCGCAGCTGGATTTGTTTGCCGCGCCGTCGGTCGACGCCAATGATGAAGAGATCGAAGCGCCAGCAGCTAGCACCAGTCCCGCCATGCGCGAGCTGCTCGATGCGCTCGACGACCTGGATCCGGATGCGCTGACGCCGCGCGAAGCGCTGGACCGCCTGTATCAGCTGAAACGCCTGACGGAATCGGCACAGGCATGATGCGCGCCGCGCGCCGCCTGCTGTGCATCGCCCTCGCCGCGACAACGGTAACGGCGCATGCGGCAGCGCCGCTGCCGGCGCGGGAATTCCAGTTCTCTGTCATCGGTCATCCGCTTCAACAAGGCCGCGATGAAGCAGCGCTCAAGCGCGCGATTGCCGAGGCGTCGCAAGCCGATTCCGCTTTCGTGGTCGCCACCGGCATCAAGGCAGCCAGCGAACCTTGTAGCGACAAGCTTTACGCCCAGCGTCACGCAGTGCTCAATGAATCTGCGCAGCCGATGATCGTCTCGCTGGCCGGCAGCGACTGGAGTGCATGCATCAACTCCGCCGGCCGCTCCAGCGCCATCGAACGCCTGAACCGCTTGCGCGAGCTGTTTTATGTGGACGGCGAATCGCTGGGTACGCGCCATCTGGCGCTCACGCGCCTGTCCTCCAGCGCCAAGTTCCGCAGCTACGCGGAGAACGCGCACTGGGAATACAACAAGGTGCTGTTCGCAACCATCAACCTCCCTGCCAACAACAACCACTTCCGCGCCGAGGCAGGCCGCAACAGCGAGTTTGAAGACCGCCTGGTCGCCAATCGCGCATGGCTGCATCGCCTGTTCACGCTGGCGGAGCGGCAGAAGATGCACGGCATCGTGCTGTTCTCGGACGGCGATCCCGGCGTGACGGCGGAAGAAGGCTTCTCGCTGCTACCGAGCTTCCGCACCAAGCAGGATGGCTTTGCCGAAGTGCGCAAAAAAATTCGCACGCTGGCAGAAAAGTACAAGGGGAAGGTGCTGCTGATCGACGCACAACGCGGCGCAGCGGCTGGGGGAGATGCGGCGGCCATTCAATGGCGCGACAATGTGGGGCATCTGCACATGACCGCTGATTGGGCCGAAGTGCGTGTGACGCCCGGCGCCGCCGCCCTCTTCTCTATCAAGGGCGGCAGCGCCGAAGCGCCGCAGTAAAACTTAGTGAATCGGGTGGATGGCGACGTGATCGCCGTCTTCACCTTCGTCATCTTCGTCATCGTGGTGATGGCCGTGGGCGCCGTGCACGTGGCCGTGGGCGATTTCTTCGTCGCTCGCTTCACGCACATCCACTACTTCCAGCGAGAAGCGCAGGGCCATGCCGGCCAGTGGGTGGTTACCATCCAAAACAACTTTGTCGTCAGCGATGTCGGTCACGGTGAAGATCATGGCCTCTTCTTCGCCAGCGTCGCCGTCCGGCATGCCTTCGAACTGCATGCCTACTTCCAGCGGTTCCGGCAGGCGCTTGCGCTCTTCTACCTTCACCAGCGAAGCGTCGTAATCGCCGAACGCATCTTCCGGTTCGATCTGGAGGATCGACGAGTAGCCCACCTCTTTGCCATCCAGTTCTTCTTCGATTTTTGGCAGGGTGTTCTCGTAGCCACCGTGCAGGTAGACCATAGGTTGACGGCCGTCTTCGATCAGATTGTCCTGTGCATCGGACAGTTTGTAATTCACAGTCACGACCGTGTTCTTGGCAATCTTCATGTTGTGCATCCTTTCATAATTAACCCCGGATTATACCTTGGATCGCGGACAGGCCTTGCGGCGGACTGGTTATAATGGCGTATGAAAAAATTACCTCTCCTCGGCGATATCACGCCTGCGCAGTTCATGCGCGACTACTGGCATAAAAAGCCGCTCCTGATCCGCAACGCCATCCCAGGCTTCAAGCCGCTGCTGACCGTGGACGCGCTGGCCAAGCTGGCCGCCACCAACCATACCGAGTCGCGCCTGGTCACCGGTTTTGACGGCGAATGGTCGCTGCAACAAGGCCCACTGGAAAGCCTGCCGGCACGCGACAAGAAGGAATGGACCCTGCTGGTACAAGGCGTGAATCTGTTCGACGCCAAGGCCGACGCGCTGCTGCGCCAGTTCCGCTTCATCCCCGATGCCCGCCTCGACGACCTGATGGTCAGCTTTGCCACCGATGGCGGCGGCGTCGGTCCGCACTTCGATTCCTACGACGTATTCCTGCTGCAGGCGCAAGGCCAGCGCCGCTGGAAAATCAGCGCGCAGAAAGACCTGTCGCTGGTGGAAGGCCTGCCGCTGAAGATTTTGGCCAACTTCCAGGCCGAAGAAGAATTCGTGCTCAATCCCGGCGACATGCTGTACCTGCCGCCGCACTACGCGCATGACGGCATGGCCATCGGCGATTGCCAGACTTATTCGATCGGTTTCCGCTCGCCTTCTTACCAGGAGCTGGGCGAGAACTTCCTGCAGTTCATGGCCGATTCCATCGACCTGCCGGGCCGCTACGCCGATCCTGAGCTGGAGCCGACCAGCAAGCCGGCCGAGATTCCACGCCAGATGCTGACCGCGCTGACCGAGGAATTGAACAAGGTCCGCTTCACCGAAGAAGACATCACCATCTTCTTCGGCGAGTACATGTCCGAGCCTAAGCACAATGTGTTCTTCACCGGCCCGGCCAAGCCGCTCACCGTCGGCAAGTTCGGCGATGCGGTGATGAAGAAAGGCCTGTCGCTATCGGCCAAGACGCAGATGCTATACCGTGGCAAGAACGTCTTCATCAACGGCGAATCCTTTGGTGTCAACAAGGCCGACAAGGCTACGCTGGAGCTGCTGGCCAACAACCGCCGCCTCGAAGGCGACGAGTTCGCCAGCGCCTCGGACGACGTGCTGGAAGCGCTATACACCTGGTACCAGGACGGCTGGGTCGAGCTCGGCTGATTTTTTGAGATAAATGAGTCCGGAGGCAATATGGACAAACTGGTTATTCCCTTCACCACGCGGGCGGAATTTCAGCAGCACCTGGCCAGTTGCCTCTCGCGCGCCGAGCACACGCTGCAGATGTTCGATCCCGATTACACCATCTGGGAACTGGGCAGCAGCGCCACCGACGCCCAGCTGCGGCGCTTCCTGCAAGGCGGTGGCCGCCTGCAGCTGGTGGCGCATGATGGCCGCCACGTCGAGCGCGACGCGCCGCGCTTCCTGCGCCTGCTGAAAGACTACAGCCACCTGGTCGAAGTTCGCCGCACCAATGCGCAATTGCGCCAGCTGACCGACTCCTTCTGCATCGCCGACCAGCGCGATATCGTGCGCCGTTTTCATGCCGATCATTTCCGTGGCGAAGCTGTTTTTAACGGCCCGGCCGAGCTGCAAACCAGTTTGGAACGTTTCCTTACAATTTGGATAGAATCTGGAGCCGGATTGTATGCAAACTCAACTGGAATCTGAGCCGGTTTTGGGTAAAATGCTGAGGTTCGATGCGATCACTGGTAATTAGCGGGAACATAGCGTAAGTCGAGACGTAAACGAAATGTTGCGACATCGCAAAATACTTGTACGTTAGGCTTGTTGAACTATTGCGATGCACTAAAAATCGCTATAATATTCGGCTAGGAAGTTTCCGTTGTCTAGTAGGCACCTTTTCAGGTACGAAAGCCTTCGAGGACGACCTAATGAGCGATAATTACCGGTAATTATTAATCGCAACAATGTGTTTAATTTTGAATTAACTAAGGAAAACCCATGAAAAAATCCCTGCTGATCGCCTCCCTGCTGGCTGTTGCTCTGGCTGCTTGCTCGAAAAAAGAAGAAGCTCCTGCTGCTCCAGCTCCAGTAGCTGCTCCAGAAGCCGCTGCTCCAGCTGCTGCTCCAGCACCAGCTCCAGCTGCTGACGCTGCTGCTCCAGCCGCTGCTGCTCCAGCAGCTTCGGACGCTGCTGCTCCAGCACCAGCTGCTTCGGCTCCTGCTGCTTCGAAGTAATATCAGCTTGAGAAAAAAACCGGCTTCGGCCGGTTTTTTTTCGTCCCGAGATTTGTACCACTTTGTAACGAGATTATTTCGGGACATAAAAAAAGCCGGCTTATGCCGGCTTTTTAATTTACTTTAACTGCTCATGCAGCAAGGTAATGATTTTATCGCCTACGGCACCGGTTTCAGGCTGACCAGCATTGCTCTGGACTTTCACCACACTGGTATTGCCTTCGCTGGCTTTTACCGAAATACGATAACGCTGCGCCTCTTTTTCCTCTTCCGACGACGAGCCCCAGCTAAACAGCTTGCTGAAGAAGCCTTTGGTTTCGGTCGCATCGTTGATATAACGCACGAAGTAAATACCTTGGGTACGGTCACGGTCTTCCACGGTGAAGCCAGCGCGGTCCAGCGCCAAGCCTACACGGCGCCAGGCGCGGTCGAAGCCCTCGTCCACCTGCACGGCGCGGTCGGCGCCAGCACCCACCAGCGAAGCGTGCTGAGGCTGCACAATTGCGCCTTCCACAGCGGTCTTGGCTTGCGCCAGCTGCTCGGTGCCATTGCCCAGCTTGTTCAGCAGGCGCGCCAGGAATTCTGCTTCCAGGCCTGGGTCGTTAGGACGGGCAGCCCATTTGGTGCTTTCCTTCTCGGCGCCAACCGAGACTTCCTGCACGCCACGATGGCTGATGTAAATCTCGCTCGAACCGTCCGCACGGCGCTCGATGCGGGTGCGGAACTTGTCGCGCTCGCCGCTCGAATACACCGAATCAAACACTTTACCGATGGTGTTGCGGATGAAATCCTGCGGAATCTTGGCGCGGTTTTCATTCCATTCGGTTTCCATGATGCCGGCGGCTGGCAGTTCCTGCGCCAGCGTGAAGCCCGAATCTTCCCAGAACTGCTTCAGCTGCGGCCACAGTTGCTCTGGCGTTTGCTTGATCACCAGCCAGCGCTGGTTGCCGTCGCGCTCGACCTTGATATCGCTCAGCGTGGTTTGCGCCACGGTGCCGGCAGTCGGCTGGCCCGGGATTACCACTGTGTTGGTGGTCAGGGCGCCCGACTGCACTGCTTTGGAGGCGTTGTAGCCGGAAGCGGTGGCCACGCCGTTGTTCGAGTCCGGCAGCGAGTAGCGGTTATCCTTCTGCAATTGCGTCAGGTCCGGCGGCACGTCCAGCGTGCTGGCCTTCTTGGCCGACTTGTAATCGACTTTGTCGTTACCAACAACCGAGCTGATCATGCCGCAGCCGCTCAGGCTGGTCACGGTGGCCACGATGGCGCCAACTGCCAGCGCGCGCTGCGAGGAAATAAAAGCTGTCTTGCGAATAGTCATGTCGTTACTGTTTAAGAAGCTAAAGTGCAGCAAAATATGATCCGACGCGAGTCGGGACGTGTGCTCGTTGCTACGGGTTTTTACAGGACGCCGGATTCTTGCAATGCCGAGCGGACGGCTGCATGGCAATCGTCCGCCAGCGGCACCAGCGGCAGGCGGATGCCGGCTGGCATCTTGCCCATTTCCGCCAGAGCCCACTTGACTGGCACCGGATTCGGTTCAATGAACAGCTTCTGGTGCAACGGGAAGACTTTATTGTTCAGCGCCAGCGCGGTGGCAATATCGCCGGCAATCGCGGCGCGGCACATATCGGCCATGGCACGCGGCGCCACGTTGGCGGTGACCGAGATGTTGCCGGCGCCGCCGGCCAGCATCAGGGCCATGGCGGTCGGATCATCACCCGAGTACACGGCGAACGATTTTGGCGCCAGGCGCAGCAGGTCGTAGCCGCGGGCGATGTTGCCGGTTGCGTCTTTCACACCGATGATGTTCGGGATTTCCGCCAGGCGCAGGATGGTGTCGTTGCTCATGTCGGCCACGGTACGGCCCGGCACGTTATACAGGATCACCGGCAGGTCCACCGCTTCGGCGATGGCCTTGAAGTGCTGGTACATGCCTTCCTGGGTAGGACGGTTGTAGTACGGCACCACTTGCAGGGTGGCGTCCGCACCGGCTTCCTTGGCGTAGTGGGTCAGCTTGATCGCTTCTGCGGTCGAGTTGGCGCCAGCGCCAGCGATGATAGGGATGCGGCCCTTGGCGTGCGCAACGGTCGCCTTGATCAGCGCACAGTGCTCTTCCACGCTCACGGTGGCCGATTCACCGGTGGTGCCGGCGATGACGATGCTGTCCGTACCTTCGGCGATGTGCCAGTCGATCAGCTGATTCAAACCCTCAAAGTCCAGACTGCCGTCTGCGTGCATCGGGGTGACGATTGCTACGATGCTGCCCTTAATCATAGGAAACCACTGCGTAAAGTATTAAAAAGGTGATTGTAGTCGATAGGTTGCGCCCGTGGTGCATCCGGGGGCAGAAATCGACGCTCAAAATGGCGGTAATAGAGCCGCCTCTCGGGGAAAATCAGGCTTCACGGCGCAGAGTCGTTGCACCATGGCAGCTTTTGGGGCGGTAATCACGCCGTCTTCAAAGGCTACCACGCGCAAACCGTGGGCACGCGCCAGTTCCAGCAGTTCGCCCGGCTGCAGTAAAAATGCCGGGTTGGACGGCTTGCCGAACTGCGCATTGCCATCAGCGAAAGTCTCATAAATCAGCACGCCATTTGGCGCCAGGCTGTCCAGCATCTCGGCAATTAGAGGGCGATGCAGATAGTTTGTCACCACGATACCGGCGAATCGCTGCGGACCAAACGGCCAGGCCACGCCCTCTTCTTCCAGATCGATGGCGCTGGTGGTAATGCCTGGACCGCAGGTCGCTGCCAGCGCCGCAGGATCACGATCCACCGCCACCACTTCATGGCCCAGCGCCGCCATGTGGCGCGAGTGGCGGCCGCTGCCGCAGGCCAGGTCCAGCACCGCGCCACCGGGTACCAGCGGTGCATAACGCTGCACCCAAGGGGAAATTTGATCGCTCATAGTTTTACCCCGATTTACGTGTAAGCCAGGCCCATCGCCTCGCGCACGTCGCGCATGGTTTCCAGCGCCAGTTTACGGGCCGCGTCGTTGCCGTCGGCAACGATGGCGCGCACCAGCGACGGATCGTCCAGATACGGCTGGGCGCGCTCGTGCATCGGCTCCTGTTCTTTGATGATGGCGTCGATGACGGGCTGTTTGCATTCAATGCAGCCAATGCCGGCCGATTTACAGCCTTTCACCACCCATTCTTGGGTCGGCTGGTCGGAATATACCTGGTGGAATTGCCAGACCGGGCAGCGGGCTGGGTCGCCAACGTCGGTGCGGCGCACGCGCGCCGGGTCGGTCGGCATGGTCTTGATTTTCTTGCTGACCGAGTCCTTGTCCTCGCGCAGGGCAATGGCGTTGCCGTAGCTCTTGGACATCTTGCGACCGTCCAGACCCGGCAGGCGCGAGGCTTCGGTCAGGCGCGCTTGCGGCTCAACCAGGATCAGCTTGCGGCTGCCTTCGAGGTATCCGAACAGGCGCTCGCGGTCGCCCATCGACAAGCTCTGGGCGTCGTCCAGCATGGCCTTGGCTTGCTCCAGCGCTTCGTCCTTGCCGTCTTGCTGGTACTCGGTACGCAGTTCGTTGTAGAGCTTGGCGCGCTTGCTGCCGAGCTTTTTCACAGCTTCCTGCGCCTTCTCTTCGAAACCTTTTTCTTTGCCGTACAAGTGGTTAAAACGGCGCGCAATTTCGCGCATCATTTCGATGTGTGGCACTTGGTCTTCGCCGACCGGCACCTGGCTGGCGCGATAGATCAGCACGTCTGCAGCTTGCAGCAGTGGATAGCCGAGGAAGCCGTAGGTTGCGAGGTCTTTATTGGCCAGGTTCTCGATCTGGTCCTTGTAGGTCGGCACGCGTTCGAGCCAGCCCAGCGGCGTGGCCATCGACAGTAGCAGGTGCAGCTCAGCATGCTCGGGCACGCGCGACTGGATGAAGATGGTCGATTGTGACGGGTCGATGCCGGCGGCCAGCCAGTCGACCACCATGTCCCAGGTGCTGCGCTCGATGACGGTGGGGTCATCGTAGTGCGTGGTCAGCGCGTGCCAATCGGCCACGAAGAACAGACACGGCAGCTCGGTCTGCATCTTGATCCAGTTTTTCAGCGCGCCGTGGTAATGGCCCAAATGCATGGTGCCTGTGGGACGCATGCCGGATACTACGCGATCGGGATACATAGTCGGCCTCAGCTAAACAGTGCTCGTAGCGGATACGACAAGTCGTACCAGATGCCCTGCAGCAGGTGCATGCCGGCGACCAGCGGGCCGTTCAGCACGCCGATCTGCAGCAGCACGACCAGGCCGAGAAACACGAACATGCCATAACGTTCGATACGCGCATACGGGCGTGCCAGCGACATCGGCAGCAGACCTGTGACGATACGGCCGCCATCCAGCGGCGGCAGCGGAATCAGGTTGAACACGCACATGGCGGAATTCACGCCGATACCAGCCTTGGTCATGTTGACGAAAAAGTCATCGCCCGGCAGAACGAACACGTGCGTGCACACCACCCACAACAGCATCCAGCCCATGCCCATGGCAAAATTGGCAGCCGGGCCGGCAGCGGCCACAAAGGCCATATGCTTTTTCGGATTGCGCAGGTTACCAAAGTCTACCGGGACCGGCTTGGCAAAGCCCAGCGGCGGCAGCTTGATCAGCGCCAGGAACAGCGGCAGCAAGATGGTTCCAAACAGGTCAATATGCTTGAGCGGGTTGGCGGTGAGGCGGCCGAGATCGGCGGCGGTGGAGTCGCCGAAGTAGCGGGCGACATATCCGTGTGCAGCTTCATGCAGGGAAATTGCAAAAAGCACAGGGATGGCGTAGACCGTTGCGGTCTGAACAATACTATCAATATCCATAGGGCGGGATTTTACCAGAGGGTCAGAGTCCGAACGCGGTGGCGTCGCCGCGGCCTTGGCGGACCAGCTCGGCATCAGGGCCGGTCAGGTCGATCACCGTGGTCGGCTCCATGCTACAGGCGCCGCCGTCGATGATCAGCTCCAGCTGCTTGCCGAGGCGCGCGCAAATCTCGTCGGCGTCATTCAGCGGATCGATTTCATCCGGCATGATCAGCGTGGTGCCCAGCAGCGGCTGGTCCAGTTCGGACAGCAAGGCGTTGATGATGGCGTCTTCCGGCACCCGCAGCCCGATCGTCTTGCGCGATGGATGGGACAGCCGGCGCGGCACGCACTTGGTCGCTTCGAGAATAAAAGTAAACGGCCCCGGCGTGGCCGCCTTCAGCAGGCGGAACTGGCGGTTGTCCACGCGGGCATACACGCCCAGTTCGCTCAAATCGCGGCACAGCAGGGTCAGGTGGTGTTTCTCGTCGATGCCGCGTAGGCGGCGCAGGCGCTCGACCGCGCCCTTGTCGTCCAGATGGCATACCAGCGCATAGCAGGAATCGGTCGGCACGGCGACGATGCCGCCGCCGTGGATGATCTGCGCTGCCTGCTTGATCAGGCGCGCCTGCGGATTGACCGGATGGATCTGGAAGAATTGGCTCATGCCTAAGATTGTACGCTACGCAAGGCAGCGATACGCTCCTCGAATGGCGGGTGGGTCGAGAACAGCGCGCCCCAGCCGCCACGGCCGGCGCTGATGCCCGACGCTGCAAACGACTGCGGCAGTGCGCCCGGCTCTACGCCATTCAGGCGTGCCAGTGCGTGCTGCATCGGCACGGTGCTGCCCAGCAGCTTGGCCGAACCGGCGTCGGCACGGAATTCGCGCTGGCGCGAGAACCAGGCCACGATCAGCGAAGCCAGCAGGCCGAACACGATCTCGCACACGAACACGGTAATCATGTAGCCAATACCGGGACCGCGACGCTCTTCATTCTTGTTGAGCATGCTGTCGACGAAGAAGCCGACGATACGCGCCAGGAACACCACGAAGGTATTGGTCACGCCCTGGATCAGGGTCATGGTTACCATATCGCCATTGGCAATGTGGGCGACTTCGTGGCCGAGCACAGCTTCCACCTCGTCGCGGTTCATGCTTTGCAGCAGGCCGGTGGAGACGGCGACCAGCGCCGAGTTCTTGAACGCGCCGGTGGCAAATGCATTTGGCTCGCCCTCGTACACCGCCACTTGCGGCATGCCGATGCCGGCGCGCTCGGACAGCGCCTTGACGGTATTCACCAGCCACAGTTCGGTGGAGTTGGATGGGTTGTCGATCACGCGCGCGCCGGTCGACCACTTGGCCATCGGCTTGGAAATCAACAGCGAGAAGATGGCGCCGGTAAAACCGACCACTAGCGAAAATGCCAGCAGGCTGCCCAGCTGCAGCGTACTACCCGAGCCCGGACGGCCGATGCCCAGCAGCGACAGGACGATGGATAGCACCAGCATCACTGCGAGGTTGGTGGCGATGAACAAGACAATGCGTTTCATAAGGGTCTCCGGTACGGACAATTTGCCGAAATCATAAGATAAGACCGGACTTACGCAAAATCAAGATACAGCTACTTACATGCGGCCGGTAATCGGCGGGCAAAATTACCGGATCAGAACCAGTCGTGCCAGACCGGCGTGACGTTGGCAGGCAGCGGCGGCAGCGCGGCAAAATCAACGCGCGACTCGCCCGGCGCATGGAAATCGGTGCCACGCGACGCGAGGAAGCCGTAATGATTTGCCAACTGCGCATATTCAGGATATTGATCGGGCGTGTGGCTACCGGTGACCACCTCGATGGCGGTGCCGCCCAGCTGCTTGAATTCGCTGAACAGCTCGCCCTGCGCCAGCTGCGTGAAGCGGTAGCGGCCCGGGTGCGCGATCACGGCGATACCGCCAGCACCGCGTATCCATTGCACCGACTGCTCCAGCGAAGCCCAGCAATGCGGCACGTAGCCCGGCTTACCTTCGGACAGATACTTCTTGAACACCTCGGCCGTGCTAGCGCAGGCGCCAATCTCAACCAGGAAGCGCGCAAAATGGGTGCGCGACATCAGGTCTGGATTGCCGACGTATTTCAAAGCGCCTTCGTAAGCGCCTTCAATGCCGACCAGCGCCAGCTGGTTGGCGATCTCGCGGCCACGGTTGTCGCGGCCGGAGCGGGTGCAGGCCAGGCCGTCAACCAGCGCCTGGTTGTTCTCGTCAATCTGCAGGCCGACGATGTGGACAGTTTCCTTGGCCCAGGTGATGGAAATCTCGACGCCGGTAACGAAGCGCATGCCCTGCGCCTCGGCAGCAGCACGCGCGGCAGGAATGCCGCGCACTTCATCGTGGTCGGTAAGCGCCCAGACGTCGACGCCGGCCTTGCAGGCAGTTTCCGCCACGGCAGCAGGAGCAAGAACGCCATCAGAGACGTTGGAGTGACAATGCAGATCAACTTTCATAACTGTCATTGTACGCTGCCTTGCCCCATCTCATGCAAGGCCCCGTCGCGCACGCGTGCCCCGCGTGCCAGCAGCTCTGCAAAACGGACGGGATCGATGTTGGAGCCGCACACCAGCAAGGCCACGCGCTTGCCTTCGAGCCGCTCGCGCAGCGGTCCCATCAGGCCCGCCGTGGCGACGGCGGCGGCTGGTTCGGCCACCAGTTTGGCGTCGCGGAACAGGTGCAGCATGGCGAGGCAGATTTCGTCATCCGTCACGCGCACCACCTCGCTGACGAAGCGGCGGCAGACGTTGAAGCTGTAATCCATCGCATACGGCGCGCCGAGACTGTCGGCCACCGTGTCGATGCGTTCCAGCTTGGCGGGCGCGCCGGCCTGCATGCTGCGGTACAGCGCATCAGCGCCGAACGGCTCCACGCCATACACCTCGCAACGCGGATTGATCTGGCGCACGGCGGCGCTGATGCCGGCCAACAGGCCACCGCCGCCCACTGGCACCACCACCGCATCCAACCCCGGTACTTGCTGCATCAGTTCCAGCCCGACCGTGCCGGTACCTTGCGCCGTCAGCGGGCCATCGTAGGGATGCAGCATGGTGCGGCCCTCCTCCCGCACCAGCTGGTCGCCACGAGCGAAGGCCGTGTGCATGTCGGCCATTAGCACCACCTCAGCGCCGTGTTCGCGGCAAGCGGCAACGCGCGCCGGATTCGCATGCTGCGGCATCACTACCTTGGCGCTGCAACCAGCCAGCCGCGCCGTGTACGCCACCGCGATGGCGTGATTACCAGCACTAACCGCCACCACGCCACACTCGCGCGCCGCCGCATCCATCGCCGCGATGTTGTTGAGCGCGCCGCGCAGCTTGAAGGTGCCGGTCTTCTGGAACAGCTCCAGCTTGAGCCAGACTTCGGTAGTGGGGAATTGTTCTTCAATGATGCCGGTCTGCCAGCGCCACACGGGCGTGTGCAGGACCTTGCCGCTCAAACGTTCAGCGGTGGCGTGGATGTCGGACAGCGATGGGTAAGGCGTCATGAGAGGCTCCAAACGGATTATTCAAAGGGGACTACGCGTGTCTCCGGGACGCCAAGCACCGGCAAACCGCCGCAGCTCAGCGACCCTGAATAATTCGAATAATGTTGGAGCGTGCGCCACCAGCAGCAGCGTGGCTGCTTTGCTTGTCGGTGGCGTGAATGGAATTCATGCGTTTAATCATGCCGAAAAAGCAAACGCATGGCAAGCGATACTTAACGGGCGAGGAATTCCTCGATCATCTGCGCCAGTTCGGCCGGCTGGTCGTGGTGCAGCATGTGCCCGGCGTCGTGCACCATTTTCTTGGTGACGTCGCGCAGGTGGTCGAGGCGGCGTTCAAGCTCGACGCGGCCTGCAGGCTTGGCGCCCATCCAGTCCCACATATTGGTCTGATCGGCTTCCACCCACAGCACGGGCGCGGTGATCGCGCTCCAGCAAGCCATCACGTCGTCGACATGGTACGGCAGCGGGCCGGCTTGCTTGTGCACCGGGTCGCCGAGGATTTCCCATTCACCCGCATCGTTCTGCGCCGACCAGTGCTGCGCCAGGAAGGCGGCTTTGTCGTCGCTCAGGCGTGGATTGGTTTTTTGCAGGCGCGCGGCAACGGCGGCTTGATTTGGATAGCCGCGCATCTCGTGCTTTTCCAGCACGCTGTCCATCCACTTGGCGTAGCGGCCCGGCGCCTGCTCCGGCTTGGACGAGCGCAGGCCTGCGCCTTCCAGATTGATCAGCTTGCGAATCCGCTCCGGACGCGCGCCCGCATACAGGCCAACGATGTTGCCGCCCATGCTGTGGCCCAGCAGATCCACCGCCTGATCCGGCGAGTAATGGCGCAGGATGGCGTCGAGGTCGGCCAGATAATCAGGGAACCAGTAAGTATCGAGGCCGTTGCGCTGCGACAGGCCGAAGCCGCGCCAGTCCGGCGCGATCACGTGGTAGTCGCCCTTGAGCTCATCCACCACGAACTGAAACGACGCGCCCACATCCATCCAGCCATGCATCATGAACAGCTTGGGCGCACCCTCCTCGCCCCAGTGGCGCACGTGGCAGCGCAGGCCGCGAATGGTCAGGAATTCGGAACGGGAAGGTTTATGCGTGCTCATATCTGTCCTTGAAAATCCGGTGCCAGCGCCCATATCGGAACCTTGCTGGCGGCAAAGCAAAATAATAGCACGACCGTTCGATAGCTGCTGAAACACAAAGCCAGCGTAAAATAGCGCCATCCCACCGTACACAAGCAGGTTTCCAATGTCTATTTACCAACTAGGCGATCACACGCCCGAGATCGCTGCATCGTCATTTGTTGCCGATAATGCCACCGTAATTGGCAAGGTCAGCCTGCACGAGCACAGCTCGGTGTGGTTCGGCGCCACGCTGCGCGGCGATAACGAGCGTATCACCATCGGCGAAAATAGCAATGTGCAGGAAGGCACGGTCATGCACACGGACATGGGCTACCCGCTTACCGTGGGCCGCAATGTGACCATCGGCCACCAAGCCATGCTGCACGGCTGCAGCATAGGCGACGGTTCGCTGGTCGGCATCCAGGCCGTGATTTTAAACGGCGCCAGGATCGGCAATGGCTGCCTGGTCGGCGCCGGCGCGCTGGTCACGGAAGGCAAGGAATTCCCCGACCACTCGCTAATCATCGGCACCCCGGCCAAAGCCGTGCGCCAGCTGACGGCGGAAGAAGTCGCCGCCCTGCAAGGCAGCGCCGACAACTACGTCAAACGCGGTCAACTGTTCAAGACGCAACTCAACAAGATCGGATAACAAGTATGAGCACCACCACCACTGGCCAGGACACCCTGCAAAAATTCATCTTCGATAACGCTGCAGTGCGCGGCGAGCTGATCGACATTTCGGCGACGTGGCGCGAAGTGCTGTCCCGTCACAGCTACCCGGCGCCGGTCAAGAAAGTGTTGGGCCAGATGACGGCTGCGGCAGCGCTGCTGTCGGCCAATTTGAAATTCAACGGCTCCATCATCATGCAGATCCACGGCGATGGTCCGGTGAGTCTGCTGGTAGTCGAGTGCGACGCCGAGCTGCGCCTGCGCGCCACCGCCAAGCTGGCGCCGGACGCAGTAGTGGCCGACGACGCCACGCTGGCCTCGCTGCTGAACGCCAACGGCAAGGGCCGCTTCGTGATCACACTCGATCCACTGGACAAAGTGCCAGGCCAGCAGCCATACCAAGGCATCGTGCCGCTGGACGGTAATGATGTGGCAACCGTCATTGAAAACTACATGCTGCGTTCGGAACAGCTGGACACCAAGCTGTGGCTGGCGGCGGACGACAACATCTCGCGCGGCCTGCTGCTGCAAAAGCTGCCTTACCACGGCGGCAAGGCAGAAGCCACGCCGCTGAACGAAGAAGAGGCATTGGAAACCTGGAACCGCGCCGTGATCCTCGGCTCGACCCTGAAAGAAGAAGAACTGCTGAGCACCGGCATCGACGTGCTGATCCAACGCCTGTTCTGGGAAGAGACCATCCGCGTGTTCGATCCGCTGCATCCGCAATTCCACTGCAGCTGCACGCGCGAGAAAGTCGGCAATATGCTGAAGATGCTGGGCCGTGAAGAAGTGGAAAGCGTGATTGCCGAGCGCGGCCAGGTAGCAGTCAATTGCGACTTCTGCGGCCTGCACTACGAGTACGACAAAGTCGACTGCGCCCAACTGTTCACCAGCGACGCACCGGTCGAAACCTTGATCCCAGCCGGCGAAGCCAAACACTAAAAAATCCGGAGTTTATTCTTTCGCGTAACGCTGCGCCAGCACGGCGCAGACCATCAGCTGCAGCTGGTGGAACAGCATCAGCGGCAGCACCACGGCGCCCAACGCGCCGCCTGCGAACAGGACCTTGGCCATCGGCACGCCGCTGGCCAGGCTCTTCTTGGAACCGCAAAACACAATCGCAATCCGGTCCTCGCGGTTGAAACCGAGACGTCGCGCAGCCTGCGCGCTGATCCCCATCACCAGCCCCAGCAGCAGCACGTTAATCAGCATCAGCCCGGCCAGCGTGCCCCACGATACCTGATGCCACAAGCCCTGCCCCACCGCCTCGCTAAACGCGGTGTACACCACCAGTAAAATCGAGCCTTGATCGACCATGCGCGTCAGCGGCTTATGCTTCTCCACCCACGCGCCAATCCAGCGCCGCGCCACTTGTCCAGCAATGAACGGCAACAGCAACTGCAAGGCGATCTGCAAAGCCGACTCCATCGGCGAACCGCCCTGCATCTGCGCCGACGTCAGCAAACCCACCAGCACCGGCGTAATGAAAATGCCGAACAGGTTGGAGGCCGATGCACTGCAAATCGCCGCCGGCACATTGCCGCGCGCGGCCGCCGTGAAGGCGATTGACGATTGCACGGTGGATGGCAGCATGCACAGGAACAGGATACCGAGATACAGGTCCGGCGTCACCAGCGGCGTCAGCACCGGCTTCAGCAGCAAGCCCAGCAGCGGGAACAAGGCAAAGGTACACAGCAGCACCAGCAAGTGCAAACGCCAGTGCGTCACACCAGCAATCACCGCCTCGCGCGACAGCTTGGCGCCGTGCAGGAAGAACAGCAGCGATACGGCCACGTGGGTGATGTCATTGAAAATCACAGCGCCCTGGCCGTGACATGGGAACAAACTGGCCGCGACCACAGTCGCGATCATCGCCAGCGTAAAGTTATCTGGCAAAAAGCGGGGACGATTCATTATTGAGGACACTTCACTTCCAGCACATCAATTGCTCCCAGGGTTTTGACATTGGTGGCGCTGCGCACGAGATCGACGCGCTCGACACAGTTCTTTTGGACCAAGCGCTGGTATGCGCGGGTACAGGCAATCACCGCCTCGCTGCCGCTACCCACATTGCAGTAAAAGCCTTCGGCCTGCATGCGCACCAGCGCCTGCTCCATCGGCATGCCGGGCTGCACCGTCTGGTTGACGAAATGACCCAGCCTGGACTGGTCGATCGAGCAAGCCGCCAGCACCAATGGCAAGGCCGTCAAGAAAATTCTCCGCATCGTGCGCTCTCCTTATTTCCAGACAGCAGTGTAACGCATGTGCGCAGGTCATGATCCGGTCACACTCGCCACATATGATGCCCAGCGTTATTCATCCACCAATCTGGACAAGACATGAACAAGAAACTCTTCGCGGCGCTGAGCCTCCCTATGCTGGCAATCGCCGCCAACGTTTCCGCCGCTGTGGCCGACATGGCTAACGTGGCCGATGCGCCGGAAATTGAAGCCGCTGCTGCCGCACCGATCGCCACCGTAGAAGTAGCCACCCGCAAAACCCGCTCCTCCGTCGAGCTGGGCAAGAACGAGATGCAGAAAATCCTGCCGGGCGTGAATCCGTTGAAAGCGCTGCAAACCTTGCCGGGCGTGAGCTTCCAGACCGCCGACCCGTGGGGCAATAACGAGCAAAACCTGTCGCTGTTCATTCACGGCTTCAGCGGCCAGCAACTGGGCTACACCATGGACGGCGTGCCGCTGGGCGACCAGCAATACGGTAACTACAACGGTCTGTCGCCACAGCGCGCCATCACCAGCGAGAACGTCGGCCGCGTGATCCTGTCGTCGGGCGCCGGCGACCTGGCTACCGCCTCGACCAGCAACCTGGGCGGCACCATCGAAACCTTCTCCAGTAATCCGCTGCCGAACCGTAACGTCGCCGTGCAGCAAACCGTGGGCAGCTACAGCACCTCGCGCACCTACGCCCGCTTCGACACCGGCAACTTCGGCGACGGCAACAGCGCCTACATCTCGGCTGTGCACCACGAGCAAAAAGCCTGGGACTTCCAGGGCCGCCAGGGCGGCGACCAGGTCAATGCCAAGTTCATCAACAACAGCAACCTTGGCAAGCTGACCCTGTACTTCGCCTACTCGGACAAGATCGAACCGAACGAAGACAGCACCGTGCACTCGGCCACCGAGAAGTACCAGCCGTACACCCGTCCGTTCATGTACCCGAACTTCCAGCAAGCGCTGGCCTACCTGTCGGCCACCGGCGGCACGCCTGCAGCGGACGGCAACAACTACCGCAACTACTACAGCGATGCGCAGCGTACCGATTACCTGACCTACGCCAAGTTCGACACCAACCTGAGCGACACCACCTCGTGGTCGAACCAGATCTACTACCATAACGATGATGGCGTCGGCGTAGTGGCTGGCCCGATCGGCGTGGCGGGCTTGCCTGCACTGTTCTCGGTCTACTTCCCGGGCCAGAACCTGAAACAGGTGTTCGGCAACTCGGGCTTCGCCACCCGTACCACCGAATACGCGATCAACCGCAACGGCTGGCTGTCGACCCTGAACACCGAAATCGGCGACCACAAGATCCAGACCGGCTTCTGGCTTGAGCACAACCGCTCGTCGGCCTACCGCCGCTGGTACGCGCTGGATGTGAACAATCCAAGCTCGCCATATGACCGTCCAAGCAATCCGCTGATCACCCAGTACGGCAGCGAGATCGACAACAAAGTCGCCCAGCTGCACCTGCAGGATGAATGGCGCGTGTCGCCAGTGGTGGCGCTGCAAGCTGGCTTCAAGTCGAGCCTGCAATTTGCCGATGGCCAGTTCCCGGTACAGCCGAAGAACGGCGCGATTGCCAACTCGACCGCGCTGCCAGTGGGCGAAATCATCACCAAGAAATGGTTCCTGCCGCAGATCGGCGGCCGCTGGGATATCACCGCGCAAGACCAGGCTTTCTTCAACGTGCAGAAAAACATGCGCCAGTTCGTCACCTACGGCGGCGGCGGTGTGTCGCCGTGGAGCTTGTCGAGCCAGGGCGCGTTCGACCTGTTCAAGTCGACTGCCAAGCCTGAAACCTCGATCACCTACGAAGCCGGCCTGCGCACCAGCCACCAGGTCGACATGGGCGGCGTGACGGCGTTTGACGGCCAGGTCAACGTCTACCACGTCGACTTCAAGGACCGCCTGCTGCAGATCAGCCCGACCTCGGTGATCACCTCCATCATTGGCGGCAACCTGGCGGTACTGACCAACGTGGGTAGCGTCAAGACCAACGGCATCGACTTCTCCGGCACCCTGCACTTTGGCCGCAACTTCTCGCTGTACAACGCGCTGTCGTACAACCAGTCCAAGTACGACGACAACTACGTCAGCGGCACCACTACTGTGCAAACCGCAGGCAAAAAAGTACCGGGCAGCCCGGAGTGGATGGATAAATTCGTCGCCAGCCTGACCGTGGCCGACACCGAAATCCAGCTGAGCGGCGACTACGTCGGCAAGCGCTACGCCACCTACACCAACGACCTGTTCGTGAAGAGCTACTTCCTGACCAACCTCGGCGTCTCGGGCAAGCTGCCATTCCTGAACGGCGGCTGGGTCAAGAACGCGCGCTACCGTCTGAACGTGACCAACCTGACCAACAAGTCGGGCGACCTGAACGTGGTAGTCGGCGCGGCCAGCGGCACGTACAATACCTTCCCGATCGCACCACGTCAGGGCTTCCTGACTTTGATGGCGGACTTCTAATGAACGCACTTTATTTGCCTAAGCGACTCTCGCGTCGCGGCTTCATCCAGACTGCGGCTGTGGCCGGCGGCGCACTGCTGCTGCCAAGCGCCGTGCTGGCCAAGGGCGTCACCGCACTGACGGCCGGCACGGCTGCCGCAGCCGGTAATGTGGATATGTCCGGCCTGCCGGGCATCGCTCCGGTCGGCGCCGGCGGCAAGACGCCGCTGATCTTCGGCCACCGTGGCGCCAGCGCGCTGCGTCCGGAGCACACACTGGCTTCGTATGCCAAAGCGATTGCCGATGGTGCGGATTACGTCGAACCGGATCTGGTCAGCACCAAGGACGGCGTACTGGTCGCGCGCCATGAAGCGTTTTTGAGCGAGACCACCGACGTCGCCAGCCATCCCGAGTTCGCCAGCCGCAAGACCCGCAAAACCATCGACGGCGAAACGCACGAGGGCTGGTTTGTGGACGACTTCACGCTGGCCGAGCTGAAAACACTGCGCGCAGTGGAACGCATCCCGCAATTCCGTCCGGGCAGCGCCGAGTACAACGGCATGTTCCAGGTGCTGACGTTTGAAGAAATCATCGACTTCGTGGCGGCCGAATCGGCGGCGCGCGGGCGCATCGTCGGCATCGTGCCGGAGCTGAAGCACTCGACGTATTTCGCCAGCGTCGGCCTGCCGCTGGAAGACCGCTTCCTGTCGATCTTGAGCGCGCACGATTACACCCGCCGCAACCCGGTGGAAATCCAGTCGTTTGAAATCGCCAACCTGAAATACCTGCGAGGCAAGCTGGGCCGCCGTGCCAACCTGCGCCTGATGCAATTGGTGATCACCGAAAACGTGCGTCCGATGGACGTAGTAGCCGCAGGTGGCACACTGACCTTCGCCCAAATGCTGACGCCAGCCGGCCTGCGCGACATCGCCCAATACGCCGACGTGGTCGCCCCACCAACGCGCGCCGTCATCCCGTTGAAGAAAGACGGCTCGTTGGCCGAACCAAGCTCGCTGGTAGAAGACGCCCACAAAGCCGGCCTGCGTGTGGAACCGTGGACCTTCCGTCCCGAAAACAAATTCCTCGCCACCGACTTCCGCAGCAACGCCGGCGACTTCGCCCGCCACGAAGCGGGCTCTATCGCCGAAATGAAGCGCTACATCGCCGCCGGCATCGACGGCTTCTTCACCGACGACCCAGCCCTAGGCCGCGCCGCCCTCGCCTAAAACCCGGGGTCAGCTCTGTCATTTGGACATTGCGGAACTTTTGAAAAATCTTTAGTTCCACTTTGTCCATTTGACAGAGCTGACCCCAAATTGCTTGGCGCAAATTGCTTAGCGGCTGGCCTGGCTTGCGGTACCGAGTTTTGGTAGTGTGGCGGTCAGGTCGATCCAGGCTTGCGGCACTGGGTTTTCGCGGCTGCGCACGCCGAAGAAGCTTACGACTTCGCGGCCTTCTTTGTCGTAGAACTCGACGTTCACTACACCGGCACGCTTGACGATGTAGCCGCTCACCAGCGCACTATCGCGCAGGTGCAGGTTGAACTCGGGATCCAGCACGTTAAAGTAGCCGCCCGCTTCCTGCACTTTGTTGATCTTGCCACTGTAGATCTGGATGGCCGAGTCATTGCCCAGGAAGGCCATGATCTCTACCTGCTGCTTGGCCGCCTGCTCCAGCAGTTGGCGTACGGCTTGCGGTGCGATGCGCTGCACTTTGTCCACCGGACCAAGACGCAGACCCTGCTCGCGCGTCACACCGAACTCGCCCAGCAGGCGGTTGAACTGGTGCACGTCGTTGATTTCACTCCAGGCCAGCTGGAATTCTTTCACGTCCACCGCGCTATCCGGTTTCTCGGCTTTTTTCACCGGCGCTGCCGCCACGTTCAGCTCGGCGCTTTGCGACGGGTTGCGGAAGTCGGCCACGATTTTGTCGAACACGGCCACGCCGGCATCGCTCTTCACGTAGATTTTATGCGCAGCATTGCCGTTGGCGTCGAAGAACTGCAGGCTGCGCGATACCACGCCATCCTTGCCCGGCTGCGCCACGGCAAACGCGTACTTCCAGTTTTTAAACGTGAAACGCAGGTCGATCTCACCGCCCAGGTAACCGCCGGCGATGTTGCGCATGCGGGCTTCGCGCTCTTTCTCTTTGTCGGCGTCGAGGCCGGTCACTTCTTCCTGCGGCTTCAGGCGCGTCGCCACGCCGGTGCGTTCGAGGATGGCGTTCTCGTTACGCGTCATGGCCATGACTTTGCCGAGGTCCAGCGCGCGGCGCATGATTTCACGCGGCACGTTTTCACCTTCCTGCAAACGGGTCACGGTCTTACCGATGCCGTTGGCAGCCAGCAGTTCCGCTTCCGATACGTTCAGCTTGGCGGCAGCGTCGCGCAGCGGCAGCTTCGGCTGTTCGGCGCGCAGCGCTTCGTAGCGTTCGGTTAGACTGGCTGCGCCTGCCGGCAACGACGAGATCAGCAAGGCGCCGGTCAGCGCCAGGGCAAATCGATGGTGGGGTTTCATAGTCTGGTTCCTTAGTAGATCACTTTGAGATTGAAGGCATAGTTGCGGCCCGGACGCGCCTGGCGTTCGATGTCGGCCAGGGTCGCCGCCGTGGTCGCGGCTGGCAGGCTGCGCGACGAGGCGTAGTCCCAGTACTTCCTGTCGCCCAGGTTGTACACGCCGCCGCTCAGCACGACGTGCTTGTTGATGTGCCAGTAGGCGGTCAGGTCGAACACGCTGTAGCCCGGCACGTCGAACATGGTGGTGGTGCTGCCAGTCAGCACGTCGCCGACGGCGCGCTTGCCGCGCACGGTGCTGGCGGTGAAGGCGGCGCCGGCAACATCGCTGTCGTACGCAAAAGTGGCGTTGCCCTTGTACGGCTGTACCGATGCCAGGTCGGCCGATTTGCCGGTGGCGGTGTTTTCCGACGTGCCTTTCGATGCGCCCGCCGCCAGGTTGACGCTGTAGCCTTTCATGCTTTGCAGCCACTGGCCCAGCGTGAAGTGCGCGTTGAATTCGGTGCCGTAGATCTTGGCCTTGCCGATGTTTTCAGGACGGTACAGGCCGAAAGTGATGGTCGGGTAGTTGACCGGATCAGCCGGCTGCGTGGCGTACTCGATGAAGTTGCTGTACTGAGTGTTGAACACCGAGGCGCTGAATTCCACGCCCGGCGTCGGCGTGCCTTTCAGGCCCAGCTCAAATGCGTTGCTGCTTTCTTTTTTCAAGTCCGGATTGCCCAGCACAGCGTAGCCATTGCCGGCGCCGGTGTAGCTGAAGGAATCGTAGGTGCCGGTGCGCTCGGCTGCCGTCGGCAGGCGGGTGCCACGCGAGTACTGGGCGTAGGCGTTGAAGTTCTGCACCAGTTCCACCGACAGGTTCAGCGATGGCGTGAACCAGGAATCGGTTTCTTCTTTGATTTCCTTGGCGGCGTTCGGCACGGCGACAGCGTACTTGGCCAGATTCTGTGGCGTCAGCTTGCGCGTTTCGCCGCGCAAGCCCGGCGTCAGCGTGGCTTGATGGCCGGCCAGCGTGAAGCCGAATTCGCCGCGCACGTAGGCAGCGAATTTGTCGGTGTCCATGTCGGCCATGCGGTACTTGGTGGTGTACTGGTGCGCGCCAGTGGCGACCACCAGGCGGTCTTCGGTCCACGGACGGCGGCTTTCCAGCTGCTCGTACAGCAAGCCGTAGCTCAGCAGGTTGCCGACGCCGATTTGCTTGGCCGCGTCCAGCGACAGGCCTTTGCTGTCGTTGTAGTAGCCGGTGTTGATGTCGCGGACGTACTTCTGGCCGCCCGACAGGTAATCGGCGTGGGTCAAGTCGACCACTTCGGCTTTTTGCGAGTAGAGCTTGGTGTCCAGCGTATCGAACAGGGCGAAGCCGCTTGGGCTCCACTGATGGTCGATGCTGAAACGGGTGCGCTTGGTGTTGGAGTCTTGCAGCACGCCGGTCGGGTACAGGGTACTGGTCTTGTTGACGTAGCTGAGGTCGTGCTCGGACTTGAAGCTGTCGATGGCAAAGTTCAGTTTCTGGCCGCGTGCAATGGTCCAGTTCAGCTTGGCCAGAACGGCGTCCGAATTCCAATTATCCGGGTTCAGCGGTGCGGCGCTCTTGCTGTCCGCTTGCTCGCCGGTGCGGTGCACGGCGACAATCAGGGCTTTCAGGCTTGGATTGATTTCGGTGGCAGCGGTGACCGCGTGCAGGCGGCTGGCGCGGTCCGAGCTGTAGCCAAATTTGTAGTCAGCGTAGACTTTGCGCGTGCCATCCAGATAGTCTTCCGGTGCCTTGGTCAGGAACGAGACCGAGCCGCCGAGGCCCGGCGTACCGGCGCCGCTCGGGCTGGAGCCGGACCCGATGCGGACGTCGCGGAAGGTCTCAGGATCGAAGTAGTCGCGGCCGATGCCGAAGCCGTTCAAGGTGGTGCCGTCCGGTTTCGGTGCGGCGTCGGGCAGTGAGATGCCGTCCAGGTCGAGGCTGACGCGATTACCTTCCACGCCGCGGATGTTGATGCCGGTATTGCCCGGGCTATCCCACACGCTGCCGCCACCGCTGGCCGCCGCCGGCACGCTGATCAGCGGCGAGTAGCGGGCGATATTGCCCAGGTCAACGGCGTTGTTCTGCTCCAGCTGGCGCGAGCTGATGACGGTGGTGCTGCCGTTACGGGCGGAGCTGGCGTCGTCGCGCTTGGCCTGGACCAGGATTTCCGACAATTCGGCGGCTGGTTTGGCATCCTGCGCGAATGCAGGCAAAGCAACCGCGCCCAGCATCACCAGCAGGGCGGATTGGACGTGAAGAGACAGCGGCGCGGCCTTGTGCCGGGCGCCCGTAAGGGTAGCGACCATAGATATCCAAGAGAGAGTAGTGTTGAACGGCTGGCTCTCGGATGTCCGACGATCGCTGGCAAAAACGCATCTTAACAATAATGATTCTCATTTACAAGCAGTAATGAGAACAAGATTGCAATGTCACCCAGCGAGGTAGTTGTTTTTGACGCGGACGTAGTGCTCGGCGGAGTATTTGAGGTAGGCGATTTCTTCCGGCGTCAGCGCCCTTACCTTGGCCGCCGGGCGGCCGACGTACAGGTGGCCGCTTTCCAGCACCTTGCCCGGCGAGACCAGGCTACCGGCGCCGACCATCACTTGGTCCTGCACCACCACGTCGTCCATGATGATGGCGCCCATGCCGATCAGCACCTCGTTGCCGATGGTGCAGCCATGCAGCATGGCCTGGTGGCCGATGGTGACGTAGTCGCCGATGATCAGCGGCGAGCCGTCCGGCTTGGCCGCGTTCTTGTGCGACACGTGGCCCATCGCAAAATCCTGCACGTTGGTGCAGTTGCCGATGACGATGCGGTTCACATCGCCGCGCAGCACAGTGTTGCACCAGATCGAGCAATCCTTGCCGACCGTGACGTCGCCGATCACGCTGGCAGTCGGGTGCATGTAGAGGCCCTCGCCCAGTTGCGGCGAGGTGTTCAGGTAAGAAGAAACAGGCATGACGGATTCCTTATTTGCGGGAGTACTTCGCCATTATGCCGCTCAGTTCCGCCTGGTGCGTAGCCATCCACGTCCAGACCGCTTCGACCTGCTCTTTGTGCGCAGCGTAGTAGGCGGGATTGGTGGCTAGCCAGATGTTGCTGCTGAACAGAGGCACGCGCAGGCGCACGACCTCGTTACCGTAGCGCTCGGCGATGGACTGGTCCATATCGTTGAGCTGGCCGACGGTGAGCGCCACGCCATCCACGCGCTTGAGTTTGAGCTTGCCGATATTACGTTCGAGATCGCGGCCACCGTCGTCTACGCGGATGCCAGCTTCGCGTAGCGCGTCAGCATACGGTGCGCCGTACGGGATGCCCATCACTTTGCCCTGGAAATAGCGCGGCGTGATGGTATCGTTCGGCAGTTGGTCGGCAGCCCGCACCAGCACGATGATGCTGGTGTGTAGCGCGCGGCTGCGGTCCAGCGCGCCGTTGCGGTCGCGCGGCAGCACTACCTCGGGCGGCAAGTCGGGACGTTCTTCAATCGGCAGGTAGTCCACCTCGCCGGCCTGCAGCGCCACCTTCAGGCGCGTGGTCGGCATGCGCACGAACTGCACCGGGCAAGGGATGGTCGCGGCAGCGGTGACGCGCAAATAATCGACGCCGACACCGGCCGGGTCTGGCACTTCGGCGCCGCTGCCGAGCCAGTACGGCGGCCGATCCTGGTCAATGTAGCCGATGCGCACAGGCGGACAGCCGGCTTCAGCGCCGGCGGCCCAGTACAGCATCATGGCAAGTGGAATCTGGCGCAACATGAATGGCGGTGTCTACGACAAAACCGCCATTATAAGCTGTCTTCTTGATAATTCAGGCTTGGTACGTGCTGTCACCGTAGGGGGCAGCTATGAACTCTGGGAGCTGCTCGGCCTGTGCCGAATAAGCGGCCAGCGCCGGGTAGCTAGCGGCGGGCACCACGTCCGGCAGCATTTGCTGAATGAAGTGCCAGGTGATGGCCATCATCACGCCTGGCGGCGGGATGTCTGTGCTGGCGACAGGCAACGGCTGCTTCAGCTGCTCAGATTCCAGCACATCCAGCGCCGACAGCAGTTGTTGGCTGACGCGGTCCACCCACGGCTGGTGCAGCTTCTCTGCCGGACGCAAGCCGCGCTCGTAGACGATCTGCACCGCCTTGTCGCACGCCGCCAGCGCAAAGCCCAGCAGCGACTGCGAGCGCATCAGCTCGGTCGGCATCGACGGCGTGCGGCGCGCGGCTGGGCGGGCGATGGCTTCGGCGTATTGCAGGATCAGGGTCGAGTCCATCAGCACATTACCCTCTGCATCGACCAGCGTCGGCGCTTTCACCACCGGGTTCATCTGGCGGAACTGGTCGTAGGTGCTGAACACCGATAGCGACTGGTGCTCAAAGCGGATGCCCAGCAGCTGCAGCGACACCGCCACCCGGCGGACGTAAGGTGAATCCAGCATACCGATCAGTTTCATTTTCACTCCGAAGAAATTATGGGATCACCCAGCCTTCCGCAGTCCACTTGAATACGGCAAGCGACAATGGCGTTTGCGATTTGGCGGCCACGGTTTTCGCCAGCGCGCGCAAAGCGTCGACTGCCGTAGGCGAGGATTCCGAAACGTAGAGTATAACGTCCGGGGACGGCGCTGCGACCAACAACGTACCATTTTGCGCCGCCGCGAGGCTGGCCCATTCCGCTGTCAGCGCAAGCCGGCTGGCTTCGTAATAACTACCTTGCAGCGTGCCCACTTGTCCGCTTGCGACCGGCTTGGCCTTGGTGCTCAAGGGTTCCAGCGATGCTTGCAAATTCTTGGTAGCCAATGCCAGCAGCTCGTCGTTGGACAGGCTGAGCCGCGCGGCATCCTTGGCATTGAGGGGACGTGCGGCGCTTGGCGTATCGAACATCGCTATCGTCACCAGCCCCTGAGCCAGCGGACGTGTGGCCAGCGCCGGCGCATCGCGGCCCAGCGTCGCCTGCGCATTCTGGATGTAGGCGCTGCTGCGGACGGCCAGCAGCACTGCCTTGCCATCAATCGGCGCGTTACGCTCCTTGAGGAAGGCCGCGATATTCTTGCTGTACCCGGTCAGCGCACTGCGGCATTCCGCTACGTTCCTTTGGCAGAAAGCATAAGCGCGGTCCAGGTTGAGTTGCAGTTCGTCGATCCCAAGTGTCAGCGGCCCCTTCACTTTCACGGGCACGTCCGGCCCCACTTCAGTACGCATGGCTTGCGCGCCGAACTCGGTAAATCCCACAGGATCCATCGGCACGGTTTGGGCATGGACGGCAACGGAAAAACTGGCGACAAGCGCGCAAATGCGTCGTTTCATGATGAGGTAAGCGCCCACAAGGCAGCGCTATGTGCGTGGATGGAGGTGGTATCAAATAGCGGCACGCTGGCGTCCTGCTGCGCGACCAGCAGCGAGATTTCGGTACAGCCGAGGATGATGCCTTCGGCGCCCTGCTCCACCAGCGCGGCGATGACGCGGCGGTACTCGTCGCGCGAGCTGTCGACAATGCGCCCAAGGCACAGCTCTTCGTAGATGATGCGGTGGACGATGTCGCGGTCGGCCAGCGCGGGCACCACCACATCGAGGCCATGCAGCTCGCGCAGGCGGTCTTTGTAAAACGGCTGTTCCATCGTGAAGCGCGTGCCCAGCAGGCCAATCTTCTGCATGCCGGCTTGCTTGATGGCGCGCGCGGTCGGATCGGCAATGTGGAACAGCGGGATGCGCACGGCAGCTTCAATCGCCGGCGCTACCTTGTGCATGGTGTTCGTGCACAGCACGATGAATTCCGCACCAGCGGCCTGCAAGGCGCGCGCGGCATCGGCCATCATTACGCCAGCCGCGTCCCAGTCGCCTGCGTGCTGCAAGCGCTCGACTTCGTGGAAATCTACGCTGTACAGCACCAGCCGCGCGGAATGCAAGCCGCCCAGTTGCTGCTTGATGGTCTCATTGATCTGACGGTAATAAGGCACCGTCGATTCCCAGCTCATACCGCCTATCAGTCCTATTGTTTTCATCGTGCGTAGCTAACTGTAAGAATTTCCCATTGATGGCCATCCGGCTGGTTCCAGTAGACGATGCTGCCGTCGTTCCATTTGCCGACCGCGTTGTCGACCGGCCCAAACACAGAGCTACGATACGGGATGCCTTTGGCGGCGATGCGCTCGCGGATGGCGTCGAACTCCTGCTGGCTGACGCGGAAACAGTAGTGCGTCAGCGGGATCGGCGCGGGCCAGGTATCGAAGTCGATAGTCAATCCATCGTTGACGAACACCGGCGCGAACGGGCCGGTGCCGGTGGGCGACCAGCGTACGTCCAGCAATTCCGCCAGCAGCTTGGCCGACGCAATCTTGTCGTGTGCGGGGACGATCAGGTGGTCCAGTTCGATAGCCATAGCTGCCTCCTTGAAGCAGCCATTCTAGCGCAGCTAGGATTGCATTAGTACGGTAGCGCCGCGCGCGATGGAACGGACCACTTGCATCACGTCCCAGTTGGTCAAGCGCACGCAGCCGTGCGACTGCGTTTTGCCGATCTTGCCCGGTTCCGGCGTGCCGTGGATACCGTAGTGCTCGATGGTCAGGTCGATCCACGCCAAGCCCACTGGATTATTGGGACCAGCAGCGATGCGGGCCTTGGTGTCGCCGGCCTTGGCGTCCCAGAACAGTTTCGGGTTGTAGCGGTATTCAGGATTGGTGGCGACGCCGCGCACTTGCCAGCGGCCTTCCGGCAGCGGGTCGTGCTTGCTGCCGGTGCTGGCCGGGAATTGCGCGAACGGCGTGCCGCTGGCGTCGAGCAAGGTCAGCGTACCCTCTTTCGCATCGACCAGCACCGAGGCCGCTTTTGGCAGCGGCTTGATGATGGCCACATTCGGCACCAGCAATTGTTCGCCGGCGCGCTTCATCGTCTTGCCGGGATTCAGGCGGCGCAGCAGCTCGGGGCTGCAATGGAAGCGCTCACCGAGCGCTTCCAGCAAGTTGGCATAACCAAGCGTGGCCAGTTTGGATTTGCCCGCCATGTCGGCAGGTATTTTGGTGTACGGTCCGGCGATATCTTGCGCCGTCAGCGTGTAGACCTCCAGCACTGGCGCTTGATCGCTATCCAGCTCTTTCCAGGTGGCGGCGTCCAGCGTGCCGGTGACGCGTAACTGGCGCAGCTTCTGGAAGCCGCGTATCGCCTGCCGCATATTGCTGCCGCTGGCTGCGTCCATCTCACCGGGAGAGAAATGTGCACGGTCCAGCAGCACTTGCGCACGCAGCAGTTTGGTATCGGCAGCGGACAGCGTAGGGTCAGCCGAAGCCGCAGCAAGGCCTGCGGCCAGCATCAGAACAGGAAATAAAGCGTTCAAACCAGACTCGGACAATCAAACACGGAGCCGCATTCTATCCTTAACCGTTGATTTGCTGCGCGACTTCCCAACTGTGTCCGGCGGGGTCGACAAAGTTCGCGGTGCGCATGCCCCATGGGCGATCCAGCGGCCCTTGCAGCAAGGTCACGCCGCGCTGTTTGAGCTGGGCACAGACCGCATCCACATCCGGCACCCAGATGCTGATCTGGAAGCGCGAACCAGCTTCGCGCGAGGCCACCGGACCCGGCGCCACAATCTCCGGCGCGTGCGCCACCTGCAGCAGATTGATCAGCAGATTATCGAATTTGACGACGGCCGAGTTGGCGTCTTCATACACCACCGGCACCTCAAACACCTCGACATAAAATGCCTTCGCCGCAGGCAGGTCTTCGACAAACAAGCTGATGGCGCTGAGGTGTTTCATGGTCTAGTCCTTGCGGTAGCGTTGCATGACGTAGCCGAGGCGGGTGCGGTTCTTGTCCAGCCAGGTCCACAGCGCTTCGCTTTGCTGCGGATGGGCACGGTAGAAGCTGTCATTAAAGGCCAGCCAGACGCGGATATTCAGCAGCGGCTGTTGCAGCTGCACGATCTCACCCTTGTACTTGTCCAGCGTCTCCTTGAGGTGGGCCGGCGCCACTGCCGCCACCACCACGCCATCGACACGGCCCAGCCGCAGCTTTTCGATATTCCGGTCGAGGTCGCGGCCGCCATCATCCAAGGTCAGGCCGATCTCGCGCAAGCGCGGGGCATAGCCATTACCTTGCGGGATGCCGAGCGTCTTGCCTTTGAAGTACAGCACGGGATTGGTGCTGGCCGGCAGCTTGTCCTTGGCGCGCACCAGCACCAGCACTTTGTTGTGCAGCGCGCGTTCGAGGTCGATATTGCCGGCCTTGTCTTTCGGGAGTGCGATCTCGGCCGGATAGTAGCTCTGCTCACTCAGCGGTGCGAGGTCGATGTCGCCATTGGTCAGCGCTACTTTCAGGCGCGCCACCGGCAGCCGCACCCAGATCGGTGTACAGCCAAAGCCGGAGCCAAGCACTGCATCATGGATCAAGTCCACCGCCGCACCAGGCGGATCGGGCACTTTCTCGCCTTCGCCCAGCCAGTACGGCGGACGGTTCTGGTCCATATAGCCGACGCGGATGGGAATGCACTGCCCGGCGGGCTGTGCAGCACCGGCAGTGGCCGCAGCCAACATCAGCAATATGCCAGCGCGCAGCCTCATGGGAATTCTCAGTGTTCGGAAGGTTCTGCTGGCTTGGGCGCCAACGGTGCAAGAGCAGCAGCTTGGCCCTTGCCGACGATTTGCACAAAAATCTCGTTTTGCTTGATCATGCTGAGCTCGTAGCGAGCCCGCTCTTCGACCGCGCCGGTGCCGTCCTTGAGGTCGCGCACTTCGGAGTCGAGTTTGGCATTACGGGCGATCAGCTCCGCATTCTTCTGGTGCGCCGCGTCGACCTGCGCTTCAAAATCCTTCACGCGCAGCCAGCCGCCCTTCCCCAGCCACAGCGGGTACTGGATCAGCAGCAGCAAGAAAGCCAGTGCGAGGGTAATCAGGCGCATAACATCAGATGCGGCCGGATTGCTCCGGCCGCGCTTACTTAATTACTTCAGATTATAGAACGCATCGCGGCCTGGGTAGGACGCGATTTCGCCCAGATCTTCTTCGATACGCAGCAGCTGGTTGTACTTGGCCATGCGGTCCGAACGCGACATCGAGCCGGTCTTGATCTGCAGGGCGTTGGTACCAACGGCGATATCAGCGATGGTCGAATCTTCGGTTTCGCCCGAACGGTGCGAGATCACGGCGGTGTAGCCGGCGCGCTTGGCCATTTCGATCGCAGCGAAGGTTTCGGTCAGGGTGCCGATCTGGTTGATCTTGATCAGGATCGAGTTGGCGATACCTTTCTGGATGCCTTCTTTCAGGATCTTGGTGTTGGTGACATACAGGTCGTCGCCCACCAGCTGGACTTTCTGGCCCAGTTCCTTGGTCAGGATGGCCCAGCCGTCCCAGTCGCCTTCGTGCATCGCGTCTTCGATCGAGATGATCGGGTACTTGTCGCACCAGGTCGCCAGCAAATTCGTAAATTCAGTTGCGCTCAGCGACAGGCCTTCGCCTTCCAGTTCGTACTTGCCGTCTTTGTAGAATTCCGACGCAGCGCAGTCCAGGCCGATAGCGATCTGGGTGCCTGGCTCGTAGCCGGCTTGTTCGATTGCTTCGATGATCAGCTTGATCGCTTCTTCGTGGTTCGCCAGCGAAGGAGCAAAGCCGCCTTCATCGCCGACGGCGGTGTTCAGGCCCTTCTTGTGCAGGATCTTTTTCAGGGTGTGGAATACTTCCGCGCCGTAGCGTACGGCTTCCTTGAACGACGGCGCACCAACTGGAATGATCATGAATTCCTGGATGTCCAGGTTGTTGTCGGCGTGCGCGCCACCGTTGATCACGTTCATCATCGGTACTGGCAGCTGCATCGCGCCCGAACCGCCGAAGTAGCGGTACAGCGGCAGGCCGGCTTCTTCAGCAGCGGCTTTGGCGACCGCCATCGATACCGCCAGCATGGCGTTGGCGCCCAGGCGAGCCTTGTTTTCGGTGCCGTCCAGGTCGATCAGAGTGCGGTCCAGGAAAGCTTGTTCATTGGCGTCCAGGCCCATGATGGCTTCCGAGATTTCGGTGTTGATGTTTTCGCAGGCTTTCAGTACGCCCTTGCCGAAGTAACGCTTAGGATCGCCATCACGCAGTTCAATCGCTTCGCGCGAACCGGTCGATGCACCCGACGGTACGGCGGCACGGCCCATCACACCGGATTCCAGCAGCACGTCGCATTCGACGGTTGGATTGCCGCGCGAATCGATTACTTCACGGCCGATAATATCAACGATAGCACTCATGTCATTCTCCAAAGTTAGGCGATACGGAGTCGCGCCGCGTCTTTACGCGCGTTGCGAACAAGCAGAATTGTACCCGGTGCGTGAAAGATTGCTAAATTTTCCACACCGGGCAAGTTGATTTAGTTAAAGCTGTTCTCCAGGAAGCCAGCTTTTTTGGTGATGCGGTCCAACTCGATCAGAACGGACAGCAAATCCTTCATTTTGCCCAGCGGGACGGCGTTAGGGCCGTCCGACAGTGCTTCTGCAGGATTAGGATGGGTTTCCATGAACAGGCCGTCGACGCCGACCGCTACCGCTGCACGCGACAGCACCGGCACCATTTCGCGCATGCCGCCCGAGGAAGTGCCATTACCGCCTGGCAGCTGTACCGAGTGGGTAGCATCGAACACGACCGGTGCGCCGGTTTCGCGCATGATAGCCAGCGAGCGCATGTCGGACACCAGGTTGTTGTAGCCGAACGAGGCGCCGCGTTCGCAGGCCATGAAGTTGTCTTCTGGCAGACCGGCTTCCTTGGCGGCAGCGCGGGCTTTGTCGATGACGTTCTTCATGTCATGCGGAGCCAGGAACTGGCCCTTCTTGATGTTGACCGGCAGGCCGGACTGCGCGCAGGCGATGATGAAATCGGTCTGGCGGCACAGGAAGGCCGGGGTCTGCAGTACGTCCACCACTTTCGAAGCCACTTCAATGTCTTCGATCGAGTGCACGTCGGTCAGCACCGGCACGTTCAGCTCGCGCTTGACGGCGGCCAGGATCTCCAGGCCCTGCTCGCGGCCAGGACCGCGGTAGGATTTGCCCGAAGAACGGTTGGCCTTGTCGAACGAGGCCTTGAAGATGAACGGGATGCCCAGCTCAGTGGTGATGTCCTTCAGCGTGCCGGCGGTGTCGAACGCCATCTGGCGCGATTCAACCACACAGTTACCGGAGATCAGGAAGAACGGTTGGTCCAGGCCGACGTCGAATCCGCACAGTTTCATGCCACTTCTCCTTGCAGCCCGCCAGCAGCCTTGTGGGCCAGCGCCGCCTTGATGTAAGACGTGAACAGCGGGTGGCCGTCACGCGGGGTCGATTTGAATTCTGGGTGGTACTGCACGCCCATGTACCATGGGTGCGAATTGTCGCCGGTACGCGGCAGTTCCATGATTTCGCACAGGTCTTCAGTTGGGGTGCGCGCCGCCACCACCAGGCCAGCCGCTTCGACGCGTGGCAGGTAGTGGTTGTTGGCTTCGTAACGGTGGCGGTGACGCTCGGTCACCACTGCGCCGTAGATTTCCGATGCCAGCGTGCCCGGCTTGATGGCGCAGGTTTGCGCGCCCAGGCGCATGGTGCCGCCCAGATCGGAGTTCTCGTCACGTTTTTCAACCTTGCCGTCCTGGCCTTGCCATTCGTCGATCAGGGCGACCACTGGCTGCGGGGTACCCAGGTCGAACTCGGTCGAGTTGGCGCCGGTCAGGCCAGCCTTGTGGCGGGCGTATTCGATCAGTGCCACTTGCATGCCGAGGCAGATGCCCAGGTAAGGGATCTTGTTTTCACGGGCGAATTGCGCTGCCAGGATTTTGCCTTCCACGCCGCGCTTGCCGAAGCCGCCCGGTACCAGGATGGCGTCGTACTTGGCCAGCGAGGCACAGCCGGTGGTTTCGATTTCTTCCGAATCGATGTACTCGATGTTGACTTTCGACTCGGTGTGGATGCCGGCGTGACGCAGCGCTTCGGTCAGCGATTTGTACGACTCGGTCAGTTCCACGTACTTGCCGACCATGCCGATCGAGACTTCTGCCTTCGGATGTTCTTGCGCGTAGATCAGCTTGCTCCAGACCGACAGGTCGGCTGGGGCCGGGTTGATGTCCAGCGCTTCGCAGATGATCGCGTCCAGGCCTTGGTCGTGCAGCATTTGCGGCACTTTGTAGATGGTGTCGACGTCCCACACCGAGATCACGGCCTGCTCTTCGATGTTCGAGAACAGCGAGATTTTGGCGCGCTCGTCGTCCGGGATCGGACGGTCGGCACGGCACAGCAGCGCGTTAGGCGAGATGCCGATTTCGCGCAGTTTCTGTACCGAGTGCTGGGTCGGCTTGGTCTTCAGTTCGCCGGCGGAGGCGATGTACGGCACCAGGGTCAGGTGCACGAAAGCGGCGTTCTTGCGGCCTGCGCGCAGGCTCAGCTGGCGAGCGGCTTCCAGGAACGGCAGCGATTCGATATCGCCCACGGTACCGCCGATTTCGCACAGGGCCACGTCGTAGCCTTCAGCGCCGCGACGGATGTAGTCCTGGATTTCGTTGGTGATGTGCGGGATGACCTGTACGGTCTTGCCCAGGTATTCGCCGCGGCGTTCCTTGCGGATCACCGATTCGTAGATCTGGCCGGTGGTGAAGTTGTTCACCTTCTTCATGCGGGTGCTGATGAAGCGCTCGTAGTGACCCAGGTCCAGGTCGGTTTCAGCGCCGTCATCGGTGACGAACACTTCGCCGTGCTGCATAGGGGACATGGTGCCCGGATCAACGTTGATGTACGGATCCAGCTTGAGCATGGTGACTTTGAGGCCGCGCGATTCGAGGATCGCAGCGAGAGAGGCAGCGGCGATCCCTTTACCCAGGGAAGACACGACGCCGCCAGTGACGAAGACAAATTTGGTCATTGCGGAAGGTGCCGAACGGCACATGCGGGAAATTGAAATTATATCCTAAAACGGCCAATTCTTCACCTTCCGTGTGCATCAGCGTACAGATCCGGCTTGCACAAAAGAACAAAATGACAACTCAATAATGAAAGGAGATTCGTCATGAGCTACGAAGATCGTGATCAATATGGCATGTATGTAGACAACGGCCACAAAGGCCCCGGACCTGAACTAATGGGGGCCGACACCGTGATTGGCGACCACGTCCACAACCTGAAAAACGAGCACCTCGGCGAGATCAAGGAGATCATGCTGGATATGCGTACCGGCAAAATCGCCTATGCGGTGATGGCCTCGGGCGGCGTGCTGGGCATCGGCGAGAAGCTGTTTGCCGTGCCGTGGGAAGCGCTAACGCTGGACACCATCAACAAGCGCTTCACGCTCAACCTCGACAAGGAGCGCATCGAGGCCGCGCCCGGCTTTGACAAGGACCATTGGCCAGACATGGCCAACCAGACCTGGGCCAGCCAGGTGCATGACTACTACAGCGCCGGCGCCAGCCTGCGCCGCGACCTTGGCTCACGCTAGCAGAAATCGCGGCTGATGGTCGGCAGCCGTCCCAGCAAATGGGACATGTCGACCAGCCGCTTGGCAACCAGGTGGCGCACCATGCCCTCTTGTTGCCACACGCCATACACCCCCAGCAGCGGCGCACTCAGCACCTCGCGCCGCTGCTGTTCCAGCAAGGCCGGCCAGATGATGACGTTGACGTTGCCGGTCTCATCCTCCAGTGTCATGAAGATCACCCCCTTGGCGGTGCCAGGACGCTGGCGCACCGTGACCATGCCGCAGGCGCGCGCCAGCATGTTGTTGGTGTAAGTGTTGAGCACCTCGGCCGGCATGAAGCGATGCTTCAACAGCGTCTCGCGCAGCAGCGCCAGCGGATGGCGGCCCAAGGTCAGACCGTGCGAGCGGTAGTCGCCGAGAATGTCCTCGCCTTCGGTCGGCGCGCGCAGAGTGGGCGCGGCTTCGTCCGGCATGGTCGGGCGCAGCAGGTCTTTGTCGGGCACGGCGCCGACGGCTTGCCACAGCGCTTGCCGCCGGTGCCCGGCCAACTGGTGCAGCGCGTTGCCGCCGGCCAGCACGTGCAGCGCATGGCGGTCAAGGTCAGCGCGCCGTGCGAGATCGGCCACGCTGGCGAATGGCCCCTTGCTGCGCGCTTGCTCGATGCGCAGCGCCGCCGGCTCGCCCATCCCTTTCAGCATATTCAGGCCCAGCCGCACTGCCGGTTGACCTCGCTGGCCGGCCGGCTCCTCCAGCGAGGTCTCCCAGCCGCTGACGGCGACGTCGATCTCGCGCACCACCACACCGTGCCGCTTGGCGTCCTGCACCAGCTGAGACGGGCTGTAGAAACCCATCGGCTGGCTATTCAGCAGCGCGCACAAAAATACCGCCGGCTCGTGGCACTTGATCCATGAACTTGAATAGGTCAGCAGGGCAAAGCTGGCCGAGTGCGATTCAGGGAAACCATATTCACCAAAGCCTTTGATCTGCTCGCAAATCGCCTTGGCAAAAGCAAGGGGATGGCCACGTGCCGTCATACCGTCGAGAATGCGCTGCTGGTACTTCTCAATGCCTCCCTTGCGCTTCCAGGCTGCCATGGCGCGCCGCAATTCATCGGCTTCGCCTTCAGTAAAGCCGGCCCCCATCATGGCAATCTGCATCACCTGCTCCTGGAAAATCGGCACGCCCAGCGTGCGTTCCAATGCTTTTTCCAGCCCGGGAGGACAATGTACCGCTTCCTTCTTCATGCGCCGTTGCAGGTATGGGTGCACCATCCCGCCCTGGATCGGTCCCGGCCGCACAATCGCCACCTGGATTACCAAGTCATAAAATTCCTTGGGCCGCAGACGTGGCAGCATGCTCATCTGCGCACGCGATTCGATCTGGAATACACCTATCGTATCGGCTTCGCACATCATCTCGTAAGTAGCGGTATCTTCGGGCGGGATCTCGTACAAACTCATTTTCTGTCCGCGATGCCGCTCCAGCAAATCGAGTGCGCGCCGCAAGGCCGACAGCATACCCAGCGCCAGCACATCCACCTTCATCAAGCCCAGTTCTTCCAGGTCATCCTTGTCCCACTGGATGACCTGGCGGCCCTCCATGGTGGCCGCCTCGATCGGCACTAGCCGCGTCAGCTTTTCGTGCGAGATCACAAAACCGCCGGGATGCTGCGACAAATGCCGTGGAAAACCCAGCAAGGAAAAGGCAAGCGCCGCCCACTGCTGCGCCAATTGCGATTCCGGATCAAGCCCGCACTCGGCCAGCCGTCCCACCAGATCATGGCGGCTATCGAACCAGCGCTGTGAAGTACAGACTTTTTCGACGATCGCCAGATCGATGCCCAGCGCTTTACCACTGTCGCGCAGAGCGCTCTTGGGACGATAGCTGATCACCACGGCGGCCAAGGCGGTGCGGTCGAGGCCGTACTTTTCGTAGATATACTGGATCACCTCTTCGCGCCGCTGGTGCTCAAAGTCCACGTCGATGTCCGGCGGTTCGTTGCGCTCTTTTGAAATAAAGCGCCCCATCAGCAGCGTGCCGCGCGCAGGATCGACGGCCGTTACGCCCAGCACGTAGCAAACCGCCGAATTGGCAGCCGAGCCACGGCCCTGGCACAGTATCCCTTGCGACCTTGCAAACCGGACGATGTCATACACGGTGAGGAAATAAGCCTCGTATTTCAGGTCGGCAATCAGCAGCAGCTCTGCCTCGATCTGGGTACGCACATTTTCAGGTTCGCCAGCGGGCCAGCGCTCCAGCAGGCCCTTCTCTACTTCTTGCCGCAGATAGCTGGCTGGCGTGTGGCCGGGCGGAATCAGCTCGTGCGGATATTCGTAGCGCAGCTGTTCGAGGTTGAACTCGCACAGCTCGGCGATGCGCAGCGTTTCAGCCAGCGCCGCCGGCGGATACAGGTTGGCCAGCTGCACGCGCGAGCGCAGGTGCTGTTCGGCGTTCTGCGCCAGCGCGTAGCCGCACTCGGCCACCGGCTTGCCGATGCGGATCGCCGTCATCGTATCCTGCATCGGCTTGCGCGAACGGACGTGCATGCAGACATGGCCGACCGCCACCACCGGCATCTGGTGCTGCGCCGCCACCTCGGCAATGCTGAGGCGATGCGCTTCGTCGAAAGAGCGCAGCAGCAGGTTCAGCCCCATCCACGCACGGCCAGGGAACGTGGCTTCCATCCACGCCGCCTGCGCGTGCAGCTGGTCCACATCCTGCGGGCGATGCGCAGGATAGTCCGGCAGCAGGATCAGCGAACAATCAGGCAAACCTTTGAGGTGCGCAAACGCGGGCGGCGGCGCGGCCAGGTCGGCTGGCGTCAGCAGGTAACTGCCCTTGGCCACGCGGTTGCGCGCAATCGTGATAATTTCGCAAAGATTGCCATACCCATCACGATTCCGCGCCAGCGCCACCAACGACAAGCCCGGCGTACCATCCGGATTGGTCAGCCGGAAGTAGCTACCGATGATGAGCGGGATCTTGCCCTTGGCCTTGGCGTGAGCGCGCACGACGCCGGCCAGTGAGCACTCGTCGGTAATCGCCAGCGCTGCATAATCCAGCTGCACCGCGCGCGCGACCAACTCCTCCGCATGCGAAGCGCCTTGCAGAAAAGAGAAGTTAGACAAGCAGAACAACTCGGCATAGGCCGGCAGTCCAGAAACGGGCAGTGGCGAGCTCATATTGAATACTGTGTTTTTATACAGTATTCTACACCACCCTGCGGTCTATTTGCGCTGCGCGGCGATGAGGTCGTTGATGGCTTGGACGATGACTTCCGGCGAGGCGGTTTGCATTTGGTGGTCCGAATCGACGATGACGGTTTTCGCCTGCGGGTACATGGCGCGCACCACAGCGATGGTTTGCGGGTCGCTGTTCACCACGCCGAAATCGACCGGTACGGCGGTCGCGCCTTTGGGCTGGTTGAGCAGGCGGATCATGGGCTTGTTGTCGATGCCGCCTTGCGCCAGCACTTGCTCGCCGGTTTCATAAATGCTGCCGATCTCCTTGCGCACGGTGCTGGAGAAAAACATCCAGGCACCGGCACGCGTCAGCAGCGGGAAGTCGTCTTGCTTCTTGATGATGCCCGGGTACAGCGCATCCACCAGCACGATGCCCGCCACCTCGTCCGGATGGCGCTTGGCAAACAGTTGCACGTACAGCCCGCCCAGCGAATGGCCGACCAGGATGTAAGGCGGCTTCATACCTTCATGCCGGAGGTTGCGTCGCAGTTCTTCGACTATGGTCAGGCCGTCGCGCGGCGCGGCGGTGTCGTCACTATCGCCATAGCCGGGACGGTTGTAGGCAAACACGGACGCCTGCGGCGCGACACCCTCAATCACCTTGCCCCACTTGTCGACCGTGGCGCGCGAGCCGTTTTCAAATACCACCGTGACCGTGGCCGACGGATTTTTCAAGGCCACACATTCGACCTTGCGGCCATCGATCAGCGTGGTGACGGCCAGAGCGGCCAGAGCCGGTGCGGCAGCCATCAGGCACAGCACGAAAACAGCATTACGCATTATGATGATCCCCTTTTTTGATGTGCAGGCATTCTTGCATTTGCTGCAATATGCGGCTGCAGGGATGCGATGAAGTGCAGATTCAGGGGAGCAGAATGCAGGAAACCATTGTGCAGGAATTGTTATGCTTTGGCATGGCGGCAGGTGGCGGCAATCCTGCCCTGGTGATCCAGCAGGACCACAGCAGCGCTGAACAGCGCCAGCTGTTTGCCAGGGACCAGCGCAAGCCCGCCTGCGTATTCATCGACTGCAGCGGCGATGGCGTCATCGTGCTGGACTACTTCTACCCGCACATGCGTAGCTCGCTGTGCCTGCACGCTACGCTGGCGGCGGCGCGGGTGCTGTTGTCGCCGCAACGGCCTGAGCTTCAGGTGCGCACTGCCATGCGCGGCCAGCCCTTGATGCTGATCCTGCAGGATGGCGAGGTGTTCATCCAGCTGACGCCGCAGGCGGTGCCGGAGGTCAGCATTCCGCCAGAGTTGCCGGGCCGCTTGCTGGCCGCGCCGGACATCGTGCTGGCTTCGCCGCCGGTGATCGCCTCGGTCGGCAGCCCCAAGCTGCTGCTGGAAGTGGCCGACAGCGCCACCCTGCAAGCCCTCACGCCCGACCTGCAGGCCATTGCCGACTGGGGCAAGCAGCACGGCGTCAGCGGCTGCTACGCCTGGTGCCGCCGCCAGGATGGTGCACTGGAAGGCCGCAACCTCAACCACCTCGACCAAGCCGCCGAAGACGGCGCCACCGGCGTGGCCGCCGGCGCCCTCACGGTCCACCTGCAAACCGGCATCTCGCTGTACCAAGGCGCCAACGTCGGCACGCCCTGCCTGCTGCGCACGCAACTGCGCGATGAAAGTATTTTAATTGGTGGAAAAACCGAGTTTGCGTAGCACTACGTAAGGGAAACACAGAGGTGAAGCATGCATACAACACAAAATAATGTTTGCATGTCAAATTGCTACAAAATCACCTGTATATATGACCAATTTGCATAAAATCAAATTTTTCATGGGAGACGACACGTGTTCGCCAATACCACCTTACGTAAAGCCGTCTTACTCAGCCTGTACGGCGCCAGCACCCTGGCCCTGACCACTGAAGCCTACGCACAAGATACTTCGATCCAATCGGTCAGCGTAGTCGGTTCGCGCCGCGCTACCAGCTCGGCCACCGACACCACGGTGCCGGTCGATGTGATTCCACTGAGCAAGACCGCCGAAAGCGGTGGCCAGTTCGACCTGGCCCAAACCCTGACCTATATTTCCCCGTCGTTCAACTCGACCCGCCAGACCGGCTCCGACGGCGCCGACCTGGTCGATTCCGCCGCCCTGCGCGGCCTCGGCTCGGACCAGACGCTGGTGCTGGTGAACGGCAAGCGCCGCCACACTACCGCGCTGGTCAACCTGTTCGGTGCGCGCAACCGCGGCAACACCGGCACCGACATGAACGCCATCCCGATGCTGGCCATCAAGGACGTGCAAATCCTGCGCGACGGCGCCGCCGCCCAGTACGGCTCGGACGCGATTGCCGGCGTGATGGACATCGGCCTGAAAAAATCCAAGGGCTGCGAATCGGTCGCCGGCTTCAGCGAATACAGCAAGCACGACGGCAAGAACTACCTGGCCTCGGCCTACTGCGGCTTTGAAATCGGCAATGGTGGCGTGCTCGGCATCACCGGCGAATACCTCGACCGTGGCCGCTCCAACCGCGCCGACGCCGACAATCCACGCACCATCGGCGACAGCAAGACCAAGAACCAGACCATCTACCTGAACGGCGAACTGCCAACCGTCGGCACCGGCCGCCTGTACTTCACGGCTGGCGCGCAGAGCCGCGACGCTTCGTCGGGCGCCTGGGCGCGCGGCGGCATCGGCAGCGACGACATCCCGTCGCGTAACTCGGCGGCCATGTACCCGAACGGCTTCGTCCCGTTCATCAACGCCAAGATCGATGACCAGTACGCCATCCTCGGCCACCGCAACCAGTTGGGCGAGTGGAATATGGACCTGTCGCAGACCTACGGCAAAAACAAGATGATCTACAACATCAGCAACACGCTGAATGCGTCGATCGCCAACAAGGACCTGCTGGCTGGCGGCAAGGGCGTGAGCCCAACCAGCTTCAACGCTGGCGGTTTCCAGTTTGAACAGCTGACCACCAACCTCGACTTCAACCGCTACTTCGACAATCTGGTCGGCCGTGGCCTGAACGTGGCGTTCGGCGGCGAGTACCGTCACGAAAACTACAAAATCTACGCCGGTGAACTGGGCTCCTACAGCGACGCCGACGGCGTCGGCATCGGCGGCGCTGCCGGCAGCCAGGGCTTCCCGGGCTTCCAGCCTGGCGACCAGGTGGATGCCAACCGTCACAGCGTGGCCGCTTACATCGACCTCGAAGCCGACCTGACCGACACCGTCAAGCTGCAAGGCGCAGCCCGCTACGAGAAGTACAGCGACTTCGGCTCGACCACCACCGGCAAGCTGGCCGGTAGCTGGCGCGTGGCGCCAGCCGTGCTGCTGCGCGGTTCGGCCTCGACCGGCTTCCGCGCCCCGTCGCTGCAACAGATGTACTTCTCGTCGACCTTCACCGACTTCATCGGCGGCGTGCCGACCGACGTGGTGCTGGCGCCAAACAACAGCGCTGTCACCAACCTGGCCGGCATCCCGAAACTGAAGGAAGAGAAATCGACCAGCTTTACGCTGGGTTCGACCTGGACGCCAACCCAGGCCGTCTCCGTCACCGCCGACCTGTACCAGATCAAGATCAAGGACCGCATCGTGCTGTCCGGCCGCTTTGACGACAGCAACTATCCAACGCTGGCCGCCAAGCTGGCCACCCTGGGTGTCGGCCAGGCGCAGTTCTTCGTCAACTCGGTCGACACCAAGACCAAGGGCCTGGACCTGACCGCTTCGCACAAAGCCAGTTTCGGCGCCGACAAACTGACCACCTTCCTGGCCATGAACGTCAGCAAAACCGAAGTGACCGGCATCCACGCGCCGGCTTCGCTGAAGGGCTATGAAGACGTGCTGCTGTCGGAAAAAGAACGCCTGTACATCGAGCAAGGCGCACCGCGCTCGAAGGCCACGCTGGGCTTCGACTACACCCACGCTGCCTGGGAAACCGACCTGAAGATCATCCACTTCGGTCCGCAGACCCTGGGCACTTACAGCGGCACCGCCGCCGGTGTGGCGAACCAGCACTACGAGTCGAAAACCTCGGCTGACCTGGCGTTCACCTACACCATCAACAAGAACATGAAGTTCTCGTTTGGTGGCAATAACATCTTTAACGTTCACCCAACGACCCAGAATCCGGACGAAACCGATAACGGCTTCAAGTACGAATCTGTGCAGTTTGGCCTGAACGGCGCGTCCTACTTCGGCCGCCTGTACGTCAAGTTCTGATGGTGTAGCACAAAGGTGACGTCCGGCAGCGCTGGACGTCACTGCATTCGCTGGCTAACCTGGAAAGATGGAAGCCAGAATCGCCAAACTTGAAGAGTCCTCAACGGAAAGCCGTGAACGGTTTGCCGCTATCGAGGCGCGTATGGAACAATTTGCCACCCAAGCTCCCCCTTCTCGCCGCGCAGCCGCCCATGGTGATCTACACCCAGCAGCCCCCACCCAAGTAACGTTTTCTTACATCTCGCTAACCTAACCCAACGCAGCGCCGTTCTACACTTCATTGTCTTTATTTCGGCAGTGGAGTGTTCTATGCGCCGCGCGTTCACTTTGATGTTTTTCCTGTCCCTGCTGCAAGGCGCACTCGCCTGGGCAGCGCTGGGCAGTTCCCCTTCCAATTTTGGCACTGCGACCACGCAGAGCAAGCTAGCCGCGCGCAGCCTCGCCGCGACCGCCAGCGACACTGTCTACACCGTCAGCCAATCCACCCTCGACAGCGGCACCGTTGTGCGCGAATACGTCGACGCCAATGGCGTGGTATTTGCCGTCAGCTGGAAAGGTCCCACCTTGCCTGACTTACGCACGCTGCTGGGCGATAAGTTCGCCATCATGACCAGTACCGCCGCCAAGCGGCCCAAGGCCGGCCACTCGCAGCTGGCGGTCGACCAGTCCGACGCGGTGATCGTCTCCAACGGCCACATGCGCGCCTTCAGCGGCCAGGCCTGGATTCCGAGCGCGCTGCCGGCCGGCTTCGACACCAGCACCATCGAATAAGGACGCCTGCATGAAATACGCTCATCTTGTCGGCGCCCTGCTGTGCCTGGCACTGGCGGCGTGCGGCGGTGGCGGCGGTTCGGCCACCACTACCAGCACCGCCACCACCGAGGCCATGAAAGCGGCCACGCCGGTGATCAGTATCAGCGCTTCGCCGACCGCCACCACCACCGGCCAAATCATCACGCTGACGTGGAGCGTCAGTGACGCGCCGTCGAGCGGCTGCACCGCCTCCGGCGCGTGGAGCGGCACAGTGGCCAGCAGCGGCACGCAAGCCGTTACGGCGGGCGATGCCGGCGCCGCCAGCTACACCCTCACCTGCGGCAGCGCCAGCAGCACCGCCATGGTCACGGTCAGCACGCCGCCACCTTCGCCGACCGTCAGCCTGACGCTGGCGCCGGCCAGCATCACCAGCGCGCAAACCACGGTACTGAGCTGGTCGTCGGCCAACGCCACCAGTTGCACTGCCAGCGGTGCGTGGAGCGGCAGCAAGGCCACTTCCGGCGCGGTCACCATCACGCCGGCCGCCGCCGGCAGCTTTACCTACAGCATGACGTGCAGCGGTGACGGCGGCTCGGCCAGCGGCAGCGCCGCGCTCAGCGTCACGGCAGCGCTCAGCAACAGCACCGCCATTGTGGTCGACAGCGGGCCAAGCGGCGTCAGTGGCGTAATCAATGTGCCGTATGTCAGCGTGACCGTGTGCAAGCCCGGTACCACCACCTGCCAGACCATCGACCACGTGCTGCTCGACACCGGCTCCTACGGCCTGCGCCTGCTGGCCAGCCAGCTCAGCAGTACACTGGCGCTGCCGGCCGTAAGCACCGCTTCCGGCGACGATGCCGGCGAATGCGGCAAATTCATCAGCGGCTATACCTGGGGCGCGGTGCGCCAGGCCGATGTCAAGATGGCCGATGAAGTAGCGTCCGGCATTTCGATACAAGTAATCGGCGACACCGGCGCCAGCTACAGCAGCACGCCGTCCAGTTGCAGCAGCGCCGGCAGCAATCTCGGCACGCTGTCGGCCATCGGCGCCAAGGGCATCCTCGGGGTCGGCATGTTCAAGCAGGATTGCGGTAGTTCTTGCGCCAACGCTGCCATCAGCGGTGTCTACTACGCTTGCGCCAGCGGTAGCTGCACCGCCAGCGCCATGCCGCTGGCCAAACAGATCAGCAATCCGGTGGCCTCGTTTGCCGTCAACAACAACGGCTTGCTGATCACCATGCCCAGTGTCGGCACGGCCGGTCTGACCTCGGTCAGCGGCACGCTGGTGTTTGGCGTCAACACACAGAGCAACAACACCATCGCCAGCGAGACCATTTACAAGGCCAATAGCAGCGGCGACTTCAGCACCACTTACAAGGGCAAGACTTACAGCGCCAGCTTCATCGACAGCGGCTCCAACGGTTACTTCTTTACCGACAGCACCATCCGCCAGTGCTCCGGCGGCGACTTCTACTGCCCGGCCGCGACGCTGTCGCTGACAGCGACCAACGCCGCCGCGGACGGCAGCGCCTCCGGCACGGTCAGCTTCAACCTGGTGAACATGGTCAGCCTGGCCTCAACCATCACGGCGGCGCAGGTGGGCGGCACGGTGGGCAGCAGCACCTCGTCCGGCAATTATTTCGACTGGGGCCTGCCCTTCTTCTATGGCCGCCGCGTGTTCGTGGTGATGGAGGATATGAGCGCGGCCGGCAAAGCCGGACCGTACTGGGCTTATTAATTTGCGCATGTCACGGAGCGGTCACTTAAACTAGTTAAAGTCGCAACCTTGAATTTTTCCACTCTTCGAGGTTTCGATGAAATTAAATCTGGTGATGCTGGCCGCCATGAGCGCAGCCGGTCTCGTAGCATGCGGTGGCGATAACGCCCCAGCCGTTCCGGCGATCCCGGAAGGCACGACCGTTACCGTGGCCCTGTTGGAAACCACCGACATCCACGCCAACGTGATGAGCTACAACTACTACTCGCTGGCCGAGGACACCAGTCTCGGCCTGGAGCGCACCTCCTCGCTGGTCAAGGCCGCGCGCGCCGAGAACCCGAACAACCTGCTGCTGGACGACGGCGACAACATCCAGGGTACGCTGCTGGGCGACCTGCAAGCCGTCACCAAACCGATCGCCTGCGTTGATACCATGGCCGTGCACAAAGTCATGAACGCCATGAAGTTCGACGGCGGCGGCTTCGGCAACCACGAATTCAACTACGGCTTGCCTCTGCTGAGCCAAATCACCAACACTGACTTCGGTATTCCGGGCGTGAGTAAGCCGAGCGGTACTTGCGGTTCGCCATCGTTCCCGCTGGTGCTGACCAACGTCACCGGCGTTTCCAGCGGCAAGCCGATCGTGCAACCATACTCCCTGCTGCCACGCACTTTCTCAGCCACCAAGCCGGATGGCAGCAAGCTGGACGTGAAGCTCAACGTCGGCATCATGAGCTTTGTGCCGCCGCAGATCCTTGAGTGGGACCAGAAGAACCTGGCCGGCAAGGTTGCCGTCACCGGCGTGCAGGAAGCGGCCAAGCAATACGTGCCGGAGATGCGCAGCAAAGGCGCCGACCTGGTGGTCGCGCTGTCGCACGGCGGCCTCGACCCGAGCACTTACAGCCCGAAAATGGAAAACGGTTCCTACCACCTGACCAGCACCGGCATCGACGCCCTGCTGATCGGCCACTCGCACCTGATCTTCCCCAAAGGGAAAGAAACTAACGCACCGGCACTGGACGCTTCGTTCGCGGCCTTCCCGGCTTCGGCCAACATCGACGCCGTCAACGGCTTCGTCAACGGCGTGCCAACCGTGATGGCGCAGAGCTGGGGCCGCCGCCTCGGCATCATCAAGCTGACGCTGGCCTACACCGGCGGTAAGTGGGTGGTACAGCCAACCAAGACCACCGTGGAATCGCGCGGCTTCAAGTACACCGATGGCGCTACCATCATCGCCGCCGACAGCAGCATTGCACCGCTGGTCGCCACCGAGCATGCGGCCACCATCGCCTACGCCAAGCAGCCGCTGGGCGTGAGCACTGACTTTGAAATGTCGGCCTACTTCGCACTGGCCGGCGACGTCAGCGCGATCCAGCTGGTGAACCAGGCACAGCTGGCCTACGTGAAGAACTTCATCGCCACCAGCACCGATGCGACGCTCGCCAGCTACAAGAGCATTCCGGTGATCTCGTGCAGCGCGCCGTTCAAGGCTGGCCGCAACGGTCCAACCGACTTTACCGATGTGGCGCCCGGCGCCAGCGCGGCGGCGCCGGTGGGCCTGCAAGTACGTAATCCGGGCGACCTGTACCTGTACTCGAACAACAACCTGCAAGCGGTCAAGATCAAGGGTTCCGACTTGAAGAACTGGCTGGAAACGGCGGCCAAGCAGTTCGGCCAGATCGATCCGACCAAGACCACCGAACAGGATCTGGTACCGTCGTATGGCACCATCTACAACTACGACGTGTTCTACGCCGAAGACAACGCGCTGACCTACCAGATCGACGTCACCATGCCGGTGGGCAGCCGCATCGTCAACCTGACTTACAAAGGCAAGGCCGTGGCCAATGGCGATGACTTCATCGTCGCCACCAACGACTACCGCGCAGGCGGCGGCGGTGCGGTGCCGGGCATTGATGGCAGCAAGACCATCATCAAATCGCCGGACGCCAACCAGGCCGTGGTCAGCAACTACCTGACGGCGCAAGGCACGGCCACCGGCAAGGTCACGCTGGCAGCAAATGGCAGCGCGCGCAGCTGGAGCTTTGTGAAAGTGGCGACCGCCGGTCCGGTGATCCTGCGTTCGGCGCCAGGCCACCTGGCACTGGCCCAGAGCAGCGGCATCACCGCCGTCACGGCCGAAGGCAGCCTGGACGCCAGCGGCTTCGCCAAGTACGCCATCGATCTGAGCAAATAACATGCAGCGCATCGTCATCGCCTCGCTGGCTGCGGCCCTGCTGTTTGGCTGCCAGCTCCAGCACGAGAAGCCGACTTCGGCGCAAATCGAAGTCATCGGCATGAAGGCCAAGCAGGAAGCTGACGCGCACGCCGAGCGTAAGCTGATGGCGTGGGCTGAAAACAATATGCCGGTAGCGCAGCGCGAGCTGGCCATCTTGTACCAGTCGCGTCCAACGCAGCGTGACGATGCGCTCAAGTTGTTTGAACAGGCAGCACGCGGCGGCGATACGGAAGCCGCGTTCCAGCTGGGCGAAATGCTGCGCATCGGCGTGCTGGGCGTGCCCGCCGCGCCGGCTGCGGCAGCGCCGTGGTATGCCATCGCCGCCCAGCATCAGCACGCGAAAGCGGCGCTGGTGCTGGGTCTGCTCTACAAAAACGGCGAAGGTGTGAAGCGTGACGATGCACAAGCCGCACACTGGCTGGCGCAGGCGAGCGAACGTGGCAACGCGCACGCCATGTTCCTGCTCTCCAACTTCTACAACGAAGGTACGGGCGTGCCGCAAGACCACGCCCAAGCCCGCCTGCTGCTGGAAGAGGCGGCCGAGCATGAATATCCACCTGCGATCCAGGAACTGGCGATGGCGGTCCAGTTGGGCGACGCCCTGTCACCCAAGGACGAACTGCGCGCCAGCCACCTGATGAAAGAAGCCAGCGAACACCGCCGCAATAACTGGAACCGCTTTTAATTCGCGCTCTTTCCCTGATGTGGTCCGGCGCACAGACCGGGCCATGTCGGGCTCCTAGACTGGACTTTCGCCACCCAAGGAGCCGATATGACTACCACCACCCAGACGTCGGGCCGTATGCCCAAACCCATCCCTACTGAAACCCAGCCGCAAGACGCCATCACGCTGCTGGTTGAGGATCATGAACACGTCAAGGCAATGTTCGAACAGTATGAAAAGCTGGGCGACCGCGCTCATGTCAGCAAGCAGAAACTTGCGCTGCAAATCTGCGAAGCGTTGACCAAGCACACCATGATCGAGGAAGAAATTTTTTACCCGGCCGTGCGCGAGGCGACCAAGGACGAAGACTTGATGGATGAAGCCGTCGTCGAGCACGCCTCCGCCAAGGACTTGATCGCCCAAATCCAGAGCATGGAGCCGACTGACGACCTGTACGACGCCAAAGTCAAGGTGCTGTCAGAAATGATCGAGCACCACGTCGGCGAAGAAGAAGGCGAGATGTTCCCCAAAGCCCGCAAAACCAAGCTCGACCTGGAAGCGCTGGGCGAACAAATGGCCGCCCGTAAGGAAAGCATCCAGCTGCCACCTATTTGACCGCCAGCCGCTCCATCTCCTGCTGCATGTTGTCGATGGCGCGGTCGTTGTACTGGTCCGCGAAGTAAGCATCGCGGAACAGTTCACCGGCCTGCGCCTTGCGGCACAGGTGCGCCAGCGCCCCGCCGCGCTGCTCGCGGTATTTGGCGTCCGGCAGGTGGATGTATTCCTGCCGGATGGCGCGCGCGTAGTTCTGGTAGACCTCGTCGTCCTGCCCCAGGATGGCCAGGTCTACGCACAGCAAAATATCCTTCAAACGATGCGTGATCGAGGCTTCCTGGAAGTGATCGGTCGCGCGTATCAGTTCAGCTGCATCGCCCATCTCCTGCCCGAGGTGGCTCCCCAGCCACAGCTGCGCGCTGGCTTCCTCATTGCTTAGCGTACCGGGATCGCCGCTGTGGCCGTACTCGGCATCATGGAACCAGAACGCCTGCTTGATGATGTCGACGTCCAACGGATCGGGACGCGTATTGGCCGCCCACGCGCGGATTTCGCACAAGCCGTGCACCAGATGATCGAGGTTGTGATAGTAGCGCGCCGTGCCACCGTACGCAGTCGGTCCGGTCAGCTGCACGAACCACTGGTCGGCATGGGCGATGGCGGTAGCGTCGCGGTGTTCGTAGTCCCACAGGATTTCCCACTCGCGGCGCAACCAGCTCAGCACCCACGCATGGTAGGCCGGGCCGGGCACGAATTTCTTCATGATCCAGTTCCAGCCGATCGGCCCTTCCAAGGCTTTCACGAACGATGAGCTCACCGAACCGAGGTCGCGCGGCGGCATCACGAACACGGTCTTGGCGCCTTGCAGCACATCGACGTTGGTTTGCTGGATCAGGTTTTCGTAATCGAAATCGGCGGTGGTGCGGATGCCGCGAATCAGGCACTCGACGCCCTGCTTCTTGGCCGCGCGCGCCGTGTAGTCGCCACGCACGATCACCACCGAGACATTGTCCCAGCCCTGCTCGGCGCAGCTGAGCGCAATAATGCTCTTGCGCTCCTCGGCCGAGAACTTGGGCTTCTTGGCCGAATTCTCGGACAGGAACACTACCACCTCGTCCGCCAGCGAACGGGCTTCGTTGATCACCCACATGTGACCGTTGGTGATCGGGTCCAGGGTTCCCGAAAAGCCGATTTTCTTCATGCGCCGCTCCAGCACCGTATTAAAACGGCATTTTAAGCTGGAGTGGGCTTGCTAGTCTCAGGAAAATCGACCTTGACCTTCAGTCCGCCCAAACGTTCGGACTGGTCGAGCGACAAGACGCCGCCGTGGCGCTCGGCAATCGACTGCACGATGGCCATGCCCAGGCCACTGCCGCCAGCCGGGCTGCCAGGCACGCGGTAGAAGCGGCTGAACACGCGTTCGCGCTCGTCTGGCGGGATGCCGGGGCCGGAATCTTCCACGCTCAGCTGGATGCGCGGCTTGGCATTTTTTGTGGCGGCCACGCTACGCCGCAGGTCCACATCAACCGTGCCGCCGGCCGGCGTGTACTTGATGGCGTTGTCGACCAGGTTGCGCAGCAGGATGATCAGGGCGTCCTGCTGGCCCGCCACTACCACGTCGTCGGCGTAATGCAAGCCGAGGTCGATCTGGCGTGCCTGCGCCAAGCCGTTCATATCGCCCAGCACGCGCTTGACCAGTTCGCCCAGGTTGACCGGTTCCAGCTTAATCTCCTCGATGCCGCCCTCTTGCCGCGCCAGCACCAGCAACTGCTCCACCAGCCGCGTGGCACGTTCAATGCCGGCCGTGACGCGTGACACCGCCACCTTGCGCGCCACCTCGTCCGGCGCCCGCTCCAGGCTGAGAACCTGCAATTTCAACGCCGCCAGCGGCGTGCGCAACTCGTGCGCCGCATCGGCCACAAAGTGCTGCTGCGCTTCGAACGCCGTGCGCACCCGCACGAACAGCAAGTTCAGCTCTTGCACCAGCGGCAGCACTTCATCGGGCAAATCGTTTTCCGATACCGGTGACAAATCGTCCGCCTGGCGTGCCGCCACCTGCCGCTTGACGCGCGACACCGGCGCCAGCGAACCGGACACCACCCACCACACCACCAGCATCAGCACCGGCGCCATCACGGCGATCGGACCGACGGTGCGCAGCGCCAGCGTACCGGCCATGCGCTGGCGCACGGCCATGTCCTGCGCCACTTGCACGGTCTGGTTGGAGGTCTGAACCGAGAAGATGCGATAGGTGGTGTTCTTCACCTTGACGTTGGAGAAGCCCAGCACAGCCCGCTGCGGCAGGGCCGCGCGCGACAGCGAACGGAACACCTGCGCACCGTCCGGAGTCCAGACCTGCACCACCAGGTCGTCGTTTTCGGGATCGGCAGCCGTGTCGGCCGCCTTGTTGGTCAGCGTGGCGCTGGAACGCAGCGACATCGCCATTTGCTGCATGTGATAGTCGAAGATCTGGTCGGCGTCGTTGAGCGCGCTGCGGTAGGCGATCATGGCCTGCGCCAGCGCCGCCATCGTGATCGCCGCCAGCAGGAACCACAGCAGGCGGCCGCGCAGCGAGTGCGTTACCACCGGCACCCGTGGCAACGACGGCATCTTCACCTTCATAGTTTGGGAACCATGTAGCCCAGGCCGCGCACGTTCTGAATCAGCTCCGCGCCCAGCTTTTTACGCAAGCCGTGGATGTAGACTTCCACCGCATTGCTGTTGACTTCATCCTTCCAGCTATACAGTTTTTCTTCCAGCTGATGCCGCGACAGCACGATGCCGGGCCGCGCAATCAGCGCTTCCAGCACCGCCCACTCGCGCGCCGACAGACTGACCGGCTTACCGTCGGCCATCACTTCGCGGGTTTGCGGATTGACGGTCACGTTCCCATGTTCGAACACCGGCTCGGCGCGGCCGGCCGAACGGCGCAGCAAGGCGCGGATGCGGGCCAGCAGCTCATCGAGGTCATACGGCTTGAGTACATAATCGTCAGCGCCGGCGTCAAGACCGGCGACGCGCTGTTCCTTGGCGTCGCGCGCGGTGGCGATCAGCACCGGTGTCAGTTCCTTGCGCAGGCGCATCGAGCGCAGCACGTCGAGACCGTCCTTGCGCGGCAGGCCCAGGTCCAGCAGCACCAGATCGTAGGTTTGCGTTTGCAGAGCGGTGTCGGCCATATCGCCATCCTTCACCCAGTCGACGGCGTAGTGCTCGGCCCGCAGGAGGTCCAGCACTACTTCGCCGATCATGGTGTCGTCTTCTACCAGCAGAAGTCGCATATTTTTCCTTGTTATTTGCTTTAGCCCAGACGGACAGGTATGAAGATTTTATCGTCGCCGCGCTGGATCAGCAATGCCACCGACTTGCCGGCCTTGCCCACCACGTCGCGCACCTGCTCGACGCTGTTGACTGGACGGCCATTTACCGACAGTAACACATCACCCGGCTGCACCCCGGCATTGGCGGCCGCGCCGCCCGCATCCTGGATCAGCAGGCCGCTGGCAATGCCGGATTCACGGCGTTCCGCGGCGTCCAACTGGCGCAGCGACAAGCCAAGGCGCAGCTTGGCGCTGGCCTGGTCGACTGGGCCGTCATCTTGCGCCACCACTTTGTCCTTGGCGTTACCCAGGGTTGCAGCGATCTGCACCGGTTTGCCCTGGCGCCAGACGTCCAGCGTGATTTTCTCGCCCGGCGTTGACAGACCGACCATCGACGGCAAATCGACCGAGCTGACGATTTTTTGGCCATTCAGCGCCAGGATCACATCGCCCGCCTTGAGGCCGGCTTTGTCAGCCGGACCGCCGCGCTCGACATTGGAAATCAGCGCGCCTTCCGGCGTGGCCAGGTTGAAGGAATCGGCAAAGCCCTGGTTCACTTCCTGTACCGTCACACCGAGCTTGGCGTGTACCACCTTGCCGGTAGCGACGATCTGGTTCTTGATCTTGTTGGCGACATCGATAGGAATCGCAAACGACAAGCCCTGGTAGCCGCCAGTCTGGCTGTAAATCTGCGAGTTGATACCGACCACCTCGCCGCGCGTGTTGAACAACGGGCCACCCGAGTTACCTGGGTTGACCGCCACGTCGGTCTGGATGAATGGCACGTTCCCATCCGGCAGCGAGCGGCCCTTGGCGCTGACCACGCCGGCAGTTACGGTGTTATCGAGGCCGTACGGCGAGCCGATGGCCAGCACCCACTCGCCCACTTTCAAATCGTTACCCTTGGCTAGCGGCACCACCGGCAGATTGTTGGCGTCGATCTTCAGCACCGCGACGTCGCTTTGCGGATCGGAGCCCAGTACCTTGGCGCGGAATTCGCGGCGGTCGGTCAGCTTGACCACTACCTCGCTGGCGTCACGCACCACGTGCGCATTGGTCAAAATGATACCGTCCGAGCTGATGATGAAACCGGAACCGAGGCCATGCGTCGGCTGCGCACGCTGACCACGCTGGCCGCCCTGCTGGCCTTGCTGGAAGCGGCGGAAGAATTCATAGAAAGGATCATCGGCAAACTGGTCGTTGCGACCTTGCTGGCCACCGCCATCGTAGGCAGTCTTGGTACTGCCGGTGACGTTGATGTTGACCACTGCCGGGCCGTTGTGCGCGGCGATGACGCTGAAATCAGGCAGCGTCATGGTGGGTGCTGGCACCGCTGCAGGCGCAGTAGTCACCGCAGCCGGCGTCGCGACGGCGGCAACCGCAGCATTCTGTTTGACAGCGACTGCACCGCCGACGCCGACCACGCCCAGTACGGCGACGGCCACAGCAGCACGCTTGAGAGTAGAGATGGACATAACGGTTCTCCTATGCAAATGAGGACTTTAGATGTATCCAATATGACGCTACAAACTTAGGCACCACTTAACCAAAATTCCTGCTTACAAATGCAAACTGGCCGGAGAACCGGCCAGTTGTGGTTACTGCATTAAAGCTTGATTAAGCAGGCATTTACGCAGCTGCGCGTTGCTCCAACGCGGTCACATTCTCGCCACCATCGATGACGATTTTGCGCGGCTTCAGTGCTTCAGGAATCTCACGCACCAGTTCGATGGTGAGCATGCCGTTGTCGAAGCTGGCGCCGGTCACTTTGACGTGGTTGGCCAGCTGGAAGCGCTGTTCGAAATCACGTGCCGCGATGCCACGATGCAGATAGGTGCGTTCGGTAACATCTTTCTGCTTACGGCCCACCACCTGCAGCGAATCGCGCTCGAAAGTGATGTCGATTTCCGAACGGTTGAAGCCGGCCAGCGCCATCACGATGCGGTACTGGTCGTCCGAGACCAGCTCGATGTTGTATGGGGGATAGCTAGGGGTGCTGTCGTTGCGCTGGGCGTCGTTCAGCAGTTGTGCCAGGCGATCAAAGCCAATAGCGGAACGATACAGCGGGGCGAGGTCAAAAGTACGCATGATAAATATCCTTTTCAAGTTAAGCGATATGAAGGTTGGCGGCCCCTACAATCAGGCAACCGCTGATCCCCATATAGGTCGGCTCAAAATGCTTTCAAGAGGTTTTTTTAAAAAATTTTTCGTTTCCTGCGTGCTACACTCTTTCTCTTGTTAACCGTTTTATCAAATGATTATGTCCTTCATCCGCGTTGTACTTGCCGCCGTGCTGGCTACCGCCTTCAGCGCCCAGGCCGCCACCGACCAGCCTTATCCAGGCACCATCGTCCTGAAAGTAGATGCTTCCAACACTGCCCAGAATATCTTCCGCATCCGCGAAAGCATTCCGGCCAAGCCGGGCAAGTTGACGCTGCTGTATCCGCAGTGGATCCCCGGTAACCATGGCCCGAGCGGCGCGATCAACCAGTTCGCCGGTTTGAAGGTCAGCGCCAATGGCCAGCCGCTGGAGTGGAAGCGTGATCCGGTCAATGTGTACGCCTTCCACGTCAACGTGCCGAAGGGCGCGAAAGGCGTTGAGGTGGAGTTCCAGTACCTGTCGCCGGTGGAGGCCAGCCAGGGCCGCACCACCATGACCAACGATATCCTCGGCGTGCAATGGCAATCGGTGACGCTGTACCCGGCCGGCTACAACAGCCGCGCCATCACCGTGCAGCCGAACCTGACCGTGCCGGCCGGCTGGCAGTTCGGCAGCGCGCTGGAACCGCAGGAGCGCAATGGCGACGAGGTCGCCTTCAAGCCGCTGGACCTGGAAACCCTGATCGACTCGCCGCTGTTTGCCGGCCGCTACTTCCGCCAGATCGACCTCGATCCGGGCGCGAAAATCCCGGTGCGCCTCAACGTGGTGGCCGACTCGGCCGAGCAGCTGGAAGCGACGCCGGAACAAATCGCCCCGCACCGCGCGATGGTGCAACAAGCCTACAAGCTGTTCAACTCGCAGCACTACCAGCACTACGATTTCCTGTTCGCCATCAGCGATGAATTCGGTGGCATCGGCCGCGAGCATCACCAGTCGAGCGAGAACGGCGTCAAGCTCGGCTACTTCGTCGAGTGGAACAAATACGAAGCGCGCCGCGAACTGCTGTCGCACGAATTCACCCACTCGTGGAACGGCAAGTTCCGCCGCCCGGCCGGCCAGAACGTCCCTGACTTCAACACGCCACTGCAAAACGAACTGCTGTGGGTCTACGAAGGCCAGACCCAATACTGGGGCGCCGTACTGGCCGCACGCTCGGGCCTGATCAAGCCGGAGCACACGCGCGACCTGATCGCCGCCACCGCCGCCCGCTACGACAACGTCAAGGGCCGCGAATGGCGCGCCGTGCAGGACACCGTCAACGACCCTATCCTCAACGCCCGCCGTCCGCAGGGCTGGAACAACTGGCAGCGCGCCGAGGACTACTACTCGGAAGGCGAACTGATCTGGTTGGATGCCGACACCAAGATCCGCGAACTGTCGGGCGAGAAGAAATCGCTGAACGATTTCGCGCGCCTGTTCTTCGGCGTGGATGACGGCGTCAACGTCGCCAAGCACTACACCTTTGACGACGTGGTGAAAGCCCTCAACACGATCCAGCCCTACGACTGGGCGCCCTTCCTGCGTAGCCGCCTCGACGGCCACGGCCCAGGGGCACCGCTGGACGGCCTGGCCCGCGCCGGCTGGAAGCTGGTCTACGCCGAAAAGCCAACCGACTTCCTGAAAGCGCAGGAAGACCTGAGCAAGTCGGCCAACTTCCAGTATTCGCTGGGCTTCTCGGTGACAGCGGATGGCAAGCTGGAAGCCTTGCAGTGGGACGGCATCGGCTTCAAGGCCGGCCTGGCAGGCGGCAATGTTGTGGTCGCAGTGAACGGCCGCGCCTACAAGCCGGAACCGCTGCGCGCAGCGGTCACGGCCGCCAAAACCAGCAAGGAGCCGATCAGCCTGCTGATCAAGAAAGGCAGCTTGTACCAGACCGTCGCGCTCGACTATCACGACGGCCTGAAGTATCCGCGCCTTGAGCGTATCGAAGGCACGCCGGACCGCCTTGAGGCTATTTTGCAACCACTGAAATAATTCTTCGGCAACAATGAAAGGGGGCGTTATACTGGATTCATGCCAGACCGGAACGACGCCCCCACCCTCGCAAGCGCAGAGTTGGATGAACTGCGCGAATCCGACCGTATTCTGCGCGCCCTGCTGGACAATGCCCCGGTCCTGATCTCGACCAAGGATTTGCAAGGCACAGTGACGATGGCCAATCGCCACTTCGAGATCATCGATGGCTACGATGCTGCAAGCTTCGTCGGCTCCAACATCTTCCAGCTCTTCCCCCGCGATATCGCCGAACCGCTGTGGCGCAACGACCGCCGTGCGGCGCTGGAAAAACGCGCCATCCACGAGGAAGAACAGGTCTACCACCGCGACAAAACCCTGCACACCTATGCCACCGTCAAGTTTCCGCTGATGGATGCGGACGGGGTGGTGTACGCCACCTGCGCCGTCTCGGCCGACATTACCGATGCCCGCACGGCGCGCATCGACAGCGTGACCGACGAGCTAACCAGCTTGCATAACCGGCGCTACTACAACGTCCGCTTCATCGAAGAGCAAAAACGTGCGCGGCGCGACCAGCGTACGCTGACCCTGCTGCTGGCCGACGTCGACCGCTTCAAGGAATACAACGACACCTACGGCCACCCGCAAGGCGACAAGGTGCTGCAAGCCGTGGCCGACTGCATGCGGCAGACCTTCCACCGCTCGGGCGACCTGTGTTTTCGCATCGGCGGTGACGAGTTCGCCTGCCTGTTCAGCAGCAGCGGCGAGGAAGAAAGCCTGGCGCTGGCCGAGCAGCTGCGCGCCTGCATGGCGGGGCGGCAGATTCCCCATACGGGCAACCAGCCGATGCAGCATGTGAGCTTGTCGCTGGGGCTGGCGTTTATCACGCCTGAGGTGGGTCTGTCGCAGGAAGAAATCTACCGTCTGGCCGACCAGGCGCTATACCGCGCCAAGCACGGCGGCCGCAATACGGTCTCGCGCTGACGCCGCCGATTGGTGTATGCTGCGCCCATGAACAATGACACCGACATCCAACTGAGCGGCCCCTTCAAGGCCACCGACGGCTCCGGCCGTGCCCACGACGCCAAGGCGATCCGCATCTTCGACGAAGGTTACGGCGCCATCGAGGTGTATGTGGACTTCAAAGCGCCCATCAGCGGCCTGCACAAAGACAAGGCGCTGATCAGCGCGGTCGTGGCGCAACTGCGCACCGTGGGCTACAAAGGCCCGGACCTGACCGCCGGCGATCCGGTGCTGCAGGAAGCCCGCTTGCTGGTGCTGGAAGCACCGGATGAATTCACCGCTTTCGCTGTCAGCAAGGGCTGGAAAGATTTGTCGGAAGACTTTTAAAACAGATAGCGGTCGGCCCACATCGCGATCAGGTTGGCAACGTAGACAGCGTCCTCGCGGCGCGTCAGCAGATGGTCTGCGTTGTCGAGCGAGATGAAACTTTTCGGATGCTTGGCCGCCGTGAAAATCTCCATCGCGTTGCTAAGACCGACCGTGTCGTCGTTCGGCGCGTGCATCACCAGCAGGGCACGGCGCAGGCCGGCAATCTTCAACTTCAAATTGTGTCCGGCCGCATCTTCCACGAATTGCTGCTGGATGCGGAACGGCCGTCCCGCCAGCTGCACTTCCGCCTCGCCTTCACGTTCAATCTCATCCAGATGCTGGCTGAACATGCCGGTGACGTAAGACGGGCTGCTCGGTGCGGCGATGGTGACCACCGCCTTCACTTCCGGCATCTGCTCCGCCGCCGCCAGTACGGCCGCGCCGCCGAGGCTGTGGCCGACCAGCAGGCTGGGTGCCTGGTAGTTCGCGCGCATGAAATCGGCGGCGGCCACCAGATCGTCGAGGTTGGACGAAAAGTTCGTCTCCGCGAACTCCCCGCCACTCGCGCCGAGGCCGGTAAAATCGAAGCGCAGCACGGCGATGCCGTGTTCCGTCAGCGCTTCCGCCACCCGGCGGGCGGCAAACACGTCCTTGCCGCAGGTGAAGCAGTGGGCGAACAGCGCGTAGGCCTTGACCTCGCCATCCGGCCCATCAAGCCGTGCGGCCAGCTGGTGGCCGTGCGCGCCGATAAATTCTTGTCGTTGTGATTTCATAGAGGAATAGAAAAATGCGTTACCAACACTACAAAGGTGGAATCTACGAACTGGTGTGCGAAGCCACGCTGGAATCCGACCTGTCGACCATGATTGTATATCGCACCGCCAATGGCACCATCTGGTGCCGGCCGCGCGAGGTGTTCTTCGAGATGATCGAGGTGGATGGCAAGCAGGTGCAGCGCTTCAAGCCGATCGATTAACCGAACAGTCCTTGCAAGTACCAGCGCGGCTCGAGCTCCTTCGATTTGGCGTCGCGCTCCTTGAACAGCCAGTAGTGGGCATGGTCTTCGCCTTGCGCCATGAAGTAGTCGCGCGTTTGCATATCGCCCCACCAGCCCGCTTCGATGCGCTCGCCGGTAGTGCGGATGCGTAGCGGTGAACCGTAGTACGGACGGTGGTCGCGCATCAGCAACGGGATCGGCTTGGCCAGCAGCCAGGTGGGGCGCGGCAGGCTGCCCATATCCGGCGGCAGTTGTGCGCGCGCTTCGGCTGGACGGACTTTTTTCTGGATGCTGAGCCAGGTATTGGCTTGCTCGGGGCGGTAGTCTGCGCTGGGCACGGCTTGCAGCACGTTGTCCGCCCCCAGTCGCGCGGCGAGCAGTTCCAGCAGTCGCTGCCAGTCTTCCTTGCTGCCGCCCGGCTCGGGGAATAATGAATCGCTGAGTGGCGCCATCGGCTGCACTTGGGGCGCCTCAAGGCGCAGTCCGATTACTGGTGCATCCAGCTCCTGCTTGGCCAGACGCTCTTTCAACAGGCGCACCAGATGCGTGTCTTTCCATGTGGGCTCGGCCAGCACGACTTCAATCACGGTGGGCGGACCTGCAGTGCGGCCGCGCTCGTGCTCCAGCAACAGGCGGATGCGTTCCACGGCCAGTTGGTGCGCACTTAGCCATCCCGTCAATTGCAGCAGCAGGCGATGCGCGCCGAACAGCAACGCTTCGGCGTTTTCCACGCGGTCGAACAATTCCAGCCTGGCGTGGAAGCTGGCTGGTGCGGCCAGCCATTCATGCAACTCGGGACGCGTGCCATGCGCGTCGTCCAGCATATCCAGCAAAGCGCGGCCGCAACGGCGCTGTAAGCCGGGACGAGGCAATCGGTACAGCTCCCCCAAGCTCATGCAGCCTATGCCTTCCAACCAGCCCAGGTAGGACCGGGCTGGCGGTAGCAAGTCGACCGGCAACGCATCAAGCCGCAGCTCCAGCGACGCCATTTTCAAAGCGCGGCCGCCGTTGCTGCGCGCCAGCAGCCACGCGCCGCGTGCGGTCGGTGCGCAGCTGAGCCAGCCCGTGAAGCCCAATGCGCGCACGCTGTGCGCCACTTTGCGGCACAAGGCGCGAATGCCGCCGAACAGGCGTAAGCTCGCGCCGACATCCAGCAGCAACGTGGATTCTTCCGCCTCCGCCAGTTGTGGCGTAAATTGCAGCAGCGCCATTGCCACCGCTTGCAAAGCCTCCTTTTCCAATTCCAGGTCGCGCTGCTGGAATTGCGATTGGGGCGCCAGCATGATCGCCCCGCCACGCCGCAAGCCCTGCCGCACGCCCGCCTCGTACGCCGCATCCGACAAGGCAATCACCCGCTCCTGCTCCAGCACTACCGTGCAGTTATCCCCTGACCAGCGCGGGCAAAATACCTCGAGCGGGAGCCGGGGCAGGTGTAGGGCGATCCAGAGGCGCATGGCGTTGAAGCAAAGAAGGCGTTAAGGGTAAGAAAAGAGGCGTGTCGCGCTGCGGTCCTCGTCGCTTCACAAAACCGATGTCGATACCGCCCGCCGCCGGTTTCAGCGACAAGCGCAACGGCGCGGGAGATGCATCCTGCGCTGCAGCCAAGGGACGCAGCATGCAGAACAAGGTCTCGCCGCTTTGCGCCGCCAGGTGCAGCCGGCGCAACGTTTCTCCGCGCGCCTGCTTTTGCCACAGCAGCAGCGCGCCGCAGCAGCCGCTGCGCAGGATTTGCTCGGCTGCCCACAACGCATCGCCAGCCTTGGCACCGCTGCGCACCCACAATAGCTGCGATGGTTCGATACCCAGCGCCGCCAATGCCAGCGCTTGCGGTTCGTGCGGCGGTTGCAGCAGCACGATGGGCCGCTTGTCCAGCGCGGCCAGCGCCGGCTGCAACAGGCGTAGTTCACCGATGCCGTGCTGCTGCACCAGCAGATCGATCAAGGTACCGATCGGCCAGCCGCCGCCGGGCAGCTGCGCGGACAAGGCGGCAAAACCTGTGTCCATGCAGCGCGTGGCGCTCTGCGCGAGCTGGTCGGCCCGCCACAAAGACGGGTGCACGGTTTCTGAAAGAGTCATGGCATTGTATCGCAAATACTGTATAAATACACAGTACTCCGCGCACCGTAGTTTGGCAAGGACTATTCTTGTTTGCTGTACCATGCGGTGAAGGAAATTATCAAAGGACACACTTTGCAAACCATACAACTGGTCGGCGCCATTCTGTTCGGACTGGCGCTGCTGCACACATTTGCCGCCAAATCGTTCGAGAAACTGTCGCATCGCCATCCGCGCCATGCCGGGCTATTCCACTTGCTGGGTGAGGTGGAGGTGGTGTTCGGCTTCTGGGCGTTTGTGCTGATGATTGCGATGGCCGTACTCAACGGCGGCGAGGCGGCGATTGCCTATGCCGAGTCGCGCCAGTACACCGAGCCGCTGTTCGTGTTTGTAGTGATGGTAGTGGCGGCGTCGCGGCCAGTGCTGGAGGTGGTGCAGCGCGTGCTACTGGCCTTGGCCAGGCTGATGCCGGTAGCGACCGAACTGGCGCTGGTGTGGTTCGGCTTCGCGCTGGTGCCGCTGACCGGCTCGCTGATCACCGAGCCCGCCGCGATGACCTTGGCCGCGCTGATGCTGGCGCCCTTGGTGTTCCGCGATGGCATGCCGGAGTGGCTGAAATATGCGGCGCTGGGCGTGCTGTTCGTGAACATCTCCATCGGCGGCCTGCTGACCGCCTACGCCGCGCCGCCAGTACTGATGGTGGCCGCGACCTGGAATTGGGACAGCGCCTTCATGGCATCGCAATTCGGCTGGAAAGCGACGCTGGCGGTGCTGGTCAACGCCACTGCAATCTGCTTCGTGCTGCGCAAGCATTTGCGCGCGCCGGCTGCCGATGCGGGCGCTGCTACTGATACTCCCGCCGTGCCATTGGCCGTGACGCTGATCCATCTCGGCTTCCTGGCTGCGGTGGTAGTGCTGGGCCATCACCCAGTGCTGTTCCTCGGCGTGTTCATGCTGTTCCTTGGATTTACCACCGCCTACCAGCGCTACCAGAATCCGCTGATCATCAAGGAAGGCCTGCTGGTGGGCTTCTTCCTGGCCGGGCTGGTGGTGCTGGGCGGGATGCAGCAATGGTGGTTGCAACCGATCGTGGAAAGCCTGTCGCCGCTGGCCCTGTTCTTCGGCGCCATGAGTCTCACCGCCATCACCGACAACGCCGCCCTCACCTACCTTGGCTCGCTGATCGACAACATATCGGTCAGCGCGCAATACATGCTGGTCGCCGGCGCAGTCACCGGCGGTGGCCTGACCGTGATCGCCAACGCGCCCAATCCGGCCGGCGTTTCGCTACTACGCCGCGGCTTCCACGACCAATCCATCGGCACCCTCGGCCTGCTAGCCGGTGCGCTAGCCCCAACCGCCGTTGCGGCACTGGCCTTCTTACTACTTTGAGATAAATTATTCGCACGTACACTGGCCGGCAATATAGATCCCCTCTATCCCCTGCCTCCAATGCGGCGTAGTCGGGGCGCCCGCATATTTTTGAATGAGCTCCACGCATTGATGACTACCGACCACCGGCTGGTCTTTGAGTTCCGCTGCTTTCGGATAAACGTATGACATTTCCATATCTCCTTCTGAGATGGTTAGTTAATGTCTTAACGTACGTTTTTGAGTCGTGAACGCTTTGAAATTCAGCAAATCAAAGTGTGATGACGCTGCGGGATTTGGCCTGATGAAGGAACAGCCGCCATCATGGCCTAGTCGTTTAGGCGGTTCTTGCACCTTCTGGATACCCCAAGTTGTGAGTACGATGAGTTATCGATTAACTCATTAAGGGTGCGCCATGAAATGGAGCTTGGTGTGGGTTTTGCTGGCGGCGCTGGCGGGGACGGCTGGGGCGGCGGAGAGTGGTAAGGAGCGGGCGCAGTTGGCGGGAAAGGCGTTGATTGAGCAACCGGGACCTTCTGCTACGTTGACGTCGATTGATGGCCAGCGTATTGATTTGGCGTCGCTGTATGGCAAGCAGCCGGTGTATCTGAAGTTCTGGGCCACTTGGTGCAAGCCTTGCAATGAGCAGGCGCCGGGCTTTGAGCAGCTGTATCAGCAGTACGGCAAGCGCGTTGCGGTGGTGGCGGTCAACGCCGGCTACAGCGAAACGGAAGCCGATGTACGCGCTTTCATCGCCAAGTACAAGCTGCATATGCCGACGGTGATTGATGACGGCTCGCTCGCCGGCAAGCTAAATCTGCGCGTCACGCCGCAGCATATCGTGATTGATGCGAATGGTCGCATCGTCCATGTCGGCCATCTGGATGACCAGGAATTGCATGCGGCATTGGAGCGCGTGGCGACCACCGCGCCGACCAGCGCCACGGTGGCGCTGGCGCCGCAAAGCAGCGAGCCTGCGGTGTTCAAGGTTGGCGACCAGGTGGGCGGCATCGGCATCAAGACCATCTCCGGAAAAACGGTGGCACTGGGCGCGGGCAAGCCGCTTACATTGGTGTTCTTCTCGCCGTGGTGCGAATCCTATTTGTGCGAGACGCGCCCCGCCACCGCTGCCGCCTGCGAACGCGTGCGGCTGGAATCGGAAAAGCTGGCCAAGGATAAGCGTACCGAATGGCTCGGCATTTCATCCTCGCTGTGGACGACGCACGCCGAGCTGGCCGGCTATGCGAAAGAAAAGCGCACCAGCATTCCTATGGTGCTGGACCAGAGCGGTGAAATCTTCCGCGCATTCGGCGTGCACAATATTCCGACCATTGTGATGCTGGATGCGCAGGGCCGTGTCACTAAAGTAGTGGCGCAACCTTGAGCGATCAAGTGCGCTGATGGCGGGCAAAGAAGTCCAACATTAGTTTAGTGGCGTCGGGGCCTGCCTTGGCGTTGAACGGCAAGATGGAGTCACCACCGCTCCAGGCGTGTTCCAGTGGTGGGATCTGGACGGCGCGCAGCATGAGCTTTCGCCCAACGTAGAAATCGTGCAGGCTGCTGCGCGGTTTGTTTGTGATTTTCGCTGGACCGGTGAGGCGGTTTAGCAGCAGGCTTTGTCGCATCAACTGCGCTTGGTTGATTGGGCGGACGATGATGTCGCTGCCGCCCTGGATCAGAATCGCTGGCATGCCGGGGAAGTCAGGATGGCGTTGCAGGATTTCTTGAGCAGCGATGTCGGCACGCAGGCCGGCGCCGTGGTGCATGACGCCGATGCCTGTCAACGTGTTGTGTCCTGCACCGAAGACCGGACCTGAGTGCAGGCCGACAGCGGCGAACAGTCTTGGCTGGTTCAGCGCGAGGATATTGGCCATGCCAGCGCCGGCCGATATGCCTGCGACGTAAATGCGCCGGCGATCGACGGGATATTGCGTTAGCACTTTGTGGATCATGCTGATGATGGTGGGGACGTCGCCGCCACCGGCTTGCGTGGCGCGGTCGTACCATTTCCAGCAGCGCTGGGCATGGTGGCTGGTCAGTTGTTGTGGGTAGAGAACTGCGTAGCCATATTTTTCGGCACGCAGGTTCATACGCGTGCCTTGGGCGAATTGGGTGGCGGTTTGCTGGCAGCCGTGCAGCATGACGACCAGGCCTGCGGGTGGTGAAAGGCTGTTTGGCAGATAGAGCCAATAGCGCATTTGCTGCCCGGCTGCGGTGACGACGTGGGAGGAGAGCCATTTGCCCGGCGCGACGGCGGAGTCGCGCGGCGCGCGAGCGACGGATGGCGCAGGCTGCGATATGCGCGGCGTGGCGACGGCGCGGACGGTGGGAGTTGCACGCGGCTTGGCCGGGGCGCGTTTGCGCTTCGGCTTGGGCGGCGCTGTGGCCGTGGCGATTAGCTTGGCCGTGCGGGTGCCGGCGCGAAGTAAAGTGCGCAGCAGCTTACCGGTGTTGACTTTCATCGCAACGTCCTCCTGTTGCTAATCAGTCTACCGAAAAACTGCCGCGTGCAGCGTACGGCAGCGCGCTTAGCGCTGCATGGATTCCCACACTTTCTGCAGACGCTTGGCCGAAACCGGCATTGGCGTGCGCAGTTCTTGCGCGAACAGGGACACGCGTAATTCTTCCAGCATCCAGCGGTATTCCACCATTTTCGGATCGGTGTTTTTACCGGCCGATTTGTCGCGGCTCACGCGCAGATAGGCTGCTGCGGCTTGCTGCCATTCGGCCATCAACTTGGTGTCGCGCGCCGGATCGCCACGCAGTTTTTCAATGCGGACGTTCATGGCTTTCAAGTAGCGTGGGAAGTGAGACAGCTGGCTGTACTCGTTCTCTTGCAGGAAGCGCTTGTGCACCAGGCCTTGCAGTTGCTGCTGCATGTCTTGCGCAGCTTGCTGCGACAAGCTTTGCAGGCGTTTCGGCAGGCCGTGGAATTCGGTCAGCACTTGCGACAGCAGGCGCGCGATCTCGTTCACCAGCAGCACCAGGCGCGATTTGCCTTCGTCTTTGCGCTTGGCGAAGGTGGCTGCGTCGATCGGCAGCGGATCTTGCAGACAGGCGATGTCCAGCGCTTTGTTGATGATTTGTTCGCGCAGTTCTTCCTGCGTGCCCATGCTCATGAATTGCATGCCCATTTGCTGCAGGTTCGGGATGCTCTTTTCGATGAATTTGATTTGGTCTTTCATCTGCAGGGCGAACAGGCGGCGCAGGCCAATGCGGTGCGTGCGCGCGGCGACGGTTGGGTCGTCGAAGACTTCCAGGTCGCAGTGGGTGGTTTTGTCTACCAGTGCCGGGAAGCCAATCAGCGTGAGTTTGCCTTGGGCGATTTCCAGTAGTTCCGGGAGTTCGCCGAAGGTCCACGAGGTGAGGTTTGTTAGCGTGATGTTGCTGGTTGTCGGCGCGGCAGACGACGCAGCAGAAGCAGCAGCAGGTGCTGCTTTGGCCGGCGCCACGGCGCGCGCGGCGACGGTGGCTTGCGGGCCGGAGGCTTCCGCCATCTTTTGGAAGCTCTCGCGCGCTTGCGTGCCGTATTCGGCTTGCAGCGTCGCCAAATTTCGGCCCATGTCCAGCTGGCGGCCATGCTCGTCGATCACTTTGAAATTCATGAAGTGGTGCGCTGGCAGGGTCTCCGGCTTGAAGTCGGTGGTCAGCGGCATCACGGTGATCTGCTTGCGGATGTCGGCGATGATGGCGTCGATCAGCTCACCGCGGCCGAAGGCGTGCGCCTCCTCCACGCGCTCGCAGAACTTGGCCGCGTAATCCGGCAGCGGCACGCAGTGGCGGCGCAGTTTCTGCGGCAGGGATTTCAGCAGCAAGTGCACCTTCTCCTTCAGCATGCCCGGCACCAGCCATTCGCAACGCTCGCGCGACAGCTGGTTCAGCGCATACAGCGGCACCGCCAACGTGACACCATCGCGCACGCTGCCTGGCTCGAAGTGATAGGTCAGCGCCAGCTCAAGGCCGGACACGTTCATCTTCTTCGGGAACAGGTCCGTGGTGACGCCTGCGGCCTCGTGGCGCATCAGCTCATCGCGGTTCAGGAACAGCAGCTTGGGTTCTTGCGCCGTGACGTCCTTGTGCCACTTCTCGAAGCCGGCGCCATTGACTACGTCCGCCGGCACCAGCTTATCGTAGAAGGCTGCGATCAATTCATCGTCCACCAGCACGTCCTGGCGGCGCGACTTGTGTTCAAGATTTTCGATCTCTTTTACCAGCTTGTGGTTGTGCGCGAAGAACGGCGCACGCGTCTCGTAATCACCGCCAACCAGCGCATCGCGAATAAAGATCTCGCGCGCTTCGGATGGATTGAACAAGCCGTAGTTGATGCGGCGCTGGCTATACACCACCAAGCCGTAAAGCGTCGCGCGCTCCGACGCAGTCACCTGCGCCGAACGTTTTTCCCAACGCGGCTCGCCCCAGGATTTCTTCAGCAAGTGGCCGCCGACTTTCTCCAGCCACTCCGGCTGGATCTGCGCGATGCAGCGCGCGTAAAGGCGCGTGGTATCCACCAGCTCCGCAGCCATAATCCACTTGCCCGGCTTCTTGCTCAGCGAAGAACCTGGCCAGATATTGAACTTGATGCCGCGCGCGCCAAGGAAGCCCGGATCGTCTTCCTGTTTGAAGCCGATGTTACCCAGCAAACCAGTCAACAACGCCATGTGCAGGTTTTCATACGTGGCCGGAGTTTCGTTCAGGCGCCAGCCCTGCTCTTTGACGATGGTGAGCAGTTGCGAGTGCACATCGCGCCATTCACGCAGGCGCAGTTGCGACAGGAAGTTGGTGCGGCAGTTATCCTGCAACTGACGGTTGGTCTTCTTGTGCTCAATCGCGTTTTCGAACCACTTCCAGATCTTGATGTAGCTAAGGAACTCGGACTTCTCGTCGGCGAATTTTTTATGTGCCTCATCAGCCGCCTGCTGGTGCTCCATCGGACGGTCACGCGGATCCTGCACCGACAAGGCCGAAGCAATGATCAATACTTCGTTCAGGCAAACGTTATCCAGCGCGGCCAGAATCATGCGGCCCACGCGCGGGTCCAGCGGCAGCTTGGCCAGTTTCTTGCCCAACGCCGTGATCTGATTGTACTCATCGACCGCACCCAATTCTTGCAGCAACTGGTAGCCGTCCGCAATCGCACGCGCCAGCGGCGGTTCGATGAACGGGAAGGTCTCCACATCGGCCAGATGCAGGGTCTTCATGCGCAGGATGACGGAGGCCAGCGACGAGCGCAGGATTTCCGGCTCGGTAAATTTAGGACGCTGGTTGAAATCCTGCTCGTCGTACAGGCGGATACACACACCATCGGCCACACGGCCGCATCGGCCGGCGCGCTGATTGGCTGCCGATTGCGCAATCGGTTCGATCTGCAGCTGCTCGACTTTGTTGCGATAGCTGTAGCGCTTCACGCGCGCCAGGCCGGCGTCCACCACGTAGCGGATTCCCGGCACGGTCAGCGAAGTCTCTGCCACGTTGGTGGACAGGACGATGCGGCGCGCGTTGGTCAGCTTGAACACGCGCTCCTGCTCCTCGGCCGACAAGCGGGCGAACAGCGGCAGGATTTCCACGTGCGGCGGGTGGTGCTTGCGCAGCGCTTCAGCGGCGTCGCGGATTTCGCGTTCGCCCGGCAGGAACACCAGGATGTCGCCAGAGCCGATGCGCGCCAGTTCGTCCACGCTATCCACCACCGCATCCATCAGGTCACGCTTCTCGCGTGCGGCGGCGGTGCGGGCGCCCTTACCTTCGGCGTTAGCGATGGCTGCGGCATTGCCGCCGGCCGGCACGTCGCTCTCAATCGGGCGGTAACGCACTTCCACTTTGTACAGGCGGCCCGACACTTCGATCACCGGTGCTGGTTTCTCCGGCGTGCCGAAGTGGCGCGCGAAGCGGTCGGCATCGATGGTCGCCGAGGTGATGATGATCTTCAGGTCCGGACGGCGCGGCAGCAGCTGTTTCAGGTAACCGAGCAGGAAGTCGATGTTCAGGCTACGTTCGTGCGCTTCATCGATGATGATGGTGTCGTAGCCCTTGAGCAGCGGATCGCTTTGCGTTTCGGTCAGCAGGATACCGTCGGTCATCAGCTTGATGGACGCGCCTTTTTGCAGCGTGTCGGCGAAGCGCACCTTGAAGCCCACGTGCTCACCCAGCGGCGAGCCCAATTCCACGGCAATGCGCTTGGCGGTCGACGAGGCGGCGATACGGCGAGGCTGTGTGTGGCCGATCAGGCCTTTTTGTCCGCGTCCCAGTTCCAGGCAAATCTTCGGCAACTGGGTGGTTTTACCGGAGCCGGTTTCACCCGAAACGATGATCACTTGATTATTTTGCAGCGCTTCCGCGATCTCGTGGCGACGGCCCGATACCGGCAGATCTTCCGGGAAGGTGATCGGCGGCAGCGGGTTGCGGAACGCGCGTTCAGCCTCGCGCGCAGCCTGTTCTTCCGGTGTCAAACGCGGACGTGGCGGCTTCTGCCCAGGGCGGGATGTGGCGTTTTGCGGGCGGTTAGGCTGATTTTTTGGCTTGTTGCTGGCTTCTGACATTGTTTTTTACAAAGGTATTTGGCGCGGACGTCGCGCACCGAATTATAATGCGGCTAATGGAAAACCCTACCCAATTCGTCCAATGGCTGCGCTCCGTCGCACCTTACATCCACGCCTTCCGCGGCAAGACCTTCGTGGTGGCCTTCCCCGGTGAACTGGTGGCGGCCGGCGCCTTGCCGGTACTGGCCCACGATTTGTCGCTGCTGCACGCGCTGGATATCAACGTCACCGTGATCTACGGCTCGCGCCCGCAGGTGGCGGAACAACTGGCCCTGCGTAACGTCGAAGGCCGCTTCCACAACGGCCTGCGCATCACTGACACCGCCGCCATGGAATGCGCCAAGGAAGCCGCCGGCGAACTGCGTCTCGACATCGAGGCCGCGTTCAGCCAGGGCTTGCCGAACACGCCGATGTCCAACGCGGCGATCCGCATCATTTCCGGCAACTTCATCACCGCCCGCCCGCTCGGCGTGATCGACGGCGTGGACCTGGAACTGACCGGCGTAACCCGTAAAGTCGACGCCGAAACCATCCACTCCATTTTGGGTTCCGATGGCCTGGTGCTGCTGTCGCCACTGGGCTTCTCGCCGACCGGCGAGGCGTTCAACCTGACGATGGAAGACGTGGCCTGCTCCACCGCCATCGCGCTGCACGCCGATAAGCTGATCTTCATCACTGAGACGCCGCTGATGACCGACGCCGCCGGCGCCGAGATCCGCGAACTGTCCTCGCACCAGGCGGAAGCCGTACTGCAAGCGGGCTTCCTGCCCGATTCCACCGCCTTCTACCTGAAGCACTGCATCAAGGCCTGCGACAACGGCGTGGAACGTTCGCACATCGTCTCGTTCGACATGGATGGCTCGACGCTGCTGGAACTGTTCACCCACGATGGCGTGGGCACCATGATCTCGCACGAGAACCTGGAATCGCTGCGTACCGCCACCATTGAAGACGTGGGCGGCATCATCAAACTAATCGAACCGCTGGAAGCCGACGGCACGCTGGTCAAGCGCGGCCGCGAACTGATCGAACGCGAGATCGAGATGTTCTCGGTCATCGAGCACGATGGCGTGATCTTCGGCTGTGCGGCCCTGTATCCGTTCCCGGAGCAGAAAATGGCCGAAATGGCATGCCTGACCGTCAACCCGGAAGTACAGGGCCAGGGCGACGGCGACCGCATTCTCAAACACATGGAGAACCGCGCCCGCGCGCTGGGTCTGAACAAGCTGTTCGTGCTGACCACCCGCACCGCGCACTGGTTCATCAAGCGCGGCTTCGCACAGGCCACCGTGGACGCCCTGCCGAAGGACCGCCAGCGCATGTATAACTGGCAGCGCAAATCCCAGGTTCTGATTAAGACCTTATAATCTCGTTTTTACAAAGCTTTAGGAGCAACCCATATGGCCCGCACCGTTCAATGCATTAAACTCAACAAGGAAGCCGAGGGCTTGGACTTCCCGCCGTATCCGGGTGAACTGGGTAAGAAGATTTACGAGCAGGTGTCGAAGGAAGCCTGGGCGGCATGGCTCAAGCACCAGACCATGCTGGTCAACGAAAACCGCCTAAACCTGGCCGACCAGCGCGCCCGTAAATACCTGGCAACGCAGATGGAAAAACACTTCTTCGGCGATGGCGCCGATGCAGCACAGGGTTATGTGCCGCCAGCGGAATAAACCGCTACCCCGCATCCTTGAGTGACAGATTCAGCTCCGTCGCTTAGGGGTCTGACCCCGCAGGGGTCAGACCCCACCTGGCAGTGCGGGTCTATCAGAACTTCAACGTTTTCACACCTTCCGCAGTACCCAGCAGGCACACATTGGCGCCGCGCGCAGCGAACAAGCCCACTGCAATCACACCCACGATCTGGTTGATCTTCTCTTCCAGCGCCTTCGGCTCAGTAATCGACAGACCCGCCACATCCAGCAGATAACCGCCGTTATCGGTCAGGAACGCTTCCTCCGTACCCGGCTTCAAACGCAGCTTAGGAGTGCCGCCCAGCTTGACCAGCTCACGCGCCACCGACGCGCGCGCCATCGGGATCACTTCCACCGGCAGCGGGAACTTGCCCATCACGTCCACCAGCTTCGAACCATCGGCGATGCAGACAAACTGCTTGGCCACCGAAGCGACGATCTTTTCACGGGTCAGCGCAGCGCCGCCGCCTTTGATCATGGCGCCGCTGTTGTCGATTTCGTCGGCGCCGTCAATGTAAACCGCCATTTCCGCCACATCGTTCAGGTCGAACACCTCGATGCCATGGCCGCGCAGGCGGGCAGCAGTCGCTTCCGACGACGCCACGGTGCCCTTGATCTTGTCCTTGATCTTGGCCAGTTCGTCGATGAAGAAGTTGGCGGTGGAGCCAGTGCCCACGCCGATAATCTCGTTTTCCACCACGTAGGCAATGGCTTCACGGGCTACGGCTTGTTTCAGTTCGTCTTGGGTCATGATAAATAAATAATGGAATAAGAGGAGGGGAAATCGGAATGGCGCTATTTTACCACCCCGCTTTTTGCCAAAAAATTGCGCCGAGACAACATAGGCAACATTGCTTTGTCGCAGACTTGCACAAGCTGGCCGCCAAGCGGGCCGGATATGCGAGAATGAAGACACAGTAGTCCCAAAACGATCGCCGGGGATAAGACATGACAACCACTAAAACAGTCTTGATTGTCGATGACAGCCGCGTTTCACGCATGATGGCGCGACAATACATCGCCGGCCTGCGCGCCGACTGGATCGTCGAGGAAGCCGGCACCGGCGAGGAATCGCTGGTCAAAGCGCGCCACGTGGCGCCGGACCTGATCCTGATGGATGTCAACATGCCCGGCATGGGCGGCATCGCCGCTGCCGAGCAGCTGCGCCAGGAATTCCCTACCGTGCCGATTTCGCTGCTGACCGCGAACGTGCAAACCGCCACCCGCGAACGCGCTACCGCCATGGGCATCGGCTTCGTCGAGAAGCCGATCACTGAGGCGCGCATCGCGCAACTGGTGGCGACGCTGGAAGCGGCGTAATCATGTTCAACCTCTCCGAACTGGAAAATGATGCGCTGATCGAGATTTTCAATATCGGCGTGGGCCAGGCGGCGGCGTCGATGAGCGCCATCGTCAATGAAGCGGTGCGCATGTCGGTGCCCTCGATCAGCTTCATTCCGCGGACCGAGGCGGCGCGCCTGCTGGGGAAGACGGACGGCGTGCCGGAACGCATCTGCGGCGTCTCGCAGCATTTCGGCGGCGCCTTCGAGACCGAAGCCATCCTCATGTTCCCGGAAGATAAAAGCCTGGAGATCGTGCGCCTGATGGTGGGCGAATCGGTGCCGCTGAAAGAGCTGACCGAGATGGAGCAGGAAGCCATGTGCGAGATCGGCAACATCATGCTCAATTCCTGCGTCGGCACGCTGGCGAATATTTTCCAGCGCGAGCTGCAAGGTTCGCTGCCGCAGTACCACGTCGGCACCAGCGATGAAATCCTGACCGCCACTGGCAGCGCCGCCGGCAGCGTGGTGCTGATGCTGCACATCGACTTCCTGCTGGAGAAGCACCAGATCCACGGCTATGTCGCCTTCGTGCTGGATATCTCGGCGCTGCACGATTTGAAGGAACAAATTAACCTCTACATCGCCCGCGCGATGGGGCAAGCCTGAGGAGCCCATGACCTCCCTGCGTCTTCCCCTGCTGGAGAGCGTGTTCTGCGCGGTGAGCCTGGGCGCCATCGTGCTTGATGGCGAACGCCGCATCGTGCTGTGGAATACGTGGATGGTGCGGCATTCGGGGCTGGAGCATGAGCAGGTGCTGGGGCGCGATTTCTTCGAGGTCTGTCCGGGCCTGCGCGGCGGGCGGGTGGACGCGGCGATTCAGCATGCGCTGTACAACAACTTCCCTTCCCTGCTGTCGCAGACGCTGAACAAGGCGCCGTTTGAATTATTCATGCGCGGGGAGCGCGTTCAGCAAGCGGTGGAGATAACGCCGATTGCGGTGGAAGGCGCGCCGCGCCATTGCCTGATCCAGGTCAGCGACGTGAGTATCGCCGTGGGCCGCGAGAAGCTGCTGCGCGAGCAGGCCATGGTGCTGCGCTCGCAGACCTTCTCCGACGGCCTGACCGGCATCGCCAACCGCCGCCACTTCGACGTGGCGATGGAGAAGGAGCACCGCCGCGCCAAACGCAGCGGCACGCCGTTGACGCTGCTGATGATCGACATCGACCACTTCAAGGCCTACAACGATCATTACGGCCACCAGAAAGGCGACCAATGCCTGATCCAGGTAGCCGCCGCGCTGGCGGGCATGCTGAAGCGCCCCTGTGATCTGATGGCGCGCTACGGCGGCGAAGAATTTGCGATGATCCTGCCGGAGACCGACATCGACCAAGCCATGCTGATGGCGGATGCGATCCGCGCGCGGGCGCAGGAGCTGGCGATACCGCATGAGCGCAGCAGCGATGCGTCGCAGCTGATCACGGTCAGCATCGGCATCGCCACGCAGAAGGCGGATGCGGTGGTGGAGATTGATGCGCTGATCGGTTCCGCCGACCGCGCACTGTACCAGGCCAAACGCAGCGGCCGCAATCGCATCGCCACTGCCTGAATCAATTCCAGATACGGTAAATCCAGTAGCGCTCATCGGTGGAGGCCAGCACGCGCGCCAGCTCGCCCGGCGTGTGGCCGGTGATTTCGCGCGCTTCACGGCACAGGTGCGCCTGGTCTGCGTAGCCGCCGCGTGCAGCGATGTCAGACCATACCGCCTTGCCGTTCATGAACTCCTCGCGCGCTTCAAAGAACGACAACTCGGCACGCTGCAAGCGCAGTAACTTGCGCAGCGGCTGCCCTGCCCTGGCCTTGATCCGGCGCTCGATATTGCGCACACCGCGTCCCAAAGCTGTATCGGCGGCTTGCGCTGCCATGTGGCGTACCCAATCGCCTGCCACCGCACTGGCACTCACACCACCGGGGCGGGCCGCTTGCCAGCGTGGTTCGAGGAAGGCTTCGACCAGCTGCACGCCGTCATCCGGCGTGGCCAGCAGCGCATCCGACAGCGCTTGCCACTCCGGCCCCAGCGCCTGCTCCACCGGTGCCCAGCGGTCCACCCACTGCGATACGTCGAGGCCAAACATGGCATGCAGCACCTGTGGGTAGAACATCACCATCAACACCCGCACAGGTCCGGGATTGTAGGTGACGATGGGCCGCGTTTGCGGGCCGCAGAACACCACGCGGATGCGGTCCATGGGTGCGTTGGGCGGCTCCACCACTTCGGCCTCGCCCTCGATGTAATAAGTAATCGAGCAATGCGGCGTGGCCGGAAAATGGTTGTAGCGGTCCTGCGCATCGGCCAGCGGCGTTTCCACCGTGCTGCGCTCGATGTAGGCGCGCACGCAGGACGCCAGCGTCTTGCGCGGGAAGATCAGGCGGGAGGTCGGCTCGGTGTTCATGTCAAATAGTTTATACCATGTCGGAATCGTTCAATACGCGGTTCGCTGGCGAGCGCACACTAAGGCATCGTCAATAGAGGAAGCAGATATGCAAACCGCAATGACCGCTGAACTTCGCCATATGAACGACCTGCCCGGCCCGCGTCCGTGGCCGCTGGCCGGCAATCTGCCGCAGATGCGGCCATTGCGCATCCATCAGGATGTGGAGGCATGGAGCAAACAATACGGGCCGCTGTTCACGATCCGCTTTGGCCGCACGCCGATCATGGTGATCTCCGATCATGAGCTGGTAAGCACAGTGCTGCGCGACCGGCCGGATGGCTTCCGTCGTCCAGCCATCACCGCCATCATCTCGAACGAAATGGGTGGCCGGCCCGGCGTATTCCTGGCCGAAGGTGCGGCGTGGCGCGACCAGCGGCGCATGGTGATGGCGGCGCTGGCGCCGCATGCGGTGAAGGCGTATTTTCCGTCGCTGGTGTCAGTGGCGCAGCGCCTGCAGAAGCGCTGGCAGCAGGCCGCGTGCGACGGCAGCGTGATCGACCTCGCTGAAGATTTGAAACGCTACAGCGTCGACATTATCGCCGGACTGGCGTTCGGCACCGAGGTCAATACCATCGACGGCGGCGAGGATGTGATCCAGCGCCATATGGATGTGGTGCTGCCGGCGGTAGCGCGCCGTTCGATCGCGCTGGTTCCGTATTGGCGTTACATCAAGCTGCCGCAGGACCGCCATCTGGACACCAGCCTGGCGGCATTGAACAAGTCTGTCGATGAACTAATCGCCGCCGCCCGTGCACGGCTGGCAGCGGAACCTGCGCGGCGCGAACGTCCGGCCAACCTGCTGGAAGCGATGATCTGCGCGGCCGATGAAGGCGGTAGCGGCGTCGATGATGCGGTGGTGGCGGGCAACGTCACCACCATGCTGCTGGCGGGCGAAGACACCACCAGCAATACGCTGGCGTGGATGCTCTACCTCCTGCAGCAAAATCCCGCCGCGATGCAGAAGGCACGGGAAGAAGTGCAGCGTGTGGCGCCGAATCCGCGCGCCTTCACCATTGAGCAGATGGATGGATTGGATTATCTGGACGCCTGCGCGCAGGAAGCCATGCGCCTCAAGCCGGTGGCGCCCTTCCTCCCGCTGGAAGCCTTGCGTGATACCGTAGTCAGCGACGTGCAAGTACCGAAAGGCGGCTTGATATGGTGCGTGATGCGCAATGACAGCGTATCGGATGCACACGTTCCCAACGCAGCCGACTTCAAGCCGGAGCGCTGGCTGCAGCAAGGCGAGCAAGCCATCAGCAAGCACGTCTCCATGCCCTTCGGCGCGGGCGTGCGCACCTGCCCCGGGCGCTACCTCGCGCTTCTCGAAATCAAACTGGCCAGCGCCATGCTGCTCTCCAGCTTCACCATCCACTCGATCGACACCGCAACCGGCGCCGCGCCCGAAGAACTCATGGGCTTCACCATGTCCCCGATCGGCCTGCAAATGCGATTGCGACACTACTGATTTGCAAGGATATTTCGCCTGCGCTTCGGGCGTGCTACGCTCATCCTGTGTTTCTACGGAGGAGCGCAATGCGATTTAAATTTGAAACCATGCGGCAAGGGCGGTGCTTCGCGGAGAGCGAACACGATGACGATAATATTCGCGTCGAAATCTGGTACGACCAGAATACCAACCCTAAAAAAGTCGAGTACCTGCTACATATCACCGACGAACCGCCGCCCAAGCAAATCACCGAGGCCGGCGCCTTGCAGGATGCCACGCGCATCGCCATCAATCACTTCCACGCTACCAAAACCAAGGATGGCGACGAGTTTGAAATGCACTGCAGCCGCATCACCGCCCGCTGGCGCGGCACGCTTTACAACAAGCTCGGTGGCTGATGCAGATGCGCCTTGAAGCCCTCCACGCCGGGCGCGATTTCTGATTTCAGGGTCATGACCGGGATGTCGTAATCGCCGTGGTTCTGGCGGCGGAACGGGATCGGCGGCGTGGTTGCCAGCGTATCCAGCCGCTGTCCGAGTTCTTCGCAGATCGCCGCGTAGCGCGCATCGTCCATGTGCCCGGTGCGGTAGACCATGAAGGGAGGCAGCACCTCCATGCCGGGGTAGTACAGGATACCGTGATGGATCGGGAACAGCAACTCATCCACTGCGCCGTTGATGCCACGTGGGCTGTAGTGCGATTCCCAGCCGCCCGCCGTCACCATCAACATGGCGCGCTTTCCGGTCAGCGTGCCTTCGCCATAACGGTCTCCCCAGCGCACATCGGAATGCTCACCGACGCCATAGCCGAATCCCAGCGTGTACACGCGCTCTACCCAGCCTTTCATGATAGCCGGCATGGAGAACCACCAAAGCGGGAATTGAAAAATCACTGTGTCAGCCCACAGCAATTTTTCCTGCTCTCGCAGGATGTCGGCGCGGTGATTTTCGAGTTTGGGGATTTCGCTGGCGGCCAGCTTGGCGTTCCACTCCATCGCATATAAGTCCGAGACCTGCACCGCATGGCCTGCAGTCTGCAAACGCTGGATGGCGTAGTGCTTCAATGCGGCGTTCAGCGAGTTGGGATCGGGGTGGGCATAGACAATCAATACATTCATAAGTGGCTCCTGAAAAACCTCAGCATAGACAGGCATCAGGTATAGTTGAAATGAATTCCCAATATCCCAGCTATAGACATGAATAATCTCAGGCAACTAGACCTCAACCTGCTCGTGACACTGGACGTGCTACTGGCCGAGCATAACGTCACGCGTGCAGCAGAGCGATTGCATTTCTCGCAGCCCTCCATAAGCGTGCACTTGGCCAAGCTGCGCGATATTTTCAGCGATCCGTTGCTGCTGCCCGGACCGCGCGGCATGCGCCCCACCGCGCGCGCCGAAGAACTGCGCGAGCCATTGCGACTAGCGCTGGAAGCATTGGGGCGCGCAGTGTCGGCAGCCGCGCCTTTCGATCCGGCGCAGGCCGAGCAAACCTGGCGCGTTGCAGCTACCGACTATGCGGAATCGACCATCCTGCTGCCGGCAATGGCAGGCCTGCGTGCCGCCGCACCGGGCACGCGACTGGCCGTACTGGAGCTAACGCCACCGCACATCACGCGGCAAGCGGAGCAAGGCCTGATCGACCTGGCCTTTCACACCAGCGAGGATGCACCGCAAGGCATGCGGCGACGGCTACTGTTCAAGGAGCACTACGTCCTCGCAGGCCGCGCCGGCCATCCACGCCTGAAGCGCAAGCCGACACTCAAACAATTCTGCGAACTGGAACACGTGATCGTTTCGCCGGACGGTGGAGGCTTCAGCGGCATCACCGACGCCATGCTGACGCAGGCAGGCATGACGCGGCGCGTGGTACTGTCAGTGCCGCACTTCCTGTTCGTGATCTCGGCGCTGGCCAGTACCGACTTGGTGGCGATGCTGCCGGAACGGCTGGTGCACGGCAACCCGGCACTACGCGTGGTGCAGCCGCCGGTAGACATTCCCGGCTACGAAATGGCCATGCTCTGGCACGAACGCCTGCATCGCGATCCAGCGCATCAATGGCTGCGCGAGCACATCGGCGCCAACATTTAAAAGGAGATACAGCATGAGAACCGCATCCTGCTCTTGCGGCCAACTGCAAATAGAAGTGAACGGCGAACCACGCGGCGTTGGCGTCTGCCACTGCTTCGCGTGCCAGCAACGCACCGGCAGCGTCTTCGCCGCCTTGGCAAGTTTTAACGTACCCTATAAAGTGAGCGGCACAGCGACGGAATACCTACGCACCGGCGACCAGGGCGCACAGTTCCTGTTCCGCTTCTGTCCTATCTGCGGCACCAGCTTGTACCACACCGAAATCGGCTACGACGACAAAGTCAGCATCGCAGTAGGCGCCTTCGCCGACCCAAGCTTCCCAGCGCCCACTGCCTCCATCTACGACGTCCGCCGCCACACGTGGGTCCAACTCCCGCACGGTACCAAGACTTTCAGCAAAGACCCATAAAAAACGACGCCGTAGCGTCGTTTCGTTGGTTTAGATCCGCAGGCCGCTGGCGGCTTTGGCCAGGTCGGTGATGCGTGCCCAGTCGCCGGCGGCGATGGCGTCTTTTGGCGTCAGCCACGAGCCGCCTACGCAGGCGACGTTTTTCAGTGCCAGGAACTGCGACGCGGTCTCTTGCGAGATGCCGCCGGTCGGGCAGAAGGTGATGTCCGGCAGTGGGCCGTTGATCGCGTTCAGCATGCCGATGCCGCCGGCAGGAACGGCCGGGAACAGTTTCAGCTGCTTGAAGCCTTGCTCGCGCGCGGCCATGATTTCCGATGGCGTCATCACGCCCGGCAGCAGCGGCAGGCCGCTGCTCTTGGCGGCGGCGATCAGCGCTGGCGTCAGGCCCGGCGATACACCGAACACCGCCCCCGCATCACGTGCTGCGGCAAATTCTTCCGGCTGCGTCAGCGTACCCACGCCGACGATGGCGCCTTCCACTGCGGCCATGGCCTTGATCGCGCCCAGGCCGTGCTTGGTGCGCAGGGTCACTTCCAGCACGCGGATGCCACCAGCCACCAGCGCCTTCGCCAGCGGAACTGCATGTTCAGGTTCGTCAATCGCGATCACAGGGATCACGGCCGAAGTACGCATAATATCGAGCAGAGACAGGGTCATATCAGGCTTCTTTCTTGGTCGAGAAATCTTCGTCGGAACCCGGCACGGTATTACCGACCGGATCTTTGTCATGCAGGCCTACCGTGGTGGCGATCGGCGACGGCAGCGGGAAGGTGGTTGCACCCTTTTCTGCTTCGCACACGGCGTTGCGGAACATGGAGAACAGTTCACGGCCCATGCCCACGTGGTTCACCGACATATCGGCATGCGCCATCGAGCGTGCGTGCCATGCCGCCGAATCCACCAGCGCTTCCAGCGTGCCAGTTTCGGCGCAGACTTTGATGATGTCGCCATCGCGCACCAGGCCCAGTGGACCGCCAGCCAGAATCTCAGGCGACACGTGGATCGCAGCCGGTACCTTGCCCGATGCGCCCGACATACGGCCGTCGGTGACCAGTGCCACTTTGCGGCCAGCGTCTTGCAGATTGGCCAGCGCAGGGGTCAACGCGTGCAGTTCCGGCATGCCGTTGGCGCGCGGGCCCTGGAAGCGCAGCACGGCCACGAAGTCGCGGTCCAGCTGACCGGTTTTGTACGCATCCATGAAATCTTCCTGCGAATTGAATACCAGCGCTGGCGCTTCAACGGTACGGTGCTGTGGCTTCACTGCCGACACCTTCATCACAGCACGGCCCAGGTTACCCTGCACCAGCACCATGCCGCCGTCCGGCGAGAATGGATTACCGTGCTTGCGCAGCACATTTTCGTCGCCCGATTCAACTGGCGAATCCTTGAACACTACACCTTTGTCACCCTCGCCCAGGAACGGCTCAGCGCAGTGCTTGCGCAGGCCTTTGCCCAGGATGGTGGTGACGTCGTCGTGCAGCAGGCCTGCATCCAGCAGTTCACGGATCACAAAACCGGTGCTGCCGGCGGCGTGGAAGTGGTTCACATCCGCTTCGCCGTTCGGGTAGATGCGGCACAGCAGCGGCACTACTTTCGACAGCTCGTCAAAGTCGTTCCAGTCGATCACAATACCGGCTGCCTTGGCGATGGCCGGCAGGTGCAGCGTGTGATTGGTCGAACCGCCGGTGGCCAGCAGCGCGACAATGGCGTTGACGATGGACTTCTCGTCGACCACATGGCCGACCGGGATGTATTCATTGCCTTGGTCGGTGATGACGGCGGCACGCTGGGCGGCAGCCTTGGTCAGTTCATCGCGCAGCGGCGTGTTCGGGGTGATGAAGGCGGCGCCTGGCAAGTGCAGGCCCATGACTTCCATCAGCATCTGGTTGGAGTTGGCGGTGCCGTAGAAGGTACAGGTGCCGGCGCCGTGGTAGGACTTCGACTCGCCTTCCAGCAGCTCGGCGCGACCGGCTTTGCCTTGTGCGTACAGCTGGCGGATCTTGGCTTTTTCGGAATTCGACAGGCCGGTGGTCATCGGGCCGGCCGGCACGAACACCGCAGGCAGGTGGCCGAAGTGCAGCGCGCCGATCAACAGGCCAGGAACGATCTTGTCGCACACGCCCAGGTACACGGCGGAGTCGAACATATTGTGCGACAGCGCCACGGCAGCCGACATGGCGATGGCGTCGCGCGAGAACAGCGACAGTTCCATGCCAGGCTGGCCCTGGGTCACGCCATCACACATGGCAGGCGTGCCGCCGGCGTATTGCGCCACCGCGCCCACTTCGCGCACGGCTTGTTTAATCAATTCTGGATAACGCTCAAACGGCTGGTGCGCCGACAGCATGTCGTTGTAGGCCGAGACAATCGCCACCGACGGCTTCTTCACTTCCTTCAGCACCAGCTTGTCGTTGGCCGGGAAGGCAGCGAAACCGTGCGCCAGGTTGGTACACGCCAGCGCGCCGCGTTGCGGGCCGCCTTTGATACGGGCCGCTTCAAGATGGGCCAAGTACGCGCCGCGCGATGGTTTGCTGCGCTGAATGATGCGATTGGTGACTTTTTCCAGGACTGGATGCAACGCCATGATCGTTCCTTATGAATGGATTGCGTGAAATTTTACTACAAAATTGCAAATCTCACTGTCTTTTCTTAGGCCGATATGCGCCCTGCAGCATCGCTACGAGGCAGGAATATTCAGGGTAGCACCACCAAATCGTAGTGAATTTACCTGATTTTCCTGTATCATTCGGCCATCCCCTCCTTACCTGCCACCATTATGCGCCAGCCTGCACTGACCACTATCGCGAGCTTCAAAGCCCTTGAATCCCACGCCGCCGAGGCCAAAAACTGGCAACTGCGCCAGCTGTTTGCCACCGACGCCGAGCGCTTCCCGAAACTGACGGTCGATGCCGCCGGCCTGTTCCTCGATTATTCCAAGAACCGCCTGGACGCCACCACCGTCGGCCTGCTGCTGGACTTGGCCCGTGAGCGCGGCGTTGAGCGCCAGCGCGATGCCATGCTGAGCGGCGAGAAAATCAATCTTACCGAACAACGCGCAGTGCTGCATACCGCGCTGCGTATGCCGCGCGGCAAAGCATTGGTGGTCGACGGCCAGGATGTCAACGCCGACGTGCATGCAGTGCTGGACCACGTTAAAGAATTCACCGACCGCGTACGCAGTGGCGCTTGGCTGGGCTACAGCGGCAAGCCGATTACCGACATCGTCAACGTCGGTATCGGCGGTTCGGACCTGGGCCCGAAGATGGCCGTGCTGGCACTGCGTTCGTACGCGCATCCGCGCCTGAAGATGCACTTCGTCTCCAACGTCGATGGCCATGACATGGACGCCGCGCTGGCGCAGGTCAATCCTGAAACCACGCTGTTCATCATCGCGTCGAAAACCTTCACCACCGCCGAGACCATGCTGAACGCGAACACCGCGCGCACCTGGTTCCTCAACAACGGCGGCGCGCAAGACAACTTGGCCAAGCACTTCGTGGCCGTGTCGACCAACGCCAAATCGGTGGCGGAATTCGGCATCGATACCGCCAATATGTTCCCGTTCTGGGACTGGGTGGGCGGCCGTTACTCGGTGTGGTCGGCGATTGGTTTGTCGGTGGCGCTGGCGGTGGGCTTCGGCTACTTCAGCGACTTCCTGGCCGGCGCGCACGCGATGGATGAACACTTCCGCGAGGCGCCGCTGGAACAGAACATGCCGGTGCTGCTGGCGATGGTCGGTTTCTGGAACCGCCAGTTCCTGAACGCCAGTTCGCTGTCGATCGCGCCGTACCATCAAGACCTGAACCGCTTCCCGGCCTACCTGCAACAGCTGGATATGGAATCGAACGGCAAGCGCATCACCCGCAGTGGCGCGGAAGTCGATACGCCAACCTGCCCTGTCGTGTGGGGCGAGTGCGGCACCAACGCGCAACACGCTTACTTCCAGCTGCTGCACCAAGGCACCGATGTGACGCCGATGGACTTCATCGCCGCCTTGCGCGCGACCCACGACCTGGCAGGCCATCACGATGCACTGCTGGCCAACTGCTTCGCGCAGTCGGAAGCCTTCATGACCGGTAAAACCGCCGATGAAGTGCGCGCCGACCTGGCAGGCTCGAACCTGAGCGCCGACGAAATCGAAGCGCTGGTGCCGCATAAAACCTTCCCTGGCAACCGTCCATCGAACACCATCCTGATGGACCAGCTGACGCCTGCCGCACTGGGCGCGCTGATCGCGCTGTACGAGCACAAGACCTTCGTGCAAGGCGTGATCTGGGACGTAAACAGCTTCGACCAGTGGGGCGTGGAACTGGGCAAGGTACTGGCCAAGAACATCCAGTCAGAACTGACCGGCGAAGTCAAACCGGAACGTCACGACAGCTCGACCAATGGCCTGATCTTCATGGCGAAAGCGGCGCAACACATATGAATATCCAAGTAGCTTATGACGCGGTGATGCAGACCGGCGAATGCCCGCTGTGGCACCCGCAGGAACAGGTGCTGTACTGGGTGGATATTCCGGCCTTCACCGTGCACCGGCTGGATCCTGCCAGCGGCGCGCATCGTTCGTGGAAGCTGGATAGCGAGCCGGCCACGCTGGGCATCAGTGACAAGGGCGGCTTGATCGTCGCCATGCGCAGCGGCTTTGCGCATCTGGACACCAGCAGCGTGGATGTGAAGCTGACCACGATTGTGGATGCGCCTTACGATCAGTCGATTACGCGCTTTAACGACGGCCATGTGGACCCTGCGGGCCGCTTCTGGGTCGGCACCATCTACGAACCGCGCGACAAGCCGGCAGCGGAGATGTACGTGCTGGAACAGGGCAAGCTGCGCAAGGCATGGTCGGGCGGCATGACGAATTCAAACGGCTCGGGTTTCAGCCCGGACCAGAAGTCCATGTACCACGCAGACACCGCCGCACATCGCGTGACCAAGCTGGATTACGACGTCGCTACTGGCGCGGTCGATAACCAGCGCTTGCTGCACCAGTTCTCGATGGACAAGGAGAACAACTACGGCGGCCGTCCTGACGGCGCGGCCGTGGACAGCGAAGGCAACTACTGGGTGGCGATGTTTGAAGGCGCGCGGATTGCGAAGCTGTCGCCGGAAGGTGTGCTGCTGGGCGAGATCAAGCTGCCGGTGCGCTGCCCGACCATGCCGGCATTCGGCGGTCCAGATTTAAAGACGCTATACGTCACCAGCGCCGGCGCACGTCCGGCGCCGGAACTGGAGCAGTATCCACTGAGCGGTAAGCTGCTGGCAATTGAAATGGATGTCGCCGGCCGCGTGGAACCAACTTACCGCAGCGCCTGAGCATCCCTGTATTGGAATGTTTGAGCAATAGTTAATCGGGAAGATTGCTTAATAAGCATTTTCATATTAGCATTGTTTCAAACAATTCAATACGTAGGGAAATAATGCGCACCCCCTTGGAACGGCCCGTGATGGGACGACGCGTCACTGTCCTGCTCACGCTGGCGGTGGCGCTGCTGGTACTGGCGGTCTTCTTCCGCCAGCAAATCCACAGCCACTTCGGTTATCTGTCGGGCGACCGCTACGACGGCGTAATTCAGGTCGCCTTGCTGGAGCACTGGTTCAATGTGTTCCGCGGCTGGTCGCACTGGAGCAGCCCCAACTACTTCTATCCTTATCCCAACACGCTCGGTTACAATGAAGGCCTGTTCCTGAACGGCGTACTGTACTCGTTCTTCCGCGCCCTGTCGTTCGACGCTTTCCTCGCCAATGAACTGGTGAACATGGTGATCAAGAGCGTGGGCTTCTTCGGCTTCCTGGCGGCGGCGCGCCGCATGCTCAAGCTGCCGTTCGAGTGGGCGCTACTGGGCGCTGCCATATTCACACTCAGCAACAACAGCTTCATGCAGCTGTCGCACGCGCAGCTGCTGTCGGTGTCGCTGGCGCCGCTTGAAGCGCTGTTGATCTACAACGCGGCGCAGGCCCTGCTAGCGTTGCAGAGCCGCCGCCTATTCGTGTCCGGCAGCCTTGCGGCGCTGCTGTTTGCGGGCTGGATGATGAGCTGCCTGTACACCGCCTGGTTCTTCGCAGTGTTTGCGCTGATCGCCGTGCTGTTCCAGCTGCTGCTGCGCGGCCTGCCGGGCCTGAAGCAGCTTGGACAAGCCGTTGCTGACAACAAGGTCGCGCTGCTCGGCATTGCTGCCGTGGCGGCGCTGTCGCTACTGCCTTTCATCAGCGTTTATCTGGGTAGCGGCAAGCAGCGGCCGTGGAGCGAAATCCTGTTCTACGTCCCCAGCCTGTTCGACAGCTTCAACGTCGGCACCGGCAATGCGGTGTTCGGCGACATGATCGCCTCGCTGCACGCAGGCTGCGAGATGTGTGATCTTGGCAGTGGCGAGCGCGAAGCCGGCATCGCGCCGGTGCTGCTACTGCTAGCCGGTATGTGCATCCTCGATATCTTCAAGCGCCAGCTACCACTGCCGGAAGAGGTGAAAACCATCATGGTCGGCATCGCCGCCGCTAGCTTGGTGCTGTGGCTGCTGTCGATCCGCTTCGACCAGGATACCGGCTGGGCATGGCTCTACCAGTACCTGCCGGGCGGCAGCGGGCTGCGCGTGGTGTCGCGCATCTTCCTGCTGCTGACACTGCCGGCAACGGCGCTGGCAGTGTGGTACTTGTCGCGCTCCTCGTGGTCGCCGCTGGTGCTGCTGGCAGTGAGCGCGCTGCTGTTGGCGGAAGAAGTCAACCACAGTCCGATCACCACGCTGGACCGCCACCTGCTGCTCGACCGCGTCAGCGGCATGCCACCCGCACCGGCCGAATGCCGCGCCTTCTTCACCACCGCCTCGCCGGATACGGTGGATGGCGACACCTCGTTCCCGGTCGGCGCGATGTATCCGCACAATGTGGACGCCATGCTGATCGCCGAACTGGTCCACCTGCCCACCATCAACGGATTCGCCAGCTTCAATCCGAAGGACTGGAATTTCGCCTCGCCCGCCGCGCCGGACTACCTGCTGCGGGTGCAAGCCTACGCCAAGGCCCACCAGTTGCAGGGCCTATGCCAGCTGGACCTGGTGGACAAGCGCTGGCACACCAAACCGGTGTACCTCGCCTCGAAAACGCGCCTCGGTTACTGGGATCTGGCCAGCAAGCAGATACCGGCCGAGCGCCTGCGCGGCTTCGGTCCGGCCGAAACGTTTGGCCGCTGGACCGAAGGTCGCGAGGCCAGCTTCCAATATGCGCTGCCGGAGCACGCCAAACGCGACACGCTATCACTGAAGATTAATCTGATCACCGCGATGGTCAATGACCAGCACAGCCAGCGCGTGCTGGTGTCGGTCGACGGTGGCGAGAAGCATGAATTCGTATTCAAGAGCAATGCCCGCGCCAGCATCGCGCTGACAGTGCCGGCACCGACCGGAACACAGGGCGAGATTCACATGGAGCTGCCCGATGCCGTGTCGCCGCGCGAACTGGGCATCAACGCCGACCCGCGCCAACTGGCAATCGGCGTCAAATCGATCGAGATCGAGTAAGCGCGGCGCTTATGCTGCCGCCAGTCGCAGCGCCGCACGGGAAGCCTGTGCGCGTTGCGATAGGCCCGATTCCGCTTGCCCCGCATCCAGCTTGAAGGCCGACACCAGCGTGGTCAGATGCTGCGCTTCCTGCGCCAGCGCATCTGCCGCCGCCGCATCCTCCTGCACCAGCGCCGCGTTTTGCTGCGTGTTCTCGTCAAACTCCACGATCGCGCTGTTGATGCGCTCTATGCCCTCGTTCTGCTCCTGATTGGCGTTGCTCATCTCGCCCATGATGGCCGTCACACGCTGCACGCTATCCACCACTTCCAGGATGGTGGACCCCGCCTCATCCACCAAACGGCTGCCGGTTTCCACCGTCTGCACGGTATTGCCGATCAACTCCTTGATCTCCTTGGCCGCCGCCGCCGAACGATGCGCCAGACTACGCACCTCGGACGCCACCACCGCAAAGCCCCTGCCCTGCTCACCCGCACGCGCCGCTTCCACCGCCGCATTCAAGGCCAGGATATTGGTCTGGAACGCGATCCCGTCGATCACGCTGATGATGTCCACAATCTGGCGCGACGAGGCGTTGATCTCGCCCATCGTATCCACCACCTGTCGCACCGCCTCGCCGCCTTTAACCGCGATCTGCGATGCACTCTGCACCAGCTCATTGGCCTGGCGCGCGCTCTCGTTGTTCTGGCGCACCGTCTGCGCAAGGCGCGACATCGACGATGCGGTCTGCTCAATGCTGCTGGCCTGGCGCTCGGTGCGGCGCGACAGCTCCGCATTGCCATGGGCAATCTCACCGGACGCACCGGCTATCGTATGCGCACCATCGCGCACGCCGGCGATGGTGTCGCGCATGGTAACCAGCATCTCCACCAGCGAACGCGCCAGGCGGCTGCGCGGCTTGGCTTCGGTGGCTGACAAGTCGATGCGTCCCTCAATCGACGCCAACGCCGACACAATGCTCTCCAGCTCCGCCGCCTGGCACGCCGCGCGCCGCAAAATCGTCGCGAGGAAGATCAGCACTGCCGATTCCACCACCACATACGCGGCGTGAATAAACACGGTCGACAGCGCCGGACGGGTGAAGCACATCACGCCATAGCCCCACTCCTGCAGATAGTGGAAGCTCAGGTGGTGCACCGCCGCCACGCCGGCCGCCACCACGATTGGCTTCCAGTCGCGGTAGGCCAGCAAGAATGCCAGATACACAAAAATCCCGAAATGCAGCTCGGTCAGGCCGGCGCCCTGATGAATGTTCAAACCGGCAAATACCATCACACTGGCCGCCACCACGCAACGTGTCAGCACCGAGCCCGGTGCGCTAAAGTGCAGCAAGGTCGGTAGACCAGCAGCCGGCAGGCCGACCAGCAGCGCCACCATCCAGGTGTCGTGAATGCCGGCCAGCGCCAGCGAGAACAGTTGCAGCGCCCACAGGACGCACAGCATCATCTTGTCCGCCTGGACCGCAATCGCCTGCAAGGGATCGTGTTTATTTGTCATGAAATACTCCGGGCTGGCCAAGCAAACGCGCATGGATAACACGCGACGACAAGCCAGCTTATAATTTGGTCGTGGTGAGTATCGGCGGGGAGAGGGCCGGATGCCTGTTGATGCCGCAGAGGGGCGGCGCATGCGCTACGTGATCTGGCGGAGACCGCGCATTGTGGCGCGGAACGGCGAGCAGGATCGCATGCAGGAATGCCGCCATTATAGCGTATTTTTCCAAGCGGAAATTAATCTCGCAACCGTGCGCCAGACCGCAACAGCAACGGCTCCCTCATAGGAGAATGTAGTAAATTTTCTTGCCAAGCACCTGAATAAGTAGTAAATTTACAGTAGCGGCTGCGTGCTGCACGCGGCAATTCCTTCGGCACTTTTTTTGCGACGAAATTCATACTATGGCTCTTTCCGATTTTGATCTGGTTCTGTTTGGCGGCAGCGGCGATCTGGCGATGCGCAAATTGCTGCCCGCGATGTATGCCCGCGATGTAGCCAATGACCTGCCTCCGACCGCCCGCATTATTTGCGTCGGCCGCGCGGACGCCAGCCAGGAAGAATTCCTGCAAACCGTGGAGACCACGTCCAAACCGCTGATCAAATCGCCGGCCGTAACGCCGGCCGCGTGGGCGCGCTTCACCGCCCGCATCGTCTACGTCTCGCTGAACGCGACCGACGCCGGCAGCTACACCTCGCTGGTGGAAGCGCTGCGCAAGGACGAAGCCATCACCAAGGTCTACTACCTGGCCACGCCGCCGGCCATCTTCGCGCAGATTTGCGAGAACCTGAAAACCAACGGCCTGGTCACCGCCAACTCGCGCGTGGTGCTGGAAAAACCGCTGGGCCGCGACCTGGCTTCGGCCAAGCAGATCAACGCTGAAGTGGGCAAGGTATTCGAAGAATCGCAGATCTACCGTATCGACCACTACCTCGGCAAAGAGACTGTGCAGAACTTGCTGGCCCTGCGTTTCGGTAACATCCTGTTCGAGCCGCTGTGGCGCCGCGAGTGGATCTCCGATGTGCAGATCACCATCGCCGAGAAACTCGGCGTCGGCAACCGCCTCGGCTACTACGACACCTCCGGCGCGCTGCGCGACATGCTGCAGAACCACTTGCTGCAACTGCTGTGTATCGTCGCCATGGAACCGCCGACCTCGATCGCGCCGGACGCCGTGCGCGACGCCAAGCTGCAAGTGCTGCGCTCGCTGAAAAAATTCACCCCGACCACGCTGGCGCAAAACATCGTGCGCGGCCAGTATCGTGCCGGTCATGTGGACGGCAAGGCTGTCCCAAGCTACCGCGACGAACCGGACGCACCAGCCCACTCGCGCACCGAAACCTTCGTGGCGATGAAAGCGGAAATCGACACCTGGCGCTGGGCCGGCGTGCCGTTCTACCTGCGTACCGGCAAGCGCATGGCCGATGGCCTGGCTGAAATCGTGGTGCGCTTCAAGCAAATCCCGCACTCGATCTTCAACCAGCCGACCAACAGCTTCCAGCCGAATTCGCTGGTCATCCGCCTGCAGCCGGACGAGGGCCTGCGCATGAACCTGATGGCGAAAACGCCAGGCGACGGCATGCGCTTGAAACAGGCCGAGCTGGAACTGGACTTCCGCGAGCAATTCAAATCGCCGCGCATGGAAGCCTACGAGCGCCTGCTGCTGGACGTGCTGCGCGGCCAACTGACCTTGTTCATGCGCGGCGACGAATTGGAAGCGGCGTGGGAATGGGTTGAGCCTATCCTCAACAGCTGGGAATCGGAAGACAGCTATCCACTGCCGTACGCATCGGGTACCTGGGGTCCGGCCGCCGCTTCGGCGCTGATCGGGCGCGATGGCCTGCAATGGCGTGAAGAAGTTTTACCGGAAGACTAATCGCTACAATGCTACTCGATTCCATCCGTACCCAACTCGACTCGCTCTCCAAATCGGAGCGCAAGGTGGCTCTGGCCGTGCTCGAACATCCGACGCAGACGGTCAACCAGAACATCACTGCGCTGGCCAAAAGCGCGCAAGTGTCCGAACCGACCGTGGTGCGTTTCTGCCGTACGCTGGGCTATGACGGCTGGCATGAGTTCAAGCTTAAGCTGGCGCAAGGCCTGGCCTTGGCCCTGCCCGGCCTGAACGAACAGCCGACGCAGGACGACCTGGCGGCAGATCTGGTCAACAAGATCTGCAGCCGCTCGATCAACACCCTGCTCGACTTGCGCAACAACCTCGATCCGGAAGCGATCCAGAAGGCGCTGGACATCCTATCCAAGGCCAACAAGATCGAATTCTATGGGCAGGGCACGTCCGGTATAGTGGCGTCCGATGCGCAGCACAAGTTCTTCCGTTCGGGCGTACCGACTGTGGCGTACGCCGATCCGCACATCCACAGCATCGCAGCGGCCCTGTTGCGTACTGGCGATGCGCTGGTGGCGATCTCCCAGCGCGGCAACAGCCCAACGCTGGTGCGCTCAGTCAAACTGGCCCGCCGCGGCGGTGCCGACGTGATCGTGCTGGCGCCTTCGGGTACGCCGCTGGCGGAACTGGCCACGGTACTGATCCCGATTGACCTGATCTTCAACATCGACCCTTACACGCCGATTTCGGCGCGCCTGGCGTATCTGGTAGTGATCGACGTCCTGGCCGTCGGCCTGGCTCTGCAACGCGGCCCCGAGTTCCGCAAAAAAATGCAAAACGCCCAAAAAGCGTTGCAGGAATTCGACTTGCAATTCGACTCCTTCATCGGCTGATCCACATTTAAACCTGCGCGTATATCACGCGCAGGCATTGCTATGATCTTAAAGTCGCTTATCCTGAAAGCGACTGGAAGACTGACATGGCAAAACTACTCGACGAAATACATCCCGGCGCAATCCTGCTTGAGGACTTCATGAAGCCGATGGGCATTACCGCGCAAAGGCTGGCCGCTGATATGGATGTGGCACCTAGCCGCATCAGCGACATCATCAACGGCAAGCGCCCCATTACTGCCGATACTGCGCTGCGCCTCGGTCTCTTCTTCGGCATGGAGGCGCACTTCTGGTTGCACTTGCAAAGCGAATACGATATCCGGATTGCGGCGCGCGCGAAGCAGAAGCAGTTGCAAGCTCGGGTGCGGCCTCTGCGCCACAACCTTGCATGACTGCAGCCCTCGCGCTGCTGGTGCTGACGCCCCTGCTGTAACATTTTGTAATACCTTCAAAGCCGGGATTTACTATCCCGGCTGTTGCCTCCGTGAACGAGCTCGCCTAGCCTGTCTCTACACATTCACCGGAGACAGCCATGCGTAATGATTTTCATGATAATTTTTCCTGCGGCTTTCACGACCGCGGCGATGAGACGTTCAGCTTCACCCTCACCAACGGCGCCGTGACCGCTGTGCAGGTAACGGAAACGCATGGCACCCGCACCAGCACGCATACCGACACTATCGGCGCCACCTCCACCTACGCCGTAGGCACCGACGGCACCATCACCGAGACTTCGATCTTCGGCCACACCGTGGAGACCACCATCTACACCGCAGCCGCCACCGCCGGCCAGTACACGGTCAAATCGGTCACCGATACTTACATCCCGCAAGGCACGGCCACTACTGCGCTCAATGTTGATCCTAACGACCGCGCCAAGTTCACCATCGACACCAGCGGCGCCGTCACTGCTGTGCAGCGCGTGCTGGACGACGGCACCACCAAGGCGGTGACCGTTGGCACCGGCACCACCTATTCCCAGCTGGCCGCAGGCTATGTGCTGGAAGTGCAGACCCATGGCACCCGCACCAGCTACGAGGTCTACCACGACGGCAACGGCGATGGCGTCTACACCGAGATCGCCCATGGCAGCGGCAGCACAGTCGACCTGGTCGGCCTGCAATCACAGATCAGCGCAAGCATCCACGCTGTCCTGTAACTCTCCTCGTATAATCGTCCAGATACGCTGCAGCGGGGCGGTTTGCAAGGGAGTCAATGGATGGATGGATCGGTCGTCACCGTCGTGCTGTTTGCCGCGCTGCTGCATGCGAGCTGGAATGCGCTGGTCAAGGCCGGTTCCGATAAATACCTGAGCACCGTGCTGGTGGCCTGCGGCGCCGGTCTGGTCTCGCTGCCGCTGCTGCCGTTCGCTAGCGCGCCACATGCCGACAGTTGGCCGTGGCTGGTTGCCTCCGCCTGCTGCCAGGTGATCTACTACCGCCTGCTGGCTGCCGCCTACCATCACGGCGACATGAGCCAGGCTTACCCGCTGATGCGCGGCGCCGCGCCGCTGCTGGTGGCGCTGGCCAGCGTGCCGCTGCTAGGCGAACGGCTGCACTGGCGGCAGGATGTTGCCGTGATGCTAATCTGCGGCGGCGTGCTCACTCTCACCATCCTGCGCGGCGCCCACGCCGGCGCGGACAATGCCGCCAATCGCGCCACCCGCCGCAAAGCCACCTCCTACGCCCTGCTCAACGCCGCCATCATCGCCGGCTACACCATGATCGACGCCGTCGGCGTGCGCAAGTCCGGCGCGCCAGCCGCCTACACCATGTGGCTGTTCGTGCTGACCGCCGTCATGCTGCTGTTGTGTTCTACCAACCGCTGGCGCGAACTGCCGGCCTACGCGCGCAGCCACGCGCCCGTGATGCTGTTGGGCGGCTTCGGCACGCTGGCCTCCTACGGCCTGGCGCTGTGGGCCATGACGCAGGCGCCGGTGGCCGCCGTGGCCGCGCTGCGCGAAACTTCGATCATGTTTGCCGCCGCCATCGCCGCCCTGTTCCTGCGCGAGCGGCTGGCGCCCGGACGTATCCTCGCCGTCAGTCTGATCGCCTGCGGCGCAATTCTCATGCGGCTGGGCTGAGACGGAGTAAAATAAGCGAGATCACCATTTTTCTTATCAGATTGGCAGCGTTTATGAACCAACTCGAACAACTCAAACAATACACCACCGTCGTAGCGGATACCGGCGACTTCCAGGCTATCCAGCAATACACCCCGCGCGATGCCACCACCAATCCATCGCTGATCCTGAAAGCGGTGCAGAAGGAAGAGTACAAGCCGCTGCTGGAAAAAGCCGTACGCGACAATATGGACGCCAGCACCGGCGAAGTGATCGACCACCTGCTGGTCGCCTTCGGCAAGCAAATCCTGCGCGTAATCCCAGGCCGTGTATCGACCGAAATCGACGCTGCCCTGTCGTTCAACACCGCCGCTTCGGTGACCAAAGGCCGTGAACTGATCAAACTGTACGAGAAAAACGGCATCGACCGCGAGCGCGTGCTGATCAAGATGGCTTCGACCTGGGAAGGCATCCGCGCTTCCGAGATCCTGGAAAAAGAAGGCATCCACACCAACATGACGCTGCTGTTCTCGCTGCCGCAAGCCATCGCTTGCGCTGAAGCGGGCGCCAAGCTGATTTCGCCGTTCGTGGGCCGCATCTACGACTGGTACAAAAAATCCACCGGCATCGACTATCAAGGCGCGGAAGATCCAGGCGTACAGTCGGTCAAGCGCATCTACAACTACTACCGCAAGTTCGGCTACCAGACCGAAGTGATGGGCGCCAGCTTCCGCAACACCAGCCAGATCCTGGAACTGGCCGGCTGCGACCTGCTGACCATCAGCCCGGACCTGCTGCAAAAGCTGGCCGACACCAACGCCCCGCTGGAGCGCAAGCTGAGCACCGACAGCGGCAAAAACGCCGCCATCGGCAAAATCTCGGTCGACGAAGCCACCTTCCGCTTCATGATGAACGAAGATGCGATGGCCACCGAGAAGACCGCCGAAGGCATCCGCGCCTTCGTGGCCGACACCGGCAAGCTGAAACAAATCATCTCCGGCATGCGTTAATTCTCTCGCGGTTTCGCTGGTAAAAGGCAGGAGCGTGGCACAGGCCGCCCTCCTGCCTTTTTTGCATTACAATCTTGCATCAACAATAAAACCAGACCGCGAGACCATCCATGAGATTCGTCCCACGTTGTACCGCCGTGGCAGTCGCCAGCCTCACCCTGCTGGCCGCCTGCGGCGAGAAAACCGATACCCACGGCGCCCCGCCGCCTGCCACCGTCTCCGTCATCACCGTTACTCCCGCCAGCGTCACCCTGAACAGCGAACTGCCAGGCCGCACCGAAGCTTCGCGCACGGCGCAGGTGCGCGCGCGTACCGCCGGCATTGTGCTGCAGCGGGTGTACCAGGAAGGCGGCGAGGTGAAGGCGGGCCAGGTCTTGTTCCGCATCGATCCAGCGCAGTTCCAAGCTTCGTTCGACAGCGCGCAAGCGGCCGTCGCCAAGGCCGAGGCCAACCTGGCGCAGGCCGAATTAAAGGTAAAACGGTATAAACCATTAATCGCGGCGCAAGCGGTCAGCCAGCAGGAATACGACGATGCCGTCACCGCACAGAAGCAGGCCGCGGCCGATCTGGCGACTACCAAGGCGGCCCGCACCACCGCCAACCTGACGCTGGGCTACGCCACCGTCACCTCGCCGATCTCCGGCCGCGTGAGCCGCGCGCTGGTGACAGAAGGCGCGCTGGTGGGCCAAGGCGAAGCGACGCCGATGGCCACCGTGCAGCAGCTCGATCCGATCTACGTCACCATCACCCAATCCTCCACCGAGGTGCTGAAGCTGCAGCGCGCGCTGGCCGAGGGCAAACTGAAACGCGCCGGCAAGGATCAAGTCCGCGTCACGTTGGTGACGGAAGACGGCCAAGCCTACCCGCAAGCGGGCAAGCTGCTGTTCTCGGATGTGTCGGTGGATGAGAGCACCGGCACCGTCTCCATGCGCGCCGAATTCCCGAATCCGAATCGGGTCCTCCTGCCCGGCATGTACGTGCGCGCGCGCCTTGAGCAAGGTGTGAGTGACGCCGCCATCACCGTGCCGCAGCAAGCCATCGTACGCACCAACGAAGGTTCGACGGTGCTGATCGTCGGCGCCGATAATAAAGTGGTTTCGCAGCCGGTGACGGCCAACGCCAACGACGGTAACAACTGGGTCGTCAGCGCTGGCTTGAAAGGTGGTGAACGCATCGTAGTCGAAGGCTTCCAGAAGGCCAAGCCAGGCGCCACGGTGAATCCGCAGCCGTGGAAAGGCCCGGCCAGCGCCGCGCCGGCCGCACCTGCGCCTGTCGCCGCCAAGTAACCGGGAGCACACATGGCCAAGTTCTTCATCGACCGCCCGGTCTTCGCATGGGTGATCGCGCTGTTTATCCTGCTCGGCGGGATGCTGGCGATTACCGTGCTGCCGGTGTCGCAGTACCCGACCATCGCACCGCCATCCATCGTGGTGACGGCCAACTACCCCGGCGCCACCGCGCAAGTGCTGGACGATGCCGTCACCAGCGTCATCGAACAAGAGATGAACGGCGCCGATGGCCTGCAATACGTCGAATCGCAAAGCGAGGCCAGTGGCGCGGTGACGATTACCGTCACCTTCGTCCCCGGCACCAATCCTGACCTGGCGGCGGTGGATGTACAGAACCGCATCAAACGCGTGGAGTCACGCCTGCCGGCCGCTGTGACGCAGCAAGGCGTGCAGGTGAACAAGGCGCGTTCCAACATCCTGATGTTCGTCGGTCTGACTTCTACCGACGGCCGCCTCGATCCGACCGGCTTGGGCGACTACATGGCGCGCAACGTGGTCAATGAAATCAAACGCATTCCCGGCGTGGGACAGGCGCAGTTGTTCGGCACCGAGCGTGCTATGCGCGTCTGGGTTGATCCGCAAAAGCTGATCGGACTAAAACTGAACATGACCGACGTCACGGCAGCCATCCGCGCACAGAATGCGCAAGTTACTTCTGGCACGCTGGGTGATCTGCCTAGCCCCGCGCAGCAGACCTACTCTGCACCGATTGTGGTGACCGGCCAGCTGTCGTCCACCACGGAATTCGGCCAGATCGTACTGCGCGCGAATCCCAACGGCTCGCTGGTGCGCTTGAAAGACGTGGCGCGCGTGGAGATGGGCGGCGCCAGCTTCAACATCAACGCGCGCCTGAACGGCGCGCCCTTCTCCGCGATTGCAGTGCAGCTGTCGCTGACCGGTAACGCGCTGCAAACCGCGACCGCCGTCAAAGATAAAATGGAGCAGCTGGCGAAATACTTCCCACCCGGCGTGAAGTACACCATCCCTTACGACACCTCGCTGTTCGTCAAAATCTCGATTGAGGAAGTGGTAAAGACACTGCTGGAAGCGGTGCTGCTGGTGTTCCTCGTGATGTATCTGTTCCTGCAAAATATACGCTACACGCTGATCCCGACCATCGTGGTGCCAGTGGCGCTGATGGGCACTTTCGCGGCGATGCAGCTGTTCGGCTTCTCCATCAACGTGCTGACCATGTTCGGCATGGTGCTGGCGATCGGTATTCTGGTTGACGATGCGATTGTGGTGGTAGAAAACGTCGAGCGCATCATGAGCGAGGAAGGCTTGTCGCCGCGCGACGCTACGCGCAAGGCGATGAGCCAGATCACTGGCGCGATCATCGGCATTACGCTGGTGCTGGTGGCGGTGTTCATTCCGATGGCATTCTTCGGCGGCGCGGTCGGTGCGATCTACCGCCAGTTCTCGCTGGCGATGGTGTCGGCCATGCTGTTCTCCGCGCTGATGGCGCTGACCCTGACGCCGGCCTTGTGCGCCACCATGCTCAAGCCGGTGGAGGCTGGGCATCACCACGAGAAGAAAGGCTTCTTCGGCTGGTTCAACCGCAAGTTCGCGGTGACGGCGACCGGCTACCAGGGAGTGATTGCGAATATCCTCAAGCGCACCGGCCGTTATCTCGTGATCTTCGCGCTGCTGTGTGGTGTTGTGGGCTGGCTGTATGCGCGCCTGCCATCGTCCTTCCTGCCGAATGAAGACCAGGGCTACTTGATCGCCAACGTACAGCTGCCGCCAGGCGCATCGACCAGCCGCACGCAAGCCGTGCTGGCGCAGGCCGACGCCTACTTCCGCAAACAGCCGGGCGTGGCACGCACCATTGCGGTGGCGGGCTTCTCGTTCTCGGGTAACGGCCAGAATGCTGGTCTGGTGTTTATTCCGCTGAAGGACTGGAAAGAGCGCGGACCGGAGCAGTCGGCACAGGCGATTGCGCAACGCGCGTTTGGCGATTTGTCCGGCATCCCCGATGCAATCATCTTCCCGCTCAGCCCTCCGCCGATCCGCGAACTGGGTAACGCCACCGGCATCACGGCGCGCCTGCAGGATCGCAGCGCGCAAGGCCACGATGCGCTGATCGCGGCGCGCAACCAGCTGCTGGGGCTTGCGGGTAAGAGCGAGATCCTGAAAGGCGTTCGTCCGGAAGGACTGGAAGATGCGCCACAGCTGCAAGTCGATATCGATCGCGAGAAGGCCAATGCGCTGGGCGTGTCCTTCGCCGACATCAACGCCATGATGTCGACCGCACTGGGCTCCTCGTACGTCAACGACTTCACCAGCAGCGGGCGCCAGCAGCGCGTGATCGTGCAGGCCGACGCGCCTCGCCGCTTGCAGCCGACGGACATCATGCAGCTCAACGTGCGTAGCGCCAGTGGGACCATGGTGCCGTTTTCTTCGTTCGCCTCATCGCACTGGATACAAGGCCCGGTGCAGCTGGTGCGCTACAACGGCTACCCGGCCATCAAGCTGACCGGCGATGCTGCGCCGGGCCGCTCGACTGGCGAAGCGATGGCCGAGTTGGAGCGTTTGGCGGAACAACTGCCGCCGGGCTTCGGCATCGAGTGGACCGGCCAGTCGCTGGAAGAGAAAACCTCCGGCTCGCAAGCGCCGATGCTGTTTGCGTTGTCGCTGCTGGCCGCCTTCCTGGTGCTGGCAGCGCTGTACGAAAGCGAATCGATCCCGGTGGCGGTGCTGCTGGTGGTGCCGCTGGGAGTACTGGGTGCGCTACTCGGCGCTCACCTGCGCGGACTGCCGAATGACGTCTACTTCAAGGTCGGCCTGATTGCCATCATCGGCTTGTCGGCCAAGAATGCGATCCTGATTATCGAGTTTGCGAAGGACTTGCAAGCGCAAGGCAAAGGCCTGATCGAGGCGACGCTGGAAGCCGTGCACCTGCGCTTCCGCCCCATCATCATGACGTCGCTGGCGTTTATCTTGGGCGTGCTGCCGCTGGTGATTGCCACCGGTGCGGGATCGGCCAGCCAGCGCGCCATCGGCACCGGCGTGATGGGCGGAATGATTACGGCGACCGTGCTGGCGGTGTTTTTGGTGCCAGTGTTCTTTGTGGTGGTGCGTCGCATCTTCAAGGGCAGCGAGCGCCAACGCAAACTGGCTGCACATGAATTGAACGATAAAAACCATGAAACCTATGATTAAGCCCGCAGCCTTATTCAGCGCTGCCCTGCTCTCCGCCTGCTCGATGGCGCCGACCTACCAGCGCCCCGCCGCACCGGTGGCCGCAGCCCTCCCGTCCGACAGCGCCGGCGCAGCATCGCGCACCAGCGTACCACTGCCGCTGCCTGCCGACGCCAGGACCGCCGTCGATACCGGCTGGCGCGAATACTTCTCCGATGCGCGCCTGCAGCAGCTGATCGCCGCAGCGCTGGACAACAACCGCGACCTGCGCACTGCCGTACTGCGCATCGAAGAAGCTCGCGCCCAGTACAACATCCAATCCGCCGACCGCCTGCCGAACCTGAACGCCAGCGTGGCTGACACGCGCGCCAAGACACCGGCCTTCCTGTCATCGACCGGGAAATCAACCGTCGGTCAACGCTACGACGTCGGCGTATCGGTATCCTCGTTTGAGCTGGATTTCTTCGGCCGCGTAAAAAGCCTGAGCGATGCTGCACTGGCTAGCTACCTCGCCACCGAAGAAGCACGCCAGGCCGCGCAAATCGCACTGGTGTCGCAAGTGGCGCAGGCCTACTACACCGAACGCGCCTACGCCGAACAATACGCGCTGGCGCAGCAAACCTACGAAGCACGCGCCCGCACCTACAAGCTCACGCAGCAACGCGCCGAAGTGGGCGCCTCATCGCGCCTCGACCTGCGCTCCAACGAAACGCTGATGGAGACCGCGCGCGCATCCGCACTGGCACTGGCCCGCCAACGCGCGCAAGCCGAAAACGCCCTGACGCTGCTGGTTGGCCAAGCCCCGAGAGCCGCAGAAGGCACCAGCTCTGGCGCGGCCAAAGCAGCGAACACCGGCGCCATGCCGACCGACGCGCAAATCGACGCACTGAGCGCCTTGCCAGCCGGCCTGCCATCTGACCTGCTGGCCCGCCGTCCCGACATCCGCGCCGCCGAGCAGCGTCTGAAAGCTGCCAACGCCAACATCGGCGCCGCACGCGCCGCTTTCTTCCCGCGCATCAGCCTCACGGCGGCAGTGGGCAGCAGCAGTCCTGCGCTGCATGGCCTGTTCGACAGCGGCTCCGGCAGCTGGTCCTTCGCACCGCAACTGACGCTGCCGATCTTCGACGCGGGCCGCAACAGCGCCAACCTCTCGCTGGCCGAAGTCCGCAAAAACATCGCCATCGCTGACTACGAGAAAACCATCCAGACCGCCTTCCGCGAAGTCGCAGATGCACTGGCCGCACGCGACTACCTCGGCGAACAGGTGGCCGCCCAGCGCGCCGTGCAGGAAGCGCAAGCCGATCGCCTCAAACTGCTGCAACTGCGCTTCGACAACGGCGTCGCCAGCTCGCTGGACATCCTCGACGCCCAGCGCGAACTATTCAGCGCACAGCAAACATTGGTGCAAGCCCGCCTGCTGCGCACCACCAGCGCCATTGACCTGTACCGCACGCTGGGAGGCGGCGTGCGCTAAACTAGCGGGATGACTTCTCCGATTACCATCCGCCTCGGTCAGCGGGCACGCCAGCGGATTGCCGCCGAGGGCATGCAGGCTGCCGATATCGCTATCGTTCCTGCCGCCGCCGGCGGTCCGAAAGGCCTCATCCTGCATGGCCTGGACTGCTGGATGTTTGGCGATTTTTTCAAGACCGCACCACGCCAGCGTAAGCTCGTCGGCGCCTCCATCGGCGCGTGGCGCATGGCTGCTTCCGCGTTCCGGGATCCGGTCGCGGCGCATAAGCGGCTGGTGCGCCTGTACGCCGGCCAGCGCTATCCGGACAAGGTGACGTCAGCCTACGTCAGCCAAACCTGCCGTGCCCTGCTCGATGAACTGCTCGACGGCCGTGGCCAGGAAGCGATCAACCACCCAGACCATCACGTCTCCATCATCACCATCCGTGGCATCGGCGCCTTGAGCGGCACCAACGGCGCGCGCTGGCGCGAGATGGCAGGCTTCCTGCTCGCCGCCGCCGGCAACGCCGTATCGCGCAAACGCCTCGCCGCCTCGATGGAGCGCGTGATCTTCCACAATCAGCACGACGACGCACGCTGGCTGCGCGACGACTTCGACGCCTTCGCCGCCCATTTCGTCGGCCTGCAAACAGAAAATCTGCGCGACGCCCTGCTGGCCTCCGGCTCCATCCCGCTGGTGCTGGAAGCGGTGACCAACATCGCCGGCGCGCCGGACGGCGCCTACTGGGACGGCGGTTTGATCGACTACCACCTGCACCTGCCCTACCAGCGCGATCCCGGCCTGGTGCTGTACCCACACTTCAACGACTACATCGTGCCCGGCTGGCTCGATAAGTCGATGCCGTGGCGCCGCGCCCGCGACCACGCGCTGGAGAACATGATCCTGGTCTCGCCATCGCAGGACTTCGTACGCACGCTCCCCAACGCCAAACTCCCCGACCGCAAGGACTTTAAGGTCTACGGCCAAAATCACGACCACCGCAACCGCGACTGGCTGCGAGCCATCGGTGAGAGCGAACGCATGGCCGAAGCCTTCGCCCGCTGGTGCGAAAAGCCCGACCTGAAACAGGCCGCCAGCTTCTGACTGTTCTCAAAATACGACAGAAGCCGCCGAAGTGAACGCATCGCCGCAGGACTAGCGCATACTTGTATTCCGCATGTATGTTCGGAGGGGTGATCATGAATGTCCTGTCGCAGATGCGCATCGGTACTCGTCTCGCTGTCGGTTTCGCCGTGGTGCTATTGCTGGCGATCCTGGCCACCTCGGTCGCACTGATCAACGCCCGCTCCACCGCGCAAGCCACGCGCGACATGATGGAACTGCCGCTGGCCAAAGAGCGCCTTGTCTCCGACTGGTACGTATTGATTTACTCGGCCATCGCCCGCACCGCGCTGATCGCCCGCAGCTCCGACGAAAAACTCTCCGATACCTTTGCTGATGTCATCTCCGCCAGCACCAAGCGCGGTAGCGAATTGATTGAGCAGATCAAGAGCCGGCTGTCCACTGACGAGGAGCGCAAGGTGATGGAACAGATCACGGACCTGCGCAACAAGTACCAGAAGGCCAAGACCGATATCATGAACGCCCGTAAGGCTGGCGACTCGGCCAAGGCTGAGCAGCTGTTCAAGGATGGCTTCACGCCCTCCGCCGATGCTTACCAGGACAAGGTGAAAAGCTTCCTCGCCATGCAGCGCAAGGCTATCGACGATACCGCCCACGCCATCGATGCCGCCAACAGCCGCTCCAACGCGCTGCTGCTGGTGCTGGCGGTGCTGATGGTCAGCATCGGCTCCGTAGCCGCGTGGATCATCTCGCGCTCCATCACCGTGCCGCTGAAGTCCGCCGTGGACATCGCCGCCACCGTTGCCAACGGCGACCTGACCACGCAGTTCAGCGCACAAAACAACCAGGACGAAATCGGCGATTTGATGAAGGCCCTGCGCGGCATGAACGACTCGCTGCGCGAAGTGGTGAGCCAGGTGCAGATCGGCACCAACACCATCGCCACCGCCTCCAACGAAATCGCCACCGGGAATATGGACCTGTCGCAGCGCACCGAGGAGCAAGCCAGCTCGCTGGAGGAAACCGCGTCTTCGATGGAAGAGCTGACGTCCACCGTGCGTCAGAATGCGGAAAACGCCAAGCAGGCCAACCAACTGGCGCATGCCGCGTCCGCGGTGGCGGAGAAAGGCGGCGCCATTGTCGGCCAGGTGGTGAACACCATGGGCTCCATCAACGACTCGTCGCGCAAAATTTTCGACATCATCAGCGTGATTGACGGCATTGCGTTCCAGACCAATATCCTGGCGCTGAATGCGGCGGTGGAAGCAGCGCGCGCCGGTGAACAAGGGCGCGGCTTTGCGGTGGTGGCGTCGGAAGTGCGCAACCTCGCGCAGCGTTCTGCCGGTGCGGCCAAGGAGATCAAGGAGTTGATCGGCAATTCGGTCGAGCAGGTGGATATCGGCCAGAAGCTGGTGCAGCAAGCCGGCAGCACCATGAACGACGTGGTGGCCAGCGTGCGCCGCGTGACCGATATCATGGGGGAGATTACCTCCGCCAGCAGCGAGCAGAGTATCGGCATCGATCAGGTCAATACCGCCATCACGCAGATGGATAGCGTGACGCAGCAGAACGCCGCGCTGGTGGAGCAAGCCGCTGCGGCAGCGGCCAGCATGCAGGAACAGGCCTCGAAGCTGGCCGATGTGGCGTCGTCGTTCAAACTCGGACATGATGGCTTGCACGGCGCCCTGTCAGCGCCGGCAAGGCCAGGCAAGCGTCCTAGCCCTTCAAGAATAGCTCTTGCAAATCATTGAGGAAGCGCTGGCCTAACTCGGTCGGCTTGATGATCTTGTAGTCGCGGTAGAGCAGCCCTTTCGCCTCGGCGGCGTTGAGCTGCTTGTCGATGGCGTTGATGCTCAAGCCAGTGCGCTCGCTGAAAAGGTTGGGATCGAAGCCGCCGTGCAAGCGCAAGGTGTTGAGCATGAACTCAAAGCCCATGTCCTCGCGCTGGATTTCGTACTCTTCCTGAATTGGCGTGCCCAGTTTGACCTGTTCCATGTAGGCCTTGGGCTGCTTGTAGCGCGCCTGGCGCAGGATGCGATGCGGGAACGACAGCTTGGAGTGCGCGCCCGCGCCGATGCCGAGGTAATCGCCAAACTCCCAGTAGTTCAGGTTGTGGCGCGCGCGATGGCCTTCTTTCGCGTAGGCCGAAATCTCGTACTGGTTGTAGCCATTGGCCTTGGTCAGTTCCGCGATCATGTCCTGCATGTCGGCACTGGCATCGTCGTCCGGTAGCGTTGGCGGATATTTCGCGAACAGCGTGTTCGGCTCCATCGTCAGGTGATACAGCGACAGGTGCGGTGGATTGAAGGCCATCGCCGTTTCCACATCATGACGCGCCTCTTCCAGCGTTTGCGACGGCAGCGCGTACATCAAATCCAGATTAAAGTTGTCGAAGTTGGCGAGTGCGATTTCCACTGCGCGCTTGGCTTCGTTGTCGTCGTGGATGCGGCCGAGCGCCTTGAGGTGACGCTCGTTGAAGCTCTGGATGCCAATCGATAAACGATTCACGCCACTGGCGCGATAGGACTTGAACTTCTCGGCCTCGAAGGTGCCGGGATTGGCTTCCATCGTGATCTCGCAGTCGCTGTCCAGCGGCAGCAAGGTGCGCACGTCAGACAGCAAGCGGTCCAGCCCTGCGGCCGACATCAGGCTAGGCGTACCGCCGCCGATGAAGATGGTGTAGATCTTGCGACCCCAGATCAGCGGCAGCGCCATTTCCAGGTCGGTGCGCACCGCGTCCAGATATTCCTGCTCGGGGAACGCGCCGCCATCCTTAGCTTCGTGCGAGTTGAAATCGCAGTACGGGCATTTGCGCACGCACCATGGGAAGTGGATGTACAGCGACAGCGGCGGCAGCGCCGTCAAATTCAGCGAGCCACCCTGCAGATACTTGGCAGCGACGCCTGCGGTTTCACTAATGTCGACCGCTGGCTTAGAGGCTTGCGTAGTTGCGCCGACGATTTTAATCGGGATCATTTCAGCTTCTCTACCAGTGCGCGCAGGGCCTGGCCGCGATGCGACAAGGCGTTCTTTTCATCGGAGCTCAATTCAGCAGCGCACTTGCCCAGTGACGGAATGAAGAAGTAAGGATCGTAGCCAAAGCCACCGGCGCCGCGCGGGGTGTCGATCATCACGCCGTTCCAGCGACCATCAGCGATGATAGGCTGCGGATCGTCAGCATGGCGCACGAACACCAGCACGCAATAGTAGTACGCGGACTTGTCTTCATGCTTGGCCAGTTCCGCGATCATCTTCTCGTTGTTGCGCGCGTCCGATTTCGGCTCGCCGGCAAAGCGCGCCGAGTACACGCCGGGCGCGCCGCCCAGCGCATTGACGCATACGCCGGAATCGTCCGCCAGCGCAGGAAGCCCGGTCAGGCGCGCGGCGTGACGGGCTTTTTGCAATGCATTTTCGACAAACGTGTGAAAAGGCTCATCCGCTTCAGGGACGTCGTATTCGCCCTGCGCGTGGACATCAAAGCCCACGGTCGACAGCAGTTCGTTGAACTCTTTCAGTTTGCCCTTGTTATTGGAGGCGAGGATCAGGCGTTGGGTCATGATGTTCGGCTACGTAAATGAAGCCGACATTGTAAACCCTTTGCGCCGGGGTGACCTTAAGCTACCTTGAGCACCAACTTACCGTTGTTGGAACCGTCGAACAGCTTGTTGAAGGTTTCAGGGAAGCTCTCCAGACCTGCTACCACGTCTTCACGCGTTTTCAGCTTGCCGGCGCGGATCCAGCCCGCCATGTCGGTGATGGCTTCCTTGGCGCGGGGGTAGTAGTCGGACACCATCACGCCACGCAGCGTGGCGCGCTTCACCATGATTTGCAGGTAGTTGGCCGGGCCCTTGGCTGCTTCCAGGTTGTTGTACTGCGAGATAGCGCCACAAATCACCACGCGCGCGCCCATTGCCAGCTTGGCCAGCACCGCATCCAGGATCTCGCCGCCGACGTTATCGAAGAACACGTTCACACCGTTCGGGCAATGCTGCTTCAGTGCTGCGGCCACGTCTTCCGACTTGTAATCGATGGCGGCGTCGAAGCCCAGTTCTTCAACCAGATACCGGCATTTGTCCGCACCACCGGCGATGCCGACCACGCGTGCACCTTTGATCTTGGCGATCTGGCCGACCGTTGCGCCCACTGCGCCGGCCGCGCCGGAGACCACCACCGTGTCGCCCTCTTTCGGCTGGCCGACGTCCAGCAGGCCAAAGTACGCCGTCATGCCGGTCATGCCCAGTGTGCCGAGGAACAGCGGCAGCGGCGCCAGCGCAGCATCAACCTTGAACAAGCCTTGGCCGCTGGAGATGGCGTATTCCTGCACGCCCAACAGGCCGGTCACGTGGTCACCCACTGCAAAGCCGTCGTTGCGCGAGTCGATCACCTTGCCCGCCGCGATGGCGCGCATCACCTCACCGATGCCGACTGGCGGCATGTAGGAATTCTCGCTGGCGTTCATCCAGCCGCGCATGGCCGGATCGAGCGACACGTACTTGATCTGCACCAGCACTTCGCCTTCGACCAGCGCGCGCACTGCCTCGCTACCGTAGCTAAAGTCGCTGCGTTGAACGGCGCCCGCTGGGCGGCTGGTGAGACGGAATTGGTGGTTTTGCATGTGGGACTCCTTGATAGTCGATGGAAGCAGTATAGACCGCGTTAAATCACTTGATAAGTCACCAATCAGGCGATACATTGTTGTCCACAGAGGGGCAGTCTTGATCAGGTGCTGCAGCAGGCGCGCCAGATCGAGCGGGCGCTGGGCAATATCGAACAGCTGACCGACCAGCACCAGCAACAGGTACGCGGGCTGCTGCGCGTGTCCAGCTCCATTGCCGCGCGGCGTCCGCTGGTGCCGCTGCTGGCGGAGTTTGCGCAGCGGTACCCGGAAGTGAAAATCTCGCTGCAGCTGGAGGAACGCATTGTTGACCTGATCGATGAGCAGATCGATGTGGCGATCCGCACTTCCAATCTGGTCGACTCCACGCTGGTGGCGCGCAAACTGGCCGAGAACCGCAGCGTGATCGTGGCCTCCCCTACCTACCTTGCACGCGCGGGCGAGCCGGAAACGCCGGAGGATTTGCGCGAGCATGCCCGCTGCCGCAAGGTCCGGCAACTTATGCAGTCTATCCAGCGCGCGAATTTTTGGCGTTGAAGACGTCGGTGTTTATCGACTTCCTCAAGGAGCGCATGGGTCAGGCCTCCAGCGCCACCGGCTTGGAGGGATAAGTCGCCAGCACGATGGAAGTCGACACGGCGCCGTATGCGGCCAGGCTGTCGATCACCGCTTCCAGCTGGTGCATGGCAGCGACGAACGGACAGTGGCCGCGAGCAGCTTGGGCGACTAGCCGGCTGGCAGCTATTAGAGAACCTTACAGTCCCAGCGTCTGCTTCTGCAGCTTGATCAAATCCGCGATACCGGCTTGCGCCAGATCCAGCAGACGGTTCATGCCGGCGCGGTCGAAGGCTGCACCTTCTGCCGTGCCTTGCACTTCGATGAAGTGGCCGGCATCGGTCATCACCACGTTCATGTCGGTATCGCAGCCCGAATCTTCGATGTAGTCGAGATCCAGCACTGGCGTGCCTTGGTACACGCCGACCGAAATCGCGGCCACGAAGTGCTTCAGCGGAATCGCAGGAATCGCACCGCGTGCCACCAGCTTGGAGAATGCATCGTAAGCCGCCACCATCGCACCGGTGATGGACGCGGTGCGGGTGCCGCCGTCGGCCTGAATTACGTCGCAGTCCAGGTGCAGGGTGCGCTCGCCGAACGCTTCCAGATCGAACGCTGCGCGCAGCGAACGGCCAATCAGGCGCTGGATCTCTTGCGTGCGGCCGGACTGCTTGCCCTTGGCCGCCTCGCGGTCCATGCGGCTGTGGGTGGAGCGCGGCAGCATGCCGTATTCGGCGGTCAGCCAGCCCTGGCCTTTACCCTTCAGGAAGCCCGGCACTTTATCTTCGATGCTGGCGGTGCAAATCACCTTGGTGTCGCCACACTCGATCAGCACCGAACCCTCGGCGTGCTTGGTGTAGTCGCGGGTCAGGCGCAGGGTGCGCAGCGCGTCGACAGGACGGCCGCTTGGGCGAGTTACTTCAGTCATTACGTTTTCCTTATTTCAGAATTTGGGAAGATTTTTCGATTGCACCGCGAATCTCCGCGATGGCTTTTTCAATTTCGTCGTCATCGAAGGCATCGGCCTCCGAAGGTGCAGTATCGGAAGACAGCGCCGGCGGCGCCGTGTCGCGGATGGTGGTGCTGTGCAGGTCTTCCGGCAGCGCCTCGGTCGAAATCATGGTCTCGGTTACCGGGTCCATATTATCCAGCACCGAACTGCCTTGCCACATGATGGCCAGCGCCGTGACGTTGTCGCTGGCGTCGCCCGCTGCTCGCAGCGCGGCTTGCAGCATGTCCGGCACGGCGCTCACCACGGTTTGCGCTTGCAGGCGCCGCACAATTTCATCGTCCGGCAGCATAGACCACAAACCGTCGGAGCACAACAGCATCAAATCGCCCGGCAGCAGACCAACGCCAGCGCCGACTTCCACGCGCGGCAGCGAATCAGCGCCAAGGCAGTTCCACAGCTTGTTGCGGTCCGGGTGCGTAGCGCGTTCGGACGGCAGCGCCATGCCTTTGGCGATCAGGTTCTCCACGTGCGAGTGGTCCCTCGTGCGGCCGAGGATTTGGCCATTGCGCATCCAGTACAGGCGCGAGTCGCCGCAGTGCGCCCATGTTGCTGTGTTGTGCTGGATCAGACAAGCGACGATGGTGGTGCGCGGCGTTTCAGGCAGCTTGTTCGCGTGGCGGAACTGGTGGATGTCGCGGTGCGCTGCCAGCAAGGCTTCTTCCAGAAAGCGCTGCGGTTTTTTCATGTAGGGCTGCGCCTGTTGCTGGAACATGGTGGAGATGGTTTGCAGCGCCACGCTGGCCGCGATCTCACCGCGCAGGTGGCCGCCCATGCCGTCGGCCAGCACCAGCAGCAGCGCGTCGCGCGTGAAGCTATAGCCCATGCGGTCCTGGTTCACCTTGCGGCCGCCAATATGACTTTCCTGGTACACGGAGAATTGCATGATTCAGTCCTTCTAAAGTCAGACCAGCGTATCCGGACCAGCCTTGGCGCGCGCGGCGCCGCCACTGCCGCCGCCCAAACGCCCCACCAGTCCACGCAGCTTGTCCATCACGCTTTGTGGCTGTGGCGTTGGCGGCGCGACCACCGGCGGTTTCGCTTGCAGCACCTTCTGCAAGGCGAACAGGCTTTGCGGACGGTCCAACGGTTCGAGCTGTAAACACCAGCGCACCAGCTGCACCAGCTCTGGCGAGTACTGGCCTTCCAGTTTTTCAAAGTGCCCGGCCATCTTGTCCTCGATCTTGCGCTGGTCGGCAGGCTGCGGCGGCGAGCCGACCATGCAGGCGAACATGGAGGCGCCAATACTGTAGATATCGGTCCACGGTCCCATGCCGGTCTTGGCGTACAGCTCGGGCGGCGCGAAGCCGGGCGTGTACATCGGCGTCAGCGTCGGCATGTCGGTGTTGATGGTCTGGCGCGCGGCGCCGAAGTCCAGCAGCATCGGCGTGCCGTCGGTGCGCAGGTAGATGTTGGCGGGCTTGAGGTCGAGGTGTAGCAGCTTGTTGGCGTGGACTTCACGCAGGCCTTTCACCGCTTGCGTGAAGATAGTGCGGATAAAAAGTTCACCTACTTTAACTCCCTTGCCGCGCTGGCGCTGGATATACTCCTGCAGCGAATGGCCGGACTCGTAGGCCATAACCATATAAACCGTTTCGTGCGCACGGAAGAAATTGAGCACGCTTACAACATTCGGATGCGAGATGCGGGCCAGCGCCCGGCCTTCCTCGAAAAAGCACTTGAGCCCAATGCGGAACACGGCAAGATTGGCTTTGGAGACGGCCGGCACCAGCTCGCCGTCCTGCCGCAGTGCCAAAGAACTAGGCAAATATTCCTTGATTGCGACCGCCACGCCCTCGGTATCGTAGGCAAGGTAAACAATACTGAACCCACCGGACGCAATTTTCTTTACAATGCGATATCCAGCAATTTCCAGACCATCCGGTAGGGGGGCGTTGTTTTGTGCAGCCATAGGGTTCCTCGCCTCGACATCCCGGATTGTGTGGATAAATCACTGTTTTGTAAAGATTAAATCGGGGATATCCATTGAGCATTTCCAGCATGACGGGCTACGCGGTCGCCACCAGTGAAAGTGCGGCGGGAACTTTGACCATTGAAATCAAGAGTGTGAACTCACGGTTTTTGGACTTGCAGTTCCGAATAAACGACGATTTGCGTGCGCTTGAACCCGATTTACGCGCGGCGATCATGGCCGCCATCACCCGCGGCAAAGTCGAACTGCGACTGAGTTTTGGCCGCAAAGCCGCCACCACAGGTACGCAGGCGCTGAATCTGCCCCTATTAACCGAATTACAACGCTTGCAGAGCGAAGTCGCTGGCTTGTTCGCCGGTGTGCAAACGATGTCAGTAGCTGAACTACTGCGCTGGCCGGGCGTGATCGAAGAAGCGCAAATCGGCCAGGAGTCGCTGCAGGCTGACGTGGCCACCCTCACCGCGCGCACCGTGGAAGCGTTCGTGCACAGTCGTCAGCGCGAAGGCGCGGCGCTGGAAGCCATGCTGGTGTCGCGGATTGAAGCGATGGAAGGCATCGTCAAGCGCATCACGCCGCTGATTCCGCAAGTAGTGGCAGCGTTCCAGCAAAAGGCAGTGGAACGCATGCAGGATGCGCTGGGCCTGGCTTGCCAAGGCTCGAATTCGGCGCTGTCGCGCCAGGATGCGCTGGAGCGGATACGCCAGGAAGTGATTTTGTACGGCATCCGTATCGACGTGGCGGAAGAACTGGGCCGCCTGTCGGCGCACCTGACCGAGACGCGCCACATCCTGAAAAAAGGCGGCCAGGTCGGCAAGCGCCTGGACTTCATGATGCAGGAGCTGAACCGCGAAGCCAACACCCTCGGCGCCAAAGCCTCGGTGAAGGAACTGGCCGACGCTTCGATGGAGCTGAAACTGCTGATCGAACAGATGCGGGAACAGGTTCAGAACCTCGAATAAAACAAAGGAGCTCCGGCTCCTTTTTTTTACGCCCAGATTATTCACTCATATGAATAAAGCTTTTGCGATTAGCGGATTTATCCAACAATGATGTAGCGCTACAGTGGTGTCACTCCAACTTCTTTTTGAAAGCGACATCATGAAAAACGCCAGCCAATTACTGACCGCCTACCTCGATAATATTCAGGACCCTGCCGTCGCTGCGGCCTTGTTTGCCGATGACGGCGTACTGGAACTGCCTTCGCTGTCTTCGCTGGGCATCAACGCCCGCGCTGTAGGTCCCGCCGCCATCGCAGCCTTCATCGGCGGCCTGCTAAAAAACGTGCCCGAGTTCCGCTTTCACAACGTGCAGCTGTTGATCGAAACCGCAGACCAGGCCTTCGGCGAATACAGCGTCGAAGCCAAAGTCCTCTCGACCGGCAAGCTCTACAAACAAACCTACGCCGGCCGCTTGGTCGCCAAAGACGGCAAAATCCAACTCCTGCGCGAAGCCCTCGACACCTACGCCGCGTCCCAAGCCTTCACCCCTGACTGACCCGCTTGCTTGATGTACCTCGTTGCCTGTAGTAGCTTAGAACTACAGCCAAACGAGGTGCCATCATGACGAGCACAACTCTGTCCTCCCGGGAATTTAATCAGCAGTTCAATAAACCAGCCAAAGCCGTCATCAACGGCCCAGTGTTCGTGACAGAGCAGGGCCAAACGAGTTACGTACTCCTGAATTTTAAGGACTACCAACGTCTTATTCGAGAGCACAGCAATATGGCCGAGCTACTTTCCGTGCCAGAATTGGCTGCTAACATTGACTTCGATCCGCCACGTTCAGCAGAAATAGCGCGGGGAGCAGATTTGTCATGACATATCTGCTCGACACCAATATCGTATCTGAGTTGAGGAAGGCCGCAGGCAAGGCACATCCCAATGTCGTTCGTTGGAAACTCAGCGTCGATGCCAGTCCACAGCACCTGTCGGCGATTACTATTCACGAGTTAGAGCTCGGCATCTTACTGCTGGCACGACGCAACGCAGTCGGTGGTGACTCGTTGCGCTACTGGCTTCAAAATCAAATACTAATCTCATATGCCGGTCGAATTATCCCTGTTGACACAGCCATTGCGCAGCAAAGCGCCGCGCTGCATGTCGATCAAAGCCGTCCTTGGGCAGATGCTTTGATCGCCGCGACAGCGCTTGTCCACGATTTGACTGTGGTTACTCGCAACGTGAGTGACTTTGAATCGACTGGTGTACCCGCGCTCAATCCTTGGTTACACTAGTTGGTTCAGCTTGAGGATTTGTACGTCGGCTTTGCCGCCGACGGATTTGAGGAGTTCCTGGAAGTGCGGCGTGGCTTCGTGTTCGGCCAGCGCGGCTTCGTCGCGCCAGGCTTCGAGCATGATGAAGCTGGCGTGGTTGCCCAGGTCGATGTGCAGATCGTAGCGGATGCAGCCGGCTTCGGCGCGGCTTGGCGGCACGATGCGCTCCAACGCTTCACGCACCAGCACTTCGTGGCCTTCTTTGGCAGTGATGGTGGCGACGATGATCAGGTCTTTCATGGCATATCCTGTGTGGAATTAAACCCCGATACTATCAGGACACAGGATATGCCGCAGGCGGTCAGTTGACCGCTACCAGTTCGATCTCGAAGATCAAGGTGGCGTTGCCCGGAATGCTGGAGAAGCCCGAGGCGCCATAGCCCAACGACGGCGGAATGGTGACGACGCGCTTGCCGCCCACCTTCATGCCAAGCACACCGCTGTTAAAACCAGAGATCACTTGCAACGGATTGGCGTTCACCACAAAGCTGAACAGGCTGCCAGTGCCGACATTGCTGTCGAACTTGGTGCCGCGCAGATCGCTGCGGCTGCCATCAAACAGATAGCCGGTGTAACGCACGGAAGCCGTTTTGCCGGTGGCTGCCTCGGCGCCGGTGCCGATCACTTGGTCTTCAATCTTGAGCGCGGTCGGTGGTTGCACACCTGCCGCTGGAGAGGAAGTCGAGCTGTCGCCGCCACCGCCGCCGCAAGCCACCAGTGCGACCGCGCACACGGCGGCTGCAATCATTTGAAACGTAGATTTCATAATCTCCTTGTTGGATGTTTTATTTGAATAACGGGGCCGCAGTGTAGCAGATCAATCCCGTGTAGACTGAGGCATCAATACCCATAGGAGATGGAAGATGGCGCAGATTAGAGTCGGCATCGGCGGTTGGGACTTCGCACCGTGGCGCGAGACGTTTTATCCGAAAGACGTGCCGGTTAAAAAGCAGCTTGAATATGCCAGCTCACAACTGACCAGCATCGAAATCAACGGCACCTTCTACCGCACCGCCAAGCCCGAACACTTCGCCAGCTGGGCCGCCAAAACGCCCGACGATTTCGTCTTCTCCGTGAAAGCCACACGCTACGCCACCAACCGCAAGGTGCTGGCCGAAGCTGGCGAATCAATCGAGCGTTTCATGGATAGCGGCCTCACCGAACTGGGCGACAAACTCGGCCCCATCCTGTGGCAGCTGGCGAACACCAAGCAATTCGACCCCGACGACCTGGAAGCCTTCTTCAAACTGCTGCCCGCCAAACTCGGCACACGCAAACTGCAGCACGTGCTGGACGCCCGCCACGACAGCTTCCTGAGCGACGACTACCTCAAGCTGGCGCGCAAATACAAGGTCGCCACCGTCATCACCGATTCACCGAAATATCCCAATTTCACCGAGCTCACTGGCGAATTCACCTACGCCCGCCTGATGAACGCGCAAAGTGATGTCGAAACCGGCTACACCAAGCCAGCCTTGAAGAAATGGGTCGCGCAAGCACAGCAGTGGCAGCAGCAAAGCAAGTCCGGCAAGGCCTACATCTACTTCATCAACGGCGCCAAGGAGCGCGCGCCTGCCGCAGCGCAGCATTTCCTCTCCTTGTTGTAAATTGAACTCCCGCCGTTGCTCTTGGTAAAATACATCTTTGGGCGACGGAAAATATCGCCCGCTGACGTTTTTGAAAGATCAACCATGAGCTCAACCAACGCCTTCTCGGGCAGCCTGTTCGTTGTCGCTGCGCCGTCCGGCGCCGGCAAGTCCACGCTGGTCAACGCGCTGCTGGCCCAGGAACCGACCATCAAGCTGTCGATTTCCACCACCACCCGCGCGCCGCGTCCGGGCGAAACCCACGGCAAGGAATACTACTTCACCACGGCGGAAGATTTCGTCGCACGCACCAAACAGGGCGAGTTCCTGGAGTGGGCGGAAGTACACGGCAACTACTACGGTACCTCGCGCCTGATGGTGGAAGACCAGATGAAATCCGGCACCGACGTGCTGCTGGAAATCGACTGGCAAGGCGCCCGCCAGGTCAAGAAACTGTTCCCGCAAGCGGCCGGCATTTTCATCCTGCCGCCATCCATCGCAGCGCTGGAAGAACGCCTGTACAAACGTGCGACGGATGAGCCGCACGTGATCACCAAGCGCCTGCTGGCGGCGGGCGGCGAAATCGCCCACGCCCCCGAGTTCGAGTATGCTATTATCAACGAAGAATTCGACGTAGCGCTGTCGGAACTGACAGCGATCGTCCGAGCGGCCCGTTGCCGGTTTGCGCAACAAGCGGCGCGCAGCGCCTCGCTCTTTGCCCAACTGGGCATCCACGCTGAATAAATAAATACACAAGATTTTAGGAGTTATAGATGGCCCGCATTACGATTGAAGATTGTCTGAAGAGCATACCTAACCGTTTCCAGCTGACCCTGGCCGCAACCTACCGCGCACGTCAGCTGTTGCAAGGCCACACCCCTAAGGTGGAAGCCAAGGATAAACCTACCGTTGTCGCCCTGCGTGAAATCGCTGCCGGCAAAGTCGGTCTGGAAATGTTGAAAAAAGTCCCAATGTAAGTTGGGACCGCGTTCCCGAACAATGTGAATGATGCGGTATAGTAGTAGTGAAACATTCTCATCGAGACGGAACGCGAACGTATGAATCTGATTCCTGCAGATCCTACTCTGAGTGACAAGCCTGCCAAGGCGAAAAAGCCGGCCAGCAAGCCGGCTAAAGTCATGTCCGGGCCTGCAGCCAGCGATAGCACTGAAGCTCTGTCCGCACCACCTGCCTCCCCTCCTGCTCCACCTGTGATTTCTTCGTCGCCTCTGGCCACGCCTCCTGCCCTGACGGCCGGTGTTGCGTCGGTGTCTCATCTGTCTGAAAAACTGGCTGAATACATGAACGCTGCCGACCTCAAAAAGGTCAAGGAAGCGTATCGCTTTTCGGACGAAATGCACCTTGGGCAACTGCGCAAGTCGGGCGAGCCTTACATCTCGCATCCGATTGCCGTGGCCGAAATCTGCGCCGATTGGAAGCTGGACGCGCAAGCCATCATGGCCGCGCTGCTGCATGATGTGATGGAAGACCAGGACGTCAAGAAGGAAGAGCTGATCGAGCGCTTTGGCGCTCCGGTAGCGAATCTGGTGGATGGTCTGTCCAAGCTGGAAAAAATCGAGTTCCAAAGCCAGATCGAAGCGCAAGCGGAAAACTTCCGCAAGATGCTGCTGGCCATGGCCTCGGACGTGCGCGTGATCCTGATCAAGCTGGCCGACCGCCTGCACAATATGCGCACCATGGATGTGATGAAGCCGGCCGCCAAGGCCCGCATCTCCAAAGAGACCATGGAAGTGTATGTGCCGATTGCACACCGTCTCGGCCTGAACAATATCTACCGCGAATTGCAGGACCTGTCGTTCGCCCACCTGTTCCCGCTGCGCTATCGCACGCTGGGCAAGGCCGTGAAGGCGGCGCGCGGCAATCGCCGTGAGGTGGTCAAGAAGATCCTGGAGTCGGTGAAAAACACGCTGTCGATGGCGAATATCGAGGCCGAGGTGTATGGCCGCGAGAAGACGCTGTACGGCATCTACAAGAAAATGCGTAGCAAGCACCTGTCGTTCTCGCAGGTGCTGGACGTGTACGGCTTCCGCGTGGTGGTCGACAGCTTCCCGAATTGCTACGTGGCGCTGGGCACCCTGCACTCGCTGTATAAGCCGATGCCGGGCAAGTTCAAGGATTACATTGCGATCCGCAAGCTGAATGGCTACCAGTCGCTGCACACCACGCTGATTGGTCCATACGGCACGCCGGTCGAGTTCCAGATCCGCACCCAGGAAATGCATCGCACTGCCGAATCGGGCGTGGCGGCGCACTGGCTGTACAAGAATGGCGAAGCGAATATGTCGGACTTGCAGCAGCGTACCCACGCGTGGCTGCAATCGCTGTTGGATATCCAGCAGCAGACTGGCGACTCGGCTGAGTTCCTGGAACACGTCAAGGTCGACTTGTTCCCCGATTCGGTCTACGTGTTCACGCCGAAATCGAAAATCATCGCGCTGCCGCGCGGAGCGACGCCGATTGACTTTGCGTATGCCATCCACACTGGCATTGGCGATCATACGGTGTCGGTCACGATTAATAATGAGCCGGCGTCGCTGCGCACTGAGCTGCGTAATGGCGATATCGTTGAGATTGTGACGGATTCGGCTTCGCGGCCTAGCCCGAGCTGGCTGTCGTTTGTGCGCACGGGTAAAGCGCGCTCGGCGATTCGCCACCACCTGCGCACGATTAATCTGCCGGAGTCGATTGCGCTGGGCGACCAGCTGCTGTCGCAGGCACTGACGTCGCTCGGCGTGCCCCCGGAGCTGGAAGATCATCTGGTCGAGCGCCTGCTGAAGGAATCGAGCGCCAAATCGCTGGACGAGCTGTATGCCGATATCGGCGTCGGCAAGCGCATGGCGGCGCTGGTGGCGCGGCATATCTTTGGCTTGCGCGGCGGCGAGTCGGCTAGCGCGCCGATTGATCACAATAGCGCGGCTGAACTGGACCCGGTCACTATTTGCGGTAGCGAAGGTGTGTCGGTGCAGCTGGCGCCGTGCTGTTTGCCGATCCCGGGTGATTCGATTATTGGCCAGCTGCGCCGTGATCAGGGTCTGCTGGTGCACACGGCCGACTGCCAGCTAGCCAAGCGCCAGAAGACCAAGGAACCGGACCGCTGGATCGCCGTCAAGTGGGGCACGGAACTGAACCGCCGTTTCGACAGCCGCATCAAGCTGCTGATCAACAACGAGAAAGGTATCTTGGCGCGCGTGGCGGCGGAGATTGGCGAATCGGATGCCAACATCACCTTCGTCGGCATGGACGAGGACAAAGAACACGTGCTGCACCAGTTGCGCTTCACCATCCAGGTGAAGGACCGTGTGCATCTGGCAGGCCTGCTGCGCAATGTGCGCCGCGTGGCAGGCGTCAACCGCATCCTGCGCGAGCGCAGTTAACCCGCACTGCCACGCGGGGTCTGACCCCGTACGGGGTCAGACCCCTAAGTGGTAACGCGTGCGTATCGCTAAGGTCGTGGGTTGGATGCGCCCCACCCCTTATCCCCTAACATCCCATTCCCATTCGCTGCGGCACGAATTTCTGCAATCTGCATAGGGGTGAGGGTTTCCTGAAATAGTCTCAAATACGCCTGCCGCCGCTCGTTGTCATTCATTCCCAGACGCCGGTACACCGAATGCGGCGTCAGCAACGCATCATGCCTTCCCTCCGCATTTGAACGGTAGCTTGACCACTTATAGTTCCCCGGGAATCGCACCATCCCAGCCCTCACCGGGTTCATTTCAATATACCGCTGGCAGGCCAGCAAATACCCCTCCGTCTGCACCAGACAACTCTTATACCGCCCATCCCACGGCGACCCCGTCGTCTGATGCCGATGATTGAAGTACTGCGCATACTTCTGCGTCACACCTTTCATCATCGCAGCTAGTTGCCTGGCATCCTCCACGCTCACCAGCAAATGCACATGATTACTCATCAGCACATAGGCATGCACCTCGCACCGCGCAATCACCGTCTCCTCATGCAACCACTGTCGAAACTCAACAAAATCATCATCAACAAAAAAGCACCTCTGCCTGTCATGCCCGCGCTGAATCACATGCAACGGAACTGCCGGCAATACCAAACGTGAATGTCGAGGCATGGCATCTCTCCCAAAGTGTCTCGCCAAATTAGCAAGCCTGTGGGAGCCTGGTTCTGACCCAGCTCAATAAGGGCTGTACCAGTACGCCTTGTTGGATAGCGGGGTTTGCGGAGAGAGCAGCGGGTTATCGACACGGAAAATGCGGCGCTTGCGCAGGCCGGCTTTGTCGATCAGGCCGTCGTAGAATTCGTGGAATAGATGGTCGAAGCGGCCATCTGCAATCAGCTGCTGCATGCCGTATTCCAGCCGCTGCGCCAATCGCTTTTGTCCGCCGCCCAAAAAGAAGTAGCGCGGCGATGGGACGTACAGCGCGAAGCTGCGCTCCACGCTCAAGGTCGGAAAGTTGGGCACATAGGCGGCCTGCTCGTAAATCGCCTCGTCTATCGCGCGTGGAAAATACTGGAAACGCCCCGCCGCCAGCATGCTATGCAGACCGGCCGAAGTCGCTCCCTCCACCACCTTGAAGCCAGCCTGTTTGTAGGTCGCAGTCAAACTCCACTGCCGCCCCGTGCCCAGCGTGAAAGTCCTCAGTTGCTCCAGCGAGCGCACGGTACTGAATAAATCCTGGTTGCGGCCGTCGATCAGCGCGATGCGGTAGCACGATATCCCTTTGTCGATCGGGATGCGGATCGGGATCAGCTTTTGCTCCCACTCCTGCGACGTCACCTGCCCGCTCAGGTTGACCAGCTCGCCCTTGAGCATTTCCTGCAGCAGCCGGTCGCGCTCCATGCGCAGCGGCGCCACGCGGAATTCATACGCACCGTATTTGGCGCTCGACGCTTCGAGTGCAGCCGTCACCAGCCGCAAGGTATGGCTGTCGCTGAAACTCGATTTGCTCGAGCTCATGTCGAGCACATAGGTATCGAGCGCCCACGCCGCATCCTGCCAGCCCAGCAGCGCCAGCAAGCCGCATGCAAACTTAATCGGCGACTGGCGCAGGATAACGCACCTCCAGGATGTCCAGTTCTTCCACGCCGTTGGGCGCTTGGAAGGTGATGGTGTCGCCCTCCCTCGCCTTGGTCAGCGCCCGCGCCACCGGCGCCACCCAGCTGATCTTGCCGTTCAGCGGATCCAGCTCATCAATGCCGACGATGGTGATGGTGCGCTCCTCGCCATGCTGGTTGCTATAAGTAACGGTGGCGCCAAAAAACACCTGGTCGCTGCCATGGTGCACGCTCGGATCGACAATGGCAGCCGAGTCCATGCGCTTGGTCAGGAAGCGGATGCGGCGATCGATTTCGCGCAGGCGGCGCTTGCCGTAGATGTAGTCGCCGTTTTCCGAGCGGTCGCCGTTGGACGCAGCCCAGTGCACGATGCGCACCACTTCCGGCCGGTCGACATCGATCAGCTGCAGCAGCTCATCCTTGATGCGCTGGTAGCCTTCGGGACGGATGTAATTCTTGGAGCCAGCCGGAATCGCCAACGCCAGCGCGGCGGCTTCGTCGTCCTCGTCTCCCTCTGCTTCTTTGACAAATGCTTTATTCATGCCGCTTATTGTAATGGCTTTCACGTATCATAGATGCCATGAATGCAGCCGTCCCCATCCCCAGCGACAGCCAGTCCCTGTTAGCCGAACTGGAGCAGGTGCGTGCGCGCTTTGCCGCCATCGTTTCCAACACGCCAGGACTGGTGTACCAGTTCGTGCTGCACGCCGATGGCGCGGTCAGCTTCCCCTACCTGAGCGACGGCTGCCAGGCCTTGCTGGGCCTGACCGCTGCCGACCTGCACGCCCATCCGCAGCGCTTCCTTGAGTTGATCCTCGAAGACGACCGCCCGTCCTACCGCGACGCCATGCACGCCTCGGCGACCGCGCTGTGGAGCTGGAACTGGGAAGGCCGTATCTGGGTCGATGCGTGGAAGGACGTCAAGTGGATCAACCTGCGCTGCACGCCGCATGCGCTGCCGGACGGCGCGGTGCGCTGGGACGGCATCATGACCAATATCACGGACAGCAAAGTGGAGCAGGAGGAAGTGCGGCGTTCGCGCACTCGCCTGGCCGAGCTGACTGCCCACACCGACCGCGTCAAGGAACAGGAGCGCACCCGCATCGCCCGTGAAATCCACGATGAGCTGGGCGGCAACCTGACTGCCATCAAGATGGCGGTGGCCATGCTGGCGGCGCGGCTGGACGGCGCCGATCCGGCGCTGCAGGAGAAAACCGATTACGTCGATGCGCTGGTCGACCGCACCATCGAAGCCATCCACCGCATTTCGCTGGACTTGCGCCCGGCGCTGCTGGACCTCGGGCTGGTGGCGGCGCTGGAGTGGCAGGTCAAGGAGTTCGACAAGCAAACCGGCATCCACAGCAGCTTCAGCACCAACCACCGCGACATCGGCCTCGACAACGACCAGGCCACCGCCCTGTTCCGCATCGCGCAAGAAGCGCTGACCAATATCGCCAAGCACGCGCACGCCAGCAAGGTGACCGTCAAGCTGGCGCGGCTGCGCCATCACGTCAGCCTGAAAATCGCCGACAACGGCAGCGGCATCCGCCAGGCCGACCGCGCCAAACCCGACTCTTTCGGCCTGCGCGGCATGGCCGAACGGGCCCGCGCATTGGGCGGCACGTTGACGCTAAGCCACGCCAATGGCGGCGGCACGGTGGTTGCCATCAAAATAAAGCGCGATACGGTACGCGATAGCCTCATCGCTGCCGCCGCTGGCGCTACAATAGCGGAAGAAAACATTTCCACGACGAAATAATGTGTAGGGATTCATGACAGAAAAAGCCATCATCAAGGTCTTCATCGCGGATGACCACGCCATTGTGCGAGAAGGCTTGAAGCAGATTCTGGCGGAGACGCGCGACATCGTGGTCGCGGGCGAAGCCGAAAACGGACTGGACGCTATCAAACTGTTCCGCAAGTCCGAGTGCCAGGTGATGTTGCTCGATATCTCGCTGCCGGACCGTAACGGCATCGAAGTGCTCAAGCAAATCAAGAAGGAAAAGCCGGAGCTGGCAGTGCTGATGCTGTCCATGCACCGCGAGGACCAGTACGCCATCCGCGCGCTGAAAGCGGGTGCGGCTGGCTATCTCACCAAGCAAAGCGCACCGAAGGAGCTGGTGACAGCGATCCGCCAGGTGGCGGGCAACCTGAAGTACATCAGCGCCGCCCTGGCGCAGGAACTGGCCAACCACGTCAACGACGACCACGAGGCGCCGCTGCACGAAACCCTGTCCGACCGCGAGTACCAGACCCTGACCATGATCGCCTCCGGCAAGACGGTGGGCGTGATCGCCAAGGAGCTGTCGCTGTCGGTCAAGACGGTAAGCGAGTACCGGGCCCGCCTTTTGGTTAAAATGAAACTGAAAAATAGTGCGGAACTGACGCACTACGCGATTAAAAACCAGCTCATTGAATGAGCAAAGGTTAAGATAGTCATACTCAGATGAAAGCCACCTTCCCGCCGCTTATCGAAGTATTGCTTGGGAGACAGCAGGCTTATCATTGCCATAATTGGTAATTCCTGAAGAGGCCCGCGCGTCACTATGTCCAGCAAACCTAACACTCCCGAGCAAAATCCGGCCGACATTGCACGCGAAGCGTTCCGACGCCTGGCGGTGCGCCGTATCGCGCCGACGCCGGAAGCTTATCGCGATATTTATAACGAAATTGCCGGCGTCGTCGCCGAACCGGCCGCCGCTGCCCCGGCACCGCTAGGCAGCGCCGATCCCGGCCCGGAATCGGTACTCAGCCAGTTTGCCAACCGCATGACCGAAAACACCGGCGACCTCGCCGAGTTCGGCCGTCGCTTCAACCGCGCTGTCAAGTCGCGCGACTGGGACGGCTATGCGCGCGCCTTGTCGCAGCTGGTGGAAAAGCACATGGTGGTGCCGAAAAAAGGCATCGAAGTGGCCGGCATGCCGGGCGAGGAAAACGAACAGACCCGCAGCCTGCGCGACCTGCTGAGCCGCACCCTGACCTTTGCCGTGGCCTCGCTGCTGGCCGGCGCGCCGGTGCTGGCAGCCGAAGCCGAATCGCTGGGCGCTGCCACCAAGCTGGCCCACAGCGAGGAAGCGCTGGCCGAGATCGCCGTGCGCCTGAAGCAGCTGTGCTACCAGATCGAAGTACGCGGCGGCGACAGCGGCGAGCAGCAAGAGCTGCTGCTGCGCCTGTTCAAGCTGCTGCTGGAAAACGTCAGCGAGCTGCTGGACGACGACAGCTGGCTGCGCGGCCAGATCGAGGCGGTGCAAAACCTGATCGCCGGCCCGCTCGACGTCCGTGCGCTGGAAGAGGCTACCCGCAGCCTGAAGGAAGTCATTTACAAGCAGGGCCAGCTCAAGCACAGCCTGTCGGACGTCAAGCTCACCGTCAAGAATATGATGATGACCTTTATCGACCGCCTCGGCCAAGTGGCGGCCTCGACCGGCGACTTCCATGAGAAAATCGGCGGCTACTCGGAAAAGATCAGCAAGGCCGACAATATCTCCGAACTCAACAGCATCCTCGACGAGGTGCTGAAAGAAACCCGCCTGGTGCAGAGCGAAGCGCTCAAGGCGCGCGACAAGATGATGCTGGCCAAGCAGGAAGTGCAGGATGCCGAAGCGCGCATCCACACCCTGGAAGCCAAACTGCAGCACTTGAGCGAACTGGTGCGCGAAGACCAGCTGACCGGCAGCCTGAACCGCCGCGGCCTGGACGATGTGTTCGAACGCGAAACCGCGCGCTCCGACCGCCGCGGCACGCCGCTGTGCATTGCCGTGCTGGACCTGGACGACTTCAAAAAGCTCAACGACACCTACGGCCACATCGCCGGCGACGCCGCACTCAAGCATTTGGTGAAAATCGTCAAGGACACGCTGCGCTCGATGGACGTGATCGCCCGTTTCGGCGGCGAGGAATTCCTGATCCTGATGCCGGAAACCACGGTTGAAGCCGCCGCCTCCACCATGACCCGCCTGCAGCGCGAGCTGACCAAGCACTTCTTCCTGCACGATAACGAGAAGGTGCTGATCACCTTCTCGGCCGGCGTGGCCCTGCGCCGCCCAAATGAGGAACAAACCGAGCTGGTCAAGCGCGCCGACAAGGCCATGTACACTGCCAAGCAGACGGGCAAGAACCGGGTGGTGGTGGCCGACTAAGCCCCTGCTCCCTCTCAACACAGTGCCCGGCCCCTGCGCCGGGCATTTTTTTTGCCCATGTCACTGCAATAAATAAATTTATTTTTACCCTAAAGTTTCATTTTTAAACGTCGTTTAGACGCTCATGCATAGCGAACTTTAGCCCTGAAGGCAAAAATTTTCCTGCCTTTTCTCCCTAAACTTTCCATGCGGGAACCCGTTACAGGGAATAACTGCGGTTTGATTGCTTCGGAACACGGAAGCAGACCAAGGTGATCTGAGGCACCCGGCCCACAATAAGTCGTACCAGTTTGGAGAAACATCATGGCACAAGTCATTAACACTAATATTGCTTCGCTGAATTCGCAACGTAATCTGACCTCCTCGCAAGCATCGCTGCAGACCTCCATGCAACGCCTGTCGTCCGGTCTGCGCATCAACAGCGCAAAAGACGACGCTGCAGGTCTGGCGATTTCGGAGCGTTTCACGTCGCAAATTCGCGGCAATACCACGGCTGCGCGTAACGCCAACGACGGTATCTCGCTGGCTCAAACGGCCGAGGGTGGCTTGAGCACCGCCGGCGATCTGCTGCAGCGTATCCGCGAACTGGCAGTTCAGTCCGCTAACGGCACCAACTCCGATTCCGACCGTAAATCGATCCAGAACGAGGTATCGGCCCTGTCCAGCGAGTTGAACCGTGTGGCCACCACCACCCAGTTCAACGGCCAGAACGTGCTGGACGGCTCACTGACCGCGTCGCAGTTCCAGGTCGGCGCCAACTCCGGCCAGACCATCAACGTCGGCATCCAGTCGGCGAAAGCGACCGACATCGGCAACAACACGCTGAACTCGGTGCTGGATGGCACCGCCGCCAACTCGGCGTCGTCGACCACCGGTACCGGCCTCAACGCCATCACCGCGCAGAACCTGACCTTCACCTCGGGTACCGGCACCACCACCAACGTCAAAGTCGATGCCAACGAAAGCGCCAAGAAAATTGCCGCCAGCGTCAACGCGCTGTCCAATTCGAGCGGCGTGACCGCCACCGCCGTCACCACCGCCACCATTACCGGCACCGGCACCAATGCCATCGCCGACGGCTCCTTCCAGTTCCAGCTGCGCGGCGACAACTCGGTGGAATCGGACGCTAACTCGACCGCCGTCACCATCTCGGCCCAAGTCAAGGGCGGCGACCTGTCGGGTCTGGCCCAGGCGATCAACGCCCAAGTCGGCACCACTGGCATCAGCGCCTCTGTGGTGACCAACACGACCTCCGGCTTCAAGGAAGTCAAGCTGACCAACGCGTCGGGTGCGGATATCAGCATCGTCAACACCAACACCGCCACCAACGACCAGCTGGCAACCTCGCAACTGCGCGGCGCCGACAAGCCTGCCAGTGGCGCCACGGCGGCCGTCAGCGGCAACGTGACCACCTTCGCTGCTGGCGTCGCTACCGGCGGCGTCGCTTCGGTGGTCGGCGGTGGCCTGTCGTTCTCGTCGGACAGCGGCTTCACCCTGAAGTCCGATACCGGCACCGACATCGTCAACGTTTCGGCCGGCTCGGATCTGCAATCGGTGGCCAAGCTGGACGTGTCGACCGTGGACGGTTCGAATGCAGCACTGAAATCCATCGACTCGGCCCTGAACCAGATCAACAGCAACCGTGCAGCACTGGGTGCGATCCAGAACCGTTTCGCGTCGACGATTTCGAACCTGAACACCACGACCGAAAACTTGTCCGCATCGCGTAGCCGTATTCAAGATACCGACTTCGCAACGGAAACCGCCAACATGACCCGTGGCCAGATCCTGCAACAGGCTGGTACCGCGATCCTGGCGCAAGCTAACTCGTTGCCAAACGGCGTGCTGTCGCTGCTGCGTGGCTAAAATCCGGGGATAAGACGGCGCCGCAAACGCCGCCTTCAACTGGTTCCCCGGCTGATTTCATCAGTCGGGGATTTTTCGTAAAGGAAGCATCATGACTATCGATAGCATAGGCTCTGTGTCTACCGCCCGTACCGCCGACCGCAGCCCGGTCAGTTCCGACGCCGCCGTGGCGCAGGGCGCGGCACGCGCACCGGCCACCGCAGTCGAAACGGCCAACGCCGTCAAGGCCAACGCTGCCGTTCCGACACTGGACCAGGTCAACGAAGCCGTGTCGCAGCTCAACAAGTCGGCCCAGGCCAACTCGCAGGGGCTGGAGTTCTCGGTGGACACCGACACCAAGCGTACCGTGGTGAAAGTGATCGACCAGAGTACCAAGGAAGTCCTGCGCCAGATTCCGTCGCCGGAAGCGCTGGAAATTGCCAAATCGCTGGAATCGAAATCCAGCACCGGTCTGCTGATCTCGCAAACCGCCTGAAGCGGCCGCGCCTCGTGCGCGCCGCTTTTTTCTCTTCTGTGGCATCCTGACTCCGGGAGCGCCGCCCTGCCTCGCTTGCCACTACCCGGCCGTGCCGCTGCCTGTTTTTTCAGCTTTGCCTGAACTGGCGGGTTTTCTCCCCTCTCAAGTCCGGTTTGATTCTGCCGATATTGTCTTATATTATTGCTTTACATAGGAGTACAACGTGGGCATCTCTTCTCCCGGCATCGGCTCAGGCATCGACGTCAATACCATCGTCAGCAAACTGATGGCGGTGGAGTCTGCACCACTGGCAGATTACGACAAGAAGTCAGCCAGCTACCTGGCGCAGGTCTCCGCCTTCGGCAACCTGTCGAGCGCGCTGGGCACGTTCCAGTCCTCGCTCTCGAGCCTGACCTCGGTCAACAGCTTCCAGTCGCTGCTGAGCACCCCCAGCGACACCAGCGTGATGACTGCCACCGCTTCCAGCACGGCCCAGCCCGGCAGCTACCGGGTCAACATCACCCAGCTGGCGCAGGCGCAAACGCTGGCCTCGGGCGGCTACAAGAGCACCACCTCGGCCGTCGGCCTGGGTAACAAAACCACGATTAACTTCTCGCTCGGCACCGTCAGCGGCGGCACCTTCGGCATCACCGGCACCCAGCTGGGCGCCAGCCTGAGCTCCGGCGGTTTGACGCCGGGCTCGATCACCATCAATAACACCACCATCGCCACCGACGGCACCACCCGCAGCGCGCGCCTGCTGGCCGACGCCATCAACGCCAAAAGCACCACCACCGGCGTCTCGGCCAAGCCCTCGGCCACCGTGTCCAGCGCCACCTTGTTTGGCAGCAGCGGCGCCTCGACCTTTGGCAGCGTCGACACCAGCGGCGGCGGCACCTATTCGCTGACGGTCGGCGGTGTGGAAATTGCGGCCCAAGCCACCGGCGTGGCCGGCGGCAGCGGCGTCTCCGCTGCGTCCATTGATGCGGCGCTGACTGGCAATACCGCCGTCGCGCGCGCGCTGGCCGACGCCAATATCACCGTCACTGGCACCGCTGCCGATGGCACGCTGCAATTCACCAATCCGGACGGCAGCAATATCGCCATCGCGGAAAACGTCACCGGCAGCGTCACCGGCGGTATCGGCAACAGCGGCGCCGCCAACATTGGTTCCAGCACCACCGCAGTCGGCTCGATCACGCTGGTGGCAGCCGATGGCAGCCCGATCAGCGTGGGCGGCACCAACCCGGCCGGCGCCGGCTTTACCGCCGGCGTGGGCGGCGCTTACCTGGGCGCCGGCTTTACCGCCGACGCCAGCCGCACCAGCGGCAACATCGTGATCGACAGCTCGAACAATACGCTGCAGGGCATCATGGATGCCATCAACAAGGGCAACTTCGGGGTCACCGCCAGCATCGTGTCGGACGGTTCGTCCGGCACCGGCGCCACCCCGAACCACCTGATCCTGACCTCCAGCGCCACCGGCCAGAGTTCGACCATGAAGATCACGCTGGCCGGCTCCAGCGGCAACCCGCCCGACCCCGACCTGGTCTCGCTGCTGGCCTACGATCCGTCCGGCACCCAGAATCTGAGCCAGAAGGCCTCGGCGCTGGACACGCAAGCGACCGTCAACGGCATTGCTGTAACCAGCTCCAGCACCAGCATCAGCGGCGCGATTGCCGGCGTCAGCATCAGCGCGCTCAAGACCGGCACCTCGACCCTGAGCGTGGCCAAGGACAGCAGCTCGCTGACCACCTCGGTCAACACCTTCGTCAAGGCCTACAACGACCTGAACAGCCAGATCGTCCAGCTCAGCGCCTACAATGCCGACTCCAAGACCGGTGGTCCGCTGCTGGGCGACTCCACCGTGCGCAACCTGCAAGCATCGGTGCGGCGCCAGATGAGCTCTTCAATTACCGGACTGCAGGGCACCAGCCTGACCAACTTGTCGCAAATCGGCGTCTCGTTCCAGAAGGACGGCTCGCTGACACTGGACAATGCCAAGCTGCAAAGCGCGATCAACAACAAGTTCAACGATATTGCCGGCCTGTTCGCGGCGGTTGGCCGCGGCACTGACCCGGACGTCAAGTTTGCCAGTTCGACCACCAAGACCCAGGCCGGCGAATACGCCATCAACATCAGCCAGCTGGCGACCCAAGGCGTGTTGCAAGGCACCACGCCACTGCCGGCCGAAACCACCATCGATGCCGACACTACCTGGACCGTCACGCTGAATGACACCGTGCCATCCAATATCAACAACACCGCCACCATCACCCTGCCGGCGGGCACCTACAACCCGTCGCAGATGGCAACGCTGCTGCAATCGTCGATCAACGGCGTCAGCGCGTTTTCCAACAACGGCGCCACGGTGACCGCCACGATAGGCGATGATGGCACGCTGAAGCTGGCCTCGACGCGCTATGGCTCCAAGTCGAATATTCACATCATCAGCACCGGCGGCACCGACCTGTCCACCGTGTTCGGCAGCGGCGCCCCGGTCGACGGCAAGGACGTGGCTGGCACCATCGGCGGCTACACCGCCACCGGCGACGGCCAGACCCTGACCGGCGCGCCTGGCGCCCCAGTCGATGGCTTGAAGCTGACGATCGCCGGCGACACCACCGGTTCGCGCGGCAGCTTCGGCTTCTCGCAGGGTTATGCCTACCAGCTCAACACGCTAGCGGCCGGCTACCTCGGCAGCAGCGGCGCGATTGCCAGCCGCACCACCGGCTTGAACAACAGCGTCAAGGATGTGCAAAAGCAGCGCGACGCCTTCAGCTCACGCCTGACCGACATCGAAGCGCGTTACCGCGCGCAATACTCGGCGCTCGACACCTCGATCGCCAGCATGAATACCACCGCGTCGTTCTTGACGCAGCAGTTTGCGGCTTTGTCCAAAGCCTGACCGCAAACGATTAAACAGGAGATAAAGTATGTTCGGATCTCGACAAACTGGTGTCAACGCCTATGCCAAAGTTGGCATGGAAACCGGCGTGGTTGCCGCCAGTCCCCACAAGCTGATCGTGATGCTGTTCGACGGCGCGCTGGTCGCGCTCAGCAGCGCCCTGACCGGCATGCGCGCCGGCAATATCGGCGAGAAGGGCAAGTCCATTTCCAAGGCCATCATGATCATCGACAGCGGCCTGCGCGCCGCACTCGACAAGAAAGCCGGCGGCGAAATCGCCGAAGGCCTGGATGCGTTGTACGAATACATGAGCGCACGCCTGCTGACGGCCAACCTCAACAACGATCCCAGCATCATCGAAGAAGTGCAGCGTTTGCTGACCGAGTTGCGCGACGCCTGGAACGCGATCGCCGACACCCCTGCCGCTACCGGCATTCAACCCACTAACAACCTCGCGAGCGCCTGATTTATGATGACGATTCAAGATGTTTTATCCGTGTACGCCGCGATGGCCGACCTGACCGAGCAGATGGTGCAAGCCGCCAGCCGCAGCGACTGGGACGCCCTGGTCTTGCTGGAGCAGCGTTGCGCGGCCCACGTGCAGGCGCTGCGCGAGCAGGAAGCACAGCAACCCATGACGGGCGCCGAGCGCGAACGGAAAATCGACCTGATACGCCAGATGCTCAACGCCGACCGCCAGATCCGCGACCTGACCATGCCGTGGATGGCGCAATTGTCCAAACTGATCAACTCCACCGGCACTGAGCGGCGCGTCGTCACCGCCTACGGTAGCGTCTAAAGCAGGCGCGCGCCATGTTGCCGCGCCTGGACGCCGCCATCGTCACGCCGGTTAGTTCGGCGGATGGGGCCGGTGCTGTCGCCGCCATTGGCGATGGCCGCCAGGCGGCCTTCCAGCGCGCGCTGCAAAGCTTGGTCGGACAGACTGTGCCGGCCGAGGTCATGTCCAAACTGCAGGACGGTAGCTACCTGGTCAAGGTAGCCGAAAACGCCGTGCGCATGATGCTGCCGGGCGATACCCAAGTCGGTAGCCAGGTGCCGCTGACCGTGCTCAGCGCCCAGCCGCGCCCTACTTTCCAGCTCGGGAATAATCCGCCGGGCAGTACCCCGACCGTGCTGTACAGCGAAGCCGGCCTCACCGAGGGCGGCGAGCCCGCCGCCAGCCTGCCGTCGCAAGGTTCCGCAGTGTACGTCCCCGGCAGCGGCAAACCGGCCAGCGGCGCAACCCAAGGCGCACCTGGCACACCTGCTGGCGCCGCCGGTGCGGAAACGGCGGCCGACGCCGATGCCGCTCCCGGCCAGCTCAAACCCGGCTTACCCGGTGCCCCGGCCAGCGG
>NZ_WWCN01000015.1 GCF_009857445.1 Duganella flavida
CAACCAAGCACTGATCGCTCTCGCAAGGCGGCGCTGCGACGTGATGTACGCCATGATGCGAGACGGGACACTTTATTGCCCTGCACCTCTCGCAACTGCTTGACGAAGTACATAGGGACACCCCCCTCGCAAATAAAAAAGCCGGCATATGCCGGCTTTTGCGTGAAGAAGAAACTGCTTAGTTCTTCGACTGGTCAACCATTTTGTTTTTGGCGATCCAAGGCATCATGGCGCGCAGTTTGGCGCCGACTTCTTCGATCGGGTGCTCTGCGGTCAGGCGGCGACGCGAGATCAGGGTCGGTGCGCCAGCTTTGTTTTCCAGGATGAATGATTTAGCGTATTCACCGGTCTGGATGTCTTTCAGGCACTGACGCATGGCGTTCTTGGTGTCTTCGGTCACAACACGTGGGCCGGTCACGTACTCGCCGTATTCGGCGTTGTTCGAGATCGAGTAGTTCATGTTGGCGATGCCGCCTTCGTAGATCAGGTCAACGATCAGCTTCAGTTCGTGCAGGCACTCGAAGTACGCCATTTCCGGAGCATAGCCAGCTTCGGTCAGGGTTTCGAAACCAGCTTTGATCAGCTCAACCGCGCCACCGCACAGAACCGCTTGTTCGCCGAACAGGTCGGTCTCGGTTTCTTCACGGAAGTTGGTTTCGATGATGCCGGCTTTGCCGCCGCCATTGGCCGATGCGTACGACAGGGCGATGTCACGGGCGATGCCGGATTTGTCCTGGTACACAGCGATCAGGTGTGGCACGCCGCCGCCCTGGGTGTAGGTAGCGCGCACGGTGTGGCCTGGGGCTTTCGGTGCAACCATGATCACGTCCAGGTCAGCACGTGGCACAACTTGACCGTAGTGCACGTTGAAGCCGTGGGCGAAGGCCAGTACCGCGCCTTGCTTGGCGTTCGGTGCGATGTTTTCGTTGTAGACCTGGGCGATGTTCTCGTCCGGCAGCAGGATCATGACAACGTCAGCCGCTTTCACTGCGTCGTTCACTTCCGCCACTTTCAGGCCGGCTTTCTCAACCTTCTGCCACGAAGCGCCGCCTTTGCGCAGGCCAACGGTCACGTTGACGCCGGAGTCGCTCAGGTTTTGTGCGTGCGCGTGGCCCTGCGAGCCGTAACCGATGATGGCTACGTTTTTGCCTTTGATCAGGGAGAGGTCAGCGTCTTTGTCGTAGAAAACTTTCATGTTCATTCCTAGTAAATTCGTTTCAGTTGAAGTACTGCTTATACTGGTACTGCTTATACTTTGAGGATGCGTTCGCCGCGTCCGATGCCGGAACCGCCGGTACGTACCGTCTCGAGAATCGAGGCGCGGTCGATCGAATCGATAAACGCGTCGAGCTTGCTCTTGGCGCCGGTCAGTTCAATCGTGTAGCTCTTTTCGGTAACGTCGATGATGCGGCCGCGGAAGATGTCAGCGGTGCGCTTCATCTCTTCACGTTCCTTGCCCACCGCGCGCACTTTAATCAGCATCAGTTCGCGTTCGATGTGCTGGCCTTCGGTCAGGTCCACCACCTTCACCACCTCGATCAGGCGATTCAGGTGCTTGGTGATCTGCTCGATGATGTCATCCGAACCGGTGGTGACAATCGTCATCCGCGACAGCGTCGCATCTTCGGTCGGCGCCACGGTCAGCGTTTCGATGTTGTAGCCGCGCGCCGAGAACAGGCCCACCACGCGGGACAGCGCGCCGGCTTCGTTTTCCAGCAATACAGAGATAATGTGTCGCATATTAAAGATCCTCCGAACCCAGCAGCATTTCGGACAGACCCTTGCCAGCTTTCACCATCGGCCAGACGTTTTCCGATTGATCGGTAATGAAGTTCATGAAGACCAGCTTGTCTTTCATGGCGAAGGCATCGCGCAGCGCGCCATCTACGTCACCCGGTTTTTCAATGCGCATGCCGACGTGGCCATAAGCCTCGGCCAGCTTCTCGAAGTTCGGCAGCGAATCCATGTAGGACTCGGAGTAGCGCGAACCGTAGTCGATCTGCTGCCACTGGCGAACCATGCCCAGGAAGCGGTTGTTCAGCATGATGATCTTCGGCGTCAGGTGGTACTGTTTGCAGGTTGCCAGTTCCTGGATGCACATCTGGATCGAACCTTCGCCGGTGATGCAGGCCACCGTTGCGTCAGGATTCGCCATCTGCACGCCCATGGCGTACGGCAGGCCCACGCCCATGGTGCCCAGACCGCCCGAGTTGACCCAGCGCTTAGGCTTGTCGAACGGGTAGTACTGCGCAGCCCACATCTGGTGCTGGCCCACGTCGGAGGTGATGAAGGCGTCGCCTTTGGTCACTTCCCACAGTTTCTGCACCACGGATTGTGGCTTGATCACCAGATCCGAGGTGGCGAAGCTCAGGCAGTCCTTACCGCGCCATTCGTTGATCTGTTTCCACCAGTCCTTGAGCGCAGGCGCGTTCGGCTTGGCATCGGCCGCATCCAGCTGGGCCAGGAATTCGATCAGCACGTCTTTCACGTTGCCGACGATAGGAATGTCGACCTTCACGCGCTTGGAGATCGACGACGGATCGATGTCCACGTGGATGATCTTGCGCGGGTTGGAGGCGAAGTGTTTCGGATTGCCGATCACGCGGTCATCGAAACGCGCGCCGATAGCGATCAGCACGTCGCAGTTCTGCATCGCCATATTGGCTTCGTAGGTCCCGTGCATGCCTGGCATGCCGACGAATTTCTCGTCGCTGGCGCGATACGCGCCCAGGCCCATCAGCGTGTTGGTGACCGGGAAGCCAAGTTTGTCGACCAGCTTGTTCAGTTCCGGCGCCGCATTGGCCAGGATCACGCCGCCGCCGGTGTAAATCATCGGACGTTCGGCTTGCAACAGCAGTTGGACTGCCTTGCGGATCTGGCCGGAGTGGCCTTTGTCTACCGGCTTGTACGAACGCATCTCGACCTCTTTAGGGTACGAGTACGTCGTTTTGTGCATCGAGATATCCTTCGGAATATCCACCAGCACTGGGCCTGGACGGCCGGTACGGGCGATGAAGAAGGCTTTCTTGACGGTCTCAGCCAAGTCCTTGACGTCCTTGACGAGGAAGTTGTGCTTGACCACCGGACGGGTAATACCGACCGTGTCGCATTCCTGGAACGCATCCTGGCCGATTGCATGGCTCGGCACCTGGCCGGAGATCACGACCATCGGGATGGAATCCATGTACGCGGTGGACAGACCAGTCACTGCATTGGTAACACCCGGACCGGACGTCACCAGCGCAACACCGACCTTGTTCGACGAGCGCGAGTATGCATCGGCAGCGTGGACCGCAGCCTGCTCATGGCGTACCAGAACGTGTTGGAATTTGTCTTGCTTGAAGATGGCGTCGTAGATATACAGTACGGCTCCGCCCGGATAGCCAAAGACGTGTTCAACGCCCTCTTCGGCCAAGCAGCGCACCAGTATTTCCGCGCCAGTCAGTTGATTATTGCTTTGTGAAGATGCTTCGGTATTCATGAAACATTCCTTTCAAGGTCCATAGGAGATTGATTGGATGCTCTGTCCTAACGAAGTACACCTACCGCTACAGTTCTGCCCGGACTCCCTTTATTTATGCGGTCGCACTACCTCTTCCGTCAACCGTAGTGACGTGCAAAGCGGCGCTAGCGCAAACTCTCGTTTGGCCGGGTTTTCCGTAGTGGTTATGCGTACCTCTCGTACTTGTGGTACGGGCGAGAGCAAACTGCCTACATAAGAAAGCGCGTCGTGTCGTTTGCGGCGTTGTGTGCCTGCTGCGACCAGACCATAGAGCTTCGGGGTTGTTCAAAGCGTCCCATACGGTACACCGGGCCAACACTTTCAGCAAGAGCTAATTTGGAAAATGGTCGTTTTTGAGGTAAAACCATGCAAAACACGAGGTTTTTTGCTAGCATGCGCCACAGTTCAAAACATCCCGACGCATGGCCACAGACAAAGAATTATCCGACTTCCTCGAAAACGTCGAACGCCGGGCCTTCAAGCAAGCCGTCTACGCAGTACGCAAAGACGAATCTGCTTTAGATATCGTGCAGGACGCGATGATCAAACTCGCCGAAAAATACGGCGACAAGCCGGCTGCCGAGCTGCCGATGCTATTTCAGCGCATCCTGCAAACCACGATCCTCGACTACTTCCGCCGTGAAAAGGTGCGCAACACCTGGGTCAGCCTGTTTTCCAGCATGGGTCCCTCGGGCGACGAGCATGAGGACTTTGATATACTCGAATCGTATGCTGTTCAGGATGGCGAAGCCGGTGAATCAAGCGCCGACCAGGTCGAACGGCAGCAAACGCTGGCGATTATCGATGCCGAAGTACAAAAGCTACCGGCGCGTCAACGCGAAGCCTTCCTCATGCGTTATTGGCAGGATATGGACGTGGCCGAAACGGCCGAGGCGATGGGCTGCTCAGAAGGCAGCGTTAAAACGCATTGTTCACGAGCAACACATGCGCTGGCCGAGGCGCTGGCAGCCAAGGGAATTAAATTATGAACACCGACGACCTGAATTTCGCTCACAAAGTGCGCCACGCGCTCAATGAAAAGCTGGATGACCTGCCGGCTTCGACCACCGACCGCCTGGCCAAGGCGCGCCAGATCGCGCTCGCGCGCAAGAAAGCGCATGTGGAGCAGCCAATGAGCGTGCGCGTGACCAAGGCCGAACTGGCGGTTGCGGGCGGCGGCATCAGTGGCTTCTTCTCGCAGTTCAGCTGGCTGGGCCGCGTGAGCATGGCGGTGCCGGCGCTGGCACTGGTGATCGGCATGATCGGCATCTACCAGTACGAACAGCAGGAGCGCATTGCCGATTTGGCGGAAATCGATGCTGCCGTGCTGTCGGACGAGCTGCCGCTGAACGCCTATCTGGACCACGGCTTCAACGCCTATCTGTCGCAAAGCGAGTAAGCGTATGGCATGGAGCGGTCGCGCCAAACTGGGCGCAGGAGCAGCGGTGATAGTGGTCGCAGCAGCGGGCGCAGCCTGGGTCGCCAATCGGCCCGACGCGCCGGCACTGGCGCAGGCGCCGTTGGCTGCCGTGCAAGGCAAGAACACCGCCAACGCGCCTGAAAAAATCCTCTGGAAAAACTTGTCGCCTGCGCAGCAGCAGGCGCTGGAGCCGCTCGCCGGCGAGTGGGACCAGATGGAAGCGGTGCGCAAGCAGAAATGGCTGGGCATCGCCAAGCGCTACGCCAAGATGAATCCGGACGAGCAGGTACGCGTGCAAGAGCGCATGCGCGAATGGGTGCGCATGACGCCGGAAGAACGCCGCCAGGTGCGCCAGGCCTACGCCCGCGCGCAAAAGCTGAACCCGACGCAGAAATCGACTTCGTGGGAATCCTACCAGCAGCTGCCGGAAGAACAGAAGAAGGAACTGGCGGCTAAACCAGCCACCAAAAAACAGGTCGCCAATCTGCCGACGCCGGCGCAAGCCAAGCAGCAGACGGTGGCGCCGATCAAGCCAGCCGCGCCGACTGCATCGCCGGGCGTGGCGACGCCGGTGGCGTCACCGCTGGCGCCTGCTGCGCCCGCCCCAGCTGCTGCCGATCCGCTGCCGAACGCCTCCAACGTGACGCCGGTACCGCCGGCGCAACCTGCCCCGACCGATGTCAAATAACCCGACCATCAAGCGACGCCTGATTTCGATGGTGTACGAATCACTGCTCGGCTTTGCCGTGCTATTCCTGCCGTTTTTGATTTTTGAAGTGGTCACGCGGGCCAGCCACACGCCGCTGATCGAGCACATGCGGCAGGCGCTGGCCTTCCTGGTGCTGGGCTTCTACTTCATCCACCAGTGGAGCCGCGACGGCCAGACGCTGGCCATGAAAACCTGGCGCATGAAGCTGCTGGGCGCGCATGGCGGGGGCGTGTCGCCGCGCGCGGCCGCTGTGCGCTATCTGTTGAGCTGGATGTGGATTCTGCCGGCGCTGCTCGTCGCGCTAGCGTTGGACCTGCATCGCTGGCAGGCGCTAGGCGCCGTCTTCGCCGGCATTCTGCTGTGGTCGCTGACCGCCTTCTTCAACAAAGACCGCCAATTCCTGCACGATAAACTGGCTGGCACCCGCCTGGTACAGCTGCCGCCGCAGGAAAAGAAAAAGAAGGTGTAAATTTCGCAACCTTTCGTGGCAGAATAGTCTTTTCTGCCTTGAAGGGACCGAAATGAAACCTGTCATCTACGGCGCGCTGTTTGCGCTGATCGCCAACGCAGCAGCCGCTGCCGATATCCCTCCCGCGCCCGTCGCCCGCGTCGAACCCGTCACCGACACCTACTTCGGCGAAGCCATCGTCGACCGCTACCGCTGGATGGAGAACGACAAAGATCCGGACTGGCTGCCCTTCCTCAAGCAGCAAAGCGCCCACACGCGCGCCGTGCTGGATCAACTGCCCAAGCGCGATGAACTCTTCAGGCGCATCCAGCAACTGTCCGGCGACATGGCAAATGCGAGCGATCTGCAAAAGGCCGGCACGCGCCTGTTCTACCTGCAGCGCCCTGTCGGTGCCAACAACTTCAAACTGTTCGTCCGCGAAGCCGGCAAGGACCGCGTACTGGTCGATCCCACCAAGCTCGATACCAAAACCAGCCACGTCTCGCTGGACTGGTGGCGCGCCTCGCCTGATGGCAGCAAGTTGGTGTACGGCCTGTCGAAAGACGGCAGCGAAGACTCGGTGCTGCACATCATGGACGTGCGCAGCGGCGCGGTGCTGAAAGAGCGCATCCCCGACACGCAAGGCGCCAGCCCAAGCTGGCTGGCCGATAGCTCCGGCTTCTTCTACAACCAGCTCACCGGCAAAGTGAACACGCCGGAGCGCTACCTTGATGCGCAAGCGCGCTTCCACAAGCTGGGCGCCGATCCGGCCAAAGACCCAGTGCTGATGAAACGTGGCCAGGACGCCGCCGTCCAGTACGAGAAAATCCAGATGCCGCTGATCGTCGCCTCTGCGCAATCGAAGACCGCCGTGCTGCTGCTAGCCGATGTGCGCGAAGAGAAGCGGCTCTACACCGCACCGCTGCAAGACGTCTTGCGCGGCAAGGCGCAGTGGAAGCAGGCCACTACCTTCGCCGACGAGGTAACCGACTTCAATCTGCATGGCGATGAGCTCTACCTGCTGTCCTATCGCCAGCACCCGCGCGGCCGCCTGCTGAAAACCTCGGCGTCGACGCCGTCGCTGGTGAGCGCGCAGGAAGTGGCGCCGGAATCCGCGCTGGTGCTGCAAGGCGTTACGCGCGCCAAGGACGGCTTGTACATCCGCGCGCTGGACGGTGGCATCAACAAGCTGCTGCGCCTTGGCGCGGACGGCAAAGTGGCCAACGTCGCCCTGCCCTTCGACGGCACCATGCGCGCCATCGACACCGATGGCAATGCGCCGGGCGCGATGCTCATCCTCACCGGCTGGCTGCAGCCGACCGGCATCTGGTCGCTGGATGCGAACGGCAAGCTGGCCGACACTGGCATCACACCCAAGCCGCCGATTGACGTCAGCGCCTACACCACGGAGCGCCGCTTCGCCACCGCCAAAGACGGCACGCAAATTCCGTACACTTTGATTTACAAAAAAGGCCTGAAGCTCGATGGTAAAAACCCGGCCTTCATCTCGGCCTACGGCAGCTATGGCGCAGCGGCTTACATGCCGGTGTTTGCGGGCCGCACGCTGGCACTGGTGGATCAAGGCGCCGTTATCGGCTACGCCAATGTGCGCGGCGGCGGCGAATTTGGCCGCGAGTGGCATCGCGCCGGCCAGCTGGAAAACAAGCCAAACACCTGGCGCGATCTGATTGCCGTGTGCGAAGACATGCAGGCCAAGGGCTACACCTCGCCCGCCTATCAAGCGATTGGCGGACGTTCGGCCGGTGGCATCACGATGGGCCGTGCGCTGGAAGAGCGTCCGGACCTGTTTGCAGCCGTAGTGTCGGGCGTGGGCTGGCACAATCCGCTGCGCTACGTGGCGGAGCAAAACGGCTATGGTGAAGAACCTGAGTGGGGCGCGATTGCAGATCCGGCGGGCTTCAAGGCGCTGAAGAGCATCGACAGCTACCAGCAAGTGGTGGATGGCACGAAGTATCCGGCGATCTTGCTGACCACCGGCGTGACCGATCCGCGCGTGGCACCGTTCCATCCGGCGAAGATGGCAGCGCGCCTGCAAGCGGCGACTACCAGCGGCAAGCCTGTGTTGTTGCGAGTGGACTTTGACGCCGGCCACGGTATGGGCTCGACGCTGGCGCAACAGGATGCAGAGGCGGCGGATACTTATGCCTTCATCCTGTCACAGGTTGGAAAGTAGTTAGAACCTCTCGTAATCCTGCAGGTAGCGCCATTCGCCTGCAGGAAGGCTGGACATGGAGATGCGTCCCACGCGGATGCGCTTCATGCTCACCACTTTCAATCCCACTTCCTTGCACAGCTTTTCGATCAGGCCTAGCTTGGCGTTCTTCATGGCGAAGCGCAGGCGCGTTTCGTTTTGCCAGCTTACCTTGCCGTTGATGGTGTTTAGCTGGCGCAGTCCATCCTCAATGATGTTGCCGGAGACTTCAACGATAATTTCCTGCTCCACTGCTTCATCGCTCAACTTGCGGTTGACGCGGAAGTCCTGCGTGAACACGACCAGGCCACTGGCTTTCGCATCCAGCGGTGCCATCTGCTCCTGCCCCGTGATGTGACGCTTGAGGAAGCGCTTGCCCGGCACGGTGCGGGTCAGCGTTTCCACGTTCAGCAGGTGCAGCGGCTGCGCCGCGCCCGCAGGCTTGTGCAGCAGGATGGTGACTGGCGTGATTTCCAGCAGCGTGGCGTCGTCGGCGATGGTGATTTTTTGTTCCGGTGCGACGCGTGCGCCCACCTCTTCCACGACCTTGCCATCGACGCTGACAAAGCCACCCTCGATGTATAACTCGGCCTCACGGCGCGAGCAGCCCCGTTCTTCGGCTACGCGCTTGTTCAGGCGAATGCTGTTGTCATCATTATCCAAAGAAGTCTCCAAACACGGTAATGGCGCGATCGATGTCATCGCGCTTGGCATCCATGTGCGTGACGATGCGCAGGCGCTGCGACATTGAGACGCGGATGTGAGTCAGTTCCAGCACATCGCCCAAGCCCTGCATGACGAATTGCGGAATGTCGACGTAGAAGATGTTGGTCTGCGGCGTGCTGACTTTCAGACCCTTCATTTTCGCCAACTCGCCGGCGAAGTAAGCGGCGTTGTCGTGGTCTTCCTGCAAGCGCGGGATGTTGTGCTCCAGCGCGTACAAGCCACCGGCAGCAATCACGCCGGCCTGGCGCATACCGCCGCCCAGCATCTTGCGCCAACGCTTGGCTTCCTTGATCAGCGGCTTGGTGCCCAACAGGACCGAGCCAACCGGCGCGCCGAGGCCTTTGGACAAGCAGACGGACACGGAGTCGAAGCCGCGCGTGATATCACGCGGGCTGACACCCAGCTTGACCGCGGCATTGCAAACGCGCGCGCCGTCGAGGTGCGTGGACAGACCACGACCATGCGCCAGCGTGGTCGCCTGCTGCACGTAATCGAGTGGCAGTACGCGGCCGTTGATGGTGTTCTCCAATGCGAGCAACTTGGTGCGCGCGAAGTGGAAATCATCCGGCTTGATGTAGGACTCGATATCGGCCAGCGCGATACTGCCGTCGGCCTGATTGATGATCGGCTGCGGTTGAATACTGCCCAGCACCGCAGCGCCACCGCCTTCGTAGCGGTAGGTGTGTGCTTCCTGGCCAACCAGGTATTCATCGCCACGGCCGCAGTGCGCCAGCAGCGCAAGCAAATTGCTCTGCGTACCGGACGGCGCAAACAACGCGTCTTCAAAGCCAAACAAATCGGCTGCATATTCTTGCAGGCGATTGACGGTCGGGTCGTCGCCATAGACATCATCGCCGACTTCCGCGACATTCATGGCCGCGCGCATGGCGGCGCTTGGGCGCGTGACAGTGTCGCTACGCAGGTCGAGCCATTCCATTACGCCACCTCTTCGTCAGCGAAGAAACGGGTATTCATCTCTTGCAGGCCCACAGTCTCCAGCACTTCTTTCAAGCGCTCGGCCGGACGCTTGCGCGGCAGGTTTTTGTAGGTTGCGATGATGAGTTCATTCTTCATCGAGTGCTCCCAGCCTACCAGCTCTGTCACGGTGACGTTGTAGCCATGCGCTTCCAGTTGCAGGCAACGCAGCACGTTGGTGATCTGGCTGCCGAATTCACGCGTGTGAATCGGGTGGCGCCAGATTTCAGTCAGCGCGGATTTGCCCAGCGACTGGCCTTTGTTTTTCTTCAGGACCGAAGCTACTTCGGCCTGGCAGCACGGCACCAGCACGATGTGCTTGGCCTTTTTCTTCAGCGCGAACTGGATGGCGTCATCGGTCGCCGTATTACAGGCGTGGAGCGCGGTGACGACATCGATCTGCTCAGGCAGCAGCTTCGATTCGGTGGACTCGGCCACCGACAGCGGCAAGAAGGACATGCCGGGGAAGTTGAATTTCTGCGCTAGCTCCTGCGAACGCGCCACCAGCTCTTCGCGCGTCTCGATGCCGTAGATGTGCGAAGCCTGCAGCGCCTTGAAGAACAAGTCGTAGATGATGAAACCGAGGTAGGACTTACCCGCACCGTGATCCACCAGCGTGACGTTCTCTTTCGACGCCAGCACTTCTTTCAGCAGCGGCTCGATGAACTGGTACAGGTGATAGACCTGTTTCAGCTTGCGGCGGCTATCCTGGTTCATCTTGCCGTCGCGCGTGAGGATGTGCAGTTCCTGTAGCAGCGCTACGGTCTGGCCTTCACGGATTTCCGGCATGTTGTCGGCGCTGGTGACGGTGGCGCCGATCTTCGCGGTTTGCTTATTTTGCTTCATCGATCCACGCCTGCTGAACTGCTTCAAGGACTTTCTCACCGCCGCGCGTGTGGTCGTCGTCAAACTCTTCGAGGTCGACGATCCAGTTGTGCAGATCGGTGAAGCGGATGGTAAGCGGATCGGTGTCCGGATACTTGTCGTACAGCGCTTCCGCAATCGCGGTGATGTCAGTCCATTTCATATCAGTGGCCGCCTTCGCTAGCGTGATTGATGGTGTACTTCGGAATTTCGACAACCATGTCTTGATCCGCCACCACGGCCTGGCACGACAGGCGCGACACGGCTTCCAGGCCCCAGGCTTTATCCAGCAGGTCTTCTTCGGTTTCGCTGGCTTCGCTCAGCGAATTGAAGCCCTCGCGCACCAGCACGTGGCAGGTGGTGCAAGCGCAGGATTTTTCGCACGCGTGCTCGATGTGGATGTCATTTTCCAGCATGACGTCGCACAGGGTTTTGCCGGCTTGGGCTTCAACAACGGCGCCATCCGGGCACAGTTTTGCGTGAGGGAGGAATACGATTTGTGGCATATTGAGCTCTATGTTTATTTAAACGACCTGGTCGAGCGCCTTGCCCGCCAGTGCACTGCGCACGCTGCGATCCATGCGGCGCGATGCAAATTCTTCGGTGCCGTGAGCCAGCGCTTCGACTGCCGCCTTCACTGCTTGATGATCCACTGCGCCAGTCTGCGATTGGGCGACAATCTCGCGCGTCTTGACGATCAGCGCCTCGACCTCTACGCGCTCTTCGTCCGACAGCAGCGATGCATCTTCGTCCAGCGCCGCTTGGGTCGCCAGCAGGATGCGTTCTGCTTCCACCTGCTCTTCACGCAGCGCGCGCGCTTGCATGTCGGCTGCGGCCGACGAGTGCGAATCCATCAGCATGCGCGCTACATCATCATCGCCCAGGCCATAGGATGGCTTGACGGTGATGGAGGCTTCCACGCCCGAACGCAGCTCGCGTGCCGATACGGACAGCAGGCCGTCAGCATCGACTTGGTAGGTGATGCGGATACGCGCCGCACCAGCCGCCATCGGCGGAATGCCGCGCAGTTCAAAGCGTGCCAGCGAACGGCAATCGGCCACCAGTTCACGCTCGCCTTGCAGCACGTGCACTGCCAGCGCGGTCTGGCCATCCTTGAAGGTGGTGAATTCCTGCGCGCGGGCGCAAGGAATGGTCGAATTGCGCGGGATGATTTTCTCTACCAGGCCGCCCATGGTCTCAATGCCCAGCGACAGCGGGATCACGTCCAGCAGCAGCCAGTCATCGCCAGCTGCGCGGTTACCGGCCAGCAGATTCGCCTGAATCGCCGCGCCCAGCGCTACCACTTTGTCCGGATCGATATTCGCGTGCGGCGTGGTGTGGAAGTATTCGCTCACCGCGCGGTGCACGTGCGGCATGCGCGTCGCGCCGCCGACCATGACCACGCCATCAACGTCGTCCGCATCGACATTGGCGTCGCGCAGCGCTTTCTTGATGGCCTTCATGGTCTTCTCGATCAGGTGCTTGGTGATCTCCTGGAACTTCTCGGCGGTGATGGTGATGTGGACTTGTTCGCCCGACTTCAGCGCAGCATCCACAGTCACTTCGGACTTGGTGGACAGCAGTTCCTTGGCTTCGCGCGCTTTCACCATCAGCACGGCGGTATCTTCATCCGACAGCGGCGCCAGCTTTTCTTCCTGATGGATGTGGCAGAACAGGCGGTGATCGAAGTCGTCGCCGCCCAGCGCGGAATCGCCGCCAGTGGCCAACACTTCAAACACGCCTTTGCTCAGTTTCAGGATCGAGATATCGAAAGTGCCGCCGCCCAGATCGTAAACCGCATACACGCCTTCCGACGCGTTATCCAGACCGTAAGCGATAGCCGCTGCAGTCGGCTCGCTCAGCAGGCGCAGCACGTTCAGGCCGGCCAGTTGGGCCGCGTCCTTGGTCGCTTGACGCTGCGCGTCGTCGAAGTACGCTGGCACGGTGATGACCGCGCCAACCAGATCGTCGCCCAGCGAATCTTCCGCGCGCTGGCGCAGCGTAGCCAGGATCTGTGCCGACACTTCCACCGGGCTTTTCACGCCGGCGACAGTTTTCAGCTGGACCATGCCCGGCGTATCGAGGAACTGGTAGGGCAGGTTTTCCGCGTACGCGATATCAGCCAAACCACGGCCCATGAAACGCTTCACGGACACGATGGTGTTCTTTGGATCGGTAGTCTGCGCAGCCTGCGCCTTGTAGCCAATGTTGGCGTGACCGTTAGGCAGGTAGCGCACCACGGACGGCAGCAGCGCGCGGCCGTCTTCGTCGTTCAGCACTTCTGGAATGCTGTTGCGCACAGTCGCCACCAGCGAATTGGTGGTGCCCAAATCAATCCCCACCGCCAGACGATGCTGGTGCGGTGCGGTGGACATGCCTGGTTCGGAAATTTGCAGAAGTGCCATGAGACGGGACCTGTAGTTTTTATAGAACTTGCAGCGGCGCCAGCGCGGGCGCCAGCGTATCAAGCTTCGATTGCTTCAAAGGCGAAGCGGACTTCTTCGCCGAATTTTTCGAGGAACATCAGTGCGCGCACGCCTTGGGCGGCGGCCTGGAAATCATTGGCGTTGAGTTGCTGTTCGATCTGCGCCAGCTGCTGCTTGCGGGCTTTGCGCAGCTGCTCGTCCAGCGACTCCAGCGCGTCGCTATCCTTGGCGGCACGGGCGTCGCCCAGCTCTTCGCGCCACTCCATCTGCTGCATCAGGAAGGCCATCGGCATTGCCGTATTCGACTCGGTCTGCAAATCGACGCCATGCAGCTCGCACAGGTACTGCGCGCGCTTCTGCGGATTTTTCAGGGTCTGGTAGGCTTCGTTGGCGCGGGTGGCCCACTGCATGGCGACGCGCTTTTCGGCGTCGGTGGCATTCACGAATTTGTCGGGATGGACGCGGCTTTGCACGTCGCGGTAGGCGCTGTTCAGCGCATCCGCGTCGACGGCAAACTGCTTGGGCAGGTTGAAGAGTTCAAAGTGATTCTGCATGACGTGTCAGACGCGGAAGCTTTCACCGCAACCGCAATTGTCTTTCTCGTTCGGGTTGTTGAACTTGAAACCTTCGTTCAGGCCTTCGCGCGCGAAGTCCAGTTCCGTGCCGTCGATGTACGGCAGGCTTTTCGGATCAACGAACACTTTGACGCCGTGCGATTCGAACACGCTGTCCTCATCGGTCACGTCGTCGACGTATTCCAGCTTGTAGGCCATGCCCGAGCAGCCGGTGGTGCGCACGCCAAAACGCAAACCGATGCCCTTGCCGCGGCGCTCGATGTAGCGGTTGATGTGTTTCGCTGCTTTTTCGGTCAGGGTGATTGCCATTTGATTCTCCCGCGCCCCGGTATGCACCGGGGCGACGTGTAATTACGCTGCGTGCTTGGTCTGGTAGTCCAGAACAGCTGCCTTGATGGCGTCTTCCGCCAGGATCGAGCAGTGGATTTTCACTGGCGGCAGCGCCAGCTCTTCTGCGATCTGGGTGTTCTTGATGGCCAGTGCCTGGTCCAGGGTTTTGCCCTTGACCCATTCGGTCACCAGCGAGCTCGATGCAATCGCCGAACCGCAGCCGTAGGTTTTGAATTTAGCGTCTTCGATCACGCCATCCGCGCCCACTTTGATTTGCAGCTTCATCACGTCGCCGCAAGCTGGCGCGCCGACCATGCCGGTGCCCACGCTGTCGTCGCCTTTTTCAAACGCGCCGACGTTACGTGGGTTTTCGTAGTGGTCCAGTACTTTTTCCGAGTAAGCCATTTTGATGCTCCTATTTATTCAGTATTAGTGGGCTGCCCATTGGATCGAGCTGATGTCGATACCTTCTTTGAACATATCCCACAGCGGCGACAGTTCACGCAGTTTGTTAACCTTGGACTTCATCAGATCGATCGCGAAGTCGATATCGGCTTCGGTGGTGAAGCGGCCGATGGTGAAACGGATCGAGCTGTGCGCCAGTTCGTCGCTGCGGCCCAGGGCGCGCAGCACGTACGATGGTTCCAGCGAAGCCGAAGTGCAAGCGGAGCCCGACGATACCGCCAGGTCTTTCACTGCCATGATCAGCGATTCGCCCTCAACGTAATTGAAGCTCACGTTCAGGTTGTGCGGCACACGGTGGTCCATGTCGCCGTTGATGTAGGTCTCTTCGATTTCTTGCAGGCCTTTGGCCAGACGGTCGCGCAGCGCTTTAATGCGGGCGACTTCGGTGTCCATTTCCACTTTCGCCAGGCGGAACGCTTCGCCCATGCCGACGATCTGGTGGGTTGGCAGCGTGCCCGAACGCAGGCCACGTTCGTGGCCACCGCCATGCATTTGTGCTTCGATACGCACGCGCGGTTTGCGGCAGACGTACAGCGCGCCCACGCCTTTCGGGCCGTAGGTTTTGTGCGCGGTGAAGGTCATCAGATCGACTTTGGTTTTTTGCAGGTCGATGACGATCTTGCCGGTGGCTTGTGCAGCGTCGCAGTGGAAGATGATGCCTTTCGAGCGGCACAGCGCGCCGATTTCGTCGATCGGCTGGATCACGCCGATCTCGTTATTCACCAGCATGACCGAAATCAGGATGGTGTCCGGACGGATGGCGGCGGTCAGCTGTTCGATGGTGATCAGGCCATTGTCCTGCGGTTCCAGGTAGGTCGCTTCAAAGCCCTGGCGTTCCAGTTCACGCACGGTATCCAGCACGGCTTTGTGCTCGGTCTTGACCGTGATGATGTGCTTACCCTTGGTTTTGTAGAACTGCGCTGCGCCCTTGATGGCCAGGTTGTTCGATTCGGTGGCGCCCGAGGTCCAGATGATTTCGCGTGGGTCGGCATTGACCAGCGCTGCCACGTTGGCGCGCGCTTCTTCCACCGCTTTTTCTGCGGTCCAGCCGTACATATGGCTACGCGAAGCCGGATTGCCGAACTGCTCGCGCAGGTACGGAATCATCGCATCGGCGACGCGCGGATCGATCGGCGTGGTGGCCGAGTAGTCCATGTAGATCGGGAAGTGCGGCGCGGTCTGGAATTTCACGTCAGCGATGTTTTTTTCTGGGGCGTTCATCTGGTTACTCCGTTAGGGCTTACAGGGCGGCGTGGTTGCCGTTGCGCGGCATGACCACAACACTCTGTTCAGCGTTCTTCTGCTTTTGTTGATCGACCAGATCCTGCAGCGATACGGAATCCAGATAATCAACCATCTTTTCATTCAGCGTGGCCCACAGTTCGTGGGTCATGCAGCGCGCGCCACTGGCCGCATCGGCGCCGTGACAGTTTTCCTTGCCGCCGCACTGGGTCGCATCCAGCGGCTCATCCACGGCGATGATGATGTCAGCCACGGTGACCTTGTCGGCGCGGCGCGCCAGACTGTAGCCACCGCCCGGGCCACGGATCGATTCAACGATCTCGTGGCGGCGCAGCTTGCCAAACAGCTGCTCCAGGTAGGACAGCGAAATCGCCTGACGCTGGCTGATGCCGGACAGCGTGACTGGACCTTTGCCTTGGCGCAAAGCCAGATCGATCATCGCAGTCACAGCAAAACGGCCTTTGGTGGTCAGACGCATCACTACCTCGGTTGAGTTAAAATATCGACCTTTTCGCTGATCAGAAAGCCTGATTAGTTGATCGAATTAGTCAAGTATACCAAACTTTAACAAAGCTTGCTGACAGCCCACCTAGGCGCCATTCAGCAGCTGCATAGGCTGGAACAGCTGGTGCATATCCTTATTACCAATAAAACTAAGGTTATAAGGGTGTTCCGCAGTGATCTGCGGGAAATCTTTCATCACTGGCAACTTGGCCAGCAATTCCGCGATTTTCCCCCACAGCACCATCGTTGGCACGGTTGCGGCCTGCGCCGCCAGCCCTGCCATCACGGTTTCGAAGAACGGCAGCCAGGCTTTCGCGTCTTTCGCTGGCGGCACGTGGCTGCGGAAGACCAGCGAGGCGTTCAGCAGCAGGAAGCCCTGTTCGGTCAGCTTGTTCTGCATGTCCGCCAGGGTCAGGATGTGGCTGCTAACGCCGCTGCGCGCCTTGGCCGAAACCGCCGCCATCGCCTCGCCGGCGGTGTTTTCCAGCTGCAGCTGACCATCGGCCACGAGCAGCATTTTCATGAAGTTGCGCAGCGAGGTGGCCTTGTTGACCGGTTTGGACAGGCCGCCTCCTACTTCCGACGACCATAGGCTGCCAACAGCCCCATCCATGAAACAGACGCCAGTGGCGCTCTCTGCTCGCGGATATGGACCTTCGCCAACTAGTACATACTTCACTTTATTGAGCGGCAATGCGAACGCGGCAAACAGGCGCTGCTCGGTTGGCAGGTATTGGTCCTGCGCCAGTTGCGGCAGGTAATCCGGGGTGGCGGCCATCATGGCTTCCAAGCCCTTGACCAACAGTGGACGCCAGGAAACATCGGCGCGCTCCAGCGCCTCCAGAATCGTGCTCGGGATCGTCATTGCAGAAAAAGCTTTCGGGGAAAGGTAAGATTGTAACTTATGGGGAAAGATTTGAAACGCTGGATTGCCGCCGCCGCCTTCACCGCCGCTGTGGGCGCGCAGGTGCAATTGCATGCGCAGGCGCTGGATGAGGCGCTGGATGCGCCGGCGCGCGCGCATGTGATCAACGAATATGCACGCCGCCTGACGGCCCAGCACGTGGACGCGGCGCGCGCCAAGATGGCTGCCGACGACATCCGCCAGCGGCTGGGGCGCGGTGAATATGACCGCGAGACCACGGCACGTGCGCTAGCCACGCGCGTGTCGCGCGACGTGCTCGCCGTCATGGGCGACAAGCACACTTATCTCGAATACGTACCCTACGACCTGGGCGACGAGCGCCAGCGCCCGCAGCCGCCGGTACAGTCGGGCGACAACTACGGCCTCGGCAAGTTCGAAACGCGCGGCGATGGCATCGGCTACCTGCAAATCAGCCGCTTTGCGCCACTGGACCGGGGCGCCGGCGAGGCAGCAGCCAGGTTCATGTCGCAAGCGGCCGATTGCGCCGCGCTCATCATCGACCTGCGCGACGCCAACGGCGACGGCCAGGCAATGGCAGCGCTGCTGGCCAGCTACGTGCTGACCGACAAACGTAGCTACATTTTCATGGACAAGCAGCTCCACCTGCATGACCAGCTGGACCGCGATGGCCACATCGTGGCCGAGTACTGGACCAGCGCCGATGCGCCGGGCAAGCACTTCGGCGGCAAGAAACCTCTCTATTTGCTGGTCAACGAGCGCACCAGCGGTGCGGCCGAAGCGTTCGCCTACGATTTGCAGCAGTACGTGAAGCGTGCGGTGGTGGTCGGCGCGCCGACCTTGGGCGATGCCCGCATCGGCGCCAAGCAGCGCGTGTCGCGCCAGTTGCAAACCTCGGTGGCGGTCACACGCGCCAGCAATGTGCTTACCCGCGCCAACTGGGAAGGTAGCGGCGTCCAGCCAGACCGCATGATCGCCAGCGGCGAAGCGCTGGAAGCAGCGCAGACACTGGCCCAGGCGGCCCTGCGGCCAAAAAAATAGTCTGTACCGGCTGTGCCTGTATGGCAACAGCCTGCGCCGGGAAGCGTGCTAGACTTTCCTTAATGCAAATCTCGCTTATCCTCGCCAGCCATGCCGCCCTGGGATTACCGATTCGTTGCGCTGTCGCTGCGCCGGTTCTGGCGTGGCATGCTGCTGTGCGCGGTGCTGGTTGCGCCGGCGCAGGCGGCGCTGGCCGCCGAGCGCAAAGTGCTGATCTTGTACTCGCTGGGTTCGGACGCTTCGTCCGCCTGGCAAACCCTGCTACGCAAAGGCATGTCGGCCGAACTGGCGCGGCAGGACGTCACCACCCTTCCCAACGTTTTTGAAGAACGCTTCGATGCGGTGCGCATCGGCGATATCGCCGCCGTGGCCGCGATGGAGCCCTACCTGCGCAGCAAGTACGCCGGCGTCAAATTCGACGCCATCATCACGGAAAACTATACGGCCGCGCGCTTTCTCAGCGAGCGCCCCGATTTATTCCCCGGCGTGCCGCGTCACTACGTCAACCACTCTCGCCTGGCCTGGGCGCCCGCTGATGGTATCGCCTACCAGATCGAGGCCGATTACGCGCTCACTATCGGCATCATCCCGCGCGTGGCGCCGAACGTGAAGCGCGTGGTGGTGATTGGCGACAGCACCGAACGCATACAGGAATCGGTGCGCGCCGTGCGCACCGCCGCCCGCGCGCATGAAGGCAAGCTGGCGTTCGAATACTGGGAACACCAGAGCTACGACGAGATGTATCGCGCCGTCGCGCAACTGGACGAAGGCAGCGCCATCTTCCTGCTGCCCACTTATCATGACCGCACCGGCGAACGCCGGCGGCCGGTGGACACGGTGCGCAAGCTGGTGTCGATCGCGCGGGTGCCGATCTTCACCAACTGGGAAGCCATCGTGGTGCCCGGCGTAGTGGGCGGCTACGTGGTCAGCGCGGAGCGCATCGGCGGCGCGATTGCCGACATCCTGCTGCAACGCCAGCCCGATATCGCCGGCATCCCTGGCTACATCTTCGATTACGGCGCGGTGCAGCGTTATCACTTGCAGAACATTCCGCCGGCGGCGCAGTATCTGAACCGGCCGCAAAGCGTGCTACAGCAGTACCTGTGGCAGATTGTGGCGGGCCTGACGCTGATTGTACTGGAAGGGATTTTGATTTCGGCGCTGGTGGTGTCGCTGCGCAGCCGCCGCCAGACCTTGTGCGCGCTGAACGAGGAACGCGACCAATTGGAAGCACGCGTTACGCAGCGCACGCTGGAGCTGATGGTGGCGAACACCAAGCTGGAACAGCAAGCCACGACCGACCCGCTGACCGGCATCGGCAACCGCCGCCGCATGACGGAGCAGATCAACAAGGAACTGGAGCGCAGCCGGCGCTTCAAGCATCCGCTATCGCTGCTGATGGCGGATATCGATCACTTCAAGCATGTCAACGATATCCACGGCCACGAAGCGGGCGACCGCACGCTGGTGATGGTGGCGCACGCGCTGGCCAGCGGCATGCGCAGCATCGACATGGCGTCGCGCTTCGGCGGCGAAGAGTTTGTGTTGCTGATGCCGGAGACGGAAATCGATGTCGCGCGCGCTGCAGCTGAGCGCCTGCGCACCGACATTGCCGCGCTGCGGATTCAGGGAGACAACGGCGATGAGATCCAGCTCACCATCAGCATCGGTGTGTCCTGCTCCGATCCGACTGGGGCGATGGACAGTGCGTCATCGCTCATCTCGCGGGCGGACAAGGCGCTCTATCAAGCCAAACACCAAGGCCGCGACCGCGTGATCTGCTACTGATTTATTCCGCGTCCGGCTGCTGCGACGGGTGCGCCTGCTGGAAGGCCGGCAGCTCGCTGCACGCCGCGTGGATGCGCATCACGGTTGGATAGGCGCTCATATCGACATTGAAGCGCTGGGCGTTGAACACTTGCGGCACCAGGCAGCAATCGGCCAGCGATGGCGTGTCGCCGTGACAGTAGCGGCCAGTGCGCGCATCGTTGGCCAGCAAATCTTCCAGCGTTTGCAGGCCACTGCGCAGCCAGTGCTGCTGCCAGCCCAGCTTCACCTCTTCCGCCACGCCGATCTGGCCGGTCAGGTACTTCAGCACGCGCAGGTTGCCCAGCGGGTGCGCATCGGCAGCGATGCTCAGCGCCAGCGCACGCACGCGGGCGCGGCCTGCCGGGTCTTGCGGCAGCAGCGGCGCTTGCGTGTGCGTCTCGTCCAGATACTCGATGATGGCCAGCGACTGGCCGATCACGTTGCCATCATCTTCCAGCGCCGGCAGCAGCTTGGCCGGATTGACGGCGCGGTAGGCGTCCGCCAGCTGCTCGCCGCCGTTACGCAGCAAGTGCACCGGTACGGCATCGTAAGCGATGCCTTTCAGGTTGAGCGCAATCCGCACGCGATACGCAGCGGAGCTGCGGAAGTAGGTGTAGAGCTTCATCAGCCACGCTCCTTGTAGTGCGTGACGGTTTGCTCGATGACGCCGAAGATGCTGGCGCCGTTTTGGTCGTTCATCTCGATGCGCACACTGTCGCCGAACTTGAGGAATGGCGTTTGCGGTTTGCCGCTCTCAATGGTTTCGTACATGCGCACTTCGGCCAGGCAGCAGTAGCCCACGCCGCCGTTGGCGATACTCGATCCGTGCAGGCTGCCCTGCTTGTTCGACACGGTGCCGGAGCCGATGATGGCGCCTGCACCCAGTTCGCGCGTGGCGGCGGCATGCGCTACCAGTTGGGCGAAGTTGAAGGTCATATCTTCGCCGGCGTTGGGTTTGCCGAACGGCTGCTGGTTCAGTTGCACCAACAGCGGCAGGTGCACTTTGCTGTCGGCCCACTGCGCGCCCAGTTCATCCGGCGTAACGGCCACCGGCGAGAAGGCACTGGCAGGCTTGGACTGGAAGAAGCCAAAGCCTTTCGCCAGTTCGTTCGGAATCAGGTTGCGCAGCGAGACGTCGTTGACCAGCATGACCAGGCGGATAGCCTTCGCCGCTTCTTCCGGCGTGGCTCCCATGCGCACGTCGCCGGTAATGACTGCCACTTCGGCTTCCAGGTCGATGCCCCAGTCTTCGGTCAGCACGTAGATCGCATCGCGCGGGCCGACAAAACTATCGGAACCGCCCTGATACATCAGCGGGTCGGTGTAGAACGATGCCGGCACGTCGGCATTGCGCGCCTTGCGCACCAGCTCCACGTGGTTGATGTAGGCCGAGCCGTCGGCCCATTGATAGGCGCGCGGCAGCGGCGAGTGGCAGTACTGCTGGTCGAACGGTTTGGCGTCGACAGCATCGCCGGCGTTCAGCGCGGCGTAGATTTGTTCAAGGCGCGGCGCGACCAGATCCCAGTTATCCAATGCGTGCTGCATGGTGGCCGAGATTTTCGGCACGTGCTGGTAGTGCGACAGGTCGCGGCTGACGACGACCAGGCGGCCATCGCGGCTGCCGTCTTTCAGGGTCGCTAATTTCATGCGTTTTCCTCCAAAGGCGCTCCATGCATCCAAGCTGCGTGCTTGGGCGCTTTTTTGGTTTGCGACCATTCTTCCAGCATCTCCCATTTGACGTCGTCCAGCTTCTGCATCATTTCCGGCGTACCGGTGTTGCAGGCCAGTTCGAGACGATGGCCGTTCGGGTCGAAGAAGTAGATCGACTTGAAGATGGTGTGGTTGACCGGGCCGATAACGTCGATGCCGCCGGCGACCAGGCGCTCTTTGGCGGCCAGCAGTTCGTCCATGCTAGCCACTTCCATTGCCAGGTGCTGCACCCACGCGGGCGTGTTGTGGTCGCGGTCCATCGGCGCTTGCGTCGGCAGTTCGAAGAAGGCCAGTACGTTGCCGTTACCGGCGTCCAGGAACACGTGCATGTACGGGTCCGGCGCCTTGGTGGATGGCACTTCGTTTTCGGCGATAGCCAGCACGAAGTTCATGTTCAGATGTTTCACATACCACTCGACGGTTTCTTTCGCGTCTTTGCAGCGGTAGGCGACGTGGTGTATTTGCTTGATTTTCATAGGTGTCTCCAACTCGGTTCTGCTACTAATCGCGCCATTAAATGACAGATTCAGATATCATACAAATCGTATTTTTCTTCTTATTTATCAGAATTTCCAATGAATCCCAGCCTGAAGCAAATGCGCGCCCTGGTGGCGCTGGCCAAAACCGGCAGCTTCACGCTGGCCGCCGACCACCTGAACGTAACGCAATCGGCCCTCAGCGGCCAGATCAAGGAGCTGGAACAGCTATTGGGCATGCGTGTGGTCGAGCGTACCACGCGCAAGACCCAGCTATCCGAACTGGGCCGCGAACTGACGCCCCTGTTCGACAAGATGCTGCACGACCTCGACCGCGCAATGGCCGACATCGCCAGCCGCAAGGCGCTCAAGCAGGGCTCGGTGCGGGTGGCGGCGCCGCAGATGCTCTCCTGCACCATGCTGCCGGAGGTGATTGCCGCCTACCGCGCCCGCCACCCCGAGGTGCAGGTGCGGCTGACCGACTGTCCGCTGGAGCAGGTATCCGCCCGGGTATTCAGCGGCGAGGTCGATTTCGGCATTGGTCCCGAGCGCGACGCCACCGCCGAAATCGAAGCGCAGCCGCTGTTTGAAATGCCGTTCGTGGTGGTGTACCCGGACGGCCACGAACTGGATAAACGCAAGCGCATCAGCTGGAGCGACGTCAACCGCTATCCTTTCATCTCGCTGCAAGGCCAGTTCACAGAGCGTTTGCTGCGCGATGTACACGTGTCGTTCCGCGAGCTGTCGCGCAGCCCGCACAACGAAGTCACCTTCATGACCACCGCGCTGGCGATGGTGCACGCCGGCCAGGGCATCACCGTCTGCCTGCCCTACGCCGAGAAAATGGTGCAGCTGTACGGCATGAAAATGCGGCCGCTGGAAGCCCCGGCAGTGACCCGGCGTTTCTTCGTCTATACCCGCAGCGTGCGCGCCCTGTCTCCCGCAGCCGAGAGTTTTGTCGCATTTTTGCACCAATTTGTGGCGTCGCATGAATGGAATTTGCCTACAAGCTAAGGAAATACATCAACCGCTTTACAATTTCTTTCACACAGGGAAAGATTGTTGCCATTAATCCATTGTGGAAGCGCTTTCGTATTGTGTATCCTTTATTTATGAACATTCTGCATATCGACTCCTGCGCCTTGGGCGACCACGCCACCTCGCGCCAGACCACTGCCGCTGCAATCGCCGCCCTGGTGGCGGAGAACGCCCAGGCTACCGTCCTCTACCGCGACCTTGCGGCCTCCCCGCTGTCCCACGCCAGCGGCCCACTGTTGCAAGCCATCAGCCAGCGCTGGGATGCCGGCATTCCGATGAACGCCGAGCTGCGCGCCGAAGCACTGCAAAGCGCCTCGCTGCTGCAGGAATTCCACGACGCCGACGTCATTGTGCTGGGCGCACCGATGCACAACTTCTCCGTGCCATCGACGCTGAAAGCATGGATGGACCGCCTGCTGGAATTGCAACGCACCGCCGCCAGTGAGCCGCGCCGCGCTGCACGCCTGCTGCTGGTCACCTCCGGCTGCGGCGTGTCCGGCGTCGGCGCCAGCGAAGAACTGATGCGCAATCACGAGCAGCAACTCACGGCCGCCTTCCAATACCTCGGCGTCAGCCGCGTGGACGTGGTGCGCGACCTGGCCGATGTACAACAAGTACTGGCACCGCAACGCGCAGCCTGATGTTAGCGGTAACGCTGCTTTATAATGCAGCACATGACTGCGAACACCATCACCATCAATCAACAGATGGACAAGTTTGACGGCCAAGCCAGCGTTTGGCTGTTTGGCTACGGCTCCTTAATCTACAAGGCGGACTTCCCTTACCTGCAACGCCGCCCGGCCAGCATCGCCGGCTGGACGCGGCGCTTCTGGCAAGGCTCACACGACCACCGCGGCACGCCGGAAGCGCCGGGCCGCGTGGTCACCCTGATCGAACAAGAAGGGGCTATCTGCCACGGCATGGCTTACCTGATCACGCCGGAAGTGTTCGCCCATCTTGACCATCGCGAAAAGAATGGCTACCTGCGGCTGGCCATTCCCATCGTGTTTGAAGACAACGACGCGGTCGAAGGCCTGGTTTACATCGCCACGCCAGACAACACCGCCTTCCTCGGCGCTGCCTCGGAACAGGAAATCGCCGCCCATATCGCCCGCTCTACCGGACCGAGCGGGCCGAATAGCGATTACCTTAACCACCTCGCCACCGCCCTGCGTGAGCTAGGCCGCCACGACCAGCACGTGTTCGAGATTGAGCGCCACCTGGCCGCGCTAAAATAAATCCAACTGCCCCGCATCGGCTGCCGCCCTGGCGCGCGCGCCCAGCGGCGGTACCGCCAGCGGCCGGGTGAACTGCGAGCAGTCCATGCGGTGGAAGCGGCTGCCATGCCCCGTCAGCCCTAAGCGCTCGCTGGCAATTTTCACCCGCTGCCGTATCAGCTCGGCCCACACGCCCTCGCCCTTCATACGCGTGCTGAAATCACTGTCGTAGTCTTTTCCGCCGCGCATTTCGCGCACGCGATTCATCACCCGCTGCGCGCGCTCGGGAAAGTGCGCTTGCAGCCATTCCTTGAACAGCGGCGCCACTTCCCATGGCAGGCGCAGCACGGTGTAGTGCGCGCTCAGTGCACCGGCCTCATGCACAGCTTCCAGTATCCGCTCGATCTCCGGCTCGGTGACGAACGGAATGATGGGCGCGATGCTGACCGCCACCGGAATGCCCGCCTCAGTCAGCGTACGGATGGTGCGCAGGCGGCGCGCGGGCGACGTGGCGCGCGGCTCCAGCGTGCGGGCGATGGCCGGGTCCAAGGTGGTCAGCGTGATGGCCACGCCGGCTTGCTGTTTTGCTGCCATCGGCGCGAGGATGTCGATGTCGCGTTCGATCAGCGATGACTTGGTGATCAGGCCCACCGGATGCTGGCATTCCTGCAGTACTTCCAGCACGCGGCGGGTGAGCTTGAGTTCGCGCTCGCAGGGCTGGTAGGCGTCGGTATTGACACCCAGCGCGATCGATTGCGGCTCGTAGCCCGGCTTGGCCAGCTCGCGCCGCAGCATCTCCGGCGCGTTGATCTTGGCGAAGATTTTGCTCTCGAAGTCCATGCCCGGCGACAGCCCCAGATAGCTGTGCGTAGGCCGCGCAAAGCAGTAGATACAGCCATGCTCGCAGCCGCGATACGGATTGAGCGAAACGCTGAACGGCAAATCCGGCGAGGCGTTGCGGCTCAGGATAGAACGGCAGATTTCCTCGGTGACCTGTGTTTTCCACGGCGTGGCCTCCTCTTCCTCGCGCTCCCAGCCGTCGTCGTAGGCCTCGCGCGCGTTCACTTCGTAACGACCCTGTATATTGGAGACCGCGCCACGCCCTTTTTGCGCCTTGAGCGAGGGCGGCGGCAACATCACCTGCTCTTGATTGTTTTCATCATGGGACATGGCGCACTCAAATACTGTATAAACATACAGTATTCTAGGCGCTCCAAACTGCCATATCAAGGGAAATATCAAGTATCATGCCGGGCTTCGCCTGAAACGCGCGCCCGCGCTGCGTTCGGCAACCTTACACAGTGAGTAAAACATGACCAATTCGAGCCAACCTTTGCCGTCTTTTTTCAGCCGGATTTCCATCGCCATCGGCGCGTTCTTCCGCGCCTTGTCCGATGCTGAGTACGCTGCGCGCCTGAGCCGCATCGATGAAGCGCCGCAGCCAAGCGCCGCGCCAGTCGCTGCGCCAGCGCCAGCGCCAGCGCCAGCACCGGCTCCTGCGCCAGTGACGCTGCGCGTCGCCACCCCGGACGCCGCCCTGCAATTGCTGTCGCTGTTCCAGCGCGAGGCCCGCCTGATCGACTTCACGCAAGAAAACCTGAGCGCCTACTCCGACGCCGACATCGGCGCCGCCGCGCGCGTGGTGCATGAAGGCTGTGCCAAGGTACTGAAAGAACACTTCACCATCCAGCCGGTCCGCAGCGAAGCGGAAGGCAGCCGAATCGAACTGCCGGAAGGCTTCGATGCGGCCGCCGTGCGCCTGACTGGCAATGTGGTCGGCAAGGCGCCGTTCCGTGGTGCGCTGAGCCATCGCGGCTGGCGTTCGGCCGAGGTGCGCCTGCCAAAACTGGCGGAAGCGCACGACGCCTCCATCCTGGCGCCAGCGGAGGTGGAACTGTGAGCGATCCACGTTACGCCATCGGCATTGACCTTGGCACCACGCATAGCGCGCTGTCGTATGTGAACCTGCAAACCAGCGACGGCGAGAAAACTCAGCACGGCGTGCTGGCCATTCCGCAGCTGACCGCGCCGGGCACGATTGAAGAACTGCCGCTGCTGCCGTCCTTCCTCTACCTGCCGCACGCGGACGAACTGGCGCCGGGCGAGAACAATCTGCCCTGGCAGCAAACGGCGGAAGAGCAAACCGGCGTGGCCGGCGAGATGGCGCGCAGCCGTGGCGCGACTACGCCGATTCGTTTGGTCTCCAGCGCCAAGAGCTGGTTGAGCCATCCGGGCGTGGACCGCCGCAGCGCCCTGCTGCCAAACGACGCGCCGGAAGAAGTCTCGCGCGTGTCGCCGCTGGAAGCGTCGACGCGCTACCTGTCCCACCTGCGCAAGGCGTGGGAGCAGGCGCACCCTGACGCGCCGTTCGGCGAGCAAGCGGTGACGGTGACGATTCCTGCATCCTTCGATCCGGGCGCGCGCGAACTGACCGCCGATGCGGCACGCGCTGCCGGCTACACCAATCTCACGCTGCTGGAAGAACCGCAGGCAGCCTTGTATAGCTGGATCCAGGGCAGCGAAGGCCGCTGGCGCAAGGAAGTCAAGCCGGGCGACATTATCCTGGTGGTGGACGTAGGCGGCGGCACCAGCGACTTTTCGCTGATCGCCGTGCTGGAACGCGACGGCGTGCTGGAACCGCATCGCATCGCAGTCGGTGATCACATTCTGCTCGGCGGCGACAATATGGATCTGGCGTTGGCGCACCTGATGGCACGCAAGCTGGCCGCCAACGGCACGCAGCTCGACGCGTGGCAGATGCGCGCGCTGACCTACGGCTGCCGCACCGCCAAAGAAAAACTGCTGGCCGATGAAACCGTGACGACCTGGCCTATCGTAGTGCCTAGCCGTGGCTCGAAACTGATCGGCGGTTCGATCCGCACTGAACTCACGCGCGACGAAGTGTCGACCTTTATTCTCGATGGCTTCTTCCCGAAAGTGGAAGCGTCGGCGCGTCCGGCCGTGCGCCAGCGCGCGGGCCTGACGCAGCTTGGCCTGCCGTATGCACAGGATGCTGGTGTGACGCGTCATCTGGCAGCGTTCCTTGCGCGCCAGGTCGGTGCAACGACGGAACTGGAAGGCTACACCGGCAAGCAAAGCGCCGACGCGACTTTCCTGCATCCGACCGCAGTGCTGTTCAACGGCGGCGTGTTCAAGTCGGACCTGCTGGCGCAGCGCATCATGGGCACCATCAACGATTGGCTGTACATGGAAGGCGCAGAGCCTGCGCGCATGCTGGGCGGTGCTGATCTTGACCTGGCAGTGGCGCGCGGCGCAGCTTATTACAGCTACGCGCGTCGTGGCAGCGGCGTGCGCATTCGCGGCGGTACGGCGCGTTCGTACTACGTGGCGATTGAGTCGGCAATGCCGGCGATTCCGGGCATGGAGCCGCCGATTCAGGCGCTGTGCGTGGCGCCGTTCGGCATGGAAGAAGGCAGCGAGATCGAATTATCGAACCAGGAGTTTGGTTTGGTGGTGGGTGAACCGGTGCAGTTCCGTTTCTTCGGTTCTTCCGTGCGCCGCCAGGACCAGATTGGCGATCTGCTGGACTTCTGGGGCCCGGATGAACTGATCGAGATGAACGAGATTCAAGCCAACCTGTCGCCAGAAGGCCGTCAGGCTGGTGATGTGGTGCAGGTGCGCTTGCACGCGATGGCAACGGAATCCGGCACGCTGGAACTGGCCGCTGTGGCCAATGATGGCCAGCGCTGGAAGGTGGAGTTCGACGTTCGCAGCGCATGATGAGCAAATACGTCGTCAGCATCGATCTGGGCACCACCAATACGGTGATGGCCTATGCGGAAGCCGGCAGCGCCGAGATTCGCTTGTTCGATATCGAGCAGCTGACGGCGCCCGGCGAGATTGGTGCGGCGGCGTTGCTGGCGTCCTTGCGCTATCACCCTGTGGCCGGCGAGCTGGCGCAGGGTGATCTGCAATTGCCGTGGGCTTCCAGCGAGCCGGCAGTGATCGGCCGTTTGGCGCGGAAGCTTGGTGCCCAAGTCCCCGGGCGCCTGGTGGCCAGCGCCAAGAGCTGGCTCTCGCATCCGCAGGTGGATCGTACGGCGCCGATACTGCCGTGGGGCGCCGAAGCGGACGTGCCCAAAGTCTCGCCGGTTGCGGCCAGTGCGTCGTATCTGGCGCATGTGCGCAGCGCGTGGAATGCGCGCTTTCCGGCGCAGCCTTTGGAAACGCAGCAGATTGTTTTAACCATTCCGGCATCGTTTGATGAAGGCGCGCGTGCGTTGACGCTGGAGGCGGCGCGCACGGCGGGCTTGCCGTCCTTGCGATTACTGGAAGAACCGCAGGCCGCGTTTTACGATTGGCTGTTCCGCCAGCGCGCGTCATTGGGCGAGCAATTGGCCGACACGCGCCTGGTACTGGTGTGTGACGTCGGTGGCGGCACCACGGACTTTAGTTTGATGAAGGTCGATGCGGGCGACGCGGCGACTGCTGGCGCGCAGCCGGCCATCAGCCGCATTGGCGTCGGCAATCACCTGATCCTCGGCGGCGACAATATGGACCTCGCCCTCGCCCACCTCGTCGAGTCGCGCATGGCCACAACAGCGGGCAGCGCGGCCGGAGCAGCGCCAGCAAGGCTTTCCGCCAGCCGGCTGTCGCAGTTGGCGGAGCGGTGCCGCGCGGCGAAGGAGTTGCTGCTGGCGGCGGATGCGCCGGAGTGCACCACGGTCACGCTGCTGGGCTCCGGCTCTAAATTGATCGGCGGCTCGCGCTCCGTCGAGTTGACGCGTGATGAAGTCGCCGCGCTGGTGGTCGATGGCTTCTTCCCGCTGAACGCAGAACAAGCGCCGGCCAAGCGCGGTCGCGGTGCGATCGTTGAATTCGGCCTGCCCTACGCCGCAGATGCCGCCATCACGCGTCACCTTGCAGACTTCCTGCGCCAGCACGCCGCTGCCGCGCGCGAAGCACTCGGTCTGCCTGCCGACAGCACCGCCATCCCGATCCCGGACACGCTACTGCTCAACGGCGGCGTATTCCGCGCCGACGCATTGGCACGCCGATTGGAGGCCGCGCTGGCAGGCTGGCGCCAACAACCACTGCGCGTTCTGCACAACGATGATCCAGACGTCGCAGTCGCACGCGGCGGCGTCGCTTACGCGTTAGGCCAATCCGGCCAGGCACCAGTAATTGGCGGCGGCTCCGCGCGCAGCTACTTCCTGCTGCTCGACGCCACTGGCCCCGCCGACAAACCACGCCGCGCCATCTGCATTCTGCCGCGCGGCGCTGCCGAGAACAAAGAGCTCCTGCTGGCCGACCGCACTTTCGCACTGCGCCTCGGCCGGCCGGTGCGGTTCCATCTGGCCTCTTCCACCGCCGAAGCACCGCAAGCCGGCGACGTGGTCGAGCTGCAGCCGGATGACTACATCGAGCTGCCGCCGATCGCCACCGTCCTGCGCGACAGCAGCGCCACCGACGCGCGCAAAGAAATCCCGGTGCAACTGGCCGCCATGCTGAGTGAAGTCGGCACATTGGAAGTCCACTGCGTCGCCAAAGAGAACGATCAACGCTGGCTGCTCGAATTCCAGCTGCGCGCGGAAGCTGCTGCCGAAACCGAGCCGACGGATGAAGCGCCAATGCCCGCCGGCCTCCCCGCCGCACTCGAAAAAATCGACCGCATCTTTGGCAGTCGCGCGCAACAAGTCGACCTCAAGGAAGTCAAACAACTGCGCACGCAATTGGAACACCTGCTGGGTAGCCGCGAGAACTGGCCAACGCCCGTGCTGCGCCGCCTGTTCGACGCGTTGATGGAACGCGCCAAAGGCCGCCGCCGCTCCGCCGAACACGAACGCACATGGCTCAACTTGAGCGGCTACTGCCTGCGCCCCGGCTTCGGCCACACGCTGGACGAATGGCGCATCGAAAAACTGTGGGCCATGTTCGACACCGGCGTACAGAATCACAAAGACAGCCAGGCCTGCGCGGAATGGTGGACCATGTGGCGCCGCGTCGCCGGCGGCTTGAGCGTAGAAGCGCAGCTGCGCGTGCTGGACGATTTCGCCTTCAACGTACAAGCCGATGCTGCAGAACGTGGCCGCCGTCCCGTCACGCTGGTCAACGGCAGCGAGGAAGACATGCTGCGCCTCGGCGCATCGCTGGAACGCATCCCCGGCAACTACAAAGCGGAAATCGGCGCATGGATGCTGGAACAACTCCAGCAAGAAAAGAAATCTGAAGCAGCGCGTGGCCGCCTGCTGTGGGGCTTGAGCCGTGTCGGTGCGCGCCAGCCTTTCCACGGCAGCGCGCACGATGTGGTGGATACCACCATCGTCGAACAATGGCTGGACGCGGTGCTGGCGCTGGATTGGAAAAAAGTCGAACCGGCCGGCTACACAGCAGCTCACCTGGCCCGCATGACCGGCGACCGTTCGCGCGACATCAGCGACAGCTTGCGTGCAGAAGTGCTGCGCCGCCTGAACGCGTCCACCGCTCCCGCCACGTGGAGTGCCATGGTGCGCGAGGTAGTGCAGCTCGATCAGGCCGACGAAAAGCGCATGCTGGGCGAGGCGCTACCGCCGGGCCTCAAGCTGATTTCCTAAGTTGACCTGATATAGCTGGCCTGCTGCGCCACAAAGCCATCAAACGCAGCGATCAGTGGATCGAATTTATTTATATCGTTTTCCATCTGCGCCAGCGCGTACACCGTGGCTTCCAGTGTGGACAGCTGGTCCGGCAGGTGCGCCTTGCGTATCAGGTAGTGCGACGGCGGCGTGTCGCGCAGCGGCATGCGCGGCAAGGCTTGCAGCAGCGGATTCAGATACAGCATCTTGCGACTCTTGCGCCAGGTCCCGTCGAGCACCACAAGGCGCAGCGGCTCCTCAAGCCACGCCGCATCAAACGGCTGCGGCACGGCCAGTCCCAGCGACGCATCTTCCGTATCGGGATACAGCAGCACGCTGCGGCGTTCCGGTGAGAGCAGCGTTTGCAGCTGCTGCGGGTCAAACGTCTCACCTACTTCCATGCGGCTGTTGGTCAAACTCAAATGCAGCAGGCGCGCGCTGCCCTTGGCGTTGCTGACTTCCATGGGATGTTGAAGAATCAGGACTTCCACCTGATTAGGCAGCGCTGTCACCCAGCGGCAGATACAGGTCTGCTGTGGGCGCAGGCACGCGGCGCACATGGCGCGCCGCGTTGTTGGTGCAGAACTGGCGGTATTCATAGGCCGCCATTGTACAGCGGCTTAGAACTCTTCCCAGTCGCCCGCCTCGTTAGTAGTGACTGCGGCCTTGCGCGGCGCAGCCGACGCAGATGCCGGCGCAGACGCTTTGACCGCAGCAGGCTTCGGTGCCGTCACCGCTGCTGGACGGCGCGGCAGCGCCTTGGCGCGCGCCGGTGCAGCAGGCCGCGCCAGCGCAGGCGCACCGCTCACACCATCCAGCTTGAACACGCTGACCACATCCGCCAGCTTGGCCGACTGCTCCTGCATCGACTCCGCCGCCGCAGCAGCTTCCTCCACCAGCGCCGCATTCTGCTGCGTTACCTGGTCCATCTGCGTGATGGCGTCATTCACTTGTGCGATGCCGATGCTCTGCTCCTCGCTGGCATTGCTAATCTGCGTCATGATCTGCGTAACGCGGCTGATGCTCTGGACGATTTCCTCCATCGTCTGCCCAGCCTTGTCGACCAGCTCCGACCCGATCTGCACCTTCTGCACCGAATCGTCGATCAAGCCTTTGATGTCCTTGGCCGCCGACGCGGAGCGCTGCGCCAGGTTACGCACCTCCGACGCCACCACCGCAAAGCCGCGCCCCTGCTCACCGGCACGCGCCGCCTCCACCGCCGCATTCAGCGCAAGAATATTCGTCTGGAAGGCAATGCCGTCGATGACCGAAATAATATCCACGATCTTGCGCGACGAATCGTTAATCGATCCCATGGTGTTGACCACTTCACCCACTACCGAGCCGCCACGGCTGGCGATTTCCGATGCGGTGATCGCCAGCTCATTCGCTTGCCGCGCATTCTCCGCATTGAAGCGCACAGTGGACGTCAACTGCTCCATCGACGATGCGGTTTCCTCCAGCGAGCTTGCCTGCTCCTCGGTGCGCGAGGACAGGTCCTGGTTACCCGCCGCGATCTGCGTGGACGCCGTCGCAATCAGCTCCGTGCCGTTGCGCACCTGCCCGACGATGTTCACCAGATTGGTGTTCATGGTCTTCAAGGCGTTCATCAACTGGCCAGTTTCGTCGCTGCTGTTGACCTGAATATCGCTGGTGAGATCACCCGACGATACCGTCTCCGCCACCTTCACTGCTTCATTAATCGGCTGCGTGATGGTGCGCGTGATCCACCACGCGGCGAACACGCCCATCGCAATCGCCGCCATGCCGAGGATGATCAGCAGCGTGCGGCCGCTCTTATATTGTTGTTGAATGTCGGCGGCACTCGCGTCCAGCAATGCGCCTTGCTTTTCGGCGAATGCTTTAAGCGCGCCCAGGTAGCGTATGCGGCTCTGGGTCATGTCGCCTTCGTAGATCTTGGCAGCGCCGTCAAGATCGCCGCCATTCTTCGCGGCGAAAACGGCCTTGCGGAAATCGGTGTAAGCCTTGCGCGTTTCCAGTACTTTTTTGAACAGCGGCTTGAGTTCTTCTTCGTCGATGGCGGCGCCGATCTGGTCCTGGATCTGCGTGGCGCGGCCGGAGGATTCGGCCATCAGCGCTTCCAGTTTTTTCTGGTCGACCGCATCGCGCACCATGAACGCACCGGTGGTGCGCGCCGCGTTAACCTCTACTATCTTGGCCCACTCCGCGATCAGGCGCTCGTCGCGGATTTGCACGGCGATCATCTCGTCGGTCTGCGCACTGGCGCTGCTGAGGCGCAGGATACCGATCACCGTCATGGCCACCAGAAGTAGCAAAATCAACGAAAAGCCAAAGCCGAGACGGGTACCGATCTTGAGATTATTCATAGCAAACCCCTAGCAAAAAGTCTGGAATGTCCAGTTCATGCTAGCACTATTTGTCCACAATCTATAGCTTCCTAGGAAATATCGGCGCTGCAGCGCAGCAATTATTCAGCGCCCGGCGCGGCCCCCAGCAACTCCTCCACGCCGGCAATCGCCGACGGGTCCTTGATGACGGCGCGCAGCCAGACATGCAGCGGCATGTCGCCCCAGCTGGCAGCCCGCTCAGCCAGGTAGGCGACCGGACTGTGGGGTTCGGTGCGGCGGAAGAAGTCCGCTATGAGACGCAATTGCTGCAAGGCTTGCATCCGGCTCTGTGGCGCTCCGCCGGGCGCGATGGCAACGATACCAATAGTGGCCTGACCACTATCGTCCAGCGCGGCCAAGGGGCTGTGCGGCGCGAGATTGCGGATCACCGTTTGCAAGGCATCCCTGGCGGGAGTAAAACCGGGACCGTCGGCGCCCAGTTGCGTATCTACCACGCGCTCTAGCCGCATCAGCGCGGTGAGGCAAAATTCGGCGTCGAGCAACGCCGGCGACGCGCATCCCTGCACCAATGCGGGCGTGCGCGCGAGCAGCCAAAACAGGTTGCCAATGCGCTGGTCGTAGTCGCCGTCATCGACCAATGGATACAAATCGGCGAGGCCTTTCTGGATTTGTTCGGGACTGCCTTCCAGCGTGAGATCATCGCGCGCGGCGGTTTTTAGCACCCAGTCGGTGCTTTGCAGCTCGCGATTAGCGGCATTGCGGAAGGCATCCTGCACGAACTTCTCCCACGCCTCACGCGTGTACGCGCCGGGCACCGCGTAGCTGCCGGTGACCAGCACCTGATCCTGCTCGCCCACCATGCGCGCCACTGTCGCCGTCGGGAAACGCGTGTTGGCACGGGCGCGGATGTCGGCATACACGCGCTCCCGCGCCGGCAAGCCGCGTACCACGCGGCGCAGGTTCTCGCGCGCCTGGTCCACCAGCGCCAGCTTCAAGTCGATACGCGGCCAGGCTGGATCAGGAATCTGTGCGAGGTAGAACGTCATCAAACGCTCGGCGCTATGGATCATCTGCTCGCGCGGCATGGCGCCGCGATTATTCTCCAGCCACGCGCGCCAATGGCGCGGCAACTGATCGTTGAGGTGACTGGCTTCGGCATGCGATTTATCGGCCAGCATCAGGTAGCTTTTGAGTGCGTTGTACGCATCGTCCGTATTGGTGGCGTAGGCTTCCTGGAACTGCGCCGATGCCGCCGGTGCAGCGCCGCCGAGTGGCTGCAGTTCCGCCGCGTGCAGATTCATCTCCGACAGCAGCGTCTCAAGGTTGGCAACCACCGGCATCAGCATCACATTCTTCACGCCGGCGAAGTACTCCTCGCGCAGCTTGCGCTCCAATAGCTCGCCCTGATAAAGCCCCATGCGCAGCGACCAAGGACGCGCATCACGATACTTCTCCAGCTGCACGATGCGGTCCTGAATAATCTCCAGCGCCTCCAGCCGCGATTGCAGGTCCAGCCGCCTGGCCTGCAGCTTGATCACTTTGTCCAGGTCCGCCTGCACATTGCTGACCAGCTGACGATTGCCCATGTAGGCCCAACTCCATCCACCAAGCGATACACCGAGCAGCAGCACCGCACCGAAGAAGGCCGCGTACTTCAGGCGCACCTTGGTCTTGCTGGCGTACTGCGACACCAGGTCCTTGTCTTCGAAAATCACCTTGCGGAATAAATTCAGCAGGAAGAATCCCGAATGCCCAGTGCCGGCGGCTGGCGCGGCGTCTGCACCCGTCAACGCAAAGCGCTTGGCCACGCGCTGCGATTGCTCGCTCAACGGCATCCCCTCCTGCAGCGCACTGGTGAAATAGAAGCCGCGGAACACAGGCTTGAACTGGAACGGATTTTCCTCAAACAGCGTCACCAGAAAGGAGCGCAGCGGCGCACGGATCGTAGAAAACTCCAGAGGAAACGTAAACACGCCAGGCTCCATGCGCTCGCGCCGCTGCTGGCCCATGGTGGCAAGGCTCATGGCCTTCAAACCATCACACAGCTCATCGAAGGCGTGATCGAAGAACGCCATCAGCTGTTGACTGCTGATCTTGCGCTGGTAGGGCATGGTCGCGCCCCACACGCGTTCGCGCTCCGTGCGTTCGGCCTGCGCGAAGAAGTCGCCAAAGCCCGCAATCAAATCGGCCTTGGTGAACACCACATACACCGGCGCGAAAATCTCCAGCCGCTCGATTAAATCCTGCACCCGCTTGCGCAGGCTACGCGCCAGCTTGATGCCGACCTCCGGATCATCGCCGCGCAACTCCGCGATGCTAACCGCGATCACGATGCCGTTGACTGGCGCGCGGCGACGGTACTTCTTCAGCAAGTCGAGAAAACCGAACCACTCTTCGCGATGTTCATCCAGTACCGAATAGCGCCCGGCCGTGTCGAGCAAAATGCCCTCGGTAGTGAAGAACCAGTCGCAGTTGCGCGTGCCGCCCACGCCCTGCAGCACTTTGCCGTCGGCGAACGGGAACTGCAAACCAGAGTTGGTGATGGCCGTGCTTTTGCCCGCTGCCGGATTCCCGATAATCATGTACCACGGCAGCTCGTACAAAGCACGCGTGCCGGAGACGATGCCCAGCTTCGAGCCCTTGATGGTGTCAATCGCCCTCAGCATGCTGTCGCGAATAGCCTTGACCTCCGCGATAGACGGATCGACGATGGCCTCGTCCAATTTGTCCGACTCGCGCCTGGCGCGCCAGCGCCGCCACCACCACACCGCACCGGCCAGCGCCAGCATCGCTGCGGTGGCGATCAAGACCCACACCAGCGCCAGCTCCAGCACTTGCGCACCAAGGTAAAACAGCGCCGCCATCGCCGTCAGGCCGATGATGGTGAGGTGACGGCTATCGGTCAGGAAGGTCCAGATTCTGCGCATCATAGATGGTGTCCGGCGAAGATGGCGACGCCCATACGGCAGGCGGACCGATCAATGTTGCCACCAACAAAGCAGGGATTTCTTGCGCAAGAACAATCCCGCTTACTTCTTTACCGTACCCGCCACACGCAATTCGGTGTGGCCGAAGTCCATCATGGTCCAGCGGCCGCCCCAGGTCAGCCCGGCTGCTTCGGCGGCGGCACCGTAGAACTGGTAGCCGCGCATGGCCCACGGATCTTTTTCCGAAATCACCAGCTTGCCATCGCGCAGGAACGCGCAGTCGGCCGCCAGCCCGAACTGGTGATAGCTCTGAAACGCCCTGGCGTTGGTCACGCTGGGACCGGCTGCGGCCAGCGCGTTCTGCCGCTCAGGACTGCGGTAGCCCTCCAGGATGGCCATGTCGTAGCCGTGCCGCTCCTTCATGATCCTGAACACCAGCAGCAGCCGCTGCGCAAACGCCGGATCAAGCAGCTGCCAGTTGCGGTTTGCGCTATCGAGCATGGGCCGCACCAGCGTGACTTCGGCAGTGGTGAAAGCCAGCGGCGGCAATGGCACCGGCGCGGCCAATTGCTCGCCTTGCAGCACGCCGGCGATCTGGTCGTTGATGGCTTGCGTGTCGCTGTCGTAGCCGGACAGCATGCTGCGCCCGCTGAGTACCAGCGCCAGCAAGGGCGGCACCGTCACCAGCACACAGGCGGCCAACAGCAGCAGATAGCGCCGCCGCAGGAACCACGCCGTGCGACGCAGCGAGCCGCCCATGCCGCGTCCCAAGCCGCTGACCTGCTCCACGCCTTGCCGGTAGCCGCCGCGCAAACCAAGCTCAACGCGGCGGCCGGCCGCTCCCAGCGACTGCACCACCGCATCGCGCCCGGCGGGAAACAGCAACAACCAGGCGCAAAAACACGTCACCACAAAGAACAGCAGCACAGAAAAGAGAAACATGGTGCGCTCCATCAAAACGGCCCGATGCGACAGACCGGACACTGCATCGTAGGCCGTTCGCAGCGCTGCGACCTCGGCCAGATCAAATGGAGGGGGATTACCGTGGAAAAAACCAAACCAGATTTGATGGCCACTGCCGGCACGCGCCGGCCGTCCGACAGCAAGCGAATATTGGCGCAGCTCGAACATGGCGTGCGGCCGGCGGCGCATCCGGCCCGTGCGGCGGGCTGGACCGTCGATGGCTGGACCATCAGCTTGTTTGCGCTGTTGCTGTTGATGTGCTGCGTGGCGTGGCTGATGCACGACAAGACGATTACGCCGAAGACCTTCCGGCATAGCTACAGCAGCAGTTCGTCGTCGGGCGTGGCGCGGAAGGCGGCGGAAGGTGCACCGGCGGTTGAACTGCCAGCCGTCATCGTCAATGAGGCGCCATCGCCAGCCGTAGAAGTTGAGGAGCTCGCAGGTGCGCAAGCGAGCTGGAGTCCTACCGCTACCGCGCAGTCAGTACGCATAGTATCGCCGCAACTCAAGGCATCAACGCCAGCTACACGCACGGTGGTTGTGGCAACGCCGGCCGCCAATCCGACTCCGGCGATGCCGGTCAGCGACACCGACGTCGCCCTGCTCACCGCGCTGGTGGCCCATGCCAGCAAGCCTGCTACCGTCACGCCGGAGCGCCCGCGCGACGTCGTCGAACGCCAGGAAGGCGACACCACCACCCAGCTGCTAGCGCGCTGCAAGCAGCTGGGTCTGATCGAGGGCATGCTGTGCCGCTCGCGCATCTGCTCCGGGCGCTGGGAAAATGACGCCGCCTGCCGCGCCCCCAGCCACTAATCAGCCGCGCTTGGGAATATCCAATCCACGCGCCACGGCCGGACGATCGACAAACGCCGCCAGCACGCGCTGCACGTTGGTGAATTGGTGGAACTCCACCAGCTCGCCCGCGCCGTAGAAATTCACCAGATTGCGCACCCACGGGAAGATGGCGATGTCTGCAATGGTGTACTCATCGCCCATGATCCACTTGCGACCTTGCAGGCGCTGCTCCAGCACCGCCAGCAAACGCTTGGACTCGTTGATGTAGCGGTCACGCGGACGCTTGTCCTCGTAGTCCTTGCCGGCGAACTTATGGAAGAAGCCCACCTGCCCGAACATCGGCCCGATGCCGCCCATCTGGAACATCAGCCACTGGATGGTTTCGTAGCGGCCGGCGGCGTCTTTCGGGATCAGCTGGCCGCTCTTGTCGGCGATATACAGCAAAATGGCGCCGGACTCGAACAGCGGCAGCGGCTTGCCATCCGGCCCATTCGGATCGAGGATGGCCGGGATCTTGTTGTTCGGGTTCAGTGACAGGAATTCCGGCGACATCTGGTCGTTGCGGTCAAAGCTGACCAGGTGCGGCTCGTAGGCCAGGCCGGTCTCCTCCAGTGCAATCGACACCTTCACACCGTTCGGCGTCGGCAGCGAGTAGAGCTGGATGCGCTCTGGGTGCTGGGCCGGCCACTTGGCGGAGATAGGAAAAGCAGACAAATCGGTCATGGGACACTTTCAAAAGAAAATATCCGTCGATTATCTACGAACCGCCGGAAACGTGCTGGCGACGCCCAAAAGCGGGAAGCAGGCGATTGGTACGCTGCTGGTACTCGGCATATGCGGGGCCAAAGTGGTCCAGCATCATCTTTTCCTCGTGCTCGATACGGGAAAAGTACAGGATCGAGAACGCAATCAGGAACGCCGGTCCCACCACAAAATTGGCCAGCAACAGCATCTGCGCCAGTCCGTTGATGAACACGGCGGTGTACATGGGATGGCGTATCCGCGCGTAGATCCCCTGCGACACCAGCGTATGTGCCTCCTTCATTTCCAGCTTGGGAGAGAACAGCCGCCCCAGGTCATGATGCGACTTCCAGAACAAAAACACGCCGAGGATGGCGGCCACGCTGCCCAACACACCTTGCAATGGGCTAGCCGCATAATTCGCGAAGTCGAACCACGACGTGCACAGGTACAGCACCGGCATGGTCAACGAACCGGTGAAGACCAGCAGCAGGTTGAACCGTTCCTTCGCGTTGTCACGCGATTCGACCGCCTTGGCCTTCTTGTTCCGGAATTCCCACGGCGCCCGGATCAGGAAGCACGCTACGATCATCAGGACAAAAATGTAGTCAAACACTCCCAGGTGGTGCATAGGCGGCTCCTTTTCGTGGCAATCAGGATAACATCTATACTGGCTGTGCTAGCATTCAGCATGAACGCGCGAAGACTCTTCCTGCTAGCAAGCCTGTCGCTCACGCTCCCATGCGTCGCCGGCGAACTGATCATCCCACTGGTCACCTACTACGACTACGCGCCCTTCCACAGCGCCGAGGACAGCGCCGACCTGACGCACGAACTGGCTGCCCTGCTCACCAGGGAATCCGGCGGCCGTTACCGCTTCGTGCCGACACTGCTGCCCAAGAAACGCATCGACAATATGATGCAATTCCAGCACTGGCAAGGCGTGATCGCCTGGACCAACCCGCGCTTCTTTTACGACGAGAACAAAACACGCTACCTTTGGACCGAACCACTGCTAGTGGAGGCCGACCTGGTGGTGTCGCACATCGACGCCCCGGTTAAATTCGCCGGACTCGATACGCTGCGCGGCAAGGTGCTGGGCACCGTCCTGAACCAGCGCTATGCGGACGTCGAACCGATGCTGGCCAATCGCCAGCTGCGGCGGGCTGATGCGCCGACACTGGAATCGAATGTGCGCAAGCTGCTGCTCAAGCGGGTCGATGTGGTGTTCATCTCGCGCAGCGCCCTGAGCGGACTGCGCCACCGCATTCCTGACTTCGAAAGCCAGCTCTACATCGCGCCGCAGCCACGCAACACCTTCACCCGCCACCTGATGCTCACGCCCGGCTTGCCACCCGCAGTGATCAGCTACGTGCAGCAAACTACTGCCCACTTCGAACACAACCCGGCCTGGCGCGACCTCACCCTGCGCTACCACGTGGACGGCCAGGTGCCGCACTAGGCATCGTCTGGCGCTAAATTGTTGGGCCGCTTACTTGGCGTATTTTGATAAAGCATCAGCGGGGAGCTTGGCCGAATCGCCTTGCAGAGTTGGGGTTGGATTCCTCACCATTTCTATGCGCCCAATGCATTCAATCTCTTTTTCGTAGCCAGGGATCCGCGCGAAGTATGGCCCTACATCGCGCGCCAGTGACTGTCGCAATTGCGAATTCTGGTTCAACGCTTCTTCAAGGCCTGGAATTGGCAGCTTCAGTACGCTCCACGCTTGAAATGCCGCTTCGATCTCACTCTTGTTTTTTGGATAGGACTTCGCGCACTCATCAAAGAAAGTCGCAGTCTCCGCAATAACGCGGATCACGCAACGATCCAGATCTTCGTCACATGGACCATGAGCACCAAAAACCAGCGGTGAAAAGGAAAGCAGCAGAATAGCAAGCAGGTTTTGTCGTGAGGATGTCATGCGCTTCATTCGATATTAGTACAACGAGAAAATTCAGCCGCGCCATCTGGCGTCGGCTTCAATGTTTGGCTAAGTCTCTTGTGATATCCAACCTCTACCCGGCACGACAAGCGAGCAGCGATTGGCGTGTCCAGCGAAAGAAGTGAGCGAGGTCGAGCACATGGTTAGGCCGTCCGATTATTATGGCGTATGCGCACAAGAGAAAACGCCTCAAGACATTGAGCGTGGAGTTCAGTACCCCGCTCCTCTGCAGTAACTAAAGTAATCATTGTATCCGGCTCGAAGGTCCGCTCCCCTCGTTCAGCTAAGCTACCAATTTGGGCAAAGATCCGATGCTGAATTTCGTTGATCTGTCGTAGCAAGATCGGATCAACAACTCCTGGAGCCTGAAACTCGTACGCGCCACGAGCGACAACCGTAAGCCAATGACCAAGCCGTGAAAGAAATGTAGTTTCCTCCGACGGAGTGAGATCGGAAAGAAATTGGACGGCTTCTTGATGCGTAATTGACATAGCAGAGCCTAATGTTTGAGCTCACCGGCCGCCGAAGGCGGTCCAGTGGAATGAATGGTTAGGCCGTACTCAGCGCTATTGCAGAGTGAATGACAGTTGCATACTCGCCATGGAGGTTAGCCAGCGCCATGGCGTGCACTTCTTGGGCTGAACGTTTATTACCATCGAAGTCTGTCTTCTCGAATGCGAACGTTCCGTCAGAGACCACATACGTCTTGAAGCCGAGGTTACCGGCTGTGCGTGCAGTCGACTCCACGGAGTTATTGGTACTGACTCCAACAATCACCAGGGTGGACTCGCCACGGGCATGAAGCCAACGCTCCAGTCCCGTGTTGATGAACGCATCCGGGACGTTTTTCTCGACAACATGCTCGTGCGGCAAAGGTACAAGCGCAGGCTGGAACTCGACCCCGGGCTGGCCGGGCCAAAAGGGCGAACCCGGCGTTCTGGAGATATGGCGCACATGAACTATGGGGGCGTTGCGCAGACGCCAGTCTTCGAGAAGTCTCGCGATCACGGACTCGGCTTGAAGGTTGTTGCGGACAACGGGCTCTGGCCACGTCATTCCAACTTGCATATCGATAATCAGTAGTGTGGGCATGAGGTGCAGGCGATGAGGTCAATACGCTCATAAGGCATAGCGTGAAAAGTAACTGGCTGCCGGAACGCGCAGCGTAGAGGCAATCCAGTTGACTACTGGGTTAGCCATTGTACGTGCCTGAAATGCAAGCTCGCGCACGTGCATTGGTGATCCCCGTTTCGATTCGGTAGCGGACGCTTTGAAGCGTATGCTCAAGTTCATCTTGATTGCACCAATATTCGCCAATGGTTCCGAAATCGGAATACGACGAACAGTTGAAGCCGTCCTCGATGTCGTTGTACCAAATTACGGTCGTCCCCAATATGCCAACGACCCAAAATCCCCCACCAACGTTTCCATAGGAAGGCTCCGCCCATTTTTGAGGGGGAATGCGGACGCATTCCCACAGCATCGCCTCGGGCGGCTCCATCCGCGCCTCGGTCGCGAGAATCAAATCCCACAGCGCAGCTTCAGTGATCGGTGTCCAGTCCATGCTCTTGGGCTAACGTGATTGCTCAGCGGTCTGCGGAAGTGAGCGAAGCCCGCTGTAGCGCGTCCGCTGGAGTTGATGATTAGCGCAATCCGTCATTCCTTAGCCCCAAGTTCGGAAATGACGCCTGCCGCCTGCTTTTTGTTCATGGAGTTTCCACAGCTATCAACAAAATATGCCTTTCCATCCTTATGCAAGAAGAGTAAGTAGTCCGCGCCGGCTTCCAACGGAAAGCGTGAGGAAGTATTTTCGGAGCGTAGGACCAACGAGGATCCAGTTGTGCCTTTCATTCGGCGGAGCACTTTGACGTGGTAGAGCGTTGCGGTGACCCCGGATGGATCGTGCGAATCTTCAGTCAGATCTTTGTGCCCAGATATATGAGCGACAACCACGGCGTCACTAGAACCAAATTCTTCGCGGGGGCTCGGATGCCTGCCATCGAGGCAGACGGCAGAAGCTTCCACGAAAGAGAGTAGCAACGTGATGAATAGAACTAATTCTCGAATAATCATGACGATGTTTCGAACGCTAACGTATGCGATAACCGGCGGCTGGCGCGCGCAGCGCGTAAGCCGTACGGTTGATTAAAAGGTTAGACATAAACCTACGCGAACAAAGAAGTATACTCAGACACTCGATGCGCATCTATGCCCTTAGCCTGTTCAATGTACAGCGGATGATCACTCGGCTTCAGAAAAACATCCGGCCGAGTAGTCGGCCCCGTCAGTCGTAATTCGGCCTCCAAGCCACGAGAGCCATTAACAGTCGGAATTTCGTTAGCCAATTGAGCGTCGAATGGCATCTCGCCAAGTTGTTCCTCCGAGTCCCACAGATCGTAGATACGTTCAAACGAGGACCCAGAGATCTCAACCCATAAGCCTATACAGTATGGATGCTCGCGTGACTCCACCGAGAGCGGGAGAAGTCCACGTACGAAGAATCGCTTCCCTTCAACGATACACAAATCACGATTCTCTTGAACAAGACGAGAACGATCTTCAGAAGAAAGTCCCGCAACATCGTCGGGGCGACGAAAAGTCAACTCCATTTCTTCTATCGGATGTTCTTCTCCGCACTTTGAGCAAATCAATGACTTATCTTTCAGTCTAACCTCGTTGAATTAACCGGCGCGCGTCAGTGCGTCTGGGTTGACTGAATTGTTGGGCTTTTTTCTAAACAAAGCCGCAGTAACTGTTCCACTAAAAAATGCTGGGCCACCAAACATTAAGAAAAGAGTTCGAACCTCCGGCCATTCAAACGAACGAAGCAAAGTTACCGAACCAAAAGCCAACGACAGAATACAGGCAACCGCGCCAATTGCCACATACGCCGCTCGCCCATTAAGCGAGCGGCGAAAGCCTCCGGCAATAGCCCCTGTGATTAAGGCCGGAATACCCCCCAGCAGATAAGAGAACAAGGCAGAGCTAAACGTAGCCGGCAATAGGTATAGGAGTTCGATAGAAGGACTGGCAACGAGCGAGGCAATCGCAAGGACAAATGAGAAGAGCAGCGAACCAATCGGAGGCGCCAGTACAACAAAAAACAGCATACCTTTCAGGACATCACTCATACACAGACACTTCTCTCTCAGCAGCCCAACGTGGTGGCTCAGCGGCGTGCGGAAGTGGGCAATGCCCGCTGTAGCACGTCCGCTGGAGCTGGTGGTTGGACAATTGCGTCAAATTCATCGATTTAGTCGTCACTTCCAATTCCAGTATCCCACTGAATCTCACACCGATTGCAAATTGCTCCCCAATTTCGATTTTCCAAGATAGTCCGCTTACACTCGTTTCGGCAACTAGGACAAGCAAGCGTGCTCATCCGAAAAAAGGTAATGCCAAAAGCGACAAATATCGAGACCATACCGACAGGTCCGGCTATGCCAAACATTGTCCGATGCGAGGTTGACTCAAACAGAGCTGCTGCACCTATTGCAATTGCGCCGATCACAAAGAATGGTAGAGCGGGGCCGAATACTTTCTTTGTTGCACCAGGATATGGCTTGACCATGAATTCAGTGGAATCGCTGAAGGGAGCCTTCTCTCCAGCAAGTTTGCTCAAATGAGTTTCAATAAGAGCAGCCCGATCAGGGAAGCGCTCGCGATCAATCCGGGTCAGTATTTGCCTCAATTGAGCTTCATCGTACTTTTCGAAATCAGGAGCGTCCATGGCTGACTATTCAAATGCTAGATCGGTCCAACGTGACAAGTAACTGGCTGCCGGAACGCGCAGCGTGGAGGCAGTCCAGTTGACTGCATTGTTGGGACCAATAGCACCCTTATGCATTTGATTTCTCGTCGTATGGATTGGGCTCTTTTACCCATGACTCGATAACTGTGCGACGCCACGCATGCCAACCAAGCGGCAAGGTCGCGAGCTCTCGTACCGAGCCATCAAGTGCGACGATATCCTCTAGGCAGACTCGAACAGCATCTTCAATTTTAGGAGTATCCCAGCCAAGAAACTGCCACGCGCCATCATTCAGATTGTGACTCACATGGAGAATGGGCGAACGGCCTTCAGCGATCTCGCGCAGCGAAATCGCCAAGTAGTCTTTCGGTGCATCAAACTCCCAGGCGTCCATAGCCCTCCTAACGTGGTGCTAAGCGGCTGGCCGCCCGTAAATTAAACAAAAAACTGCTAGGGTCCGGCCAGTCCGCTTGAGCTAGCTGTTGGCGCGTGCGGACCACGAACCAAACACAAACCGGAACCACAGCACCTAATGCAGCAAAGGACAGAACGCTGACCGAAATTCGCGTACCGCGCCGCCACGGACAAAACGCCAGCCGTTACTACTGCCCGTAACACACCACGGGCCAACGTAAAGTGGACGTCATATTGACGTTTTAAAAATATTAACATGCCAGATAACGACAATTTGAGCAAGGTCTAAGAGGCACTTTCCTCTTCCGGTGAGCATAAAGCGACCTAACCACCGCGAGAAACCATCATGCCGCCTAACCCGCCCAAACTACTCGACCAAGTGCGCGACCTCATTCGCACCAAGCACTACAGCATCCGAACCGAGCAAGCCTACGTCGACTGGGTGCGCCGCTTCGTTTTGTTTCATAACAAGCGGCACCCAGCTGAAATGGGGAAGCAAGAGCTGGAAGCCTTCCTCACTCACCTAGCCGTGGACAGGCATGTATCCGCTTCCACTCAATCACAAGCCAAAGCGGCCCTGCTCTTCCTGTATCAAAAAGTACTCCAGCAAGATGTCGACTGGCTGAAGGACGTGGTGTCCGCCAAGCAGCCGCAGCACATGCCAACAGTCTTAACCGTTGATGAAGTCCGCACACTACTAGGCCACCTGGAAGGCGCAAGCTGGCTTATCTCATCCCTGCTCTACGGCAGCGGCCTGCGAATACTGGAGGCGTGCCGACTGCGTGTACTGGACCTGGATTTCAACATGCGCCAGTTAATGGTCCGTAATGGCAAAGGCGCCAAGGACAGGATCACGATGGTGCCCGACTCGTTGATTGAACCGCTCAAGTAACACCTGGAACTCGCCCACTTGCAGCACCAGCGCGATTGCGAACAAGGGTATGGCGAGGTCTATTTACCGTTCGCGCTGGACCGCAAATACACCAGCGCTGCGAAGGAGTGGAAATGGCAGTACGTTTTCCCGGCTGGCCGCATCTCCCAAGATCCGCGCTCCGGTGCGATGCGCCGCCATCACATCGAAGAGCAGCTGATCCAGCGCGCGGTGCGGAAAGCGGCTATCGATGCGAATATTCAGAAGAAGGTTACGCCGCACACCTTGCGCCACAGCTTCGCTACCCACTTGCTGATGAGAGGCTATGACATCCGCACAGTGCAAGAGCTGCTAGGCCACAAGGATGTCCGCACCACGATGATTTATACCCACGTCCTGAACCGGGGCGGGCGCGGCGTCATCAGCCCTTTAGATCACTAGGCCATCAAGGTTGAGGGCCGGATCAATCTGGTTATAATTCCAAAACTAAACCGGACTGATGGGGGCTCGCATGTGGGTTACCGCCGTTGTGTTAACAGCTGCTGCAGCGACTGCAAGCCCAGCCGTTGAACCAGCGCCGGACACCGTCAAAATCGGCCTGCAAAGCGTGATTGCGCCGTTTGTATTGTCGGATTATTCATCCGGCTTGCTGGTGGATGTGCTGCGGGCTGCGTTCGCGTCCCAGCATATGCCGGTCGAGTTTCGCTATTTGCCCAACATGCGTTTCGACGAGCAGTTCCGGCAGGGTGTGCTGGATGTCACCACCTCCTCTTCGCCACAGCAGGCGCAGGAAGGCTACCTTGGTCACTGGCCGGTCACGCATTTTCAAAACATGGCCATCACCTTGCGCAGCAAGATTCCAACCATGTCCAACCTGGATGAGTTGAAGAAGTATCGCGTGACGGCATTCCGGAGCGCGCGCAGGGTGTTGGGGCCGGCCTATGTGGCGGCGACGGAGAATCATCCGCATTATCGCGAGGCCGTTACCATGCCCTCGGGCGCCCTCTTCCTTGAGCGCACTGATGTGATTATTTCGCAGCCGGATATCTTCCTGTACTACCTCAGGCAGCAACTGCCGCAGCGGCCCAATACTGATACAGAGTTGGCCTATCATGATGTGCTGGGACCCGGCAGGTTTTACTGGATGCGATTTCGCACGGAGGCGCAGCGCGATGCTTTTGAGCGCGGTGTCGCGCAGCTTTATGCCAGCGGCGAGATCGACCGCATCCTCACGCGCTACCAACGCGACTACGGCATCACGCGCGACTTTTTCATCGCACTCGATTGCCGATTCCGCCCACAGCAAGCTCCGCAGAAATGCAAGAAGCTAAGTAAGGAATGGGAGAGCCCGCCATAAGAGGCATCCAGTCTGCGCTGGCGCAAAGCGGCGAATATCAACTTAGGAACAATGAATGGATGCTTGTAAAGGAGCCGCTCATGGAACCTATGGCAAACGAATCGCATCCAACATCCACGTATGATGATACCGAGTCCCCTCTAACCCAAGTGGAGAAAGCTGTGACGGATCTGCAATGCGACAACGCTCTGCTCAGGCAGCGAATGGACAGCGGCTTTGCGGGGGTTCAAGCACAGTTTGCACTGACTGAAGAGAAGCTGCGGCGTGAGTTTCACGATGCTCTGCACGCTCTGGAGCAACGCCTGAACGCAAAAATCGAAGCGGAATCGCATCGCTTGGAAAGCAAGTTCAGCAGCGAGATCCAGATCGTGATCACAAGGATGGATCGGCTAGAAACCAAGCTGGACCTGCTCACCAAATGGCTGATCGGCGCGCAAGTAACCACGATGGCTTTTGTCGCCGGCATCGCGGTCCAGCTATTCCTGCGCTGAAAAGCAAAAAACCCCATGTAGCGTTGCAACGATTTTGAACGTTGCAAGCACACATGAGGCTTTTCTATATTCTGGCTCCCCGACCTGGACTCGAACCAGGGACCTGCGGATTAACAGTCCGTCGCTCTACCAACTGAGCTATCAGGGAAAAGAGGCCGCATTATATACGGCCCTTTTTCAGCTGTCTAGGCTGAATGGCGATTAATTAAAAACCGCCGCGGAACTGCAGGCCAAGCTGGCGCGGCTCGTTGACGAAGCCGGTCAGGTTGTTGAAGTCAATACCGCCGATGATGCGCTGGGTGTTGGTGATGTTGCGGCCGAACGCTGCCACTTCATACTTGCCGCCATCCCAGTTGTAGCCCACGCGCAGGCCGCCTTCGATCATTTCCTTGCCAGTGAATTCTTTCGATTCATACAGGAAGAAGTTGATCTTGCTGCGGTACGACCAGTCGGTCAGCACGAACAGGTTGCCTTCCGCCAGCGGCCAGTTGTAACGCGCGGTGGCGTTGACGATGTACTTGGCAGCTTGCGGCAGCGGGTTGCCGTTGATCGACACCAGGCCGTTCGCGCCAATCGGATCGGTGATCGTGCACTGTGCGCATTTCGCGACGTACAAGTTAGGATCTTTGATCTCGGTGAAGTTGTACGAACCGCTCAGGCTGACTTTGAAGTCAGGCGTGACGAAGCCTTCGATCTCGCCTTCCAGGCCGCGGCCGGCGGTCTTGGCAGCGTTGATCAGTTTGGTGACGTTGGAGTTACCACCCACCACGGTCAGCTGCTGGTTCTTGATGTCGTAGTTGAACACGCTCAGCGACGCGCGGGCGCGGCGGTTGAACAGGTCAGCCTTGATACCAGCTTCGTACGAGGTGATGGTTTCAGCATCGGCCACAGTGATCGGCACCGACGCCGACGCTGCAGCGATCGATGGTGCACGGAAGCCGGTCGCTACGCGGGCGTAGGCGCTGACGTCCTTGTTCAGCTTGTAGGTGCTGCTCAGGTCCCAGTTGACTTTGCTCTTGCTCTCTTCTACCGATTTCGGGCCGATCTGGGTCACGTTCGTCGATTCCACGGTGCGGAAATCTTTCTGGTCGTGGGTGTAACGCAGGCCGCCGCGTACCGACAACTCGCTCGACACATCATAGGTCGCCGAACCGAACAGGGCGTACGCCGTGTTGTTCTGGTGGCTGGCCAGGTGCGAGGTTTGCGCCTGGGTATTGCTGTCGAAGTTATTGCTGTAGCCGGTACCGCTTTCTTTGAAGTAGTACACGCCGGTCTGCCAGTTCAGCGGGCCAGCGTTTTTCGATTCAACACGGAATTCCTGGCTGTACTGCTTCAGATCGGAGATGCCGCCACCGGTTTGTACCTGGAACGGGATGAAGCCCGGGCCAGTTGGGGTGCCGCCGTCGATGTCGCCGCGGGTGTAGTAGTTGTCGATGCCTTCGTAGCCGGTGATCGAGAACAGCTTGACCGAACCCAGGTCCCAGGTCAGGCGTGCATTGGCGCCGTTGGTGCTCAGGTTCTGGAAGTTCAGGCCGTTGGTGTTGATCTTGTCGAAGTCGTAGCCGTCAGCGAAATCGTTGGTGCCCTTCTTGATCAGGTTGGCGCGGAACAGGCGTGCGCTACCGTCAGTGGTACGCGAGTGCACGTTGAACAGGGCGTTGAAGGTGGTGCTAGGCTGGTACAGGAACTGCACGCGTTCCGCGTGTTCGTTGTAGCCTTCCAGCGCATTGGTTTGACCGGTGTAGGTGTTGCTGACGAAGTCGTCACGGTGCTGGCGCAGGGTCGATACACGCATCGCCCACTCGCTCGACAGCGGTACGTTGACGGCGCCTTCCAGGCTGGTGGTACCGTGCGAGGCGCGCGAAACGCTGTAGTAGCCTTCGACTTTGTCGAGGTTAGGCTTGGCCGATTCAAACTTCACCACGCCGGCCGGGGTGTTGCGGCCGAACAGGGTGCCTTGCGGGCCGCGCAGCACTTCCACGCCAGCCACGTCAAACACCGGGAAGCCTTTCAGGATGCCGTTCTCTTGCACTACGTCGTCGTACACCAGCGATACTGGCTGCGAAGCGAAGGTCGAGAAGTCGGTATTGCCGTAGCCGCGGATGTAGAAGCGCGGGAAGGTACGGCCGTTCGACGATTCCACGTTCAGCGACGGTACTTTGCCTGCCAGGAAGCGGATGTCCTGGCCGCCGGAGACCAGCACGTCCAGTTTCTCATCTTTCAGCATGGTCACGGAAACCGGCACATCCTTGATGTTTTCCGCGCGGCGCTGGGCGGTCACGGTCACGGTTTCCAGTTGCGGTTCGGTGGTTTGCGCAATGGCGGCACCAATAGGCAATACAGCAGTCAGCGCCAGAACGCGCTGATGCATCTTCGACAGTTTGATCATTCAATTTCCCGATTTAATGTAGTGCAAAGAGTAATAAACAGTTGTCTCCTGCTTTCTCTTTTTATATGGCGCAGCGCTTGTAGCAGCTATCAATAATGCACTGACTTTTTTGAAAGGCGATATTGTCTTAGATTGATAGTATGTATTGCAAGCCGAATATATCAGCCCACTCAGGAACGGTTAGAAATTCGGTTTTACATATGCAATTACTGAATATTCAATGGTTTACGCGTGTCGAACCGCCCACACAATGATGATATCGGCAAGCTTGCCGGGCCGGTATGCGGCTTAAGGAAGGTGAAGCAATTGTAGGAAAATTGCCACAAAATGCAGCACGGCCAGCGCGAGGCTGGCCGTGTGGTGGGGCGGGTGATGCGGCGGAATTACATGCCCAGTGACTTCAGTAGCTCATCAGCATCGCTGTCGCCGCTCGCGGCAGACGCTGCGGATTGCGTCCCCGCCAGGTGAACGGCACGCTGCTGCTCCAGCAGTGCATCCGGGTCGATGATCTCGCTGGAATCGAAATCGTGCAGGCGGATGAACTCGGTGCGGTCGATCGCCAGTTCCAGGTAGAACACATTGCCGGTCTCGGTGTAGAAGCTGACGCGGCGCATTTCCGGGCGGTCCAGCGGGGTATCGACGCTGAGCACGATCTGCTTGTTCAGCACCAGCATTTTCGGCTGGTTCTGGGTGATGTTGGTTTGCAGCTCGCGCCGCACCTTGCCGGTGAAGTCGCCGACTATCTGGTTCATCAACTCGCCCAGGATGTTGGACACTTCGTCCGATGTGTGCGAGCCGGCCAGCTCCGATTTCGGCATGCCCATGTTGAGCATGTAGCGCTCGTAAATTTCCATCGCCGTGCCGGCGGCAAAGTTCAACACCACCAGGCCAGTAAAGCCGCCGTCAAACAGCACGAAACAGCCGATATCGGGTTTCAGGCCGATCTTGGTGATGCGTTGTACCATGCCGGCGTAATTCACCTGGCTTTGGGTGGCGGCATTCAGCACCTTGGTGACCGAATTGCACAGGCTTTCCAGCAGGTCTTCGGTACCGTAGACCACTGTTTTGTTATCGCTGCTCATAATCTACCTCTACTTATTTTTCTAAGCCAGAATGAGATGAAACAGGAGCACTTCATCGTTGCATTTCTGATCCTGATCAGAATACCGAGTGGCAAGATTCTCGTCTATAGGAATCGCGTAATTGTGTGAGATTTACGCCCAATATCGGGCGCCACTTCGCTGGCGGCGATGGCGTTGGCCAGCTGCGCCTTGTCGCTCACGGCCAGCTTCTGGTAGACCTTCTGCAGGAAATTGCGCACTGTGGCCGGCGCCAGCCCCAGCTGCTGCGCCACCTCCTTGGACGACAGGCCGCCAGCATAGCAGCGCGCCACTTCCAGTTCGCGCGGCGAGAGCTGGGCAAATTTGAAGTGCTTGCGTGCGCGCAGGTACAGCCAGCGCTCGCGCACCGTGCACGCCACCAGCAGATGGCGACCGGCATACGATGCGCCCTGCCCGGCCAGCGCTGCCATCAATTCCTCCGGCAGCTGCTGCCCGCGCCAGTCCGGCCACTCCAGCTGTGCCAGCGCGTGGAAGGCAGGGCCGCAAAACTGCACCGCGCCGTCGTAATACGCGACTACCAGGTCACCATGCGACGCCTCATCCTTGGCGGCCTGGGCGTTGATGTGCAAGGCTTCCTGCAGATGCGGCAGCAGCTCCTGCAAGGCGCCACGCTCCGCATCTTCGCTACCAGCACTTTTCAGCAGGTCCAACGCAAATTCCGGAAATGCGGCGGCGGACATGGTGCGCGCGCCGCGATACAGCGCCAGCAATAGTGAACCTTGCGCTTCCATGCGGGTCTCTCGGTCCGGAAAAGTGAACGGCCAGCATAACGACAAATTATAATATTGACAATTAAATTCTAGCCATCACCCCACCTGCCGTACACAAAAGTGGTTTTTTGTTGCGTCCATAGCAGAAAGTGACCAGCCCCACCGGAAGCGGTTGAGCAGCATCTCGTCGCACTTGGCATTCAGCAGCTTCTCCATCTCGACATCAACGTCGCGCCGTGGGCGAGAACGCGCCCGCCGCCGCACCCGGCACCACCGGTTCCACTGCTCCATGGTCTGGATCAACAGTGGGTGCAGCTCCAACACCGGATTGTGCGGATCCTGGCGCTCAATCCGCGCCATCGGCCCAAGCTCTATCTGGTTGCGGCCCGGCGTGAGCAAGACCGAGCATCGGCTAAAAGGCACTTGCGAATCATTGATACTGGCGCCGAACTAGGACGGCATCGCCCCATTGAGCCAGCCACCTCAGAATTTATAGGCCGTATGCGTTTTCTGGAAGCTGTTTTCTGCCATGATAAAAGCTATACGGCAACAAAACGCCGCATATGACAAAATACTGCTTTAACCCCATGAACATTTGCAAGAGAACTTATGCAACCAAACTTCAGCGATAAATTTTCCGACAACCTGTCCCAGCTTCCGGCACTGGATGCGGTGGCCGCCGTCGAACTGGCCGACCAGTCCGGCGCCGTCGTGGCCAAAATCGAAAACAAACCAGGCCAAGCGGGATCACTCCGGGTTTATCACTGGCTGGCCGAGACCTTCACTGCAGTCACGCCGGAAGCAGCCGAACTGGGCCTGAAGATTTACGCCGAACACACCCAGGACGCCCTCACCAACCCGGGCAAACATCCCAACATCGACCGCCTGTTCAACATCAAAACGCCGGACCAGACCCTGAAGGTGAAGAGCCTGTAAGCCCGGCCTTAGCAGCCGGCGCTAGCCGCCGGCTTTAAATTGGCCCCGCAATGCAAAAAGCCCAACCTGTAAGGATTGGGCTTTTCTTTATTCTGGCTCCCCGACCTGGACTCGAACCAGGGACCTGCGGATTAACAGTCCGTCGCTCTACCGACTGAGCTATCAGGGAAAAGAGGCTGCATTATAGGCATCACGACAAAACCTGTCTAGTCTCTCCCACGTACCTACTTGCATCAAATCGAGTTATCATTTAGAAAATTTCACAGCTGCAACAGCAGGAGGAACTGAATGAAGAACAAGGTCATCGATCACGTCAGTAATGCGGTACAGGAGACGGGTGAACTGCTCAGGCAAAGCGGACCGCTGCCGAAAGGATTGGGACTAGCCAGTGGCGTACTGGCATTGACGCTGGCGATATTGTGCTTGCTGGGCGTGGCGGCCTTCCATTATCCGCAGTACCTGACCACGCCCGAACTGAGGCACGCCTACTCGCCCGACGTGATCCGCCATATCATGTTCGCCGCGCTGGTATTGTCCGGCTCTATCAGCCTGCTCAACGTGCTGTTCAAACGCAAGCGCAGCCTGAATGCGGTCGCGGGCGTGCTGGTGCTGATCAGTGTGGCGGCTGGTGGTTCGCATGTGCCGGTTGCCGACTTCCCCGACCATACGCCCTACATTGGCCTGGACTGGTTCATCCTCGACCTGCTGGGGTCAACTGCCATCTTCGCCGCCTTGGAAAAAATCTTCCCGCTCTACAAAGGCCAGCTGCTCTTCCGCAAAGAATGGCAGACCGACATGGTGCACTTTGCCGTCAACCACTTCATCGTCGGCCTGGCGCTGCTGACGGTGAACTTCGTCATCCACCGCCTGTTCGGCTGGATGCAGAACGATACCGTGCATAACGCTGTACAGGCTATCCCCTTCCTGCCGCAACTGCTGCTGTGCATCCTGGCGGCCGACCTGGTGCAATACTGGTTCCATCGCAGCTATCACGAAGTCCCGTTCCTGTGGAAGTTTCACGCGGTACACCATTCAGCGAAGACCATGGACTGGCTGGCCGGCTCGCGCCAACACATCCTGGAGCTGATCTGCACTCGCGTCGGTGTCCTGGGTGCGCTGTACGTGCTGGGCTTTGAGAAAGGCGTGATGGACGCCTACATCATCATCGTCGGCTTCCAGGCAGTGTTCAATCATGCCAATGTCCACCTGCCGTGGGGGCCACTGCGCTATCTGATCGTCACGCCGGACTTCCACCACTGGCACCACTCTTCCGACGATGTCGCGATCGACCGCAACTATGCGGCGCACTATGCTTTCCTGGATCACCTGTTCGGCACGGCGATTAAGGGCCAAAAAGGCTTCCCCGAGAAATATGGCGTGCAGGGCGACTACATGCCGGATGGCTTTCTGAATCAGCTAAGATTCCCGTTCCGTTCGCAAAAATAGAAGGTGAAAAATATTTTCAGGCCAAAAGCAAAAGCGGCCACACGATTTCTTGTGTGGCCGCTTTCTAAGTTCTGGCTCCCCGACCTGGACTCGAACCAGGGACCTGCGGATTAACAGTCCGTCGCTCTACCAACTGAGCTATCAGGGAAGTGAGGCCGGAATTATATCCGCCGAATCCGGATTTGGCTAATTTTTTTTATGCCACTTTACGACGACGGGAAATGACGCCCACCAAGCGCAAACCCGCCAGCAGCATGGCGCAGGTTTTCAGCTCAGGCACGGCAATGGTCAACACAATCTTATCCAGCGCGAACTGGGCAGTATTGGTCTTGAACGCCGAGCTGTCGTTGCTCGCATCAAAAAAGACTGCCGGAATGCAAAAAGCCCAACCTCGAAAGGATGGGCTTTTATGTGTTCTGGCTCCCCGACCTGGACTCGAACCAGGGACCTGCGGATTAACAGTCCGTCGCTCTACCAACTGAGCTATCAGGGATTAGAGGCAACATTTTATACTGTTTCTTTCACACCAGCAAGGTGCAATTTACTGCGGTATTTCATGCTGCCTTTCGTATCAAGCTTTGCAGCTCAACGCGAAGAAACAAGATTTTAAAGGACTTCGGCGATGGCGTCAATAACGATATCGATATTACGCGAATTCAGCGCGGCGACGCAGATGCGGCCGGTGTCCACAGCATAGATCGACTTGGCGCGCAGCGTTTCCACTTGTGCCTTGCTCAGACCCGAGTACGAGAACATGCCGATCTGGTCGCGCACGAAGGCGAAGTCGTGGCCCTTGGCCTGCAGCTTGACCACAAACGCTTCGCGCATTTCCTTGATGCGCACGCGCATCGCAGCCAGTTCGTCTTCCCACATCTGACGCAGTTCCGGGGTGGTCAGCACGGTTGCTACTACCTTGCCGCCGTGGACCGGTGGGTTGGAGTAGTTGGTGCGCACCACGCGCTTCAGTTGCGACATCAGGCGAGCCGCTTCTTCCGAGGTGGCAGCCACCACGCTCAGCGCGCCCACGCGCTCGCCGTACAGCGAGAACGATTTGGAGAACGAGTTCGATACCAGCAGCGGGCCGCCGGCAGCAGCGAAGCGGCGCACGACAGCGCCGTCTTCTGCGATGCCAGCACCAAAGCCCTGGTAAGCCATATCCAGGAACGGCACCAGGCCGCCATTGGTCACAGCAGCGATGACTTCATCCCACTGGGCCGAGGTCAGGTCGGCGCCGGTCGGGTTGTGGCAGCAAGCGTGCAGCAGCACGATGGCGCCGGCTGGCATGGCCTTGATGTCGGCGATCATGCCGGCGAAGTTCACGCCGTGGGTGGCCGCGTCGAAATAGGCGTAGTTGTTGACTTTGAAGCCGGCGCTTTCAAACAGCGCGCGGTGGTTTTCCCAGCTTGGGTCGCTGATGTAGACTTCCGCGTCTGGCGCAAAGCGCCTCAGGAAGTCGGCGCCGATTTTCAGGGCGCCGGTGCCGCCGATGGCTTGCACAGTGACGGCACGCTTCTCTTGCAATACGGCGCTGTCGGCGCCAAATACCAGCTCTTGCACCGCCTTGTCGTAGGCAGCCAGGCCTTCGATCGGCAGGTAGGTGCGCGGCGCTGGCGTCGCGATCAGGATTTCTTCCGCTTTCTGCACGCACGATAGCAGCGGCACTTTACCGTTGTCGTCATAATAAACGCCAACACCCAGATTGATTTTCTGTGGGTTTTGGTCGGCGTTAAAGGCTTCGGTAATGCCCAGGATAGGGTCGCGTGGCGCCATGTCGATGGCACTGAACAAGCTAGGATTCGTCATGATAAGATTGGATTCAATTGGAAGCGGTTCGCAGCAGAGATGTATAGACAGCGCCCTTAAAATAACGACTTCAGGCCGCTGACAGGCCATTATTCTAACAAAGGTCTGAGCAAGATGGCTGATTTACCTGTAGCAGATATTCCGAAGGCAACCGTGGTGACGTTCCCGGATTCGCCCTTCAAATTACACCAGCCCTTCCCGCCCGCAGGCGATCAGCCGGCCGCGATCGATCAGCTGTGCGAAGGCATCGACGACGGTTTATTCTTCCAGACGCTGCTCGGCGTAACCGGCTCCGGCAAGACCTACACCATGGCCAACGTCATTGCGCGCAAGGGCCGCCCGGCTATCGTGTTCGCGCCGAACAAAACACTGGCCGCGCAACTGTACTCGGAGTTCCGCGAGTTCTTCCCGGAGAATGCGGTCGAATACTTCGTGTCCTACTACGATTACTACCAGCCGGAAGCCTACGTGCCGCAGCGTGACCTGTTCATTGAAAAGGATTCGTCCATCAATGAGCACATCGAGCAAATGCGACTGTCGTGCACCAAGTCACTGATGGAGCGGCGCGATGTGGTGATCGTGGCCACCGTGTCGGCCATCTACGGTATCGGTAATCCGAGCGAGTATCACCAGATGATCCTGACCTTGCGCCAGAAGGATCGCGTGTCGCAGCGCGACATCATCGCGCGCCTGATCCAGATGCAGTACACGCGCAATGAAGTGGACTTCGGCCGCGGCACCTTCCGCGTGCGCGGCGATACGCTCGATATTTTCCCGGCCGAGAATGCGGACCTCGCAGTGCGCCTGGAACTGTGGGACGACGAGCTGGAATCGATCCAGCTATTCGACCCGCTGACCGGCCGAGTCAAGCAAAAGATCCCGCGCTTCACCGTGTATCCGGGCTCGCACTACGTGACGCCGCGTTCGACCGTGCTGCGCGCGATCGAAACCATCAAGCTGGAACTGCGCGAGCGGCTGGAGTTCTTCCGCAAGGAGAACAAGCTGATTGAAGAACAGCGCCTTGAACAGCGCACCCGTTTCGACCTGGAGATGATGGCGGAAATCGGCTTCACCAAGGGCATCGAAAACTACTCGCGCCATCTGAGCGGCGCGAAAGCCGGCGAACCACCACCAACGCTGGTGGACTACCTGCCGAAAGATGCGCTGATGTTCCTCGACGAATCGCACGTGCTGGTGGGCCAATTGAGCGCCATGTACAACGGCGACCGTTCGCGCAAAACCAACCTTGTAGATTATGGCTTCCGCCTGCCGTCGGCATTGGATAACCGCCCGCTGAAATTCGAAGAGTTCGAGCAGAAGATGCGACAGACGGTATTCGTCTCGGCCACGCCAGCGGACTACGAAAAGAAACGCGCGGATCAAGTAGTCGAGCAGGTGGTGCGTCCGACCGGCCTGGTGGACCCGCTGGTGATCGTGCGCCCTGCCCTGTCGCAGGTCGATGACCTGATGTCCGAGATCACCGACCGCGTAGCCAAGAACGAGCGCGTGCTGGTCACCACGCTGACCAAGCGCATGTCGGAACAGCTGACCGAATACCTGAGCGACCATGGCATCAAAGTGCGCTACCTGCACAGCGATATCGAAACCGTGGAACGCGTGGAACTGCTGCGCGACCTGCGCATCGGCACCTTCGATGTGCTGGTCGGGATTAACTTGCTGCGCGAAGGTCTGGACTTGCCGGAGGTATCGCTGGTAGCGATTCTGGATGCGGACAAGGAAGGCTTCCTGCGCTCCGAACGTTCGCTGATCCAGACCATCGGCCGCGCCGCGCGTAACCTGAACGGTGTAGCACTGCTGTATGCGGACCGCATGACCGATTCGATGACACGCGCCATCGGCGAGACCGAACGTCGCCGCGCCAAGCAGATCGCCTTCAATGAAGCCAACGGCATTGTGCCGCGCGGCGTGAAGAAGATCATCAAGGACATGATCGACGGCGTCTACAGCGAGAAAGGCGCGAAGGAAGAACTGGAAGTCGCGCAGGAGACGGCCAAGTACGAATCCATGAGCGAGAAGCAGATCAGCAAGGAGATCAAGCGCCTCGAAAAAGCCATGCTCGATCACGCCAAGAATCTGGAATTCGAAAAGGCCGCGCAAGTTCGCGACCAGCTCCACATCCTCAAGCAGCAGCTATTCGGCGCACCGGGCGCCGACAATATCGCCTGATTATTACGGCGTCTTGACGAAGGTGCTCAAGGCGTCAATCAACTGTGGGGCGACTGGCAGGTCCGGGCTGGCGTAGGATTTTTGCTGGAGGGCCTGGTCGTCGCCGACGATTTTCAGCAGGTGGTTCATGCCTTGCACGATCACCAGTTTCGCGCCCGGGGCGGCGGTGGATAGCGCCTTCGCTTCGTCTTGCGGCACTTGCAGGTCCGAAGTGCCTTGCAGGATCAGCACCGGTATCTTCAGCGCGGCAATCGCTTTGCGCGGATCGTGCTGGAAGGTGGAGATCAAATATGGCTGCACGTCCGGGCGATACAGCGCCATCAACGGCGGTGGTACTCTGTCCACGGTCTTGCCCTGCTTGAGCGACGCGAGAATGTCGTCACTCTCGCCCAGCAACGCTGGCGGCAGCTGTTCCTTCAGCTGGTCGCGCAGGATCTCGTCCAGCGGATGGCCGGCGCCGGCGATCAGCACGCAGGCATCCGCCCCACCCTGCGCACATGCTTCGGCGGCGATCTGCGCACCTTCGCTATGCCCCGCCATTACCACGCGCGAGAAACGGCCATCGGCGCGCAGCTTGCGTAGCCACGCGGCTGCATCGCCAACGTAATCATCAAGACGCAGGTTCTCTTCCTTCCACACCGGCAGCGCGCTGGAGGCGATGGCGCGCTTATCGTAGCGCACCGAGGCGATGCCCTGCCGCGCCAAGCCTTCCGCCACCATCTTCAGCGAGTCGTTAGGCCCCGGCAGCAGCTTGTTATTACCATCGCGGTCGGTCGGGCCGGAGCCGGAATGCAGCAGCACCACCGGCACTTTGCCGCTCACGCCATCGGGCGTCAGCTCGGTGCCGTAGACGGTGCCACCGCCCACATCCAGCGACACCGGCCGCGACGCCGCCAGCACAGACGAGGACAACATCATCAAGGACAGCAACAGCTTCATACTTTTCTCCGTTTATTGAGGAAGACGTTTGTACAGCAGTAGCGAGTAGCCGGCGGCCAGCAGCCCCCATGCCATCATCAGCACCAGCAGCAGCCAGTGGGGCGCGCCCAGCCACGCAGCCAGCAGGCCCAATACACCGCTGCCCACCATCAGCTTGCCCGTCAGCCGGTGCGTGGCGTACCAGACGTGCTCGCTGGCCAGCGTCCAGGGCGTGCGCACGCCGATGAAGAAATTGCGTCGCACCTTGCCCATCGGGTTACCCATCAGGATAAGCACCACGAACACCAGCGCCGGAATCACGTGCACCACGTCCAGCTTCACGCCCAGCGCGCTGTACAGCATGAATAACTCGATCGCACCAAACAGGGCAATCGGGATTGCCATCAGGTAGCCATAGGTGGCGCCGGAGTTCTGCACCTCAAACTGCTTGGGCGACAGCCACGGCAGTGCAATCGCCAACAGCAGGAAGGCGCTCATGACCACCGGACCGACGATCCACAGCTGCCAGCGCGCACCGTAGCCATCGACCTGCCCGGCATAGTTCCAGTGCGTCGGCATAATCTCCGGCAGCGACGGGTAGTAGTAAGCGGTGACGGCCGTCATGGCCAGGATCATCAGGATGCACAGCAATAAGGCGCGAGGCTTCATTTCTTTTTTCCTTTTGGTTGGTCGCCGGTGAGGTCCATCATCCACGCCAGCACGTCCTGCAGCACCGTAGTGTTGAGGCCATACCAGATGGTTTGCCCTTCGCGCCGACGCGTGATCAGGTCGGCTTCGGACAGCACGGCAAAGTGATGCGACATGGTGGGCTTGCTCATGTCGAAGTGTTGCGCCAGTTCGCCAGCCGTCATCTCGCCGCTACGCAGCAGGCGCAGGATTTCGCGCCGCGCGGGATCGGCGATGGCTTTGAAGGCGTTGTTGGCAGCAGTCATTAGGCAATCATCTAATTAGACACTTATCTAAATATAAGCCTGAAAAAAGCGGGCGTCAAGCGCCCGCCCCTACTGTTACAACGTCTTCACAAACTCGCGGATGCCGCCCAGCAGCATCTCCACCGACATCGCTGTCAGGATCAGGCCCATCAGGCGCTCGAAGGCCGTCATCACTTGCGGGCCGAGCACTTTCTGCAGCTTCTCGGCGCTCAGGAACACCGCCAGCCACACCACACCCACCGCCGCCAGCGCCGCCACGTGCACCAGCACCTCACCGGTGCTCTCGCGCGAGAACAGCAGCACCGTGGCCAGCGCCGACGGCCCGGCCAGCGCAGGAATCGCCAGCGGCACGATGAAGGGCTCGCCGCCATCCGTGCGGCCCAGTACGCCGTCCGGATGCGGGAAGATCATGCGGATCGAGATCAGCAGCAGGATCACGCTGCCGCCGATGCGCAGCGCTACTTCCGACAGGTGCAGCGCGGCCAGGAAGTGGCGGCCGAAGAACATGAAGATCAGCAGCAGCACAAAGGCAATCGCGCATTCGCGCACGACGATGCGCGGGCGGCGCGACGGCGGCACGGGATTGAGCACGCTGGCAAACAGCGGCACATTACCGAACGGGTCGGTCACCAGCAGCAAGAGGATGAAGGTCTGGAAAAAATCCTGGGTCATGGAATCTCAAAGTAGAAAAGAAAAACGGGAGCCGAAGCTCCCGTTTGAGTGTACCACCAGATTCAGCTTATGCCGACTTCCGGCGGCGAGCGAAGGCGCCTACCAGGCCCAGGCCAGCCAACATCATGGCGTAGGTTTCTGGTTCTGGAACTGGGGCGGTTTCGTAGGTATAGGTGACTTTAGCGTAGCCGTCCATGGTCACGATCGGATCGTAGGTGGCGTTGCCGGTACCCGAGCTATCGGCGGTCGACCAGCCGGTCAGCAGGGCGTGGTAGGTGCCTGGGCCGGTGAAGGCTGCCAGTGCGGCAGGCGACGACAGGGTCAGCGAATTGCTGACGGTCCATGGCGCCAGCGTAACGCTGCCGGTGTCACCCGAAGCCAGGGTGAAGTTCTTGGTGATCGAGCCGCTGGTGCTCAGCACGCTGCCCAGCACGTCGCCATCGATCTGGCCGCCGGCCGTCACGGTGAACTTGCCTTCGCTAGGGCCGTCATTGGTGACGGTGATGCTGCCGTACAGGCTGTTGAACAGTTCGAATTTCACGCTGGTCAGAGTACCCAGCGTATGGTCGAACTTGGCGATCGACAGATCACCGTCGAAGTTCTCAACGTCGACAGCGGTATTCGAGGTCACGGTGACCACACCGGCGTTAGCGCCCAGGGCGAAAGTCAGAGCCGCTGCGGCGAACAGGGTTTTCGAGTAGTTTTTCATAGTGAGATCCAGATTCTTAGTTGTCGGGTTGGCGTATCAGGCTTGGGCCGAGCGCGATTTACGCTTGGCAGCGAATGCCACAACACCCAGGCCCAACAGCAGCATGCCGTAGGTTTCTGGTTCTGGCACTGGAGCGGCGGTGTAGGTGTAGGTAACTTTACCGATACCATCAGCCAGCGTGGTGAATTTCGAGACGATGCCGGTCTGGCCGACCGAGGTGCCTACCGCGTTGATCGCCAGGCTGGCGACCACATTGCCGGTACCTTCGAACAGGGAGAAGTTGCCGGCGCCGACAGAGTAGGCGCTGGACAGGTGGCTCGAGCCGGAAGCCTTGATCACGTTCGAGCTGCCTGCCGCTGCGGTGGTAGCGACACCGCTAAACAGGCTCTTGGAATCGCTGCCCAGGGACAGTGAACCAGGGCCGGTCAGGGTCATGGTGGTGGTCAGACCGACCGTGGTGTTTTTGTTTTTTGGGCCGGCATTGCTCAGCGCAACTTTGCCGGTCACCGACGAACCGTATTCGATGGTGATGCTGGTCAGCGTGCCCAGCGTCGTGTCGAACTGGTGGATATCCAGATTGGTCAGGATGTTGGTCAGCGTGTTGGCGGCGACTGGAGTGATGTCATAGACCTTCACGGCAGCCATGGCAGGCGCGGCGAATGCACCGGCTGCAACACACAGCGAAGCGGCAGCAAAATGTTTGAGTTTCATGAGAATTTCCTTATTTTTGTGTGGCGAAGATTCCTGGCCTTGGGGGCGGCCGCGAAGTCTGTGCTTGCTGCCTTTTTCTAACTTAAAGCAATCTTAACATACAATGTGGAAATGTCATTTCATTTCGTGCACTTTGTGATGAAAAAATGGAATCTAAGTTTCCAAAAAGTAATTCCAAATGAAAAACGACCCAAAGGGTCGTTTTTGTACCACAAACTATGAAAAGCCCTTACGGGCGGCCCCGGAGGGCTTAGTTGCTGCTCTCGCCTTTTTTGATCCAGGCGGCCAGCTGATGCGGGCGCAGGCCGTCGTAATCTTCAAACGGCTGGTGGATCCACGGGTTGTGCGGCAGTTCTTCCATCTGGTAATCCGGACGGAAAGCCGAGCTGCCCTTGGTCCAGATGACAGCCGATTTCACCTCGGTCACGCCTTCGAAGTTATCCTTCAAGTGCTGCATGACTTTGATCAGGGTGACGCCAGAATCCGCGAGGTCATCGACCAGCAGGATCTTGCCGCTCAGTGGGCCCTTGGTCATGGTCATGTACTTGGCGATGTCCAGATCGCCCTGGGTGGTGCCCTTGTCTTCGCGGTACGAGCTGGTCGACAGGATCGCCAGCGGTACGTCAAAGATACGCGAGAACACATCGCCCGGACGCACGCCGCCGCGCGCCAGGCACAGCACCATGTCAAATTTCCAGCCTGATTCATGCACCTTGAGCGCCAGGCGCTCGATCAGGCGATGATATTCATCCCAGGATACCCAGAGGTGTTTTTCGTTGGATTGTGGGGTCGTCATAACTTTCCTTACTTATTTATGCGAATGGATGACGCAGCACGATCGTTTCTTCACGATCCGGGCCAGTCGATACCATGTCGATCGGCACGCCGACCAGTTCTTCGATACGCTTGATGTAGTTGCGGGCAGCAACCGGCAGGGCTTCCATGGTCTTGGCGCCGACGGTGCTGTCTTTCCAGCCTGGCATTTCCTCGTACACCGGCACGCAGCGAGCGGCTTCTTCAGCGCCCGATGGGAAGATGTCGACTGCTTCGCCGTCGATGGTGTAGCCGGTGCACAGCTTCAGGGTTTCCAGGCCGTCCAGTACATCCAGCTTGGTCAGGCACATGCCGGTCACGCCGTTGATCTGGACCGAGCGGCGCAGCAGCGCAGCGTCGAACCAGCCGCAGCGGCGGGCGCGGCCCGTCACGGTGCCGAACTCGTGGCCAACTTGCGCCAGGTGGTGGCCCACGCCTGCATCGGTCGGCAGTTCCGACGGGAACGGACCGGAACCCACACGGGTGGTGTAGGCCTTGGTGATGCCCATGATGTAGTGCAGCATGTTCGGACCAACGCCGGCGCCGGCAGCAGCATTGCCTGCCACGCAGTTCGACGAGGTGACGAACGGATAGGTGCCGTGGTCAACGTCCAGCAGCGAGCCTTGCGCGCCTTCGAACAGCAGATTGGCGCCGGCCTTGTGGGCTTTGTACAGGGCGCTCGACACGTCAGTCACCATAGGACGCAGACGTGGCACGTAGGCCAGCGCGTCGTCCAGGGTTTTCTGGTAATCGACCTTCGGTGCTTTGAGATAGTTCTCCAGCACGAAGTTATGGTAGTCCAGGTTTTCTTTCAGCTTTTCAGCCAGACGCTTTTCGTTCAGCAGGTCGGCGATACGGATGGCGCGACGGGCGACCTTGTCTTCGTATGCAGGGCCGATGCCCTTGCCAGTGGTGCCGATCTTGGCGTCGCCGCGAGCGGCTTCGCGCGCGTGGTCCAGTGCCGAGTGGTATGGCAGGATCACAGGGGCTGCGTCCGACACTTTCAGGCGCGAGGCGACTTCTACGCCGACCGCTTCCAGCTTGTCGATTTCGCGCAGCACGTCCGGCACCGACACTACCACACCGTTACCGATGTAGCAGGCCACGCCTGGGCGCATGATGCCCGACGGGATCAGCTGCAGTGCAGTTTTGACGCCGCCGATAACCAGCGTGTGGCCAGCGTTGTGGCCGCCCTGGAAGCGCACCACGCCTTGAGCGTGGTCAGTCAGCCAGTCGACGATTTTGCCTTTACCTTCATCGCCCCATTGGGTACCGATGACGACGACGTTTTTTGCGTTTTTGTTTGACATCACATTAACCTAAGTTTTTAAGAATCCAGTTACTACTATTCTCGTCGAGGACCAGCGCGCGGTCGCACTCGAACTCGTCCAGTTCGTGGCTATGACCCGGCATACTCTGGATCACCACTTCGCCGGACTTGCGCAGTTCGGCGATTTTTTCCTTCAATTCTGGCGCATTGCCCCACGGCGCGCGGATCGAATGCTTACGCTCCGCGGTCGGCAACAAGCGCGCCAGTTCGCGCAAATCGAGCGAGAAGCCGGTGGCGGGACGTGCCCGGCCAAAAGCCTCGCCGACGTGATCGTAACGGCCGCCGCGCGCCACCGCGTTCGGCAAGCCTGGTACATACAGCGCAAACATCGCGCCGCTTTCATACTGATAACCGCGCAGGTCGGCCAGGTCGATCGCCACCTGGGCACGGCCGATGGCCGATGCCGCCAGCGCAGCCAGTTCGGCCAGCGCCTTGGCGACGCCAGGCAGGTCCGGCAGCACTTCGCGTGCCTTGCCCAGCACGTCGATATCGCCGTACAACGATGGCAACGCCAGCAAAGCATCACGCACCAGCGGCGCGTAATCCTTGGTCAGGGCTTGCAAATCTGGCACATCCTTGGCGCGCAGCGCAGCATGGATTTTAGCCTGATCGCGCAAGGCGGCCGGGCATTGCTCCAGCAGCGCGCGCAGCACGCCGACATGGGTCAGGTCCAGCCGCACCTCATTGAAACCGGCCAGCGCCAACGACGCCAATGCCAGTTCCTGGATTTCCGCATCGGCTTCGAGGCCGGCATGGCCGTACATCTCGCAACCGATCTGCAATGGCTCGCGGGTGGCGTGCAGGCCCGATGGACGGGTATGCAGCACGCTGCCGGCGTAGCACAGGCGCGTGACCGAGGCGCGGTTCAGCAAGTGGGCGTCAATGCGCGCCACTTGCGTGGTCATGTCCGGGCGCAGGCCAAGCATGCGGCCCGACAGCTGGTCCACCAGCTTGAAGGTGCGCAGGTCGGTATCTTCACCGGCGCCGGTCAGCAGCGATTCCAGGTATTCCAGCAGCGGAGGCATTACCAGCTCGTAGCCATACAAGCGGAAATTATCCAGCATCAGACGACGCAATTCTTCAATCTTGCGTGCTTCCGACGGCAAAACGTCGGCGATATTCTCGGGCAGCAGCCAATTTGGCATGGGTCTATTAATTAAGAAATGAACAATGCGGCGCGCACGCCACGGCCACCAGACTGGAAGGCCGAACCTGATATTTTACGCGAAAATGCGTCTTTAGAGGGGAAAAAGATGCGATCGGGACACCTTATGAGTGTCCCGATGCGGGGTCCCTACTGTTACTTCTTGGCTGCAGCTGGTGCGGCGCCGGCGGCGCCCGAGCCTTTGAAGTATTTGAAGAAGTCGGAGCTGGAATCCATCACCATCACGTCACCATGATTCTTGAAGGTGGTGCGATAGGCTTCCAGACTGCGATAGAACTTGTAGAACTCGGGGTTGCGGCCAAAGGCATCGGCGTAGATGGCCGATGCTTTCGCATCGCCCTCGCCGCGAATCTGCTCGGCGTCGCGATAGGCTTCCGCCAGAATCACGGAGCGCTGGCGATCAGCATCGGCGCGGATCTTCTCCGACTCGGCCGAACCGGTCGAACGCATTTCGTTGGCCACGCGGGTACGCTCAGCCTTCATACGCTCGTACACCGAGTTGTTGATCTGCTCTACGTATTCCACGCGTTTCAAACGCACGTCGATGATCTCGACGCCGATCTGCGCAGCCTCCTGCACCACCTTGGCGCGGATGCCCTCCATTACCTTGCCACGCTGGCCGGAGATCACTTCCGCCACGGTGCGCTTGGTGATTTCCTCGTTCAGCGCTGCCTTGATGATTTGCGACATACGGTCACGCGCGCGGCCTTCATCGCCGCCGAAGGTCACGTAATACAGCTTGGGCTGATTCTCGCCGCGGCCGATACGCCACTTCACGAAGCTGTCCACCAGGATGTTCATCTTCTCGGCGGTGATAAAGCGCTCAGGATCCGACGACTCGATGGTCATGATGCGGTTATCGAGCAGCAGCACATTCTGGAACGGCGGCGGCAGTTTGAAATGCAGGCCCGGTTCGCGAATGACTTCTTTGATCTGGCCCAGCGCGAACACGATGGCGTACTTGCGCTGGTCAACCACAAACACGGTCGACGACAGCAGCATCAATGCGATAAAGGCCAGGACGACGGTACTAGCGATGCGATTCATTAACGGCTCTCCCGGTCACGTAAGCTGGAGTCGCGCGAGCGCGAGTCACGCGTGCGATTCACTTCCACCGACGGCATCAGCTCCGACGGCAGCGTGGTAGTGGCTGCCGGCGCCGATTGTGCAGCGCGCGCGGCGGCGGCTTGCGCATCGGTGGCTGCCGCCTGGGCGATCAGCTTATCCAACGGCAGGTACAGCAGGTTGCTGCCGGTCTTGGCATCCACCATCACCTTGGAGGCGCTGGAGAAAATCTGCTGCATGGTGTCGAGGTACATACGGTCGCGGGTTACGCCCGGCGCCTTCTGGTACTCGACCAGCACTTGCTTGAAGCGCGATGCATTACCGGTAGCGTTTTCCACCACCATCGAGCGATAGCCTTCCGCTTCCTGCAGCAGGCGCGATGCAGTACCGCGTGCTTTCGGAATCACGTCGTTGGCGTAAGCCTGGCCTTCGTTCTTCTGGCGCTCGCGGTCCTGCCCTGCTTTCACCGCATCGTCGAAGGCAACCTGCACCTGCTCCGGCGGCTGCACGGCCTGCAGCGAGACGCTGGAAATCAGCACGCCCGACGCGTAGCGGTCGAGGATCTGCTGCATCAGCTGCTGGGTTTCGAAAGCCACCTTGTCGCGGCCTTCGTACAGCACGAAGTCCATCTTGTTCTTGCCGACGATTTCGCGGATCGAGGTCTCGGCGACCTGGCGCACAGTATCGTCCTCGTCGCGGTTATTCATCAGCCATGCGACCGGATCTTTCAGCTTGAACTGCACTGCGAACTGGATGTCGATGATGTTTTCATCATCGGTCAACATCAGCGATTCGCGCGTTTGCTTGTTCTTGACATTGCCACGGTAGCCAATTTCCACCGTGCGCATCTGCGAGACCTTGACCGTCTCGTCGCTCTGGAACGGATACGGCCAGCGCCAGTTGAAACCGGAGCCGGTGGTGTGGCTTACCTTGCCGAAGGTGTAGACCACGCCGGTCTGGCCTTCCTGCACGATGAACGAGCCGCTGGCCAGCCAGATCAGCGCAACCACCGCGCCAATGGCGCCGGCCGTCGCGCGCACGCCGCCGGAGATGTCAGGACGATTACCGTCGCCGCCATTGCCGCCGCCGTTGTCATCGTTGTTTGGTTTTTTTTGCCCGAACAAGCCATTCAGGCGCTGGTTAAAATCGCGCCACAACTGTTCCATGTCGGGCGGGCCCTCGCCGGGCTTCTTGCCTTCATTGGCCTGCGGCTTGTTGTCCTTCCCCCAGCGAGGGTCGTTCAGCGACAGCTTCAGGCCAAGTCGTTTCATAAGTGAGGAGACACGCATTAGTGTGATCCAACGTCAGTGAGGGTGGGACTGCTCTCTACTTCTGCTAATTCTTCTTCGCCGTCTTCGATCTGGTACGCCTCGTTCAGGCGTGCGCCCGGTGCGGCCTTGGCCCACTCCGTAATGGCGCCGCGCAGCAGATCCAGTCCTTGTCCGGTGCGCGCACTGAGGAAGACTCGGGAAATCTTATCATATTCATCTCGCTCAACCGAAGGCTCCAGGTCTGCAGCGTCGATCTTATTCCACACCAAAATCTGCGGAATGTGATCAGCGCCGATTTCCCGCAGCACCAGGTTGACCTGCTCGATCTGCTCCATGCGCACCGGGGACGCAGCGTCCACCACGTGCAGCAGCAAATCGGCATGAATCGTCTCTTCCAGCGTGGCGCGGAATGCCGCCACCAGCTGGTGCGGCAGCTCGCGCACGAAACCGACCGTATCGGACAGCACCACGTTGCCAACTTCCTCGCCCATGTAGACGCGGCGCGAAGTCGTGTCCAGGGTGGCAAACAGCTGGTCGGCCGCATACACGCCGGCCTTGGTGACCGCGTTGAACAAAGTGGATTTACCCGCATTGGTGTAGCCCACCAGCGAGATTGAGAAGGTCTGGGTACGGTTGCGCGAACGGCGCTGGGTCTCGTGCTGCTTGCGCAGCTTCGCCAGGCGGGCACGCAGGGCCTTCACCCGCTCGCCGATCAGTCGGCGGTCGGTCTCCAGCTGGGTTTCACCAGGACCGCGCAAACCAATACCACCCTTCTGGCGCTCCAGGTGAGTCCAGCCGCGGATCAGGCGCGTGGCCAAGTGCTGCAACTGCGCCAGCTCAACCTGCAGCTTGCCCTCGTGACTCTTCGCGCGCTGCGCAAAGATATCGAGGATCAAACTGGTACGGTCCAGCACCCGGATGTTCAAACGCTTTTCCAGGTTACGCTGCTGTGCCGGCGACAAGGCGTGATTGAAGATGACGATTTCGCAGCGATCAGCCAGCACGGCTTGGCCGATCTCGTCGGCCTTGCCGCTGCCGACGAAATAAGCTGCGTCCGGAGAAGAGCGCTTGGCCGTGATGGTTGTCACTGGCTCAGCGCCAGCGGAACGAGCCAGCAACTGCAACTCTTCCATGCTGGCGGCAAAGTCGCCCTGGCCGAAATCGATACCGACTAAAGCTGCGCGCATAAGACGGTCAGGCTAGGTAAAAAGAAGCGGTGTTGCAAATGCTTATTCCGCTTCGTTTTCGATGTTGAGGTTGACGGCGCGTGCCGGCACCACGGTCGAGATGGCGTGCTTGTAGACCATCTGGGTCACGGTGTTACGCAGCAGTACGACGTATTGATCGAACGATTCGATGTGGCCCTGCAGCTTGATGCCGTTGACCAGGTAGATCGAAACAGGAACGTGCTCTTTGCGCAAGGCATTGAGGAATGGGTCTTGTAACAGTTGCCCTTTGTTGCTCATAACAGCTCCATTTTATGTTGTTGTGTTGGAAGTGGAGGCGAAACGCTTGATTTCAAGTACTTTCAAGGTCGTGGCTCAGCGAAAAGTCATATAAAAGTCAAACATTTTTCGCTGAAACACCGCTCGCCACGCTAAAAGTGGTGCTTCTAAGCCACTGTACCTTGTTTTTGCACTTTTTGCAGGCTGTTCCTGCAAAAAAACCGCTTATTTTTCCGAACCCTTGGCGAACGGGTTTTTACCAGTGCGCAGTTCAATGCGCAGCGGCGTACCGACCAGATTGAAGGTCTCGCGAAAATGCTTCTCCAGATAACGCTTGTATGGCTCAGCGATAGCATCCAGTGCATTGCCGTGGATGACGATCACCGGCGGGTTCATACCACCCTGGTGCGCATAACGCATCTTCGGACGGATCGAACCTTTGCGCTTCGGCTCTTGCTTCTCCACCGCTTCAATCAGCGCGCGGGTCAGCTTAGGCGTCGACAGATCGGCGAAAGCAGCGGCGTAAGCCTGGTCCAGGGATTTCATCAGCGGACCGATGCCCTGCGCCTTCAGCGCCGAAATGAAGTGCATCTTGGCGAAGCCGAGGAAGTCCAGCTTGCGGTCGATGTCGATCTTGATTTCGTCACGCTGCCACGATTCCAGGCCGTCCCACTTGTTGACGGCGATGACCAGCGCGCGGCCGGTTTCCAGCACGAATCCGGCGATGTGGGCGTCCTGCTCGGAGATGTCCTGCTGCGCGTCCAGCATCAGCACGACGACGTTGGCTTCCGAGATCGATTGCAGCGTCTTCACCACCGAGAATTTCTCGATCGCTTCAAACACTTTGCCGCGGCGGCGGATACCGGCGGTGTCGATCAGGGTGTACTGCTTACCATCGCGCTCGAACGGAATTTCGATCGAGTCGCGGGTGGTGCCCGGCATGTCGAAAGCGATCACGCGCTCTTCACCCACCAGGGTGTTGATCAGGGTCGACTTGCCGACGTTAGGACGGCCGACCAGCGCGATCTTGACGCCACGATCGGTCTTCTCCAGCTCTTCCGGATCTTCCGGACGCTGTTGGAACGCAGTGTCCAGCGCCAGATCGACCAGATCGTGCACGCCGTCGCCGTGTGCCGACGAAATGACAGCCGGTTCGCCCAGTCCCAGTTCATAGAAGTCCGCCACCACCGAGGTGTAGCGCATGCCCTCCGCCTTGTTCACGACCAGTACCACTGGACGACCGCTCTTGCGCAGGAAGTCGGTGATGGTCTTGTCGTGCGGCGTCAAACCTTGGCGGCCGTCGACCAGGAAGATGACAACGTCAGCTTCGGCCACGGCTTGCTTGGTTTGCTTCGCCATCTGGTGGAGGATGCCTTCCTTGGCTACCGGCTCAAAGCCGCCGGTGTCAATAACGAGGAAGGGACGTTCGCCGACACGGCCCTCGCCATAGTGACGATCTCGCGTCAACCCAGGCAAGTCCGCCACCAGCGCATCGCGCGAGCGGGTCAGACGATTGAACAAGGTCGATTTCCCTACATTGGGTCGACCCACTAGTGCGATTACCGGCTTCATTTTATTACTCGACCGCGAGAGCGGTCACTGTCCCTGATTGGGTTTGGAAAATCAAATTCGTGCCGGCGATGATCGGGTCAGCATTGATTGCGCTGCCGTCAGTCGCCACACGACCTATAAATGCACCATCTTCCCGCGACAGGAAGTGGATGTAACCCTGGTAGTCGCCAACTGCCACCGCACGGCCGTACGACACAGGGGTCGACAGTCCACGGTACGACAGTTTGTCGTTCTTCCAGGCGTTGGCGCCGTTTTCACGGCTATAGGCGCCAACTTCGCCTTTGTCGTCAGAGACGAATACAAAACGCTGGTCCACCGCTACGCCCCGGTCGGACGAAGTCGGCTTGCTCCAGTGCGGCGCGCCGGTGGTGGCATCGAAACAGGCCACACGGCCTTGATACGACACGGCGCATACATCTTTTTCGTAGATCACCGGCGTACCGGCGATATCGGTCACACGTTCCAGTTCAGTGGCGCCGCGCGGTTCGCCGACCACCACTTCAAAACGCTGCAGGCCACCGGCCAGGTTCAGCGCCAGCAGCTTGCCGCCCGGCTGAGCGATGTAAGCGTTAGGACCGCTGATCACCATGCCCGGCGCATTACGCAGGGTCAGGGCCGGCGTGGTGCGCGCTACATTCCACTTGCGCGCGCCAGTCTTGGCGTCGAAACCAGTGATCATGTTATCGACACTGCGTACCACCACCACACCGCCGCCGGCTTCCGGCGACGACAGCACTTCGCTCGAAGCTTGCGCTTTCCACAGCTGCTTGCCGTTGGTGTCATACGCCAGGATCTGGCCTTTGACGCCGCCGACCACCACGACATCACCATCCACGCCCACGCCGGCAGTCAGGTCGACGCCGGTCTTGACGCGCCAGATTTCCTTGCCGGTAGCGGCGTTCAGGCGTACCAGCACGCCGTCGGCATCGGCCACGTACACGCTGTCGCCGGACAGCGCAGGCGTGAACACCGCGTTGCCCGATTTACCTACCGAGTACTTCCACACGACCTTTGGCGTCAGCGATGGATTCTTCAGCTCCACCAGCACTGCCGGCTGGTTCTTGGTTTCTTTGGACGAGAACAAGGAACAACCGGCCAACATCGCAAACACGCTTGCTGCAACTACTGTTTTGGTCATACGCATAAATTTTCAACCTCAATCGTTACCTTGGACGTCGCCCTCGCGAAAGCGGGGGCCCATACTCAGCATGGATTCCCGCCTGCGCGGGAATGACGGCATCTTAGGCGGTGCCGCCGATGGCTTCCAGTTTCATTTGAATCAGCTGGCGGCCAGGATTTTTCTTGTCGGTGGCATCCAGTGCAGCCTTGTAGGCAGTGCGGGCTTCGGCCAGCTTGTTTTGCGCGGCTAATACGTCGCCCTTGCGGTCAGCAACGGCGCCGGCGAATTGCGCAGGCACGTCACCGGCCAGCACTTTCAGCGCTTCGTCGTAGGCTTTTTCGTCCAGCAGCACGCCGGCCAGACGCACTTTGGCGACGGCCTTGAACTCGTCGGCGCCGTGGTCCACTGCCCATTGCAGCTGGGCCTTGGCCGATTTCAGGTCGTTGGCTTCGAACGAGCTTTTAGCGGCAACCAGTGCGGCCATCGGCGCGTAAGCGGTGCTGCCAAATTGCGTTTCCATGTCTCCGGCGGCGCGCAGCACCTTGGCGTTGTCCTTGGCTTCCACGGCAGCTTGCACCTGGTCGTACAGCGCCGAGGCTTTGCCCGCCTGGTCGCGCTGGTAGTAGTTCCAGCCGTTCCAGCCGGAGTACGCAGCGAGGGCCGCGATCAGCACCCAGGTAGTCGAGTTGCCGTACTTGTCCCACCATGCTTTGAGGGACGCAATTTGTTCTTGTTCTTCAAGATCGTATGCCATGGTATTCGTCTGCCGTTATCGTTAATTGAATTAGTGGTTGCAGTGCTCATCGTGCACGTGGTGGTGATGATCGCCGCTATCGGTGATCTGGTCCACCACGAAGTCTACTACCTGGTCGAACGGCACCGAGGTTTGCTGCTGTTCGCCTTCCGCCGCGCGCATCGCTTTCACGCTGGCGGTGTGGTTGGTGACTTCATCTTCGCCAATGATGACGGCAAATGCGGCGCCAGCGCCGTCGGCCTTCTTCATCTGCGATTTGAAGCTGCCCGCGCCGGCCAGGGTAGAGCCGTGCATGATCACGTCCAGGCCCGCATCGCGCAGGCGCTCGCCCAGTACGAAGGCTTGCAGCTGCGCCGCTTCGCCTTGATGCACCAGGTAGACGTCGCACTGGTTAGGCATTTCCGGCTCGCCGGCTTCCTTCATCAGTTCCAGCAGGCGCTCGATGCCCATCGCGAAACCGACGGCAGGCGTAGGCTTGCCGCCAAACGATGCGATCAGCGGATCGTAACGGCCGCCAGCGCACACGGTACCCTGCGAACCCAGCGAGTCCGTCACCCATTCGAACACGGTGCGGTTGTAGTAATCCAGACCGCGCACCAGGCGGGTGTTGATCACGTAAGGAATGTTGTTGTGGTCGAGGATCTTGCGCACGCCGTTGAAGTGCGCCAGCGATTCTTCGCCCAGGTAGTCCATCAGCTTCGGCGCGGCGTTGACCATGTCCTGCATCGCAGGGTTCTTGGTGTCCAGAATGCGCAGCGGGTTGCTGTGCAGGCGGCGCTTGGCTTCGGCGTCGAGGATGTCTTCGTGCTTTTCCAAATACGCGATCAGGTCAACGCGGTGGCGCGCGCGCTCTTCGGCGTCGCCGATCGAGTTCAGTTCGAGGCGGATCTCCGGCAGGCCCAGGTCATCCCACAGACGGCGGCACAGCATAATCAGTTCCGCATCAACGTCAGGACCGGTGAAGCCGACCGCTTCGCAGCCGAACTGGTAGAACTGGCGATAGCGGCCGCGCTGCGGACGCTCGTGGCGGAACATCGGGCCGGTGTACCACAGGCGCTTCGGACCTTCGTACACCAGATTGTGCTCGATCACGGCGCGCACCGCGCCGGCCGTGCCTTCTGGGCGCAGGGTCAATTGGTCGCCGTTCATCGAATCTTCGAACGAGTACATCTCTTTTTCGACGATGTCGGTGACCGCGCCAATGGCGCGTTTAAACAGCGCCGTATCTTCCACGATCGGCGTGCGGATCTGCTGGAAGCCATAGCTCTGCACCACCGACTGCGCGGTGTTTTCGAACAGCTGCCACAAGTGCGAGTCCTGCGGCAGGATGTCGTTCATGCCTTTGACGGCGGAGATTTTTTCTTGTTTAGACATGTTTGCTGTAATTCTTCTTCACGTAATTCAGTACGATTTCCTGGAACTCTTCCACGATGCGCTCACCGCGCAGCGTTGCCACCTTGGCGCCATCGACGAACACCGGCGCGGCCGGCGATTCGCCGGTGCCCGGCAGGCTGATACCGATGTTGGCGTGCTTGGATTCGCCAGGACCGTTGACGATGCAACCCATCACGGCCACGTTCATCGCCTCCACGCCCGGATAGGTCTTTTTCCATTCCGGCATCTGGTCGCGCAGGTAGGTCTGGATGTTATCAGCCAGCTCCTGGAAAGTGGTCGAGGTAGTGCGGCCGCAACCCGGGCATGCAATCACCATCGGGGTGAATTTGCGCAGGCCCATGGTCTGCAGGATCTCCTGCCCTACCACTACTTCCTTGGTGCGGTCGCCGCCCGGTTCCGGGGTCAGCGAAATGCGGATGGTATCGCCGATACCTTCTTGCAGCAGCACCGACAGCGCGGCAGTCGACGCCACGATACCCTTGCTGCCCATGCCCGCTTCGGTCAGGCCGAGGTGCAGCGGATAGTCGCAGCGCTTGCCCAACTCGCGGTACACAGCGATCAAATCCTGCACGCCCGAGACTTTGCACGACAAGATAATTTTGTCGCGGGCCAGGCCCAGTTCTTCCGCGCGCACAGCGTTCTCGATGGCCGAAGTAATCAGCGCTTCATACATCACCTGCTGCGCGGTCCACGGATTGGCGCGGCCGGCGTTTTCGTCCATGATGCGCGCCAACAGCGCCTGATCCAGGCTACCCCAGTTGACGCCAATGCGTACCGGCTTGTCGTAGCGCGCTGCCACTTCAATCATCTGCGCAAACTGCGTATCGCGCTTGGCGCCCTTGCCCACGTTGCCCGGGTTGATGCGGTACTTGGACAGCGCTTGCGCGCACTCCGGGTAATCGTTCAGCAGCGTGTGGCCGTTGTAATGGAAGTCGCCGACCAGCGGCACGTCCACCTCCATCTTGTCCAGCTGCTCGCGGATGTACGGCACCGCTTCGGCGGCTTCCGGACGGTCCACGGTCAAGCGCACCAGCTCCGAGCCGGCACGCGCCAGGTCGCGGATCTGGATCGCGGTTTCGATCGCGTTGGCGGTGTCGGTGTTGGTCATCGACTGCACCACCACCGGGGCGTCGCCGCCCACCCAGATCTTGCGCTCGCCGTGCGAGATCAACACCCGGCGGCTGGCGCGGCGGTCGATTGGTCCCGATGGAATAGCAGTTTGCGTCATGGTTTTACTCTGTCTTACTTTACTTGATATTTACGCGCGAAATGGTACCACCCGGGATGGTCGGCAACGCCAGCGGCGCGCCGCCCAGCGAGGCTTCCACACCACCTGGCTTACCAACGATCAGCAGCGCTGGATCCTTGATATCGAAGGTCTCGGTACTGCCGGCTTTCACCACGCGCGAAATCAGCGCGGTGGTGCCAGGGCGGCGAATCTCGACCCACGAATCTTCCGTTACTTTCAACACCAGCTGGTGACCGGCGCTGCTCGCTGTAATCGGCGCAGGCGTCGGCGCTGGCGCTGGCGCTGCGGCCACTGGGGCTGGCGCAGGAGCCGGTACCGGAGCAGGCGCCACCGGGGCCGGCGTCGGCGCAGGCACTGCTGCTGCCGGCGCCACTGCGGCGATTGCCGGTGCTGCTGGCACGGTCGCCGCACCTGCTGCTTGCTCACCTTGCGGCGGCACCGAAATCAGCGGCACACTGGTCGACTGCACCGGCGCAGTTTCCTGCTCCGGCTTGACCAACGTGGTTTCAATCGCCGGCGTTTCGACCGGCTTCACTTCTTCTTTGCGCTCAAACAGCGAGGCCGGAATCAGGCCGCTCTGGTAGGCGTAGGCGCCTGCTGCGCCAACTACCACCACCACCGCCACGCCAATCAGCCAACCGGCTGGCGCCGACGAACGGCCCGTCATCGACGGGAAGCGCGACTCGGAGAACGACGCCGCCAAATCCTTGCGCGGCGCAACCACGACCTCGGGGCTGGTCGGCTGCGCTGCTTCAATCATGGCGACCAACGGGGCCGCATCCATCTTCAATACCTTGGCGTAGGCACGCACGAAGCCGCGCGTGACCGCCATATTCGGCAGCGCGGCGTAATCGCCGGCTTCCAATGCCTTCACCTGGCGCACCGCCAGTTTCAGTTGGTCTGCAATCTGTTCCACCGTCCAACCCATCGCTTCGCGCTGGGCGCCCAGCAATGCGCCGGGCGTAGCCTTGCCAGTGTTGCCCTGCTCCTGCGGCGGTTCTGCCCACTCAGAATTCATTGGTACCCCTGTTTCACTCATCAAACGCCCCACGTTGATAAGCAGCATATTCGGCCGAACCGGCGTGGTGGCGACGCAATTGCGTCGCCCAACCAGATTCCGCGTCCTTATCGCCCAGCTTATGCTGCACCTTAATCGCGAGCCACAGCACATCGGCCGTCAGGCTCTCCATCTTTGCCACCTTGTTCAAACGGGTGATGAAGAAATTGGCGCGCACATAATCGCCTTTTTCAACATACACCCGCGCCAGATTGGCGTTAGTGGCCGGCAGGTCGGGGGTCATCTGCAAGGCTTGCAGCAGATAACGCTCCGCGCTGGCGTAATCCTTGATCTTCAATGCGCACGAACCGGCATTGTTCGCGGCGCTGCCTGGCGAACGATATGCGCGGTTGTTCAGGGCCGCATCAAACAGCGGCAACGATTCCTTCACACGGCCAAGCTGGCACAGGAAAGAACCGTAGTTGTTGGCCAGGTCTGGACTGGCCGGAGCCAGCTTGCGGGCGCGGACGAAGTTATCTTCGGCCAGTGCGGTCTCGCCCATCTGCTGGTAAATCAGGCCACGCATGCCGTAGCCGTCGGCGTAATTCGGGTCGGCGGCCAGCGCCAGCTTGACTTCATCCAGCGCCACCGGGTACTGGCCTTGCTCGAAGTAGCCAATCGCCAGCTGCATGCGAATGTCCACCTTGCGCTGCACGGCAGTAGCGTCCGAGGTGGTAGTCAGCTCGGCCTTGCCGCTCTTGCCCGGCCCCGACGAGGCGCAGCCAGCCAGCGCCCCAGCCACGCAAAGCGCGACGAGAGTGAGCCGGCTACGCTGCGCCAGGAAGGTCATCAGGAACGGATCTCCACGATCTTGCCGAAGTTGGCGCCGAATTTAGTCTGGTACTCGGCCATTTTTTCCATGCGCTGCTGGACCTTGGTACGGTCCTGCACTTCGCCGGCCAGCTGGCCGCAGGCGGCGTCGATATCGTCACCGCGGGTTTTGCGGATGGTAGTGACGATGCCGGCATCCAGCAAGACTTGCGCGAAGGCCGTGATGCGTGGATTCTTCGAGCGCAGCAGACCCGATTCCGGGAAGGGGTTGAACGGAATCAGGTTGAATTTGCAGTTCACGCCGAATTCTGGGTGCTGTACCAGCGCCACCAGTTCGCGCGCGTGTTGGTCGGTGTCGTTGACACCGTCAAGCATGCAGTACTCGAAGGTGATGAAGTCGCGCGGCGCAAACTCGATGTAGCGTTTGCAGGCGGCCATCAGCTCCTTGAGCGGGTATTTTTTGTTCAGCGGGATCAGGCCATTACGCAGCTCGTCGTTGGAGGCGTGCAGCGATACCGCCAGTGCCACCGGCACTTCTTGCGACAGCTTGTCGATCATCGGCACCACGCCCGAGGTGGACAGGGTGACGCGGCGGCGCGACAGGCCATAGGCGTTATCATCCAGCATCAGCTTCAGCGCAGTGGCGGTCGGCTCGTAGTTGAGCAGCGGCTCGCCCATGCCCATCATCACCACGTTGGTGATCTGGCGCTCGCCTTTCGGTCCTGGTTCGATGCCCTTGGTGCGGCGCAGTTCAAATTCGGCCATCCACAGCTGGCCGATGATTTCGCCCACGCTCAGGTTGCGGCTGAAGCCCTGTTTGCCCGTCGAGCAGAAGCGGCAATTGACGGCACAACCAGCCTGGGTCGAGATGCACAGCGTGCCACGGTTCTCTTCCGGGATGTACACGGTTTCCACGGCATTGCCGTTGCCGACGTCGACCAGCCATTTGCGGGTGCCGTCGGTGGAGGTGTGGTCGCTGATGATCTGCGGCGCCACGATCTGGGCGCGGGTCTTCAGCTTATCGCGCAGCGACTTGGCCAGATCCGTCATGCTGTCGAAGTCCGACGCACCGAATTGGTGGATCCAGCGTTGCAGTTGCTTGGCGCGGAACGGCTTCTCTCCCAACTCGGCGCAATAAGCGGTGAGCTGCGCGGGATCGAAATCCAGCAAGTTGGTCAGAGGTGCGTTCATATTTTGGCTCAAAACAGTACTAATCATTTATCCCGTTTCCGCACCGCGGTGCGGAAACGGAATCCCTACAAATTACTTACCGAAGAAGTAAGCGATTTCAACAGCAGCGGCTTCAACAGCGTCCGAGCCGTGAACTGCGTTAGCGTCGATCGAGTCAGCGAAATCGGCGCGAATGGTGCCTGCGTCTGCTTTCTTAGGATCGGTAGCGCCCATCAGTTCGCGGTTTTTCAGAACGGCGTTTTCGCCTTCCAGGGCTTGGATCATGACTGGACCCGAAACCATGAAGTCCACCAGATCTTTGAAGAAGCCGCGCTCTTTGTGAGCAGCGTAGAAGCCTTCAGCTTCTTCGCGCGACAGTTGCTTCATTTGAGCGGCAACGATCTTCAGGCCAGCTTCTTCGAAGCGGGTGTAGATTTTGCCGATCACGTTTTTTGCAACTGCGTCTGGTTTGATGATCGACAGGGTGCGTTCGATTGCCATTTGAAAAACTCCAATAAAAAGAAAGGTTTAAAACAATAATTGATAATCCAATCAACCTTTGATTTTACCATAGAACACTCTATATTCCGAAAAGCCGGAGCCATGAAGGCAGTTTAAGTCCGGATTAAGTGCCTTTTTGGCATGTTTTTGCGTATTCTTGACCCGCCATGCTATGCTTTTAGCAAGCGGTAACCTTTTACCCCGCATTTGGAGGTATCACGATGATTAACATGCAAAAAACTTACGATCTGACGGAAAACCGTCGATTTGTCCAGCACAACGTGCTGCGTAATACTTATTGGCTGCTGGCCCTGTCGATGGTGCCAACCGTATTTGGCGCGGCGCTGGGCGTGGCCCTGCACCTGCCGCTGGGCGGCGGCCTGATGGCGCTGCTGTTCCTGGCGGTGGCCTTCGGCTTCATCTGGGGCATTGAAAAGAACAAGGATTCCGGCGTGGGCGTGGCCTTGCTGCTGGGCTTCACCTTCTTCATGGGCCTGATGCTGACGCCACTGCTGTCGCGCATCCTCGGTTTCTCGAACGGTGGCTTCCTGATCATGACCGCGTTCGGCGGTACGGCGGCCGTGTTTGCGGTGCTGGCGTCGGTGGCAACCGTGTCCAAGCGCGATTTCTCGGGCCTGGGTACCTGGCTGTTCGCGGGCGTAGTGATCCTGATGCTGGCGTCGATCGCCAACATCTTCCTGCAGATCCCGGCGCTGGCGATCGTGATGTCGGTGGTGGCAATTGCCATCTTCTCGGCGTACATCCTGTATGACGTGCAGCAGATCATCAACGGCGGCGAGACCAACTACATCACCGCCACCCTGGCGCTGTACCTGGACGTGTACAACATCTTCACCAACCTGCTGCGCCTGTTGGGCATCTTCGGCGGCGACCGCGATTAAGCGTCCCCTGCCCCACTAAAAAGCCGGCCTTCGCGCCGGCTTTTTTATTGCGCGCTCGCGCCGCGGACCTGGAAGTGAGTGGTGGTGATGGGATTGGCGTTGGCGTCGATCAGGGTCAGCTGGTGCTGGCCGGGGGTGGGACGCCAGGCGTAATCGGTGCCAGCCTGGGTTAGCGGTTCACCGTCCAATTGCCAGCGCAAGCCTTGGGCGCCTTGGGCCAGGAAGAACACGCGCTGGGTGGCGTCGGGAATGTCAGGATCGAGGGCGAGAATGCTGGCGTCGCCGGGGTAGAGGATTTTTGGCGTGCGGTGTTCGTCGCGTACCAATGCGATCACCGGGCTCTCGGTGCCAGCGATGAACCATTCGCTGCGCGCGGATTCCAATTCGGGCTGGTAGGCGATCTGCTGGCGCACCACGCCGGCCGGCGGCTTGGGTGGGCGGCTGGCTTGGTTGCGGTGCAGGTAATCCATCACGTCGCGCCACACCGGTGCTGCACCGCTGACACCAGAGACGTCCCACATCGACTGTCCGTCAAAATTTCCCACCCAGACGCCGACGGTGTAGCGGTCCGAGTAGCCCACGCACCAGTTATCGCGCATGTCCTTGCTGGTGCCGGTTTTGACGGCGGCCCAGAAGGTGGTCGCCAACTCGTTTTTCAAACCAAAGGTGATGCTGCGCGCCGCACGGTCGGCAAGGATGTCGCTGACGATGAAGCTGGCCCGCGCATCCAGCACGCGGCGCGGCACGAAGGCCGGCGAGCGCGCGCTGCCGCCGCTTGGCGCGAGCGTGGATGCGCTGTACATGCCGCCATTTGCCAGCACACGATACGCATTGGCCAGCTCCATTAGCGACACTTCGGCCGAGCCGAGTGCCAGCGCATAGCCGTAATATTCAGCCGGCTGCGTCAAACTGCTCAGCCCCACATTGCGCAGACGCTCGTGAAAACGCTCCATCCCCGTCATCATCAGCGTGCGCACCGCCGGCACGTTGAGCGAACTGGCAAGGCTGGTGCGCGCACTGACGTAGCCTTTGTAGCCCTTGTCGTAATTCTGCGGCGCGTACATGCCGGAGCCGGTGGAGATATCGATCGCCGAGTCGTCCATCAGCGAGGCGGCGGTGATCTGCTTGCGCTCCAGCGCCAGCTCGTACAAAAACGGCTTGAGCGTCGATCCGGCCTGGCGCAGCGCCGCCACGCCATCCACCTCGCCACCGCCGGCATTGCCGACGTAGGCGAGAATCTCGCCGCTGGCGTTATCCAGCACGATCACCGCGCCGTCATTCACATTGCGCCCGTTCAGCGCTGCCAGCTGCTGGCGCAGCACATTCTGTGCGTAGCGCTGCAAGCCAGCATCCAGCGTGCTGCGCACCGCCTGCCCGCTACGCGTGAGCAGCTGCTGCGCCACCTGCGGCGCAGGCGCGAGCGAGCCCGCCAACTGGGGACGGCTCCACGCCACGATGATGCGCAACTGGATTTCACTACACGTCGACGGCAAACGCAATTCATGCGCCAGCGAACAGGCACGCTGCGCGACGATCTTCTGTCCCGCCGCCGGCCCGCGCAGCAGACTAGCGAGAATCACAGATTCACTTAAATCCAATCCCGACGGCGCTTTGCCGAACATGCTGCGCGCCGCCGCGCCCACGCCTTGCAGTTCGCCGCGATACGACACCATATTCAGGTACGCCTCGATAATCTGCGGCTTGCTCCACTGCGCATCCAGCTCGCGCGCGGCTTTCACCTGATCCCATTTCTGCGACCAGCTCCGCCCTTTAGCAGCGGACTGCAAGGCCGGATCGAGCAAGGCCGCCAGCTGCATGGTGATGGTCGAGGCGCCGCGCGGACGCGTGCGAAACAAGTTGTCCCACGCCGCCTTGGCCGCAGCGCTCCAATCCACGCCATCATGTTCGTAAAAACGCTGATCCTCAGCTTGCAGCACCGCCGCCGGTAACGCAGGCGAAATATCACCCAGCGCGACCCACGGCAAGCGCCGCACCGCCATGTCGATACGCAGCGACTGAATCGGTTCGCCATGCCGGTCCAGCAGCTCCGCATCCGACGATCGGTACGCAGCGCGCACCTCGTCGTACGTCGGCACGGCGTGGGCTTGCGTTGTAACGCTGGCCAGCGCCAGCACGATGGCGGAAGCGCTCAGCCTCATTTCACGGTCATCACTGCGTTAGGAGCTGCGCCGAACATCTCAGGACTGTACATCGCCTCCACCCGCGTCGGCGGCAAGTTGAACTGGCCGGGGTTATTCAAGCGCACCGTGTACTCCACGCTCCATTTACCTTTCGGGACGAAACTGTAGAACGCGCGGTAGCCTTCAAAGGTCCGCTCCTGGAAAGCCGGGTCGACCCAGCCGGTGCCGCGCTCACCGCCAGTGGCAAGCTTGGAATCACCGCCAAGCCCAGAGCCCAGCACCGTGGCGCTAGCCGGAATCGGATCGTCCACCACCACCCACGTCATGTCCGACTGCGCTTCCAGATCGAGATGCACGCGGTAGGTATCGCCACGCGACCATGCGCCCTTCACCTTCTGCTCCAGCGGCGTGATGGTCTTGGCGATTTTGTAGCCGCTCGACAGCGGTGTCTTGAGCGGCACGGCGGATAAAGTCTGCAACGTGGCCCATGGTTTGCCGGCGCCAGTGTGCTCCAGCTCCAGCGAACCGCCGCCGCTACGCGGCCAAGGCAGCATGACAGTGCCGCCGGCAGGATCGCCACCGAAGGCGATGCTCTTGCTGGCATTAGCCAGCGTAGCGCCAGCGGTACCGGCCACCTTCTCGCTTTCAAACAGCTGCGAGAACTTATCAATCGCCAGCACGCCCCACGCATTAGCGACGGTCGTGCCCCAGCGGCCCTTCTTCTGCCGCCCCAGCGCACCGCGCGCAAGACGGCCGATGTCGTCCTTCCACGCCGGGTTGTTCGCCATCACCAGCAGCAGGCGATTGGCGTTGCTGTCCGCAGAGGACATCAACCACCACCAGTCGTCGGTGCGTTCGGTCGAGAAGGTCATGGGGGTGCCTTGCAGGTTGAGGCGCGAGCGCAGGATCTGGTCCGCTTCCTTCAAACGCTGGGCGTGCTGCGGCAACTTGGGCGAGCGTTGCAGGATCTGGTACCAGTCGATGACGGCGGATGTCGGCCACAGATTCGGCTGTACCGAGAACGACTCCAGCTCACTGGTGCTGACAGCGCGCGATCGCGACAAGGCTTCCAGCGCAGCGATCTTGCGCACGGCCAGATCAGCCGTTGGCAGCGACGAGTAGCGCACCACTTTGCCCTGCACGAACGCCAGCAACGCCGATTCCATGCGGCCTTTCAGCGCATCGGGAATCGCGTAGCCCGCCTCGCTGGCAGCCGACAGCACGTAAGCCGTCAGCGTATCGCTACCCTTGTCCATCAAGGAGAAATATTTGACCAGGCCATCAGCATCCAGATAGCCGGGCAGCTTTTCTACCGCTGCATTCCACATCGCTTCATCATGCAATGCGATCGAGCGCGAAGTCACCTGCTCGAAGCAGCGATACGGATATTGCAGCATGTAGTCGCGCACGCCCGGCAGCTCGCCACCCAGCTTGGGGCTGAACTGCACTTGCACGCCGCCGCGCCCCGGCACCGCGTCGTCCGGAATGTTGACGGCCATGCTTTGCTTGCGATCCAGCTGTAGCAAGGTCGCCTGCATCACCGTCACCGGCACCGCTGGCACCACCTGCTGCTTGATCTTGATGCGGTCCGTCGATGCTGGTCCGCCGCCCTCCACTGCCGCGCTGACGTCCCACGCCAACGTGGACGCCGACAGCGGAACCTGCACCTCCCAACTCACCTCGCGCGCCTGCCCCGGCTCCAGTGCGACAGTTTGCGGCGCCAATGGCTTGCCGCCGACACCCGCCGCTGCTGCACTGGCGCTACCGCTGCCGCTCGGGCTGACGCTCAGCGTGGCCTTGACCGCAGCCTCGGTCGTGTTCCGCAGCGTGAAAGTAGCGCGGAAACGGTCCCCCTCGCGCACCAGCGATGGCAAGCCGGAAAGCAGGATCAAGTCCTGCGAGCTGCGCACCTCGGTGCGGCCGGTGCCGAACAAATCCGCCTCCGCGCTGGCCACTGCGACGATACGGAACGCGGTCAGCGAATCGTTGATCGGTACCTGCACCGTGGCCTCGCCGTTGGCGTCCAGCGTGACGCGCGCTTTCCAGAACAGCAGCGTATCGAACAGCTCCCGTCCTCCGCCCTTACCGCCGCCACCGCCGGCCGGTACTGCCTTGCGCCCGAAGTGGCGCTTGCCAACTACCTGCATCTGCGCGGTGGAAGTGGTGACCTGCAGGTTACGCTGCTCCATCATGGCTTCCAGCAGATCCCAGCTGGTATTGGGCATTAACTCCAGCAGGCCGACATCAACAGCGGCCAGCGCCACCTCGGCACCAGCCGGTGGCGCAGAACCGTCCGGACGCGCGACCTTGAGTTTGACCGTGGCCTTGTCGCGCACCTTGTAGACTTCCTTGTCCGCCTTGACCTGCACCTTCAATTCATTGGCCGACCAGCCCACACGCAGCGGCGCGATGCCCAGTTTGTAGGCCGGCTTGCCCAGGTCGACCAGCGCGGTCGGCTGCACACCGTTCACGCGGCCGCGCACGACGAGCACCGATACATACACATTCGGCGCGTACTGCTTCTTCACCGGAATCGAGAACACCGGCTCGCTGCCACTCAGCGGACGCACGTAGGTATCGATCACGCCTTCGCGTTCCGCCGTAATCAGCGCGGTCGCCTCGCGGAACGGCATGCGCACCTGGAAGCTGGCGGTATCGCCAGGTTCGTAGCGCTTCTTCTCCGGCAGCAGGTCGATGCGGTCGTTGTCGGTGGCGGCGAACCACCAGTCCGCACCGTCGGCCACCCAGGTCTCGCGATTGGCGACGGCCACGCGCTGCTGTCCGTCTTGCGTTTTCGCGCGCAGAATCAAGTTGCCCGATGCGGGCGCCTTGGTCTGGCAGATCAGCAGGCCTTTGCTATCGGTCTTGCCCTCGCAGGCTGCGCCCAGTGCCTTCACTTCGCTGCTGTTTTCGTAGGCGTAGAAGCCGCCGATCAAACGGCGCCGGTGCGAGTACGATAGCCGCTGGAAGAAATCCACCGCCACCGGCGCATCGGCCACCGGCTTGCCTTGCAGGTCCAGCACCGCCACCGTGAACTTGAGCGAGTCCTTGCTGGCTACCCAGCCATCCGGCTGGATACCGATCACATAGCTCGATGGCCACAGCGGAATGCGCGTGGCGGCGGACAGCGTTTCGCCGTTGGCATCCTGCCACGTCATTTCGGCCATCACCTCGCGCGGCGTTTGCACTTGCGGCAGCTGGTCCAACGCGATGCGCGCGCCGCCGGCTTTGTCCAGCGTCAGGCTACGCGTGCGGACCGCACCCGGACTGACGGTGTCTTCGCCTTCTTCGAACATACCCTCGTCGTCATCGAAGCTGGCACCGCGCCGTTCAACGCCGGTCTTGACGTCGCCGTTACTGAAACTGAAGTCCGCGTAATCCTCAAAGCTCACGCTCTTGTCCTGCACCACGGTGCGCAGCTGCACCGGCGCGTCGCCCGCACCGCCGCCGGACAAGTAGCTGAGCTGCACATCCAGATCCACCGACGATGCCTGCACCGCCGGCGCCTTCGGCCCTTGCAGCAGCGCCCTCATGGTCGGCACGCGGAACTGCTCGACGCGGAACCGGCCCGACCCGCGACCGCCGATCATCAACTGATACCAACCTTGTTTTGCATCGGCCGGAATAGTCCACGTATTTTCGGAGGAACCATTGGCACTCCATTTCAGCGGTAGCTCGTACTGCTGGCCGCTGCCTTCGTGGATGATGAACATGCTGCTGGCCTGCTCTTTCGCAACGCGCACCAGCCCTTGCTCCACATGGCGGCGCAGGAAGTGCTTCATGTGCACCGTCTCGCCGGCGCGCAGCAGCGTGCGGTCAAATACCGTAGAGGCGATCAGGTTGTCGGCGCCGTAGTAGCCGGTCGACAGATTGAAGCGCCACGTCTCGATGCCACGATCCCAGTCCGACAAGGTGAAAGTCATGTCGCCGCCAAGGCGCGCGCTGACGAAGTAGCGCTGGTTATCCTTCTGGGTCAGGTCCTGGCGGATGTGCGCCAGGCCGCCGCTATCGGTCATGCCTTGCCACAGCAGCTTGCCCTTGAAGTCGCGCACCGCGACCTGCGCCTGCGCCACCGGCTTGCCCTTGTCGAGCGACGTCACCCACACCAGCGACGATTCCGCGCCGTGCTTGAAGTGCGCCACCATATTCGTCACCAACGCCGCGCTGCTGAAGTAGGCCGGACCACGTCCCAGCGCCAGCCCTGCGCCCAGCTTGGGACTCGCCAGCTCCACCACATAGAAACCCGGTTTGCGCAGCGGGATGCCGACTACTTCGAACGCCTTGCCGCCGCCCGGCTTAGGCATGGTGAAGCGTTCGACCTTGCCGGCGCTGGCGTCCAGCAGCGGCTTGGTCATCTTGTCCGCGTACAGTTCTTGCGGCTCCCAGCTATAGCGGCTGCCCATGCGCTTGAGCCAAGCGATGACTTGCTGGTCCTGCTGATCCGGCGATGCCGCGCCGTCATTGACGCGCAAGGCTGCGCCATCAACCTTGGCGCCAGCCACCTGCGCTTCCACGTTGCGCACGGTGACCGGCAGCAGCTTGTCGCCCTTGGCCTCGATGATGCCGAAGCGCACCGGGAACTTGACCAGCGGCGGCTGCGCGTCGGTGCGTATCACCATCGGGAAGCGCGACTGATTGACCAGCGCGCGGCCGGCATCGTCCTTCAAATTGGCCGGCACTAACACGGACAGCTTGGCGCTTTCCGGGAACGGTCCTTTAATGGTCAGCCATTCGAGGTACTCGCTTTTTTCCTCTTCCTTGTCGAGCACCGGCTTGAAGACTCTGCCGCCCGACCCAGTGATCTTGACGGCCAATGCGTCGGCGCGTTTGACTGGTGCGGAGAACTGCACGCGCATCGGCAGGAACGGCACGCAGCCTGCATCGGCGGACAGCCTGTCGCAGCTGAAGCGCGCCGTAAAATCGGGCCGCGTTTTGAACGACAGCGCTTGATCCTGCGTGGTGGCGATACCACTATCGGCCTTGATGCCCGCGCCCCACACCAGCGACACTTCCGTTTCCGCCGGCAGGTTGCGTTTGCACTGCAGGACCGCGAGCGGCAAGCGCTCCAGCTTCTTGTTGTTGACGGCGGCGGTGGCGCGCCACAACACGCCGCGCGCTTTGAAGTACAACGACAGATAACGCTCGGTGAAGGCTTTGCGCTGATCCAGCACTTGCTGGCGTTCCGCACCTTGCAGCACGCGCACGCCGATTTTTTCGTTGATGCCGTCGGCGCGGCACCATGCATGTGCGGCCACCGTTTCGTCGCTGGCCGGTGCGTCTAGGCCCAGCACGAAAATCTGCTGCTCATCGATATAGCTGGCGCCTTCGCGCGGCGCGACTTCCACCACGGCCGGGCCGCCGGTATTAAAGGTGTAGCGATGCTCGCCGGCTAGCGGCTTGCCGCTCAAATCCTTGATATCGTCCTTGAGCGTGAAGCGGCAGCTCACGCCGGCTGGCAGGTCGCGCGCAAAATCGTAACTCCAGTTCTGACCATCGATCCAGCGGCCCTTGCCCTCCTCCGGACAATCGATGGTGAAGGGATCGCCCAGCCGCATATCGCCCAGCGGGACCATTTGCCCGCTGAAGCGCGCAGCCACCTGCCGCACACCTTTAACGGTGCCGGATGGCGAAAACGACGTGACAGAAGTATCGGCCAGAACGGCCAGCGGGCTGCAGAACGCAGCCAGCGCGATAAGACGGGACAGGAGGCGCATGCCAACTCCGGGCGCTGATAAGGATCAGTCCAGTGTTGCGCACGCCTCCTGCAAAGTCAATAACATTAGAAGAAAAACATTAAATCAAGTCGAAGACAGCCATCGATTCAACGTGCGAGGTGTGTGGGAACATGTTGACCACACCGGCTTTATCAAGCTTGTAGCCGGCCAGGTTGACCAGCAGGTTGGCGTCGCGCGCCAAGGTCGATGGGCTGCACGAGACGTAGACGATACGCTTCGGCAGGAATTCGGGATTGGTCTTGCGCAGTTCGCCAAGCGCTTCGCACAGGGTCATCGCGCCGTCGCGTGGCGGGTCGATCAGCATGCGGTCGAACTTACCGAGTTCGAGCAGGTCATGCGGCGTGACTTCGAACAGGTTGCGGTTGTAGAAGGTGGTCTTGTTATCCAGGCCGTTGGCCTTGGCGTTGCTTAGCGAACGATCGGTCAGCGCCTGGCTGCCTTCGATGCCTACCACTTCGCGCGCCAGCGTCGCCAGCGGCAGGGTGAAGTTGCCGAGGCCGCAGAACAAGTCGGCCACGCGGTCTTCCGGCTGCACGTCCAGCAGGCGCAAGGCCTTGTGTACCAGCGCGCGGTTGATGTGGTGGTTCACCTGCGTGAAATCGACCGGCTTGAATGGCATACGCACGCCGTATTCTGGCAGCAGGTAGTGCAGCTCCGGTTCCAGCGGATAGAACGGTGCGGCGGTTTCCGGGCCCTTGGTCTGCAGCCAGAACTGCACGCCGTATTGGTCGGCGAAGGCTTTGACCTTGGTTTCGTCATCGGCCGTCATCGGCGCCATGATGCGCAGGACCATGGCGGTGACGTCTTCACCAATCGCCAGTTCGATCTGCGGAATTTCTTTGTACAGCGTCAGCGAGCCAATCAAAGCGCGCAACGGCAGCAGCATGTCCGACACGTGCTGCGGCAGGATCTCGCAGCTTTTAATATCGGCCACGAAGACCGAGCGCTTTTCCTTGAAGCCGACCAGCACCGTGCCCTTTTTTTCGACCCAGCGCACCGACAGGCGCGCGCGATAGCGGTAGCCCCAGGTTGGACCGTACATCGGGCGCATGATGTTGTCGGCGTGGACTTTGCCGATGTGCCACAGGTTATCTTCCAGCACGCGCTGCTTGATCGCTACCTGCGCGGTCGGCTCCAGGTGCTGCATGGAGCAGCCGCCGCAGTAGTCGAAGTGCTCGCACTTCGGCTTCACGCGCATCGACGATTCGCGGTGCAGCGCGGTCATGCGCGCCGCTTCCCAGTTCTTTTTCTTCTTGAAGGTTTCGAAGCTGACGCGCTCGCCCGGCAAGGCGCCTTCCACGAACACCACTTTACCCGGCGTGCCGTCTTCATTGTCCTGCAGGTGGCCGACGCCACGGGCGTCCATGTCGAGCGATTTGATGTCGATGGTATTTTCTTGCATAGCGTTCAATATTGAATGACAAAAGGAAGGCGCCGGCACCTATGCCGGGGCCGATATGATAGCAGAATGGGAAGGAACTACAGCAGGGAATCGCGGACCACGCCGCGCGCGGCCATCGCCCGCTTGAGCTTGACCAGTGCTTCCTGCTGGATCTGGCGCACCCGCTCGCGGGTCACGCCCATTTCCTCGGCCAGCGTTTCCAGGGTGGCCGGATCGTCGTTGTCGAGACCGAAACGGCGCATGATGACGATGCGCTGCTTGTCCGGCAGCTTGGTCAGCCAGTCGCGTACCAGCACCGTCATTTCGTGGTGTTCGGCGCGGGCGTCAGGGCTGTCGTCGGCGTCGCCGGGCAGCATGTCCATCAGCGACGATTGTGGATCGTTGTCCAGCGGCGCATCGAGCGAGGTGGCGTGCTCGGACAAGGCGAGAATGTCCTGCACCTCTTCCACCGGGCGGCCGACCAGCTCGGCGATGTCCTCGGCAGTGGCGTCCTTGCCGTTGTGGTGCTGGGCTTCGAGATGGTATTTGCCGCGCAGGATCTGGTTCAGCTCGCGCACCATATGCACCGGCAGGCGCACCGTGCGGGCCTGGTTCATGATGGCGCGCTCGATGCTCTGGCGTATCCACCAGGTGGCGTAGGTTGAAAAGCGGAAGCCGCGCTCAGGCTCGAACTTGTCGATGGCGCGCATCAGGCCGATATTGCCCTCTTCGATCATGTCGAGCAGCACCACGCCGCGGTTGATGTAGTGCTTGGCGATCGATACCACCAGCCGCAGGTTGTGCTCGATCATGGTCTGGCGGGCGCTGAAATCGCCGGCCTTGGCCAGGGTGGCGTAGTGGACTTCCTGCGGCGCCGTCAGCAGCGGGCGGGTGCCGATCTGGTTCAGGTAGTGCTGGGTGGTGTCGGTGGACAGCTCAGCGGCCAGCACTTTTTTCAGCTCGTCAACGCTCTCAAGGGCCGCGCCGGATTCTGGCTGCTCCGCCTCGTCCGCACCATCGATGGCGACATCGTCGTTCGACTCGTCCTGGAAGTCATCCGGGAGCGCATCGTCGTCCATCTGATCGTGCGGCGTAGAGGTCATCTCACATGGCTCGATTAGCGGTTAGGCAGGAATCTGGAGGGGTCCACCGGTTTGCCTTGCTGCCGGATTTCAAAGTGCAGCTTGACGGAGTCGGTATCGGAGTCACCCATTTCCGCGATCATTTGTCCTTTGGTCACGCTCTGCCCTTCCTTCACCAGGATGGCCCGGTTATGCGCGTAGGCCGACAACAAATTATTACTGTGCTTCACAATAACGAGATTACCATATCCGCGGATGCCGCTACCGGCATACATCACTTTTCCTGCGCCGGCGGCCACGACTTGCTGGCCGGCCTTGCCGGAGATATCCACGCCCTTGTTCTTGCCTTCGTCGAAGGTAGCGACCACCTTGCCATCGGCTGGCCAGACCCAGCTCAGGTTGGCTTCGTCGGCGGCCAGCGCTGGCGCGGCCGGAACTGCAGGCGCCGGGACGGTTGCGCGCGGCACGGCTGGAGCGGTTGCCGCCGGGGCCGGCGTTGGCGCAGCGGCCGTTTCCTTGCCAGTGTCGGCGCGCTGCATTTCAGCCAGGTTGGCTTCGGTGTACGGCTTCTTCTCGCCTTTCGGACCGGTTTTCTTGACCACCGGGGCCGGCGGCGGGGTCTTGTCGGACGGCGGCATCACGATGGCGGCAGTTTCCACGCCGTTGCTTTCCGGCGGCAGCACCCGCAGCACCTGGTCGACCTTGATGTCGTTCGGATTGGCCAGGTTGTTCCAGGCCACCAGGTCGCGGTAATTCTGGCCAAATTCCAGCGCGATACGGATCAGGGTATCGCCTTTTTTCACGGTGTACAGGCCGCGCTCGTCGCGAGCGACTTGCGCCGTTTCGCTAGGCGTGGACGATTTGACGGCCGGTGGGACGGTACGGTCTACGACCGGCGCCTGGTTGGGAGTGGTGGTACAGGCGCTCAATAAAGCCAGCGCAAAGCTCATGGCGAGCAGATTACTTTTCTTCGTCATTCTCATCTTAATGTCTGTGTGGTTCGGGCGTTACACCACGCCCGGACGCAGCGGCACGAAATGGCAATCTTCCAGCGTATGGCTGGCCCATTCCGTCTTGCCGATGCGCGTGATCAGTTCCAAATGCTGCGTGCGCTCCCCCACTGGCGCAACCAGGCGGCCGCCGATGGCCAGCTGTTCCAGCAGGGCTTGCGGTACTTCCAGCCCCGCAGCGGCCAGAATGATACCGTCAAACGGCGCCGCTTGCGGCAGGCCAAGCATACCATCTCCGTAATGCAAGCGCAGGTTCGCTACCCGCAGCGGTCGCAGATTGGCCTTGGCCAGCTCGTGCAGCGGCTTGATGCGCTCGATCGAATACACCTCTTGCGCCACGCAGGACAGCACCGCCGCCTGGTAGCCGCAGCCGGTGCCGATCTCCAGCACGCGCCTGAGCTGGCCGCCGTTGCGCATCACTTCGATCATGCGCGCCACGATGTAGGGCTGGGAAATAGTCTGGTGGTGGCCGATCGGCAGCGAGGCGTCGACATAGGCTTGCGGCGCCAAGCCTTCGTCCATGAACATATGGCGCGGCACCGTGTCCATCGCGCCCAGCACCACTTGGTCCTTGACGCCCTGCTTGGCAATCCGTTGCACCATGGCGCGGCGCACGGCGTCCGACACCAGCGGATTGGAGCGCGGCGCGGCTGCTGGCGCCGGCTGGGCGCGCTCCATCGCGTAACTGTGCGACTTGGACGGTGCGGCGACCGCACGGGGTGCTGGATATTGGGGCGGCGCATGGCGCGCGGCGTTTTGGGTGGCGGTTTGCGGTGTTGCCACCGGCGCGAATACCGTTGCCTTTTTGGCCCCCTTGTCTACTACCGAGGACAGCGGCAAAGGAAAGGTACGGTTTTTTTCGGTCATGCCAAGGCCTTTGCCAATGCACTGAGTTGGGAAGTGTGGGTCAGATCGATTTGCAGCGGGGTGATCGAGGTCTTACCAGCGGCCAGGGCATGGAAATCCGTGCCCTCACCCGCCTCCTTGCACGCGCCCGGCGGGCCGATCCAGTAAATATCCTTGCCGCGCGGGTCCTTGGCCTTGATCACCGGCTCGGACTGGTGACGCCGGCCCAGCCGAGTCGCCACCACGGCGTTAAGTTGCTCATAAGGACGATTCGGTATATTCACGTTCCACAGGCAGGGACGCGGCAGCGTGTCGTAGTAACGCTGGATCAGGTCGCGCGCATGGCGGGCGGCGTCATCGATATGCTCCCAGCCGTAGGTACCCTGTGAAAAGGCGATGGCGGGAATGCCGAACAGGAATCCCTCGGTCGCTGCCGCCACGGTGCCTGAGTACAACGTGTCGTCGCCCATATTCGGGCCGTTGTTGATGCCAGACACCACCAGATCTGGCTTGTAGTCCAGGATGGCCGTCAGCGCCACGTGCACGCAGTCGCTGGGCGTGCCGTTGACAAAGTAAAAGCCATTGGCGGCGCGCTGCACCGACAGCGGCCGGTCCAGCGACAGGGAGTTCGATGCGCCCGAGCGGTTGCTATCCGGCGCCACCACCACGATCTCCGCGATGGGTGCGAGCGCCTCAGCCAACGCATTGATACCAGGCGCCAGGTAGCCGTCATCATTGCTTATCAGGATTCTCATACAATAGATTTTACCTGAAGCAACGGCCGGACTGCGCATGCCGACGGCTCGGAAAACATATAAATTTCTGTCAACGCGACGGCGGCCGCGGCGAGGACAGATAACCATCCAGCGCCATCAGCTCATCGGTGCTGCGCGCCCACAGGCCGTTGGCCGGATGCTGGCCCCGGCTGCGGCCGGACAGCGCCAACGCATCGCCGTAATCGTCCATCGCCGCGTTCTGGTGCAGCTCGTGCACCAGCGGCAGCTCTCCGGGCGGGATGCCCAACTGAAGATGGATATCCGTCAGCTGCTCGCGCGCCGTGGCGGATTCCGGATGCTCAGGACCCAGCCGGCGCAAATGGGCGTGCAACACGGCTTCCAGCAGACTGCGCGCCGCGTCCAGTTCCTGCATCCGCAGCAAGGTGTGGGCCAGCGCGGTCTTGCTGCGCAGGGTGTCAGCATGTTCGGCGCCCAGCAAGCGCTTGCGCGCCGCCAGCACTTGCTCCTGCAGATTACGGGCATGTTCCAGGTCGCCGCGCAGCAGCAGCAAATCGGCGCGCGCCGCCTTGGCGGACAGGGTCAGCAGGTGCTCCGGGCCCAGCAGGCGCACATAAGCATCGATGATCGCATCCTGTATCGCCAGCGCTTCGGCCACCCGGCCTTGCTGGCCCAGCGTGATGGCCTGATTGCTGCGCGCCGCCAGCGTATCGACATGCTCGGCGCCCAGCAGCCGTTCGCGCGCCTCTACCACGCACTCGTCGAGAAATAGCGCTTCTTCCAGCTTGCCCTGCTGGCGCAGCGCGGCGGCGAGCCTGGTTTTGCTGGACAGCGTGTCCGGATGGTCTTCGCCAAGGCCGCGCTGGCGCAGCACCAGCCCCTCCTCCAGCAACGCCAGGGCAGGCCGCAGCTTGCCTTCACGCCGGTACAAATCCCCCAGCAGGCTGAGGTCGTGCGCCAGCAGCTGCGACACTGCCCGCGCGGCACCGCCGCCCGCCTCCAGCGTCCGGCGCGCCTCATCGATCGAGGCCAGCAGCTTGATTTCGCGGTGCGACTGCCACGGGAAATAGCCGGGCGCCAGCCACTCGAGGAAAGCCTCGAAAGTGCGCGTCAGCGAAAAACGGTCGCCGCCCTGATCCAGCCGCACCGCCACCTGCTCGCCGTAGGCAAAAATGCGGGTCTGCTGCAGCTGCACCTCATCGAAATAGCTTTCCAGCGAGACTTGCTGCATGCCGTAGCAATCACGTATCAGCGCCTCAAAGCTGGGCTGGTAGCCGAGAATGCGCTGGCGCTCATCCCCGCGCCGCCACTGCGAGCGCTGGGCGCTGTCCCCCATTTCTATGCGCGACGGCAAGGGATAGACTAGCAAGGGCCGCTGCTCGTCCTCGTGGCTGCGGCGATACACGGTGGCGCGCGTGACCAGCGCCTGCACGCCTTCCAGGCTTTGCCGGTTGGGCGTGAACACCACCACCAGCTTGCGCGGCAGCAAGGTCGTGCAAATACCGGCGCTATCGGTGCGGCCGGTACGCGAATCGACCAACACGTGGCGGAAGTGACGCGAGAGGCGCTCGCCAAAGCAGCGGAACAAGGCCGGGCAGCTATTAAATAGTTCCTCCCAGTGCATGGCGGCTAGCCGTTCGCCATAGCTGTCGTCGAAACGGCCGGCGCGCATCAGGTAAAGCTGGCTGCCCTGGTCGACCCGGCTTACATATTGTTCCCAGCCAACCGCCGCCAGCACCTCGTGGGCCAGCGCTTCGTCATCTTGCGCGGCGAGGCCGTTGCGGCGGCGCTGGAGCTGTTCGCGGCACGCCTCGAATAATTCCAGCACCCCGGGCCGGTCATCCTGGTGTGGATCGGGAAAATAATGGTGCAAACCCGGCGCTTCCAGATCCCAGTCGATCATCAGCACCGGCGTGGTGGCATTCTGCTGGCGCGCTAGCAGAACGCCTATATTAGAGAGCGCCATGGTGCGCCCCGTGCCTCCTTTGTAAGAGTAGAAAGTAATGACTTCACCGCTGGTGCTGAGCGGCGGCAGGATCAATGGATTCGGTTCCATAGCAAACCTTTAGCGTGGGAAATGTGGAGGAGGAATGACGCGCCATTCCGGTGGGATTTCCGGCAAGACAAAACGACCACAGTCGTGCTCCGGCGGCGTGCTTCGTTTTAGGCAGTGGTAATGCTCGGCAATGCGATGGACGATTTTTTCTATGTCCGGAAGAAAATCGGGATTGGTCTTCAAATCGCCGCTGGCCAGGGTGTAGCGGGAAAAATCCACGTACATGCCCGGCCCGGCAATTTGCGGCGGCAGGCCGCTGGGATGGCGGGTCATGATGACGGGGATAATCAAATGGCTGGGCAGCGTGTACCACTGTTTGCGCTCGCGTTCGAGAAGTTGCATGGCTGCAAACTCTCGGCGGGTGTAGCCGTGGGCTTCGTACTTCGGTGTATAAATAGCAACCATGCAAGCGCTTTCGCATAAAGCGCGGGCGATCTTCTCGTCGAGGTCATCTCCGCCGCCGAGTTGCTCACTATCAACGAACAGCTCTTCTTCATTGTCGAAGTGTGGTTCGAGATAGCACTTCAAGGCATCGACCAGGTCGTCCTTGAACTTGCTCATATAAGCATGCTGGCCATGTGCATAACTGAAAAAACAGCCGTGCCGGATAGTCATGACATCCTCCCTGCGTTTAACCAACTCTAACAAGCCTTTTTGCAGAGACTTTGAGGCAGCACAAAGGTGCGCCAGACCGAACGTTGCGCAAACGGCTGGCAAATTCAGGTAAGATAAAAATATAACGACCGTTCTTTTTTATAATCAAGGAGACCAGAATGAAAGCTGTCGTATGTGAAGCCTGGGGCGCACCAGATACGTTGAAAGTAAAAGAATTGCAAGACCTGCAGCCGGGACCAGGACAGGTAGTCATCGATGTTCAAGCGGCCGGTGTGAATTTTCCGGACGTCTTAATCGTGCAAGGAAAGTATCAATTCAAGCCGGAATTGCCGTTCGTGCCGGGCAGCGAAGTGGCGGGCATCATCCGCTCAGTTGCTAATGATGTGACAACATTCAAGGCCGGCGACAAGGTCATCGCCTTCACTCCGACGGGTGGTTTTGGGCAGCAATTATTAGCTCCCGCACAAGCCCTGATCCCGATGCCGCAGGGCATGGATTTCGAAACAGCGGCAGCCATCACCCTCACCTACGGCACCTCGTATCACGCGATTGTGGACCGGGCCAAGCTAGAAAATGGTGAGAACATGCTAATTCTTGGCGCAGCCGGAGGGGTAGGACTGGCGGCAATCGAGATAGGGAAAGCCCTGGGAGCCCGCATTATTGCTTGCGCCTCGAGTGATGAGAAGCTGGAAGTATGCCGCCAACACGGCGCCGACGTCCTGATCAATTACAGCAAGGAAGATTTGCGCGAGGCAGTGAAGGCGGCGACCGGCGGCAAGGGGCCGGACGTGATTTACGACCCGGTCGGCGGCGAATATACGGAGCCTGCGTTCCGTTCGATAGCCTGGGGTGGACGCCACTTGGTGGTTGGCTTCGCCAACGGCGAAATCCCCAAATTGCCACTCAATTTGACCCTGCTCAAAGGTGCGTCATTAATGGGCGTGTTTTGGGGCGAATTCACCAAGCGTAACCCAAAAGGCAATCTTGCCAACATGCGCCAACTGCTGCAGTGGTTGCACGAAGGCAAGATCAAACCAAGGATTTCGGGACGCTACAAACTGGAAGAAGCGGCGCAAGCGCTGAACGATATGGCCGCCCGCAAGGTGACTGGCAAAGTGGTAGTGTTGCCTCAGTAACAATTTGGGGTCAGCTCTGTCATTTGGACATTACGGAACTAATTCAAATTCTTTAGTTCTCGAATGTCCAAATGACAGAGCTGACCCCGAATTTCGATACTGAAAGTTACTGATCCGAATTCTTGTTTTTGAAGAATTCCATCACCACTTCTTGCTCGCGGGTACGTTTGAAGGATGGCAGGCTTTGCCAGATCCGCTTGCCGTAAGGCTTGGAAATCACGCGTGGATCACACAGCATCAGCACGCCGCGGTCATTTTCGTCGCGGATCAGCCGGCCTGCGCCCTGCTTCAGGTTGATGATTGCTTCGGGCAAGGTGTGGCTCATGAAGCCATTTTTGCCCTGTTTTTCCATCACTTCGATGCGGGCAGCCAACACCGGATCGTCCGGTGGTGCAAATGGAAGCTTGTCGATAATCACTAAAGACAGCGCATCGCCACGCACATCGACGCCCTCCCAGAAGCTTTGAGAGCCGATCAGCACGCCATTTCCTGCTTTGCGGAACTGATCCAGCAGTTCGGTGCGGCCTTTGTCGCCTTGTACGAACAACGGAAATGGCAGGTTGCGTTTCTCGAATTCGTCACGCAAACGCTCAGCCGCACGTTTGACGGCACGCAAAGTCGTGCAAAGCAGGAAAGTTTTTCCGCCCGCCGCCTCGATCACCGGCAGCGCCAAGTCCAGCACCGCGTCCGTGTAGCCGAAGGAATTCGGATCCGGCAGGCCGGTCGGCACGTACAAAATACCCTGCTCTTCGTAGTTGAACGGACTCGGCCACGACATCGACGGTTCGTTGCCCAGGCCCATTTGCTCGGAGAAATGGCTGAAGTCGTTCTTCACCGCCAGCGTTGCCGAGGTGAAAATCCAGCTGCGCGGCACACCTTCGCGCTGGCCGTTGAAGATCGGCGCGATCGATAGCGGGGTTTTGTGCAGCTGCAAGGACGAGGCATAAGCCTCCACCCAGAATACAGCTTCCTCGCCCTTGGCCACCTTGGCTTTCGGATCGAATTTCCATGCGGCCAGACGGCCCACCAGGTCAACACCGCGCTGGCGGCATTGCTCCAGCGTTTCCGCCCGTTCGGCCTGGCTTTCCAGCACGGTCATCATGCCGTCCAGCTCGTCTTTCAGGGTTTCCAGCGCCGGGAAGAAGTCGCTCGATGACGCGATTTGCGGCAAGGACAGGCGTACGATGTCTTGCGGGAACGTCAGGCGCAGGTCGCGCGCGGCTTTTTCCACCACGGTGACAACTTTGCCCCAGTCGGCGCCATCGCGCGCGTTCGACAAGCCTTCGGCCAGCACGTCGCGGCACAGTTCCAGCACTTGCGAGGTGGAAAAGGTGTCGCCGAAGAACAAGGTGGCGGTGTCTGGCAGCTGGTGCGCCTCATCGAAGATAATCGTGTTGGCCGATGGCAGCAACTCGGCAACCCCGGAATTTTTCAGCGCTACGTCGGCAAAGAACAGATGGTGGTTGACCACCACCACGTCCGCCTGCTGCGCTTCCTTGCGCGCCTTCATGACGAAGCAATCCTGGTAGTACTGGCATTCCGTGCCCATGCAGTTGTCACGGGTCGAGGTCACCAGGTTCCAGATCAGCGCATTTTCCGGCACGCGGGCCAGCTCGGCTTTATCGCCGGTCTTGGTCATTTTCAGGAAACGCGAGATTTCGCGCAAATGGCCGACGTCGTCGCGCGAGGTCATGCGGCCATTCTGCAGCGTACGCTCCAGATGGTAATGGCACAGGTAGTTCGAGCGACCTTTCAACAGGGCCACAGAGACCGGCGCCTGCAAGGCCGCGCGCACGGTCGGGATGTCACGCAGGAACAGCTGATCCTGCAAGTTCTTGGTCCCGGTGGACACAATCGTCTTGCCGCCCCACATCAGCGCCGGCACCAGGTAAGCAAAAGTTTTACCCGTACCGGTGCCCGCCTCGGCAATCAGCGTAGTCTGGCTGGCGATGGCCGATGCAATCGCCTTGGCCATCTCGGTCTGCGAGCGGCGCGGGCGAAAGTCGCCCACAGCCGGACCCAGCGGACCGCCGGCGCCAAACAGGCGCTCGACCTCGGAATCGTACTTGCCGGGAGGCTGTTCTGGCGTGGCGCCGATGACGGCGGGGATGGCGTCGGGTGCGGGAGGAAGGTGTTCGGTCAAAATAAATGAGCGTGCTTACGCCGGAACGTCAGGCACTAATTGCATTTTCAGCAGAGTGATATGGTCTTTCAATTGCAGCTTGCGCTTTTTGAGGCGGCGCAATTGCAGTTGATCGTGGTGTCCATCCAGCGTGAGCATGTCAATGACCGCGTCCAAATCGCGGTGCTCGACGTCTAATTCGATCAAACGACGTTGGATATCTTGTACATCAGTCATATTTCTCAATCAAATAGTTTCACTGGAACAACACCGATGCTGCGAACCCGTTGCATACAAACTGCGACACGGTGCATAGTTTAATCTACGGCGCGTCTGCCGCCAACAGAATGATCGCTCACCTGTCGATCGAGATACAGTACCAACTATGAGCGCTTACAAAATCGAGGCCGGGACCGCCCAGCACATCGGCAACCGGCCGCAACAAAATGACCGGGTGGCTTTGTACACGGCTGCGCAAGCGCCGGGTTACGTCATGGCCGTGCTGGCCGATGGCAATACCAGCGCTATCGCTGCCGACCAGGTGCTGCTGACCAGCAAGCACCTATTTGACGAATTCCGCGTCGGCGATACCGCCAACCTGCCCCGCCTGCAGGAACTGCTGCGCAATATCGCGCAGGAAGTTCACCAGGTCATCACCATGAATCCGCTAGCGGCGACGGCCGAGCCGCAAAGCGCGGTCGCCCTGCTGGTGCTGACGCCGCAGACGCAAGCCGTGTGGGCCCACGTCGGCGACGCCCGCATCTACCGTTTCAGCGGCGAGACTTGCGCCATGCGCACCAACGATGCCGCCTACGTCACGCACTTGGTGGAGCACGACAAGCTGCCGCTGGAGGCCGCCAAAAAGCACCGCGCCTCGCGACTGCTGAACAATGCGCTCGGCAACAGCATGAAAGCACCGTTCGTCACCACCGGCTACCACGCGGGCTTGCAAGCCGGCGATGCGTTGATGCTGTGTTCGGATGGTTTGTGGCAGCTGTTCCGCCCCGAGGAATTGGCAGCTGCCGTAGCGCGCAACACGCCGCGCCAGGCAGCGGAGCGTTTGATCAGCAAGGCCGGCGAGCGGGCACAAGGCAAAGGCGACAACTGCTCGATGGCGATCATCAAGCTGGTGGCGCCGCCGCAGGAAGCGCCGGCCTACACGGTCGAGAAGATGCGGCGCGCCGTGTAGTTACTTGCTAGGAGCCGGCGCCGATGCTTTCTCAGCGTCGGCTTTTTTCTTGTCAGCCTTGGCTTTGTTCTCGGCTTTCTTGCGCGCGACCTCGGCCTGGCGACGCTCGGACTCGGCTTTCTTTTTCTCGAAGGCTTCGACATTGGCGGCGCGCTTGCCGGCTTCGGCGGCGTCTTGCTGCGCCAGGCGTTTCAGCTTGGCTTCGTGCTGGGCTTCGCGATCGGCCACGCGCACGCCGGTCGGCGCTTTCGGCGCTTCCTTTTCTTCATGCTGCGGCTTCGGCGGCTGGGCGGCGCGCAGCGCGTTCTCTTCGTCGTCCTTGCGGGCGCGTTCGGCCAGTTCGGCATCGCGCTTGGCGACTGAATCGGCGCGCTTGAAGTGCTGGGCGTCGACCTCGACGGCACGCACAGCGGCCAACGCCACGCGGCGTTTTTCTTTGGCCTTGTCCAGGCAGTTATTGACGAAGAACTTGGTCGAGCATTCGCGCTCGCTGGCGGCGAATTCTTCGTTGACGGCGGCCCGGTCCTTGGCCACCTTGACCAGCGCGGCGTCGGCCTGCTCAACCGAGCTCACGTTCTGAGCTTGCGCCGTCACCGCCACGGCGGCCAGCAATGCGATAAGTGCTTTCATTTTCTGATCCAATTACGCCAGCGATGCAGCAGCGCCGCGCTGCTGGCGGTTCATATACTCCTGCGACTGCATCTCAACGATGCGCGACACGGTACGGTGGAATTCGTTGGCCATCGCGCCGTTGGTGTACAACTCCTCCGGCTCGACTTCGGCCGACATCAACAGCTTCACGCCCTGGTCGTAGAACACGTCGATCAACCAGGTGAACCGGCGCGCTTCCGACGACATCGACGCCGACATCATCGGCACCCCGGACAATATCACGGTATGGAAGCGGCTGGCGATTTCCAGATAATCGTTCTGCGATCGCGGGCCGCCGCACAGGGTATTGAAGTCGAACCAGATGATGGTCCCGGCGCGGCGCAGCGAGCGGATCTCACGCGCTTCGATGCGGATGGCCGGATCTTCATCGGCGGTTTCGGCTACGCTGGCGTAGGCGTCGCGCAGCGCCTTGTCGGTGTTGGCGTTCAAAGGCGTGTAGTACGCCTCGACCTGCTCCAGCGCACGGCCGCGATAGTCGATACCGGCGTCGATGTTCATCACATCCAGCTTCTCATACAACAGCGCGATGGTCGGCAGGATGCGGTCGCGGTGCAAGCCATCCGGATACAGCAGGTTCGGATCGTAGTTCGAGGTCATGATGAAGGACACGCCGTTATCAAACAGCGCCTTCAGCAGGTTGTACATGATCATGGCGTCGGCCACGTCCGAGATGTGGAATTCGTCGAAGCAGATCAAACGGTATTTCTTGGCCACGCGCTTGGCCACTTCGTCCAGCGGATCGGCAACGCCGCGCAATTCGTCCAACTGGCGATGCACGTCGCGCATGAATTCGTGGAAGTGCACACGCGTCTTGCGCACCAGTGGCACCACCGAGAAGAAGCTGTCCATCAAGAAGGACTTACCACGCCCCACGCCACCCCACATATACACGCCCTTCGGCACCGACGGACGGTTGATCAGGCGCTTGAAAGTGCTGGAGCGCTGGCCTTTGTACTCCACCCATTCGTCATAGCATTCCTGCAAACGGGTGATGGCGCGCTGCTGCGCTTCATCGGGCTTGTAGCCGCGCTGCGACAGCGCGTTGTGGTAGTACTCTTGGACGTTCATAGTATTCAATCTGCACAAACAAAAACGGCGGACCATAACGGTCCGCCTTGTGACAAGCTACAGCATCAACTTAGAAGTTGAGGGTGCGCTTGTCGATAGCCAGAGCGGCTTCCTTGGTCGCTTCCGACAGCGATGGGTGAGCGTGGCAGATACGTGCGATGTCTTCCGCCGAAGCCTTGAACTCCATTGCCACAACCGCTTCTGCGATCAGTTCCGAAGCCATAGGGCCGATGATGTGCACGCCCAGAATTTCGTCGGTAGTTGCATCAGCCAGGAACTTGACCATGCCCGAGGTATCGCCCAGCGCGCGTGCGCGGCCGTTCGCCAGGAATGGGAAGGTGCCGGCTTTGTAGGCGACGCCGTCGGCCTTCAGTTGCTGCTCGGTGCGGCCTACCCACGCGATTTCCGGCGAGGTGTAGATGACCCAAGGGATGGTGTTGAAGTTGGTGTGACCGTGCTGGCCAGCGATACGCTCGGCCACGGCAACGCCTTCTTCTTCCGCTTTGTGCGCCAGCATCGGGCCGCGCACCACGTCGCCCACTGCCCATACGCCTGGCAGGTTGGTTTTGCAGTCGTCGTCAACCGCCACGAAACCACGCTCGTCCAGCGCCAGGCCGACTTTGTCAGCGCCCAGGCCGTTGGTGTTCGGGGTACGGCCGATCGATACGATCAGCTTGTCGAACACGGCGGTGTTGGCTTCGCCTTTGGCGTTGTCGTATTCCACGGTGACATTGCTGTCGCCCTTGGTGACTTTGTTGATCTTGCAGCCCAGGTTGATGCTCAGGCCTTGTTTGGTGAACAGCTTGTTGGCTTCCTTGGCGATCTGCTCGTCAACGGCGCCCAGGAAGGTCGGCAGACCTTCCAGCACGGTCACTTCCGAACCCAGACGACGCCATACCGAACCCATTTCCAGGCCGATCACGCCAGCGCCGATCACGCCCAGCTTGGCCGGCACTTCGCCGATGGCCAGTGCGCCGGTGTTCGACAGGATCAGTTTTTCATCAAAGTCTGCACCTGGCAGCGCACGGGCGTTGGAGCCGGTGGCGATGATCACTTGCTTGGCGTTGATGGTCTCGTTGGCTGGCGCCGAGATCACCAGCGGGTAACCATCAGCGGTAGCGGCGCCAGCGAAGGCAGCGCGGCCGTGGAAGAAGGTCACTTTGTTTTTCTTGAACAGGAACAGGATGCCGTCGTTGTTTTGCTTCACAACGGTGTCCTTGCGCTTGATCATTTGCGGCAGGTTCAGCGACAGGCCCGATACGTCGATGCCGTGGTCCTTGAACGCGTGGCCGGCGTGCTCGTAGTGTTCCGACGATTGCAGCAGTGCTTTCGAAGGGATGCAACCTACGTTGGTGCAGGTGCCGCCTGGAGCAGGACCGCCCTTTTCGTTTTCCCATGCATCTACGCAAGCAACCGAGAAGCCCAGTTGTGCAGCGCGGATGGCGGCGATATAACCGCCAGGACCGGCGCCGATAACTACTACGTCAAATTGTTTACTCATTTTTTAATGTCCAATCAGTTCGTCTTCTGGAACGAAGATCCACAACAGAATGTATATCGCGAGGCCGAAACCGAAGGTCAGCACAAACATCACAAACAGCAAACGCCAGATCCAGGAATCGACACCGGTGATGCGGCCGAGGCCACCACACACGCCGCCTAGCCAGCGGTCGGTATGCGAGCGGCGCAAGCGGGAGATGTCGCCGGAATCGGCAGGAGCTTCGTTGTTCAACAAACGGGCTTTGGCAGCGGCGAACTCTTGGTCCGACAGCGCGCCAGCCTGGTGCAGTTCGTGCAAACGCTTGATTTCTTCAGCAACGCTCATTCGTGATCCTCTTGAGAATTCTCCGGGCCCGTACGAGCCCGGAGTCAAGCAAGAACTACAGAATTACAGGTCCAGCAGCAGGCGGGCTGGATCTTCCAGCGCTTCCTTCATGGCCACCAGGCCCAGCACGGCTTCGCGGCCGTCGATGATACGGTGGTCGTAGGACATTGCCAGGTAGTTCATTGGACGAACAACGATCTGACCATTTTCAACCACTGCGCGGTCTTTGGTCGCGTGCACGCCCAGGATCGCCGATTGTGGTGGGTTGATGATCGGGGTCGACAGCATCGAACCGAAGGTGCCGCCGTTCGAGATCGAGAAGGTACCGCCGGTCAGGTCGTCCAGGGTCAGCTTGCCTTCTTTGGCTTTGGCGCCGAATTCGCCGATTTTCTTCTCGATTTCAGCGATCGACATTTGGTCGGCGTTGCGCAGGATAGGCACCACCAGGCCGCGTGGCGAACCCACTGCGATACCGATGTCGAAGTAGCCGTGGTAGACGATGTCGTTGCCATCAACCGAAGCGTTCAGGATTGGGTATTTCTTCAGCGCGGCAACCGCAGCTTTAACGAAGAACGACATGAAGCCCAGCTTGACGCCGTGCTCTTTTTCGAACTTGTCTTTGTACTTGTTACGCAGGTCCATGACCGGAGCCATGTTCACTTCGTTGAAGGTGGTCAGGATGGCGTTGGTCGATTGCGACTGAATCAGACGCTCAGCGATACGGGCACGCAGGCGGCTCATCGGCACGCGCTCTTCTGGACGGTCGCCCAGGTTGGCAGCGGCTGGAGCAGCAACTTGTGCCAGTGCTGGCTTGGCAGCTGGAGCAGCCAGTGGCGCAACAGCTGGGGTCGATGGAGCCGAAGCGGCCAGGGCGTCGCCCTTGGTCACGCGGCCGTCTTTGCCCGAACCGGCGACGTCGGAAGCCGACAGGCCTTTTTCCGACAGGATCTTGGCAGCGGCTGGCATCGCCACGTCGCCTTTGTTGCCACCGGTAGCGGCAGCAGCGGCTGGAGCAGCGGCGGCAGCAGCAGGTGCAGGAGCAGCGGCAGCGGCTGGGGCGGCAGCAACAGCAGCGCCACCTTCGGTATCGATAATCGCGATCACTTCGTCAGCAACAACGGTGCTGCCGTCGCCCTTGATGATTTGCACCAGGGTACCGGCGGCAGGCGCTGGCAGTTCCAGAACCACTTTGTCGGTTTCGATATCGATCAGGTTTTCGTCGCGGGTGATGGTGTCGCCGACTTTTTTATGCCAGGTCAGCATGGTTGCTTCTGCGACCGATTCCGACAGCTGAGGAACTTTGACTTCGATTTGTGCCATGAAAAAACTCCGTATATTTTGTTTTTGCGGCGCCCCGCCGCGTAGCAGCAGGGCGCTCCGTTCAATGTGGTGCGACGATTATTTCGTCAGAATGAAACCCTTGAGTTTCGAGAAGGCGGTTTCCAGCAGCTCTTTCTGTTGAGCGTAGTGCTTGTCGTAGTAACCGACAGCTGGCGATGCCGATGCTGGGCGACCGGCGTATGCCAGGCGCTGACCAGCTTCCATGCTCTCGAACAGGTTGTGCTGAATCTGGAACCAAGGGCCCTGATTCTGCGGCTCGTCCTGCGCCCACACCACTTCGGCCAGCGATGGGAACTTTTTCAGTTCGGCAGCGAAGGCTTTGTGCGGGAACGGATACAGCTGCTCGATACGCACGATGGCGGTATCGGTCTGGCCACGGGTTTTGCGTGCGTTGACCAGGTCGTAGTAGACCTTGCCCGAGCAAGCGATCACGCGCTTAACTTTCTTGGCGTCGATCTTGTCGTCCACTTCACCGATCACGGTCTGGAACGCGCCCTTGGCCAGTTCGCTCAGCGGCGAACCTGCATCTTTGTTACGCAGCAGCGATTTCGGGGTCATGACCACCAGCGGCTTACGGAACTGACGCACCATCTGACGACGCAGTACGTGGAAGATCTGCGATGCGGTGGTTGGCTGCACCACTTGCATATTGTTGTCAGCGCACAGTTGCAGGAAGCGCTCTGGACGTGCCGACGAGTGCTCTGGACCCTGGCCTTCGTAGCCGTGTGGCAGCAGCATCACCAGGCCGGAAGCACGGCCCCACTTCACTTCGCCGGAGCTGATGAATTGGTCGATCACCACCTGGGCGCCGTTGACGAAGTCGCCGAACTGGGCTTCCCAGATGGTCAAGGTGTTAGGTTCTGCGGTCGAGTAGCCGTATTCGAAGCCCAGCACTGCCTCTTCCGACAGTACCGAGTCAATCACGGTGAACGGCGCCTGGCCTTCAGCGATGTTCTGCAGTGGCACGTAGGTGCCGGCATCCCAACGCTCACGGTTCTGATCGTGCAGCACAGCGTGACGGTGGGTGAAGGTGCCGCGGCCTGCATCCTGGCCGGTCAGGCGGATAGCGTAGCCCGACGATACCAGCGACGCGAAGCCCAGGTGTTCGCCCATGCCCCAGTCCAGGTTGACTTCGCCACGGCCCATGGCTGCGCGGTCGGCCAGTACTTTCTCAACCAGCGAGTGCACTTTGAAGCCTTCTGGCACGGTGGTGATGCGGGTCGCCAGGCGTTTCAGTTCGGTCAGCGGCACTGCGGTGTCAGCAGCGTCGGTCCATTTCTTGTTCAGGAACGGCAGCCAATCAACGGCGTACTTGTTCTTGAAGTTCGAGATCACTGGATCCACGGTGTGCTTGCCGGCGTCCATGGCGTCGCGGAAGGCTGCTTGCAGCTGTTCGCCGCCGTCGGCCGGGATCACGTTCTGGGCAGCCAGTTTGTCCGCGTACAGCTTGCGGGTGCCTGGGTGCTTGCCGATTTTCTTGTACATCAGCGGCTGAGTCAGCGCTGGGGTGTCTTGCTCGTTGTGGCCCAGTTTGCGGAAGCAAATGATGTCAACCACGATGTCTTTACCGAACTCAGTGCGGTAGTCCATCGCGATTTGCGATGCCAGCACGGTGGCTTCAGGATCATCGGCGTTCACGTGCAGCACTGGTGCTTCGATCATCTTGACGACGTCCGAGCAATAGATGGTGGAACGGGCATCGCGCGGGTCGGAGGTGGTGAAACCGATCTGGTTGTTGATGACGATGTGCACGGTACCGCCGGTGCCGTAGCCACGGGTTTGTGCCAGATTCAGGGTTTCCATCACAACGCCCTGGCCTGCGAAGGCGGCGTCGCCGTGCACCAGGATAGGCAGCACTTGCTTGCCTGCTGGGTCGCCGCGGCGATCCATACGGGCTTTGACCGAACCTTCAACCACTGGGTTGACGATTTCCAGGTGCGATGGGTTGAACGCCAGCGACAGGTGGACTGGACCGCCAACGGTCGAGATGTCTGACGAGAAGCCTTGGTGGTATTTCACGTCACCGGCTGGCAGGTCGTCGCCGTGCTTGCCTTCGAATTCTTCGAACAGGTCTTTTGGTGCTTTGCCCAGGGTGTTGACCAGCACGTTCAGACGGCCACGGTGAGCCATACCGATCACGATCTCTTGCACGCCTTTTTCACCGGCGCGCTGGATGATCTCGTCGATCGACGCGATGAAGGTCTCGCCGCCTTCCAGCGAGAAACGCTTCTGGCCAACGTACTTGGTGTGGAGGTAGCGCTCCAGGCCTTCTGCAGCGGTCAGACGCTCCAGGATGTGTTTTTTCTTCTCGGCGGTGAAGCTTGGGGTCGAACGGATCGACTCCAGGCGTTCTTGCAGCCAGCGCTTTTCTTTCGGGTCCGAGATGTACATGTACTCGGCGCCGATCGAACGGGTGTAGGTGTCGCGCAGGAAGTTCAGCAGGTCGCGCAGGGTCGCGGTCTCTGGGCCGAAGTAGGTATTGCTGACGTTGAACACGGTGTCCATGTCGGCATCGGTGAAGCCGTAGAAGCTCGGCTCCAGCTCAGGAATGCTTGGACGTTCTTGACGTTGCAGCGGGTCCAGGTTGGCCCAGCGGGAACCCAGATAGCGGTAAGCGGCGATCAGCTGGGTAACGGCAACGCGTTTGCGGCCCATTTCAGCGTCAGCCGAGGCACTCACGGTGCGGATCGGGCCGGCTTTCGCGCGTTCGGCGAAGGAGGCGATCACGGAAGCGTGGGCGACGTCAGGTTTATTGGAACCATCGACTGCCGGTACGTGCTGCATGGCGTCGAAGTAGGCGCGCCAGTTGTCTGGGACCGAGCCTGGGTTATTCAGATACGCTTCGTACAGTTCTTCAACGTACGGTGCGTTCCCACCAAACAGGTAGGAGTTGGACGTAGATTGTTGCATCATTCTTGCTCACCTTTCTTCGCGCTTCGCGAGGAATTAGCGGGTTAGTCTAACCTTCCGCGACACGGCCTGACCGGTTAGCGGATTGCACATCAAGTTGTGGGGAAGGGCTATTTGTTCAGTGTTACCTAAAACGGGCCATTCAGCATAGCACCGGTATTGTATCCCAACAATGATTTACGCGACAAAATCGCGCTAAATCTTTCCGCATTAATTTTAACTTAAGCCGCATGGACGCTGGTCTGGCGTGCAATATTGCCAAACCATGTTAGCAATAAATCCAACATGGCACGCAATGCCGGTGACATATGTTGACGGGAAGTATAGATGCCGTAAATCCCCATTCGGGAGGGTGTGTATCCAGGAAGCAACGCCACCAGCTTGCCGGCGGCGATCAGCGGGGCGGCGCTGTACAGCGGCTGCAAGGCGATGCCACTGCCCTGCTCTGCCGCTTTCAGCAGGATCAGGTCTTCGTTGGCGGACAGGTTGCCGCTGACTGGCACCGACACGGCCGCGCCGTCGTCGGCGGTGAATTGCCACAGGCTTTTGCCAAAATAAGTGTAAGTCAGGCAGTTGTGGCCGGCCAGGTCTTGCGGCCGCTGCGGCGTGCCGCGCTCTTGCAGGTAGGACGGGGCGGCGCATACCACCGAGTCGCAATGGCCAAGCTGGCGCGCGATCAGGTTGGGCTCCAGCGTGTTGGTGACGCGCAGCGCAAGGTCGATGCGCTCTTCGATCAGATTGACGGCGCGGTTGCTCATCTGCAGGTCGACCGAGGTGCGTGGATAGCGCTGCAGGAACTCGCCCACGGCAGCGGCCAGCTCAGCCTGCGCCAAGGATTGCGAACAGGTGATGCGCAGCAGGCCGTGCGGCGTGTCGGCATCATCACCGGCGGCGACCGCCATGTCGTCGGCCACTTCCAGCATGCGGCGGCAGCGCGCCAGTGTGATATCGCCGGCGTCAGTCAGGCTCAGGCGGCGGGTGCTCCGGTGCAGCAGGCGGGCGCCGGCCCACTCTTCCATCTCAGCCAGGTAGCGCGTGACCATGGCGCGTGACATGTCCAGCGCGTCGGCGGCGGCGATCATGCTGCCGCGTTCGGCAATACTGACAAAAACCCGCGCGGCGATGATGCGATCCATGATTCGTCCGATTTATGCAATTAACTAGCGCAGATTAGCCTATTTTTCTATCGGATTGAGAAATTTAAGATGGCGTCATTCCTACTTCACTGAAAGACGATCATGTTCAAACCTGCCCTGCTGTCCGCCGCCCTCGCTACTGCCATCAGCGCCCACGCCGCGCCGCTCAAGCTGGACGTGTTTAATCCGGGCGAAGCGGCCATCTTCCCGGTCGCCTCGGTGATTGTCAGCGGTGCCAAGGATGCGGTGCTGATCGACGCCCAGTTCTCGCGCGGCGAGGCGGTCAAGCTGGTCGAGCAGATCCGCGCCACCGGCAAGCACCTGACCACCGTCTACATCAGCCACGATGATCCGGACTACTACTTCGGCCTGGACGTGATCCACGCCGCCTTCCCGGATGCCAAGATCGTCGCCCTGCCCGACGTCATCGCCGGCATCGAGCGCAAGAAAGCCGCCAAAGTCGCCTACTGGGGCCCGATCCTGAAAGACAACGCACCGCAAGAAGTGATCGTGCCGCAGCCGCTGAAGGGCAAAGCCATCACGCTGGAAGGCCAGAAGCTGAACATCACCCGCGAATATGTGTGGATTCCGTCGATCAAGGCGGTGGTGGGCGGCGTTGAAGTTTTCAACGGTCTGCACGTGTGGACTGCCGACTCGCAAACGCCAGCCTCGCGCAAGCAATGGCTGTCGACGCTGGACCGCATCGCCGCACTGAAACCGGCCACCGTGGTGCCGGGCCACTTCGCGCCGGGCGCGCCGCTGACGCCGGACAGCATCAGCTACACCCGCGACTATCTGGTCAAGTTTGAAGCCGAAACCGCCAAAGCCGCCGACTCAGCCGCGCTGATCGCGCGCATGCAGCAGTTGTATCCAAACGCCGGCTTGCAAAGCGCGCTGGAGATCAGTGCCAAAGTGGCCAAAGGCGAAATGAAGTGGTGATGTAGCGCGGCCCGGCGACGGCGGCGAAGTGTTACACTGCGCCGTCGTTGTTCACCGCCTCATCCCATGCACACCCTTGAGCAGTTGCGCAGCGGCGCACTGGCAGGCATCACGCGCCTGACCTTGCGCTGCGGCCTCACAGAATTCCCTCCTGAGATCTACACACTGGCCGACAGCCTGGAAATCCTCGACCTGTCCGGCAACGCGCTATCGACGCTGCCGGATGACCTACCGCTGCTGCGCAAGCTGCGCATCATCTTCTGCTCGGATAACCAGTTCACCGAGCTGCCGGCGGTGCTGGGCGCCTGCCCTGCGCTCACGATGCTCGGTTTCAAAGCCAACCAGATCCGCCATGTGCCCGCCGCCGCCCTGCCGGCCGCACTACGCTGGCTGGTGCTAACCGATAACGAGATCGAAGAACTGCCCACCGCGCTGGGCGAACGCCCACAACTCCAAAAGCTGATGCTGGCCGGGAATCGCTTGCGCGCGCTGCCCGAGTCGATGGCGCAACTGCACCAGCTGGAACTGCTGCGCATCGCCTCGAACCAGTTGGAAGAGCTGCCATCGTGGCTGCTGTCGCTGCTACGCTTGACGTGGCTGGCCTACGCCGGCAATCCGCTGTGCAACCAACTGGAAGACACGCTGGTGCACACGCCATCGGCCACCGTCCGCTGGCCGGAGCTGACGCTGGGCGCCAAGCTGGGCGAAGGTGCCTCCGGCGTGATTTATCGCGCCGATTGGCGTGACCAGCATATCGCAGTCAAGCTATTCAAAGGCTCGATGACCAGCGACGGCTCGCCACTGAGCGAAATGGCCGCCTGCCTCGGGGCCGGCGCGCATCCAAACCTGATCCCGGTCCTAGGCCATATTGAGGACCATCCTGAAGATGCGCATGGCCTGGCCATGTCGCTGATCTCGCCAGACTTCCACAACCTCGCCGGCCCGCCGAGCCTGGACAGCTGCACGCGCGACATCTACCGCGACGGCAAGCGCTTCGAGCTGAACGCCATGCTGTCGATCGCACGCGGCATCGCCTCGGCGGCGGCGCAGCTGCACGAACACGGCATCATGCACGGCGACCTGTACGGCCACAACGTCCTGCACGACGACCACGGCCACACCCTGCTGGGCGACTTCGGTGCCGCCTCGTTCTACGATACAGAAGGCCCACACGCCGCCACACTGCAAACACTGGAAGTCCGCGCCTTCGGCAACCTGCTGGAAGAACTGCTGGACCGCTGCGACACCGCCCTGCCACGCCTGCGCCAGCTACAAACCGCCTGCCAGCAAGGCGGGCCGCGCTTCGCCAACATCAAAGAACAGCTAGACAATCCGTTCTAGATATTTTATTCTACATCCATGAGCACCCTACCGAAACCAACCGCCGCCGAACTGGAGATGTTGCGCTTGCTGTTCGCGCTCGGCCCCGCAACGGCGCGGCAAGTGCACGAAGCGGCGCAGGAAACGCGTCCCGACACCAGCTACGCCAACGTCCTGCGCGTGCTGCAAGTGATGCACACCAAAGGCCTGCTGAAACGCGACGAAAGCCAGCGTGCCCACGTCTACGCGCCAGTGCAGGAACAGGACTCCGTCCAAACCAACCTGCTGAAAGACCTGATCCAGAAAGCCTTCGCCGGCTCCGGCAAAGCCCTGGTACTAGCCGCCCTGCGCGGCGGCCACGTCAGCAAAAAAGAGCGCGAAGAAATCCAGGCCCTGCTGGATCAGGAAAAATAGGCGGCTAACGCTCCGCCACTTCATCCTTTATCGATATCTTCGCTCGGCAAGCATACGACTCTGCTGCGCTAGTGTTTTTTGGTCGCGGCAAAAGATCCGGGGTACCGATCTGCTTCAGAAAAGTTTGCACCTCGTCCGCCACCACCGGCATGAAAGCTTTCTCCATCCAGTCAAAGTCCACACGCCTGGACAGCAGATGATGCCGCCCTTCGAAGAGGACAAACTGCAAGTGCTGTACCGGGACGCCCGCCGCGCACACCTGCCGAATCAGTTCAGCCTCGTGCGAGGTTCCCACCTGCGTATCTAGCCCTCCCCACAAAAACAGGCTCGGTATCGCAAGCCGTTGGATCACTGCCACCGGTGTGATCTGGCTATGGAAGTGCATATTCCAGAACGCGTCATTGATATCCGGCGCCATGACGCCATTGGCTTGCCGCTTCCAGGACAGCTTGCCCGCAGCGCTACCGGTATCGGTTTGCTGCATGAGAATTGCATAGTTATTCTCCAGTCGAGCCTTGAATTCATGCATGTTGGCAGCGTCCCATCGTCCGTATGGACTGAGCCAGGTTTCCAGCGTCATCACACCCCCAATACCTTCTTTGTAACGCTTGCGGATCTCAGGATTGGTAATGATGCTGTCGGCATTGATATCAAACTCAGGGAGAATTTCCAACATGCGCTCAACCGCTTGCCATCGTGTCAGCGCTTCAAATCGCTGAGCCGGCGAACCGATAGAAATCAGGCCACTAATATGTACTCGCTCGCGATCGGCAATTGCGGCAGCGTGCATCAATCCTCCCGAAAAGCCAAAGAGCACCAGTTTTCCGCGCACCGCCGGCACCATGTCTTCAATATGCAGCAATACATTCTCGATGCTGCGCTGATAGCGCTCTACCGTGAGATTCGCGTACACCGGCACATTCACACAGCGGCGCTCCAATGTCGCTTTGCTGAAACCGGATTTCAGGACCGTCTGCTGGCATTTAAGGTTCGGTGAGAGAACACCCGGACTATCGAAACGCACTACCGCGACGCCTTGGGCAACCAATGCCGTCGACAATTCCCGCAGCGGCATCCGTTCGGCCCACACAGTCTCCAGCGCCCGCACCAGCCAGCCGTTCCTGTCATACGCACCGCTAGCCGAAACGAATACCACGATTGGGCCGCGCCAAAGCGCCAGCTCGCCACCAGGCCAGTCGATTTGTCCATTGATGGCATCCGTTTCGGCGGTCTGTGCAACCGAAAATTGTCGATGCATGCCCTCAGCAAACGCAGCCTCCGAGCAAAAGAAAGCCAAACACAACAAAACCAATTTGATGCCCATGACACCCTCCGCACAAAGATGAGAAACTTCAGATTCTCACCGTGCATAGAACGACGGTATTGAATGAACGCAAGCTTTCATCAATCTGCCTTGGGCACTCCGGGGGCATTACAATAGTGCCCTTTCACTTCATATCAAACGATGAATTTTCAGAACTGGCCTGAACAGGCTCATCCTGTTATTGCTGTCATGTTAGCTGTGGCGATTTGCGCTATACCGGTGGTGCTGCCGCACTTTGATCTGACCAACCTGCCGGCCAACCTGTTTGCCTACGTCTTCTGCTGCGTGCTGGTGTATCCGTTTGCCTCGCTGCTGCGCCATCGCGTGACCAGCTTGCCTACGATCTGGGGCCTCGCTGCGCTGTTCCTGCTGGCGGCATGCTTTTATCACACCAACATCATTGCCGAAACTGCCAACAGCGCGTGGCCGCAGCGGCGCGATGTCACGTTCGATAAATTTATCTACAATCTGCCGCAGCTGACGCTGGGCGTGCTGTGCTGGTGGCTGCTAGTGCTGCGCCCTGACCGCAATAAGCGCTCAGGATAAATGGGCATCAAGCGGCGGTGTTAATCACCGTGCCAACCGTGGTGGCCGCGGCGATACTCTTGTCGCCGTTTTCAGGCCCAGCAAGATCACTGACACGCTCACCGGACGCCTTGGTTTGACTACCATCCGATTTAGGGACGGTCACCTTACGGTCGGCATCCTTTTGCAGCAAGGCTATTTGTAATGCCTTGATCTGCTGCTCAATACCGTCAATTTGCTGCTGCAATGCGATCCTTTGCTGGATCCCGCCTGAACTGCGGTCGCCTGCCAACTTGGCTAATTGTTCGCCGAGCCCGGCTTCCAGCTTTTGCAGCTTGCGGATTTGCTGCAGGATCGCGGCCCGCGCCGTGGTGCTTTCCGTGGCGCCCGACGCGCCCGGAGCGCCAGTGGCGATGGCCAACTGCGCAAGGTACGCAGGAGCTACATTTGATGCGTTCATACGCCCTCCCGTTCTGGTCCTTCCATCGTTAGCGACAGACTTCGGAAGAACCTTAGCAAGAAGCTACATGACTAAAGCCTATTGCCCAACCTCAGAAATTCCGTTATATTGAACAGGAGTTCGCTATAGCGGATATTAATTATGCATCAAGAGTCGGTTGATCCGACGCCAACCTGCCTCCCCGGGCAAGGTGGAAGCCATTACGGCGATGCGGCCTTTTAACGGCAACGAAGCGGGTGCACATGAATTGCTCCGAATCGAGCCAAGATTTCTGGAGCAATCATGACCACTCAGACTTCCCTTTCCCACGACACCTGCACCTCGGACCTGGACAACCAGTTCCGCATGACGCACACCTTCCACCTGCATCTAGGCTCCAGCCAACCAGCCGCCGGCCAGCTCGAATCCACGCTGAAAGAATCCAATGCCCGCATCGACAAATGGCTGATCCTGCGTCGCGGCGGCAATTACGAGCACAGCATCACCGTCGGCGGCATCGGCGAAGCCGCCGCCCGCACTCTGCGCAAAGCCCTTTCCAGCCTGAACAACGAAATCAAAGTCCACGTCGAACACATGCTGCACTTCGACAGCGCCGCCGCGTCCCGCTAGAACGCGATACTCTTTTTGCAATCCAACGCTTGCAAGAAGTTCAGTGATGCTGGTGGTGTCAATTCAATACCTGGTCAGCGAAAACGACGTCGAGCTACTCAATGAAACGGTAACGACGCCGCTGGAACGCGTCCTGCAAAAACTGGAGCGCGTGGAGGCAATTAACACCACGACGAGCCACGGAAGCGTCGAGGCCGAGGTCCACTAAAAACTATAGGCGAAAAAAAACGGGCCGAAGCCCGTTTTTTGTTTGCTGCGTAAACCGTGGATTAACGCTTGTCCAGCGGTGGTACGTCGCGGGTGGTCGCGCCAACGAACAGCTGGCGTGGACGGCCGATTTTCTGTTCTGGGTCGGCGATCATTTCGTTCCACTGGGCGATCCAGCCGATGGTACGCGCCATCGCGAAGATGCCGGTGAACAGCGATACTGGGATGCCCAGTGCCGATTGCACGATGCCCGAGTAGAAGTCGACGTTCGGGTACAGTTTGCGCGAAACGAAGTATTCGTCGTTCAGTGCAATCTTTTCCAGCTCCATCGCCAGCTTGAACAGTGGGTCGTCTTGCAGGCCCAGTTCGTTCAGCACTTCGTAGCAGGTTTCACGCATCAGCTTCGCACGTGGGTCGAAGTTTTTGTAGACGCGGTGACCGAAGCCCATCAGCTTGACGCCGGAGTTCTTGTCTTTCACCTGAGCGATGAAGGCCGGGATGTTTTCCACCGAGCCGATTTCTTTCAGCATGGTCAGTGCCGCTTCGTTAGCGCCGCCGTGAGCAGGGCCCCACAGGCAAGCAATACCGGCAGCGATACACGCGAACGGGTTGGCGCCCGACGAACCGGCCAGACGCACGGTCGAGGTCGATGCATTTTGCTCGTGGTCTGCATGCAGGATCAGGATACGGTCCAGAGCGCGCACCAGCACGTCGTTGACTTTGTACTCTTCGCATGGATTGCCGAACATCATGCGCATGAAGTTGGCCGAGTACGACAGGTCGTTACGTGGGTACATGAACGGCTGGCCGATCGAGTACTTGTAAGCCATTGCCACCAGAGTTGGCATCTTGGCGATCAGACGGATCGCCGAAATTTCGCGCTGCTTGGCATCGTTGATGTCCAGCGAATCGTGGTAGAACGAAGCCAGCGCGCCAACGGTACCAACCAGTACCGACATCGGGTGCGCGTCGCGGCGGAAGCCACGGAAGAAGAATTGCATCTGCTCGTGCACCATGGTGTGCTTGGTCACGGTGTCGACGAATTCTTGTTTCTGCACGCCGTTTGGCAGTTCGCCGTTCAGCAGCAGGTAGCACGATTCCATGAAATCGGCGTTCACAGCCAGTTGTTCGATTGGGTAGCCGCGGTATTGCAGTTCGCCTTTATCGCCGTCGATGTAGGTGATCGACGAGTTACATGCCGCAGTCGACATGAAACCTGGGTCGTAGGTGAACTTGCCTGTGCCGGCGTACAGCTTACGGATATCGATGACGTCTGGACCTACGGTGCCTTTGTAGATCGGGAATTCGATCGGCTGGCTACCATCGGAGAACGAGAGAGTGGCTTTGTTATCAGAGATGTTCATGGACTCTTCCTTCTTGGAGAGATGATGCGAATAAAAAAAGCAAAAATTCTGGGTGTGATTTAACTACGCACTACGCAACCGCTGCAGCATCGCATGTACGTGCGGCAGGTCGATTTCGCCTTCCGGCTCTTTACGGGCCAGTACCAGATCCATCAGGGCATTGTCCGACAAGTCGAGGAGCCGCGTGAATGCGTCCACTTCCTCGTCGGTCAATTCGGTTTCATGCGCATCCAGAAAACGGGTGAGGATGATGTCGTTTTCCAGCAGACCCCGGCGGGAGCGCCAGCGCAGGCGGGCACGGTTGGCTGGGTCGGACTGATGCGCAGAGTGGTTCGTTTCAGTCATAGTCTTACTACTTTACAAAAACGGGCGGCGCGCGACACGCCGCCCGATTGCGCATTAAATTGCGCGGCGTACCATCAGCTCTTTGATCTTGCCAATTGCCTTGTTCGGGTTCAGACCCTTAGGGCAGACATCGACGCAGTTCATGATCGAGTGGCAGCGGAACAGGCGGTACGGATCTTCCAGGTTGTCCAGACGCGGGCCGGTGGCTTCGTCGCGCGAGTCGGCGATGAAGCGGTAGGCTTGCAGCAGGCCGGCTGGGCCGACGAACTTGTCCGGATTCCACCAGAACGACGGGCACGAGGTCGAGCAGCACGCGCACAGGATGCACTCGTACAGGCCGTCGAGTTCTTCGCGCTCTGCAGGCGTTTGCAGACGCTCTTTCTCTGGGCGGATCGAATCGTTGATCAGGTATGGCTTGATCGAATCGTACTGCTTGAAGAACTGGGTCATGTCGACGATCAGATCGCGGATTACCGGCAAACCTGGCAGCGGACGCAGCACGATAGGCTCGCTCAGCTCGTTCAGGTTGGTGGTGCAAGCCAGACCGTTCTTGCCGTTGATGTTCATCGCGTCCGAACCGCACACGCCTTCGCGGCAGGAGCGGCGCAGGGCCAGCGAATCATCCACGTCCGACTTGATGCGCTGCAGTGCATCCAGCAGCATTTTGTCGGTGTCTTTCAGCTCGACGGTGACGTCTTGCATGTACGGCTTGGCGTCCTGATCCGGGTCGTAGCGGTAAATTTTCAGTTTGAGAGTGCGTGCCATTTTATAGCCTTAGAAAGTACGTGGTTTCGGTTTGAAGGTATCAACCGTCAGCGGCTTGGTGACGACTGCCTTGTAATCCAGACGGTTGCCTTCCGAGTACCACAGCGTGTGCTTCATCCAGTTGTCGTCGTCGCGGTGCGGGTGGTCATCCTGAGCGTGGGCGCCGCGCGATTCTTTGCGGGCAGCGGCCGAGATCATGGTGGCTTTCGCGGTTTCGATCAGATTGTCCAGTTCCAGTGCTTCCACGCGAGCGGTGTTGAACACTTTCGACTTGTCCTTGAACGACACGTGCTTGCGGCGCTCGTCCAGCTTCAGGATTTCTTCCACGCCTTTGTTCAGCATCTCGTCGGTACGGAACACGCCGCAGTATTTCTGCATGGTGGCGCGGATGTCGTTGGCGACGCCCTGCACTTTTTCGGTACCGGTCGAGGTTTCCAGCGCGTTCAGACGATTCAGCGCGAAGTCGGCAGCGTCTTTTGGCAGCGGCTTGTTTTCTTTTTGCTTCAGGTTCGAAGCCACCACGTGGTTGCCGGCTGCACGGCCGAACACCAGCAAGTCCAGCAGCGAGTTGGTGCCCAGGCGGTTAGCGCCGTGTACCGATACGCAGGCGCATTCGCCGATGGCGTACAGGCCGTTGACCACTTTCTGCGAGCCGTCGCCGTTAGGCGTCACCACTTGACCGTGGATATTGGTCGGGATACCGCCCATCTGATAGTGGATGGTTGGTACGACCGGGATTGGTTCTTTGGTCGCATCGACGTTGGCGAACTTGTGGCCGATTTCCAGAATCGACGGCAGACGCTTCTCGATGGTGTCCTTGCCGATGTGGCGCAGATCCAGCATGACGTGGTCTTTGTTCGGACCGCAGCCACGGCCTTCCTTGATCTCCTGGTCCATCGAACGGGACACGAAGTCGCGCGGCGCCAGGTCTTTCAGCGTTGGCGCATAACGCTCCATGAAGCGCTCGCCTTCCGAGTTGATCAGGATACCGCCTTCACCGCGTACACCTTCGGTGATCAGCACGCCCGCGCCGGCCACGCCGGTCGGGTGGAACTGCCAGAATTCCATGTCTTGCAGTGGCAGGCCGGCACGTGCCGCCATACCCATGCCGTCGCCGGTGTTGATGAACGCATTGGTCGAGGCAGCGAAGATACGGCCAGCACCGCCGGTGGCGAAGATGGTGGTCTTGGCTTCCAGGATCATGGTTTCGCCGGTTTCCATTTCCAGCGCGACTACGCCGACCACGTCGCCTTCGGCGTCGCGGATCAGGTCCAGCGCCATCCACTCCACGAAGAAGTGGGTGCGGGCTTTGACGTTACGCTGATACAGGGTGTGCAGCAGTGCGTGGCCGGTACGGTCAGCTGCGGCGCAAGCGCGCTGCACAGCTTTTTCACCGAAGTTGGCGGTGTGGCCGCCGAACGGACGCTGGTAGATGGTGCCGTCCGGGTTACGGTCGAAAGGCATGCCGAAGTGTTCCAGCTCGTACACGACCTTCGGTGCTTCGCGGCACATGAATTCGATCGCGTCCTGGTCGCCCAGGTAGTCGCCACCTTTAACGGTGTCGAACATGTGCCAGAACCAGTTGTCTTCGGCCATATTGCCCAGCGAGGCGCCGATACCGCCCTGCGCTGCCACAGTGTGGGAACGGGTTGGGAATACTTTCGACAGCACGGCCACGTTCAAGCCGGCTTCGGCCAGTTGCAGCGATGCGCGCATGCCGGAGCCGCCGGCGCCGACGATTACCGCGTCAAAGCGGCGGGTAGGGATTGCAGATTTGATAGCTGCCACGATTAGACACTCCAGATAATTTGAATCGACCACACGGCGCAGCCGATCAGCCAGGCCATGGTGGCGATTTGCAGGAACAGGCGCGGACCAACAGCGCGCACATAGTCCATCCAGACGTCACGCATGCCTACCCACGCGTGGTAGAACAGGCCGATGAGGGTCACAGCGGTCGCCAGTTTGAACCACTGCTGGGCGAACAAGCCGGCCCAGCCTTCGTAGGTGAAGTTCTGGCCGGTCAGGAAGGCCAGCACCAGGGTGGCGGTGTAGATCACCATGATGACTGCGGTGACGCGTTGCGCCAGCCAGTCGCGCATGCCGTACGATGCGCCTACTACTCGGCGCTTAGGGCCGATACCGTTATCGTTGATGGACATTTCAGAATACTCCAAACAGTTTCAGGGCGATCAGGGCGGTCAGCACCAGGCTGATGACCAGCACGGTGGCCGACGATTTACGCGCCGAGTGCTTGTCCAGACCGATGTGCAGGTCCATCACCAGGTGACGGATACCAGCGCACATGTGGTGCAGGAAGCTCCACGACAGGCCCAGGATGATCACTTTGACCAGCGGATAGGTCACGAAACCTTCGTAGTACGCGAAAGAGATCTCGGAGCGCAGGGAGTTCTGCAAGAGATACAGCACGAATGGCAGCAGCACGAACATGCCAACACCGGAAATACGGTGCAGGATGGATACGATGGCAGCCAATGGCATACGGTAGTTGGACAGCTCGGTAACATGAATGTTACGGAACTCCGGCCGTTCTTTTTTAGGGGCTTCCCTTACGGCTTCTGACATAACAAGACCTCCTCAGGCTTATACAAAAATTTGGTGAGACTGCGATTTTCGCCGATTTCCACTCTCATAACCAATATCTATTGTTACATATAATAAAAATAGTAGTTGGCAACACTCCGGGAATCTCGGCTGTGGCTACCTTTCCGTAGCTCAACGTATTATCAGCGCAACAATGCTACAGCCGTATGACTGCGCGCCGTGTCTCCATCAATTCAACTCATTGTGGTAGTGGTGGCGCTCCGTCAGGTACAAGCCGCGGCGCAGCTCGACCGGCTTGTCGCCATAGGTAAACGAGACCCGCTCCGACGCCAGCAGTGGCGTGTTGGCGGTGATTTTCAACAGTGCGGCGTCGTCCGCACCAGCACAGACGGCGCGGATTTTTTCCGTGGCACGTATCATGCGCGTGCCGAATTCCGATTCAAACAGGCCGTACATCGGGCCTTTGTATTCTTCCAGGCGCTCGGCGGTCAACCCCTTGAAGGTGAGACCCGGTAGCCACAGTTCTTCAACGATAGTCGGTACACCGTCGAACGATTGCACGCGCTTGACGAAGATCACGGCGTCGCCGGACTTCAAGTCGAGCAGGCGCGCCACATCAGCCGGCGCGCGCATGCGCTTGACTTCTATGAACTTACTTTCAGGGTAGTGCGGCACGCCTTCGTCCGGCATCAGACGCAGGAAACGGAAGTGGGCGCGCGCTTCGTGGTGGGTGGACACGAAAGTGCCCTTCCCTTGCTTGCGCATTACCAGGTTTTCCGCAGCCAGCTCATCAATCGCCTTGCGTACGGTGCCCTGGCTGACCTTGAACCGGTTGGCCAATTCCACTTCGCTGGGGATCAATTCGCCCGGTTTCCACTCACCGGACTGCAAGCTCTGCGTGATCAGGGCCTTGATTTGCTGGTACAAAGGAGAGAAAGTAGGAGACGAGCCACCCGCACCGCCAGCGTTCGCGGCAGCAGGATTATTATTCGAATTAGGTGGGGTGGAACTCATAGGCCAAGATTTCACCACAAAAGACCAGTGCCGTCCAGAAAAACCAGCAATAACTTATCTGTCTTATATAAGACATAAGATAGGATTGACAGATAGTGGCGTCAAGCCTACACTCCCGAGCCAAGCGCTTTATGGATACTCGATTATAAAGCGCTTATTTTGCAGTATCATTACGTTTTCCCGGACCGGCCGCCGGTCCTGCTTCACGAACGATTCACTTCCCACTTTGGAGATTCATCATGGCTAAAACCCCTCTGCGTGTTGCTGTTACCGGCGCCGCCGGCCAAATCGGCTACGCCCTGCTGTTCCGTATCGCTAACGGCGACATGCTCGGCAAAGACCAACCAGTTATTCTGCAACTGCTGGAAATCGCCGACGAAAAAGCACAGAAAGCGCTGAAGGGCGTGATGATGGAAATCGACGACTGCGCATTCCCGCTGCTGACCGAGATGACCGCTCACTCCGATCCACTGACCGCATTCAAAGACGTCGACTACGCCGTTCTGGTTGGCGCCCGTCCACGCGGCCCAGGCATGGAACGTAAAGACCTGCTGGAAGCCAACGCACAGATCTTCACCGCCCAAGGTAAAGCACTGGACGCCGTCGCTTCGCGCAACGTTAAAGTACTGGTAGTCGGCAACCCAGCCAACACCAACGCTTACATCGCCATGAAATCGGCGCCATCGCTGCCAGCGAAAAACTTCACCGCCATGCTGCGTCTGGACCACAACCGCGCCCTGTCGCAAGTGGCTGCCAAAACCGGCACCCAAGTGAAAGACATCGAGAAGTTGACCGTGTGGGGCAACCACTCGCCAACCATGTACGCTGACTACCGCTTCGCGACCGTGAACGGCAAAAACGTTAAAGACCTGATCAACGATCAAGAGTGGAACGCTAACACCTTCCTGCCTACCGTGGGCAAACGCGGCGCAGCGATCATCGAAGCGCGCGGCCTGTCGTCGGCTGCTTCGGCTGCCAACGCTGCCATCGACCACGTGCATGACTGGCACGTCGGCACCAACGGCAAATGGACCACCATGGGCATCCCATCGGATGGTTCGTACGGCATCCCGGAAGGCATCGTGTTCGGTTTCCCAGTGACCACCGAAAACGGCGAATACAAAATCGTTCAAGGCCTGGAAATCGATGCATTCTCGCAAGAGCGCATCAACCTGACCCTGAAAGAACTGACCGAAGAGCGCGAAGGCGTTAAGCACCTGCTGCCATAATCTTCTGTCCGCACGTGGAACCGGTTAAACCACCGATCCGCCGCACCCGCCGCGCTGCCGAGAGCAGCGCGGTATCCGTTTCACCTGATCCCACCTGCATGCACCCATCCGAGGTTTTATTCCAGGGTAACCGCCAGCCGCTGTTACTGCCAGCATGTGATCACTACGCCGGCTCCGAAAAGCTGATGCGCAAGTCGATCGCCCTGCAACAAGAACTTGGCCCCCTGTTCGACATCACCCTCGACTGCGAAGACGGCGCCAGCGCCGGCAACGAAGAAGCCCACGCCAAGCTAATCGTCGAGCTACTCAACTCCGAAGAGAACAAATTCAACCGCATCGGCGCTCGCGTGCACGATGTGGAGAGCCCGTTCTTTGCGCGCGATGTAGAAATTATCTGCACTGCCGCCCAGCGCCTGGCCTACATCATGGTGCCGAAGGCGCATAGCGTGGCCGAAGTCGAGCGCGCCATCAAGTTGATCAACACCCACGCCGCCAAGGCCGGCCGCAAGGACCTGCCGGTGCACGTGCTGATCGAAACCCACGGCGCCCTGCGCGATGCCTACGCCATCGCTGCCCTGCCCCAAGTGCAGAGCCTGTCGTTCGGCATCATGGATTTCGTCTCGGCCCACTACGGCGCGATTCCGGGCGCAGCAATGCGAACGCCGGGCCAGTTCACCCATCCGCTGGTGACGCGCGCCAAGCTGGAAATCGCCGCCGCCTGCCACGCGCACGGCAAAGTGCCGTCGCATAACGTGACCACCGAAATCAAAGATACTGCTGTCGCAGCGAATGATGCCCAGCGCGCCGCCGCTGAATTCGGCTACACGCGCATGTGGAGCATCCACCCGAACCAGATCAAACCGATCATCAAGACGTTCACGCCGCGCCTCTCCGAGGTCAGCGAGGCGGCCGCCATTTTGCACGAAGCCGCAGCCGTGCAATGGGGGCCGATTGCCCAAAATGGCCGATTGCACGATCGCGCCAGCTACAGATATTATTGGACCGTTTTACAGCGCGCCAAACTGGCCGGGCTGACTCTGCCCGAGTCGGTCGCCCCGCTGTTCAACGGTAGCACGACCGTTCACCCATAGGAAGCACACAGATGTCCATCTCCAAATTATTCATGGCCTGCAGCCTCGCGCTGGCCTCCCTGACGCTGGCTACCGGCGCCCACGCCGCCGACGCCGACACCACCAAAAAAGTGGTGAAGAAAGCCGCCGCCAAAACGACCAAGAAAACCGCCAAGCCGGCCGAGCCGAAAGCACCGGATGAAGAAGCCGACGAACCGGCCATCACCGACTCCGCCGTCACCGACTTCGACTGCGAACTGGGCAACAAGATCACCATCTACGCCAACACCAACGACGAAGCGCACATCGCGCTGCGCTGGAAGAAGCGCCTGCACCGCCTGACCCGCGTCGGCACCACCACCGGCGCCAACCGCTTCGAAAACAAGTTGTACGGCCTGATCTGGATCGGCATTCCCGCCAAAGGCATGCTGCTGGACTCCAAGCAGAACCGCCAGCTGGCCAACGAATGCCGTAACGCCGAACAAATGAAGCCGGTGGCGACTGCCGCCACCCCGGCCAACACGCTGCAATAAGCTTAAAAACCCAGTACCCACCCGAAGGAGAGGTCATGTCCCACAACACGCTTAACACGCTTCAGGAATTCAAAATTTCGGGTAAAAAGGCGAAGTTCTACTCGCTGCCTGCCTTGGAAAAAAGCCTGGGCACCAAAATCTCGCGCCTGCCGGTATCGATCCGCGTTGTGCTGGAATCGGTTCTGCGTAACGTCGACGGCAAGAAGGTCACCGAAGAGCACGTGAAGCAGGTTGCCAACTGGGGCGCGACCGCCGAGCGCGTCGACGAGATTCCATTCGTCGTCGCCCGCGTGGTACTGCAAGACTTCACCGGCGTGCCGCTGCTGGCCGACCTGGCCGCAATGCGCAACGTCGCGTACAAAATGGGCGTGAACGCCAAGAAGATTGAACCGCTGGTGCCGGTAGACCTGGTGGTCGACCACTCGGTCACCATCGACCACTTCCGCGAGCCGAACGCGCTGGACCTGAACATGAAGCTGGAATTCTCGCGCAACAATGAGCGCTACCAGTTCATGAAGTGGGGCATGCAAGCCTTCGACACCTTCGGCGTGGTGCCACCGGGCTTCGGCATCGTCCACCAGGTCAACCTGGAATACCTGGCGCGCGGCGTCCACAAGGACAACAACGGCGTCTACTACCCTGACTCGCTGGTCGGCACCGACTCGCACACCACCATGATCAACGGCATCGGCGTAGTCGGCTGGGGCGTGGGCGGCATCGAGGCGGAAGCCGGCATGCTGGGCCAGCCAGTCTACTTCCTGACCCCGGACGTGATCGGCGTCAACCTGACCGGCGTGCTGCGCGAAGGCTGCACCGCGACCGACCTGGTGCTGACCATCACCGAGATGCTGCGTAAAGCCAAAGTCGTGGGCAAATTCGTCGAGTTCTTCGGTGAAGGCACCCAGACCCTGTCCGTCACCGACCGCGCCACCATCGCCAACATGGCGCCGGAATACGGTGCGACCATGGGCTTCTTCCCGGTTGACGACGCCACCATCGAATACTTCGAAGGCACCGGCCGCACCAAGGAAGAAATCGCTGCCTTCCAGGCCTACTTCAAGGCCCAGGGCATGTACGGCATTCCGAAAGCCGGCGACATCGACTTCACCCGCGAACTGCAGCTGGACCTGTCGACCGTGACGCCATCGCTGGCCGGTCCTAAGCGTCCGCAAGACCGTATCGAAATCGGCAACGTGCGCAACAACTTCATCGAGCTGTTCTCGAAACCGACGTCGGACAACGGCTTCAATAAAAAGCCGGAAGACCTGACCACCACCTACACCACCACCAACGGCGTGGACGTGAAAAATGGCGACGTGCTGATCGCCGCCATCACCTCCTGCACCAACACCTCGAACCCGAGCGTGCTGCTGGCTGCTGGCCTGCTGGCCAAGAAAGCCGTGGAAGCCGGCCTGACCGTGGCGCCGCACATCAAGTCCTCGCTGGCCCCTGGCTCGCGCGTAGTGACCGAGTACCTGACCGCTGCCGGCCTGCTGCCCTACCTGGAAAAACTGGGCTTCGGCGTAACCGCTTACGGCTGCACCACTTGCATCGGCAACGCCGGCGACCTGACGCCTGAACTGAACGCTGCCATTACCTCGAACGACATCGTCGCTTCGGCTGTGCTGTCCGGTAACCGTAATTTTGAAGCGCGTATTCACCCGAATATCCGTTCGAACTTCCTGGCATCGCCACCGCTGGTGGTGGCCTACGCCATCGCCGGCAACATGACCGTCGACCTGATGACCCAGCCAGTCGGCAAGGGCAAAGATGGCAAAGACGTGTATCTGGGCGACATCTGGCCGACCTCGAAAGAGATCGCCAAGCTGATGAAGTTCGCGATGAATTCGAAAGTCTTCAAGACCAACTACGCCGACGTCAAGGGCAACCCTGGCAAGCTGTGGGAAAACGTCTCGTCGACCGAAGGCCAAGTCTACAACTGGCCTGCTTCGACCTACATCGCCGAGCCGCCATTCTTCGACGGCTTCGAGATGACGCCGAAAGAGACCAACCCGAACATCAGCGGCGCACGCGCGCTGGGCGTGTTTGGCGACTCGATCACCACCGACCACATCTCGCCAGCCGGCTCGATCAAGGAAGACGGCCCGGCCGGTAAATGGCTGAAGGAAAACGGCGTACTGAAGTCGGACTTCAACTCCTACGGCTCGCGCCGCGGCAACCACGAGATCATGATGCGCGGTACGTTCGCTAACGTGCGTATCAAGAACAAGATGATCCCGCCGAAAGCCGACGGTTCCGCAGTGGAAGGCGGCATCACCATTCACCAGCCATCGGGCGAACAGCTGTCAATCTACGATGCGGCCATGAAGTACGTGGCAGCGGGCACCCCGACCATGGTGTTCGGCGGCGAAGAGTACGGCACCGGCTCGTCGCGCGACTGGGCAGCGAAAGGCACCCAGCTGCTGGGCGTGAAGGCAGTGATCGTGCGTTCGTTCGAGCGTATCCACCGCTCCAACCTGGTGGGCATGGGCGTGCTGCCGCTGCAATTCATCGGCAACGACTCGGTCGAATCGCTGGGCATCACTGGCAAGGAAGTCTACGACCTGAAAGGCCTGGACGGCGAGATCAAGCCGCAGCAACAAGCGACTCTGGTGATCCACCGCGCCGACGGTTCGAAGCAGGAAGTGCAAGTGCTGCTGCGTATCGACACCCCGATCGAAGTGGACTACTACAAACACGGCGGCATCCTGCCGTTCGTGCTGCGCCAACTGCTGGCTGCCTGATGCCTTAAAGGAAAAGAAAAAGCCCTGTGATTCTTTGATCACAGGGCTTTTAACAATATCAAAAACAATCGAGATCACAGTCAAAATTTAGTATCAAGCATCAGTTTCCTCAACCTCTTCGACGGAAATTACGTCCACTAGTTTCCCGTACAAAGAGTCAAGAGTATCAACTATAAATTTCGGTGTTAATTCATTAATTTTCGAATTTCTCACTGATATGTAGTTCCAAATATAAACCAAGTTGTCAAGATTTATCGGCAAAGTTGGCCGGGCCCGATTTAATACCGACATTACCGCTACCCGATCAATACGAAATATTGCCTTTGCCAAGTCCAGATCAGCATCAAAAAGAACGCAAAGCGGTGCAGACAAATGGGGCTCGACTCGCATCCGAATCTTATTGTGCAACATTTCCGGCCACTTCCTACATTTATAGTTCCGATATGCCAAATCATCAAATATCTTGCGCATGGACCATTCTGCCGTTTCGATTGTAGCCATAATACCGTTCAGTGCACGACTTAAATCTGGCTGAGATTCCCAGTTTTTCTTCGACTTATAACGCAAATCATGCTCAACTTCGTGCCATCCCTCAGAAAGTATACTTCTAAGTTGAACCTCAAACGTCTTATCAATCGGCAAACTACCTATTGCTTTCGTTACATCGCCGCTGTGTTGCTCTGGAACTGTAAAAATTAAATTATGCCGTGTTACAGCGAACTGATCAGCTTTAGGAACATCAACCGTAGATGAGGCCCTATCAATATTAAACTCCTTATCCAGTAGCCCAGCAACAATTTCAACATCCTCAGAAAAATAGAGTGCTACTCTGATGCCAATAGCATCTTGAATCATTTTTCCATCGCGACTATACTTTCCCGACTCTCTTTCAAGCTTTTTCCTTAAAGATTGCTCATCTTTCCCTCTCGCGAATACACGACATAAGATCCCGGCTCTTTGTAGGATCGTCTCTACTTCTCGCCTAATATTTTCCGCGGAATGTCTGAAGTTAGTTGCCATGAACTGCCCCCTGCCGCCCTAGAATCAAGCGGACTTCGATAATCTTCTCGAAATTTAATTCTACAAACGAAGCTGAATGAGGTTCTAGCAATATTCCTCGTTTTTTTAACGAAAGTATAGAGTCCAGTATTTCACCTTGTCGAAATTCTCCAGAATTAGAACAAATGCCTTTGATCGGCCTATGTTTGTGCATGACTGTATCGCGTCCAACAGGCCAGAAGCGCTCTAATACGAATCTATCAAGAAGCAACTGCCTATCAGGCGCGACAGCGTCAGCGGCATTTACGGTAGACTGTGTAAGCAGCTCAATTATTTCCTGATCGCCGATTCCACCAAACTCATGAATCGGCCCCTTCGCCGTCAAATTTATTATTTGACAATCATAATATCTACAATTGAGAAAGGTTACCTCGCTCAACATGCTAAGATCAAACTCACACTTCTTGAAGACGCATTCATTGAACTGGAAATTAGAAATATAGGCTTGGCCTATTAATAACTCAACGAATTCCAGACCCTGAGCTTCGTCATTTTCCAACTCAAATCCAACCTCTTCTTTAAGTCGTGCAGAAATATCAATTTGATCGGAAACAGGAAGGAAATTTAATGACTGAGACAAATTTTCCCATAACTTACCTTTCGTTGATGATGATCGTGGTTGATAGGAAATTACCGCGGGTTCAATAAAGCGAAGATCATCACTTATCCAGTCGGCATCCTTAAGTATAATCTGAGCAATAAAGTGACCAAAAACAAACTCATTAACGAAACTAATCTTATCAGGCTCTCTTACATTACGATCTAACAAAGCGTGACTCGCAAGTTTATTTACCAATCCTTCCTTTGTAGGTCTCTGTCCTGGTGGATATGCCAATAACGCGTCATCAAGTAATTTCGAATTATCACGTGCTATTTGATCAACTATATAGTCGCGATTTTCTGATGTGTAACCAAAATTAATCATATCTTCAGCTATGGATTTTAAAACCCTTTGTTGCCGAGCAGGATTCATTCGCAGATCTTGCCGTATAGTTTCACGGTTTAGCATAAAATCAAAATACCGATCCACCAATTCATGCGGTTGAGAAGCCACATCAACAAATTCCGCATCTGAAATACACCTTAGATAAGATAGCAATACCGGATTCGCTATATGCTCAACTTTTAAACCAGCCTCTTGGAGAGAGGAAATACGGGCATCCGGCAGCCAATCGGCTACTTTAGGTTCACTGATTTTTATTCGGATAAGATCAAACTCATCACTATGCTTATCAACCCAGCTATGGAACGCATCACCTTCGAATAAAACTGTTCTCCTTGTGGTCAAAACTATCTTTGCATTGCCAGTCAAAAATTCTCCGATAGTTTCCAACATAGGTTCATGATTCTCGAACTCACCTCCGTCATCATTTTTCCTGAGCAACTCATCGAAACCATCAAGTACCGTAATTACACGGCCATTGCGCATTTCATTTTGCACTAGTCGAGAGCTCAACATGGGGAAAGTCCGATCTATTTCATCAAGTAAGATGTGACGAAATATTACGGCCTGCCTGTTGCGTGATAACTCTGAAAATAATGGTAAAAACTCATGCTTTTCGGTAAGTTTATGTACTAATTCATATGCCGTACAAGTTTTTCCAAAGCCTGCTGCTGCCTCAATAAGAAATAAAGTGGGTTTAGTAGAGGATATCCTAGAAGTAACTTCTTCAGCAGGACTCAAAGCACCGGGTTTTCCGTTAATCAAGTACGGCGCATTAATATATTCATATTTTGCGTCTTCCGAAAAGGCAGAAACTATATTATTTGCAAAACGCTGATAATCGTTATCTAAACGAGCTAAAATAGAATCAACTGAAAAAAAACCCTTAAACAGTTGTTGCTCCGCCTGATCCGGCGATAAAAAAGAGCGAATAGTGCACGCGAATCCAGCGTCAGAAAATTCTTTAAATGCCACACCGGAGTCACTCTGGGCGTCAGTGGGAACAATATCAGCGTTGTCAAAGTATCCTGTTTTTAGTGTAAAAACCAAAACACTGTCGTTTTTATATGTTTTTGCCAGCTCAAAACCATAAGTCTTATATATGTCTGTCAACTTCCGTATCAGAGCTTGATCCATGCAGCTTCTCCGTCGTGGTCACTGTTCTTTACCAAAAGGTATTGCAAAATTGCAACTCAACCATTAGTAGTTAAGAAAGACTAATCGAGTGATGCAGTCTAAACAGTACCCTACTATCGGTACGCAGGAATCAACCCAAAGATCACATTTTCAATGGAAGGTCAACTCGACAGTCCTCTTAGCAAGAAGCGATACGTACGGCGCTCGACATGAACCTATTACATGTTCATCACCCTATTGTGACCACATAGGATTTGTACGATAAGCTCGCGACGTTCGCGCTACGTATTGGATTGTGTCAGCATCAAGAGGGCAAAAAACTAATGGAGTATGTGCACAATAACGATCGACGGCCAAGCATGTTCTGCAGGGTCAACAGGCACATTGACTGCTTTCATCACCAAGCTCAACATCAGGCAAGGCTCAGCGAAGAGTTAGCTCACTAAGCCGGCTCGGCGAGAGCGGTCAAAACATCTCAATCTGAGTAATCAACTACAATAGGGCTTATAAGGGTTATCATTTGCATGACTGATCCGTTTTATTCACTTTTAATGAGACTCTTACTGCGCTATGCGTCGTCCATCTAAAGCTTCATCCCAAAAATTGTCCGCCGAGAGCCAGCGCCTCGCCACTTATGCCCAGGCAGTCGGGCAGGCGGCTAGCCGTATCGAAGAACGGGCGTGGGAACACTCTCTCGATGCACAGCTCCATAAACTCCTGAAGACCGGCCACCAAGACTCTATCGACGCCACGCTCAACGCGCTGTTCAAGGAAGACCTGAACGCATACGACGTGCTGATGGACAGCGTGGAAGCGGTCAGCGAATCGGGCAGCTTCAACGTCGACACCGCCGATGGTGTCAGCAAGCCATATGACGTGCTGCTGGTGGCTGCGCCTATCCTGGCGTGGACTCGCTTTGCGATTGCCTCCGGTGCGATTCCATCCGATATCCTGCAAACGCTGTCGGCCCATTTCTCCGCCCACCTGCTGGCCGATGGTACGCAGATGGCGATGTCGCCTACCCTGTTTTCGATCGACCAGCTGCCGCGCAGCCACGTCGAGACCTACGGCAAAGTACACAAGCTGGCGCAAGCAGCCATCAAAGGCAGCACGCTGAAGGCCGACACCAAAGTGCCTGAAACCGCGCCCTTCCTGGCCGACACCCGCTACCTGCTGGTGGCCGTGGTGGCGCCGGCTGGCGCGCCGCTGTTCCGTTGGCAGATGCCTGAGCACCAGGCCAGCTTCGCTGTTGAGCGCGCATCCGCGCTGGAGCAATGGCGCCTGCAAGCCACGCCAACCGTCAACCGCCTGCTGCCGGGTTGCGGCGTCGAGCTGCTGCTGCCGGAGGCGTACTACATGGCCTGCCGCGAAGCCGACAAGTTGATCCGCCCGGTCTCGATTCGCGCAGCGGTGCACTACCTGACGCACACGCTCGCAGTGGAACCTTCCGAACTACGCGCCGTGATTGCCGGCTTTGGCGAGGAAAGTGCCGACGGCCAGATCGACGAATACCGCGTGGCCTTCACGCAGCGTTCATCGTCGGATGTGATCTACGGCGTAGTGTGGCCGCTGTACGGGCAAGAGGATGAGGAAGGCACACCACCGGAAGGTCCGGTCGCACTGGCAGCGCTGCAAAAGCCGCTGACGCCGGTAGAGGACATCAGTGCGCACCTGAACGCAGCAGGCATTACGCAGATCAAGAAGCACACCGAGCGCTACGTGGTGGAGTTCTGCGATGACTGCGGTGCCCCATTGTTCGCCGACCCACAAGGCGAACTAGCCCACGCCGAAATGCCGGAAGACGCCCCAGCCGGCACGGAGCACTTCCACTAAAACAAAAGCCCCATGTGCGCATGCAGCAGCCAAGGCCGCCGCATTGCCACATGGTTTTTTTATTTACCAGGCAGAGTACGGGTGCTTGATCAGGCTTGAGTTGAGGTAGCGCAGATCATCGGTGACTTCCTCGCCGATCCAATCCGGCTTGTCGAACTGCTGGTCCTCCGACTGCAATTCGATCTCCGCCACGACTAAACCGGCATTTGCGCCAAGGAACTCATCTACTTCCCACAAATTGCCCGCAAACGTAATGCGGCGGCGGTATTTCTCGATCAAAGGCTGCTCGCACAAACCGTCCAGCAGTTCGGCCGCATCGGCAACGGGAATCTCATATTCCCACTCGCCGCGCGTGGCGCCGACGTTGCGGCCCTTGACCGTCATGACCGCACGCCCGCCTTCAATCCGCACGCGCACCACGCGGTCCTTGTGCGACGACAGGTAGCCCTGCTTGAAGAACACCGGTTCTCCAAGCTGCATCCAGCCATCGCCGCGCAACAGGAACTTGCGCTCGATTTCAACGCCCATGATCAGTAGTCGTTCAGCGACAGCAGGATAGGCTGCAAGATCGCAGCACCCAGTGCAGCACTACGCGCGCCGTTCCAGCCGACGTGTGGATCCGGCAGATCAGCGTTGTCCTTGAACGGCATTTCGAGGGTCAGCGCCAGGCAGCCGAAGTGATGGCCGACGTACTTGGAGGCCAGCGTCAGCATGTCTTCCTTGTACTTGCTGGCAGCGTAGCCCACGGCATCCTGGAAGTCCGGCGATGCATTCTTGTAGCGGTCAATGAAAGCCTGTTGCTTGGCGCGGCGCTCATCGCTGAAGTTCTCCAGCATTTCGTTACCGGCCACGAAGTTGTACGGCAGCGCTTCGTCGCCGTGAATATCGAAGAACATATCGATGCCGGTTTCGTGCATCTTCTGCTTCACGTACAGCACTTCCGGGCTGCGCTCGACGGATGGCGTCATCCACTCGCGATTCAGGTTAGCGCCAGCCGCGTTGGTGCGCAGGTTGCCGCGCACCGAGCCGTCCGGATTCATGTTCGGCACGATGTAGAACACGCAGCGTTGCAGCAGCTTGCGCGCGATTGGATTCGCGTCATCCAGCAGCGAATCGATCAGGCCTTCGATGAACCACTCGGCCATCGATTCGCCCGGGTGCTGGCGCGCGATGAACCAGATTTTCTTTTCCGCTTCCGGCTTGCCGATGACGACCAGGTTCATATCGCGGCCATCAACCGTCGAACCCAGATCATGCACGCGGGCCAGCGGATGCTCGCCCACCTCGCCCAGCAAACGCAGGTGGCGTTCGAACGAATACGGCTCGAAATAAGCGTAATAGACGCTGTCGGTATCCGGCGCGTGCTGGATCGTCATGACCTCGCCATCAAACGTAGTCGGCACGCGGAACCAGTTCTCGGTGTCGTAGCTGGCGACTGCCTGATAGCCATCGTATCCCTTGGCGTAGGTTGCCGAACCGGCGTTCAGGAAGCGCATGTTCAGCTTTTGGCCGCGTGCACCCTGGACTCGGAAGTGGAACCACTGGTGAATGTCCGCGTGCGAATCTTTGCGCAGGTTCAGTTCAATGGTGGCTGCACTGTCGGCGCGCAGCACTTCGATAGCGCCGGAGTCGAAGTTCTGGCTGATTTTGATGGTCATGTTGATCCAATATTAAGAAGTACCAATGACCACTATTTTACCAGCATGCTCCCTTCGCGTTTATAGCGGGCGTGCCACGACAAAGCTTGCTCCAGCACGTGCGGCGTCTGGCCGCCACCCTGCTTCGCCTCCTCAAAATAGGCTCGTAGTTGCGGGCGATAATCCGGGTGGGCGCAGTTCTCGATGATGAGCGGCGCGCGCTCGCGTGGCGCCAGGCCACGCAGGTCGGCCAAGCCCCATTCCGACACCACCACGTCCACATCATGCTCGGTGTGGTCAACGTGCGCCACGAACGGCACCACACTCGAAATCGCGCCATCCTTGGCCACCGACTTGCTGACGAAGATAGACAGTTGGCCGTTGCGCGCAAAGTCGCCCGAGCCGCCGATACCGTTCATCATGTGGGTGCCGCTGACGTGGGTCGAATTCACGTTGCCGTAAATGTCGTACTCCAGCGCCGTGTTCAGTGCGATGATGCCGAGGCGGCGTACCACTTCCGGATGATTGCTGATCTCCTGCGGCCGCAACACGATGCGCTCGCGGTACTTCTCTAGGTTCTGGATGAACTTCTCATGCATGGCCGCCGACAGCGTGATCGAGGATGCCGACGCCATCGACAACTGCCCGGAATCCAGCAGCTCAATCGCGCTGTCTTGCAGCACTTCCGAATACATGGTCATGTCGCGGAACGGCGAATCGATCAGGCCATGTAGCACAGCATTGGCGATGGTGCCGATGCCCGCCTGCAGTGGACGCAGCGAGGCATCCATGCGCCCTGCTTTCACCTCGCCTTCAAGGAAGGTGATGACGTGGCGCGCAATGGCGTCGGTCTCGTCGTCCGGTGGCAGCGCGTTGGATGGGCTGTCCGGGCTATCCGTAATGACGATGGCGGCGATGCGGTCCGGGTGCACCGGGATCGCGGTCCAGCCCATGCGCTGCCAAGGCGTCAGCAGCGGAATCGCGCCGCGATGCGGACGCGCAGCCGGTACGTAAATATCGTGGAAGCCTTCCAGCGCCAGCGGCGCACTGAGATTGATCTCGACGATCACCTTGTCGGCCTGCTGCACGAAGTTAGCCGTGTTCCCGACCGACATGGTGGGAATGATGCCACCATCCGGCGTAATCGCCACTGCTTCAATCACGGCGATATCGATGGATTTCAAATCGCCGGAGCGCAGTTGCTCGGCGGTCTCAGACAAGTGCTGGTCGATAAACATCACCTCGCCGGAATTGATCTTGCGGCGCAGCGCGGCGTCGGCCTGGAACGGCATGCGGCGCGCGACCACGCCGGCATTGGCCATCAAGCCATCGCTGTCGTTACCGAGCGAAGCGCCGGTTAACAGAGTGAGATGCAAAGGCGACTGGCGCGAACGTTCAACCAGCGCTAACGGCAGCGCCTTGGCGTCTCCGGCTCTGGTAAAGCCGCTCATACCCACAGTCATGCCATCTTTGAATAAAAGGGCGGCTTGTTCGGCGGTCATTACTTTGTTCATGAGCGCCGGGCGGCGGATGCGATCTTCGTACATGATTGTTCTCCTCATTCTTTGATCCAGTATAGAATCAGGAGAAAGTCGTTTCATGACTTAAATTCTCAACTTCCAGTCGTTATATTCATGGACCTGCGATCACTGCGCTACTTCGTCGAAACCGTCCGTCTGAACAGTTTTACGCAGGCGGCGGAAAGTTTGCACGTCACGCAATCGACCATCAGCAAGATGGTGCGGCAATTGGAAGAGGAAGTTGGCGCGCAGCTGCTGATACGCGAAGGCCGCCGATTAACGCTGACCGACACCGGAAATGTGGTCTACGAACGCGGCGTGGAAATGCTGGCCACCATGCGCCAACTGGCGACCGAAGTGCGCGACACGCAGGCGCTGGAACGCGGCCATCTCACGGTCGGTATCCCACCGATGATCAACCTGCTGTTCACGCCAGTGCTGAAGGCCTTCCGCCAGCGCCATCCCAACATCACACTGACATTGCAGGAAGACGCCGGCCAGGCGATAGAACGCCAGGTGGCGCAAGGCGATCTGGAAATTGGCCTGACAGTGCTGCCGGCCGATCCGGCATTGGGATTGCAGTCGTCGCCGATTGCCAGCTACCCGATCTGGGCGCTGGCCGCGCGCAACACCTTCCAGAAAAACCGCACCACGCTGAAACTGAAGTCGCTGGCGAAAACGCCGCTGGTGCTGCTGAAAGACGATTTCGCCATGACCCGCGCGCTGCGCACAGCCTTTGCCGAAGCGGGCTTCGAGCCGCAGATCGCCGCGCAGAGCGGCCAGTGGGACTGGCTGGTGGCGATGGCCTCCGCCGGCATGGGCGTCGCCCTGCTGCCGGAGCCCTTCATCCACCGGCTGGCCATCGGCCATCTCGATGCAGTGAAGCTGGTCGATCCCGAACTGCCATGGCAACCAGCCCACGTGTGGCGCGGCACTTACCTCTCGCACGCGGCGCGCGCGTGGCTGGAAGTCTGCGACGACGTACTAGGCTAAGTTACAAAGCAGCTTCCAGCTCCGCGAGTTTTTTCTCCAGGACGGACCGCTCTCGTGGATCGACATTTTGCAGCACCTGACGCAGCGCCAATGCATTTGCTTTAACCAGGGCCTTATCGGAGGCGATAGCCACATCGGGCTTAACGCCAGAACCTTCCCAATCGCCTTTTGTGATCGGGTTAATCGAGCGTCCCACCGGGATCACGGCGATTAAGTTCGTATCGATGCGGAATGGCTGGATAGGATGCGCGCCGCCTCCCGTGGTTTCACCAACGACCGTGATGCGCTTGATCGCCTGGAGGTTGTACGTAAAATCTTCAGCTGCAGAGAAGGTCTCGCCGCTGGTCAGCACATACACTGGCTTGTCCGCACCAAAGTGCGCGCCCGGAACGGCAGGGTCGCTCCAGAAGGAATTGGTCTCATTATCAGCACGGTAGTAGATGTCCGAGAGATGGATCTTCTTATCGCCAAGCAGATAACTCGCCAGATGCGCCACCATGCGCGGATCGCCGCCGTGGTTGTCGCGCAGATCGATAATCATCGCGTTCCCGTTGGCTGACAGATTCATGGCCGCCGTAGCAGCTGCCTTGGCGATATCCGCTTCAAAGAAGCCGTTTAACTTGAGATACATGATATTTCCGTGCAGGCGCTCCACCTTCTCAAACGAGAAGTTCATGTATTTTCCAAACTCGGTCATACGCTGCCGCATCTCGGCAGGCATGCCTTGCGTGGGAGATGGGCGAGGCCGGTCAGGTAGCGCGTTGGGGACGAAGCGGACGCTCAAGTGCTTGTCCGGGTGGGCCGCCTGGATATGAGCGGTCAGTAGTTCGGCGAATTCTGCATCCGTCGAAGCTTTATCGTAGTCGCCCTTACGCAAATGATCGCGGACGGCGGCAGCCATCTTGCCTCCTTCGTCCGCGTAAATATATTTGTCGGACAGGCGCTGGGCTAACAGATCGACAGTAGCTGCCTTGTCTGCAGCGCGGGCGGTGATGGCGCTGAAGATCATGACTGCTGCGAGAAGGAATTTACGCATGAGACTTTGACTCCATAAAAGTGATCGTGCTGGTAGCTTAGCTGTTGATTTATTATCAAATCAGCTGATGCGACGAGCAGCCACTTTCATGGCGTAAAACGCCTTTATCATGCGACCAGTTCGTGGATCGCGATGCCCTCGATAGGATCGATAGGCTGGTCCCACGGGCGCTGCTTGATGAAACGCTGCGTGTCATCGTAACCGGCCTGCCAGCGGGCGCGGATGCCGGCGGCGCTGAAGTCGATGTCCTTGGTGTGGTCCTCGTTGCCGATGCGCGGTGCGCGCAGCGAGACTACGTGCATGTCGGTGCCGCAGCCCCATGATGCGAGGTCGCGCACTTCCTGCGATGCCAGTTCTTCCGGCGGCAGATGCTTGGTCAGTTCGCGGATCACATGGCGCAGGCGGTGCAGCTTGCGCTGCTGTTCGATATTGCTGGCGCGGCTGGCGTACTGGATTTCCTTGTGCTTATCCAGTACATCGAGCACGCTTTCCGGCTCACTGCCGTCCGGGTTCCACACTTGCACCGAGAAGATCACCGAACTGCGGCGCGGTTCATCGTCGAGCACCGCTTCTATCGGCGTATTGGAGTAAATGCCGCCGTCCCAGTATGGCTCGCCGTCGATGCGCACCGCAGGGAAGGCTGGCGGCAGCGCGCCAGACGCCATCACATGCTCCACGCACAGCGGCTCGCGGCGCGTGTCGAAGTAGCGCATCGCACCGCTGCGGGCATTCACCGCGCCCACCGTCATGCGCATATGCTTCGCGTTGAGGTAATCGAAATCGACCAGATCCATCAAGGTGTTACGCAGAGGCGTGGTCTGGTAAAAGGAGGCATGCTCCACGCCGACGCGCGCTTCGGGATTCCACCATGAGGTCAAATTCGGCTCAAAGAAAGCCGGTATGCCCTGCCCCACTGTAATCGCATTCGCCACCGCGCGCGGCATGGCGTCAAAACCGAAGGAATTACGCTCCATGCGATGCCAGAATTCGCGCAGCCGATCCAGCCGCTGCTCGGGCGGATTGCCCGCAATGAGCGCGCCATTAATCGCGCCGATGGACGTGCCGATCACCCAATCGGGCTCTATGCCTGCTTCATGCAAGGCCTGGTAGACGCCAAGCTGGTAGGCGCCCAAAGCGCCGCCGCCCTGCAAGACCAGAACGATCTGGCCCGGCAAGGCGGAAGATGGTGGACAAGCGGGATGAGACTTCAAGTCGGACCTCCACGGTGCACTGCAACATTACGATTGTAGTGCACTTCGCGGCGGCCAGCCGTGGTCTTTAGGCCACGTTGACGCCACGCGCTTTTAATGCTGCGCGCACGCCGGCGCCGTAGGCGGCATCGGCTTGATCAAAGTGCGCCAGCTGGCGGGCGATGATCTCGGCGCTGACCTGGCTCAATGGACCGGCGATGTTGTTGAACAGCTTATGCTGCGCATCGGCCGGCATCAGGCGGAACAAGTCACCGGCCTGGGTGTAGTCATCTTCCTTGCCCCGACCGTCGTAGCGGCCAGCCGCGCCGTCCAGCGCCAGCGGTGGTTCGCCGTGGCCCATGCCGTGCGGATTACTGCCGTTGGACTGCACCGGATCGTAGTTGACCGACGCGCTGCCGTTGGCGCCCGCCATCGCACCGTCACGCTGCTGGTTGTGGAACGGGCAGCGTGGCGCGTTCACCGGCAAGTGCTGATGGTTGGTACCGACGCGGTACAACTGCGCGTCGTGGTAAGCGAACAAGCGCGCTTGCAGCATCTTGTCCGGCGAGTAGCCCATGCCCGGTACCACGTTCGATGGCGACAACGCAGCCTGCTCCACTTCCGCGTGGTAGTTGACCGGATTGCGGTTCAACTCCAGCACGCCGACGGGGATCAGCGGGAAGTCTTTGTGCGGCCAAACCTTAGTCAGGTCGAACGGATTCCAGCCGGTGCGCGCTTCCCATGCCGCCAGTTCGGCTTCGGTGGCCACTTGCAGCTTGACCGCCCAGCGCGGGAAGTCGCCAGCGGCGATGGCGCCAAACAAGTCACGCTGCGCGTAGTCTGGATCTTCACCGGCGAGACGCGTCGCATCGGCAGCCGACAGGTTCTTGATGCCTTGCTGGGTCTTCAAGTGCCACTTGACGTAGACGCGTTCACCAGCCGCGTTAATCAGGCTGAAAGTGTGGCTGCCAAAGCCGTCCATGAAACGATAGCCATCCGGCGTGCCGCGATCGGAAAACAGCATCGTCACTTGGTGCAGACTTTCCGGGGTCTTGCTCCAGAAGTCGAACATCATGGTTGGCGATTTCAGATTGGTCTGCGGGTCGCGCTTTTGGGTGTGGATGAAGTCCGGGAACTTGATGCCGTCTTTAATGAAGAACATCGGCGTGTTATTCCCGACCAGATCCCAGTTGCCTTCCTCGGTGTAGAAGCGCAGCGCAAAGCCGCGTGGATCGCGCTCGGTATCAGCGCTGCCCTTCTCGCCGCCCACGGTAGAAAAGCGCACAAAGGTCTCGGTCTGCTTGCCCACCGCTGCGAACAATTTGGCCTTGGTGTATTGGCTGATGTCGTGGGTGACAGTGAAGGTGCCGTAGGCGCCCGAGCCTTTGGCGTGTACCACGCGCTCAGGAATGCGCTCGCGGTTGAAGTGCTGGAGTTTTTCGATCAGGTGGAAGTCTTGCAGCAGCACCGGGCCACGTGGGCCGGCGGTCAGGGAATTCTGGTTGTCGGCGACTGGGATGCCGGATGCGGTGGTGATTTTCATGACAATGACCTCTCGTTGTTTGATAGCGTAGAGCTATTCTAAACAACGAGCGTCATATGTAAAATCTATTTATATCTATGGAATCGATAGATATAAACTAAACTATGCTTCTTTGATACGCTTGGCGATGTGGGCCAGCGCGTCTTCCACCTGGTCGATCAGGATCAGGCACAGGTCGCCGTCTTGCAGGCGGGACAGCGCCGTATCGATGGCCTTGAATTCGCCGTAGATTTCCTCGATGTGTGAAGTGCGCGGTGCGCCGTTCAGGCCGGAGCGCAGCAGCGCGACAACCTCGCCATCGACACGGCCACGCTGGCAGGCATCTTCATACAGCAGCACGTCGTCAAACGCGCGGCCGAGGATTTCGGTCTGCTGCGTGATGTCCTGGTCGCGGCGGTCGCCGGCGCCCGAGATCACCACCACGCGGCGCTTGGCCGGCATGGTCTCCACAGCCTTCACCAGCGCCAGAATCGCGTCCGGATTGTGGCCGTAGTCGGCGATCAGCGTCGCGCCTTTGTAATCGAACACGTTGAAGCGACCCGGCGCATTGTCGGAATCATTGGCGAAGGTTTTCAGGCCGAGACGGATCGCGTCCCAGCTGATGCCCACGCCCCATGCCGCAGCCACCGACGCCATCACGTTCTCGACCTGGAAGCCAATCGCGCCATTGCGGGTGATCGGCACGGCCGACAGCGGAATGGTGTGCTGCTCGCGGCCTTCTGCTGCCACGATGTGGCCATCTTCCACGTACACGGTGCGGCTGCCCTGCGCCAGATGCGTGGCGATCACAGGGTGCGTGCGGTCGGCGCCGAAGAAGATTACCTTGCCGCGGCAATTTGCAGCCATGCCGGCAACGATAGGATCAACTGCGTTCAGCACCGCGAAGCCGCTCTCCGATACGTTCTGCACGATCACGCGCTTGAGTACCGCCAGGTCTTCCACGGTGGTGATGTAATTCAGGCCCAGGTGGTCGCCCATGCCGATGTTGGTGACGACTGCGACCTGGCAGCGGTCGAAGGCCAAGCCTTCACGCAGGATGCCGCCACGCGCGGTTTCAAACACCGCCGCATCAACGTCAGGGTGCAGCAGCACGTTGCGCGCGCTGCGTGGACCGCTGCAATCGCCGCTGTCGGTCTGGCGGCCTTCGATGTAGACGCCGTCGGTATTGGTCATGCCGGTACGCAGGCCGCTGGCAGTCAGCAGGTGCGCGATCAGGCGCACGGTAGTGGTCTTGCCGTTGGTGCCAGTTACCGCCACCACTGGAATGCGACCGTTCTCGCCCGGTGCAAACATGGTGTTGACGATAGCCTCGCCCACCGCGCGGCCTTTGCCGAACGATGGCGCAATGTGCATGCGCAGGCCAGGTGCGGCGTTCACTTCCACCACGCCGCCGCGTTGATTCTCAATCGGCGACAGCACGTTGTCGCACACCACGTCCACACCGCACAGATCGAGGCCGATCATTTGCGCCGCTTCCACCGCGCGTGCCGCTACTTCAGGATGCACGTCGTCGGTGACGTCGGTGGCGGAACCGCCGGTCGACAGGTTGGCGTTGTTACGCAGGATGACGCGCTGGCCGTGGGCCGGCACCGAATCCGCCTGCAGGTCTTGCAGCGCCAGGCGCGCAATCGCAATATCATCGAAGCGGATTTTGGTCAGCGAAGTCGAATGGCCAGAGCCGCGGCGCGGGTCGGCATTCACGATGTCCACCAGCTCACGCACGGTGTGCTTGCCGTCGCCCACCACTTGCGGTGGATCGCGGCGCGCAGCGGCCACCAGCTTGTTGCCGATAACGAGCAGGCGATAATCGTGGCCTGGCAGGTAGCGCTCGACCATCACATCGTCGCGGAATTCTTTGGCGGTGCGGAAGGCGGCTTCGAGGTGTTCCTTGGTCATGATGTTGACCGTTACGCCCTTGCCCTGATTGCCGTCCTTTGGTTTCACCACCACCGGCAGACCGATTTCCTGCGCGGCTTTCCAGGCGTCGGCTTCATCTTCCACCGAGCGGCCGATAGGCACCGGCACGCCCGCTGCGTGCAGCAGCTTCTTGGTCAGTTCCTTGTCCTGCGCGATGGTCTCGCCAATCGCACCGGTGGTGTCCATTTCAGCAGCCTGGATGCGGCGCTGTTTCGAGCCCCAGCCGAACATCACCATCGAGCCTTCGGTCAGGCGGCGGAATGGAATATCGCGCACCACAGCGGCGTTGACGATGGCGCCGGTGCTTGGGCCGAGGCGCACGTCTTCATCCAGATCAGCCAATTCTGCCAGCGCTGCGGCCAAATCAAACGGCGTATCAGCCAATGCGGCGTTGATCAGGTTTTCCGCCAGTTCCACGGCACGGCGACCGACTGCTTCTTCGGTGTATTCGACCACGGTCTGGTAGATGCCATCTTCCAGCGTCGCAGTGGTGCGGCTGAAGGTGACCGGGCAACCAGCTTGCGCTTGCAGGCTCAATGTCGCCACTTCAAGCACGCGGGCTAGCGGCACGGCGTCCGAGGTGCCGGTCGGACGCAAGGCGCCGATGGTGCCAAAGCGCTCGCGCAGGCGCTGCTCAAAGCCGGCCAGCGTGGCGATCGATTGTTCTTCCGGCGGGCACGAAACGATGACTTCCACCGCGGTGTGGTGGCTCCACAGGTTCGGGCCACGAAGGGCGCGGGTGCGTATGACTTCCATATGACTCTTCTTGTTCTTTCTGTGATTTCGATCAGTGATGCGTTTTCTTCGGCGACGCTTCCCACGTGCGCAAGCCGGCGCCGATCAGGTCCGCCGTCAGACCCAGCGCCCAGCCGGCGGCAATCGCGGCCAGCACGGCTTCCGGCGGCACCAGCGGCGACAACGGCAGGCTCGCGACTTCGGCGTCGCCATTGGCCATCACGATACAGTGGGCACGCTGGAATACCACGCGCTTGCCATCCTGGCGGTGCGCGGCGATGGCTACCAGGTGCTCGTCGGCGCCGTAGAAAATCACTTCGCCGTCGCACAAGTCGGCCATCTCCACCACTTGCGGATCGGCGGCGTTCAGCACCGCAGCGCCGCTCGGCAGCACCACGTCCACTTGCGTGCGCAGCACGTTGTACAGCTTATCCAGGCTCTCGATGTGGAAGTCGCTGACGTCTTCAAAGTCGCTGACATCCGTCACCACGCCGACGGCGCATTTATCGTAGGCCAGGCCTTCGGCCAGGATCATGCGCGCGCTCGATTCGAACACACCTGCTTCCACGCTCTTGTTGAGCAGCAGGCGCTCGCCGGTTTCCCATTCACTCAAGCCATCCAGCGGCAGCTCGCGGCCGTTGACGAACAAGCCGTCGGCGCACGTCAGGCCGGTTTTCTTGCCGCTGATTTGCAGCAGCCACGCGATCAGGCGCGCGGTCATGGTGGTGCCATGCTTGCCGCTGACGCCAACGATCGGCATGCGGCCAGTGGCTTCGCCGAACAGGTGTTCAACAATCGCTTCGCCGACGTTGCGTGGTTCGCCCACGGCCGGCTTCAGGTGGGCCAGCAGGCCCGGGCTGGCGTTGACTTCGATGATAGCGCCGCCAGTTTCGTCCAGCGGACGCGAAATGTCGGAGGTCACCAGGTCGATGCCAGCGATGTCCAGGCCGACCACGCGCGCCGCCAACGCCGCCGCTGCGGCCACTTGCGGGTGAACTTTGTCGGTGACATCGACTGCCACATTGCCGTTCGGCTGGATCAGCACTTTCACGCCCTCGGCCGGCACGGAGTCGTGCGTCAGGCCCTGGCGCTGCAGTTCCAGCACGATCTCGCCCGATTCACGCGGCGTCACGCGGCCCAGCGGGAATTCCTCGGTATCACCACGGCGCGGGTCGGTGTTGATCTGGCTGTCGCACAGTTGCAGCACGGTGGATTTGCCGTCGCCGGTGACCCACAGCGATTCACCAGCGGCAGCAGCCACCACGCGGCGGCCCACTACCAGCAGGCGGTGTTCGTCGCCGACGATGAAGCGTTCGACGATCACGCTGCTGCTGTCACCCTCTTTTGCGGCCAGCGCATAGGCGGCGGCGATGTCGGCTTCGGTGCTCAGGTTGAGCGAAACGCCACGGCCATGATTGCCGTCGTATGGCTTCAGTACCACTGGCAGGCCGATGTCTTGCGCGGCATCCCAGGCTTGTTCGGCGCTGCGTACCAGCTCGCCTTCCGGCACCGGCACGCCGCAGGACGAGATCAGGGTCTTGGTCAGGTCTTTGTCGCTGGCGATGCCTTCGGCGATGGCCGAGGTGTGTTCGGTTTCAGCGGTCCAGATGCGGCGCTGCGCGGCGCCATGGCCCAGCTGCACCAGGTTGCCATCGGTCAGGCGGATGTGCGGGATCTTGCGCACGCCGGCAGCATCGACGATGTTGCCGGTGCTTGGACCGAGACACAGGCTCTCGACCATATCGGTCAGTTTTTCAACGGTGGCGGCCAGATCGTAAGGCTGGTCTTCGATCATCGCCATCAGCAGGTCGCGGCCGGCGGCCAGCGCGGCGCGGCCGACTTCTTCCTGGCGGGTGCGAAAAGCCATTTTATACAGGCCGGTGTCTTCGCCGATCTGGCGGGTCTTGCCGAAGCCAGTCTTCATGCCAGCCAGGTTTTGCAGCTCCAGCACCACGTGTTCGAGGATGTGGCCGGCGTAGGTGCCGTCGCGCAGGCGTTCGAGGAAGCCGCCGTGCTCGCCCACGCCGCAGCGGTGGACGATCAGCCCCGGCAGGATCGCCGTCAGGCGCTCATACAAACCGGGCAGCAAATTCGAGGGAAAGTTCTCCAGCTCGCCGATATCCAGCCACGCCTCGATCACTGGGCGATACGTCCAGATGTTGGGGCCGCGCAAGTGGGTCACGCGGAGAACTTCAATGTCTTTCTTCTTAGTCATGTATTGATTCTTGTAACTTTGTTATCGGCTTAGCCAGCACGCGCCGCGTATTTTAAACCCTTGAACCCTGTATCCCGGGCAGGCTGCTGTGCGGTATACTTGCCGCCACAGCAAAACATCCGGTTTTATTGTTTTCTGTCAAATGTTTGATCACTGACAGAATACCGTAAATAAGCCGTTATAACAGCCCTTTTCCCCACCGGAGCAAGCCTCACGATGACAACCGAACAACTTTCCACCGTATCCAGCACAGGCGATCTTCCAGAACGCTGGCGTTCCGAGATACAGGCACAACTTTCCCAAGGGGAAAACGCAGTAAGTGCCCTGGAGGTTGACTTGGATCAGCAACTTCGTTTTTCCAAGGGGATAATTGTGGTCACACCGGGCCGTGTGCTGGCCCGCGCGCCGGGTGCATCCGGCTGGGAATCGTGGCCGTTTGCGCCGGATCTGGTGCTGAGACACCACGATCACGCCGGCGTCGGCCATCTGGAGCTGGTAAATGCGCACGGCCGCCTTGGCGCGTGGCGTTTCACACTGGGCCAGAATTTGTCGGCTATCCGCCTGGTCGAACAATTCGATGCGCACCTCGACAGCCATTCGACCGGCCAGCCTGTGGTGCAAGAAGAGAAAAATATCTGCCCTAGCTGCAAGGCGCCGCTGGAGCCCGACCAGGAAGAATGCCCGGTCTGCACCAAGGTGGTCTACACGCCGCCGTCGACCTGGACCCTGTTCCGCCTGTGGCGCTTCGCCAAGCCATATAAATGGCAGCTGGCGCTGGGCTTCACGTTCATGCTGCTGTCTACCGGCGCCCACCTGATTCCACCCTACCTGACCATCCCGCTGATGGACAATGTGCTGATTCCGTACCAGAACGGCAAGGCGGTCGATCCATCGCTGGTGGTGATGTACATGTCTGGCTTGGTCGGTGCCTCGATACTGGCGTGGATTTTCGGCTGGGGCAAGACCTATGTGCTGGCGCTGGCCTCGGAGCGCATAGGCGCCGACCTGCGCACCACCACCTATGAACATTTGCTGCAGCTGTCGCTGGAATACTTCAGCGGCAAGCGCACCGGCGATTTGATGTCGCGGATAGGCTCGGAGAGTGACCGCATCTGCGTGTTCCTGTCACTGCACCTGCTGGACTTCCTGTCCGACTGCCTGATGATCGTGATGACTGGCGTGATCCTGTTCAATCTCGATCCATGGCTGGCCATCTGCACGCTGGCGCCGCTGCCGTTCATCGCCTGGATGATCCACCTGGTGCGCGACCGCCTGCGCACCGGCTTTGAAAAGATCGACCGCGTGTGGGGCGAAGTCACCAACGTGCTGGCCGATACGATTCCCGGCATCCGCGTGGTGAAGGCCTTTGCGCAGGAAGCGCGCGAGGCCAACCGCTTCCGCACCGCTAACAAACATAACCTGGCAGTCAACGACAAGTTGAACAAGGTGTGGTCGCTGTTCTCGCCGACCGTGTCCTTCCTGACGGAACTTGGGCTGCTGGTGATCTGGGTGTTTGGTATTTATCAGGTCTCGAAAGGCAATATCACGGTAGGTGTGCTGTCGTCATTCGTGGCCTACGCCAGCCGCTTCTATGGCCGCCTGGATTCGATGAGCCGTATCGTGTCGGTGACGCAGAAATCGGCGTCGGCGGCCAAGCGTATTTTCGATATCCTCGACCACGTATCGTCGGTGCCGGAGCCTGTGAATCCGGTCAAGCTGGGCAAGATCAAGGGCGACATCAGCCTGCGCGAAGTCGGCTTCCGCTACGGCAACCGCGCGGTTAATCGCGGCATTAATCTCGATATCAAAGCGGGCCAGATGGTGGGTCTGGTGGGCCATTCGGGCTCCGGCAAATCCACGCTGGTCAACCTGATCTGCCGTTTCTACGATGTGGCGGAAGGCGCGATCCTGCTGGATGGCGTGGATATCCGCACCTTTGCAGTGTCGGACTATCGCCGCAATATCGGCTTGGTGCTGCAGGAGCCATTCCTGTTCTTCGGCACCATCGCTGAGAATCTGGCGTACGGCAAACCGGGAGCGACGCGCGAAGAAATCATCGCCGCTGCACGCGCAGCGCATGCGCACGAATTCATCCTGCGCCTGCCGCAAGGTTACGACTCGATGGTCGGTGAACGCGGCCAAGGCCTGTCGGGCGGTGAACGTCAACGTATCTCGATTGCACGCGCCTTGCTGATCGATCCGAAGATCCTGATCCTCGACGAAGCCACCGCCTCGGTGGACTCGGAAACCGAAAAAGAAATCCAGCGCGCGCTGGACAACCTGGTGCAAGGCCGCACCACCATCGCGATTGCGCACCGTCTGTCTACTTTGCAGAAAGCAGACCGCTTGGTCGTGCTGGATCGCGGCGTGGTGGTGGAAGATGGTCCGCACGATGAACTGATGGCCCTCGAAGGCGCTTACTATCGTCTGTATCAGGCGCAAGCGCGCAATGCGGAACTGGCCAAGGAAGAATAAGATGACGAAGCAATTTGAACTGACCCGCAATCCCTTCGGCAAGCTGGTGCTGACCACCACCGAAGGCGTGGTGCACGAAGGCGTCTCGCCGGTGCGCGCCTTCCCGGTGCAAGCGCCGGAGGACGGCATCTCGCTGCTCAATGGCGACGGCAAAGAAGTAGCATGGATCGAACGCATTAGCGACCTGCCTGCAGCGATCGGCGCCTTGGTCAGCGAAGAACTGAGCGGCCGCGAATTCATGCCTGAAATCGCCCGCATCAATAGCGTGACCAGCTACGCCACGCCGTGCACCTGGTCCGTAAAAACTGATCGCGGCGATACCGAATTTGTGCTGCGCGGCGAAGAGGACATTCGCCGTTTAACCATCGATACGCTGCTGATCACCGACATCCACGGCATCCACTACCTGATCCGCGACCTGCGCGATCTGGACAAGCACAGCAAAAAAATCATCGACCGCTTCCTCTAAGCGCATCAGCCTTTCCCAACTGATCCATCGCAATGCAGGCGTTTAAAGCGCCTGCATGATGGAATCGTGCGCCCATCAAGAAGGCGCTGAAAGGCATACAATGAATTTCCTCGAACCGAAGTCTCATTTCCCGTAGCGCCCGCCTCCCAAACGGAAACGCAAACGCCGCAAGCCCGCGCCGCCCAATCCGCAGCCCAAGAAGGAGGAAACTGACCATGGATGAAGATAAGGACGAGCTCTACTTCATATTCCGCTACGGGCAACGGCTGTGCCAACGCACAGCCCGCTTCTACCGTCGCATCCAGACCACGCTTATCTTCATGAGCCTGCTTGCCGGCAGCAGCGCGGTGGCCACCTTGGCAGCACAAATGCCAACGCTATCGGCTTGGCTGCTGGCGACATTCGCCGTGTTTGGTTGCATAAACCTTGCCATTCGACCGGCGGAGCGTATTGCAGCCAACGAAGCCGACGTCAGGAAATATGGCGCACTGCTCGCCAAACTAAATCTGCTGGATCCGCCGGCCCTCCAGCAACTACTCGACGAAGCGCGGCAATCCGACACGAACGAGGTTGAGCATCTACGGCCCGCGGCTTTCAACGATGTTGTAATGGAAATCGATGAGCCGGATGCCGTGATTCCGCTGACTCGCATACAGCGCTTGATTGGCGCCTTGGCTTGATTACTGCGGCAAGTGCTGGCGCAGGGCGTCGATGAAGGCGTCAGGTTTGTCGAGGCTGAGGTAGATTTTCGAATACCGGCCGCCCTCGCGCAGGCGGATTTCTACGTTGATGCTGCCCATCTGGCGGTAGCGCAGGATTCGAACAAAGCAAACGGCGCGAAGCCGCGCTTACCGAAGCGGCTGTGAATCGCCTGCGCCAGCGCTTCATCCGCATTCCCGCTAAAGCGCAGCAAGGTTTTTACACGGCGCACCAGCAGCACCATCAAGTACACCTCCAGCACACTCTCGGCCAGTACCAGCAGCATCCAGTAGCCCTGGATATCGCGCGCCACTCCGCCATTTTGCGGCCATAATCATTGGCGACAAACGGCACGCGGAAAAAGAAGTAATGCGCGGTGAGCGTCACCGCTACGATCAAGGCAAACCACTGCTTCCTGCTTAACGCGCCAACCATATGCACACTCCCATAAAAAAAGCTCCCCGCAGGGAGCTTTTGAGCGATCAAGGTAACCCTTATTTTTCGCTGTACATATTAGCGTATTTCAGGCCGAACCACAGGATGAAGGTGTAGCACGCAGCCGGCACCAGGAAGGACAGTTGCAGGCTGATGGTGTCAGCCAGCAGGCCTTGTGCGAACGGCACCAGCGCGCCGCCGACGATGGCCATGCACAATACGCCCGAACCTTGGCCGGTCAGTGGTCCCAGCTTGTTCAAGGCCATCGAGAAGATGGTCGGGAACATGATGGAGTTGAACAGGCCAACCGCCAGAATCGCCCACATCGCCACCGAGCCACCGCTGAAGATGGCCAGCAGCACCAGCAGGATCACCGCTGCCGCGTTAAAGGCCAGTGCCTTGCCCGGGCTGATGGTGCGCATCACAGCGAAGCCGATGAAGCGGCCGATCATCGCACCGCCCCAGTAGAAGCTGACATAGTGCGCAGCATCCGCCGCCGCCAGGCTGGCGACTTTGGCATCGCCCAGGAAGTTGATCAGGAAGCTGCCGATACTGACTTCACCGCCCACGTACAGGAAGATCGCCACCGCACCCAGCGCCAGATGGCGGTGTTTCAGTACCTCTTTGAAGCCGCTTTGCGCGCCATTGCCTTCTGCCTCCGCGATCTTAGGCAGGCGTGCCAGCGCAAACAGGATGGCCAGCACCAGCAGCGCCGCTGCCAGCGCCAGATACGGACCTTGCACAGCTGCCGCTTCCTTGGCGTGATACGCAGCCTGCTCCACCGCCGGCAGCTTGGCCAGGTCGTCGGCGCTCAGCACCACGCCGCCCAAAATCAGCATGCCGCCCAGCGTAGGCGCCACGGTGGTGCCCAGCGAGTTGAAGGCCTGGGTCAGGGTCAAACGGCTCGACGCGGTGCGCGGATCGCCCAGCACTGCCACGTAAGGATTAGCCGCCACCTGCAGGATGGTGATGCCACTCGCCAGCACAAAGAAGGCAATCAGGAACAGCGTGTAGCCGCTGGTCGCCGCTGGATAGAACAGCGCGCAACCGGCCGCCGCAATGGTCAGGCCAGCCACGGCGCCGTGCTGGTAGCCGAGCTTTTTAATCAGCATACCGGCTGGCAGCGACACGATGAAGTACGCGCCGAAGAAGCAGAATTGCACCAGCATCGCCTGCACATAGCTCAGCGTGTAGACCGCCTTCAGGTGCGGAATCAGCACGTCGTTCAGTGAGGTCAGCAGACCCCACATGAAGAACAGGATGGTGACGATGACCAGCGGCACGGTATTCCCGCCTGCCGACTGCGACTGCCCGGATGCTACCGGGGCAGCTTGCGAATAGTGTTCCATACTTTTACCTTCTCCTCGTTTTTTTATTTAAAGTCCCCACACGCCAGCGCATCCTTGTCCTTGGCAGCGCCGCCAACGATCTGGATGTTGGCAAACGTCGCGGCGAACGGTGCGTCGGCGCTCACGCTGAACGGCGTACTCAAAGCGGCCAGCGACAAGCCTTTGGCGCTGAAGCACGACAGAGGGATTTTGACCGTCTGCTTGCCCTTGCCCGCCAGTTGCTGGAATACAGCGCTGGCGTCCAGCTCCACCGTCTCGATGCCGATAGCGACCTTGCCCTGCGGCGCAGCCGACACGATGGCGTCAAATTGCAACGCGCCATCTGTACTGGCGTATGCCGGCAGTTTGATCGCCTTGCGACCCTGCGCCTCCAGTTTCGCCGCACCGGTCCAGGTCAGGCGCTTGGCGTCCTGCTGGGTGTTGATCTGGGCAGTTTCCACTTTGACGGTCGGCAGGTTGAACACGGCGTTCAGGTCTGCACCCAGCGCCACGCGCTGGCCGCCGCTGCTCACATATAAGCTGTAAGTCGAGCGGTCCGTTGGATTGTACACTGGTACTGCCGTAGTTTTGCTACAACCACCATCAGGATAGCTAGTATCGAGCTGTGGCAGAGTGTTTTTGCTGTTGTAGTTCAAGCCAAAACCGAATTTGAACAACGGGTCGTAATTGGCGTCGCCGAGGTTCAGCGGTGTCTGGCAAGCCGACTTCGGCCACGAGAAGGACAGCTTGCCGCGGAAGTCGACATTCACTTTGCCGTTCGCCTTGCGGAACAGGACATCGGTCACGCCCTTGCCCTCGGTGCCCGGCAGCCAGGCGGCCACAAAGCTGTCCGACAGGTTGAGCAGATCGTTGGTGTACAGCGGACGGCCGGTAATCGCCAGCGTCACCACCGGCTTGCCTTTGCCCGATACGGCTAGCAGCACTGCCAGGTCTTCCGGATGACGGCCGCTCAGGCGCAGCGTGCCCGCTGGGCCGATGTCGCCATCGCCTTCAGCGTAAGGCGTTTCGCCGATCACTGCGATCACGGCGTCGAACTTGCTGACGTCAACGCCGGCGGCGTTTTCGCTGAAGGTGACATTGTCCTTGCCAGCGACTTCCTGGATCGCGGTCAGGATGGTGTCGCTGTATGGGTAGTCGCTGTTCTGGTTGTCGGTGCCCTGCCAGGTCAGCGACCAGCCGCCCGACTGGTTGGCCATGTTGTCAGCCGACTTGCCGACCACGAGGATCTTTTTGCCGCGTACCAGTGGCAGCACGTTGCCGTTATTCTTCAGCAGCACCAGCGACTCCTGCACCGCCTTGCGCGCCAGTGCGCGATCTTGCAGCGCTTCCTGCTTGCCGGCGTAGATGTTCTGCGACGGCTTCTTGCCGTCGAACAGGCCGGAACGCAGTTTCACGCGCAGGATGCGGGTCACGGCATCGTCGATGCGCGACATTGGAATCTCGCCCTTCTCTACTTGCGCAATGGTGTTGGCGATAAAGGTCTTCCATTTTTCCGGCACCATCACCAGGTCGACACCAGCGTTGATCGAAGCGGCACAGCTGTCTTCCGCGCAGCCCGGAACTTCGGTGATGGCGTTCCAGTCGCTGACGATCAGGCCATCGAAGCCCATCTTCTCTTTCAACGCCACGGTCAGCAGCTCGCGGCTGCCGTGCATCTTGCCGTGGTCCGTGCTGCCTTTGACGTCGTTCCAGCTATTGAAGGATGCCATCACGGTCTGCACGCCCGCTTGCAGCGCCGGGTAGTAACCCTGCGCGTGGATATTGATCATCTCCGACATGGTGGACTGGTTGACGCCACGGTCCTTGCCCTCCGCCGTGCCGCCGTCGCCGACGAAGTGCTTGGCGGTGGCCACTACGGAGTTATCGGATTTCAGGTCACCCTGCAGGCCTTTGACGTAGCCGGCGGCGTACGATTTGACGACGGACGGATCTTCCGAGAAGCTCTCGTAAGTGCGGCCCCAGCGATCATCGCGCACCACGGCCAGCGTTGGCGCGAACACCCAGTCGATACCGGTGGCGCGTACTGCCTTCGCCACCGACTTGGCCATGTCGGCCACCAGCTTAGGATCGCGCGCAGCACCGAGGCCGATGTTATGCGGGAACAGCGTGGCGCCGTACATATTCGAGTTGCCGTGCATGGCATCGATGCCCCAGATAACCGGGATCTGCACCTTCATGTCGGTGCTCATCGAAGCGTCGTAGTAAGCGTCGGCCAGCTTGACCCAGTCAGCGGCGCTGGCGTGCTTGTTATTCTGCGGCCAGCTACCGCCGCCATTCAGCACGGAGCCGATGTAGTAGTTGCGGATGTCTTCCGGCGTGCTGAATTTGATTTCCGGCTGCGTCATCTGGCCGACCTTCTGCGCCAGCGTCATACCGGCCACGATCTGCTTGATCTTTGCTTCCATCGCCTTGTCCTGCTTGACGGCGCTGGTGATGTGCGGCCAGTCGGTCAGCGGTTTTTCAGCTGGTGCGGCGATGGCGTTGGCACCGAGTGCCAGGGTAGCTGCCAGTACGGCGCGGCGCAGGATGTGGTTATGCGAATTCATTCAGTCTCTCTCCGTTGGTGTTATCAGTTGCTATCAGTTCGCACCGCGCACAAAGGCGCTGTACCATTCGCCGCTTTGTTTGACGATGCGGCGTTGCGTTGCGTAGTCGATGTAAGTGAGGCCGAAGCGGCGCAGATAGCCCTCCGCCCATTCAAAGTTGTCCAGCAGGCTCCAGGCGAAGTAACCTTTGATCTTGCCGCCGGCTGCAATCGCGTCGCGCATGGCGGCCAGGTGGCGGATCAGGTAATCGCGGCGCGCAGTGTCGGTGACGGCGCCGTCAGCGCTCAGGTGATCGTCGTAGGACGAACCGTTTTCGGTGACGTACAAATCGCCGGTTGGATAATCGCGGGCCACGCGTTCCAGCAGCGAGATCAAACCTTCCGGCGAGACTTCCCAGCCGAAGTCGGTGCGCTGGCGGTCTTGCGGATAGACGATGCGGGTGCGCAGCGGATATTCATCCGGCGCATCCACCACCTCTTCCGGGAAGTAGTAGTTCACGCCAAGGAAATCGCACGGTACGGCGATGGCGTCCATGTCGCCCGCTTCCACCACCGGCGCATCCTTGCCCACCAGCGCCAGCGCTTCCGCCGGATAGCCACGGCCATACAGCGTATCGAGGAACCAGCGGTTGCGCAGCGCGTCGTGACGCGACACGGCGGCGATATCGGCCGCGCTGTCGCTGTGTGCTTTCACCGGATGCAGGCTAAGGGCGATGCCGACCTTAGCGCCCGGCACATTGGCGCGGATCAGCGGCACGGCACGGCCGTGCGACACCAGCACGTTGTGGCAGACCTGCAGCGCCAGCGGCAGCGACTTGTTGCCCGGTGCGTGCATGCCGTCCCAGTTGCCATGCATGGCGGTGCACCACGGTTCGTTGTGGGTGATCCAGTGCTTGATGCGATCACCCAGGTGCCTGGTCATGACGTCGACGTAGTGCAGGTAAGCGTCGATGGTGGCGCGGTTGTTCCAGCCGCCTTGATCTTCGAGGTACTGCGGCAAATCCCAGTGATATAGCGTGCACCATGGCTGCAGGCCGCGCGCCAGCATGCCGTCCACCAGCTTCGAATAAAACTCCAAGCCCTTCGCATTAGGCTCCGCATCCACACCGTTGAAGATGCGTGTCCACGCGATCGAGAAGCGATACGAATTCAATCCCATCGCCTGCGCCAGATCGAGATCCTCTTCCCAGCGGTGGTAGTGGTCGCAGGCCACGGCACCGGTCGCGCCATCGCGGATCTTTCCCGGCGTCGCAGCGAAGGTATCCCAGATCGACGGCACGCGGCCATCTTCAGCAGCAGCGCCTTCAATCTGGTAAGCCGAAGTAGATACGCCCCACAGGAAGTCGCTGGCAAAATCGGAGCGCTTGATCGCCGTTGGCAAGTCAGTAAGAATCATGGTCATAGTTTTTATTTGGCGAAGGGAGTCGGTGGTACGGCGGAGTTCATCCACTTGATGGCGGTTTGCTGCGGTTGATACGGCACGCTGCCGAACAGTCGGAATAACTTTTCGATGTCGGCCAGTGAGGCCGTGGTGAAATCCAGTTTCGGTATGGCGGCGTTGGGCGCGTTGGTGACGAGGCCCCAAGTGCCCTTGCCCTGCCCGCCCTTGTTGGTGACGACTTTCCAGGCCCACGCGGTCGAGGCCCAGCCATTGGCGACGTAAGTGTCGTAGGTGACGCGCATGACTTGTCCGCCATGCTCCGCGCCCATGAAGGCCCACGGCTGGAATTCGCCGACGAAGAAGGCGGTGTTCAAGCCATCCAGCTTGGTCTTCCACTTGCAAACGTTGTCACCTTCGCCCGTGCATTGCAGCCAGCCTTGGTGCACGGCCAGTCCCGGCTTGCCCCATCCAAAGTGGCCGGGATACGGATGCATTTCGAAGGCGACGTTGCTCATGCCATGGTCGGACGGCTTGCCGTAAGCGTCGATGCCCTTGTTATGGCCGGGCAGGATGATGACGTGGTTCTGGTCCACTTCGCGGATCGCCTTGTACAGCGTGCCCATGACGACGGCCAGGTTTTCCGGCGTGGTGCCCCATGGTTCGTTCAGGATGCTGTAACCGGCGACCGCGCCGCGATCCTTGTAGCGCATGGCAATCTGCTGCCACAGCCAGATGGTGCGTTCCTGATCTTCCGCGCTGTCCCAGTATTTGTTCTGGCCTGCACAGCCGCTGTGATGTTCCCAGCCCTGGCTGCCGACGGCGCCATGCAAATCGAGGATCACATAGATGCCGCGCTGCTCCGCTTCATCGATCACGCGGTCCAGATACTTCCACGCGTCGGCGCGCAGATGGCGCGGATTCTTTTCATCTTCGATCACGCTGTAGATGAATGGCAGGCGCACCAGGTTCAAATTCATCTTGCGCAGCAGGTCCCAGTCGCGTGGCTTGATCCAGTTATCGCGAAAGAGCCCATATAAACGCTGGCGTTCTTCGTAGCCGAAGCGCTGATCGAGCACTGCTTCCAGCTTGCACTGATCGTCGACGGCCTTGGTCTCCTGCCCCATCATCCAGAACTCCTGAATGAGGTAGTTACCGAGGTTGACGCCGCGTAGCGCCGGTTGCTTGCCGCTGGCGTCCAGCCACTGCCTACCCTCGGTGTGCAGCATCGGCAGCGCGGCCTGCGCCTGCGCGGCGGCGGCCAGCAGCAAGGCGGTACTGAACCATCGTTTTATGTGCATGCCATCCTCATCATGGAATCGTTTCCAAGTCAATCTAAAAAAAGAGCATGCGACAGGCGCGTGCTCTTTTTAATTCTTTACTTCGTTTTACCCGCTACCGCTGCTACCGATGCCCGTTGCGCCACATGCAGTTGGTATTCCCGCACCACCGGACGCTTCAAGTCGTAGCACTGGTTGAGCAAATAATTCAAGCCATTCATGGTCATCTCACTCCACGGGATATGCACGCTGGTGAGCTGCGGCGCGGTGAATTCTGCGCTGTGCGTATCATCGTAGCCGAGTACCGACACCTGCCCCGGAATTTGCACTCCGGCCTTCTGGAACATCGACAAGGCGCCCACCGCCATCTCATCATTGGCGCAAAATACCGCCGTAAATTCTTCGCCCGACTGCAGCAGCTTTTCCGCGCAAGCCAGGCCGCCTTCCGGCGTGAACTCGCCGTCGGCCATCCACATCTTGCGGGTGTCCACGCCCGCCGCTTCCAGCTCCGCCTTGAACCCGGCGATACGCTGCAAGTTGTCAGGCGCCGCCGCGCGGCCGGCAATTACCGCAATCTTGCGGTGGCCCAGTTCCAGCAAGGTACGCGCGGCAAGCCGTCCGCCGGCATCGTGGTCCACCGTGAAGCACTGCTCGCTGATACTCGGGAAGTCCTGGTTAATTACCACCACCTTGGACTGGAACGGGCCCAGCGCCGTAAAGTCTTCATCTTCCATCGCGTTGCTCATCACGATCAAGCCATCGCTACCGCGCTCGATCAGGAAGTTCAAGCCATCGATGGCCTGGTTGCGCGCATCGCCGTCGCCGACGCCGAATGCCACCACCATGTTCAAACCGGCCTCGCGCAGCGCCGTGTAAATCGACTGCAAAATCGGCGTGTAGAACGTCCCGCTCAGGTACGGGATGTACACACCGATCATCTGCGAACTTCCCGACAGCAGCGAGCGCGCCGCATGCGATGGCCGGAATTCCAGCTCCTCGATCGCTTTGCGCACCTTGTCCACCGTGGCCTGCGATACCGATCCCTTGCCGCTGATAACGCGCGAGGCGGTGCCCAGTCCCACGCCCGCCAAGCGGGCTACGTCTTTGATGGTTGCCACGAGTTCCTTTATCCGTTCAGTCTATGCGGCGGCAAGGATAACGCGCCCCCGTCAATCTTGCAACGCCGCGACTATCCCCTTCTGCGCCTTCTCCACCGGCATGCGCGTGTTCCAGTAAGTTGTCAGTACATCTTGCAGCGCGCCGTTCTGGTCGGGCGTCAGGAACACCTCGATCATGCCGACTGCGCGCGACTTGTCTTTTAATATCGCCATGCCGGCTTGCGCGCACACATCCATGCTCGACGCGTCGACATTGCTGAGGATAGGCAGCGAGCCTTTGATCTTGTTGAACTCCAGCTGCGCGCCCGGCGTCAGCATGGTAGTGGCCAGCAGCTTCTGCGCGCGCACCGCATCCGGCTGGCTGGTTTTCGGGAACACAAAGGCGTCGCCCTGGATCAGATACGGCGTGCTGGCGCCCAGACCCGGGATGCAGCCGAAGTCCTTGCCGGCGGTCTGCTTGGCGGCGGCGAATTCGCCCTTGGCCCAGTCTCCCATGATCTGCACGCCGGCCTTGCCGCTGATGAGCATGGCGGTGGCGTCGTTCCAGTTGCGGTTGGGCGAGCCAGCGTCCACGTAAGATTGCAGGCGTTTGAAGGCCAGCAGTACTTTCTTGAACGGCTCGGAGTTGATGGCTTTCGGATTGCGATCGCGCAGCACTTGCAGATACAACTCCTTGCCGCCGACGTTGGCCAGCATGGCCTGAAACAGGATGTTCTCCTGCCACGGCTGGCCGCCGTGCGCCAGGCCAATCAGGCCGGCCGCTTTCAGTTTATCGAGCGCGGCGAACAGCTCGTCCGGCGTGGCCGGCTCTTTGGCAATGCCGGCTTTCTTGAACGCGGCCTTGGAGTACCAGATCCAGGTCGACATGTGGATGTCCACCGGCACCGCGTAGAAGTGGCCTTTGACCTTGATGACATCCAGCACCGGCTGCGGCATCAGCTGGTCCCAGCGGTCGCGCACGGCGATGTCGTCGACGTTGTTGAGCGAGCCCTGGTCGATCAGGTCGCGGAATTGTTTGGTAGTGTTGAACTGGGCGGCGGTCGGCGGGTTGCCGCCAACGATGCGGTTAATGGCCACGGCCTTGGCCTGATCAGCGCCGGCAATCGCGGTATCGCCCCAGACGCCGCCAGCGGCGCGGTAGGCGTCGGCAAATTTACGGACAGCGGCCGATTCGCTGCTGGAGGTCCACCAGTGCATCACTTCCGCTTTGGGAGCGGGGGCGGCAGCAGCGGCGGCATGCGCGGCGCCAGCCTGGGCCGCACCCAGCGCCAGCACGGCCAGCAAGATCCCTGCGCGGCGCGCGGCGCCCGTGGTGTGCTTGTCCATCCAGTCTCCGTCTATTTTTTGTGATTCACCCAATATTACCGTCTTCTTGCGGGGAAAAAAACCGGCGCCGCCCAAGGCGCCGGTAACTCCGCGGGGCGAAGAGACGAGGGTGAGATTGGAAACGTTACCAATCTTGGGTGAAATATAGCATCTATTGTTTTTGAGTGTCAACGGAAAAGGATAAACGACGGTTTGCACCGCCGTTTATCCCACCTGCCCTCTACATTTCCAGCGCCATCACGCGCAGGCGGTGGCCATCGCGGTCCAGTGCGACGAAGGTGTAGCCGAAGTCCAGTGCGGTGGGCTGCTGGGCGATGGCCAGGCCGCGCGCGGCCCAGTCAGCATATAAGTCGGTGACCACGCTGCGGTCCGGCACCGAGAACGCCAGCTCGCTGCTGCCGCCATAGGCCATCACCTTGGGCTCGGCGGTATGGCGCGACCACAGGCCCAGCTTGAGGCCGGACGGCAGTACGAACAGCACAAAGGTCGGCGACGACTCCACCGGCTGCAAGTCCAGCAGGTCGGCATAAAACTCGCCGCTGGCGGCAGGATTATCGACAAACAACAGCACGTAATCGGGGCTCATGTGGTTCTCCATTCAAGGTTGGCAATGAAGCTAGTTTAAGAGCCTGCTGCGACAGTTTCTGTCAGTAGCCTGCTTGCGCCGGATCAAGAGGCGATATTTCCTGCTGGATAGAATCAAACGCATGCCTACCATCCTTCCACCGTTGCCAGCTCGCCAGCACGGCGCCATCGCCATCATGTTCGTTCTGATGGTGCTGACCTTGCTCAGCGTCGCCGGACTGGTGCTGGACCTCGGGCAGGCTTACAACCGCAAGCTGGAATTACAGTCGCTGGCGGACGCCGTGGCGCTGGCTGCCGCACGCGAGCTGAACGGCACGGCGGCCGGGATCAATAGTGCAGCCAGTGTGGCCGCCAGCACGGCGGCGGGCTACAACTACCAGTACAACCACTTGCAGGTCCAATGGTCCGCCGCGGCGCTGCGCTTTGCATCCGCACCCGGCGCACCGGACTCATCCTGGACCGATGCCGCCGGCGCGGCGGTCACACCAGCCGGCGTGCTGTTCGCCAAAGTCGACACCAGCGCGCTGGACGCCGGCATGGGCAGTGTCGCCTCCGTGTTCTGGCGCGCCGCCGGCACCGCGCCCACTATCTTGCACATCAGCGGGCGTGCCGTGGCTGGCCGCATGACCATCCCGGTCACGCCGCTGGCGATTTGCGCCCAGTCGGCCACGCGCGCCGCTACCCGCGCCAACAGCGCCAACCCGGCCTACAACGAGCTGGTGGAGTTCGGCTTCCGGCGCGGTGTCGGCTACAACCTGATGAACCTCAATCCGAATGGCAGCGCACCGGAAAACTTCCTGCTCGATCCGCTATCGCCCCCCGGCGTGGCGGGCGCCGCCGCCAACTTCAGCACCGCCGTGGTGGGGCCATTCGTGTGCGCCGGCAGCCTGCTGATGCCCAGCGTCACCGGCGGCACGCTCAATGTGCAGCGCAACTTCCCACTGGCAGCGCTGTACCTGCACCTGAACTCGCGCTTCGACAACTATAGCGGCAACAACTGCGTGCCCGACGCTGCACCGCCGGACAGCAACATCAAATCCTATGTGTACTCCAGCATCAGCTGGATGTCGCCGGTCGCCGCCACCCAGACTGCCGCCAGCTGGACCAGCAGCGGCCCCAAGCTGTGGACCCGCGCCGATCCCCTGCCCGGCGACGCCAGCAACACCGCCGCGCAGTACGGCCCCTTGTGGGCCTACGCCAAGGCGGTGCCGTACTCGGCTTATGCCGCCGCGCCGGAAGAACCTCCGGCCGGCTACACCACCTTTGCCGTCAGCGCCTGGTCCAGCTTGTACACGCCCGGCCCACCCGCCGCCAGCAGCTATCCCAGCGCCACTGCCAGCGCCACGCCTTACAGTGCCACGGTCGGCAGCAATTTCCTGGCTCCGTCCACGGCGCACAAGCCGGGACTGGGCGGACGCCGCGTGCTCAATGTCGCGCTGCTGGCCTGCCCGGTGCCGGCCGGGGCCATCGCCACTGCTACCGTGCTTGGCATCGGCCGCTTCTTCATGACGGTGCCGGCCACCGCCACCAGCATCAGCGCCGAGTTTGCCGGGGTGGCGCCGCCGTCGTCGTTGGCCGGTGTGGTGGAGCTGCAGCGATGAAGCGGCAAGGCGGCATGGTGGCGCTGGAACTGGCGTTGGTCCTGCCAGTGCTGCTGGTCTTGCTATCCGCCGTGCTGTATTACGGGCGCCTGACCTACGCTTACGAAGTCACGCAAAAAGCCGCGTCGGCCGGTGCGCGCTACCTGTCCAGCGTGGCGGCAGTCAATATGAAAAACCCGGTGCAGGCCGGCCAGGAAAGCAACCTGGCGCAAACCATCGTGCAGACCGAGCTTGCCGCATTGAGCGCGCTAGGCGTATCGACTGCGGTAGAGGTCGACTGCGACGCCATTTCATGCGCCATGCTGGGTGGGATCCCGAACGAGGTATCGGTAACCATTGTGGTGTGGGTGCCGAATATCTTCTTCGGCTACCTGCAGGAACTTGCGGACCAGCGGCTGGTGATACGCCGCAGCATGCGATATGTGGGCAATTAAACCGCGGCCGCAGCACGGCGCCACCCTGGCGGAATTCGCGCTGAGCGTACTGTGCTTTTTCACGGCGATGTTTTTTGTACTGGAAGTGTCGCGCGCGCTGTACCTCTGGAACACGCTGCAGGAAGCCACGCGCCGGGCGGCGGCACTGGCGGCGGTCAGCGATTTCAGCAACGCCGCCACCATGGCCAAGGTGCGGCAGGCAGCCGTGCTGCGCGACAGCGCCGGCACGCTGCCGCTGGGCATGCCGGTGAGCGACGCCCATATCCGCATCGACTACCTGTCGCTGACGCGCAATCCCGACAACAGCCTGAGCATGACGCCGATTCCGTCCGCCAGCATGCCAGCCTGTCCGGCGCGGGCGCGCCTGAACTGCATCGCCAATCCCTACGGGGGCAGTTGCATCCGCTTCGTGCGCGTGCGGCTATGCGCGCCGGGTGCGGATGCCTGTGGCGAGGTGCAATACCAGCCACTATCCCCTTTGACCGGCCTCAGTCACATGCTGCCGCAGGCGACTACGATAGCCAAGGCTGAGTCGCTCGGCTACCAGGCTGGGAGCAGCTTATGCCCGTGACATTACGGCACCAGCTTCACACCCTTAAGCCACTGCACAAAGTGCTCATTCCAGTTATCCGCACTGGTGCCGACCTTGCGCATGCCGAAGCCATGCTCACCCGCCGCGTAGACATGCAGCTCGGCAGACCGCCCGGCAGCACGCCATGCTTCAAAGATCGGCACGCCGGCATAGGCCATGATGCCATCGTCAGCCGCCAGCGCCACGAACACCGGCGGCGCATCCTTCGGCACAGGACGCTCTGGCGCCGCACCGTAAATCGCGCCGACAAAGTCCGGCCGGCTGCCGGCATCATAGGCAGTGGCCACGTTCATCGCCGTAACAGCACCGGCAGAAAAACCGATGATGCCGATCCTGGCCGGATCGACGCCATATTCAGCTGCATGGCCCCGCACCCAGCGCACCGCCGCCAAACCGTCTTCCTGCGCCAACGGAATGTCAGCGCTTTCCGCCGGATCGATATGCGTGCGGCGCGGATTGCCACCGCTCATGCGCTCCCCAACCACCCGCAGGAAGGCCGGCGCCTCCTTGGGCGTCGGATCAAGACGGTACTTCAGCACGAAGCTGGTGATGCCGCGCTGCGCCAGATACCGCGCCACCATCATGCCCTCCGTATCAAAGGCAAGGCTAAGGAAAGCACCGCCCGGCGCGATGATCACCGCCGTGCCATTCGCCTTGCCCGCCGCCGGCCGCACCGGATACAAAGCAGGCTGCGTCACATTGCGCACCACCCGCAGGCCGAACATATTCATCCAGTCCTCCGTGGCTGCAGAACCGCCGGCCGCAATCGGCACCGACGCTTCCACCGCAGGACTGATGGTCATAGGCGGATGCGCTGCGAGGAAGGACACCATATCCTGCATGGTGCGCGGCTGGTCCTGCGCACCAGCTACACTGGCCGCACCGGCCAGCAGCGCTGCTATCAGATATCTCTGCATGCTGCTGTCCTTTCTTAAAAACGATAGTCGACCGTCACGCCCACGCGGCGGAACGAATTATCGCCAAGGCTGTACGCAAAGCCCGAACCGGCGCCCTTGCCTGGCAATGGATAGATAATGCCGTTCGGGACGCGCGTGTCAGACAAGTTGCGCGCATACAGCTGCACGCCCCATTTATTGTCCGGCGAGTTGATCCCCAGGCGCAGCGACGAAATGGTGTGGCCACGGAAGCTGCACTCAACATCGGCCAGATTGCAGTAACGCACGCGGCTCTTGTAGACCAGGTCCCCGCCCAGCTTCAACTCATAATCGCCCGGCAGTTCCCAGCTGTAGTCCGCCGACAGCGTGGCCTTCTGCTTCGGCGAATACAGCAAGCGCTCGCCGCCGACATTGCTGTTATCGAAAACGAAGCCAGTCGGGTAGCTGGTATCGAGGATCACTGCCACGCTCATGCCGATCTGCAGTTGCGGCAGCGGACGCGCACGCACGTCGGCCTCAAAGCCTTTGCTGGTTACGTTAGGCACGTTGATCGGCGTGCAGCTCAACGCACCGACGTCGGTCAGCGTGCAGTTCTGCTCCTGGAAGTCCTTGATCTTGGTGTGGAACACAGCCAGGTCCAGGTCCAGGCGGCGATTCAGGAACGACAGCTTGGTGCCCAGCTCCAAACTGGTCGGCACCTCCGGCTGTACCAGCTTACCCTGATAGCTGCCTGCGCCTGCGGCTGCGCTGATCGGCGACTCATTATCGATCTGCGGTCCTTTGTAGCCGCGGCTCAGCGTCGCATACACATTGGCGTCCTTGGACAGCGTCTGCTGCAGGCCAAGCTTGCCCGAGACATTGGTTTCATGCGCGCTGCCCGCTGCCGTCTTCACCGTGGCCGGCAGCGAGAAGCCATCGAAGGCCACCACGCTGGACTGGCTGTAGTCGCTGCTGACGTTATCGCTGGTGTAGCGCAGGCCCGTAATCAGGTTGGTGGTATCGGTCAGGCGGAAGGTGGTCTGGCCGAACAGCGCCTTGGTGGTCAGCTTCGCATGCTCGACGGAGTCGGTGGCGATCGAGCGCGGCACCGGCGGCGATGGCAGCACCGGGTTAGGCAAAATGGTGGTGAGCGTATCGCGGTCCACGTCCGAACTAGCGTAAAACGCACCAAGCACATATTCGATCGGCTGCTTGGCTGGCGAGGCAATCCGCAGCTCTTGCGAGAACTGCTTCACGTTCTGGTAAGGCGTGTAGTTGCGCACCTTGTCATAGCCTTCCGACATATCGATGCTGACCGTGTTCGGTCCCACCTCGCGCTTGCGCAAGGCGGTAATCGACGTCAGCGTATGGCCGTTGGCGAGATTCCAGTCCAGCTGCCCGGAGAAGCCACGCACCTGTGCGCGCGACAGCTCTGGTCCGTCCGAGCACACCTGGTTATTGGTCTTCGAGACCGTCACGCCGCAGGCCGCAAATTCGGCCGCCGGATGATGGCTACCTGCGGTATTGGTCACCGTGGCCACGGCCGGAGCAAAGAACACGGCATTCTCGCTGCGCGTATTGGATGCTTCGGCTATCAGGTTAAGCGTGACATCGCTGTTCGGCTTAAGCAGGTAGCGGATGCGGGCACCGCTGTTTTTGGTCAGGCTATCCTTGTCGTTGTAGGTGTTGTGGTACACACCTTCATTGCGCTCGGTGAGGCCGGAGATGCGCAGCGCCGAAATATCGTTGATCGGGATATTGGTAGTGGCGCGCAGCGCTGCACCGTGGCTGCCCTTGTACTCGAACTGCACGTTGCCGCCCGAGTCGCCGATGATAGGCGCTTGTGTCGACATATTCAGCACACCAGCCGATGCGTTCTTGCCGAACAGCGTACCTTGCGGGCCACGCAGCACTTCCACCCGCGCCAGGTCCAGCATCAAACCGCTGGCGGTGGAGCCTTGCGGCACGCCGTCCACCACCACACCCACCGAACTCTCGGCGGAAATCGTCATCACGGCAGTGCCGATGCCGCGGATCGACGCGCTGCCGCCCGGACCAGCATTGGAATTCGGATCGCCGAATTCCAGCGCAGCTGCGGTTTTAGCCAGGTCGCTGATATCCTTCACGCTGGCACGCTCCAGCTGCGTGGCGCTGACGACAGTGATCGCTACCGGCACTTCCTTGATGCTCTGGCTGCGCTTCTGCGCGGTGACCACGACAGTTTCAACTTCGGACTTGCTATCGGTGCTTTGCGCGACGGCGGGTTGCCAGATCGCGGCCAGGCTCATACTGAGTACGGTGAGATGGGTTTTCATGTGTGTCTCCTGTTATTTTTAAATGTGTGCAGCTTCGTAGTGGACTTCTGTTAAACGGTAGCGGTGCCGGCCTCCCATTCATCGAGCAGCACGGCCAAAGCTTCGCCGGTAGCGGCAACGCCGTAGACGTAGTGGTCCGGCCGCACAATCGCGGCGCAGCATTGGTGACGGGCGAACCATGCGGCCAGCACGCCATCGCATTCGGCAGCACCGACAACGGCGTGGCCCACATCGACAGCAACGGCGCCGGGCGCCACGCTCACCAGCGTGCCAAGCGCTTCGACGCGCGTCGACAGCGCAGGCGGCAGCGACCACACTGGCAAATTGGTCACCACGCGCCAACCGCAGCCAGCCAGCTTGTCCATCAGCTGCGCGCCATGTGCATGCTGCAGGCGCGGTTGCGGGAACAGCGTACCGACGCCACTTCCCTCGCCTGCCAGCAAGCCGCGCTCCAGCGGCGGAATAATGTCTTGCCGCGCCACGGTACGGATCTCACCACCGGCGGCGGCAATCAGCGCGGCATCACGCTCACGTGCGCGCTGCGGATCACGCTCGCAAATCACACGGCCGATTTCCTTGATGCGCGAAGTCAGGCTTCGTACGTGCGCGCCGCGCTCCACACCGTAACTATCGAGCAGCGCATTGCCGCCTTTGCCTTCCAGCGTGGAGCGCAGCTTCCACACCAGATTGACCACGTCACGTACGCCCTGGCACATCCCCTGTCCGAGGAAAGGCGGCTGCTGGTGCGCCGCGTCACCGGCGATGAACACGCGGCCATTGCGCCATTCACGCGCCACCAGTGCATGGAAGCGATAGCTGGCCTGACGCCACAACGCGCCGTCTTCCGGCGTGATCCAGCGCCGCAGCACGCTCCATGCGCCCTCCTCACTCGCCATATAGGCCGGATCCTCACCCGGCAACAGCGAGATCTCCCAGCGGCGATGCATGCCGGGACCGATCACGTAAGTGCAAGGGCGCGCGGGTTCGCAATACTGCACACTGGTCTTCGGCAGTTTGGCTAGCCCGTGTTCGTTAATTTGCACATCGACCACCAGCCAAGGCTCGTCAAATTCCAGATCCTCCAGCGTGATGCCGACAGCGTCGCGCACCGTGCTTGATGCACCATCGCAGCCAATCACGTAGCTGGCGTGCACTGTGCGCTGCAAGCCTTCGTCATCCATCAGTTGCAGCGATGCCTGGTCCGCGTCCTGCCGCAACGCTGCCAGGCGCTGGCCCAGTTCCACCGTCACCGACGGCAGCGCAGCCACATGCGCGCGCAGCACACGCTCTACTTCCGGCTGGGTGAACACCATCGACGGCGTGTGCCCCAACGGATACGGCGGCGCCACTGTAGCCAGGCGCTTGATCAACTGGCCATCCGCGCCGTAATACTCGGACGGCGTGAACGGCTCGCAGTAGCGTGAGATTTCCTCATCCAGTCCCAGTTGCTGGAACACGCGCATGATCTCGTGGTCAAGCGCGATGGCGCGCGGCCGGTCATACACCGCACGGCTACGGTCCACCACCAGCGTGCGCACGCCGGCCTGCCCCAGCAAGGCCGCCGCCACCGCGCCGGAAGGCCCGAAGCCGACGATGGCAACGTCAAACTGCACGTTGTCTTGCAGGCCGCTCATCTCACACTTCCTGTTCAATCGTGTTGACCAGCAGGCCGATTTTCTCGATCTCGATTTCGATCTTGTCGCCATGCTTCATCCACACCGGTGGGGTACGCGACTGGCCTACGCCGGCCGGAGTGCCCATAACAATCACGTCGCCCGGCTCCAGCGTCACGCACTCGCTCAGCAGCGAAATGGTCTCGGCCACGCTCCAGATCATGTCAGTGGTGTTCGCGTCCTGCATCACCTGTCCGTTCAGGCGTGCTTGTATCTTCAGGCCTTCCGCGCCTGGCGCCAGTTCGTCGGCGGTGACCAGCTGCGGGCCGAAGCCGCCAGTGCGGTCGAAGTTTTTACCGATGGTCCATTGCGGCGTGCGTTTCTGGTAATCGCGCACCGACATGTCGTTGAAGCAGGTGTAGCCGAAGACGTGCTGCAAGGCTTGCTCCTGCGTGACGTGGCGCGCACGGGTGCCGATCACCACCGCCAGTTCGGCCTCGTAGTCAAATCGCTCCGACACGCGCGGCAGCAGCGCTGCTTCGCCGTGCGCCAGCAGCGAGGTATCGCAGCGCAGGAAGAACCATGGATAGACCGGCTTTTCACGACCGCTTTCGGCCGCGTGGTCGTAGTAGTTCAGGCCCAGGCAGATGGTCTTGCCCGGCGACGGCACCAGCGGCGCGACTTCCAGGTCGGACAACTGCGTGCGATCCGCTTGCGTGGACTGCGCCAGTGCCACGCGTGCAGCGGAGGTGAGGTCGATCCCGGCCAGCAGCGCGGCGCGCAGGTCCGGCGGCACTTGCGGCAGTACACGGTTGATATCGACAACGCTGCCTTGATCGAGGACGCCGAGACGGGTAGTTGCGCCGGAGCGGAAGGTAATGAATTTCAAGGTCGTACTCCTTATTGATGGGTGAAACGGATTTTTTTCTGCGCTTGCTTGATGCGGTCCGACGGCGGTTTCGACACGCCCCACTGGTCGAAGCGGCCCGCCGGCCAGGTCCAGTCTTCCGGCTTGCCTACGCGGTAGCTGTCATCGACTTGCAGCACGTCGGCGGTGTACTCGATGACGAAATCGTCCGGACCGATGAAGTAAGAGAAGACGTTGTTACCGGGGCCATGGCGGCCTACGCCCCATTCGATTGGGTAGCCGGCGTCGCTCATGCGGCCCGCGCCGCGCATTACGGCGTCCAGGTCGGGCATAACAAAGGCGATGTGATTGAGCGTATTGGCATCGGCATCGGCCAGCGCGATGCTGTGATGGTCGCTGCCGCAGCGCATGAAGGCCATAATGCGGGTGCGGTCGGACAGCGAGAAGCCCAGCGCGCGCTCATAGAAAGCCTGCGCCGCCGCCACGTCGGCGCTATTGAATACCACGTGGGTAATGCGTACCGGTGCATCCGCGCCGCCGGTTTCAGCTTGCAGCGCAGGTGCATGCACGAAGCGCAGGTGCCTGCCTTGCGGATCCTGCACGTCCAGCGCGATGCCGCCGTCCGGCTCCGCATTGTCGTGCGCATCGGCCAGCACGCGGCCAGCGTGGGTGCGCACGCCGTCGGCAATGCGCGCCAGGTCAGCATGCTGCTCGACCACGAAATCGACGCGGCGCACGTCCGGTTGTTCGCTCCGGTGCAGTGCCAGAATGTGATGACCGGCGCCGCTACCACGCAGGTAGACGGCATCCTCGCTGCGCGCGACTGGCGCCAGTCGCCAGGTCGAGACATAAAATTGTTCTGCCGCCGCCAGGTCGGTCACGCCGATGGCAATGCTGCGCAGTTTCAGAGATGCAGGCATGCTCAGTCCTTATTGCAAAGTAGATGGAAGGCCAAGGAATCGCTCGGCGTTGTGTGTAATGAGCTTCGCGCGCAGCACTACATCCGCCACCGCATCGTTGATCGCGGCCAGCGGCTGGCGCTCATGGAAAGCAAATGGGTAATCGGTGCCGATCATCAGCTGGCTCTCGCCGAAGCGCGCCAGCAAGTGCTGCAAGGTCGGCGTGTCGAACACCAGCGCGTCGTAGAACAGGCGACGCGCCTGCTCGGATGGACGGGAAGGCATGGCATCTTGCAGCGCCGGGAACACGCGGCGCGCCTGTTCAAGACGCGGCAGCAGCGCAGCCAGCGTGCCGCCTCCATGGCTAAAAGCGATGCGCAGCTTGGGATGGCGTTCAATCAGGTTGGTGGTCAGCACCGAAGCCGCCGCGAGGCCAACATCGGTCGGATAGCCCAGTGCCTGCTGCAACTGCGCCGGTCCGACCAGACGTTCCTTACCGGCCGGGCGCAATGCGTGCACAAACACCGCAGCGCCCTTAGCCTCGGCCGCAGCGAAGAACGGTGCAAACTCCGGTGCACCCGGCGGCTTGCCATTGATATTGCTGCCGATTTCGACGCCTGCGAATCCCAGGGTGTCGATCACGTAGTCGAGTTCCGCCAGCGCCAGGTCCATATCCTGCAGCGGCAACGCACCCAGTGCGCACAAACGGCCGCCAGACAAGGCCACCATTTCCGCCAACTGCTCGTTGATGTAGCGCAGCAGCTGGGCGGCGGCAGCGGGCGCCATCCAGTACGACAGCAGCTCCGGCATCGGTGAAATAACCTGCAGCGACAGGCCCATTGCATCCATGTCCTCGATACGGCGCGTGGTACTCCAGCAGCGTTCGGACACGGTGCGATACACCTTGCCCGAAATGACCACATGGCGATGGCACTCATGCGCCGGCGCCATCGACGGCCAATCCGCTGGCGCAGCGCTGCCGAGATATGCCGGAAAATGTTCAGGCACCACGTGGCTGTGGATATCGATGCCGCAGGAGCAGGAAGCCTGGTGCATATCACTCAGCCTTCAAGCCAGCGGTGACGATGCCGTGGATGCAGATTGCCTCATCCTCTTCGCCGGTGCCACCGCTGGCGCCGACCGCGCCGAGGATCTTGCCCTCGGCATCTTTAATCAGCACGCCGCCAATCTGTGGAATAAACTTGCCCTGCCCCGTGCTGGCCAACGCACCGAAGAAGTTTGGATTGTCGGCAGCACGCTTCATCAGCGCGCGGCTGGAGACGCCCATCGCCACCGCAGCCCATGCCTTGCCGGTAGCGATATCGACGCGGAACATGCTGGCGCCGTCCTGCCGCTGCATGGCGACCAGATGGCCGCTGGCGTCCAGCACTACCGCCGACATCGGACGATAGCCCTTGCTGCTGGCCTCTTGGATGGCGGCATTGAGAATGATGTTGCTAATGGCGAGAGTCAGTTCAGTCATGATGATTCAAGTAAGTGGTTGAAGATTGATGCGCTGGCGGCTGACGTAGAAGAAGGCGCAAGTCGCGGCGGCGCCGACCAGCACCGCCAGCACGGCCAGTCCGCCGAAGCCGGTGCGCATGGCAACCGAACCAGCAAGCGCAGGGCCGATGGCGGCGCCAGTCATCATCATGGCCGGCGTTGAAGCAACCGCACGGCCGCTGGGATCAAGCCTGGCGATCAGGCCAAACAGGAAGGTATGGGTAAAGATCATCACGGCGGCGAACACGCTGCATGCCAGTGCATATGGTTCGAACACTGGAGAGCTGGCGATAATCACAGCCAGCGTTGCCTGCACCAGCGGCGCAATCAGGGCCACGCGGGTGGCGGACAAACGCTGTTGCAGCAACCCTGCCAGCACGGCCGGCAGCAGGTTGACGAAGCCGCATACCAGCAGCACCTGGTTGACGCGCTCCTGGCCGAAGCCACGCATCACACCAATGCGGTCCAGCATAGCGAAGGTGATCGACTGGTTGAGCGCCATGCAGGTCACGCCCAGTATCGCAAGCCAGGCGACACGTGACAACGGAGCGTGCGCCTGCACATGCTGCGGACCGGTGACGCTTTGCGGGAAGGCGCTGCAAGCGGCTGCGGTGACGGCCATCAGTCCCGCAAACACAAAAAACAGAATCTGCCCGCCGGCGGCCGCAATCGCTGGTGGCACCGCACCATAAAACACCACCGCACCCACGCCCAGCGCAGCACCGGCCATGGCAAACAGGCGGTGCGGATTGGTGCTGCGGCCGATGGCGCCATGCACCATCGACAATCCGGTTCCGAGAGAGAGGCCAGCCAGCGCATGCAGCGGCAGCAACAAGGCAAAGTCACTCACTTGCGATGCGCAGGCAAACGCCAATGCTGCACCGCCGTAACCACCGATTGCGCACAAGCGCTGTGGCATGCGGTTGAAGCGCGGTGCAGCAAACAGGCTGGCGACGACTGCGCCCAGCAGGAACGCCGTGACGATCATGCCTGCATGCTCGAGATCAAAGTGGTAATGCTGCACCAGCGCGCCGACCCATACTGGCAAAGCCACAAGGTCGATCATGCCGGCGAAGTGCGCCAGCATCAATACAGGGTTCATGGGATGTCTCCGTCGTTTTGTTATGTCGACGAAGATAGCAGCGGAACCCTGCAATCTCATAAGCCAGTGTTTCGATACGAGCTATCGCGGATTGTGATTCCTTTGCGCGATAGCTGGTATCACCAAATTAGGCTTTGGGTGCCTCCGGGGCGTGGCTAGACTTTCCCTCCATTCGATCACTACAAAAATGGAGACTCCATGAACGGCATCATTTTCAACAACGTACGTATCTTCGACGGTGCACGCACACTCGACGATTCGGGCAAAGGCGGGGTCCGCGTCGAAGGCCAGCGCATCACCCACGTCAGTGCCGGCGAGGCGATCACGCCACAAGCGGGCGACCGCGTCATCGACGGCGCAGGCGCCACGCTGATGCCCGGCCTGATCGAAGCCCACGCCCACCTGTCGTGGCCTAGCTCAGTGGAGCGTTTCGTACCCGGCATGTCGCTGCCGCTGGAAGACCTGGTACTGACCACCGCGCGCAACGCCCGCATCCTGCTGGACCATGGCTTCACCGGTGCCTATTCGGCCGGCTCGCTGAGCAAAACGGTGGAGACCACGCTGAAGACCTTCATCGACAGCAAAGGCATGCCCGGCCCGCGCCTGATCGCATCGTCGATCGAACGCTCGCCGCCAAGCGCCGATGAACTGAGCCCGGGCGAGGTGGAAGAACACGGCACTGGCCCCGAGGCAGTACGCGGCTTTGTACGCGACTGCGCGGCGCTGGGCGCCAAGTCGGTCAAGTTCTTGCTCTCCGGCGAAGATGCGCTGATGCCTGGTGCGTCGCAGCAGCTGCTCTACTCGCAGGAGGAAGCCAGCGCCGCCGGTGCGCAAGCGCGCGAGTCGGACGTGTGGCTGGCGGCCCACGCACAGGCATCGGAAGCGGTAAAGATGGCGCTGCGCGCCGGCTTCCGCGTGCTGTATCACTGCACTTACGCCGACGCCGAAGCGCTGGATATGCTGGAAGCGCAGCGCGATAACATCTTCGTCGCCCCCGCCATCGGCATCATCCAGGCCACGCTGGACGCCACACCGCCGCCACACTTCGACATGAGCCACATGAAGCGCAGCGCAGCAGAAGTGCTGGAGCTGCAATCCAAGCTGATACCGGAACTGAAGCGGCGAGGCGTACGCGTGCTGCCGGGTGGCGACTATGGTTTCCCATTCAATCCCAACGGCCGCAACGCGCGTGACCTTGAACTGTTCGTGCGCCTGTTCGGCTACACGCACGAAGAAGCACTGTCCGCAGCCACCCTGCTGGGCGGCCAGTTGATGGGCATGGGCGAAGAACTGGGCCAGATCAAGACCGGCTACCTGGCCGACCTGCTGCTGGTGGACGGCGAACCTGACCGCGACGTCACCGTGCTGCAGGACCGCAAGCGCCTGCGCGCCATCATGAAAGACGGCGCCTTCCACAAAGAGCCGCGCTGAGGAACCGTCATGTCCCGTCCATTTGAAGATGTGATACGCAAGGCCGGCACCGCCATTGATCCGCAATTCGCCCGCGTGCTGTACGCGCCTGCGCTGGAAAAATCGCCGCCAGGCGGCAGCGTTGAACGTGACCTGTCCTACGGCCCGCATATACGCCACAAGCTGGACGTGTATCGTCCTCTGGACGCAAGGCCGGCGGGCGGCTACCCGGTGCTGATCTTCCTGCACGGCGGCGGCTTCCTGCGCGGCGACAAGGCTGACCGCGAAAATTTCGGCCGCTACTTCTCGCGCCACGGCGTGCTGACCATCGTGCCAAATTACCGCCTGGCGCCGGAAAGCTGCTGGCCATCCGGCGCGGAAGACGCATCCTCCGTGTTCGCGTGGGCACGCGAACACGCTGCCCGCCACGGCGGTGATCCACACCGCATCGTCATCGCCGGCGAATCTGCGGGCGCGGCGCACGTGGCTGCGGCCACCCTGGTAAAGCGCTTCCATCCTGCCGGCGACTCACGGCCTGCAGGCATCGCGCTGATTTCCGGCGTCTACAACGCCGGCCTTGAGCTGCGGGCCCGCGAGCAGTTCGGCATCCTCACACCAGATCCGCGCAACGAAGGCTACTTCGGCGAAGACCTGTCGCGCCACGCAAGCATGTCCACCGTGGACCTGATTGACGCCGAGCCGGTGCCGATGTTAATCAGCTACGCCGAACTCGATCCGCCACAGATGCAAGTGCAGGCCGGCGAGCTGTTTGCGCGGCTGGTCACGCGTCACGGCTACACGCCGCAGATCAACGTGGTTCCCGGCCATAACCACCTGACCCAGGTCTACGCGGTGAATACCGGCGACGAAAGCCTGAGCGCCACACTGCTCAAATTCGTACTCGATCGGGAATCGTGATACGTGCTATCGCAACTCATCGTTTTACCGATGAGCGCTGCACTGTTATGGTGTGACCAAATAAAAAAGCAGTACAACGGAGACAAAAATGCATCGAAACCGCAACGGGCGCGCACCGCGCCTGCTCGCACTCGCCGCAGCCGTCGGCATGTCTTGCGCGGCCTACGCCGCCGATCCGGCCTTATTCCAGCAGCCCCCGCAAGAGGCGCGCCCGCGCGTCTGGTGGCACTGGATGAATGGCAATGTAGATAACAAAGGAATCAAACTCGATCTCGAATGGATGCACCGCATCGGCATCGGCGGCGTGCATATCTTCGACGTTGACCTGGGTACGGCGCAGTATGTCGACCAGCCGGCCGAATTCATGTCGCCGCGCTGGCTGGACAGCGTGCGTTACACCACCACTGAAGCCGGCAAACTAGGCATGGAGGTCGCCATCTCCGGCGGCAGCGGCTGGAGCGAGTCGGGCGGCCCCTGGGTCACGCCGCAGCAAGGCATGAAAAAGTATGTCTGGGCCGAGACCAAGGTCGATGGGCCGCGCCATTTCAGCGGTACGCTGGCGGCCCCGCCGTCGGTAAGCGGACCATTCCAGAATATCCCGATTCACCGTCAGTCCGATTTCGCACCGATGCCGGACGGCTCGCCCGGCGGCCAGCCGTACAGCCGCCAGAAATTCACTGTGCCACAGTGGTACGCCGACGCCGCCGTCATTGCCTATCGCCTGCCGGATGCGGAAGCTGCCGCGCCAACGCGCACCATCACCGCCAGCGGTGGCACCTTCACCGCCGCAGCACTCGATGATGGCGATTTCGAACACGCGCAAAAGCTGCCGCTGTCGCCGGATGCCAGCAAGCCTGCGTGGCTGCAGATCGAGTACGCACAGCCGGTGCGCGCACAAGCGGTAACGCTGTCGATCGGCCAGGTGCAGATTCCGGACGGCGCCATCAAAGTCAGTGCCGATGGCGTGAACTGGGAGACGGTGGCCACCCTGCCCGGCTCCGTGCATTCGGGCCTGAGCACCACCACCGGCGTGCGCACCTATGCTTTCGCCGAGCGCGCGGTACGCTTCGTGCGGCTGGAGCTGGGTAACCCGGCGCGCAACTTCCTCGATGACGTGATGGGCAAGCCGCGCCAGACCGCGCACGATATCGCCGAATTCTCGGTCGCCACCACGGGCCGCGTACACCGCTACGAAGACAAGGCAGGTTTCTCGATAGCGGAAGAACTGGAGAGCCTCGCCACGCCAGCCGTCGCCGCCGACATGGCGGTGCGCAGCCAGTCCGTGGTCGACCTGACCGGCAAGCTGCGCGCCGACGGCAGTCTCGATTGGGATGTGCCAGCAGGCCGCTGGGCGATACTGCGACTGGGCTACTCGCTCACCGGTCAGACCAACGATCCAGCCACGCAGCAAGGCGTGGGGCTGGAAGTGGACAAACTGGATCGTGCCGCCGTCACCTCGCACTTCGAAACTTATCTGGGCAAGATGGCCGACGCCAAAGGCCTGAGCCACCTGATGCTGGACAGCTGGGAAGCCAACCAGCAAAACTGGACCACCAACATGCTGGCCGAATTCCGCCAGCGTCGCGGCTACGATCCGCTGCCTTGGCTGGCAGTGCTGAGCGGCCGTGTGGTCGATAGCGCCGAGGCCAGCGACCGCTTCCTGTGGGATTTTCGCCGCACCATCGCTGACCTGATTTCGGACAACCACTACGGCGTCGCGGCCGATGTCGCGCACAAGCACGGCATGCAGCTGTATGCGGAAGCGATGGGCGTCAATCTGCCGACTGTCGGCGACGGCCTGCAAGCCAAGGGGCGCGTTGATATTCCGATGGGCGAATTCTGGGATCGCAATCCCGGTGAGAAGCCGATTCCGAACCAGGTGTCGGACATTCGTGAAGCAGCATCGGCGGCGCATATCTACGGAAAACAGCTGGTAGCCGCAGAGGCCTTCACCGCCACGCCGATAATCCCATCATTCAGCCGCAGCCCGCGTGATTTGAAATGGATCGCCGACCAGTACATGGCGCTGGGCGTGAACCGCTTCGTCATCCACGCTTCGCCGCACCAGCCGTTCGAAAATCGCAAGCCGGGGGTGAGCCTGTGGCGGTTCGGCCAGCATTTCACGCGGAACGAGACTTGGGCTGAGCAAGCACGCCCGTGGATCGATTATTTGAGCCGCGCTTCCTACATGCTGCAGCAGGGCCGCGCGATCAACGATATCGCCTACTTCTACGGCGAAGGTGCGCCGGTGGCTGCGCCGTTTGCGGAGCCGGATCGTCCTGGCGTGCCAGCTGGTTTCGGCTACGACTACGTCAATGCCGAAGTGCTGCTGCAGCGCGCCAGCGTACGCGAGGGACGGATTGAACTTGAAAGTGGCGCGTCCTATCGCCTGCTGGTGCTGCCATCTTCCACGACGGCTATCAGCTTGCCGCTGCTGCGCAAGCTACGCGAGCTGGTGGAAGCAGGCGCGGTGATACTTGGCCCCAAGCCACGCAGCACGCCGGGCATGGGCGACCAGCAGGAGCTGGCGCAGATTGCAGAAGCCATGTGGGGAGATGCCGATGGCCGCACGGTGGCTGAGCATCGCTACGGCAAAGGCAAGGTGGTGTCGGGCCGCGAGATCGGTACAGTGCTGGAAGGTTTGAACGTAACACCGGATTACGCTTTCAGCCGCCAATATGCGGACTCGGAGATTGTCGCCACGCACCGCATCGACAAGGGCACCGAAATCTACTTCGTCGCCAACCAGAAGGCGCGTGCAGAGAAGTTTAAGGCCAGCTTCCGCGTCAGCGGCCTGCAGCCGGAGCTGTGGTACGCCGATAGCGGCAAGACCGCACCTGCCGTTTGGCGCGAGGAAGGCGGACGCACCATCGTGTCGCTCGACATGGAGCAGCATGGCTCGGTGTTCGTCGTCTTCCGTGCCGCCGCTGCGGTCACGCAAGCCACGTCGCCGGAGACGGCATTGGCGTTGGTGCCTGCCGTCTCGGTCACACGCCCACTGGCCACGCTGAGCGGCCCGTGGAAGCTCGACTTCACGCCCGGCGGCGGTGCCCCGGCCAGCATCACGCTGCCAAACCTCGCTTCTTGGAGTGCCTCGTCGGTCGATGGCATCAAGTACTACTCCGGCAGCGCCACCTATCGCCGCGAACTGAAAGCCGATGCAGCATGGCTGCGCAAGAATGCCCGCATCCTGCTGGATCTCGGCGCCGTGGAAGTGATGGCACAGGTCAAACTGAATGGCAAGCCGCTGCCGCTGCTCTGGAAGTCACCATACGTAGCCGACGTCACCGGCCTGCTCAAGCCGGGCGCCAACGCACTGGAAATCACCGTTACCAACCTGTGGCCAAATCGCCTGATCGGCGACGCTCAACCAGGAGTCACGCAACCTTACACCTTCAGCACTTTCAAACCATACCAGGCAGACGGCAAACTAATGCCAAGCGGCCTGCTGGGCCCTGTGCGTCTGCTGTCGCGCAGCGCCGAATAAAAACCCCAAGGAGACATCATGCAAGACAAAAAAATCATCGCATCCCGCCGCAGCACATTGAAAGCCATTACGGCGCTGGCCGGCGGCACGCTGCTCTCGCCGCTGTCGTTCGCAGCCGACAAAAGCTACCACTTCCCGCAAGGCTTCCTGTGGGGCGCTGCGGTGGCAGGCCATCAGGTCGAAGGCGACAACGTCCACAGCGACGCGTGGTTGCTGGAGAACGTCAAACCATCTATCTTCGTTGAACCGTCCGGCGCTGGCGTAGACCACTATCGCCTGTTCGCAGAGGACATCGCCATGCTGGCCTCACTGGGCCTGAACACCTTCCGCTTCTCGATCGAATGGGCACGCGTAGAGCCGGAGGAAGGCATGTTCTCGGTCGCCGCGATTGAACACTATCGCGACGTACTGAAAGCCTGCCACAAACACAAAATCAAAGCCGTGGTCTCGTTCAACCACTTCATCACGCCTTACTGGTTCGCAGGACGCGGCGGCTGGGAAGCGGAAGGCGCGGCACAACTGTTCGCGCGCTACTGCAGCAAGGTGGCGCAAGAACTGGGATCCATGATGACGCTCGCCGCCACCTTCAACGAACCAAACCTGGCACGCCTGTTGTTCGGCATTCCGGGTCCGCTGTCCGGCCTGACCGGCATCCCGCCGGAGAAAGCCATGCTGGCCGAGGCAGGCAAGCGCGCCGGCACCGGCAAGTTCTCCTCATGGATCTTCGGCGACTTCGACAAAATTGAAGCGGGCCTGCTGGAAGGCCATCGTCTCGGCTACCAGGCCATCAAAGCCGCCTGCCCTAAACTGCCGGTCGGCCTGTCGATGGCGATTGAGGACGACCAGGCAGTGGGCGATCCGGCCATGCGCGACCGCAAGCGCGCCATTGCCTACGAGCCGTGGTTCAAGGCTATCAGCGAGCATGGCGACTACATCGGCGTACAAACCTACACCCGTGCGCTGGTTGCGCCGGAAGGCCAACTGCCACCACCGGCCGGTGCGCGCCTGACCGACGGCGGCATGGAGTTCTGGCCAGAAGCGCTGGGCGCCACCATCCGCTACACCAGCCAGCACGTCAAGCTGCCTATCTACGTCACCGAAAACGGCATCGCCACGATGGACGACCGCCAGCGCGAGGAATACATCCAGCGCGCGCTCAAGAGCGTGGCAGATTGTCTGCGCGATGGCATCGACGTGCGCGGCTACCTGCATTGGTCACTGCTGGATAACTTCGAGTGGATCTTCGGTTACAAGCCCCACTACGGACTTATCGCCGTGGACCGCGCCACCATGCGCCGCACCATCAAGCCGAGTGCGCGCCTGCTCGGCGCCATCGCCCGCAAGAACGCTATCTGATGCGGTGGGAAAGGCCAGCTTGCGCCACGGCGCAAGCATCGCGTACCATGTACCCGTCGGCTCATGGAGGGTAGCGCATGCGATTCAACCGTTTGGACCTGAACCTTCTGCTGGCGCTCGACGCGCTGCTGAAGGAGCAGAACATTACGCGGGCCGCTGCGCGCGTCAACGTCAGCCAATCTGCCATGAGCGGCATGCTGGCGCGCCTGCGCGAATTCTTTGAAGACGAGTTGCTGGCCGCCGTCGGCCGCAATATGGAACCGACGGTGCTGGGCCGCCAGCTGGAAGCGCCGGTGCGCGATTTAATCCTGCACATCCACGCCACGGTCGGCATGCGGGTCAGCTTTGATCCGGCCAAGGAAACCCGCGTCGTCAAGATCATGGTGTCCGACTATGCCACCGAAGTTTTCCTCAACCGCGTGGTGGCGCGGGTGCTGCGCGACGCCCCCAATATGACGCTCGACCTGGTGCCGCTGTCAGACGACGCCAGCGAGCAGCTGCGGCGCGGCGAGAACGACTTCCTCATCATTCCACGTCACTTTTTGGCGGAAGAACATCCGCAACGGCTGCTGTTCGAAGACAGTTACTGCGCCGTGATCTGGGAAGGCAATACGCAAGTGGGCGACGTGCTCGATGCGGAGACTTACGTGCGCCTGCCGCACGTAGCGCCAATGCTGGGCCGTCCGCGCTCGCCCACCTTTGAAGAACTGATGCTGCAAGGCCAGGGTGTGCAGCGTCGCATCAAGGTCACCACCTCGGACTTCGTCAGCATGGCGTCGGTATTGATCGGTACCGACCTGGTGGCGACCATGCATACGCGCCTGGCGCAATCCTGCGCGCGGCGCTTGCCAGTGCGCTTGCTGCCCCTGCCCTACACGCTGCCGCTGATGGCGGAATGCGTGCAGTGGCACCGCTTTCAGGAGAACGATCCATGCCACATCTGGCTGCGCGGCGTGATGCTGGAAGTGGCCAAGGCCATGCCGCCACACGAGGAGCTGGCCGCGCAAGTGCGGTGATAGCAGGTATCGCCAAATTCGGCTTCATGATGGCTGGACGCGGCGGTATGCTGTTATCCGGGGCTATCAATCGGAAGGAATGCCATGCCCGGCATAGTTTTTCATAACGTGAGTATTTTTGACGGCAGCGGTCCGCTGCCGGGCGTCAGCGCTGTGCGCGTCGAAGGTTCGAGCATCGTCGAACTGGGTGCGGATGTGGCGGCGCTGGGCGGCGTAGCAGATCGTCTGATCGATGGCGATGGCCGTACCCTGATGCCGGGATTGGTGGAGGCACATGCCCACCTGTCGTGGCCTAGCTCCGTGGAGCGCCTGGTGCCGCGATTATCGCTGCCGCCGGAAGACCTGATTCTGACCACGGCGCGTAATGCCCGCATCCTGCTCGATCACGGCTACACCAGCGCCTACTCGGCGGGCTCGCTGAGCAAAACCATTGAAGTCACGCTGAATTCATTTATCCAAAGCGGCGGCATGCCGGGGCCGCGTTTGATCGCATCCTCGATCGAACGCGAGCCGCCGACTGCGGGCGCTTTCGATGATGGCAAGGTCGATCCACATGGCAGCGGTCCCGAAGCCGTGCGCGCCTTCGTGCGCGAATGCGCCACGCTGGGTGCGAAGTCGGTGAAGTTTTTATTGTCGGGTGAGGATGCGCTGAAGCCGGGCAGCTCACAGGAGCTGTTGTACACACAGGAGGAAGCCAATGCGGCTGGCGATCAGGCCCGCATCTCGGGCGTGTGGTTGGCCGCCCACGCGCAAGCTGCGGCGGCAGTGAAGATGGCTTTGCGCGCCAACTTCCGCGTGCTCTATCACTGCACCTGGGCCGACGTGGAAGCACTGGACATAATGGAAGATAAACGCGATGAGATTTTTGTCGGCCCTGCGGTGGGCATCATCCAGGCCACACTGGACGCCGAACCGCCGCCAGGCATAGACATGACGGACATGAAGCGCAGCGCGGCGCTAGTGCTGGCACGGCAACGTGAACTGGTACCGGAGCTGCGACGACGCGGCATCCGCGTACTGCCGGGCGGCGACTACGGTTTCCCCTTCAATCCCACGGGCCACAACGCACGCGACCTCGAACTATTCGTCCGCCACTTCGGCTACACGCCGCGCGAAACGCTGGAAGCCGCAACGCGGCTGGGCGGAGAACTGATGGGCATGGGCCACCTGCTGGGCCGCATCAAGCCTGGCTACCTGGCCGACTTGCTGCTGGTGGACGGCGATCCGCTGCAAGACATCACCATCCTGCAAAACCGCCACCGCCTCCACGCCATCATGAAAGACGGCCGCTTCCACAAAGAACCCATTTGACCTATATCAAATTTCCATTTGAGGGCTGGCGCAGCATTGAGAATAGCTGAGCCCTCACGAATGGAGCACGTTATGTCCGCGATATTTGACGATGAAAAGCCAGAGGCCTACCATTGGCGTATGAACACCGAAACGCGCATTGATAAGCTGGAAGCTGACGAGGCCGGTCAAACGGCCGATCTCGCGCTGATAAAAGCGAATTACGCCACCAAGAACGATATTACCGAACTCAAGATCATGTTCGCCCGGCTTGAGAATCTTTTCTCAGAGACCAAGGTCGAACTGAAGGCAGATATCAAAGTCCAGATTGCCGAAGCCAAGACTTCCATCATCCTTTGGACAGTGACGGCCGTTTTCCTGGCCCAGCTACTACCAGCTCTAGTGAAGCTACTTCTGCCAAGCTGAACGGCTTGCATTGATTTTGTTGGTCGGGGCGAGAGGATTCGAACCTCCGACCCCGTGCACCCCATGCGGGCGGCCAGATACTGTAACCGATTGATAATTATGGATTTTTCTGACTTCGCATCTAATATACAGTTAAATTACTTCTTGCGTTTGCAAGGGTATTTCGTCATTTAACGATCTCTGTATTAGATGAAATTTTCGACGCCCCGAACGACGGTCGCGTCAGCCCGCCCCGTTACTATATACAGACCTTGATCCTCAAGGTTTTGGCCAGCCAAGTTCGGCATGATTGTTGCCCCCAGTCGCCCATGATCCGGGGGGTGTTGTCACCGAACTTGGTGGGTGGCTGGTGA